>CAVOPC010000001.1:0-653684 GCA_963697765.1 uncultured Actinomycetota bacterium
ACCGTTTTCCTCGGTGTCCCATAGGGTCACGCCCAGCATTTTGCCGTTCTCCCTATCGAGCAGCGTCAGGCAGCCTGCGAATCCCGGCTGGGCCCGCAAGACCGGAACGACGCGTTCGTGAAAACCCTTGATCCCGATGACCTCGAGCTGTTCCGTTGGCCGATGAACTCGGCCACATGAGCAATCATTTCGGTCTCCTCATCTGTTTCCGGCTCAAGGCCGGGGTGTGAACAACAGCGTGACGAGCCGAGGTAGCGAACTTGTTGCGGTTTCGTTGGTCTCGGTCGAAGTCTGCGGGCGTGCCGTACTCTTTGCGACATGTCGGTGGTGGTCCGTGTGCTGGGACCGCTGGAGGTTCTGTGCGATGGCCGGCCGGCGGCGATTGTGGGTAATAAGGAACGCGGGCTGTTGGTCAGGCTGGCGTTGCAACCGGGTCGGGTCGTGCCGTCGGACCGATTGATTGAGGCTTTGTGGACCGGCGACCGACCGGACTCAGTCGAAGCGTCGCTGCGGGTACTGGTTTCCCGTGTTCGCAAGTCGTTGACATTGACGGGTGGGGAGTCCCCGATCGCGACATTGTCACCGGGATACCGGCTGGACGGCTGCGAGGTTGATGTTGCCCAGTTCGAGGAATTGTCCGCGCGCGGTCGCAAGGAACTACACGACCGACGGTTCGTTGCGGCATCCGCGACGCTGACCGAGTCGTTGGGCCTGTGGCGAGGTGAACGGCTGGCGCAGACCGGGACCCGCTACCTGCAGGGTGAGTTGGACCGGTTGGAGGAGGACAGGTTGAGCGTCCTTGAGGCCCGGATCACTGCAGACTTGGCGTCCGGCCACCACGGCGTCGTGCTGACCGAACTCACTGCGCTCTGCCGAAACCACCCACTGCGGGAAGGTTTATGGGCGCAGCGGATCACTGCGCTGTACCAGGACGGTCGGCAGGCCGACGCGCTGCAGGCGTACCAAGATCTCGTGCGTGCCCTGGACGAAGAGCTCGGGATAGCTCCGAGCATTTCGTTGCGGCAGCTCCACACAATGGTCCTGGCCCAGGACCCGCAACTACAGCCGCAGGGCAGTACGAGCAACCGCCGCTGCCCCGAAGCCGTTGGATGTCGGGGAAAAGGTGGCATTGGCAGGTCGGGACGTCGAGCTGCGCACGATGAAGGCAGCCTGGTCCACGGCCTGCGACGGCAGGTCTGGGACCTTACTGGTCTCCGGGGAGGCCGGCATCGGCAAGAGCCGGCTGCTGCGCGAAGTCGGACGCTCGGTCCGCCAGTCCGGCGGGATTGTTCTGCAGGGGCGTTGTGATGCCGAACTGGCGATCCCCTTCCAAGCATTCGTCGAGTGCCTCTCGCAGGCCGTTGCAGCTCCCTGTCCCGACCACCTCCTGGCTGAGGTTGGCACACCGAACCTGGCGGAGCTCGCCCGCTTGGTGTTCGACCTTCGGCGCCGTCGACCCGATCTGCCACCGCCGGTCAAGGCCGATCCCGATGTCGAGCGGTACCGACTGTTCCGCGCTGCGGCATCGCTGCTTTCAAACTTGGCTCGAACCGCTCCGGTGCTCGTCGTTCTCGACGATCTGCACTGGGCTGACCGACCAACGCTGCAGCTGGTCACCTACCTGGCCGGACTGGACCTCGGGCGGGTGCTGATCGTCGGCGCGCACCGCGACAGTGAGCGTCCAGACGGCCCCTTGATCAAGACGCTGGGCGAAAGCCACCGCGACGCCGCAATCATCCCCCTCGCACTCCCCGGCTTGACTGCGCAGCAAGCCGTGGCAGTGATGTCCGGGATCGTCCAGCGAGAGCCGGATGATCTGGCTGTTCAGCTGGCCCATCGTCTGCGTGAGCAGACCAATGGCAATCCGTTTTTCCTGACCGAGATGATGCGGCACCTCCTGGAAACGGGAGTGATCATTGACCGACCAGCGGGCCGGTGCACCGTGCGCGACGGGGTGCACCCGACCAGCCTGCCGGACAGCATTCGGGAGGTGTTGGGCGCACGGATGGTCAGGGTTGGCGACCGGGTGGCCAATGCGCTGTCCATGGCGGCCGTCATCGGTCAGGAGTTTGACGTCGACTTGTTGGCTGCCAGTACCGGGCTCGACGAGGACGACCTGCTTGACCTGCTCGAGGCTGCGGAGCGGGCCGCGCTGGTGCAGGACGCGACGGAGCGAGTCGGCAGGTTCCGGTTCGCCCATGTTCTGGTGCACCAAACGCTGTACCTCGGCATCGGACCGGCCCGCCGGACCCGCGCCCACGCCCGGGTGGCCGCCGCAATGGAAGATCTCGGCGGGCGCGAACCCGGTGAACTCGCGTACCACTACCTGGCTGGCATCACCTCGACAACCGCTCACCGGGCGATCCACCACGCCAGAGTCGCCGGCAAACGAGCGTTGGAGGTGTCGGCACCCAAAGAGGCCGTCCGCTGGTACACGGCCGCGTTGAACGCACTACCGCCTCCTCGGGATGACATCGAGCACGCGCGACTCCTACTCGAACTCGGTGTTGCGCAACGCCGGGCCGACGACGTCGGCTACCGCGAAACACTGCTCAGCGCAGCCCATATCGCCCACCGGCAAGGTGATTTCGATCTGCTGATCGATGCGGCCATTGCCAACAACCCTGGCGGTTTCAGCAGTCTCGGGCAGGTCGACGCAGAGAAAGTGGCCGTCCTGGAGACCGCGCTGACAGTGGTCCCACCACATGCTGCGAAGCGGGCACAGCTACTTGCAGCGCTGTCCGGCGAGCTGACCTGGCACCCGGATCATCACCGGCGAATCGCACTCGCCGACGAAGCGGTATCGATCGCGCGGCGCACGGGCGACCCCGCCACCTTGTTCGACGCCATTGCCCGTCCCGGCCCCGCGACATGGGTACCGGAGACCTCCGAGTTGCGGGTCAGCCAGTTCCTCGAAGCCGTCGAACTCGCGGACCGCGCGAACGACCCGATAGGCCGCATCGATGTCGTCGGGTTACTCTCCTCCGCACTCCTCGAGCGCGGCTCCACGGATCGATTCGATAACGAACTCGAGGCCGGCGCGCGGATCGCGATGGAGTTCCAGGAACCCCTGATGCGGTCGATGATCCTGCTATTGAGATGCTGCCTGACCATCGTGCGCGGAGATCTCGAACTCGCCGAAACACAAGCAACAGAACTTCACGAGGTCGGCGGGCACAGTCGGGGACCCCCAGGAGGGACATCGCGAGGTGCTCGCCATCATCCGATGGCACCAGGGCCGACTTTTCGAGGCGTTACCAATACTCCGAGCAACGCTGGATCGACTTCCGGATCTGCCCAACGGCCAATCAGGGCTCGCGTACGCCCGAGCGGTCACCGGTGAACGCGACCTGGCCAGATCAATGCTGACCCGGGCAGCCAACAACAACTTCGAGATGCTCTACGGCCCAGCATGGTTGGGCTGCATGTGTCAATGGGCCGGGGTCGCCGCCGAGCTCCGCGACACCCGCGCGGCCGCCATCCTCTACCGCAAACTTCACCCTTGGAAGGAACTATTCGCCACCGCAGGACCTGTCCCAATCCACGGCGTGAGCCACGCTCTCGGCCGTCTCGCAGCACTACTGGGACAAACCGCCAACGCTGACCGGCACTTTGAACTGGCATGGCTGATCCACGAGAGAATGCAAGCGCCGTTCTACGTCGCCGAAACAGGCTTGTACTGGGGCCAGATGTTGATCAAGTCAGAACCGCATCGCGCCCGCCCCCTGCTCACCCACGCCCTCGAACTCGCCCGCCACCACGGGTTCGGCGACGTCGAGCACCGCGCCTCACACACACTCGCCACCCCATGAACCAACGCAAAACCGGTTCCCCTCCGCCTCCCGACCAACGCTATGGCGGTTCGCTGCGTTCGATGAGCGCCACCTGCCGCCCGCTTGGTCCGATGTCGAGAGCCTGCCCAGTCGGTATCGGATCCATACCAGGAGTTGCAGTGTTGGCAGGGGGAAGGCCCGCCACCGCATCTGCCGCGGGAGCCTTCGGGCTGATGACTTGCAGCACCAGGAGGGTTGCCGAAGGGCTCCCGCTGGTAGATTTCACGCGAGTGGCCGAGGGGCCGCTCCCTGACCGAGGGGAGTGTTGCTGTGAACAAGGCGGTTCTCGTCATCATCGCCGGGTCGCTCGCGTTGGGCGCCGGCCCGGTCTCCACCGCGACCGCCGGCGATGGCCATCACGGAGGCGGCCCGTCCATGTCGCGGAAAGCGGAGACGCTCTACCAGTTCGGCCGGTTCGACACCTTCCGGGGAAACCAGACCACCGGCGGACTGTATGACGGCTTCGCCACCATCGGCAGGGTCCTCGCAAAGGGCGACACCGGGCTGGGAGCGTCGGACAAGGTCGACGGCGAGGCGATCGTGATCGACGGCCGGGTCTACCGACTTGGCGCGGAGAACGGCGAGCCCGACGTCACTCTGTCGCGCCGATCGGACACCACGCCGTTCATGGCCGTGACGACCTTCGACACCGACGCCAGGGCCACCTTCAGCGGCATCGAAAGCCTAGGGGCCAAGAATGCCGACGGCACCTTCCGTGCGAGCAGCTTGATGGGCAGCATCGAGCAGCTCATCGCGACCCATCCGAACCTGGCCCCCGCCGGCGACCCGGACCCTGACACGACCTGGTCGCCCACCTATGTGTTCCGAATCTCGGGAAGGCTGGACACGGTGCAGTCCCGCACCTTCACCACGCCTGCCCGCAACGCCGACGGCACCTACCCGACCCTGCCGACGGTCGTAGCGAATCAGACGGTGTTCATCGACCACGACGTGCAGGCCGACCTCGTGGTGGTGTGGTGCCCGCCGGAGATGGGAGCGGCGGGTGTCAACGTCGCCGGCACTCACGTCCACTGGATCTCGAAGGACCGCACGCTCGGTGGTCATGTGCTCGACCTCCAGGCGGGCTCGCTGAGCGTCCGGGTCGACAAGACTCCGTACTTCCGGCTGGTGGAGAACCCGGCGGCCCCGACCGCGAGGTAGCCCTTAGAAATAGGTCACTCCCCACCCCGTTGGGGCCGACTCGCGTGACCTTGCGGCACACCCGGCCACGCAGCCCGCCGCTGCCCGTCACGAGAGGCACATTGCGGCTTCCGGAGACGCTCGGTTCCGAACCCGCCCAACCTCGGAGACGCGAAGGTCCCGGTATGCCGCCGACGCGTTTGTCGGGCGATCCGGCCGATTCCGCGTGGCCCGCTAAGACGTCTTCACCCGTGGTGGCATTGCACGCGGCTCCCCCCGTCGAAAGCCGCTGAAGTGCCCGAGCGAGGGAGATGAGCCTCCGGCAAGCGCAGGGACTGCCCCCCATGACGCGGCATCATGCACTGGATTGGAAGGTTGCGGACGAGTCAGTCGACAGGTGCCGCAGCCCGCGCCTTCACAAGCCGACGCCACTTCACCAGTGCCCGCTCGGTGTATCCGTTGGGCTCGCTACCTCCGGTGAACACTAGCTCGAGCGCTGCCTGAAAGGCCTCACTCCCGGTCAGGTCCGCGCTCATCGGTCGGTAGCCCGGCTCGTCCTGGTTCTGGCGGTCGACAACGACGGCCATCTCGGCAAAGGCCTGCCGCACCTGGGCCTCGTCCACGATGCCGTGATGAAGCCAGTTGGCGAGGTGCTGACTGGAGATGCGGAGGGTCGCCCGGTCCTCCATCAGCCCGACACCGTCGAGATCCGGCACTGTCGAGCATCCGATGCCCTGCCCGACCCAGCGCACCACATAACCGAGGATCGATTGGGCATTGGTCCGGATTTCGTGTTGGACCTCGTTAGCGGCCGGAGTGCCGGCCAGTAGCGGTACGCGCAGCAATCGGCGGAGGTCCGTCTTCCGCCCCGCCAGGGCCCTCTGACGCTCGGCAACATCCACACGCAGATAGTGCAGCGCATGCAGGGTCGCTGCGGTCGGGGAGGGCACCCAGGCACAGTTTGCTCCGGCCATCGGATGGGTGATCTTTTGCCGAACCATCTCAGCCATGGCCGCAGGCTTGGCCCACATCCCCTTGCCAACTTGAGCCTGCCCACGGAACCCGGCCGCGAGGGCGACATCCACGTTCCGATCCTCGTAGGCGATCATCCACGGGGCCGCCTTCATGTCGCTCTTCGCAATCACCGGCCCAGCATGGAAGTCGCTGTGGATCTCGTCGCCGGTCCGGTCAAGGAACCCCGTGTTGATGAAGATCACCCGATTGCGAGCCGCGGCAATACAGGCCTCCAAGTTCAGCGATGTGCGCTTCTCCTCGTCCATCACTCCGAGCTTGATTGTGGTCGGCGCCAGCCCGAGCATCTCTTCAATCGCCGTGAGCATCTCAACGGTTAGTGCGACCTCATCAGGCCCGTGCTGCTTGGGCTTGACCAAGTAGATGCTGCCGGTCCGCGAGTTGCGGAAGCGGCCGAGCCGCCGCAGGTCGTACAAGCCAGCCGTGGCGACAAGCCATGCGTCCAGCAGGCCTTCGACAACTTGCGATCCTCCGGCAGTAAGAACGGCGTCCGTCCGCATGTGGTGGCCGACTGTCCTGACCAGCAAGAGCGCCCGGCCCGGTAGCACCAGCTCTGATCCGTCGACCGCCAGGTAGCGCCGATCGTCGTGCTGGGTTCTGACCACGGTGCGTCCACCCTTGCTGAACCTTGCGCTCAGGGCGCCAGTCATCAACCCGAGCCAAGTTCGGTAGGCAGCCGACTTGTCTGCGCCATCGACCGTGGCCACCGAATCCTCCAGGTCAACGATGGTGGTCACCGCCGCCTCAACGAAGACGTCCGCGACGCCGGCATGATGGCGGCCACCGATCGGATGCCCACGGGCGATGCTGAGTTCCACATGCAAACCGTTCCGGCGGAGCAGAATCAAGCCGTCACCGTGACCGACGAACTGGTCGGGGTCGACGAGGGTCGTCGCTCCGGAAGCCGCCTCAGCCACCAGCATCCCGTCGACGACGGAATAGTTGGTCACTTCGCCATGCCGGACGCTGGCCAGGGGAAAGAGATCGTCAAGCAGTCTGTCCACTTCGACCATCACTTGATTGCCTCGCTGGTCGTCGTAGCCTCGGGACAGTTCGTGGTCCAGCGGCAGGACGTCGGTGCCGTAAAGCGCATCGAACAGGGATCCCCAACGGGCGTTGGCCGCGTTCAGCGCATACCTCGGCACAGTCGACGGCACCACCAACTGTGGCCCGGCGACCAAGGAGATCTCAGGATCGACGTTCGACACCTCAATGCGGGCCTGCGGTGCCGGCACTAGGTAGCCGATGTCGGCGAGAAAGCGCTCGTAATCTGAGGGGTCGGAAGCGCCCCGGGCGGAGTGCCAGCCGTCGAGAGCGGCTTGGAGCTCCTCACGGCGGTCCAGCAGCCGTTGGACCGGAACTTCAAACCGGGCCTGAAGTTCGGCGAAGCCCCCCCACCAGTGCTCGGGTTGAAGATCCAATCCCGGTAGCAGTTCGTCAGCGACGAAGCCAGCCAGTTGGTCGTCGACCTGCAGTCCAGCGATGATCTCCCTCATCAATGCTCCCCTCGGCCACGGGTTCCGGTGCCCTTCCCCCAGACAGTAGTCCCGAAGCGCGGACGGCCGAGATGGTCGGGCCAACGCATAGGAGTTGTGATGCGATCTCCTCCATGCAGCAGGCACCTGATTGTTCGGCTGTCGTCGGCGACAGCCCCCACATGCCGGGCATGCCCCCAGCTACCCGTCCACCCTGTGAACGACGCCGGAAGCTGGACCGTTTCAACGGAGATGCATTGTTGCGGACGAGTTCAACACGACTCGCGTAGTCGCCGTCCCAGAGATCCGATCGTGGACTGGACAGCGCCGAACAAGAACGGCACCGAGAACTTCCGAATGACGGTGACCCAACAATCCGGACGTTCCGAACCGGTCAACTGGGCGGACATTCCTCGCGGGCTGCGTTGGCTTACAGAAGTCATCCGCTTCTGCCGAGAGTCGGATGCTTGCGCGACACGAAGGTCACAGCATCGATCCGCCGGGTATGGCGCGTTCCGAACTCTCGGCACCCGACAAGCGAGGCCCACAGGGACCGGTCATCAATCCCACGGCGGAGTTCAGGTAGCGGACGATGGTGGCCAGCCTGACGGCGGGTTGATCTCGCTGGCATGTCACTCCCCACATGCGGTGGTTTAGGTGGGGCCGGTCGAACCAGTCCCCGAGCTCGACGCTGACATGCGACCGAAACCGAGTGCAGCGAGACGTTGCCAGCCCGTCCGACTGAGCGAGCTCAGGAGGTAGGCAGCCCGGGCGTCGCCTCCCACGAGCACGCGGGGACGGCCTCGGGACGTTGCACGCAGGATGATGGTGGCGGCTTTCTCGGGTGGCATGCGCAACAGCTTGTGGCCGATCGGGCTGGAGTCACCCTCTGGGAGGGAAGCAGCGTTCCGGGTGCCTGAGCGGGCGATGGCGGTGTTGACCCCGCCAGGGTGAACACAGGTGACCTTGAGCGGCATCTTCGCTGCCAGCATCTCGATGCGCAGCGACTCGGTGAACCCGCGTACGGCGAATTTGGAGGCGACGTAGGCCGACTGGGTGGGGATCGGGATCAACCCGAACAAGCTGGAGATATTCACCAGGTGGCCGTCACCGGAGGCGATCAGGTGGGGCAGGAAGGCCATGGTGCCATTCACGACTCCCCAAAAGTTGGTGTCCATCACACGCTCAATGTCGGAGAACTGCATGCCGAGAACGTCACCCAGGTGGACCACTCCGGCATTGTTGATAAGCAGGTGAGCGGCGCCGAAGTTCGCAACTACTTCCTCGGCGTAGGACAGCATTGCCGGGCGGTCGGTGACGTCGAGATGGTCGGCCTGCACGGTGGCACCAAGTGACCGCGCGTGCTGGGCCGTCACGTCCAGTTGTGAGTCGTTGATGTCAGAGACTGCGAGGACCGCTCCTCTTGCGGCCAGCTCGTAGGTCAGCGCACGACCAATGCCTGATCCGACCCCGGTGACGACAGCGACCCTTCCGGCGAATACGTTCGAGCTCGTTCTCACCGTTACGACCATTTCATGGCACAGCATGTCATGTCCTGTTCACATGAATAGTTGCGAGATGTTCGCGATGAGTCGCTTTCTGTGGTTGTGACGATGCCGTGGTCGTCGCCGACGGGCAGGGGTGGGCAAGCCGGACTCGCTGTCCCCTGAGCAGGCGGCCGGGCTTCCCGGTCGACCTGACCCACGTCGCGCCATCTTGGAGTCGCACCGTCAGGGTGGCGGGCCGACCCAGACCCTGTTCATGTCCTCCAGTTGAGCACCAGACATCATCGACGGTCCATGATCGGCGAAGTGGTGCCCAGCAGCCCGAACCGTGAGCAGCAGCAGCTCATGTTCCCGAGCCAGTTTGATGCCGTCGATGACGTAAGGTCCCGGGAACCCTGACGATTGGGCCAGACTGGCGATTGATCGCAAGGTTCTCGATGCCCGGGTCCCGTTGTACCCGGAGTCATCAGGTCCAATGAGCGGTCCACGGAACGGCATGCCGAACTCGGCGGCCTGCCGGCGCTGAAGTCTACAGTTCCGCCGGAGACGGTTGCTGCAAGGCTTGGCCAAGCAAGATCGTCCCAAAGCCTTCGGAAAAGGCGATGTCATCGACGATCCGTCCGTCCTCAACAGTCAGCATGGCCAGTCCCCGCCAGGTGACGACCCGACCGGTGGGAGGAACGCCCTCGTATTCACCTTGGTGAAGTCCGGTCACCGTCCAGAGCAGTACGACCTGATTGTCCTCAGCGACGACGCGGTCAACGGTCAACCGCATGTTGCCAACTGCGGCAAAAGCCGCGGCCATCCATGCCTTGTGGCCCTCGTGATCATCGCCCGGCGCAAGCTCATCGACAATGGCGAAGTTCTTCTTGTTCCAGCGTTCATCGAAATAGCGCAGAACCAACGCCTTGTTATCCTCTTCGGACATCACCCGCTCCTCACGGCAGACTGCTTTATCTACGGCGACCCCAGCCGTCCTGGGTTGTTGCTCGGGCGTCATCGATGCGGCCCGTTCATACAACACTCTGCTCGATCGGCCGGGTTGGACGCATCGGTGTTCCTACCTAAATTCAACGCCTCCGCCATGCAGTGCCCCGGCCGCGCGCCGTCAGAGGACCGCATCGGCGGCTGGCCGCCTCCGCAGGTTTAGATCAGATACCGCCGCTGGGCCTCATGCACGGCGGCCATCCTGGTCACCACTCCCAGCTTCTCGAAGATCGAGCGGAGATGGGCCTCCACGGTGCGCTGGCTCACGACGAGCCGTGCTGCGATGTCGGCATTGCTCAGCCCCTCGGCGACCAGCCGAACGATCTCACGTTGCCGTCGGGTGAGGCCGCTGGCCGCCTGCACAGCGGCGATCTCCGCCAGTTCGGTGCCGGCCCGGCGGGCCTCCTCGACGGCTTGTTCAGGGCTCAGTTGCCAGCCAGCCGTGTAGTTCGTGAGCCATTCATCGGGGCTGATCTGCTCCTGGGCGCGCGTCAGGCTTCGGCTGTGCTCCACCTCGTAGAAGTAGAAGCGGGCCAACCCGTACGTCTGACGCCAGGCGTGGCCGCACCCGAAGAGTCGCGCGGCAAGGGCCGGCTTCTGCAAGGCCTCCGCGATTTGGGCCAACCCCTCCAGGATCTCCGCTCCGCCGATCGGGGTCTGCGGCAGGAGAGCCAGCGATCGCTGATACCAGGTCAGCGCCAGCACCCATTCAGCTTTCAGGCGGTAGACGTCGCCCAGCATCGACTGGGCGCGGTAGCTGCCATAGGTCAGTGCCGAGGTCGTCGAACCGGCGGCAACCTTCCTCGAGGAAGCGTTGCGCGCGATCGAGATCTCCACGTGCAAAGGCGATCTCCCCGAGGTCATGGCTGGCCCACGCCAGGCCGCGCTGGTCGCCCAGGCGCTGGACGATGTCGAGGCCTTGTTCCTCCAGCCGCTGCCCCTCCTCCGGCGCGCCGGCCAACGTGAGGGCATAGCCCCAGCCCTGCAAGCTCCAAGCCACCATCCGCTCATCACCCAGATCCCGATACAGCGCTGCCGCCTCCGCAAACCATCGGCGCGCCCGGTCAAAGTCGGATGCCCACACCGCGCCGTAGCCGGCGACGCAGCATGCCATCGCTCGTGCCGCAGCGGTGGACGCCGACGCCGCATTCCAGGGCAGCGCCAGTGCCGCTTCGACCGTCGACGTGTACACCGAGACCGGCGACGCGTATAGCCAGAAGCCGTACAATCCGGCCGACAACCGCAACGCCCGTTCGGCATCGTCTCGCTCGACCGCCCACTGCAACACCGAGATGAGATTCGCCTGATCGCTGGGTCAAACGATCCATCAAGGCGGCGTCCGTGCCCGGCAGCCCACACATCCGCAGCACGGCCGACAGTCTCGAGGAAGTGGTCAAGCAGCTTCGAGCGCGCATCCTCGGCATCCAGCGGAGACTCGGCGAGCCGATCGGAGTCCGTAGTCCCGGACGACCTGGTGCAGGTGGTAGCGGGTGCCACTCGCGGTGTCTGGCAGTCGCTGGATCAACGACTTCTCCGCCAAGGACAGCAGCGAGGACAAGGTGGCTCCGGCGACGGCCACCGCCGCTTCGCGGCTGAAACTGCCGACGAAGACGCTGAGGCGTCGCAGCACTTGGCGCTCGCGGTCATCGAGCCACCGCCACGAACTGTCCAAAACCGCGCGGACACTTCGATGACGATCGACCACCGTCGACGCGGACGACGAGAGAATGTCCAGATTGCGGTTGACCTCGGCAAGGAGGTCGTGGGCAGACAACACCCGAATCCAGCTGGCGGCCAACTCGATCGCCAGCGGCGAGCCATCGAGTCTTCGGCATAGGGCGTTCACGGCTTGCACGTTCTCGCCGAGGAGCTCGTACCCGGGCATCACCATCCCAGCCCGGTCCAGGAACAGCCGGGTCGCCTCGCTACGAAGCACGTCGCGATCACCTGACCACTGCCGGCGGTTCCGTTCCCAGCGGCGGGACCAAGAAGTCATATTCCAAGGCGGCGTGCAGCGGTACCCGGCTGGTCGCCACCACGACGAGGTCCGGACACGACGGCAACAGCTGGTCGAGCAGCCGTGCGCAGTCGGTGGCGATCTGCTCACAGTTGTCCAACACCAGCAAAGTCGGCTCAACCTTCAGGACGTTGCGCAGCCCGTGGGCACTCGACACCTCGCGCAGCTGGAACGCCGACGCGAGAGCTGACGACAAGCCCGCGCCATCCGACGCCGACGCCAGGTCGACCCAACGAATCCGCGTAGGAGCAGTTCGGTGTTCCTGTCGGCCGATGGCGGGAGCAGTGAGCGCGCCAGCTTCGACCGCCAGGCGAGTCTTGCCACAGCCTCCAGGCCCGACCAAGGTCAGCAGTCGCTGCCCTTCCGCCGCGGATGCCGACTGGTCGCCTCCGTCGACCGCGCCCCGAGAGCAGGAGTCGCAACGTCTGCGAGTTCGCTTTCTCGACCAATGAAGCGGGTCACGTAGACCGGCAACACACGCGCGGCGGCCTGCACGTCCATCACCATCGCGCAACACCCCTCCACAGCACTGTCGATCCAGGCAAACGTAGCGGGCGGCCGGCACAAGAGGGCTTTGACAGCAGCGGTCGCGTAGGCCGAAGCCAAAGAATCGCAGCGGTGAACACCAGCTCCGCGCTGACGATTCGCGATGGACTGACCACTAGCCGCCCCGCGGGAGGTCGGTCACAAGGTCCCGACAACAAGGTGGGAGGTACTCACGATCGCGAGATCCACCAAACCGCTCAGCGCGCCGGGATGGGACGGCTGGAACGGCAAGAAGAACGTCACCCAGGAGAACGCGGTGAAGGTCTACTTCGGCGTCGGGTACCGCTACACGTGGGACGACATCGCCACCGTCTACAAGGAGTACGGAACGATGCACGTCTTCAAGCACAAGTACTGGGCTCTGACCAAGTCCTCGATGGAGGAGTGCGAGAAGGCGTCGCGCTGATCCCCATAGACGGGCAGTGGGGCGTTGGTGGACACGCCCCGCTGCTAGTGGACCGCTCCCCAAGGAGTGAAGAACGCGCCCGCCGTTGAGTAACGTCATGGGGATCCTCAACGAACAAAGACATCCCGAACTCGCAAATGCAACCGCCCTGGAGGTCGATTCCGGGTTGTCGGGTGGCGGGAGAGCCTCAGTTGATACGGCTAGTTGGAATTAATGGGCCGGTTGCGGGCCAGCGCGAGCTCGACGAGGCGCGAATTGGAGCCTAACTCGAGTCCGACGAGGGCGTGGAAGACCAGATCAACGACTCGTTCGCGATGCGCAGGTTCATGGGTTTGGGCTTCGGCACCCAGCAGGTCCCGACACCACGACCCTGCTGCACTTTCGGCATCTGTTCGAGTAGCACAAGCTGGGCGAGGCGATCTTCGCCTCGCTGAACGCTAGGCTGAAGCCGACGGGCCGGTCGATGGCCTAAATGGCCGATTGACAAGCTGGACGCGACCCACCCGCTCGCTCGACTATTTCCGGGGCCAACCCTGCGGGCGCAAGGTGTGTCACCCTGTCAAAGGCACTGAGACCCACGTTCGCCCGGCTCAATTGCCGTCGCCGACTACGTCTGTTGGCAGAGCTGCGTCGCAACCGGCGGATGGATGTGCGCCCGGTGCGGAGGTGGGTGTGCAGCGGAGGCCTCCGAGGGTTCGCGGGTCAGACGTGGGCGCGCGGTTCAGCCGGGTCGTCGTGCGACGTCTTGAGGGTCGACGGCCCTTCCCCGCTGAATCCGGTCGTCGAGCCATTCTCGCGTTGTGCGGTTGTTCAGCAGAATGGCGCGCTATCGGTGTGGCCGGGAGCACCAGACGCGGCACCGGGGACATGCATCGCCCATGGTCTCCGGCATTGCCGTACGCCAGGGCTTCCCAGGGGGCCGGGGGAGGGTAATGCTGTCGTGTTGTGGACTCTCGTCGGTGACCCGGAGAGGTGGCGACGTTGACTGTCGATCACGAGCTGTTCGAGGACAGGTTGCCGACGTACCTGACACGGTTCGTCGGCCGGACGGCTGAGATCGTCGAGGTTGAGGCCTTGCTTCGAGATGGGCGGCTGGTCACGATCTGCGGCGTCGGGGGAGCGGGCAAGACCCGCCTGGCCATCGAGGTCGCGAGACGGTGGCGGTCAGCAGCACGCGGGGACGTGTATTGGGTGTCGCTGGCCGAGGTCGACGACCCTGAGACGCTGCCTGGCACGATCGCGGCTGCTCTCGGGCTGGACCCGGGCAACGTCACGGAGCTGGCGGTCGTGGTGGATGCGCTGCGCGGGAGGTCCGCCCTGTTGCTGCTGGACAACTGCGAGGGCGTCGCCGACGCCACCGGCCGGTTGCTTTCAGATGTTCTGGCCGCTTGCCCTCGAGTCCTTGCGCTCGCGACCAGTCGGGAGCCGCTGCGTGGGCGGTATGAGCGCGTGTTCCCGATCCCTCCGCTGGGCGCCTTCGCCTCGGGAGAAGGCCACCTCCGCGGTGAAGCGGCCGACCTCTTCGTCGAACGGGCCGTCGGTGTCGTCCCGGGCTACGCGCTGACCGAGGCGAACCTCCCGGTCATCGAACGCATCTGCGAGCGACTGGACGGTCTGCCGTTGGCGATCGAGCTGGCCGCGAGCTGGATCCGCGTCGTTTCCCCGGCGGACCTCCTAGCCGAGTTGGAGCGGAGCACCGATCTGCTCACCTCCGACAGCGAGACTGTGGCAGCGCGTCACCGGAGCATGCGGGCCGTGCTGGACAGCTCCTGGCGCTGGCTGGGTCAGGACGACCAGGAGGTGCTTGCCGCACTGGGGGTGTTCGCCGGCGGTTTCACCCGCGAGGCGGCGGAGGCGGTGGCCGGCGCCGGCCTGTCGTCGCTGGCCGCACTCATCGATCGAGCCCTGATCCAGCGAATGCCCGACTCGACCGGAGGCACCCGCTACCAGGTGCACGAGCTGGTCCGCAGCTACGCACTCGAGCGGCTTCACGGCACCGGGGAGGACCGCGCCGATGCGGTACGGTCGCGTCATCTGGACTTCTTCCTCGACCTGGTGGAAAGCGCCAACGCGGTGTGGGAGTCGCCCCAAGGCCCTGCATGGTTGGGTCGGATCCGGCTGGAGCAGGCCAATATCGATTCTGCGATGTCGTGGGCGCTGGAACGCCGGGACGCGAACCGGGCCCTCCGGATGGCCGCCGGCTTGTTCTCGCACTGGATCTTCTCCTCCGTCCCGGCGCAGTACGCCGCCTTCCTGGATCGCGCGCTGTCCCTGCCTGCGCGGTCCAGCGCGCCGGAAGCGGTGCGGATCCGGGTGGAGGCTCTCAACGTTGGCGGGTTCGCAGCGATCGGCTCGGGGGATCTGCGGCTGGCCAGGTCACGGTTCGTCGACGCTCTCACGTTGAACGAGACCCTGGACGATCCAGTGCTGCTCTCGTTGACGCTGCGTGGACTGGGGCACACACTGCTACGGATGGGCGACCTTGACGCCGCCCGCAGCCACATCGAACGGAGCCTGACCGTCTCTCGCGGCGCCGACGATCTTCGGGGGGTCGCATGGGGGACACACGATCTCGGTGAGCTGGAGTTCGCGCACGGCCACCTGGAGCGGGCCGAGGCGTTGCTGTGCGAGGCCATGGAGCGGTTCGCCGAGTTCGGGATCCTTGTCGGCACGTACCGTGCTGAGATTCTCAGGGGCAGCATCCGCGCGGAGCAGGAGGACTGGCCCGCTGCGCTGGCCTGCTTCAAGAGGGCCCTCGACCTCGCAATCGCGATGCATTTCAAGATCCGGGTCGCGATCCTGTTCGAGGGATTGGCCGAGATCGCGACCGCCCTGCAACGACCCGACCTCGCTGCGCGGCTGCTCGGGGCCGCGACCAGCTGGCGCGGGCATGGACCGGACGGTTCGCTCGACGCCAGCGCCGGGAAGTACGGCGGATGGCCGCGACCGGACTACTTCAACGCGGCGTTCCGGCGTGCTGTCACGCGAGCGCGCAGGCAGTCGAACGCCAAGGAGTGGGAGGTCAACCATGCGCTGGGAGCGAGCTGGACGTCGGAGGAAGCCATGCGGGCGGCCGACGCAGCGATCCGGGAGCTCTCGCTCGCCCTGGATCGTCGGGCGGTCGGCCTGACCGAGCGGGAGATCGCCGTGCTGCGTCTCGTCGCGCTCGGGCTCAGCAACGACGACATCGCCGACCGTCTGACGTTGAGCGCGCGGACCGTCCATGCTCACCTGCGGTCGATCTACGACAAGCTCGGCGTCTCGACGCGTACCGCCGCCGTCCACGAGGCCACCAGACTGAACCTGTCGTAACGGTTCCTAGGCATATCTGCCGATGCCCGGTTAGGCACCGCTGCCGATAACGGGTTAGGCAGCGCTGCCGATGTGCCCTGCTCGTCGCCGCAGCAGAGTTGACCTCAGCAGATCGCGAGCTGCAGTCCAGGAACACACCGAGCAAGGGAACCGATATGTCCACGTTCGCCGAATTCCTCCACGCGTTCATCGAGAACAACGCAGCCGCCAACACCACACCGCTCCCACTCATGGGCCCATCCGGGGCTCAGGTCTGGACCACGGCGGGGGTCACCGCCAATCATCACCGGCAGCCCTCGGTGGAGAAAGTCTCCCTCGCCGATGTGCCCGATGCGTCCGCGGTCCCTCGGCGACAACCCCGCACGTGGCACAGTTCTGCGTCGCCATCCTCGGCGGGAGTTCTTGGAATGGCACACGATGAAGTGTTCCCGTCCACAACGCACAGCTGACCTCAACATGTCTTGTGAGGGCCGCCGGATGCGGCGTCCGGGCCGGGCGGTGGATCCGCAGCGGGAAGCTGCGGTCGAGCAGACGGCCCGGATCATCGGCGAGGCGCTCGGAGCACCTGTCGAGAGCCTGGCCGGCCTCAATCCCACCGACCCGGCCCGGCCGATTGCCGACTTGCTGCACGCAGAGTCGGCCTCCGGCTCTGGTGGCGGGATCGTCCTAGTCGGCCACCTCCCGTTCCTGGATCGGCTCGTCTCCGTGCTGATCGTGGGACAGCAACAGGCACACCCGATCCGGTTCCAGAACGCCGGCCTGGTCAAGCTCGTGCCGAAGGACAACGCGTCCGGCTTCGCCGTCTCGTGGATTCTGCCCCCCGACCTGGTCGCCGACAGCTTCGTCCGCTGAGGTCTTGCGGAATTGGCAGTCTGGCGACACGGCGGCCAGACCCGTTTAAGGCAGGAGCGACACATCCCCTGGCTCGATGAATCTCCGGGGCGAAACCGCGGGGCGGTAAGGTGGGTCGCCCGGTGTTGGAGGTCTGTGGTCAACTTTCGGGCCGATCGCGGGCTGTCGCCGATGCCTTCTGGTGGCAGTGTTCCTCTCCGGCCGACGCTTGGTGTGTACAGGTGGGCATGGTGTGGCAGGGCCGGCGATTCGGCGTCCCTTAGCCGATCCGTCGGGCCGCTGGTGGGACTGTTTGGGCAGGCTGGCGCGGTGATGTACGGCGTTGATGGGGTCGCTCTTTGAGTTGGTCGGGGTCGATTACCGGGGCGGTCAGCCTCGTGATGAGCAGGCTGTGTGCCGGCCGCACCGTAAGCAGCCCAGGCGGGTGGGTTATGCGCGGCGGGGGAGCAATGCCGAGGAGGCGTAGAGGTGAGGAGCTACAGTTTCGTAGGTGCCGGACGATCCGAAACTGGTCGAGTGGGCTGGAGGCCCCGAGGCGCTGCGCCGTCTCATCGACGCCTTCTATGACCGTGTTGAGCGTGATGACCTCATCGGTCCGCTTTTCCCCGGCGGAGTCAGCGAAGCCCATCGAGCGCATGTGACCACATGGTGGGTCGAAGTCTTCGGCGGGCCGGCGGACTACACCGAACACCATGGCGGCTACCCAAACATGCTCGCCCACCACCGCGGCTTGACGATCACCGCGGATCAGCGCTTCCGATTCGCCTCGCTGATGAGCCTTGCCGCCGATGACGCCCACCTGCCGGACGATCCCGAATTCCGCGCCGCGTTTGTCGGTTACGTCGAGTGGGGGACCAGACTCGCGCTGCACAACTCACAACCAGGCGCCGAACTGGTCGAGCACGCGCCCGTACCACGATGGGGTTGGGGTGTGGCGCCGCCGTATCGCCCCTAGGTTCCCCGCTCACCTAGTTTGGCCCCTTGCCCGGGCCTCGGCTCAGATGGCTGGGTCCAAGGCCGCCACATGCCTGCCGTAATCGGACGGTCAAACTGCGACCGGCCGTTGGTCGCGAAGCCGAGGAGGGGCGGTCTCAGTTGTGGTCTCCGTTGTCACCTCGTCGGACGTCGCGCATCTGCCACGCCGTCAGGTTGGCTGTCGCTGATCGGTGGACGCTCACGCGGACGCCTACAGCATCGGTTTCGGCAGGGTAGACCCGCGCGGTGAGCGGCACGCCGTTGGCGAACACCTCCACAATCGAATGGTCGACCAACACCCGCAGCGCAACGCGGTCGTTGACGAGCGTGGGCAGGGTGCCGCCCAACTCGGTTAGGTCGTAGCCCTCGGTCAGCGAGGCGAGCCGGCTGCGGCTGCGGTCCAGGGTCAGTCGGGTCGTGCCGCGCGCGTCCCGTTCGAGCTTTACGAAGGTCGCCTCGCGGAGGTCTTCGGTGGCCCTGACCGCCAGCTCGAATGCGCCGTCGGGCGGTATCAGCACGTCGGCGACCAGGTCCAGCTGATCGCCCGAAGTTTCCATTTGCATGCGGCCCGACATCACGCGCAGCTGTTCGCTGGTGCCGATCCGCAGTGGCTCTATCTCGTCGACGGGGGCGGCCAGCAGCGTGCCGTCGTGCGCCAGGGTGAGGGTTCGCGGCAGCGACATGACTCCTGACCAGCCTGCTTCGGCGGCGGCGGCGTCCGGCCTAGCCTCTTGGGACCAGCCGAACTGGATTCGACGGCCGTCGGCGGCGGTGAAGCTTTGCGGGGCGTAGAAGTGCCGCAGTCCGAGGTCCAGGTGCCGTGCCGGCCCGTCTGGCACGAACTTGTCCTCGGATAGGCGTCCGGTGAGGTACAGCGGGTAGAGCGTCAGGCCATTGTCCCAGGCGGAGAACACCAGCACGCGACGATCGGTGTGGTGCCCTTCCGGTGCAAACAGGTCTGGGCATTCCCAGGTCGAGCCGGTGAACGTCCCGCCGGTGGGCAGCTCGTCGGCGACCAGCAGCGCGCCCTGGTAGGTCCAGTTGCTCAGGGTCGGGCCACTGAAGTGGAGCAGCGCCCCGCCGCGGCCGACCAGGCCCGACCCCATTATTTGGTGCCACTGCTCTCCTTCGCGCCAGACGGCGTGGTCACGCAACTCGGTGACGTCCACTCCGTCCGGCGGGCCTGGGATCACCGGGTTGGCGGCATCTTTCGTCCAGACCGTCAGGTCGGGTGTGCCGGTGGCCAGGCAGCAGTTCTGGGTCCGGCCCAGCGCGGGCGCGTGACCTGAGTAGACCAGGGTTGGTGTCCCATTGTCGTCGACAAGCACGCCGCTCCAGCAGCCCTCGGCGTCCGCCCCGGCGGACGGGGTCAGGGCGATCGGTTCGTCGTGCCAGCGCAGCAGGTCGGTGCTGGTGGCGTGACCCCAGCGGATCCGGTCATGGACGGCGGCCTCCGGGTTGTACTGGTAGAACAGGTGGAATACCCCACCCCACTCGCCCACGCCGTTGGGATCGTTCAGCCAGCCCGCCGGTGCGACGAAGTGGAAGCCTGGACGCTGCGTGTCCTGCTCGGCGCGGACAACCAGTTCGGGCCGAGGCCGATCGCGTTGATCCGATTCAGGGTGCGTCCGCTCGGCCCGCCCCAGATCGGTTTCGACCAGCGACATCAGAACGTCACCGCCTTACCTGCGACGACCAGCTCGCGACGACGCACCCGATGTCCCGGCCCGACCTCGACCTGGACCACCTCAGTGCCGGCGGCCGGCTCGCCCGGTGTCCCGCCCGGACCGTACATCGCGGTGTGCACGTCGGCTCGCAGCTGGGCCCGGGTGGCCGGGTCGAGGCTGCGGGTCCGGTTCGGGTCCGGCACCGCCGAGGTGAGCAGCTGGGTGTAGGGGTGTGACGGCTTCGCCATCACGTCGAGGGACGGGCCGTCCTCGACGATCTCGCCGGCGAACAACACGATCGTGCGATCTGCCACATACCGGGCGGAGGCGAGGTCGTGGGTGATGTACAGGATCGAAATGCCGCGCTGGTCGCACAGGTCCCGCATCAGGTTCAGCACCCCGATCCGGACCGACACGTCCAGCATCGACGTCGGCTCGTCGGCCAGGATCAGCGCCGGCTCCACCGCGAGCGCACGGGCGATGGCGACCCGCTGTCGCTGACCACCGGAGAGCTGATGCGGAAAGCTGTCCAGCATCTCTGGGGTCAGACCGACGTCGGTCATCAACTTCTCGGACCGCTGCCGGACGTCCTGTCTGCTGCGGGCCAGTCCGTGCAGGCGCAGCGGCCGCTCCAGGAAGTGGCTGATCCGCTGGCTGGGGTTGAGCGAACCGAACGGATCTTGGAAGACCATCTGCACCTGCCGCCGGTAGGCCTTGCTGGCCCGGCGTTTGTCGGTTGCGATGATGTCGCGACCATCGACCAGGAAGGTGCCTGAGGTGGGCTGCTCGAGCCGGGCGACGATCCGGGCGATGGTGGACTTGCCGGAGCCGGATTCGCCCACCAGCGACAAGATTTCACCCTTGCCGAGACTGAAGCTGACATCGCGCAAGGCGGTGACTGACTTGCGCGACAGCAGCTTGCCCTGGCTGAACTCCTTGGTCAGCGAGCGCACCTCCAGGACGGGGGGTGAGTCGTGCGTCGGGACGGTTGTGGTCATCATGCTGCTCCTGTCGTGCTGGCGTTCCGTGCGGTGGCCGGGTCGGCGAGGAAGCGGCCGGGCCGGACCTCGCTGAGGTCGGGTATCGAGTCGGGGTCGAAGCCGAGCCGGTTGCGGGCGTCGGATGCACCGGCGATGCTGGCCCGGTCGGCTAGCCCGGTGAGCCGCTGCCGCGGTCCGCTCAATGGGGGGAAGGAGCCCATCAGCGCCTGGGTGTAGGGATGCAGGGGTTCGGCGAAGATTTCGGCGGACGGGGCAAGCTCCACGATCCGGCCGTTGTACATCACCGCCATCCGGTTGGACAGTTCCACCATCAGCGAGATGTCATGGGTGATGAACAGCAGAGAGAAGCCGAACTCGGAGCGCAGCGCCTGAATCTGCTGCATGATCTCCTGCTGCACCACCACGTCCAGGGCGGTGGTCGGCTCATCCAGGATCAGCAGTTCCGGGTCGAGTGCGAGGGCGATCGCGATCACGACTCGCTGCCGCATCCCGCCGGAGAGTTGGTGGGGGTAGGAGTCGAGCCGATCGGTGGGAATTCCGACCAGCTTGAGCAGGTCGGCCGCTTTGTCGCGAGCGGCTTTGCGGTCCGCCCGTCCGTGTTCGGTGAACGCATCGACTATCTGGTCGCCGATCGTCATCACCGGGTTGAGGGCGTTCATCGCAGACTGGAACACCATCGCGATCCGGGTCCATCGAAACTCACGCAGCGGTTCGCCGGTGAGTGCCAGCAGGTCGATGTCGCCGAACCGGATTGCGCCGTCGACCACCTTCGCCGGGGGCTTTAGCAGCCGCATGATCGCGTTCGCGATGGTCGACTTGCCGCAGCCGGACTCGCCGGCCAGGCCGAAGGCCTCGCCACGTCCGATCGAGAAAGTGACATCGTCGGCGCCGCGGATCACCCGGGTGTCGGACTGGTACTCCACCGAAAGGTGGTCGACGCTCAACACCGTGTCGCCGGGTGCGGATGGGGTGGTGGTCATGCGGACTCCTTTCGGGCGGACCGGAGTGCCCGGAGCCGCGGGTTGGTGACTTCGTCGACGGCGTAGTTGACGAGTGCGAGAGCGAAGGCGACCAGCGCGATCGCCGCGCCGGAGGGCAGGAAGACCCACCATTGGCCCTTGATCAGGGCGCCATCGTTGCTCGCCCAGTAGAGGTTGGTGCCCCACGAGACGGTGGAGGTGTTGCCCAGCCCGAGGAACTCGAGCCCGGCCTGGGCCCCGATCGCGCCGATCACGACCGAGAGGAACGTGCCCATCATGATCGAGGCCATGTTCGGCAGCATCTCCGCGAACATGATCCGCACCGGCCTTTCGCCGGTGACCAGGCAGGCCGCGACGAAGTCCTTGGACCGGATCGACAACGCCTGGCTGCGCAGGACCCGGGCGGCGCCGGCCCAGCCGGTCAGCACCAGCACGAACATCACCGTCCCCGAGCCCTGCGGCAGGAAAGCGGCGAGCAGAACCAGCAGGGGCAGGCCGGGGATCAACAGGAACACGTTCGTGACCAACGAGAGGAAGTCGTCGGTCACCCGCCCGAAGAAGGCGCAGGCGAGGCCCACCAGCGCGGCCACCAGGGTGGCCGCGAAGCCGACCACGAAGCCGACCAGCAGCGACGCGCGGGACCCCCAGACGGTGAGCGCCAGCACATCCTGGCCCTTGGCGGTGGTGCCGAACAGATGCTGCAGGCTCGGCGGCTTGGATAGGGGGTACTTGCCGATCACCGACGGGTCGCCGGGGAACATGATGGGTGCAGCCAGCGCTAGCAGGATGAAGATGGTCAGGATGATCAGTCCGGCGGTCGCCTTGCGGTTGGTAACCAGTAGCCGAACAAGTCCGACCCGGCCGGACGGCCTGGTCGCGGTGCCTCCGGACGGCGAGGCGGGTCCCGCCTCGGCAGCGGTGTCGACCGGTGGAGGCGTGGTCAAAGGTTGGCTCATGTCAGACTCCTTTCAGGAGGTGCGGACGCGCGGGTCGAGACGGACGTAGGCGATGTCGACGACGAAGTTCGCCACCAGCACGGCGGTGGTGATGGTCAGGAAGATGCCCTGCATCAGCGGATAGTCGAGCGCGTTGACGGCGCTGAGCAGTTGGTAGCCGATGCCCGGGTAGGCAAAGACCACCTCGGTCAGCAGCGCGCCTCCCGCGATGAAGCCGATGGTCAGGCCGAGGCCGGTGACCTGCGGCAGGATTGCGTTGCGGGCCGCGTAGCGAAGCATGATCCGATTCGGACGCAGGCCCTTGGCCTCGGCCATCGTGATGTAGTCCTCGGACGAGGTGGTGATCATCGAGTTGCGCATTCCGAGCATCCACCCGCCGATCGAGACCAGCACGATCGTCGCGGCCGGCAACACCAGGTGGTACGCGACGTCAACGAAGAAGGCCCAGTCCCAACTGGGCGTTGTGCCGGCGCTGAAGGCATGGCCCAACGGGAACCAGCCGAGGACCACCCCGAACAGGTACAGCGCCCCCATGGCCAGCCAGAAGTACGGGAACGAACCGATAAAGATCAACACCGGCGGCAGCACCGAGTCGACGGAACCGCCGCGCCGCCAGGCAGCCACGATGCCCAAACCGTTGCCGATCACCACAGCGATCAGCAGCGCGGTGCCGCCCAGCAGCAGGGTCCAGGGAAGTGTACTGCCGATCACCTCAGAGACAGGGGTCGGGAAGCGCGAGATGGACAGGCCCATGTGGCCGGTGAAGGTGTTCTTCAAGTAGTCCAGATACTGCTGCCACAACGGTATTTCCTCCAGGCCGAACAGCTGGCGCAACTGGTCGATCTGCTCAGGGTCCATTCGTCCCTGGACCTTGGCGAACATACGAGAGACAGGGTCGCCGGGCATGAAGCGAGGCAACAGGAAGTTGAGCGTGATGGAGGCCCAGAAGGCGATCAAATAGAAGCCGAGGCGTCGAAGGACGTAGCTCACGATCGAGTCCTTTCAGAAGAGCGGAAGAGGAGCGCGCAGCCGTGCGCGCGGGTGCGGAGGCGGCTCGCCGGGTAGTCGGTGTGACAGCCGCAGCCGAGATGCCTGTTGGCCCAAAGGGGTGCCGAATGCAAGAGGGTGCAGGTCTGGTGCTCTGCCGGGCGGGGCGGCCCGCCGAACGTTCCCGGCGGGCCGCGCCCGGGCCGGTCAGCCGGCGGCCGGCGCGAGCGAGGTCAGCACCAGGGTGGTCGTCGCCGACCGGGTGCTGAGCGTGGCGTACGGATTGGCCTCGGAGGGCCATCCGGTGAACCGGGCGTCGGAGTACGCGCCCCATTCCGGTCCGGTGAACAGCGGCACCAGGGGCGCCTCGGCGTCGTAGGCCTGCTGGAGTTGATTCACCAGGTCGTGCTGCTTGGCGGCATCGCCGGCGGAGGCGAACTGCTTCAGCAACTCGGTGCCTGTGGTCGACCCGTAACGGTGATAGTTCTCCGTGGTCTTCTTACCGACCGGCTTGACGGTGTCCTTGCTCATGGTGTTCCGGAAGTACTGGTAGGGCGTCGCGGCGTTCGGGGACCAGACGATGCCGGTGTCGAAGTCACCGTTCTCGTAGGAGGAGACCACGGCGGACCAGTCCGGGGCATCGACGGTAGCGTTCACCTTCACGTCGGCGAGGTTCTGGCCGATGATGTTCATCACCGACAGCCAGTCCGAGGACGCCGATCCGACACTCATCTTGAAGCTCAGCGGGGAACCGTCCTTCTTGGTCCGGAAGCCGTCGCTGCCCACCTTGTAGCCGGATTCGTCGAGCAGCCGGTTCGCCGCCTCCACGTCCCGCTTGGTCCAGGTGCACGCCCCGGCGACCGATGCGTTGGCCCAGGGGGCGTAGGCGTTGGACAGGCCTGTGCAGTCGGCCGGAGTCGTGTAGCCGTTCATGGCGATCGTGGTGATCATGTCGCGATCGATGGTCAGACTCATCGCCTTGCGGAAATTGACGTCGTCGAAGGGCGCCTTGGTGGTGTTGAACTGCCACGACACCATGGAACCTGCCTTGGCGAACCAGTAGTGGTTGTGCGCAGGATCCTTGGCAACGAACGTGTTCTCAACGTCGGAGATGAACTGGTCCCCCCAATCGGCATCCCCGGTTTGCAGCGCGAGGTTGGCACCGTCATTGCTGGCGAAGGCGAGCATCCGGATGCCCGCGATCTTCTGCTTCTCCGGCTGCCAGTAGTTCGGGTTGGGCAGCAGATCGTAGGACTGCGAGGAGAACTTTGAAACCTCGGTGTAGGGCCCGGTGCCGACCGGCTTCTCATTGGTGTTCGTGGCGGGCGCGGCGAACTTGGACCAGATGTGATCCGGGACGATCACCTGGGCTCCAAGTTCGTACAGGCCGGGCGAGTAGGGCCGATTGAAGTTGAACAAGACGGTGTGGTCGTCAACGGCAGTGACCTTTTCCAGGTAGGAGTAACTGCCGAGGATCTTCTGCTGCAGAGTGAAGCTGGTGACCACGTCTTTCGCCACCAGCGGTTGCCCATCCGACCACTTCACGCCGTCGCGCAGGGTGAAAGTGACCTCCGTGGAATCGGCGTTGGCCTTCCACTCAGTGGCCAACCAGGGCGTGATGGTGGAGTTCGTGGTGCTGTAGATGAACATCGGCTCGTAGATCGCCTGGGTGGTCATCGGCAGCGTCTGGGTGGAGAACGGGTTGAAGTTGCGCGAGAACGTGCCCATGTCTTCGCGGGGGATGGTGAGCAGCGCACCGGCGTTGGAACTGGCACCAGTGGGGCTGGAGGTGGATTGACTGGTCGGTGATTGGCTGCCGCCCGTGCAGGCGGATAGCATCACGAGCGCAGAAGCCGCGACCAGCGCAGCTCCTACTCGGAACTTTCGAGTGAGATGCATGTGCATTCCTTCGTCTTCGAAGTGGTGGTGGTGGATCGTGCAAAGGATTCGGACGTCCGGTCGGCATCCCTCGCACGGTGTTGCGGTCAGGTTCCGTCGTTCGGGGTCAACCGAACGGCGGGACCTGGCTTGTCGGTGGCCCTACGGAGGATCGCTCAATCAGGGGGCACCGCATCCGTTCGGACTCGATGACGAAGCTCGGGTCGATGAGTTGCCGGGCAAGCAACTCCACCGCCCGATCCGCCATCTCGCGGAACGGAAGTCTCATCGTGGTGAGTTCCGGACGGAGGAACTCGGTGAGGATCTGCTGGTCGTCGAAACCGACCACGGACAGATCACCGGGGATCGACCGGCCGCACTCCTTGATGGCGTCGTAGGCGCCCATCGCGATCCGGTCGGTGGCACAGAACACCGCGCTCGGCGGCTGCTCGAGAGTCAGCAGCTGGGCCATTGCCTCGTAGCCATGGTGGGCATCGGCTGGCCCTTCGTGGACAAGTGCCGAATCCTTCGGGATGCCGGCTTCGTCCAGCGCGGCCTCGTAGCCGGCCCGCCGATCCATCGCGGCGATTCGGTCGGATTCAAGGTTGATCATCGCAATCCGACGATGCCCCGCGGCGATCAAATGCGCGGTGGCCTCGTGTCCACCTGCCCGTTCATCCGGGATGACGGCGGGCACGATCCCATCCTCATCGACGCTATTCACCAACACCGTCGGAATGTCACGGACGCTGTCGGGAAAACGTAGCCGGCGATGACTCGACATGATGACCGCAAGGCCCTCGATCTGTCGACCCATCAGCACCTCGAACGGCGCCGGATCGAGGATGGGTTGATGCTCCACGCTGGCGATCAGTACCTGCAAGCCGCTGCCCCAGGCGCGCGACTGCGCCCCGAGGACAGCATCACCAGCGAACGGACTCGAGACCACGTCAGTGACCACGCCGATCAGATGTGTCCGGCTCAAGGCCAGCGCGCGAGCCGCCGCATTGTGCCGGTAGCCAAGCTCGGCCGCCGTCGAACGCACCCGAGCGGCAGTCTGCTCGGAAATCGCGGCGCCCGGGCGGCCGGACAGCACGAAGGACACAGTGGTGGGCGAGACGCCGGCGCTGGTGGCGACGTCAGCCATCGTCACCCGCATGGAAGCGGTGCTTCGTCTCTTCGTCACCCTCGACTACCTTCCCGCTAAAGCGCTGTAGTAAAGCGCTGTAGTAAAGCGCATTAGTAAGTTAACCGATGATCTGGTTGAGCGCAAGCCCTGAATACAGATCGCGATGGCTGGCGCTCGGTTCTGGCCGTGCCGGTGCTGCGGGGCGCGCGGATCATCGGCGCGCTCGTCGTCCGACGGAGGACGCCGGGTGAGTTCTCGAACGACACGATCGAGTTCCTCGAGACCTTTGCGAGCCAGTCGGCGCTCGCGGTGTGGAACGCCCAGCTCTTCCGGGAGCTGGAGACCAAGTCCGCCGAACTGGAGGTTGCGAGCCAGCACAAGTCGGAGTTCCTCGCGAGCATGTCGCACGAGCTCCGCACGCCGTTGAATGCCGTCATCGGCTTCTCCGAGGTGCTGCTGGAGCGCATGTTCGGCGAGCTCAACGAACGTCAGGACGAGTACCTGCGGGACATTCTGAACTCGGGCAAGCATCTGCTCCAGCTGCTCAACGACATCCTCGACTTGTCGAAGGTCGAAGCCGGCCGGATGGAGCTCGAGCGGTCGACCTTCTCGCTGCGCGGGCCGCTCGAGTACGGTCTCTCGATGGTGCGTGAGCGGGCGATTGCCCATGGCATCGAGGTCACCCTCGAGATCGGGCCGGGCCTCGACACTCTCGACTCCGACGAACTCCGGTTCAAGCAGGTGCTCCTGAACCTGCTCAGCAATGCGGTGAAGTTCACTCCGAATGGCGGGCGCGTGATGGTGGCCGCCCGACGACGAGACGGCGAAGTCGCGGTGACCGTCACCGACAACGGGATCGGGATACCGCCGGAAGACCGCGAGCGGATCTTCGAGTCGTTCCAGCAGGGGCGCCGCGGGGCGCAGCGGGAGGAGGGCACTGGTCTCGGGCTGACGCTCTGCCGGCGTATCGTCGCGCTGCTCGGCGGGTCGATGTGGCTGGAGACCGAGCCGGGCGTGGGCAGTACGTTCGGCTTCACGGTGCCGATCGCGGCGCTGGCCGAGAACCTTCAGACGACGCCGGCTGGCACCACCGACCTTCCCGTCGTGGTGGTCGTCGACGACGACCGCGCCTCGCTCGACCTGATCTCTGCCTACCTCGATGGTCTCGGTGTGCAGGTCATGGTCGCGCGCGATGGTTCTGAAGGACTTGAGTTGATTCGTTCGGTATCGCCGGCCGCCGTCGTGCTCGACATCCGTCTGCCGGGTATGGACGGGTGGGAGGTACTGGGGCGGCTGCGTGCCGACGAGGCGACCCGCGACCTCCCTGTGATCATCGTCTCGATCCTCGACGAGAAGAGTCGCGGCTTGTCCCTTGGCGCCGTGGACTATCTGAACAAACCCGTCGGTCGAGACTCGCTCGTGGGGGCGCTGCGGCGCGTCGGTGTGGTGCCCGCTGCCCCGGTTGGGCCGGGGTCGTCGCAGGAGGGGACCTGATGTCAGCCCGTCGCATCCTGGTCGTGGAGGACAACCCGCTGAACCTCAAGCTCGTCCGCGATGTCCTCATCGTCTCCGGGTTCGAGGTCGTGGCTGCTCCTTCCGGTGAGGAAGGGGTCACCCTGGCGGAGACGTGCGATCCCGACCTAGTGCTGTTGGACCTCCAACTGCCGGGCATCGACGGGTATGAGGCGCTCCGGCGGTTGAGGCAGAATTCGCGGCTCGACGGTGTTCCTGTGATCGCGGTCACCGCATTCGCCATGCCCGAGGATCGGGAGCGCGCCGCACGCGCGGGGTTCGACGGCTACATCGGCAAGCCGATCAGCGTTCGCGCACTGCCTTCTCAGGTCACAGAGTTCCTCAGTAATGGGCGACCCCATGTCCACTGACGCAGTCACGATCCTCGCCGTCGATGATCTGCCGCAGAACCTGCGGCTGATCGATGCGGTGCTCAGCCCGCGTGGCTATCGCGTGGTGGCAGCGTCCTCCGGGGCGGAGGCGCTGGCGATGCTGCCGACCTCTGGAGCGGACCTGGTTCTGCTCGACATCCTCATGCCGGGACTCGACGGGTACGAAGTCTGTCGTCGCATCCGCACGACCCCGGGTTTCGAGTTCCTTCCCGTGGTGATGATCACCGCGAGCGGGGAGCAGGAGAAGCTCAGGGCGATCGAAGCGGGCGCGGACGAGTTCGTGAGCAAGCCGTTCAATCAGGCCGAGCTGCTCGCCCGTGTCGCGTCCCTCGCTCGGGTGAAGCGGTATCAGGACACGATTGAGCGGCAGGCGGACGAGCTCGCGGAGTGGAACAGGGAATTGGAGGCGCGGGTCCACGCGCAGGTGGACGAGCTGCAGCGGGTGAATCGCCTGCGGAGGTTCCTCTCGCCGCAACTGGTGGACCTGATCATCGACTCGGGCGACGAGGCCTTCCTGGGCAGCCACCGTCGCGAGATCGTGGTCGTCTTCTGCGACCTTCGCGGATTCACGCCATTCGCCGAGTTGAGCGAGCCCGAGGAGGTCATGCAGGTGCTGGCCGAGTATCACGCCGCGCTTGGTGAGCTCATCCACCGATTCGAAGGCACGCTGGAGCGCTTCACCGGCGATGGGCTGATGGTGTTCTTCAACGACCCGATGGCGGTCGACGACGCCGCGGAACGTGCGGTGACGATGGCCGTGGCCATGCGCGACCGGGTCACCGCCCTGGCCGCCGGCTGGCACCGGCGCGGGCACGACCTCGGACTGGGTATCGGCATCGCGCAGGGGTTCGCCACGCTCGGCCGGATCGGGTTCGAGGGGCGGTTCGACTACGCGGCGATCGGTAGTGTCACCAATCTGGCAGCGCGCCTGTGTGGCGCGGCGGGACCCTGGCAGATCCTCGTTGCGCAGCGCGTCTTCTCCGCGACCGAGGGGCTCGCGGTCGGTGAGGCGGTCGGCGACCTCGAGCTTCGGGGTTTCAGCAGGCCGATCCGTGCGTTCGATGTCACTGGCATCGACGATGAGAAAGTGGGGCTCACGCCATGACGACATTGGAGGCCGGGGAGGCGCCGCGTGAGGTCGCGACGCTCTCACAACTCGACGACGACGCCAGAAACGCGAGATTCCGGCAGCTCCAGGATCGGATGGAGTCCGTCTGGGACTCGATGAAGCTGAACTTGGACGACGAGTCGGTTGTGGTGATTCCGTCGGTGAGCATCAGCCGTGCGACCACGGAGAGCGGGAGCGTGGCCCAAGCGTACGAGGAGCGGCTCCTCTTCCTCCTCCTGCTGCTGCGCCAGCCGCGACTGCGAATGGTCTACGTCACGTCCATGCCGATCGACCCGAGGATCATCGAGTACTACCTCGCGCTGTTGCCCGGGGTGATCCCGAGTCACGCGCTTGCCCGGCTGTCCCTGGTCTCGGTAGGAGATTCGTCGGTGCGGCCGCTCAGCGAGAAGCTCCTCGAGCGCCCACGGCTGCTCGCCCGAATCGCGAAGCAGATACCCAATCGCGAGCGGAGCCACCTCATCCCGTACACCAGCACCGCGCTCGAGCGTGACATCGCGTTAAGCCTCGGCATCCCGATGTACGGCGCGGCTCCGCACCTCGCTCGGCTCGGGACGAAGACGGGCTGCCGACGGCTGTTCGGCGAAGTCGGCGTGCCGTACCCCCTCGGGGTCGAGGATCTGCACAGTCTCGAAGAGGTGTCGGTCGCGATCGCCGGGATGCTCGCGACGCGGCCCGCCATGAGCCAGGTGATCGTGAAGCTCAACGAGGGCGTCTCGGGCGCGGGCAACGCCCTGGTCACCCTCGGGGGTATCGCTGCGGTCAACCCTTACGAGCGCCACGCGGCGATCCTGGAGCGGGTCCGCAACATGCGGCTTGAGTCGCCGGATGTGCCGTTCGAGGCGTATGTCGCAAAGCTCGAGTCCGATGGCGGCATCGTCGAGGAGCGGATCATGGGCGAGGAGCTCCTCAGCCCCAGCGTGCAGCTGCGGGTGCTCCCGGGCGGCAGGGTCGAACTGCTGTCGACGCACGATCAGCTGCTCGGCGGACCCAGCGGCCAGAGCTTTCTGGGCTGCAAGTTTCCCGCTGACCCGGCCTACTCGCGACTGATCAGCAAGCCGGCAATGGCGATCGGCGAACGCCTTTCGGGGGAAGGCGTGCTCGGTCGGTTCGCGGTCGACTTCGTCGTCGTCCGGGATGCCGCCGGCGACTGGTCCGCATACGCGATCGAGCTGAACCTCCGCAAGGGCGGCACCACCCATCCGTTCCTGACCCTGCAGTTCCTCACGGGCGGCGCCTATGACGCGGAGTCGGGCCGATACCTCACAGCCGACGGCGTCGAGAAGCATCTCGTCGCAACGGACCACCTGGAGGCGGATGGGCTAAAGGCCCTCTCGGTGGGCGACCTGTTCGACGTGGTGGCGCGGCACGGTGTGCACTTCGATCAGTCGCGGCAAGCAGGCATCGTCTTCCACATGATCAGCTCCATCACCGAGGAGGGCCGGGTCGGGATGACCGCCGTCGGAGACACACCCGAAGCGTCGATGGGACTCTACGAAAGATCGAGGCTCCTCCTGCTCGACGAAGCCCGCGCCGCGGGTCAGGAGAACCCACTGCCGGGTTAGGACAGTTCCTCGGATGGCTCCGGACTGACCGGCCCGCGCGAATGCAGCGCGTTTCTGCCGTCGACGGTGACGGTGACCAATAGTGGCGTCATCGTGACCGGTGTGGCAGCTTGGGTCGGGCGTATGCACGTCCCTGGGCCGAAGAAGCTCAGCGGCCGTAGATGATGGAGTCGACGTGGCTGACGTTTCCGGATTTTGTGATCAGCAGTTTGCCCCGCTCCGAGACGAACTGGACCGCCAGCTCGATAGCGGCGCCGAACTGGGTGCGTCGCTGGCGGTCACCGTGGCAGGTATGCCCGTGGTTGACCTTTGGGGCGGGTGGGCCGACGCCGCGCGGACCCGGCCCTGGGAGCGCGACACCATCACCTGCGTCTGGTCGATCACGAAAACGATCACCGCGATTGCGGCGTTGACGCTGGTCGAGAGGGGAGAACTCGACGTGTTCGCTCCCGTGGCGCGGTACTGGCCGGAGTTCGGCGTTAACGGCAAAGAGCAGATCGAGGTTCGCCATCTCCTCTCCCACACCTCCGGGGTGTCGGGCTGGGAGTCGCCCTTTCGATACGAGGAGGTCTACGACTGGAAGGCGTCGACGGCTCGGCTGGCCGCCCAAGCGCCGTGGTGGGAGCCAGGCTCAGCGTCGGGCTACCACAACACCACCTACGGGCACCTCGTCGGTGAGATCGTCCGTCGGATCACGGGCATGTCGCTGGGAAGGTACCTCGCAGACGAGATCGCCGGGCCGCTTGGGGCCGATTTCACCATTGGGCTGCCACCCGAGGACTTCGACAGGGTCTCTGACGTCTGCTACCCCGGATATGTTGACGTGGAAGTGTCCGCCGAACCGGAGAGTATCGCGGCGAGAACCTTCCGCCCCTTCGATATGGCCCTGCCGGCGACAGCCGCTTGGCGACAGGCCGAGATTCCGGCGGATAACGGGCACGGGAACGCCCGCTCGGTAGCCCGGATCAACTCCCTGGTATCCAATGGCGGGCGCGTCGACGGCGTTCAGTTGCTGTCGCCAGAAACCATCGATCTAGTCTTCGAGGAGCAATCCAACGGCGTCGACTTGGCCGCCGGGATGCCGGCACGGTTCGGCATTGGCTTCGGCCTTCCGCAACTGACGACGATCCCCTATGTGCCGGAAGGTCGGCGGTGCTTCTGGTTCGGCTGGGGCGGTTCCATCGTCGTCAATGACCTAGAGGCCGGGCTGACCATGGCGTACGTGATGAATCAGATGGGCGACGGGTTGCCTGGCATTCTTGGAACCGACCGGACGGTCGCCTATACACGCACTGCACTTGCCTGCGCTCAAACCTTGACAGGCCACACACCAAGCTAATGTGTGGCATGAACTGAACGCCGCCAGAGCCTCGAAGCGCGGGGCAGTACGGGACGGCTTACACCTTCAAAGCCGCTCGAACCCCAGGTACCGTCGACACGTGGCATAGCGACAACGCCAGACGTTTGCGAGTGTCGTGCATACATTTGTCGAGGGCGAGGACCGGCCCTCAGCGAGCGCCGGCGAGTGAGGCCACGGACCGCAGCCCGGCGAGCGCAGCGAGCCGTCTTGACTGGAGTAGAGCCAAATTCGGCAGTGGGGCGACCGTACAGGGGCGACCGTTCAATGCGACCTGCGGTTGTAGCGGCACGGGCGTTCGGTGAGCGGTGAGGCTATTCGTCGTCTTCGCCGTGTTGGGCGGCTTTTCTCCGTTCCAGCCGCCAGTGGATCCCGTGGGTTTTGGGGTGCCGCCACTCGAGCATGCGGTACTCGAAACCCGGTAGCAGCACGATCGGGATCGGATCAGGCGACGCCGGCGCGATCGCCCCGACCACGATCTTCGCGTCAGCGGGAATGAACGGGGACTGGGCAGGGACGGGCGCGGTGATGATCTCCACCGGGTCTCCATAAGGTCGTGCCATGGGACGGGAGTGTAACAGAGGTGAGAGTCGAGGGCCATATAGAGTACGTTTGGCGGCAGTATAGAAATCCGATAGGATACTCATAAGTCGCCCGATTGGGTTACAGCAGTCTTAACCAAGCACCAGTGAAGAGACACCACATGAACAAGATCCTTCTCGGCCTCGTGGCTTCCGCCGCGATCGCCACCCCGCTGCTCGCCGGCACACCGGCGCACGCCGCTCACCACCACATCCACCGACCCCGCCTGCGTGCCGGTCATCGAGACAGCCGCAGTCGCCGAGGCCAGACGCACATCGAGTACAAGTACAAGCCCGCCGTGGGCACCGGCCACATCAAGTGGTCCACCGAAAACGTGCCGACGACTGACCTTCGACGGCGTGGCGTACGTCCGCGACGGCGTCAAGACGCAGACCGTCATCGACACCCCGGCTGTCGCGGCTGTCGACGGCGTGACCTGCCAGATCCCGTTGCCGGCCAACCCGCTGACGGGCCTCAAGGGCATCAGCCCGAACATGACGGTGCCGACCCCGGCAGGCACGGAGAAGTACACCTTCTCGCCGGTGGTCAACCACATCGCCCTGAACGGCAAGATCGGCACGACCGTCACGACCAAGCCGGGCTACGTGTTCCCCGGTGGCCTGACCTCCAAGGTGTTCGCCGCCACGCCGGACAACACCGGCTACGTCTTCTACAGCCAGATGGTGGGACACCACATCAACCTGCCCGACGTGTTTGATATCGAGCACGCTGGCGAGTTCGCCGAGGGCACGTACTGGGCGACCAAGGTCCCGCTGACGATCGTCAACGACACCAACACCGATCAGGAGTTCCGGATCCGGTACGCCGACGTGCAGGACGGCGACCGCGTCTGGGTGCAGGGCACGCCGCTTCACCGACGGCATGCCGAACAACGTCGTCCCGGCGAACTCCAGCCGCCCCTTCGAGGTCGAGGTCTGGCACAACGTCGTCTCCGGCGCTGACGTGCCCGACGACCTGACGCTGGACTTCGGGTTCGAACTGGCCTGACCCCATCCACGCATCACCCAACAGCCCGTCCCGCTTCGGCGGGGCGGGCTGTTCACATGCCCACCCGGGCCGGTCAGCGAGCAACCGCCGACCTGGTCGGAGTTCACAGGTAGCACAGCATCCCGCTCAGGTGCGCCCACCATGGCAAGCCCCGTTACGAGGGCGTTAAGTCGCTGCTGGTCGCACGCGGCATCGACCTGCCGTTCGGCGACCCGTCCGACCCATAGGTTCAGGGTTGATCGTTCGGGCCATGTGGCTGATCCCCTATTTCAACGGATTTCGTTCGCCATTCAGCTGCGGGCCGGGGGAGCTCTGCTGCGATGCTCGATCATGCCGATGATCGCGCATCGACAGGGGTGCGCCGGGTCAGACGCCAGCGTCGACACCCGTCATGGGTTTCCCCGACGTTTCTGCTGCTCGTCCAGCCACCGGCTGTTCAGGACCCTCGATCACTATGGAGTCCCTATGCGTCGTCCGATCGAACTGCGCGGGGGCGGCAGTCGTGACCGGCCTCATTGACTGGCTGGCGGCTTTAGCCGATCGCTCACCAACCTTCTTCAGCTCCTTAGTCAAGTCCTTGATGGCGTTACGGACGAGATGGAGCGAGCCGTCTGGAGCGTCGAGACCCTCTCTCCAGTAGGCCGGTAACTACCGCCGTCTTCGTGAGCAGCATGCCGCCGGCCTGGTCGAGCACCCGGGATGCCCCAGCGTCGTGGCGGGGATGGAAGCACTTTCGCTGTTCAAACCCCCGAGTCAAACCCCACCCTCATGAAAGGGCGAGGTCAGGTACTCGCGTATGACGTCATCGAATGAGGTGGGTGCCGCCAGCCCGAGCTCGTTCGCACGGGGAGTCGAGAACTTGGCCGGCCAGCTGCCGACGATGGCGAGGATTGCATCGTCCTGGACCCAGTCGACGAGGCTGCTCGGGTTCGTCTTCGTGGCCCGGTCGAGCGCCTTGAGCATGTCGCTGGGCGTGGTTGACAGGGCGGGCAGGTTCAGCGCGGTTCGGCTGCCCCAGGTGCGGTCGTCAGCGGTGATGGCCTTGACGATCCCGTCAATTGTGCGGGCGGGTGACGACAGGGCGATCGGTGTGGACGCAGGGACGGGGCAGGTGGCGCGTTGTCCGGCCAGCGGTTCACGGATGATTCCCGAGATGAAGCTGGAGGCCGCCGCGTTGGGTTTGCCGGGTCGGACGGCGACAGTCATGAGTCGAATGCTGCGGCCGCGGATAAACCCTCGTCGGGTGTAGTCGGCGAGGAGCTGCTCGCCGATGAACTTCTGAATCCCGTAGCTGGATTGAGGTCTGGGGAGGGTGTCGTCGTCGACGTGTCCGACCGGGCCGATCGCTGGGTCGCTGCCAAACACAGCCAGCGAACTGGTGAACACGACGACCGGCGGTGCGGCGAAAGAGCGGGCGTGGTCGAGCAGCTGCCGCAGGGCGTCGAGGTTGGTTCGCATGCCCAGGTCGAAGTCGCGTTCAGCTGCACCGCTGACGACTCCGGCGAGGTGGCACAGCAGGTCGACGTCGCCGAGCTGGGGAATGGTCTGCTCGAGCGGGCCGGTCAGCGCGCCGATCCGGGCCTCGGCGGACAGATCGTGGGGCGGCTCGACGAGATCCAGCAGCTGGATCGCAGAGATCGGCCGCGGTTCCGCACCGCCGACCGAGATGGCTGTCGTGTCGAGCAGCCGCCGGGCGAGCAGGCCACCCAGGAAGCCGGCTCCGCCGGTGATAGCAACCCGAACACCGTCAACGTTCATCGTGCCTGCTCCCCGCGGTGGATTCCGAGGGCGTCCAGGACGTCGACGAGGGCCCTGTTGTCACCGACGTTGCCGGGCACTATGACCTGCATGCCACGACGGTCGGCCGTGGTGAAGTCCCAAACCGAGATCCCAGGCGCAATCTGTCCCCTCACGCGTGCGGCACGGGCCCCAAAGCCAGTACGCGCCATTTCGGCGGACGTGATACCGCCCTTGGAGACGACGGTTCGCACCGAAGGCATGAGACCGACAATGGCGGCCATCAAGGCGCGCATCACCACGGCCCCGTCATCGAGGGTGTCGTCCTCCACCCGTCGGTTGCGCTCAGTTGCGACGATCGCCAGACCGGTGTCGGTCAGGTCGGTGTGCAGCCGCGGGGTTGCGGCCCGGCCCGCAGCCTCGGGATCGGAAAGCGCGTCGGTCGTCGCGATGACGACCGGCTGGACCCCGGACTGCTCAGCGAGGTACTCCAGTTGTGCAGTCGCAGCCGCCGTATGGGAACCACAGACCACCAGAACACCGCCGGGTTCCCGCTGCACCGGCCGCGCCAGATAGGTGGTGCTGAGCCGGCCAGCGCAGGCCGCCGCGAGGGTCGCCGCTGAGCGGACCACGACCGGGACGCCTGCCCCCAAGGCGGCGATCAGGCCGCGCCGGATCAGTTCGATGTCGGCATCCGACTCCGCGTCGGGGATCACAAGCTCCCGCGGCGCGGCCTTCGCGAGGGCGTCGGCGACAGCCCGCCCGCCGGTGCTCCGCAGCGCATCCAATGGGACGGACAGGGCCTTCCGGTCTCCTACCTCGCGAGTCCACTCGATCAGGTTTGAACTGTGGTAACCGAATACCGGGTCGCGGGCGAACTCGGTCTCGCCGACGGGGACGTCCGCGCCGTCGATCGTGACGGTGTGAATGGCCGACCTCGTGCGACGGCCACCCTGGGGGAAGGCCGGCACGAACAAGATCCGACCGTCATCGCCAGCAAACACGTCCGACTCGGTGAACACGTGCCCCCGCAGTGTCGAATCACCCCTCAAGACGACCAAGACCGGTTGCCCGAGGCGCCGCTCTACCGTCCGGATCTGGCCACGTATGCGTTCGGCCAGTTCACGGGCCCGATCGGCACTCACGGCCCGGGAGTTGGTCTGGAGGTACACCGCGCCCTCTGCGGACAATGCCGAGTAGATATCGCCCGCGTCCCAATCAAGCAGCACACTGGCGTCGGTGGCCGATTGAGTCCCCGTGGGATCATCATCCAGGATGACGGCCAACACCTTTTGGAGCTCCGTCCCGCCGAGCGGGCCGGGCACGAGAGCGGCCTCCAGCTGTGACGACATGGCGTCAGCGTACGTCCAGACCCTTCAGGCTGCAGGCCCCGCCGAGCCTCACCCCCAACTACGAGAGTGCATGCGTGGACCTCGAACGCGCGAGACCGACCTGCCGACAGGTGCGAGCCTGTGGCCTGCGCAGAGCGCCCCATCGAACCCCAAACGGAGAGCTCCGGGTGACTGTTCCGCCGTCTGCCTAGGATGGCGGCACGGCAACGAACGGGGAGCCTTGAGCTGGGTGGACAGGCCGGCCGACCGGCTGGCGGACGGAGTGCAAGGCTGGATGGCGCTCACAGCCCTGGCGCTGTTCGGGCTGTTCACGGCGGTGGTGCTGCCCGTTCAGGCGGAGGCGGGGGCCTTCTACACCTCCCGCCACCCGGCGCCGGACACGTCGTTGTGGTATCTCCCGACAGACCTGTACGCGGCGGCCGAGGCCTGGGGACAGGCCGGTCGAGACGCCTATGTGCGGGCGCGGCTCACCTTCGACGTGATCTGGCCGCTGGTGTACGGGTCGTTCCTGCTGGTGACGCTGTCCTGGACATGGGCCACGTTCACCCGATCCGGAAGTCGCTGGCGCCGGGTGGCCCTGCTGCCAGTCGTCGTGGTGGCGCTGGACTACGCCGAGAATGTCTGCACGGCGCTGGTGATGGCCCGCTTTCCGGCGCGGACGCCCGTCCTGGCGGAGTTGGCGCCGCTGTTCACCCTCGCCAAGTGGGTCACACTGTCGGCATGCTTCGTGCTGCTGGGCATCGGCCTTGTGCTCGCCGTCGTGATGATCCTCCGAGGCCGCCGCGCCAGCTGAGTCGTGTACGCCCGGCTGGCCCTGACGTTGGGCATTGGCCGGGATAAAGTTGCTTGGCTTGGTGCCGACGCGGCAGAACTGATGAGCCGGGAGCCGTGGTCCGCAGGTGAACGTGGGTGGCCGAAATGACCACCGACGACCATGCTGGCCTGGCGGCGGAGATCGTCCGCAGGCATCGCTAGCGAGACGACCTTGCATTGGACGAGATTGTCGCCATCTCGAAGGCAACTTTGCTCGTCACAATCGAGGTGTAAGCGCGGGTTGAATCCGCCGATTTCGGGGAATGATCGGCCAATGTCACCACCGGACGCGCGCGCAAGGTGCAGATCAAGGACGTGCGGAGGCGTTCAGCGGTTTGACGGCTGGACGGGCTGGAGGAACGTTGCCAACGTCCGGCATTTCCCCTGTGACGGTCCTCAACTTCGGCGTCTGGCTACCGGTTCGACTGACTCAGCAGATTTCGCCGGTCGGGATGTCGACTGTGCACCTGTTGTGTACCCAGCGGTTAGCCAGCACCGTGACGCCGTCGGTGGTGACCGCGGTCTCGTCGAGAGCGTCGGCCACTCCATTGCCGAGCATGCGGTTCCCGATCAGCAGGTTGTCCTGGGTTCCTGGGAAGAGCCGGATGCCGTACTGGGCGTTGCCTTCGGTGACGTTGTGCAGGAACCGGTTAGCGCGGGTTCCCGGGGCCAGCACGATGCCGTTCCTCTGGTTCCGACTGAACGTGTTGCCCACAATTGAGGCACCGGTCAGGTTGGCGAGGCCCCCCGTGGTGAAGCCGGAGAACGCGTTGTCGGTCACCGTGTTGCCGCGCATCACCAGGCCAGTCACCGGCGAATCAGCGTCCGGCGGGTTGACCGTGATGGCTGCGCCGCGCGTCGTGCCCGTCACCGTGTTGTGCAGGATCCTCGGCTGGGTGTCCCCACCAGCCAGGTTGATGCCCGATGCCGGCCTGCTCGATAACGTTGCCCCGTACCGTCAGATGGTCGTCGTTTTGGGCGTAGAGCGTGAGGTGGTCTCGCCGCGAGGTGTTGCGGTACAAGGTAACTGCGGTGGTGCCCCGATAGCCCCAGCCGATTTCCCACGCGGTGTTCTCAGACCGATACGTCTCATTGTGGTCGAGGAGGGCCCGGGACAGCGAGTAGCGCTGGTTGGCCACCGCGAAGGTGTTGTCGCGCAGGCAGTTGTGGTCGAACCTGGATTTCTGACCGCCCTTGCTGCCAAGCTCCACTGCCAGGAAGTTCAGCCGGAACAGGTTGTGGTGGATGCGCCACCCTGTGTGCTTGTCGTCGGTGGTCAGTGCCGCATCGAAGAGCGTGTATCCGTCGCCAACAATGTCTGGCTCTTGGTCGTCAACACCCTGGATCACCAGTCCTGCGACCTCGATCCCGTCTGCGAGCAGCCGCAGCACCGGCGTCTCTTCAGCATCGGGTGGCTCGAGCACAGGTACGACGGTGCTGTCCAGATCGTCCGGTTCGGAGGTCTGCTCAGTGAAGCAGTTCAGAGCGGCTACTGCGGCTGGCTGGCCGATCAGGGTGAGGGGCTTGTTCACGACCACCCGCTCGGCGTACCGCCCGGGGCAGACCCGGACACGGTCGCCGCGGCGAGCGGCATCGACGGCGGCCTGAATGCTGGAGTAGGCGTACGGACCGCATTGTGCACCGTCGTCGTCCACGACCAGGGTATGCGGCGAGGGCGGGGAGGCGATGGCCGGCCCAACCGACGCAACTCCGAATCCAGTCGCCAGGGTGGTCGACAGAGCAACTGCCAGGATGGGTGATCGCAACACGACGTGTCCTCCGATCCGGTGGCCCTTATCGCACCCGACGGGGCGGTGGCGCGCCTGTAGACAACGCTAGAGACCCCCGCATCAAGGCGCAACTGGTATATGCAGCCCTAGTGCGCGTTGGATGACCAGGTCGGACCACAATTGCCAATCAGTCCCGGCAGTCGCACTGGCCGCTCAACGGCAGTTCCAGGTAGCAGTGCGGACATACCTGGTTGGACTGCAATGGTGATAGCCGACCTGTGTCACTAGCGTGGAAGGTCGACAACCCAAATCCAGTCCTGATGCGGTGGCATTCCGTCCGGGATGAAGGCTTTTGGGAACTCGATGTATCCGGGGCGGACGCGCATCACGGTCTGACCCAAGACGTCGGTGCAGTAAATGACGTCCCCGGAGGGAGAGAATGTAACGGCATCTACCCGGTCTAGCTGCTCCTCGAATCAGGTTCACCGCTGCTTGGTCGATAGAAGCTACAGCGCCCCGCCGGCTGCTGGGGGTGCAGCGGTGTCCTGCCCGCTGTCGCCGATGCTTTCCCGCGCAACGTAATTCTCCAGGTCGAACCAGTTGTCCCCGGCGCGTTGCGCGACGTTGAGCAGCGTGGCCATCGACGCGACCTCCTCCACCTGCTCCTTCAGGAACCACAACATGAACTGCTCGCCCAACGGATCGCCACCGTCGCGCGCTGCGGCGAAGAGAGCCTCGATGTCGGCTGTCACCTGCTTCTCCTGCGCCAGCGCCAGGGCGATTGGCTCGGTGGGAGCAGCGAAGTCGTTACGCACGGGGTCGATGCCCGGGATCGTGATAGCCAGGTCCCGGTCCAGCATGTACTGGACCATCATCATGGCGTGGTTCCGCTCCTCCAGCGATTGCCGGTAGAAGAAGCGGGCGAGTTGCGGGAGATCCTGGGAGTCGAACCACACCGCCACGGCCGCGTACTGCTGGGAGGCGGCAAACTCGTTTCTGACCTGCGCCGCGAGGAGTCGTGTGAAGGTGCTCATGTCTCCACAGTAGGAGCGCCAGCATCACCAGAGCCACCGCACCCTACTGTTGCCGGGCGCGGACCTCCCGGCACCACGCAAACCCGGGCAAGCCGCTCCTGCCGTGGCGACGTCAGTCACGCTGCGACGCGCAGCCTCGCCCGCCACCTGCCAGCACCTTCGATCATGCCGCGCCACGCGTGGTGTGCTTCGTCTACCCGGCGGGGATGTAGCTGTACATGTACATGTCTTTTCGCTCGTCCCCGACCTGTTCCCAGCTCCGCAGGAGTCCCTCCCGCAAGAATCCGCACGCCTCAGCTGCACGCCAAGAGCCTTCGTTCCACGGTTCGACATAAAGCTCCAGCCGCTTGATCTCCGTCAACGTCGACGCCCAATCGACCAGCACCCCAAGTGCGGCAGCGGCGTAGCCTCGGCGACGAAACCCCGGCGCTATCCAGTAGCCGATCGAGGCGCGACCCTTGGCAAGCACCGAACCGGTCCACAATCCAATCTGACCGACACCTTCGTCGGTTCGAGCATCCGCGATGGCGAAGGAGTAGCCGATTCCTTCGGCCGTCCTACGGTTCTGGCGATCGATGAACGCGCGAACCCCGGAAGCGTCCCCCGCGGCGGGAACCGTCGTGATCAGCGGCAGCAACGGGTCGGTCGAGGCCGACGCGACCATCGCCTCATCACCGTACTGGAACGGGCGCAGGCTCACCAGGATGCCGGTGAGGCGGGGACACGTGGCCGGGAACATTCAGCAATTGAACCAAACCGACCACCCCACACACGGCAACATCCTGATCTGGTGAACCGGTGCGGGTCGCCGAGCCGGCCGGCGATGATCCCGGCGATGACCGGGCCGACGCCGGGGGTGGAGCGGATGATGCCGGCCGGGTCGGTCTCGGCGTACAGGTTCGCGATCCGCTCGTCCAGGTCGGCCATCTGCGCGGTCAGCACTTGGGCTTGCTCGGCCTCGACGGCGATGTCGGCGGCGAGTTCGGCGAAGTCGATGCCGTCGCCGTCCCACAGTTGCAGGGTCTGGTGGGCGGCGGCGATGAGTTCGGCGGCCTTGCCATCGCGCCAGTGGCCGTGGGAGTAGCGCCGCAGGAACCGGCCCAAACGGGCTTGTCCCAGCCGGATCACAGTGTTGGGGTCAGCGTAGCGGGCCAGGAAGTGCAAGGTGGCGTGGCCATAGTCGGTGCCCAACGAGTCGTACCAGCCCGGGCCGAGCAGTTCGAGTTGGGCGTCGAGGCGGTGGAAGATCGCTGCGCGTCGTTTCGCGAGTGAGGAGCGTTGCTTCACGATCCGGCGTAACGGGTCCGCCGGCCCGTCGGTGGCGTACTCCCGTAGCCCTTCGGGATGCAGCAAAGGAAGCCTTGCCAGGATCGTGGAGTCGAGCCGGTCGTTCTTGGTGTGCTTGGCGTAGTAGGCGCGCAGGTCGGCTGACTGGGTGGTGGGTACCAGCACGACCCGGGCGCCACGCCGCCTAAACCAGGCGGCGACCACGATCCACACATTCCTGGTCGGTTCCAGCACCACCGTCAGCTCCCCGGGCTGGCAGCCGATGTCGCGCCACAGCTTGTCCAGGTCGGCGGGTCGGGTGAACAAGCTCCGACCTCGCCAGACCAGCGTGCCATCAGGGCCCGCGAGCGACGCCACGTGCGCCGCCCGGCAAGCCAGATCAATCCCCAACGTCATCGGCATAACAAGGCTCCGGTTCTCGAGTCGCGATGGGTTTGCTTCGACCCAGAACCGGCAACGCCCAGACATTGGCAAGTAGGAGTCCGATCGGCTCCAAGTTCCTGAACAGGGACATGCCGCTGATTGCGACTTGGCTGATGGGTTTGGGCTCGTGTCGGTCAGAGTCGGCGAGCGGGGGCGGATCTTGATCGCGGTTCACTTTGGGCTACGCGCGGCCGCGAGTTGCTGTCATGTTGCCGTCACGGCGGGCGCCGTGGGCTGAGTGCTAGCGCTGAACGGCTTTCAGGATGGTGGTGGCGGTTGTCACCCGGTCGTGCTGGATGGGAACGCCATCGTTGATGTGCTCCTCGTAGCTCCACAACACGTTGCAGACTTCGCGGACAACGATCCAGTTGCGCACCCGTTCCTCGTCCAGACCGGCGACGTCGACCACCGCGTACAGACGATCGAGCAGCGCATGTCGCGGTGAAACGGCCCGCATCGCCTCCTCCCACCTGTTCCACAACAAGGGAGCCACCTCGTATGCCGGATCCCCCGACAGCGGCTTGGGGTCGATCACCAGCCACGGCTCGCGGTCGGCGGCCAGCACGTTGGCGAAGTGCAGATCGGAGTGGATCAGCGCCGAGTCGGTCGCCGGGTCTGAAGCGAAATCGTGCAGCAACCTGTCGGCCTGGCTGATGAACCGCCGTGGGACGAGATTCGACTCCGCCAAAGGCGGGAGACGGTTGGCCCACTCCAGACACAGCTCGCTGAGTTTGCGCAGCTGTGGCAGCGGCGATCGGTGCAGCCTGCCATACAGCCCAGCCACCACCTCGCAAGCGGCGCGGACGTCGATGGCATGCAGGTCGCGGTCAGGTCGGGCACGTTCCAAGAGCAGCGCGAACCTGCGCGGGTCGGCCCGCCAGAGCTCGACGGCCCCGTTACCCTGCCATGCCCGCAGCGCCAGGTGTTCTGTCTCGGCCTCCCAATGCGGCCACGTGATTTTCAGAACGCCGCTACGGTCATCGTCGGTTCGAACCGGAACAACCATTGCGCAATGGCCCGACATCGCCGGGCCGTCAACGCCCAGCCGCCACTGCTCAATCAGGTCATCGCTCAGCCGTGGCGCCCCAGCCAGCCAGTCATCCCACGACCGCCGCCCCGCGGCCTGGCCGCGCAGAACTGAAGGGACATCGACCACCAACCAAACCTATCCAGGACGGAGACCGGCGACTTCCCAGCGGGGGAGGTTCCAAGAGCCGCCATTCCGCACGAGCGGATCTGCGACTGTTTACAGTCAGCCGCGAGCGGAGCAGCCTCGCCATCGCGGCGCCGCGATTGCCTGGACGTGCGGGCATAGGGACGTGCGGACGTGCGGACCTGTCGCCCGGGCGGGGGACACCCTAGAAATGCGTTCGAACGCACGCAGCTGTCATGATTGATCGCGTCATTTGGTGCATTCGCACTAAATTTTCGTTGCTTCGGGGGAAGCGTGTTACGTGTGTCGTGGAGTCGCTCGATGGCTCGGCACGTCATGCCACGTCGCCGCCAACATCCACGTCGCAGCTATCTGAGGAGCTTTCGCATGCGTACAACACACATCAACCGCCGGGTGGTGGTGACCGGACTGGTCGCCGCCGCGCTCAGCGCGACTCTCTTGCCCATGCCGGTCACGGCTCGCGCTGAAGTGCCGGCAACACCTCCCGCCGTCGGGACGGTCTCGCACACCAACGAGCTGTCGGCAGCTGTCACCACCCTGATGGACGGCACCGGCGCCGAGGCTGAGGCTGAGGCGCTCGAGTCCTACTGGACACCGGCGCGCATGAAGGACGCGAAGCCCATCGACAACGTCATGTCGGCGACCCGAGCCGGTGCGGCACGGAAGCAGCAGGTGCAGACGCGGCCTCAGGGAGAACCGGGCAGTGTGCCACCCGCCACCACGAGCAAGGTCGTGGCACCGTCCGCCAAGTCAGGCACGCCGGCTGTCACGCCGCAGGCCAGCCGACCCGGCCTGCCCTACAACCATCCGGCGGCGCGCACCAACGGCAAGGTCTTCTTCAGCCGCGACCACGAGAATTACGTGTGCTCGGCCTCGATCGTGAACAGCGAGGGCAAGAGTCTGGTGTGGACAGCCGGTCACTGCCTCGCCGAGGACGGCACCTGGTCGTACAACGTGGCGTTCGTACCGGCCTACTCCAACGGGTCGCGACCGTACGGCACCTGGTACGCGCAGAATCTCACCACCACGAGCGACTGGTTCTTCGATGATTCGTTCGACTCGATGACGTCGGTGCCGCCACGATGACGACCAACTTCGGCTACCGGATCGCCGACTATCTCGGCGCCCAGGGAATCAGATGGAACCAGAGCGCCGAGTACACGGCGAGCGCCTTCGGCTACCCGGCGGGCTCGCCCTACAACGGGCAGTACCTGTGGCGCGCCAACGATTCCACCGGCGACGGGGGCGACGGCACGATCTACATGTACTCGGGATTGACCGGGGGGTCGTCGGGTGGGCCGTGGCTGCGCGACTTCGACGGCAGTTGGGGCTACGTCAACGGGCACAACGACTTCATCTACACGGACTCGCCCTCGTGGATGTACAGCCCGTACTACGGCGACCAGGTCGCCAGCCTCTACAACAAGGTCCGCTACGAAACCCCCGTCTTGCCGCTGACTCCGGCGACCCCGACGATCAGCGGGACGGCAAAGGTCGGGGCGACCCTCACTGCGAAGCCCGGCACCTGGAGGCCGGCGCCGGTCACCCTGACCTATCGGTGGAAGGCCAACGGCTCCACTATCTCCGGCGCCACGGCGACCACCTACACCGTTCCGGCAGCGCTGAAGGGCAAGACCATCACGGTCACCGTGACCGGCTCCAAAACCGGCTACACGGCGATCGCGAAAACGTCCAAGGCGACCACGAAGGTGGCGTCCGGCACCCTCAGCGGAGTGACTCCGAAGATCACGGGCACGGCGAAGGTGGGGAAGATCCTCACCGCCGTTGCCGGCAACTGGAAACCGTCCGGCACCAGGCTGAGCTATGAGTGGTACCGCAACTCCAGCAGGATCAAGCGCGCCACAGCCCTCACCTACACGCTGGTCAAGGCCGACAAGGGCAAGAAGATCCGCGTCAAGGTGACTGGCCGCAACACCGGGTACACCACGTTGACCAGGACCTCGGCGAAGACCAGGACGGTCGCGGCCTAGTTCGAGCAGCCGGCCGTCCCGGGTCGTTTCGGACCGTAGCCGAATGCTGGTCAGCCGTTGGCTTCGGTGGAGGCGGGCGAGTCGCCGCTCCGTGTGATAGTCGGGGTCCCGCTCCCCGGCCGCAGTCCGTACACCCCTCGCACTGTCGGCGCGGCGTTTGCCCGTGCCCGGTGGCCGTCGCCGTTAGGCTGACGCGATACGAGCCCCGTCATCGGGTGCACGAGTGGCAGGGTTGCGAGCCGGAGGAGAGCCAGTATGGACGCGTCGAAGACATCGGGCGGGGCCGCAGGCCGGCACGCTGGAGTGCCAGTGGGCGTCCGGACGACGCCTGTGCGCCGGCGGCTGATCGCCGGCGTCGCTGCCGCCGTCACGTCGATGATGTTCGTCGGCTGCGCCGCGGCGCCCCGCGATCCGGTGGCGATCGCCCAGGCGCAGGTGACCGATAAGCAGAAGGCGCTCAGCGAGGCACAGGGAGCCGCCGTGGCAGCGGGCGACGGGTTGTGCACGGCCGCTTCCTCCTACATCACGGCTCTCGACACCTACGGTGACGTACTGGTCAAGACGGCGCCGACGGTCGGGGACGTCCGCACCGCCGGTCAGGATCTGATGGAACCCCGCGCTGAGACGGTCCAGGCCGCCGAGACCCTGGCCACCGCCCGGCAGGCCGTGACCACCGCCGAGCAGGAGCTGGCCGAGGCGCAGGCCGCGTTGGCCGCGGCACAGGCGGCGGCCGCCGGCACGACGCCGACGCCGTCCCCGACCAAGACCACCGAGAAGCCGTCTCCGACGCCGTCGGCGGACCCGGCCTCGATCGCCCGGGTGCAGCAGGCTGAGGCAGAGTTCACCGCCACCTCCAAGGGGATCACCGACGAGACCCCGCTTCGGCGGGCGGGGACGCAGTTCAACGCGGCCGTGGTGGCGCTGGAGATGGCGTGGCTGCAGCTCTTCTCCGAGTCCGGTTGCCTGGCCGACGACCAGCAACAGCAGGCGGCGGATGCCGTCCACGACCTGACCCACACGCTGCAGCAGGCACTGGCGGACGCCGGTTACTACGACGGCAAGGTCGACGGAGTGTACGGTCCGGAGACCGTCTCGGCGGTCGAAGCGCTGCAGAAGGCCCACGGCCTGCCGCAGACCGGGGCGCTGGACAAGGCGACCGAGGCGGCCCTACGCGCCGACCTGGCCGCCAAGGGTGCGTCCACCGGCCGGCAGGACACGGCCAGCACCGCAGCGCTGCAGCAGACCTTGAAGCTGGTCGGCTACTGGGACGGGCCCATCGACGGCAAGTGGACCGACGAACTCACCCAGGCGCTGAAGGATTTCCAGACCGACCTGGGTGTTCCCGCCACCGGCAAGGTCGACGCGGCCACGATCGCTGCGTTCGAGGAGGCGCTGAAGAAGCTCGAGCCGACCCCCACGCCCACTCCGACGCGCACCGCCAGCCCACGACCGACGAGTCCTGCGCCAACGAAGGCGACGCCGAGCAGCACCTCCTCCTGAGGCCGGACGCCCGCCGCACCTCACTCAGCGGCGGGAGCATCGCGACGCTGGCTGGCCTCGACAGCCAGTTGGGCGCCGAATGCGATGATGATGAGCACGATGGCGCTGATCAGCGACGGCAGGTCGTTGCGCGCCAGATCGATGACGAAGCCGAGCAGCACCAACCCGGCGATGCTCACCGCCGCGACGACCACGGCGACGTTCGCCTGCAATTCCTCGCGCAGCCGGAAGGCGCCGATCGCAACCATCACGAAGACCGCGAGGGACACGGCGCTGCCGATGGAGGCGAGAGCGCCGAGGCCCAGAACGGTGACGAAGAGCGCGGTCAGCACGGCGCTGATGATCAAGCCGCCGTGGCGACCGAACCGGGACTCCACGCCGAACACCCGCGGGAAGAGACGCTCCTCGGCCAGGCTCCTGCTGAGCCCCGAGGAGGCGTAGAGGGTCGCGGTCACCGATGATGCCGTGGCCAACAGGGCCGCCACAGCCATCAGCGCGAAACCGGCATCACCCAAGGTGGGCCGTGCGGCTTCGGCGATCGCCGTTGGGCCGTAGCGAACCACGTCCGCGACGGGGAGGGTGCCGAAGACGCAGAGCGCCACCAGCACGTAGAGCACCGTCGTGATCCCAAGGGAGCCGTACATGGCGCGGGGAACTTCGCGTTCGGGGTCCGCGAGATCGCCTGCCGCGAATGAGATCACCGCGAAGCCGAGGAAGGCGAAGAATGTCAGGGCGACGCTGGCCAGGATCTGGTTCCACCCCGGGTAGGTGCTGGGGCTGAGCAGGGCCATGTTGAGTTTGCCGATGGTGGCGACGATGAAGACGACGAAGACGAGCAGCAACGGCCAGACGATCCAGGTCTGGATCCGGTCGACGACGCTGGGCCCGGCGATGGTCATGATGGTCGCGCCGGCGATCATGACGACCGCGCAGATCTTCGACACCGTGCCGCCGGACGGGGCACCGAAGAACATCGCCGCCGCGTAGTCACCGAATGAGATGGCGACCATGGCGCAGACCACCACGATCGCGGTCAGGTATCCGAGCCAGGCGGCTACGCCGACCAGTCGGCGGCTGCGGAACCCGTGCAGCAGGTAAACGATGATGCCGCCCGACGACGGGTAATGCTGGCCGAACTTGACCAGGGTGTACCCGAGCGCGGCCGACATGATGCCGGCGATGATGAACGAGAGCCAGACGGCGGATCCGGCAATCTCACCGGCCTGGCCGAGCAGCGCGAAGATGCCCGCGCCGACCATGGCGCCGACGCCCAGGAAGATGGCCCCGTTCAGCGACATGTACCTCGTGGCGGGTGGCGTCGATGGCGAGGATTGTGCACTGGGTTGAGACATGGCAACCTCCTAGACTGTGGCAGCAGCCTAAACCCGGGTCACGCCCGAAAGGGTGGGGTTTCCTCGTTGTCACGACCTTCTCAGTTCTGTGCTGCTGGTGTGGCGCCCGGCCCACCCAATCTCGTCACGCGGAAGGTGCCCGCTTCGACAGCTTGTTGACTGAGAGCTTCGAGTGGGAGCGTCTTCCGGGGCCGGTTGGTGCGCAGATGACCAGGTTTCGCGGGCAGCGACAATACTGTTACCACACGTGTTCTTGAAGGAGACGATGACCTACACAATTTCCGACCAGACAGGGCGTCTCGCCGTCATCACGGGCGCCAACAGCGGCCTCGGCAAGGAGGCGGCCCGGCGACTGGCCCTGGCGGGAGCCGAGGTCGTCATGGCCGTGCGTTCTCCAGAGCGGGGTGCTGCGACACGAGCGGAGATCCTGGAGGATGCGCCGAATGCGGTGCTCGAGGTGCGACAGCTCGACCTGGCCGACCTGTCGTCGGTGCGGGCCTTCGCACATGACCTTGCGGTCGGTGGCCGAGCCGATCGACCTGCTCGTGAACAACGCGGGGGTGATGGCTCCGCCGAAGCGGATGACGACAGTGGATGGCTTCGAACTGCAGTTCGGCAGCAACTTCCTCGGCCCGTTCGCGCTCACCAACCTCCTCCTCCCACAGCTGCTCGGCTCCAGGGCTCCGCGCGTCGCGACGATGTCGAGCGGCGTCGCGGCGATCGGTCGCATCCAATTCGACGACCTCCAATCGGTGCGCCGGTACAGCCCGTACGGGGCCTACGGACAGTCGAAGCTCGCCGACATGCTGATGGCACTGCGCCTGGGAGCGGTGGCGGACGAGCGCGGCTGGCCCCTGACGAGCACCATCGCGCACCCGGGTTACACCCGCACGAACCTGCAGACCGTCGGCCCGAATCTGGGGCGCGCCAGGCCGAGGTGGCGCCCGCTGGGCGGACGCACGATCGCGCCGTCCCAGGGGGTGGAGATGGGAGTCGAGCCCCTGCTTTTCGCGGCGACGAGCCCGGCGGTGAAGCAGGGCGGCTACTACGGCCCGCGTGGCGCCTTCGGCCTCGTCGGAGAGACCGCTCCGGCGAAGCTACCGCGCTCATCACGTGGGGTCGACCTCGCCTCGTCACTGTGGAGCGTCGCCGAGGAGTTGACCGGCACAACGCTCCCTCCCCGCTGACAGGACATCGCAGGAGGGCCGGGTCAGGGGAGGCGGCGGCCGACCAGGTCGCGCTTTCCGAGCGAGACAGTGGACGACAGCTACCGCTGACGATCGCCTCGGGCTCGCTGCAGGACGATACTGGTTGGGTGCTGGACTCGCGCATTCCCTTCGAAGCCGACGAGGTGTCGTTGCCTGTCCATGGGGGTAAGGGGATCGGGTTGGCCCGGCTGACCGCCGCCGGGTTCCGGGTGCCGACGTGGTTCATCATTGGCACGGACCGTTATCGCGAGTATGTCGCCGACAACGGGTTGGAACCGAGGATCGCGTCCGCCCTGTCGGGATTGGATGGCAGCGACCCCACCGCCCTCGAATCAGCCTCGGCGATGATCGGTGACGCCTTCGCTGCCGGCAGTTGGCCCGAACCGGTCTGGGAGGAGATTCTCGGTCCGGCCGCAGAATGGACGGACGTGCCGCTCGCGGTGCGGTCGTCGGCGACTGCGGAGGATCTGCCGGAGACTTCGTTCGCCGGCCAACAGGACACATATCTGAATGTGGTCGGCGTGGGTGCCCTGCGTGCCGCAGTTGTGGCTTGCTTCGCGAGCCTGTGGTCTGCCCGTGCGATCGGTTACCGGCTGCGCAACGGTGTCGACCAGAGCCACGTGGCGCTGGCGGTGGTCGTCCAGGTGATGGTCGCTGCCGAGACCAGTGGGGTGCTGTTCACTGCGAACCCCCTTACTGGAGCCCGGGTCGAGAGTGTCATCGATGCGACGTTCGGGTTGGGCGAGGCGCTCGTCTCTGGACGGGTCGAGCCCGATCATTGGGTGGTCGAGACTGACAGTGGCCGGATTCGGGATCGTCGCATGGGCGCCAAGCAGGCTGCCACCGTGGCGACCTCCGGGGGCGGAGTCCAGTTGGTTGAGTCGGCCGCCGGCCTGGAGTTCTGCTTGAACGACGTGCAGGTCGCTGAGCTGACCGCGGTGGGCGCCCGCGTCGCTCGGTTGGCCGGCAGCCCGCAGGACATCGAGTGGGCTTACTCCGGTGGACTGCTGTACCTGCTGCAGTCCCGAGCGATCACCACCCTGTTCCCACTGCCGAGCTTCACGCCGACGGACCGATCCCCTCTGGCGGTGTGGTTCTCGTTCGGGGCGGTGCAGGGCCTTCTCGACCCGCTGACTCCGCTCGGACAGGACGCGATTCAACTCGCAGTGTCTGGTGCGGCCAGGCTGTTCAACCGCAGCATCGACCCGCAGGCCAACCGGTACCTGACCGAGGCCGGCGAGCGGTTGTGGCTCAGACTGGACTTGGTGGCCCGCAACCCGCTCGGCCGCAAGATCCTTCCGATGGCCCTGCCGATCGTCGAGCCGAGCACCGCGAGGATCCTCGACGCGTTGCGGGACGATCCTCGGCTGACTCCGTTCGAGGGCCGCACGGGTAGGGCGGTGTTCGGACCACTTGGTCACTTCCTCCGCAGGGTCCTGCCCCGCCTGCCCCGGAGCCTGATCGACCCGGTCGGCCAGCGACACGCCTTCGAGGCGGCGGCCGAGCGCTACCTGGCTGGGGTTGCGGAAACCGAGGCGCGGGCATCCACCATTGCCGAAGACGCGGACCGGCTGGCTGCCCGGCTGGCCGGGCTTCGCGAACAGATCGGCAATGCGCTGTGGGTGCTGCTGCCACGTTTCGCGCCGATCATGGCGCCCGGGCTCGCGATGACCTCCCGGCTCAACAGACTGGCCGCCAAGGCCGGCGAGCCGGGGCTGGGCTTGGCATGCCTTCGCGCTCTGGACGGCAACGTGACCACCTCGATGGACCTGGCTCTGTGGCAGGTGGCCCGCACCATCCAGGCCGACAGCCCATCGCTGGCCCGATTCCTCCACGACGACCCCAGTCAGTTGGCCGTCGACTACAAAAGCGGACTCTTGCCGGGCCCCGCGCACGAAGCGATCCAAGCCTTTCTGGACGAGTACGGCATGCGTGGGGTTGCCGAAGTCGACCTGGGGCGTCCGCGATGGTCGGAGAAGCCGACCCAGGTGCTGGCCACTCTGCGCAGCTACGTCCGCATCGACCAACCCGAGCGGGCTCCGGACGTAGTATTCGAGGCCGGCCGGCGGGACTCCCGGACGGCGACCGACCGGCTGACCGGACTGCTGGCCGGACTCGAGGCGCAGCAGGCCCGGTTCCTGATCAGCCGGATCCGCGGCATGATGGGCGCCCGCGAGACCCCGAAGTTCACCATCATCAAGGCGATGGGGATCATCCGGGCCGGCCTGCTGGCCAGCGGCGCCGACCTGGTCGCAGCCGGAATACTCGACAGCGCCGACGACGTGTGTTTCCTTCGGCTGGCCGAACTTGACCGGGTCTGGACGCAGGACGCCACGCACCTGCGACTGCTCGTCGCCGCGCGGCGTGCGGTCGACGATCGCGAGCGTCGGCGGGCGCAACTGCCCCGAGTCATCCTTTCCGACGGACGCACGTTCTATGAAGGTCTCGGCAGCACGGTGGTCGGCGACCTGTCGGGATCGCCCGTCTCCCCTGGTGTAGCCGAGGGCAGGGTACGCGTGGTGACCGACCCGGCGGCCGAGTCGTTGAACCCGGGCGAGATCCTGGTCTGCCGGGCCACCGACCCCGCATGGACCCCGCTGTTTCTGGCCGCCGCCGGGCTGGTCACCGAGGTCGGCGGCATGATGACCCACGGTTCGGTGGTGGCCCGCGAGTACGGCATCCCCGCAGTGGTCGGAGTGCACGACGCCACCCGCCGGCTGGCCACAGGTCAGCACGTCCACCTCGACGGCACCAGCGGGATCATCCGAATCATCAATACGGCAGATTCGTGACGATTCGATTTTGAACCGACGGAGACCTGACGTCCGAGCGGCCATCCTCTACCGTTGTCCACGGTCCAAAGCCGGACCGCTGAGCAGGAAACTTCGGGAGGCACGGTGCGACCACGCCTCCTGCATCCCGCCCAGATCGTGCCCATCGCGTTCCTAGCCGCCATTGCGGTCGGCACGGTGTTGCTGTCGCTGCCTGCCGCCACTCCCGGCCCGACCCGGCCGCCGCTATTGACCGCCGTTTTCACCGCCGTGTCCGCCGTGTGCGTCACTGGCCTGACGACGGTGGACACAGCGACGTACTGGTCGCCCTTTGGGCAGGTGGTGATCCTGGGCCTGATCCAGGTGGGTGGCTTCGGCATTATGACCCTGGCGACCCTGCTCGGCCTGTTGGTCGGCGGACGGTGGCGCTTGCGGTCCTCGCTGATCGCGAAGAACGAAACCAAAGCGCTCAACCTCGGGGACGTGCGGCGCGTAGTCCGCCTGATCGCCGTTACGATGGTGACCTTCGAGACCGCCATCGCAGCTGTGCTGACCGCACGGTTCCGGATCGCCTACGACCAGACCTGGGACGAAGCGATCTGGCACGGCGTCTTCCACTCGATTTCGGCTTTCAACAACGCAGGCTTCGCCCTGTACAGCAACAACCTCATCGGCTTCGTCGACGACGCCTGGATCATGTTCCCCATCTGCGTCGCCATCATCACCGGCGGACTCGGCTTCCCCGTCCTGTTCGAACTTGCGCGACGCTGGCGCACCCCCGACAAATGGACGGTGCACACGCGGATCACTGTCTACGGGTCACTCACCCTGCTGGCGGTGGGCACCGTCGCGTTCATGGCCCTGGAATGGTCCAACCCACAGACCCTGGGCCCGCTCTCATCGTGGGGCAAGACCGTGGCCGGCATCACCGGCGGCGTCGTGCCCCGCACGGCCGGGTTCAACACCGTCGACTACGCACACATCACTGAAGAGAGCCTGGCCTTCCAATACGGGCTCATGTTCATCGGCGGCGGCTCGGCCGGCACCGCCGGTGGCATCAAGGTCACCACATTCTTTCTTCTCGCCCACGTCATCTGGTCAGAGATCCGAGGCGAACGCGACACCAACATCGCCCACCGCCGGATCAGCGGCGCAACGCTGCGCCAAGCCCTCACCGTTGCACTGCTCGGAGTCGGTGTCATCGCCGCCGGCACCCTCGCCATCCTTCTGCAAACCGACCTGTCGTTGAATGTCGTGCTGTTTGAGGCGATCTCCGCATTCGCTACAGTCGGACTGTCCACCGGCATCACACCCGGGCTGCCCCCCTCCGCACAGGTGACCCTGATGATTCTCATGTACGTCGGAAGGGTCGGCACGATCACCGTCGCCTCAGCGCTCGCTTTGAACACCCGGCACCACCACTTTCAGCGACCCGAGGAGCGACCCATCGTTGGCTAGAACATTCAGAAAGAGCGAAACCGTATCCGTCGTGGTGATCGGGCTCGGCCGGTTCGGGTCCGCCGTCGCGGAATGCCTCGTCCGCCTCGGTCAGGAAGTGCTGGCCATCGAGGAGGACCAGGCGTTGGTCGAGAAGTGGGCCGACACACTGACCCACGTCGTCCAGGCGGACAGCACCGACGAGGAGGCCCTCCGGCAACTCGGCGTCGGCGACTTCGACCGCGCCGTAGTCGCCATCGGTGCAGACATTGAAGCCAGCGTGCTCACCGTCCTCGCCCTCGCCGAAGCGGGCGTGAACGACATCTGGGCCAAGGCCATCACCCCTAAGCAGGGCCAGATCCTCGAACGCGTCGGCGCACATCACGTCGTCTACCCCGAGTTCTCGATGGGCGAACGCGTCGCGCACATGCTCACCGGACGCACGATCGACTACATCGACTTCGACGACGCATTCTCCATCGCGCGCACCACCGCACCCGAGGTGACCTGGGACAAGACCCTCGCCGAGTCTGCCGTGGGCACCAATCACGGAATCAACATCGCCGGGGTCAAGCGGGTGGGGGAGGACTTCATCCACGCCCGCGCGGAGACCACGGTGCGCCGTGATGACCAACTCATCATCGCCGGGCCCACCGATGCCGTAGAGAGGTTCTGCAGCCTTCGATGACGACTCCCGCCCGGGGGTTGTTCGCCCTGGGAGAACAGCGAAACAATGTGAGGTCGAACGGCCTTGAGTCTATGTCGCTCAACTTATTCGGGGCGGCCTGAACGGAGGCTCCGCACCATGTCGTCAACCAATCTCCCCGTCCTCTTCCTGACCGATCTCGTGGTGCTGCCGGGCATGGTGGTGTCGATCGAGCTCGACGAGGCCGCCCGCGCGGCAGTGGACGCCGCGCGTTCCCACAGCGACGGCAGCCTGTTGGTCGCCCCCCGCCTGGAGGACCGCTACGCCAGCGTCGGCGTGGTGGCCGAGATCGTCCAGCTCGGACGGCTGCGCAACGGAGACGAGGCCGCCGTGATCAAGGCCGACCGGCGGGTCAGGATCGGCTCGGGCGTCTCGGGGCCCGGCACGGCGCTGTGGATCGAGGTGACCGAACTCGACGACCAGCCGGTCACCGAGTCGGTGAGTGCCCTCGCCACCGAGTACAAGCAGGTAACCATCGCCACGCTTCAGCGACGGGACGCCTGGCAGGTGATCGATCAGGTGAACCGCATCACGGACCCGTCCCAGCTGGCCGACCTGGCCGGCTACGCACCCTGGCTGACCGACGCCCAGAAGCGGCAGTTGCTCGAAACCCCGGACGTCGCCGAGCGGCTGACCGTACTGGTGGAGTGGAGCAGGGCACACCTGGCCGAGACCGAGGTGAACGACCGGATCGCCGAGGACGTCCGCGAGGGCATGGAGAAGAATCAGCGCGAGTTCCTGCTGCGCCAGCAGTTGAACGCGATCCGCAAGGAACTCGGCGAGGACGAGCCGGACGGCGCCCAGGACTATCGCACCCGCGTCGAAGAGGCCGACCTGCCGGAGGACGTCCGCAAGGCCGCCCTGCGCGAGGTCGGCAAGCTGGAACGCGGCAGCGACCAGAGCCCCGAGGCCGGCTACCTGCGCACCTGGCTCGACACCATTCTCGAACTGCCCTGGGGCACCCGCACCGTCGATTCCACCGACGTGACCGCCGCCCGCGCCGTGCTGGACGCCGACCACCACGGCCTGGACGACGTCAAGGAGCGGATCGTGGAGTACCTGGCCGTGCGCAGCCGCCGCGCCCAGCGTGGTTTGGAGGTGGTCGGCGGCCGGGGATCCGGCGCGGTGCTGGCACTGGTCGGCCCGCCCGGGGTCGGCAAGACCTCGCTCGGGGAGTCGGTGGCGCGGGCGCTGGGCCGCAACTTCGTCCGGGTCGCCCTCGGCGGGGTGCGCGACGAGGCCGAGATCCGGGGCCACCGGCGCACCTACGTCGGCGCACTGCCCGGCCGGATCGTCCGGGCGCTGACCGAGTCCGGCTCGATGAACCCGGTCATTCTGCTCGACGAGATCGACAAGGTCGGCTCCGACTACCGCGGGGACCCTTCGGCGGCCCTGCTCGAGGTGCTCGACCCGGCCCAGAACCACACGTTCCGCGACCACTACCTCGAGGTGGACCTCGACCTGTCCGACGTCTTGTTCCTGGCCACTGCCAACGTGATCGAGACCATTCCGCAGGCGCTGCTCGACCGCATGGAACTGGTCGCCCTCGACGGCTACACCGAGGACGACAAGGTCGCCATCGCCCGGGACTTCCTGCTGCCCCGGCAGTTGGAGCGGGCCGCGCTGACCGCGGACGAGGTCGAGCTGACCGATGACGCGCTGCGCGAGATCGCGGCCAACTACACCCGTGAACCCGGCGTCCGGCAACTGGAGCGGCTGCTGGCCAAGGCGTTGCGCAAGGCGACCACCAAGCTGGCGACGGTCGAACAACCCGAGCGAACCGTGATCGACGCCGGGGGCTTGCGGGCGTACCTCGGCCGGCCCCGATTCACTCCGGAGGCGCACGAGCGCACCTCTGTGCCGGGCGTGGCCACCGGACTCGCCGTCACCGGCCTGGGTGGGGACGTGCTGTTCATCGAGGCCAACGCCGCCCCGGCGACCACGGACGGGGACAAGCGCGGGCTCACCCTGACCGGCCAGCTCGGCGATGTGATGAAGGAGTCGGCGCAGATCGCGCTGTCGTACGTGCGGGCGCACGCCGAACAGCTGGGCATCACCGATCCGAGTGTGCTGGAGCGGCATATCCACATTCACGTGCCGGCCGGCGCGGTTCCCAAGGACGGCCCGTCCGCCGGCGTCACGATGGTTACCGCGATCACGTCGATGGCGCTGGGCCGGCCCGTCCGTTCCGACGTCGGCATGACCGGCGAGGTCACCTTGAACGGCCGCGTGCTGCCGATCGGCGGCGCGAAGCAGAAGCTGCTGGCGGCCCAGCGGGCCGGGCTGACCACGGTGTTCCTGCCCAAGCGCAACGAGCCGGACCTGGACGACGTTCCGGCCGACGTGTTGGCCGACATCGAGGTGGTGTTGACCACCGACGTCGCGGAGTTGGTCGCGCGGGCGATCGAGCCGGCAGCCGAGGCGGCCAGCGCGGCCGCCTGAGGAATCGCGGTCGATTCCAGCGAGGACGTGGCCCACGTCGCCGGCCGTTTTGTGTTGTGGCGCCCGCTCAGCCCTCGTCCAACACCGTGACCAATGGAGAGTCCACGTCCGGCTCTGGCAGGTAGCCGGGGTCGCCGGCAACCTGCTCGATCAGCATCGCCGCCCCTGACAGCGCGATTGCGGTCACCGCGACGTCCCGCAAGGGGAGGCGGCCGCCGAACAATGCGACGGCCACCCCCCCTGCGATCCACACGGAGGTGCAGGCGAAGCAGTCCATCAACCCCGCCAGCGGGGTCGTGTCCACCGCCTTGCGCACCTTCACCACCACCTGGGCCGGCCCGTCCTCTGTGACGACGAGCCGGCTCAGCCGCCAGGTGGCGAGTGTGCCGAGCAGCAGCGACCCCGGAATCCCGAGTCGGGCCATCAGCCCACCCTCTCGAAGAAACCGGTGCGCAGCAGGCCCACCGCGTCGCGCGGATCGACGGCGATCACCGGCGCCTCCGCCGACACCGCGTATCGGGTACGGCTGACCGGCCCGTCGACGCTCGCCGTCACCCGCCGACGCCAGCGCAGCCGGACGGCCTGCGGACGCGACACCGCAGGCGTCCGCACCGCCGTTCCCGGGGCCGGCGAGCCGGGCATCGGGGCCGACGACCTCGGAGCGACCCGCAGCGCGGCCCGGTTGCTTCCGCAGCAGCCCATCTCACACCCCGATCCCGAGCGTCATCTCACTGGCGTTGCGCACCCACTGGGCACAGTTCTCCAGCGTCCGCTTGCTCGCCTCGAGCCGGATCAGGTAGCAGCACGGCACCGGGAATGCCTTCTCGGTCGGGATCGACAGCCGGTAGCTGCCGCCTCCCCAGACCGGACGCACAGCCCCGCCCGCGAGCGCGTCCGCGTAGGTGGCGGCGTCCGGCCCCCCGCTCAGGCAGGTCAGGGTGCCGGACCCCAAGAGGTCGACCAGACCCGAGTTGCCGTAGTGGCTGGTCAGCGTGAACCAGCCGAGGTGACCGTCCGGATCGGTGACCTCGAACTCGATCTCGGTCATGCTGTCCGGCTCCGGCCCGATGGTGTCGCAGGGGCCGACCGGCACTCCGTTCACACGCACCTGGCCGATGTGGGTGTCGGGCTCGACGGTGCACACGTGCACGCCGCCGCAGTTGTGGCTCGGGTCGTGCCCCAGCGGGGTGATCACTCGGTTGTCGATCACCAGGACGCACGACGCCTGGGTCTCGTGGTCGCAACCGAGCACCGGTTCCGGACCCTTGAACTCGTCCGGCCCGCTCTGGGTGAACTGGACGACGCGCAGCTCGTGCTTGCCGTCGAGCAGCTTGGTCGAATCAAGGTAGAGCAGCAGGTCGTAGTTCGTCGACATCCAGTACCGCCCACCGCCGGGCGACCAGTCACCGTAGTGGGTGTCCTCGAAGTGCCGCCGGGTCTCGAAGACCTGGTAGGCGCCGACGGTGACCGGGGCGAACGATTCGCCACCGACACTGGGACCGGGGAACAACTGCCAGTAGCGGGCGAAGGCCGTCGCGGCACCGGTCGGCAGCGGCAGCCAGGTCGCGCCGCCATCCGTGGAGTGCTCGAAGGCGTAGTAGTCGATGCCGATCAGGTCACTCGGGTTCTGTGCGATCGGCACCATGCCGCCGAACGGAATGTCGAGCGACTGGTCGACGCCGTCCACACCGGTGATGAGATAGCCCTCGACGGCCGCCGGGGTCCCCGCCGGCGCGCCCGGATTGCCCGCGACATGGTGCATGCCGTTGTCGCACACCGAGTCCAGAATCAGGCAGTCCTCCTCCGGAGGCACCGGCACGCAGCAAGCCTCGCCGTTGGCCACCAAAGTCACCTCGAGTTCGTCGGGCACGTCCCAGCGGGTCTGGCTGACACCCTCGTACAACACCGTGACCGGGCCACGTCCGCAATCCTGGACGGCACGGAAGACCAGGTCAGGGTGGCAGTCGCGCCACGGCGACCAGGGTGCCCATGGCCAGATCGCCAGCTTCTCCAGCTCGGGCGAGGCCGGCAGGGTGGCGACCAGGCGGTCGCGCACCTTGTCCAGCACGGCGGGATCGAGATCGCTGAGCTGCTGGGACGCGGCTGCGGCCATGCCGAAGTCGGTGCGGTCGAGCAGGGGACGGAACGTGGACAGCGACGGCTGGTTGGTCGGTGCGGCCAGCCGGATCTCCGGGCTCAGGTCAAGCACCCGGCTCACCTGGCCGGCCAGGTCGTCGTCCAACTGCCATGGACGGACGCGGAACCACCACCACCATGGGTAGAGGCCGCAACACCAGCGGAACGTCATGCTGAACGACCCGTCCGGTTCGGTGGTGGTGCAGGCGACCTCATCGCGGCTGGTCCAGATGAACCAACGGTCGATGTCGTCAACGCAGATCTTCGCTCCGGGAACGCCGCGGCCGTCCGCGCAGACCAGTCGGCCCTTGATGGTGATGGTGCGGCACCAGCGCTTCCACCAGCCCCAGTGGAACGCTCCGATCCTGATCGGTGCCACAGTGAGCTGCTTGAGGTCCTCCCACATCCGTGCGGGCACGTTGATGCCGAGAGTGTCCGCGGCCAGGATCTGGTTGTCGTCGGCGTCCGCGGGCCCGACTGCCACCTTCACCCGCCCCGGTTGAGCGGGAAACGTGAGTTCGGCAGTGGCGGCGTTCTTGCCGCCGACGATGATGATGCTGCTCTCGGTGTGGCCGTCGGCGGCGCGGCCGACGACCTTCACCTTGTCGGTACGGGCGAGCCCGGTGAGCTCGCGAGGGTCCAGCGGAACCTTCAACACGAAGTTGTCCGGCATGGGAACTCCTGTCCTCGGGCAGGGCGGGGTGCCCTGCGTCCGTCGACAGGAGCCTCTCGGCCGGCATGCGCGATACGCCCGAGGTGGGGGCACAACTGCGTAGGCTCGGACGTCTGCGCCCGCAGCCTGCGGATGACTACGCAATTCAGCGCCGGTGGTCGGACCGGGCACAGTGATCCCATGGACATCGCCACCCTGCAGCGGCTCTCGGCACGCACCTGGCCGGGCCTGGAGCAGGACCGGCTGGGGGAGTGGGAACTGCGTGCCGGGGCCGGCTTCACCGCGCGCGCGAACTCGGCGCTGCCGATCGGCCGGCCCGGGGTCGAGTTGGACGAGGCGATGCACAGGGTCAGCGGTTGGTACTCCGCGCGCGGACTCACGCCGCGCGTCCAGGTGCCGAGTGAGCTGCCCGGCACCGACCCCGCAGTTGGATTCGAACCGGTGGACGCCTGGTGCGATGCCCGCGGTTGGCTGGCCGAGCCCTGGACGCTGGTGATGGTGCGCAACGAGCTCCCCGCCGCTGCCGCACCCGTCGAGGGCGTTCAGCTGCACTGGGCGGACACGCCCGAGGCGGCCTGGCTGAACCTGTACCACTACCGTGCCGCCGAGCTCCCGTCCGCGGCCGTGCAGGTGATCACAGCGGCTCCGGCGCGCTACCTCACCGCCCACGCCGATGGTGCGGCGATCGGCATCGGACGGGCGGCCGTGGTCGAGAACCTCGTGGTGCTGACCGCCATCGAGGTGGCAGCTGGGTATCGCCGCCAGGGCCACGGCACCGCGATCACCGAAGCGCTGGCTGCGGACGGTGCCCTACGGGGCGCCACACTCTCGGCGTTGCAGGTGTTCGCACACAACGCGCCGGCCGTCCGGCTGTACCGAAGCCGCGGCTACCGCGACCACCATCGCTATCGCTACCGGACGCCCAACAATGCCGGCGACGGGTGACGACCAGACCGCCGGGCATGGTGGCCGAAACGGGTTGTTCACCTTGATCAGTTACGATTGAGTCTGTTCGCAATGAAAGGACCAGTGGTGAAAGCCGGCCACTCCTCTGTTTTCCGACGCACCCGCCCCGTCGACCCTTCTCGCCAGGACGCGCGTCACCCGGTGGCCGCGGTCTCGGCCGCAGCCGCGCTGCTGATGCTCGGCGGTTGTGCGCTGACGCCTGCCACTGCAGGTCAGCTGCATGCCCCGAGCGTGGTGGCTAGCACCGCGGCCGCAACCTCGAAGGCATCGGCCGGAACGCCCAGCCCCACCGCGACGCAGTCGGCCAGCCCCGCCGAACTGAAGTCCGCTTCCGCGGCGCTGGCGTCGGCGGCGACAACCGCGCTGCGCGTCAGCGATCCGCTCGCCCACCTGAGCCCCGGCCTGCGCAAGCAGTACAGGAACTGCCTGCCGGCAACCCTGGGCCCGGGCTCGTCCGGCACCTGCGCGAGGTTCCTGCAGGGCCAGCTCAAGAAGGTCGGGTTCTACCCCTGGGCGGTGTCGAGCTATGTGAGTGTCGCAGGCGTCAATGCGGTGCTGAACTACCAGCGCTCCCGTGGGCTGTCCGCCGATGGGTGGGCCGGTCAGGCTACCTGGCTGGCGCTGGCCCAGAAGACCCCGACGGTGTCGGCCAAGCTGCCCAAGACGTGTTTCACCAAGGGCGTGGTGCTCTGCGTGGATCAGGCCCACCGCAAGCTCACCTGGCTGCGCAACGGCAAAACCGTGAAGACGTTCAAGGTGCGGCTCGGCGGCTACAACCAGCACGCCAAGACGCACATCTGGCGCAACTTCCCGTCCGCCAACGGCACCTGGCGGGTGTTCGACAAGCAGGTCAACCCCGCCTCGGAGATCTATGGCAGCGGGGCGATGCCGTACAGCACGATGTTCAACCCCGACATGTACGTGCACTACTCGTCGGGTTTCAGCAGCGTCGGCTATGCGGGATCGAGCCACGGCTGCGTGAACATCCGCAAAGTCAGCGACGCCGTCTGGATCATGAACCACACCCCGATCGGCTCCAAGGTGCACGTCTACACCCCGACCGCCTGAGCCGACTGAGCGCGGACGATGGTTGGTCGCGCTCGGTGAGAGCCTGTCGGCCGTCAGTAGCCGAGGTACCGATCGGGCCGATGGTTCACGGTGAGCACCAGGCTGAGTAGCACGGTCCCGGCGGCTGACCACAGCACCATCTGCACCGGCAGCACGGTGAGGCCGGCCAGCAGTACGAGGCTGTCCATGGCCAGTTGCACGTTGCCGGCGCGCCACCCGTATCGCTCCTGGACGATCAGGGCAACGGTGTTGAAACCGCCCAGGCTGGCCCGGTGGCGAAACACGATCAGCATGCCCAGGCCGGCCAGCAGGTTGCCGATCGCGATCGCGTACACGTCACTGACCGGCAGCACCGGCAGCAGCAGGCGATGCAGCTCGGTGAAGACCGAAACCAGCACCAGCATGGCCAGCGTTCGCAAGGCGAAGGCCCGCCCCTTGAGCCGCCAGGCCAAGGCCAGGAAGGGCGCCGTGACCAGCGGGTAGAGCACGGCAAAAGGCCAGCCGACCAGGTAGCTGAGCAGCAGGGCAAGCCCAGCGGTGCCACCGGTCACGGCGTGCACGGAATGCAACAGATGGACGCCCAGGGCCACCACCAGTGTGCCGACCAGCAACCCGAACGCGTCCTCGATCGCGCCGTGCCTCAGGGTCGGCGGTGCGGTTGTGGTACGGGGCGGGGAGGTGGTCATCGGCGAACCCTTTCTGCTTGGTCGGTTGAGGGTCGCCGATCGGTGTGCAGTATGGCAATGCGAGCTAGCGTGAGCTGCGCAGAATGATCAGCTCTGCGACCAAACAGGGGCATAATGCCCAGTATGAGTGACCTCGATGACCTGGACGCCCGCATCCTGCTGGCGCTGGACGATGATCCGGACGCCACAACTCTGGGCCTGGCACGCGCACTGGGCGTGGCGCGCAACACAGTCCAGGCGCGTTTGAAGCGGCTCAGCAGCACGGTGCTTCGAGGCTTCGGGCGGCGAGTCGACCCGGCGGCCCTGGGGTACCCACTGGTTGCATTCGTGTCGCTGAGGATCGCCCAGGCGCACAGCGAGCAGGCCGTCGCGGGACTGCGCGGGCTACCCGAGGTGGTCGAGATCCACTCCACCAGTGGGGCCGCCGACCTGTTGGTGCGCATCGTCGCCCGCGACACCACGCATCTCTATCGGGTGACCAACCGCATGCTGCGGTTCCCCGGCGTCCAGCGAAGTGACACCGCGATCTCGCTCGCCGAACTGCAGCCGTTGCGCACGCGTCCGCTGCTGGAACGAGCCGCGCAGACCCCCCGAGACGGCAGGGATGGGTGAGCGTCAGGCACACCCGGCCGTGGAAAACGTCAGCGGCCGCCGCTCCACTGCACGTGCATGGTCGTGGCCGAGCGGGAGCGCCGCAAGGCCTGCCATTGCGCGACCATGCCGATCACGGCCAGGGCGAGTGCGGCCGCACCCCACCACCAGGATTGACCCTTGGCTAGCGCGTCCCCGGCTTGCAGCATCGGCAGGTCGACGACGCCGAACACCAGCATGACGCCGCTGATCACCATGTTCGCCCCGGCCAGGGCGGTCAGCACGATCAACAGGACGGCCGGCAGGTCGCCGATCAGGCCGACCACCACCAGCGCCACAGCCGTCAGCGCGCCCACCAGCCAGACCAGCCAACTGGACCGCATGCCGAGCGCGAGCATCAACGCGACCCCGAGGTTGAAACCGATCGCGCCCAAGCCCAGCAGCACGCCCACCCGATAGAAGGCGTAGGCCAGCCAGCCCATCACCAGGGCGCCGAGCAGTGCGCAGACCCAGAAGGCCAGGGCGCGCATGACGCCCAGCCCTGGCATGAGTGCGCCGAGCGCGCCGCCGAGGGAGAATCCCACGAAGGCGCCGAGCAGGGCGATCACGACGCGCAGCGCGGCATAGCCGGCGAAGGTCACGATCAGCCCGATCACCAGGGCAACGAGGCCCACCACCAAATCCGTCACGAGGGCAAGCGTAGGCGGAACCTGCGAAAGGTGCGCTCAGCCCTCGGCGCCGCTGCGCCGGAGCACTTCGCTGAGTCGCTCGGCGCCGGCCATCACGGCCGGGGCGTGCAGGCGTCCGGGCTGGCGGGAGAGCCGCTCGATCGGGCCGGAGACGCTGACGGCGGCGATCACCTTGCCGGACGGGGAGCGGACGGGCGCCGACACCGAGGCGACGCCGGCCTCGCGCTCGCCGACCGACTGCGCCCATCCGCGGCGCCGGACGGTGGCCAGAGCGACCGCCGAGAACGAGGAACTGAGCAGTCCGCGCTGGATCCGCTCGGGGTCCTCCCAGGCCAGCAGCACCTGCGCCGCCGAACCGGCCGACATGGTCAGCTGCGAGCCCACCGGAATGGTGTCGCGCAGGCCGGACGGACGCTCCGCGGCGGCGGCGCAGACGCGCATGTCGCCCTGGCGGCGGAACAGCTGGGCCGACTCGCCGGTGATGTCGCGCAGGCGGGCCAGTACTGGCCCGGCGGTGGCCAGCAGCCGATCCTCGCCGGCGGCCGAAGCAAGCTCGGTGAGGCGGGGGCCGAGCACGAACCTGCCTTGCAGGTCACGGCTGACCAGACGATGATGTTCGAGGGCGACCGCGAGCCGATGTGCCGTCGGCCGGGCAAGCCCCGTGGCGGTCACGAGACCAGCCAGCGTGGTCGGCCCCTGTTCCAGTGCCGTGAGAACCAGGGCTGCTTTGTCCAGCACGCCGACGCCGCTCGAGTTGTCCATAGGCTGATACTGCCGTCTCGAATCATGATATGCAAGAGCGCGCGGCGTATCGTGACGAACGAAACGCGGTCAGTCGGCTATGGGAGGGCAGGATGGGCAAGACCCTGAGTGACAAAGTGTGGGAGAGCCACATCGTCCGCAGTGCGCCGGGGGAGCCCGACCTTCTCTACATCGACCTCCATCTGGTGCACGAGGTGACTTCACCGCAGGCCTTCGACGGGTTGAGGCTGGCCGGACGGGGCGTCCGTCGCCCCGACCTGACCCTGGCGACCGAGGACCACAACACTCCCACCCTGAACATCCTGGCGCCGATCGCCGATCCGGTCAGCCGGCTGCAGGTCGACACCCTGCGCAAGAACGCCGACGAGTTCGGCATCCGCCGGCACTCCCTCGGTGACAAGGACCAGGGCGTGGTGCACATCATCGGGCCGCAGCTCGGCCTGACCCAGCCCGGCCTGACCGTCGTCTGCGGTGACTCGCACACCTCCACCCATGGCGCGTTTGGCGCGATCGCGTTCGGCATCGGCACGTCCGAGGTCGAGCACGTGCTGGCCACCCAGACCCTGCCGCAGGCCCGGCCCAAAACGATGGCGGTCAACGTCAACGGCACCCTTGCCGAAGGCGTCACGCCCAAGGACGTGGTGCTGGCGCTGATCGCCAAGGTCGGCACCGGCGGGGGCCAGGGCTACGTGGTGGAGTACCGCGGCAACGTCATCCGTGAGATGAGCATGGAAGGCCGCATGACCATCTGCAACATGTCGATCGAGTGGGGCGCCAAGGCCGGCATGATGGCCCCCGACGACACCACCTTCGCCTACCTGAAGGGCCGTCCGCACGCCCCCGAGGGCGAGGACTGGGACGCCGCCGTCGAGTACTGGCGCACGCTGTTCAGTGACGATGACGCGCAGTTCGACGTCGAGGTCGACCTGCCCGCCGACCATCTGACCCCGTTCGTGACCTGGGGCACCAATCCGGGCCAGGGAGTTCCACTGGGCGGCTCGGTTCCGGCCCCGGAGACGTTCGACGACCCGGTCGAGAAGTCCGCGGCCCAGCGGGCGCTGGACTACATGGCGCTTGAAGCGGGCACGCCGATGCGCGACATTCGGGTCGACACCGTGTTCCTCGGCTCGTGCACCAACGGGCGGATCGAAGACCTGCGGCTGGCCGCGTCCGTGATCAAGGGCCACCGGGTGGCCGACGGCGTCCGGATGCTGGTGGTTCCGGGCTCGGCCCGCGTCCGGCTGCAGGCGATGGACGAGGGTCTCGACCAGGTCTTCAAGGACGCCGGAGCCGAGTGGCGCGAGGCGGGCTGCTCGATGTGCCTGGGCATGAATCCCGACCAGCTGGCACCGGGGGAGCGTTCCGCGTCCACCTCGAACCGCAACTTCGAAGGTCGCCAGGGCAAGGGTGGCCGCACCCACCTGGTGTCGCCGCCGGTGGCGGCCGCCACCGCCGTCCGGGGCACCCTGTCGTCCCCCGCAGACCTGTAAGGAGCAGCCCGATGGACAAGTTCGACTCACACACCGGTGTCGTGGTGCCGCTGCGTCGCAGCAACGTGGACACCGACCAGATCATTCCGGCGGTCTATCTCAAGCGGGTGACCCGCACCGGATTCGAGGACGGCCTGTTCGCCGCGTGGCGCAACGATCCCGAGTTCGTGATCAACAATCCGGCGTATGCAGGCGGATCGATTCTGGTCGCCGGCCCTGATTTCGGCACCGGATCCTCGCGCGAGCACGCCGTCTGGGCGCTGCAGAACTACGGGTTCAAGGTCGTCATCGGGTCGCGCTTCGGCGACATTTTCCGATCCAACTCGGGCAAGTCCGGACTGCTGATCGCCGCCGTGCCGCAAGAGACGGTGGAAGCGCTGTGGGCGTTCGCCGAGGCCAATCCGGGTGCATCGATCGAGGTCTCGCTGAAGGACCGGACGATCACCACACCCGAGGCGAGCTACGGCTTCGACATCGACGACTACACCCGGCACCGCCTGCTCGAAGGCCTGGACGACATCGGGCTCACCCTGCGGCACGAGGATCGGATCACGGCGTTCGAGGCCGATCGGCCCGCTTTCCTGCCGCGCACACTGCCCGTCCGCACCGCAGGCTGAGCGTCGCCACTGTTCGTCAGGTGGATGGCGAAAGGTAACGAAATCGGCGTTTTCCGTTATCAAACGCCGGTATCGAGGCGTGCGGCGGAGTGACGTTTGTTGCGATTTGGACACGGCTTCTACTGCGCGGGCTGCACGTCCGCGGGCGCCAGTAATCTGTTGCGATCCCACCCAGGAGGAGCCAGCATGTCCCGCGCCGCGCTGCCGTTGGCGACGGTGAACCGAGCGCCCGTCGAGCCGTTCTTTCGCACATTGGCCATCATTGCCGCGCCGATCGTGCGGCTGTGCACCCGCCAGGATTGGCGCGACGGCAACAAGCTGCCGTCCAGCGGTGCGGTGATCGTGGTGACCAATCACATCTCCCATTTCGATCCGATCGCCCTCGGCCACTTTCTGGTCTGGCACGGACGGTGGCCCCGCATTCTGGCGAAGAGCCAGCTGTGGAGTCTTCCGGTGATCGGGTGGCTGGTCCGCAACCTCGGTCAGATCCCGGTCGAGCGCAGCAGCCTGCGAGCCGTGGAATCGCTCCACGCCGCCGCGGTCGCACTCGAACAAGGCGAGTGCGTGGTGATCTATCCCGAGGGCACCATCACCGCCGATCCGGAAGGCTGGCCGATGACTGCCCGCCCAGGGGCCGCGCGGCTCGCACTGCAGACCGGCGTGCCGGTGATCCCGATCGGGCAGTGGGGTGCGCATGAGGTGATGCCCGGCAAGCGGGCGTCGGTTCCGCGGTTGTTCCCCCGGCACACCATGCACGTGCTCGTCGGCGATCCGGTCGACCTGGACGACCTGCGTGAGGCCAGGGATCTGCCCACCGCGGCTGCCGAGGCGAGCCTGCGCATCATGGACGCGGTGACCGCGCTGGTGGGCGAGGTGCGCGGTGTGACGCCGCCGGCCGAACGGTACGACCTGCGGGCAGGTCGCAGGCTGCCGCGCGATTGGGCCGGCGAAGCCATCTGAGCTTCCGCTGATCCAGCTGTCGCGACCATGTCGCGACCTTGTCGGTCGAGCTTGTCGAGACCCAGGGCTGGTCGAGCGTGTCGCGACCTCGTGCAGTCCTCGTCCAGTGGGCTCATCGCGCGTGTTGAGACCCACCGTTCATTCGATCAAAAGCGGGGTGGGCCCCGGCGCCTCAGGGATCCTGTCGCACGGTCACACTAGGGTGGCGGTGCATCGCGGACAGCAGGAGGAAGCATGGGGCAACGCACCCGGGTGGGCATCATTTTCGGTGGGGCGAGCCCGGAGCACGACGTGTCCTGCATGACCGCCGGCGGGGTCAGCCGGGCGATCGATGCCGACCGGTTCGAGGTGGTCGGCGTGGGCATCACCCCGGCCGGGCGCTGGGTGCAGGTGCCGTCCGACGAACTGCGCGACATGCGCAAGCGGGGTGACGACCTGCCCCGGCTCGACGAGACCCGGCCCACGGCCGTGCTGCTACCCGGTGCAGGTTCCGGCGCGCGGATCGCCACGGTGGACGGCGACAGGCTGGTCGACGGGCACGACTTCGACGTCGCATTCACCCTGCTGCATGGCCCTTTCGGTGAGGACGGCACCATTCAGGGCATGTTCGAGATGCTCGGCGTCCGCTATGTGGGCTCAGGCGTCGCCGCCAGCGCCAACGGCATGGACAAGGACCTGATGAAGCGCGCCCTGTCGTCCGCAGGGCTGCCCGGCTGCCGGTTCGTCACGGTCACCGCGAGGCAGTGGAGCCATCAGCGCGAAGAGACCGTTGAGCGGGTCGCACGGCTCGGTTTCCCACTCTTCGTCAAACCGGCCCGTGGCGGATCCAGCGTGGGCATCACCAGGGTGGACGTCATGGACGACTTGGAGCAGGCGGTCCTGTTTGCGCACAAGTTCGACCCGAAACTGGTCATCGAAGAGGCTGTGCTCGGAGCCCGCGAGGTCGAGTTCGCGGTGCTCGGCGGACGCGGCGGCGCCCCCCGGGTCTCCCTTCCCGGCGAGATCGTGATGAGCCGACCCGACGCGTTCTATGACTTCGACGCCAAGTACGTCTCCGACGACGATGCGATCCTGAAGGTGCCCACCGCGATGGACGAGGAACTGCGCGCCCGAGCGGCCGACGTCGCCGGACGCACCTTTGAGGCAATGGGTGCGGAGGGGCTGGCCCGGGTGGACCTGTTCCTCACCGCGGACGGCCACGTGCTGGTCAACGAGATCAACACCATGCCGGGCTTCACCCACATTTCGATGTTCCCGGCGCTGTGGGCCGCGTCCGGCATCGACTACACCGCCTTGATCAGTGATCTGATCGACCAGGCGCTCGAGCGTCCGGTCGGCCTGCGCTAATCGCTGGTCGAGCTTGTCGAGACCCGTTCGGCGGCCTTGGTGAGACGAATCGGAACCCTCGCGGCCTCCCGAGTTGTGACATTCGTACCGCCCAACCCGGTACAACCTCCCCTGATCGGCGGTGTCGTCCGACTCGTAGCGTGAATGGCGTAGCCAACCGACGAAGGAGCGCACCATGAACAGCACATTGACCGCGAGTCCGGCCCGAATGACCACCCAGCGAATCGCCTGGTCCACCGCACTCATCGGCGGGGCAGTCGCGGCGGGCGCCGCCTTGCTGCTGTGGCTCGTCCTTGTGCCTCTGGCCGGAATCGACCTGGCGGTATCGCTCAGCGGAACCGTGAAGCGGGTCGGCGCACTCGACGTCGTGGTCACCGGCTTCGTGGCGGGGCTCGGTGCGCTGGTCGCTCTGCGGGTCCTGCAGCGCTGCACCGCCAGGGCACTGACCGGCTGGACGGTGGCCGCCGTGCTCGTTCTACTGGTGTCCTATGCGGGACCACTGACGGCGCTGAGCACGTCGGCCCTGCTCGGCCTGATCGGGTTGCACACGGTGGTGGGGGCCACAGTGATCACGATCGGACGTCGGTCCCGCAGCGGCCGGCGGTCCGGTGGTGGTCCAGCGAAGCGCGGCGGCCGTAGCGTGAGCGCATGAGAGGCGATCCGGTGTGGCCGCGCAACGCGGCCGTGCTGATCTGGGTGCCGGTGTTGCTGGCATCACCCCTGCTACAGACGAGCGCCTCGTCGCTCGGCCTGGCATGGGTGGCCCTGGTGCTGCTGACCGCGGCGGCGGCGGTGGTCGGCGTGCTGGCCAGTTGGCCGGAGCCGACCAGGCTGTCGATCGGTGCCTGGGCGGTCGCGTTCGCCATCGTCACCGCCGGATCAATGCTCGAAGAACAATGGGCGCCCGCCTGGCTGCTGGTGGCCATGCTGGGCGGCCTTGCGTTGCCGCCCGCGGCGATCTGGGTGGCCGTGCCAGTGACGGCTGTGGCCGCCGCCTTTCTGCAGTACCGTCACGACCCTGACCTCGACCAGGCGCTGACCACGGTGTTCGTGATCTCCCTGACCGGCATCACGGCCGCAGTGCTGAACCGGCTGCTGATCACCAACCAGGTCCTGCGTCGCACCCGTGAGCAGTTGGCCACTGCCGCGGTCGCGCAGGAGCGTGAGAGGGTCGCCCGCGACCTGCACGACGTGCTCGGCCACACCCTGTCGGTGATCGTGGTGAAGGCGGCAGCCGTCCGCCGGCTGGTCGGCACCGACCCCGCGGCGGCCGCCGTGCACGCCGCCGATATCGAAACGGTCGGACGGACGGCGCTCAGCCGGGTACGTGAAGTGGTCGACGATACTGCCCCGCCCAGCATCGACGCCGAACTGGCAGCCGCCCGCGACGCGCTCTCGACGGCCGGGATCGCCGCCGAGCTGCCGTCCGACGGCACCGTGTGGGCAGGCGCCGGTGAACCCCTGGCCTGGGCTCTGCGCGAGGCGGTGACCAACGTACTGAGGCATTCCGGCGCCAGCCACTGCCGCGTCGAGCTGACCAGGAACGGTCGCACCCTACGGCTGATCGTCGCCGACGACGGGGTCGGCCACCTCGGCACCCGGACGGAGGGCGGCCTGGCCGGCCTGCGGGAGCGGCTGCGCGCCGCAGGTGGAGACCTGGACGTGCAGCCGGGCGGCGACGGCTTCACCCTGACCGCGTGGGTGCCCGATGCCTGAACCGATCCGTGTGCTGCTCGCCGAGGACCAGGCGATGCTGCGGGGGGCGCTGGCGGTGTTGCTCAACCTCGAGGACGACGTGATCGTGGTGGCGCAGGTCGGCAGCGGCACCGAGATCGTCGCCGAGGCGTTGCGTGCGCGCCCCGACGTCGCACTGCTCGACATCGAACTGCCCGGCCGAAACGGCTTGGACGCCGCCGCCGACCTGGCCCGCGAGCTGCCCGAGTGCCGGGTGATCATGCTGACCACCTTCGCCAGGCCCGGCTATGTGCAGCGCGCGATGGCCGCCGGCGCGCGCGGATTTCTGGCCAAGGACGGACCGGTCGAGTCCCTGGCGGAGGCGATCCGCACCGTCGTCGCCGGCGGTACCGTCGTGGACCCGGACCTGGCCCGCCATGCGTTGCGGCAGGCGTCCAGTCCACTCACCGATCGGGAACGCGACGTGCTGGCGGCCGCCGAGGACGGATCGACGATCACCGACATCGCGAGTCGGCTGCACCTGAGCGCCAGCACCGTCCGCAACTACCTGTCCAGCGCCATCGGCAAGACCGGCACCCGCAACAAGGTCGAAGCCGCACTGCTCGCCCGCCGCAACGGGTGGCTTTAGGGGCTGACGTCAGCAGGGCTCCTCGACCGCGGGCGCCTCGTGGTCGCGAATGGTCATCGTCAGGTAGATCGCCGAACCGACCCACACCCCGACCAGGCCGATCCAGTACGAAAGGGTGACCTGCTCACCGAAGATGGTGATGCCGAGCACGAACTGGATGGTCGGCGCCACGTACTGCAGCACCCCGAGCACCCCGAACGGCAGCCGCGGCGCGGCGACGGCGAAGAACCACAGCGGCAGGGCGGTGACCGCGCCGGCAGCCATCAGCATCAGGCTCATCTGCCACGAGGTGCCGAACTGACCGTTGGGACCCAACCACAACAGGTACGGCAGGGCCAGGGGTGTGAGAAAGGCCGACTCGACCAGCAGGCCCTGCAGCCCGGTCAGCTTGGACCGCTTCTTCACCACCCCGTACAGGCCGAAACTGCAGGCCAGCGTGAGCGACACCCACAGGCCCTGCCAGTTGCCGGCCGAAATCACCACCACGCCGAGCAGCACGACCGCCCCGCCGACCCGGGCGCCGACGCCGAGCCGCTCGCCGAAGATCAGCACCCCGAACAACACGTTGACAAGCGGATTGATGAAGTAGCCGAGGGACGCCTCGACGACGTGGTGGTTGTTCACCGCCCAGATGTAGACCAGCCAGTTCACCCCGATCAGCCCGGCCGCCGCCAGCAGGCTGGGCAGTGCGGCCCGGGTGAAAACGGAGGTGCGTAGCCAACTCCAGCCCTGCCGGAGGCCGAGTAGCACGGCGAGCACCAGCACGAACGACCATACGATCCGGTGGCCGAGGATCTCCAGCGGTCCGGCCGGCTTCAGCGCGGCGAGGAAAGGCGGCAGGAACCCCCACAGCAGGTACGCGGCGATCGCAGCACCCAGTGCCTGGTTGCGCGAGACGGGGGACACCCGGCGATCGTTCCACCGTCCACGCCCTAAGCTCAACTTCATGGTGGCGCGGACGGTGGGCGAGACGGGCGAGTTCGAACTGATCGGTTCGATCACCGCCGATCTGCCTGCCGGACCGGCGGTGCGGGTCGGCCCCGGCGATGACTGTGCAGTCTTCTCCGTCGACGGCGACGTGGCGGTCTCCACCGACACCATGGTCGAGAACGTGCACTTCAGGCGTGCCTGGTCCGGCCCCGGCGATGTCGGACGCAAGGCGGTCGCGGCAGCGGTGTCCGACTTGGAGGCGATGGGTGCACGTCCGGTCGGACTGGTGATGGCCCTGACCGTGCCCCCGGAGCTGGAGGTGGCGTGGGTGACCGAATTCTCGTCCGGCGTCCGCGAGGAATGTGCGAAGGCCGGCCTGTTACTGCTCGGCGGCGACACGACCCGGGGGCGTGACATCATCGCCACCGCAACCGTCTTCGGCGACCTGCAGGGTCGTGCCCCGGTGACCCGCGCGGGGGCACGGCCGGGCGAGGTGCTGGCACTATGCGGCCGGCTCGGCTGGGCGGCGGCCGGTCTGACCGTGCTCAACCGCGGGTTCCGCTCGCCACGCGCCGTCGTGGTGGCGCACCGGGTGCCGGAGCCACCCTACGGCCAGGGAGTGGTGGCTCAGCAGGCGGGAGCGACGGCGATGATCGACTGTTCGGACGGGCTGCTGGCCGACCTGGCGCACCTCGCGCGGGCGTCCGGCGTGGCGATCGACGTGGACACCTCAGCGCTGGACGTCGCCGAGCCGCAGAGCGTGGTGGCCGCGGCCGTCGGCGGCGGGGACCCCCTGAACTTCATACTCACCGGCGGCGACGACCACGCCCTGTTGGCCACGTTCGCCGCTGAGGCGGTACCGGACGGCTGGACGGTGATCGGCCGGGTGTTGGCGGGCGACCCGGCGGTCACCGTGGACGGCGCCGACTGGGAGGGCACCCCGGGCTGGCGGCACTTCTGATCGGCCGCGGGAGGCCCTGCCAGCGCTCGTCCCACTCAATCAGTGCGGCCGGCCGAACCGATCATTGCGCGCGGGTCGGCGCCGGCCGCCCAGCTTCCGTCCGGCAGCCGCGCGATCCCCATGGCGTGCCCGAAGGCACTGTTGAGCGGGGGAGTGATCGCCACGTGGTGGCCGCGGGCCGCCAGGCCGGCCGCCCAGTCGGCGGGGGCGTTGCCCTCCACGGCCACCTGCACGCGATCGGCGGTCCAGGTGTCGAAGCCGGACGCCGCGCGGATCGCCCACCGTCCGGCGTCGATCGCGGCCTGGGGGTGTTCGCCCTGATGGAACAGCCGCGCGGCCAGTTGCAGCAGGATCTGCGGTTGAGCGTCGCCACCCATGGTGCCGAACACCGCCCGGAGGCCGTCTCCGTCGGTGGCCATTGCGGGCACCAGCGTGTGTGGCGGACGCCGCCCAGGCCGCAGCTCGGCCGGATGGCCCTCGATCAGGTTGAAGCCGAGCCCGCGGTTGTGCAGGTTGATCTGGGTGGACGGCTCGGCGATCCGCACCCCGAGCCCGGACGCGTTCGACTGGATCAGCGAGACCGCCATTCCGTCTGCGTCCTTGACACACAGGTAGGTGGTGTCGCCCTGCGCCCCGAGCAGGCGCCTGGAGCTCGCCCGACCCTGGTCGACGAGCCGGCCACGCCCGGCGGCAGTGGCCAGTAGTGCGTCGCCGTCCGCGCCGTCGAACAAGACCTGCGGACGATCGAAGCCGGTAGCCGTGGCGCATTCGATGAGGAGATGCGCCCACTGCGGATCGCCCGGCTCAGGCAGTTCCAGCCCGTCCGCCAGAACAGCGGACGCTCCGAACAGGTAGCCCTGGGACGGTGGCGGTGCGACCCAGAGGTCGACGTTCCAGGCCCGCGTCCGCAGCGCCGTCACCCACTGCGCGGACGACGTCACCAGGTCGGCTGCGGTGATCGTCGAGCCAGGCATCGCGACCAGTCCGGCGCCGAACTCGCCTCGGTAGAAGGCGTCGCGGCCGCTGGCAGCCACTTCCCGCAGCATTCGGGCCACGCCCGGCCGGCGCACCATGGCTCCCGCCCGCACCGCCTGAGCGGCCAGCTCCGGCAACGCGTCCCGGGCGGGTGCGGGCAGCCGTCCGACGGCCTCGGCCAACGGCGCGGACGCCGCGAAACCGTTCTCGGCCAGGTCGATCGCCGCGGCAAAGCTTTCCGTCAGCGGCAGTCCGCCGTCGCGGGCATGCAGGGCGACGAGGCCGTCCACGCAGCCGGGCACCGTGACCGGGCGGAGGTCGTCGAACAGCGGCATCGAGGTGAGTCCCTCGGCCCGCATCGCCGCGGCATCACTGCGCGAGCCCGCGCTGCCGGCCGAGACCAGGCTCCGCACGTCGCCGGCGGAGTACACCAGAGCGAACAGGTCGCCACCCAGGCCGCACAGGTGGGGCGCCGTCACCGCCAGCACGGCATTGGCCGCTATCGCCGCGTCCGCCGCATTGCCCCCGCTGCGCAGCACAGCCAGTCCGGCACGCGTCGCCCGCTCGTCCGCGCTCGCCACGAAACCGCCAGTGTTCATCGCAGCATCGTAGGACGAAGGCTGGACGGTATCAGTGCCACCGCCGCAGGCCTCCTCAGCGTGAGTTGGGGGATCCATCATGACCATGGCTGCTGTCGCGGCGCCGCAACCGGCGCATCGCTCGCTGCTGCTGCCCGACGGCACCCGTGCCCAGCTGGACGGGCCGCTGCGATCGGGAGTGCCGGTGGTGGTGCTGTTGCACGGCTTCGCCGGCGACGCCGCCAGCCTGACCGGCCGCGCCCACGGGCGTGGCAGCTGGCGCGACGCCCTGCTGGCTGCTGGTTTCAGCACCCTGAGTTACCGGCAGACCTCGCCGCTGGGTGTGCTGGAGCCGAACGTCGAGCAACTGCTACGGGTGGCCGCCGGGCTGCTCGCCTCGCACCAGCTGCGCAGGCTTCCCCTGGTGCTGGTGGCCCACAGCCGGGGTGGGCTGCTGGCTCGTGCCTTCGTCGATCGCGCCGCCCAGCGCCGGGACCTGTTCGACGTCCTGGATCGGATCGATCGGGTGATCACACTGCACAGCCCGCACCAGGGCTCGGGACTGGCCGGGCTGGCCGTCCGGATGGACCCCACCGCGCGCCGTCTCCAACTGCTCGTCGGATCGCTGGGCCTGCGGCCATCGGTGCTGGGCGCCCTGTGCGCACTGTCCGCCTCGCCGGCCGTGGCCGAGCTCGCCCCGGGCAGCACCCTGCTGCGCACGCTCGGTCGCTGCCCGCCACCGGACGGCATCGCGTGGCACACCTTCGGCGGAATCAGCGCCGACCTGGGCCGTATCCAAAGCCTGCTGGGCGGCGGGTCGGGCACCCTCGCCCGGAAGGGAGACCCGGGCGGGTTCGTCCGCACCCGGGGGGTGACCGAAGTGCTTGCCGCGCTCAACCGGATGGCCCCGCTCAGCCCGGCGCTGCGTGAGGGCGAGGGCGATCTCGTGGTCGCGGACGCCTGTGCCCGGTTGCCGTTCGCCTCCAGTCACACCGTGAATCGGCTCACCCACCTGGAAGCCCTGTGGTCAGTGGACCTGCACGCCCAGGTGGTCGGGCTGCTCGGTGGCCGCGCGGTACCGGCGGCCGCATGACCGTTTCGGCGGACGCCCGACCACCGCGGCGCACGGACGGGGCGGCGTGGGCACTGGGCGGACGCCCAGGATTGGCTTAAGGTGACGCCATGGCGACCCGCGCGTCTTCCCCACCGCGGTCTCGTAACAGCGCCTCGCGCAGTTCCGCTCCGCGGTCGTCCGGAAGTAAGAAACCACCTGCCCGCACGTCCACGCGGCGTGCCCCGGCCAAGAAGAAGTCGCCCGGTGTGCTGCCCGCCATCGGACGCGGCATCGCCGCGGTCTGGAACGGACTCGCCCGCGGCCTGGGTGCAGTGGTCCGGGGCATCGGGCACGGCGCTCGTGACCTCGACCCGGCCCTACGCCGCGACGGAATCGGCCTGGCGCTGATCGGTCTGGCGGTGCTGATCGCCGCTGAGTTCTGGTTCGGCATTCCAGGCACCTTCGGTCACTGGATCCACATCGGCGTCACCACCGTCTTCGGCACGCTCGGTGTCGCGCTGCCGCTGCTCGCCCTGTTGATGGCCTGGCGCACCCTGCGACACCCCGAGAGCAACGGCCCCGCCGGACGCCAGGTGGTCGGCTGGAGTTGCGCCCTGATGGGCCTGCTCGGGCTGATCCACATCAGCAAGGGCATGCCGCGCTTCCCCGATGCCGCAACGGTGCGCGAGGCCGGAGGTGCCCTGGGCTTCATCTCGTCCACCATCGTGGCCGACCTGGTCAGCGTCTGGGTGGCGGTGCCCCTGCTGGTGCTGCTGCTGGTGTTCGGCGTGCTGGTGATCATCGGCATTCCGCTGCACGAACTGGCGACCAGGTTCTCCGAGTTCAAGGCGAAGTTGCCGAAGCGTCCCGATCCCAAGCCGGAACTCACCTACGGCGTGGACGAGGCCTACGACACCCCGATCGTGGGTGACGTCGACCCGGTCGAGATCGACCACTGGGCCGAGGACGAGCCCGAGCCGGCCGACGAGGCTGCGGCCGAGGAAGCTCCGGTCACCGCGGGCCGGGCGCCGGTCGCCGAACAGCATGAGCTGCCGGCGCCCGAACACAGCCACCTGCCGGCCGTCGCGGAGCAACCACCGCTGGCCGGCGACATCCAGTACGTGCTGCCGGAACCCGCCGTGCTCAAGCCCGGATCGGTGCCCAAGGCGCGCACCCAGGCCTCGGACGCCGTGGTCGGCCGGCTCACCGAGGTGCTGCGCCAGTTCGAGATCGACGCCACGGTCACCGGTTACATGCGAGGCCCGACCGTCACCCGCTACGAGGTCGAACTCGGTCCGGGGGTGAAGGTCGAGAAGGTGACCGCCCTGGCCAAGAACATCGCCTACGCCGTCGCGTCCGCGGACGTGCGGATCCTCTCGCCGATCCCCGGCAAGTCCGCCATCGGCATCGAGATTCCCAACGCCGACAAGGAGATCGTGTCGCTCGGCGACGTGCTGCGCAGTCCCACCGCGCGCAACGACCACCACCCGATGACCGTCGGCCTGGGCAAGGACGTCGAGGGCGGCTACCTGGTCGCCAACATGGCGAAGATGCCGCACCTGCTGGTCGCCGGCGCCACCGGGTCGGGCAAGTCGAGCTTCATCAACTCGCTGATCACCTCGGTGATGATGCGGGCGACGCCCGACGACGTGCAGCTGCTGCTGGTCGACCCCAAGCGGGTGGAACTGACCCACTACGAGGGCATCCCGCACCTGGTCACGCCGATCATCACGAGCCCCAAGAAGGCGGCCGAGGCGCTGCAGTGGGTCTGCCGCGAGATGGACACCCGCTACGACGACCTGGCTGCCTTCGGCTTCCGGCACGTGGACGACTTCAACAAGGCCGTCCGGGCGGGGGCGGTGAAGCTTCCCCCGGGCTCGGAACGGGTGCTGGCCCCCTACCCGTACCTGCTCGTCGTGGTCGACGAACTCGCCGACCTGATGATGGTCGCCCCGCGTGACGTCGAGGACTCCATCGTCCGGATCACCCAGCTCGCACGCGCGGCCGGTATTCACCTGGTGCTGGCCACCCAGCGTCCGTCCACCGACGTGGTGACCGGCCTGATCAAGGCCAACGTGCCCTCGCGACTGGCGTTCGCGACGGCGTCCATGACCGACTCGCGGGTCATCCTTGACTCGCCGGGGGCCGAGAAGCTGGTCGGCCAGGGTGACGGCCTGTTCCTGCCGATGGGGGCGTCCAAGGCGATCCGGGTGCAGGGGGCGTGGGTCACCGAAGCCGAGATCCGGCAGGTGGTGAAGCACGTCACCGTGCAGCTGCAGCCGCAGTACCGCGACGACGTGGCGGCGCCCGCCGAATCGTCGACCAAGGTCGCCGAGGACATCGGCGACGACCTGGAACTCGTGCTCGAGGCGGCCACCCTGGTGGTCAACCTGCAGCTCGGCTCCACATCCATGCTGCAGCGCAAGCTGCGGGTCGGCTTCGCCAAGGCCGGCCGGCTGATGGACATTCTGGAGACCCGGGGAGTGGTCGGACCCTCGGAGGGCTCCAAGCCGCGCGAGGTACTGGTCAAGCCCGACGACCTGGACGAGGTGCTCGCCAACCTCCGGCAGGGCTGACCCCCGCTGGCCGAGCCGGCCTCTGCTGGTCGAGCGTGTCGAGACCGAGTTGGTCGAGCCTGTCGAACCCGGGTTCCCTGTGCTGCGGCTCTCGGCCGAGCGCCGACCCGTCCGCACAAGGTGCTGGGGTAGATTGCCACGGTGACTGAGCGCGTCCATCTGGTGAGCCTGGGTTGTGCGCGCAACGACGTCGATTCCGAGGAGCTGCTCGCCCGGCTGCAGCAGGGTGGCTTCGAGTTGACGGACGATCCGCAGCAGGCCGCGGCGATCGTGGTGAACACCTGCGGCTTCATCGAGGCCGCCAAGAAGGACTCCGTCGACACCCTGCTGGCCGCCGCCGACCTCAAGCAGTCCGGCGCGGCCAGGGCCGTGGTCGCCGTGGGTTGCATGGCCGAGCGGTACGGCAGTGAACTGGCCGCGGCGCTGCCCGAAGCGGACGCCGTGCTCGGCTTCGACGCCTACCCCGACATCGCCGAGCGGCTGCGCTGGATCATGGCCGGTGGGGATGTGCAGGCCCACCAGCCCCGCGACCGGCGACTGCTGCTGCCGCTGGCGCCCGCCGATCGCCCGGCGGCCGCGGAGCAGGTGGTGCTGCCCGGTCACGGTGCGCCGGCCACCGGTCCGCGGGTGCTGCGCACACGGCTCGACCACGCCCCGATGGCACCGCTGAAGATCGCCTCCGGCTGCGACCGGCGCTGTACCTTCTGCGCCATCCCGTCCTTCCGTGGCTCGTACGTCTCACGGGGCAGCGACGAGTTGGTCGCCGAGGCTCGCTGGCTGGCCTCCGAGGGCGTCAAGGAACTCTTCCTGGTCAGCGAGAACACCTCGTCGTACGGCAAGGACCTGCGACAGGGGCCGCGCGCGCTGGAGGAGTTGCTGGCCGACCTCGCCCAGGTGGACGGCATCGAATGGCTCCGGGTCTCCTACCTGCAGCCGGCCGAACTGCGTCCGGGCATGATCGAGGGCATGCTCGCGGTCGACAAGGTGGTGCCGTACATGGACCTGTCGTTCCAGCACGCCGCGCCGGGCGTGCTGCGCCGGATGCGCCGGTTCGGTGACCCTGATTCGTTCCTCGCCCTGCTCGACCGGGTTCGTGCTGTCGCGCCGCTGGCAGGGGTTCGAAGCAACGTGATCGTCGGGTTTCCCGGTGAGAGCGAGGCAGACTTCGCCACCCTGATGGACTTCGCCGCCGCCGCTCGGCTGGACGCCCTGGGCGTGTTCGGCTACTCCGACGAGGACGGCACGGAGGCCGAGGGACTGGACGGCAAGCTGCCCGATGAGGTGATCGCCGAGCGCCTGGAGGTGATGACGGAACTCGCGCAGGAGCTGTGCGACCAGCGAGCGGCCGACCGGATCGGGGAGCACGTCCGGGTGCTGGTCGAGACGCCGGACGGGGTCGGCCGCGCGGCTCACCAGGGCCCGGAAGTGGACGGGTCCACGCTGCTGATGACCGGACGGCACGCCTTGGGTAGCCTGGTGGACGCCGTCGTCACTGACGTCGACGGAATCGACCTGATCGCATCCGAGGCACCATGAGCAGCCCGCAGCCCAGTGCAGTGAACCCGGCCAACGCCCTCACCGTGCTGCGCATCGTGCTGGTTCCGGTGTTCGCCTGGATGCTGCTCAGCCACCCCTCCGACATCTATTGGCGGCTCGCCTCGACCGCGGTGTTCGGCCTGGCCATCGCCACCGACGCGCTCGACGGGCGGATCGCCCGCAAGTACAACCTCATCACCGACTTCGGCAAGATCTGGGACTCGATCGCCGACAAGGCGCTGACCGGCATGGCGTTCGTCGGACTGAGCATCCTGGGGGAACTGCCGTGGTGGATCACGGTGCTGGTGCTGATCCGCGAATGGGGCATCACCTGGATGCGGGTGGCGATGCTCAAATACGGAGTGATGGCCGCCAACCGGGGTGGCAAGCTCAAGACCGTGCTGCAGAGCATCGCGCTGATCCTGTTCCTGCCCGGGCTGTGGTGGATGCCGGTGTGGCTGCAGCTGATCGCCTGGGTGGCCATGATCGCCGCGGTGGTGCTCACCCTCGTCACGGCCCTGGACTACATCCGTGAGGCGATCACGCTGCGCCGCACCGTCCGGGCCAGACAGGAGAAGCCGTGACCGAGAAACCGCTCGCCGAACTGGTCGGACGCACGCTCGCCGAACGGCAACTGACCCTGGCCACCTCGGAGTCGCTGACCGGGGGACTGCTCGGCGCAACCCTCACCGCCGTGCCTGGGGCGTCCCGCTACTACGTCGGTGGGGTGGTGGTCTACGCGACCGAGCAGAAGGCCCGGATCGGCGGGGTCAGCCCGTCGGTACTGACCTCCCACGGGGTTGTCTCGGAGCAGACGGTCGTCGAGATGGTGATCGGGGTCCAGCAGCTGACCGGCGCCGACTACGCGCTGGCCGCCTCGGGGGTCGCCGGACCCGAGCCGCAAGAGGGCCATCAGCCGGGACTGGTCTGGATCGCGGCGATCGGACCCGCGATCGGACTCGCTCAACCGCAGCCGACGGCGCTGCGGTTCGAGTTCGACGGTGACCGCCTGCAGATCAGGGACCGGACGGTCGCCGCGGCGCTGCAGATGCTGCTGCACCTGCTCGACCCGGTCCAGTGGGAACAGAAATCCTGAGCCGGGTGTTGACCAGGGCACCGAATGGACTGCATGGATGGGTAGAGTCGTGGGCATGATCGCTGTCGAGGCCGACCGGCCGCTGCTGCTGCGCGAACTGCTGGGCGAGTCGCTGCGCGAGTTGCGCAACGCCGACCAGCGCACGCTGCGCGAGGTCTCATCGGCCGCCAGGGTCAGCCTCGGCTACCTGTCCGAGATCGAACGCGGCCAGAAGGAACCGTCCAGCGAACTGCTCAACGCGATCTGCGGTGCGCTCGGAGTGCCCCTTTCCTCGGTGTTGCGCCGGGTCAGCGACAAGTACGACGATCACAATGTGGTGGCGCACCTGGGCGTCCGCCCAGTCCGTTCCGTCCGGGCCGCCGCCTGAGGTGCGTGAGGCCGAACTGTGGGACCGACTGACCGGGCAGATGGGACGCGTGCCCGCCCTGGTCTGGGCCGAGAGCCACGTGATCGGCGAACTCGGCAGCCGCACCGTCCGTGAAGCGCTCGCCGCCGGCGAGCCCTGCAAGGACATCTGGCGAGCCGTCTGGCAGAACCTGGAGCTTCCGCCGGTCGACCGCTGACCCGGGCGTGTCGCCGGTTACTTTCGAACATCTGTTCGGTAATGTCTGTGCGCAGGTGGCCCGCTCCGGCTCCCGGTTACCCACAGGCCGAACATCACTTTGACACTTTTGTCAGACCCCGTTCGTAGGGTGAAAGAGAGTCGGCGCACACGGCCAGGCACAGACCAGGAAGGAACACCCACGATGGCGATTGCAGATCGCGAGAAGGCACTCGAGGCGGCCCTCGCCCAGATCGAGAAGCAGCACGGCAAGGGCTCGGTGATGCGGCTCGGCGATGAGGTTCGGCAGCCGATGGAGGTGATCCCCACCGGTTCGATCGCACTCGATGTGGCCTTGGGCATCGGTGGTTTGCCTCGTGGTCGGGTGGTCGAGATCTACGGGCCCGAGTCGAGCGGCAAGACCACGGTGGCGCTGCACGTGATCGCCAACGCCCAGGCCGCCGGCGGCATCTGTGCGTTCATCGACGCCGAGCATGCGCTCGACCCCGACTACGCGGCCAGGCTGGGCGTCAACACCGACGCGCTTCTGGTCAGCCAGCCTGACAACGGCGAACAGGCGCTCGAGATCGCCGACATGCTGGTCCGCTCCGGCGCGCTGGCGCTGGTCGTGATCGACTCGGTCGCCGCACTGACCCCGCGCGCCGAGATCGAGGGCGAGATGGGCGACAGTCACGTGGGCCTGCAGGCCCGGCTGATGAGTCAGGCCCTGCGCAAGATGACCGGCGCCCTGGCCGGTGCCGGCACCACCGCCATCTTCATCAACCAGTTGCGCGAGAAGATCGGGGTGATGTTCGGCTCACCCGAAACCACCACCGGTGGCCGTGCACTCAAGTTCTACTCATCGGTTCGTCTCGACGTGCGGCGCATCGAGACCCTCAAGGACGGCTCCGACATGGTCGGCAACCGCACCAGGGTCAAGGTGGTCAAGAACAAGGTGGCGCCGCCGTTCAAGCAGGCCGAGTTCGACATCATCTACGGCCTGGGCATCAGCCGCGAGGGCAGTCTGATCGACCTTGGTGTCGAGACCGGCATCGTCCGCAAGGCCGGTGCCTGGTTCACCTACGAAGCCGACCAGTTGGGCCAGGGCAAAGAGAACGCCCGCAACTACCTCAAGAAGAACCCCGAGGTGGCCGACGAGATCGAGACCCGCATCCTGAAGCACCTGGGCATCGGTGAGCAGCCCGAGGTTCCGGCGGGCATCGACCCGGTCACGGGTGAGGTCGAGTTCTGAGCGAGCGCGCGCGTGACGACGCGGACGCCGACCCGGTAGCCGTCGCGCGCGAGATCGCGCTGCGGTTGCTGGCCGTCCGCAACCGAACCAGGCGTGAGCTTGAGCAGGCGCTGGCCAAGAAGCGCGTGCCGGCAGAGGCCGCCGACGAGGTACTCAACCGGCTCACCGAGGTGGGGCTGATCGACGATCAGCGCTTCGCCGACGCGTGGTTCGAGGGCCAGCAGCGGCGGCAGCGGTCCACCCGGGTTCTGCGCCAGGAACTACGCATCAAGGGTGTCGATGCCGAACTGGTCGATCAGGCGGCATCGTCCGCACCCGACGACGCCGACCTGATCGCCGCCCGGGCGCTGGTCGCCAAACGGTGGCCGGCGATGCAGCGATTGCCGCACGACGTCGGCTACCGCCGGCTCGCCGGTCAGCTGTCCCGGCGCGGCTTCGGCTCCGCGGTGATCTCGACGGTGCTGCGTGACCTGCCCCGCGACGGTGAACCCGATGGGTCGAGCGATGACCTGTGAACCTGCCTGAAAACCGCGTCCGACAAGGTGCCGAGCTTGCCCGATGGCCCGCTGGCGCCTAACCTGCGCATAGGTGTGTCAGCGACTCATCAACCAATGCGATCGACTCTCTCAACGGGCTGAAGCCCGACTTGTAACTGGAGTTCCGTCCACCCCCTCGGCGGAGCGGAACGGCGCTGGGCGACCCTCGGTTCGCCCGCCGCCGATTTGACGTGTTGATTGCGACGTTCGGTGTACCCCTGTTCTGCACCTGACGACGGGAGGCATCCGATGGATCCCACGCAGCAACTGCTGGTGATCGTCGCCGTCCTGGCCGTGGTGCTGGTCGGCCTCACCATCGTGGTGGTGTCGATCCTGCGCAACCAGCAGCAGGCCCAGAAACAGGCCGCCCGCCGCGCCGTCGAGCAAGAGAAGCAGGAGCGCTCGCGGCTGCAGTCGCTGGTCGCCCGCGTCGACCCGATGGCCCGCAAGGCCGAAGGGGACGAGATCATCGCCGTCGCCCGCGCCGAGGCCGAACGTATGCGCACCGAGAGCGACGAGGTCGCCCGGCTCGAGCGGGAGCGCGTCGACAAGCTGCTTGACGAGGTTGAACGCCGGGAGCGCCGCTCCGCCGAGCGCGAAGCCCAGAACGCCGGCCTGCAGCGCCAACTCGATGGGCGGGCGGCCGAACTGGAGGTCGCCGTGGACGATCTCGACCGGCGTCGCAGTGAAATCGACGAGGCCGAACAGCACCAGCGGCGCGAACTGGCCCGCGTGGCTGGCATGACCTCGGAGGAGGCAAAGGCCCAGCTGCTCACCCAGGTTGAGCACGAGGCCCGGCTGCAGGCCGTCCAGTTGAGCCGCGAGATCGAGTCGGAGGCCAGGCGCGACGGTGAACAGCGGGCCCGGCAGATCATCGTCGGTGCGATCCAGCGGTTGGCCACCGAACAGACCACCGAGTCCGTGGTCACCACCGTGCCGCTGCCAGGCGATGAGATGAAGGGTCGGATCATCGGCCGCGAGGGGCGCAACATTCGCGCGTTCGAGCAGACCACGGGCGTCAACGTGATGATCGACGACACTCCCGAGAGCGTGTTGTTGTCATCGTTCGATCCGGTGCGCCGCGAAGTCGCCCGGCTCACCCTCACCGAACTGGTGGCCGACGGACGCATCCACCCCGCGCGGATCGAAGAGGTGTACGAGCGCAGCAAGCGGCGCATCGACGAGATCTGCCTGCGGGCTGCCGAGGACGCTGTCGCCGAGGTCGGGCTGACCGATCTCGACCCCGGCCTGCTGCCCACCATCGGCGCCCTGCAGTACCGCACCAGCTACGGGCAGAACGTGCTCAAACATCTGATCGAATGCGCCCACCTGGCCGGGCTGATGGCGACCGAGCTGCAACTCGACCCGGCGCCGGCCAGGCGAGCCGCGTTCCTGCATGACATCGGCAAGGCGCTCACCCATGAGGTGGAAGGGTCGCACGCGAAGGTGGGCGCCGACCTGGCGCGCCGCTTCGGCGAACATCCCGACATCGTGAACGCGATCGAGGCACATCACAACGAGGTCGAACCGAAAACGGTGATCGCCGTGCTCACCCAGGCCGCCGACGGCATCAGCGGCGGCCGTCCGGGCGCGCGGCGCGAAAGCCTCGAGGTGTACGTCAAACGCCTGCAGCGGCTCGAAGAGATCGCCCGCGACCACAAGGGCGTCGACAAGGTGTTCGCGATGCAGGCAGGCCGCGAGATCCGGGTGATGGTGCAGCCCGAGGCGGTGGACGACGCCGAACTGCACGTGATGGCCAAAGAGATCGCCCGCCAGGTCGAGGAAGAGCTCACCTACCCGGGCACCATCAAGGTCACGCTGATTCGCGAGTCACGGGTCACCGAGACAGCTCACTGAGGGCCGGCGGGGCCGCGTCCGGCACCAAGGGGAGGCGGGTCCCGACCAGCTCGACCGACGGTTCACCGTCATCGCGGCGCACGTCGGGATCTCGCCCCTGCCGTGGTCGAGCCTGTCGAGAGCGTCCACGGCCGCGGGGCCGGCTCAGCCGGCCGGCGGCGTCCAGCCCGGGTCACGGCCCAGCTTGCCCAACAACCGGTCCCGGGCGCCGGCGTCCTCGGCGACCGGCACGGCCGGGCCGCAGATCCCCTCGCTGTACAGGGCAGGTCCCCAGGCCTCGCTGGCGACGTCCAGGCCGATGGCCTCATCGTCGGTGATCGGATCGAGTTGGCCCGTTGCCCGGGCCACGTCCCAGCCGTGGATGACAAGGTCCCAGCCGTAGAAGTCGGCCAGGGTGGCACCGATCGTGGTGGGCCCGAAGTAGCCGTCGAACGCGGTGTCGGCGACTCCGTCGGCCTCAATGGCGGCCAGGGTATCGGTGGCGTGGGCGCGCCAGGCCCGCAGCGGGTCCCCGGTGGGTGCGTCCCCCGAGGCGAGTTCGTGACGGGCGAGAAAGTCGCGTTCGGTGGTGATCACGTGGCTGACCACGTCGGCGACGGTCCAGTCCTCGCACGGTGTCGGGGCGTCCCAGCGTCCGCCCGCATCGGCCAGGATCTGGCCGAACCGATCGGCGCGGCTTCGGTAGAGCTTGATGTTGTTCATAGTGCGAGGCTAGAACCGGCCCGATCCATCGCTATCCGCCCTCGCCGGCCCTGGCCGACCTGATCGAGCGCTACTGGATCCCCGTCTGGTCGCTGCCCCGGCCGTCGACGCAGAGCACGCTGCAGCATCCGGTCTGCCTGATCGTGGTGAGCAACACCTACGCCAGGGTCCACGGTGTCACCCGCGGGCTGTCCCAGGTCACCCTGGACGGGGACGGCTGGGCCGCCGGCGTGATGCTCCGACCGGCCGCAGGCCGGCTGCTGCTCGGCCGCCCGGTCAGCGACCTGGTCGACGACCGGATCGAACTGTCCGCACTGACCACGCTCGATGGTGGCCACCTCGCCGCAGAGATCCACCGCGCCATGCAGGTCGATCCGAGCGCCCTCGCGAGCCACCGGCAGGCCATCGGCGCGTTCGAACGTGCGCTCAGCCGGTTCGTGCCCGTCGACGCGGCGGGCCGGCGAATCAACGCGGTCATCGACTGGCTGCGTGATCATCCCGAGGTGACCAGGGTGGCGGACGTGGCGGACGCCTTCGGCATGACGGAGCGGAGCCTGCAGAGACTGGTGCTGGACCGGGTCGGGTTGAGCCCCAAGTGGCTGATCCAGCGCCGCCGACTGCACGACGCGGTCGCTGAGTTGAAGCACGGCGGACGCACCCTGGCCGAGCTTGCAGCCGAACTCGGGTACGCCGACCAGGCGCACTTCACCAACGACTTCCGCGCGGTCGTCGGATTCACGCCCGGTCATTACCAGACCGACCAGCCCTGAGCAGGCTCCCGATGCGGCCCAATCGGACCCAGCCGGTAAGCTTTCCCACCGTCATGACGATTACCGCTCAGCCCCGCACCTATCAGGTGGTCACCTACGGGTGCCAGATGAACGTCCACGATTCCGAACGGATCGCCGGACTGCTCGAGAGCGCCGGCTACACGCCGATGGACGAGGGCCAGCAGGCCGACGTGGTGGTGTTCAACACCTGCGCGGTGAGGGAGAACGCGGACAACCGGCTCTACGGCAACCTGGGTCACCTGGCCCCGGTGAAAGCCGGCCATCCGGGCATGCAAATCGCCGTCGGCGGCTGCATGGCCCAGAAGGACCGCGACCTGATCACCACCAAGGCGCCCTGGGTGGACGTCGTCTTCGGCACCCACAACGTCGGTTCGCTGCCGGTGCTGCTGGAGCGGGCGCGGATCGAGCAGGAGGCCCAGGTCGAGATCGTCGAGGCGCTGGAGGCCTTCCCCTCGACCCTGCCGACCCGCCGCGAGTCCCCCTACTCAGCCTGGGTCTCGATCAGCGTGGGTTGCAACAACACCTGCACCTTCTGCATCGTGCCGGCGCTGCGCGGCAAGGAGAACGACCGGCGTCCGGGCGACGTGCTCGCCGAGATCCAGGCGCTCGTCGCCGAAGGCGTGCAAGAGATCACCCTGCTGGGCCAGAACGTCAACAGTTACGGCGTCGAGTTCGGCGACCGCCTGGCGTTCGGCAAGCTGCTGCGCGCCTGCGGCACCGTCGACGGACTGGAGCGGGTCCGCTTCACCTCGCCCCATCCTGCGGCCTTCACCGACGACGTGATCGCGGCCATGGCCGAGACGCCGAACGTGATGCCGAGCCTGCACATGCCCCTGCAATCGGGCTCCGACCAGGTGTTGAGGGCCATGCGCCGGTCCTACCGCTCCGAACGCTACCTCGGCATCATCGACCGGGTGCGGGCCGCGATGCCGGAGGCCGCGATCACCACCGACATCATCGTCGGCTTTCCCGGCGAGACCGAAGCGGACTTCGCCGAGACGCTGCGCGTCGTCGAGGCCTCCCGGTTCGCCGCCGCGTTCACCTTTCAGTACTCGATCCGGCCCGGCACGCCCGCCGCGACGATGCCCGACCAGGTGCCGAAGCAGGTCGTCCAGGAGCGTTACGAGAGGCTCGTCGAGCTGGTCGGCGACCTGGCGCAGGCCGAGAACCAGAAGCTCGTCGGCCGGCAGGTCGAAGTCATGTTCGCCGCCGGTGAGGGACGCAAGGACGCCGCCACGTCCCGTATTTCCGGACGGGCCCGTGACAACCGCCTGGTGCACGTGGCGATCCCGGAGGGTGCTGAGAGGCCACGTCCGGGCGACATCGGCACCGCCGAGATCAGCTACGCCGCGCCCCACCACCTGGTCGCGGACGGGGGAGTGCGCGGCCTGCGCCGCACCAGGGGCGGGGACGCCTGGGACGCCCGCAACACCCCGCAGAAGCGCATGGTCGGGCTCGGGCTGCCCACCCGGGCCACGTCCGTCAGCCCCGGCTGAGGCTGCCGCCCTCGCGCCAAGCGAACCCTGGCCCCACTACCCTTCGTGAAAACGTGTGAGGAGCCAATCGATGCTGTCGCTGCTCAATCTGGTTTACATACTTCCGATCGTGATCGCCCTGATCGTCGCCGGAGTGCTGGTCACTCCGCGGGTGCCGGCGCCGGCTCGTACGCTGATGTGGACCGGCATCGCACTGGAGTGCCTGGCCCGGCTCGCCGCGATGGTCACCCCGTACCTGTTCATCAACCGCAGCTTCGCCCAGCTCTACCCGGCCATCAACCTCACCATCGCCGTGCTGGGTGGGGTGGGCGTGGTGTTGCTGGTGGTGGCCATCGGGGCGGCCGCACGTGGCCCGCGACCGGCGAGCGACCTGTTGGGCACCCCGGCGCAGCAGGGTTGGCCCGGCAGCCCGAATCAAGGGCCGCCGCAGGGGTTCAACTCCTACCCGGATCAGCCGGGCACTCAGCCCGGCTGGACCCACGGTCCGGCGGGACAGCCCCCGCATGACGGTTACGGCCGGCCGGGCGGTCAGGGCAACGCGAACGAACCGGGCCGGTGGAACTCCGGACCCCAGGGCGGCAACCATCCCTGAGATCGGCGGCGCTCAGACCTGAACCACCTCGGCGAAGGCCTGGTCGATCACGTCCAGGCCGTCATGCAGCAGTGCGTCACTGATGCTCAGCGGCGGTAGGAACCGGAACACGTTGCCGAACGATCCCGCCGTCAGCACCACCAGGCCACGGGCATGACAGGCCCGGGCGATCGCGCCGGTGAGGGCGGCGTCGGGCTGCTTGGTTCCGGGTCGGACCAACTCGACCGCCATCATCGCCCCGCGACCCCGGATCTCGCCGATCGCCGGATACTTCTCGGCCAGTGTGGTGAGTCGGTCGCGGAAGATCGCCTCGATCTGGCGGGCCCGGGCGGGCAGGTCATTGTTCTGCATTTCCTCGATCGCGCCCAGCGCTGCCGCGCAGGCCACCGGGTTGCCGCCGTAGGTGCCGCCGAGCCCGCCGGGGTGGACGGCGTCCATCAGTTCGGCGCGTCCGGTGACGGCGGCCAGCGGCAGGCCGCCGGCGATGCCCTTGGCGGTGGTGATCAGGTCGGGCACCACACCCTCGTGGTCGCAGGCGAACCAGTCGCCGGTGCGGCAGAACCCGGTCTGGATCTCGTCCGCGATCAGCAGTGCTCCGTGCTCGGTGCACCACGCGGCAAGGCGCGGCAGAAAGCCGTCCGGCGGCACGATGAAGCCGCCCTCGCCCTGGATCGGCTCGATGATCACCGCGGCCACCTGGTTCTCGCCGACCTGCACGTGCACCAGGGACTCGAACTCGGCGAAGGCCTCCTCGGCCACTCGCGAGGGGTCACCCGGCCACCGGTACGGGTAGGCCATCGGCACCCGGTACACCTCGGACGCGAACGGCCCGAACCCGTGCTTGTAAGGCATGTCCTTCGCGGTCAGCGCCATGGTCAGGTTGGTCCGGCCGTGGTAGGCGTGGTCGAAGCAGACCAGCGCGGTGCGTCCGGTTGCGACTCGAGCGATCTTGATCGCGTTCTCGACCGCCTCGGCGCCGGAGTTGAACAGCGCCGACTTCTTCGGGTGGTCGCCAGGGGTGAGTTCGGCCAGCTTCTCGGCGACCTCGACGTAACCCTCGTAGGGGGTGACCATGAAGCAGGTGTGGGTGAACTGCTCGACCGCCTGCTGCACCCGCCGGACGACGGCCGGTGCCGCGTTGCCGACCGTGGTGACCGCGATCCCCGAACCGAAGTCGACCAACTGGTTGCCGTCCGCGTCGACCAGGATGCCGCCGCCCGCTGCCACGATGTAGGCAGGCAGGGTGGTCGCCACCCCGTCCGCGACACTGGCCCGCTTGCGGGCGGCGAGTTCCAACGACCGAGGTCCGGGAACGGCGGTGACCAGGTTGCGGCGTTGCTCGATGGGCATGGCGACTCCTCGCTGCGAACGGATTCCCATCCATCGTCCGGCTGAAACAGCCATGCTGTCGAATACTCGTTTGCTTGGCTACGCATGCCCTACAGGCATACATTCTCAGGGAGCGCGAGGAGGCGCGGTGGAACTCAGGACCATCGGCTATTTCGTCGCCGTGGCGGACGCGGGCTCGGTCAGCGCCGCCACGCATGCGACGCACATCACCCAGCCGTCACTGTCGCGGCAGTTGCGGCAACTGGAGCGCGAGCTGGGGTTGGAGCTGTTCACCCGGCGGGACGGACGCCTGGTGCTGACCCCGGCCGGCCGACGGTTCCTGCCCACCGCCCGCGACCTGCTCAAGCACGCCGAAGCGACCCGTGCCGCGGCCGCCCAGCTGCGCGCCGGAAGCCTGCCGACGCTGACCGTCGCCGCGCCCGAGGTCACCGTGAACGACGTGGTGGCGCCGTTCTTCGCCACCTTCGGTCCGGACGATCCGATGCCCCGGGTGCAGCCCCTGGATGCCGCGGACGAATACGCGGCGCTTGATCGGGGCGCCGACCTGGTGATCGGCACCCGTCCGCCACCATCGATGCTGGCCCGCACCAGGGTCGCCGCTCTGCCGGTGATGGCCTACGTCCGGCCCGATCACCCGCTCGCCGGGCGCGACGCGGTGACCCTGGCCGAACTGACCCGGCACGAGTTGTTGGTACCCGACACGGACAGTCATGCCAGGCGCGCGCTGGACGCCGCCGTCGAGATCGCGGAGCTGCCCGTCCGGCTGATCGCGTTCAACTCCTCCCAGGTCGCGCAGGCGGTGGCGGCGGCCGGGCGCGGGATCGCCGTGGTCTCGGACGATCCGCGCTTCGGCCTCGCTCAGCTCGCGGTGGTCACCGGGCCGGACGAGGTGCTGCGAATCGGGCTGCACGCCGCGTGGCAGCCGCAGCACCATGGGGCAGACCAACTGGCCCGCCTCGCGGCACGGCTGCGGGGGTTCGTCCGGCACCGCTACGGGCAGGCCTCCTGACCCTCAGCGATGCGCAGCGACCGCGTCCGTCACCCGCTGGATGATCACGGTGGGGCTGGGCTGACCGGCCATCTCAACGCGTACCTCGTCGGCCGCCCGCCGAAACGATGGCTCGGTGAGCAGCCGGCCGACCAGTTCACGGACGATGCCCACGTCGATCGTCGCCGGGTCGTGGGACAGGCCCACCCCGCGGGCGACCACCCGTTCGGCCGACAGCGGGTTGTCGGCGAAGGCGGGCAGCACCAACTGGGGCACGCCGTAGAACAGGGGAGCGGCGGTGGTTCCCGAGCCACCGTGATGCACCAGCAGGGCGCAGCCGGGAACGAAGGCCGACAACGGCAGATATCCGACCGAGCGGACGTTCGACGGCAGCACGCCCAAGGCAGAAAGGTCCGCGGTGCCGGACGCGAGCACGACCTCGACGTCGAGACCGGCCAGCGCCTCGATCACCACGCCCAGGCTGGTGGTGCCGCTGATCATCGGCACCACGGTGCCCAGGGTGACCCCGACCCGCGGACGGTCCGCGGGTCGCAGTGCCCACGGCGGAACGACGGCGCCACCGTTGTAGGGCACGTACTGCATGCTCCACCAGGGCCGGCCGTCGTCGGCATCCGGCTCGTCGGCGCTCAGCCCGCCCATGCTGGGTGGACGGGGATCGATCCGGGCGATCACGTCGGGCTCGGCGCCGGCCAGCCCGAGCCGAGCCTTGAGCGGGTCGAGAACGGCGTCCGGCACCATCGCCGGCCTGGCCTTCCAGCTGGCGTCACGCGCCGACCACGAGACGCGGTTGCCGACCTCCAGCACCGGCACGCCCACCCCCGCGGCGGCCAAAAGCCCGGCCGGGTGGTCGCCGGTCGTCACGATCAGGTCCGCCGCGAAGTCGCGCGCGGCGGCGAGGGTGCCATCGGTCATCAGGGCGGTGAACATCGGGAACGGGGCCCGGATCCCCACCGCGTTGCGCACCTCGCTCGGAGCGTCGTCCGGCAAGTCCTCCCGACGCTTGCCCCAGCCGGCCATTGCAGCCCAGCGCTCCCGGTCGGGGAACACGTCGATCACGCTCAGCCCGGCGTCGGCGGCGACCGTGGTCATCGAGCTGGTGGTGGCCAGCGCCACCTCGTGCCCGGCCGCGCGGGCCGCCCACACCAGCGGGATGATCGGCAGCAGCACCCCGAACGACGGCGGCGCGGCGAAGAGGATCCTCATGCGCCCGAGTCTGCTACCCCTGGAGCCGGGAGGGGCCGACCGCTCAGCCTTCGAACCCGTGGTACTGCATCACGTGCTTGACCCTGGTGTAGTCCTCCAGGCTGTACATCGACAGGTCCTTGCCGTGCCCGGAGTGCTTGAACCCGCCATGGGGCATCTCGGCGACCAACGGAATGTGGGTGTTCACCCAGACGCAGCCGAAGTCGAGACGCATGGACAGCCGCGCCGCGGTGCCGGCGTTGGCGGTCCAGACCGAGGACGACAGGCCGTAGACGGTGTCGTTGGCAAGGAACACCGCCTCTTCCTCGTCGGCGAAGCTCTGCACGGTGATCACCGGCCCGAACACCTCGGTGCGGATCAGTTCGTCGTCCTGTTGCAGGTCGGCGATCACCGTCGGCTCGTAGAAGAATCCGTCCCGCTCGAGTTGCCGTCCGCCGGTGACCAGCCGGGTGTGCGAGGGTGCCCGCTCGACCAGCCCGGAGACGTGGCTGAGCTGGCGCGGGTTGTTGATCGGGCCGTACAGGATGTCCTCGTCGTCAGGGTCCCAGCCGGTGCGGGTGACCGAGGCCGCCCTGCCCAACTCGGCCACGAACTCGTCGTAGACGCCCTGCTGGCAGAGCACCCGGGTGGCCGCGGTGCAGTCCTGGCCGGCGTTGAACAGACCCGCGACCGAGATGCCCTCGATCGCCGCCGCCAGGTCGACATCGTCGAAGACCACCACCGGCGCCTTGCCGCCCAACTCGAGGTGGGCGACCTTCAGGTCGGCTGCCGCCGAGCGGGCGACGGCCATGCCGGCGCGCGTCGAGCCGGTGATCGATACCATCCGGGGAACGGGGTGCGCGGTCAGGGCCGCCCCGGTCTCGCGATCCCCGCAGACCAGGTTCATCACCCCGGCGGGCAGTATGTCCTGCAGCTTTTCGGCGAGCCATACCGACGAGGCCGGCGTCGTGTCGGACGGCTTCAGCACCACGGTGTTGCCGGCGGCCAGCGCGGGCGCCAGCTTCCAGATCGCCATCATCATCGGGTAGTTCCACGGTGCGACCTGGCCCACTGGGCCGATCGGCTCACGACGCACGGACGAGGTGAACCCGCGCATGTACTCTCCGGACGCCCGGCCCTCCAGCAGCCGCGCGGCACCCGCGAAGAAGCGCACCTGGTCGACCATCGGCCCGATCTCTTCCGACGCGGTCAGGTTGCGCGGCTTGCCGGTGTTCTCGGTCTCAATCGCGACCAGCTCATCGGCGTTGTCCTCGATCACGTCGGCGAAGGCCAGCAGGGCCGCCTGGCGCTCGCTCGGGGTGCTCCAGCGCCACTTCTCGAAGGCGCGTCCGGCGGCGGTGAAGGCAGCGTCCACGTCCGCCTCGCCCGACTTCGGCGAGGTTGCGTAGACCGCGCCGGTGCTCGGGTTGACGATGTCCAGGGTCTCGCCGGACGCGGCCGGCCTCGCCTCACCGTTGATGATGTTGTGCAGGACCTTGAGTTCAGGCACAGAAAACCTCTTCGTTGAATCGGGTGGACACCACCGTGCCGCGGCGGAGCGGCGCCGACATGGGTACCTCAAGGCTGACCAACACTGTCCATGCCGTCAATGTCTTATGGCGCATGATTCCCATGCCCGTTGAGCATGTGCGCTGGTCGGAACGTGAAGGTGGGGCCGGACTCCGAAGAGTCCGACCCCACCACTAGAAGTAGTTCGTCCGAAGATCTGCCGATCAGTTCGGCGGAGCCTGCTGGTCACCCGATTGGGTGCGCAGTTGCTCCTTCAGGAAATCCTGCCCCTGATCGACGTGGCCCGCATACTTTCCGTCCGTCTTCGAGTCGACGAAGTTGCCACCTTGGTCGATGGCACCATCAATCTTGTCTTCGTGGCCGGAAATCGCGTCCTTGATCTTATCGACGAAGTCCATTCGGCCCCCTTTCTCTCAAACGTCCGGTTCAAGCCCGGTTCGCCCTCATTCTTACCCCACGGATCAGCCGTAGCCAAGGGGTACCTGGGTGCTGGGGCACAATGGCCGCGTGTCGAGGTTGCCCCTGCTGGTGCTGAACGGCCCCACCGCCAGCGGCAAGAGTGCCCTGGCGGTGCGGCTGGCGCAGCTACTCTCAGCGCGGGGACGGCCCGCCGAGATCGTGAACGCGGACTCGATGCTGGTCTACCGGGGCATGGACATCGGCACCGCCAAGCCGACGATGCGCGAGCGGGCCGGCATCACCCACCATCTGATCGACGTGCTGGATGTGACCGAGACCGCCACCGTGGCCTCCTTCCAGGGCCTCGCCCGGGCGGCGATCGCCGACTGCCGGGCCCGCGGGGTGCTGCCGATCCTGGTCGGTGGATCGGCGCTGTACGTGCACGCGATCGTGGACGTGTTCGACTTTCCCGGCACCGATGCAGCGGTGCGGGCCAGGTTGGAGGCCGAACTGGCCGAGCTCGGATCGGCAGCGCTCCATCAGCGGCTCGTCGAGCAGGCACCGGCTGCGGCCGCCGAGATGCAGCCCGGCAACGGACGGCGGATCGTGCGGGCGCTGGAGGTGATCGAACTCACCGGATCCTGGCAGGCGAGCCTCCCGCAGTGGAGCTATGCGGTGCCCGACGTGGTGCAGTTCGGTCTGGAACTGCCGCGCGATGTGCTGGACGATCGCATCGCCGCACGGGTCGAGCAGATGTGGTCGGACGGCCTGCTGGCCGAGGTGCGAACCCTGGCCGGGCGTGGGCTGCGCGACGGCACGACGGCCCGCCGCGCACTCGGTTACCGCCAGGCGCTGGCCCAGCTCGACGGTGAGCTCACCGAGGCCGAGGCCAAGCAGCAGACCGCTGCCGGCACCCGGCGGTTCGCCCGCAAGCAACTGAGTTGGTTCCGGCGCGACCCGCGGATCGAGTGGCTGCCGGCCCTCGACGAGGGGCTCGACGAGCGCATCGCCGCCGCCCTGTGATCACCGTGTGAATCCGTGTACCGAAGTCGGTTCACCAACTCACTCCTTGTTGAGAGCCCCCCGGTTTGACCGGCGTTGCCGACTGCGGTGGAATTCCAGAATGCTCGCCTTCGCCAAAGCACACGGCACGCTCAACGACTTCGTCTGCTTCAGCGACCCCTACGGCACCCTCGACCTCACCGACGAGCAGCTGCGCTTTCTGTGTGACCGCCGGGCCGGCATCGGGGCCGACGGCACGCTGCGGGCCGTCCGAGCGAGGCACATGCCGGGCTATGCAGGCCACGGCGACGCGTGGTTCATGGACTACCGCAACGCCGACGCCTCGATCGCCGAGATGTGCGGCAACGGTCTGCGGGTTTTTCTGCGCTACCTGCTCAGCGAAGGCTTGATCGACGCGGCCCCGATCGACGTCGTCACCCGGGCGGGCGTGCTGCACGGTGAGTTTCTGGGCGGCGACCTGATCCGCGTGTCGATGGGCACCCCGTCGATCGCGGACGCGCACGTCACGGTCACCGCCGGCGGACGCAGCTTCGAGGCCGCGGTCGTGGACGTGGGCAACCCGCACGCATCCGTGATGCTCGGCACCGGTGAGCTGGACGGGATCGACCTCTCTGTCGAGCCGGGCTATCCCGCCGACGTCTTCCCGAATCGCGCCAACGTGGAGTTCATCGAAGTCGCGGGCGATCACCATGTACGGATGCGCGTGTGGGAGCGCGGTGTGGGCGAGACGTTCAGCTGCGGCACCGGCACCGTCGCGACGGCCGTCGCGGCTGCCGCGCACGCCGGTCAGAGCGAGGGAAGCTGGCGGGTGGATCCGCCCGGCGGCACGTTGCAGGTCGACCTGACCGCGACCGGGGCCCACCTCACCGGACCCGCGGTGATGGTGGCACGTGGCAAGGTGTTCCTGTGACCGACCTTCGCTACGACGACGCCGACGACCCAGAGGTCGAGGATTTCAACGGCGATCAACTCGAACTGGCCGAGCGGCTCTCTCTGCGCCGGGTGGCCGGCATGTCCACCCAACTGGCCGACATCACCGAGGTCGAGTACCGCGACCTGCAACTCGAGCGGGTCGTCCTGGTCAGCGTCTGGACGTCCGGCTCACCAGCCGACATGGACAACGCACTGGCTGAGTTGAAGCTGCTCGCCGAGACCGCGGGGTCGCAGGTGCTGGACGCACTCGTCCAGCGACGCAGCCACCCCGATCCGGCAACCTTTATCGGCCGCGGCAAGGTGGACGAGTTGCGCGAGGCCGTGATCGCCACCGGTGCCGACACCGTCATCTGCGACGGCGAGCTCGACCCCGCCCAACTGCGCAACCTGGAGGACCGGGTGCGGGTCAAGGTGATCGACCGCACGGCCCTCATCCTCGACATCTTCGCCCAGCATGCCAAGAGCGCCGAGGGCAAGGCGCAGGTCGAGCTGGCCCAGTTGCAGTACCTGCGGCAGCGCCTGCGGGGTTGGGGCGGCAACCTGTCCCGCCAGGCCGGCGGACGGGCGGCCGGCGGAGCCGGCATCGGCGGCCGCGGCCCGGGTGAGACCAAGATCGAGACCGATCGGCGGCGCATCCGCACCCGCATCTCGGTGCTCCGAAAACGGCTGCGTGAGATGGACGAGGTGCGCGCCACCAAGCGCCAGGAGCGGCAGCGCAACGAGGTGCCGTCGGTGGCCATCGTGGGCTACACCAACGCGGGCAAGTCGTCCCTGCTCAATCGGCTGACCGGCGCGGGGGTGCTCGTCGAGAACGCGCTGTTCGCCACCCTTGACCCCACCACGCGGCGATCCGAGAGCACCGACGGCCGGGTCTACACGCTGACCGACACCGTCGGCTTCGTCCGGCACCTGCCGCACGACCTGGTCGAGGCGTTCCGCTCCACGCTGGAGGAGTCGGTGCTGGCCGACCTGCTGCTGCACATCGTGGACGGGTCCGACTCCGACCCCGAGGGGCAGATCCGGGCCGTGCGTACCGTGCTGGCCGAAATCGGGGCCGAGAACATCGCCGAACAGTTGGTGATCAACAAGATCGACCGCGCCGACGTGGCCACGATGACCGCCCTGCGCACGCAGTACCCCGACGCTGTGTTCGTCTCGGCCCGCACCGGCGAGGGCATGGACGCCCTCCGGCAGCGCGTCGAGCAGCGGCTGCCGCGGCCGGCGGTGGAGGTTCGCGTGCTGCTGCCGTACGACCGCGGCGACCTGGTGAACAAGATCCATACCAGCGGCGAGATCATCAGCCTGCAGCACACCGGTGAAGGCACCGAGGTCGAAGGGCTGGTGAACCGCAACCTGGCGGCGGAACTCGCCGAGTACGCGGTGGTCGACGACTGAGGGTCGGCTCCGCCGGCACTGGTCGGCACGCATCCAGAGATAGGTTGATCCGGTGCCGGACGAAGACCTGACCGAGGCGATCCTCGCAGCCGCGGTCGAGGGCATCGGCGGGGCGCAACGCCCGGGTCAGCACGAGATGGCGGCGGCCGTCGCCGAGTCGCTGGCCGGTGGCCCCCACCTGCTGGTGCAGGCCGGCACCGGCACCGGCAAGTCGCTGGGCTACCTGGCTCCCGCGCTGGCGCAGCTCGTCCGATCCCCCGACGACCGGATCATCATCGCCACCGCCACCCTGGCCCTGCAGTCGCAACTCGCGCGCAAGGACATCCCCACCGCCATCGACGCGTGCCAGCGGGTCACCGGCAAGACGGTCAGCCACGCGATCCTCAAGGGGCGGACGAACTACGCCTGCCTCTACCGGGTTCGCGACGGCCTCGGCGGCGAACAGGACTCGCTGCTCGGCGGGGCGGTCCTGGCCGAAGCGCTGTCGGCCACCGCGACGGACGCCACGTCCAAGGTGGGCGCTGAGGTGATCGCCCTACGCGAGTGGATCGAGGACGAGGCCGACGCCAGAGGCCTTGCCGATCGCGACGACGCGCCGACCCACGGCACCCAGGCGTGGACGCAGGTGTCGATCCCGGTGCGCGAATGCCTCGGTGTGCAGCGCTGCCCCTACGGCGGGCAGTGCTTCGTGGAACGGTCCCGTGACAAGGCCCGCGCCGCCCAGCTGGTGGTGACCAACCATGCCCTGCTGGCGATCGACGCCATGCACGGCGGCACCGCCCTGCCCGAGCACGACGCGGTGATCATCGACGAGGCGCACGAGCTGGTCGGCAGGGTCACCGGGGCCGCCTCCCACGAACTCAGTCCACAGCTCATCGAGCGGGTGGGACGGCGCTGCCTGGTCTGGCTGGACGACGAGCTCGCCCTGGAGTTCCTCGACGCCGGCGAAGCGTTCAGAGGCGCCCTGGACGACGCACCCCTGGACCGGCTCGAGGACCCCGACGGCACCCTCGGCGTCACCCTCCGGCTGGTGCGCGACGTGGCCCGCCGAGTGGTCTCGGCGATGGGTGGCGACGAGTCCGACAACGAGCGCAAGCAGGCCGCGGCGGCCGCGAAGGAGGTGTTCGACATCGCTGAACGGCTGGCCGCCCTGGCCCTCCACGACGTGGTCTGGGTGTCCGAACGGGAGCGGTTCGGACGGCAGGTCAACCAGGCGCCGCTGTCGGTGGCGGGCCTGATGCGCGAGGGGATCTTCGCCAAGCATCCGGCGGTGCTCACCTCGGCCACCCTGACCGTGGGCGGCACGTTCGACGCGGTGGCGCGATCGGTCGGGTTGACCGAACCGTACGCGTCCGACGGCAAGGACGACGACGTGCCCGAGTCACCCCGATGGCGCGGACTGGACGTGGGTTCGCCCTTCGACTACCGCAGCCAGGGCATTCTCTACGTGGCCACGCACCTGCCTCCGCCCGGCCGGGACGGCATCTCGCCCTCGACGCTCGCCGAGGTGGCGGAACTGCTCTGGGCCGCGGGCGGACGCACCCTGGGCCTGTTCGCCTCGCAGCGGGCCGCGGAAGCCGCCGCGGTGCATTGCCGGCGCGAACTGCCCGCCCTGCAGATCCTTTGCCAGGGTGACGCCCAGCTGGGCGAACTGACCCGGAAGTTCATCGCCAGCCCCGAAACCAGCCTGTTCGGCACCCTGTCGCTGTGGCAGGGAGTGGACGTGCCCGGCGACACCTGCCGGCTGGTGATCATCGACAAGATCCCCTTTCCGCGGCCGGACGAGCCCCTGCTGCAGGCCAGGCAGCGTGCCGTGGCCGAGGGGGGCGGCAACGGGTTCATGGCGGTTGCGGCGACGCATGCCGCCCTGCTGCTCGCCCAGGGCTCCGGACGGCTGATCCGCCGGCCGACCGACCGGGGCGTGGTGGCGGTGCTTGATCCGCGGCTGGTGACCGCGCGGTACGGAACCTTTCTGCAGGCGTCCATGCCCGACTTCTGGCCCACCACCGATCGCGAGACCGCGATCGGGGCACTGCGCCGGCTGGCCGAGAACGATTGAACCGGCAAGCGCGCGCGACATGCCGCGCAGCGTCAGGGCGCGTCGTTGCCGGGCACGTGCTCCACGATGTCGTCGTAGCTTTCCTGCCCGGGCAACTCCGCCATCGCGTAATGCAGGTGCACCACGCCGGTCGGGAAAACCGCAGACTTGACCAGCTTCAGCGGCTGGAGGTCGACCTCCTCGAACAGCCGGGCGCCCTTGCCGGCCACCACCGGATGCACCAGCAGGCTGACCTCGTCCAGTTCACCGGCCCGGAGCAACTGGTGGACGACGGACAGCGATCCCGCCACCAGCACCTTTTCGACACCCGGCTCGGTGCGCAGGGCCGCGACGGCGGCGAGCAGGTCGTCGCTCGCCTCCACATTGCGCCAACCCAGCCCGTCGGGCCGGTGGGTGCCGACCACCTTGCGCAGGTCGCCCAACTGCTTGGCGAACCCCGCGTCCACCTCACCCGCGCTCTCGCGGGCCGGCCAAGCGCCCGCGAAACTGTCGTAAGTGGTGCGGCCCAGCATCAGCACGTCGGTGCCTTCATAGTCCGCGGCCACGGCAGCGCCCATGTGCTCGTCGAAGTACGGAAAATGCCAGGCGGGATCGATTTCGGCGACGCCGTCGAGAGAGATGAACAGGGTCGAGATCACGGTGGTCATCGGGTCAGCCTGCCAGATTTCGGCTGACGGCAGGAGTCCGGACGCCGATCAGCGGGCGCGCATCCGATTGTTGCGCGGTTTGTGCTCGAGTTCGGCCAGGCCGAGGTGCTCCATGAGCGGCGGCAGGTACAGGCCGAGGCGGCCGCGGTAGCCCTTGCGCAGGCCGTACCAGCCCCCGACCGGATTCTGCGGGTCACGCCCCCAAGCCTCCACGGTGTCGGGCCGAGCCGGTTTCTGCTCGTCGGCGGCGCCCAGTTCGACCCAGTCACCGCGCGCGACCAGCATCGAATGCAGGTCGTCGATGACCTGCAGCCGGTAGGTGAGCCGGGTGCTGCCCACCTGGCAGACCAGCTGCGGCGGGTCGGCGTCCGGGTCGCGGTAGAGCTGATATTCGGAGGTACCGGGCGGAGTGAGCAGTACCCAGGGATTCTCGCGCGTCCCGTCGCCGGTTGCCATTGCGTCCTCTCGGTCGTGCCCAGTGTGACTCAGTACGCCGTGGCGCGATAGTCGCCCGAGCGACAGATGCAGTCTGCCGGCTCGCGCACGCTGGTGCGCGAGCCGGCAACCTGGACTCAACCGAGCGGTGGGCTACACGCGCCGCAGCACCGCGACGACCTTGCCCAGGATCGACGCGTGATTGCCGTCGATGGGGGAGTAGGCCGGGTTGTGCGGCAGCAGCCAGACCTGATCGTCGGTGCGCTTGAACGTCTTGACCGTCGCCTCGTCCTCGAGCAGTGCCGCCACGATGTCGCCGTTGTTCGCGGTCGGCTGCTGGCGCACCACGACGAAGTCGCCGTCGCAGATGGCCGCGTCGATCATGGAGTCGCCCTTGACCTCGAGCATGAACAGGGTGCCTTCGCCGACGAGTTGCTTGGGCAGTGCGAAGACGTCCTCGACACGTTCTTCGGCCAGGATCGGGCCGCCCGCGGCGATCCGTCCGACGAACGGAACGTTCACCGCTATCGGCATCGCGTCACCGATACCGGTGATGTCGATGCTCTCGTCAGGGGCCACCCGGCCGAGCGCAGGCGGCACGGACGGCGACCCGACGGACGACGGCTCGGCGCCGGCTGACTCACCGACGATCGACCCGCGGCTGATCGATTCGGGCAGCCGTACTTCCATCGCTCGCGGGCGATGGGGGTCACGGCGCAGGTACCCCTTCGCCTCGAGCGCGCGCAGCTGGTGGGAGACGCTGGACGGCGAGGCCAGGCCGGCCGCCTCGCCGATCTCGCGGATTGTGGGCGGATAGCCGCGGGTGTTCACCGCCAGATGGATCAGCTCGAGGATGCGTCGCTGTCGCGGGGTCAGGCCCTCGATGTCGGAGGGCCCATCGGGCAACTGGGCGATCTTCGCCATCTCGAGTTGCTGGGCGACCTCGGCGTTGCTCGGTCTGCCCACCGTCATCTTGGGGGGCTGCTTGGGCGGCCGCCCGCGTCGTGGGGTCTTGTCGAATGGATTGCTGCCAGCCATGCGCCTCACAGTAGGGACTGGAACAACCTGATTCAAACATTTGTTCGAGCGTGTCGTTCGATTCCCAAGACGGGGCGGGTGCGCCTGGTGCGCAGCGGGTGAGGGCAGCCGGGGACCCGTCCCGAAAACTGTCAGTGCCGGCTGATGAACTCTGATCAACCCGCCGAACGCGTGTGAACGTCTGTACGAATAGTGCTTGCGCACACATCGTCCACAGGGTAACAATGAGTTCGAACGTATGTTCGAGAGAGGAACTGACATGACTGCGACGTTGACCCAACAGCAGGTGAACACCCCGGTGACGTCCCGTCCGCGCTGGCGGCATGTGCCGCAGGTGCGGGGGCCGATCGCACGCCCGAGTCATCCCGGTGCACCCGGTGGACGGCCGACCGCTGGGGCCGCCCCACTGGTGCGCACTCACCGCCCGGCGGTCGTGGCGCAGCCGACCTGGCAACTCACCCGTCGCGGGCTGAAGGTCGCGATGGCGCTCTTCCTCGGCATGCTCACACTCGCGACCGTGACTCTGGTCACCGCTTTCTTCACCGTCTCGAACGACCCGGTGACGCGGGTCGGTGCCCCGCCGGCCGCGATCAGCCAGGGCTGAGCCGGGCACGCGCCTGCCCATCCCGCCAAAGGACGGTGGGCCGGTCCACCGCCGGGGGGACGGTGGACCGGCGCGCACTCGTCCGTTGGCCCAGGATCGCCGTAGGGGCGTCGCGACCCCTTCGTCGCCGATGGGCACGGGGTCTTGCGGCCGCTCGCGAACGTGCTCGACGGTGACGCTGAAAATCTTTCGGCGCGCCGTCCGCAAACCTGTTGCGTAGTGGTCGCGGCGGGCATATCCTCTAGATGTAGTAGTTACATGGCTGTGGTTAATCCACAGATTGTGGTTGTATCCACAGTCCGATCCACAGCCTCTGCACAAGGTGTTCCACAGCGAACGCCTCCGCTGACTCGAGGGGATCGGCCGATGTACTGCCCATACTGCCGCCACACCGATTCTCGCGTGCTCGACTCCCGTGTCGCCGAAGACGGCGCCGCGATTCGCCGCCGCCGCCAATGCCCCTCGTGTGAGCGGCGCTTCACCACCCTCGAACAGATGCAACTCATGGTGGTCAAGCGTTCCGGGGTCGTGGAGCCCTTCTCCCGCGAGAAGGTGATCACCGGGGTCCGCAAGGCATGCAAGGGCCGCCCGGTCTCCGAGGCCGACCTCGGTCGGCTGGGCCAGCAGGTCGAAGAGTCGCTGAAGGCCAGCGGCCAGGCCGAGATTCCGGCCGACAACGTCGGGCTGGCAATTCTCGGCCCGCTCAGCACCCTCGACGCCGTCGCCTACCTGCGGTTCGCGTCCGTGTACAAGAACTACTCATCGGTCGAAGATTTCGAGGCCGAGATCGACAACCTGCGCAATCAGCTGCTCACCGCGCGCTGACGCACCGCCACACACTCCCGAAGGAAGGCACAACACAATGACCGAAACCGCACGTGCGTCCAGGCGCTCGAACAAGTCGCCCGGGCTCACAGTGAACCGGGTATTCACCGTCGAGGGCGTCCATCCCTACGACCAGGTCACCTGGGAGCACCGTGACGTCGTCCAGACGAACTGGAAGACCAACGAGACGGTGTTCGAGCAGCGCGGGGTGGAGTTTCCCGACTTCTGGAGCGTGAACGCGTCCACCATCGTCACCACCAAATACTTCCGTGGGGCGGTCAACACAGCGGCGCGCGAGACCAGCCTGCGTCAGCTGATCGACCGGGTGGTCAGCAGCTACCGGCGCGCCGGCCAGGCGAACGGATACTTCGCCACCGAGGCCGACGCCGAGATCTTCGACCACGAACTGACCTGGATGCTGCTTCACCAGTACTTCAGCTTCAACTCCCCGGTCTGGTTCAACGTCGGCACCAAGTCGCCGCAGCAGGTCAGCGCCTGCTTCATCCTCAGTGTCGACGACTCGATGGACTCGATCCTCAACTGGTACAAGGAGGAGGGCTTCATCTTCAAGGGTGGCTCGGGTGCCGGGCTCAACCTGTCGCGGATCAGGTCCAGCAAGGAACTGTTGTCCTCCGGTGGCACCGCGTCCGGGCCGGTCAGCTTCATGCGTGGCGCCGACGCGTCCGCCGGCACGATCAAGTCCGGCGGCGCGACCCGGCGCGCGGCGAAGATGGTCGTGCTCGACGTCGATCACCCCGACATCGAGGAGTTCATCGAGACCAAGGCCCGCGAAGAGCACAAGATCCGCGCGCTCCGCGACGCCGGCTTCGACATGGACCTCGGCGGCCGTGACATCGTCAGCGTGCAGTACCAGAACGCGAACAACTCGGTGCGGGTCAACGACGAGTTCATGCAGGCGGTCGAGGCCGGCGAGCCGTTCGGCCTGCGCAGCCGGATGACCGGTGAGGTGATCGAGACCGTCGACGCTCGTGGCCTGTTCGACAAGATGGCGAAGGCCGCTTGGGAGTGCGCCGACCCGGGCATCCAGTACGACGACACCATCAACGCGTGGCACACCAACCCCGAGACCGGACGGATCACCGCGTCCAACCCGTGCTCGGAATACATGAGCCTCGACAACAGCTCCTGCAACCTCGCCAGCCTCAACCTGCTCAAGTTCCTGCGCGACGACAACACCTTCGATGTGCAGAAGTTCGTCAAGGCCGTCGAACTCGTGATCACCGCGATGGACATCTCGATCTGCTTCGCCGACTTTCCGACCGAGTCGATCGGCCGGACCACCCGCGACTACCGCCAGCTGGGTATCGGCTACGCGAACCTGGGTGCCCTGCTGATGGCGATCGGACGCGGGTACGACTCCGTCGGCGGTCGCACGCTGGCTGCGGCGATCACCTCGCTGATGACCGCCACCAGCTACCGGCGTTCTGCGGAACTCGCCGGCATCGTCGGTCCCTACGCCGGCTACGCACGCAACTCCACCGCCCACCAGAAGGTGATGCGCAAGCACCAGGCCGCCAATGACGAGGTCCGCATGGTCAACGAGGTCGATGCTGCGGTCCACGACGCGGCCACCAGTGAGTGGGCCTCGGTGGTCACCCTCGGCGCGGTCAACGGTTTCCGTAACGCCCAGGCCTCCGTGCTCGCTCCGACCGGCACGATCGGCTTCATGATGGACTGCGACACCACCGGCATCGAGCCCGACTTCTCGCTGGTCAAGTTCAAGAAGCTGGTCGGCGGTGGATCGATGCAGATCGTCAACCAAACCATTCCGCGGGCCCTGCACCAGCTCGGCTACACCGAAGAGACCGTCGAGGCGATCGTCGAGTACATCGCCGAGAACGGCCACGTGGTGAACGCCCCGGGTCTCAAGGGCGAGCACTACGAGATCTTCGACACCGCCATGGGTGAGCGCGCGATCAAGCCGATGGGCCACGTCCGCATGATGGCTGCGGTGCAGCCGTTCCTGTCCGGCGCCATCTCCAAGACGGTGAACCTGCCCGAGAGTGCGTCCGTCGAAGAGATCGGGCAGGTCTACCTCGAAGGATGGAAGCTCGGCCTGAAGGCGCTGGCGGTGTACCGCGACAACTGCAAGGTCGGCCAGCCGCTCAGCGACGGCAAGAAGCAGCCGGCGAGTGCGGTGGTCGAGACGCCGGTCAAGGTCGAGTACCGGCCCCGTCGACAGCGGCTGCCCAAGTCGCGCATGAGCCGCACCACGTCGTTCTCCGTCGGCGGTGCCGAGGGGTATCTGACCGCGGGCGCCTACGACGACGGTCGTCTCGGGGAGGTGTTCCTCAAGCTGGGCAAGCAAGGCTCCACCCTGGCCGGCGTGATGGACGCTTTCTCGATCGCGATCTCCATCGCGCTGCAGTACGGCGTGCCCCTGGAGACCTACGTGCAGAAGTTCACCAACATGAAGTTCGAGCCGGCTGGAATGACCGACGATGCGGACGTCCGGATGGCCCAGTCGATCATCGACTACATCTTCCGCAGGCTGGCGCTGGACTACCTGACGTTCGACGAGCGGTCCGAGTTGGGTATCCACACCTCGTCCGAGCGGGCCAGGTACGTCGAGACCGGGTCGTACATCTCCGAAGAGGACGAAGCGAACCTGATCGAGTCCGAGGCGCTGAAGAACGACGCCGGTGATGAGGTGGCCATCCATGAGGACGGACCCAACCAGCCCGCCCTGGTCGACGCCCGTCCGCACTCCACGGCCGAGGTGCTGGAGAAGATCTCCGGCCTGGCCATCGACGCCCCGCTCTGCATGACCTGCGGCACGAAGATGCGCCGGTCCGGCAGTTGCTACATCTGCGAGGGGTGCGGCAGCACCAGCGGCTGCAGCTGAGCCGCCCGGCAGGGGCCCGTCCACTCCGGTGGACGGGCCTCACGGGCACCCGCGTGGGCCGATGATCGAGCGCAGCCGCTCAGCATCATGGTCCAACGTCAGCACCCAGCGCCGGCGTCACTGGAGGCGGGGCAGTACAACGGTGAACACTGATCCCTGCCCAGGGCTGCTGCGGGCCGAGATGGTGCCCTGATGAGCCTGCGCAATCTCCAGCGCTATGGCGAGCCCCAGGCCGGTGCCACTGGCCGTGCGGGCCTGATCGGCCCGGTAGAAGCGCTCGAACACATGGGGCAGGTGATCGGGGCCGATGCCTACGCCGGTGTCCGCCACCTCGACCTGCACGGTATCGAGGTTCCCTTCGGCCCTGACGGTCACCTGCCCGGCTGCGGGGGTGTATTTGATCGCGTTGTCGATCAGGTTCGAAAAGAGACGGATCAGGGCGTCGGAGTCCCCGTCAAGGGTGGCGTCACCCTCGACGCCGCAAGCCAGCACCAGCCCCTGGGCCTCAGCCAGCGGCCGTAGGGAATCGGCGACGTCGGGCAGCAGGATCGCCAGGTCCAGGTGCTCGATCATCACCGGGGGTTGTTCAGCGCGGGCGAGTCGAAGCAGGTCATCGGTCAGCGAGCTCAGCTGGGCCGTCTCGTCCGCGAGGTCAGCGAGGGCGGCATCGTATTCGGCCGGGGTCCGACGTCGCTGTGCGGTGACGCTGAGAATCGCCTGCATCGCGGTGAGGGGTGTTCGCAGTTCGTGGGCGGCATCGGAGGTGAATCGGCGCTCCCGTCGGAAGGCCCCGTCCAACCGGGCCAGCATGTCGTCGAAGGTGGACGCGAGACGTCCCACCTCGTCGCGGGACTCGGGCAGGTTGAGGCGGCCGGTCAGATCCTCGGCCGAGATGCGACGCGCGGTGTTGGTGATCTCGTCGATCGGTGCCAGCGCTCTGCCGGCCAGCAGGAATCCGCCGAAGCCGGCCGCGATCACGAGGACGGGAGAGCCGAGCAGCAGGGCCGTGAGCAGCCGGCGTAGCGACTCATCGACGTTGTTGAGGCTCTCCGAGATCTGGACCACGCCGATCGGGTGTCCTGCGTTGGTGATGACTTGGGTGAGCACCCTGATCGTGCCGTCCCCGTTGGGTCGCGTCACCAGGGTGACTTCCTGCCGATCCACCGCCGCTGCCAGTGCGCCCGGGTCCACCGCGAGGTTGCGGGACGGCCCGAACGACTTCACCGGGCTACCGTCGGCCTCCAGGATCTGGATCGTCAGTCCTTTGGCACGAAGTTCATCGGCGAGGCCACTGTCCTTCGTCACCGGATTGTCGGACGACGTCGATCAGGCCCGGGCGCGATACCCCCACCTGAGGGTGCTGATCTCTTCCGGTGTTGCCACAGGGATCCTCGGCGCGGTCCGGCCGGTGCTTGAGGCGAACAACCCGTTGCGCACGATCGACCCGGCGGCCCACACCGTGTACACGGTCGCCTCGAGCCCGGCCTCGGTCACGGCTGACATCGGGCACGCCGGACCCCTGCTGTGGATCTACCGTGGCGCCCGACGCTGATCAACACCCGGCCCGGGACCCGCACATACCGGGACACGTGCCGGTACGGCCGGGTCGGAGTCCTCAGGGCTCAGGGGTCGAGTCCGGCGCAGAAGCGGCCTTGCCGAACTGGCGCGCGATGAACCAGCCCAGGGCGGCGAGCAGCAGCGCGGTGGCGACGATCGCTACAGCGGGGGAGTGCTGCCACAGCAGCACGAGTGCCTCCAATCCGACGAAGCCGACCGTGCCGTACAACAGCGCCCACGCCAGCGGAGCCGACGATGGTGGCCGGCAGGTAGCGGATCAGCGGCATCCTCGTCCCGCCGGCCGCCAGGTTGACGAGCGTCTGCACCCCGATGGTCAGGAACGACGCACTCACGGCGGGGGCTCCCCAGCGGTTGATCCGGTCGACGGCCCGGCGATAGCCGTCGGCATCCATCCAGCGCGCGACCCGGGTGCGGCGCGCGCCCGCGGCGCTCAGTCGTCCCACCCAGTAGGTGGCGTTGGCGCGCGCCATCACGATGACGAACAGGGCGGCGACCACGATCGGGAAGGGAGCGTCCCAGGTTGTCGGATCCACAGCACCCCCTTGCTCCGGCTGGCCAGTCTAGGCGAGCGTCCCCACCGATGTTCGGGGCGAAGCCCCGGCCGCCCGGACGAGCCAGGCCATCGCGGTGCCCAGCAGCAGCAACCCGACCGCGGACGCCGGCTGGCTCGGGTGCAGCACCGTTCCGTATCGCCAGATCATGCCGGTGCCGATCATCAGCAAGAGGTACGCGGGCACCACCCCGGCACCCGGATTCTGTGCGAGGCGAGGAATCAGGGCGTACTCCAGGCGTCCGATCAGCGGCACCAACAGCGCGAGCACCAGGTAGGTGACCAGCACCACAGCGAGTTGAGACAGCAGCACGGCGGTCGATCCGGGCAGCACCCGACAGACGGCGAGCAGCAGGCCCCCAGCGATCACGATGCACGGTATGTGCCACAAGTAGGTGGTTACCGCGAGTGCGTTCGCCGTTGCCAGGCCACGCTCGGCGCGCCGGGGAAGCCGGGCGGCCACGCCGGCCCGCTCCAGCAGTCCGAGCACGGCCACCTGCGCACCGCCCAGCACGGCCATCGCGGCGGTGGGCGGCAACACGTTGGCGATCGGTATGTCGCCCAACCCGATGGCCGAGCCCGGGTAGCCGACGGAGAAGACCAACACCGCGATGGTGGCCGCCGCGACCGCGATCACCGCGACCGGGATCCACAAAGGCCCGCGCCGGAACCAACCCCGGTGATAGGCGATGCCGAGTTGGTGACAGAACGGCCAGACGGTCAGCAGGTTGACGTAGCGCACCTGGGGGTCGCCCACCGCGAACGACCAGGCGTCCACCGCCGCCGCCAATACAGCCAGCACCACCAGCGGCAACCACGGCCGCCGATCCTGCAGCGTCACCATGAACGGGGCCACCGCGACGATCACCAGGTAGATCGCGATGAACCACAACAGCTGGGCGAACTGCACGCTCAGCCCGACGCTCACCCCGGCCGGACCCACCCATGCCCCCACCGTGCTGACCACGGTGGCGAAGCCGACGAACAGCACCAACGGGCCGACCAATCGCAGCGCACGTGAAGCCAGATAGAACGTGTACCCCCGGCCCTGTCCGTGCAGCTTGTCGACCACCAGCGCGTTGGCGAACCCGCCGGCGATGAAGAACAGGGGAATGATCATGATGAACCAGCTGGCCGTCCACCAGGCCGCGTGCGGCTGAGGGGCCCACGGCACCATCGTCGGCTGACCGTCGACCACGACGATCTGGTACAGCAGGCAGTGGAACGTGACCACGACCAGCACCGACAGGGCCCGGGCCAGGTCGATCAGGTGGTTGCGTCGGTTCATCGGCCGACATCGTACGCGTCCGGCGGCCCTGGACGCCGGGGGCTCACCAGTAGTCTGACCCGAATGCAGGGGGCATTGGCGGGCTTCTTCACGATCGGCGCGATCGTCGTCACCGGCATCCTGCTGGCCAACTTCGGCGTGCTGGGCGACCTGCATCGCGCGCTGCTCAACCGGCTCGCGTTTCTGGTCGCGTCCCCGGCGCTGATCTTCTCGCTGGTTTCGCAGGCCGACCTGGCCCACCTGTTCTCGCACACCCTGGCGGTGTCGCTGCTGGCCATCGGTGCCGCGGCCGTCGCGTACCTGGTGGCGGCGCGTGCCCTGTTCGGACGCTTCGGGGCCCGAACGGTGATCGGCACGCTCTGCGCCAGCTACACGAACGCGGGAAATCTCGGCCTGCCGATCGCCGCCGCGATCATGGGCGACATGACCTGGATGGTGCCGATCATGCTCGTCCAGGTCGGTCTGATGCAGCCGCTCGCGCTGGCTGTGCTGGACACCCGCGACGCCCGGCGGGCAGGGGAGCCGCTGGCCTGGTACAGCTACCTGACCCTGCCGCTGCGCAACCCGATCACCACCGCGGTGCTGGCCGGCGCTGCGGTCAATCTGGCCGGCATCCAGGTGCCGGCGCTGCTGCTGACCCCGCTGCAGATGGTCGCCGCCATCGCCGTTCCGGCGATGCTTCTCGCGTTCGGCATCTCGCTCCGGTTGGATCCGCTGCCGGGCCGGGGTGCGCACGCTCCGCAGATGTGGCTGATCCAGGTGATCAAGGTGCTGCTCCAACCGCTGGTGGCGTGGGCCCTGGGTGCGTTCGTCTTCGGGTTGTCCGGGCCGGAGCTGCTCGCGGTCACCGTGGTCGCCGCCCTGCCCGCCGCGCAGAACATCTATGTGATCGCCTCCCGCTATGAGGTCGGCGTGCTGCTGGCACGCGACTCCATCTTCTGGTCGACGATGCTTTCCGTGCCCACCATCACCGTGGTCGCGGGCCTGCTCGGCCGGTAGTGCGTCCGCGGCCGGCGGTTTCCGAACCAGGGCGGCACGCCGCCGATCCCGCGGTTCCCTCCCGGTGACGCGCGGGCTAGGTTGGACGCGTGGACGACCCGAACGGCGGCAGCGACGTGCATGCGTTCGACCTCGACCGGAGTACGGACGAGGCGTGGACGGCGTTCTCCGCGCGCCTTGCCGATGTGATCTCGCACATGGACACCGACGCCACGCTGCGGATCGGGTCCCTGGCGACCGAGCAGGAGGGTGTGTCGCCCTTCGTGCTGTTCCGCTGCGAAGGTGTGCAGGACCTGATCCTCGAGGCGGCGGGCAACGCGTCCCTGAGCGAGGAGTTCCAGCTGGGGGTCGAGCAGTTGGAGTTGCTGGAGCAGCTGGGCTGGAACCCGCCCAACGTCGACTCCGGGCATCCCACCGAGAACTACTGGCTGGTCGGCAACCAGGAGGACGCGGCCGACCTCGCCCTCAACGCCAGCACGGTCCTGCGTGACGTCTTCGGGGTGCCGCACCCGGCCTTCCTGGCACCCGACCAACTGGCCGAGATCCTGACCCCGCCGGGTGCCAAGGAGGCACCGACCACGGAGTTCGACTCCGACGACATGGTGGCCAGCCTGGTGCAGGCCAAACCGGCACTCGATCGGCTGATCGAGGCCGAGCTGATCGAGCTGCTCGGCCACCAGCCGCTGCAGGATGCCGACGGCGACTTCGCGCTGCGGGTGGGCTCGACGATGGTCTTCGTCCGAGCCACCGCCGACGCGCAGGAGGTGCTCGTCTTCTCGGCCGTGGTGCACGACGTCGAGGGCCGCAGCCGGGCGATGGAGGTGCTCAGCGATCTGAACACCGAGGCACGGTTCGTCCGGTTCATGCTGATCCGCGACCGGGTGTTCGTGTCGCTGTCGATCTTCGCCCAGCCGTTCGTGCCGGCCCACCTGCAGCAGGCGCTGCGCACCGTCTCGGTGGTGTCGGACGAGATCGATGAACACCTCGCGTCCAAGCTGAGGGGCCGGACGACCTTCGCCTCCGACGGCTGAGCACCGCTACCGGCCCGCCTCAAAGGGCTCCTCGTCCGTGTGATCAGGCACGGCCACACCCATCAGCGGCAGGAAGATCTGGTCGACGATGGCGACGATCTCCGCACGCGGAACGGGCTTGAGGGTCATCATCAGGTCATGGCGGATCAGGTCGAAGGCGACCGTCCGTGCACGTCGGGTCCTGGAGCCGGCCGGACCGGCCCCGAACTGCGGCGGCACCCGCCGACGGCACCGCGTCCTGAGCGACTGCCTTTCCCGACCGACGACCTGCAGGTCCCGAGGCCCGGCGTCCGCGCCGGACAGCTGTCGGTGCAGATTCAGTCGCCGGGGCGGTGTGGAATGTCGGTGAACGTGGCTAGCGTGTGGTCATGGTTGCAACCCTTCCTGACCTGACCGAATCCGAACTGGCCGGCATCGATGCCTGGTGGCGGGCCAATAACTACCTCACCGTTGGTCAGATCTACCTGATGGGCAACGCCCTGCTGCGCGAGCCGCTCAAGCCCGAACACATCAAGCCGAGGTTGCTGGGGCACTGGGGCACCAGCCCGGGACTGGCCTTCATCTACGCGCACGTGTCGCGGCTGATCCGGCACACCGACCAGGACTGCCTCTACATCACCGGTCCCGGGCACGGTGGCCCGGCGCTGGTCGGCGCGTCCTACCTCGAGGGCACCTACACCGACGCCTATCCCACGATCACCCGCAATCGCGACGGCCTGCTGAAGTTCTTCCGGCAGTTCTCCGCACCCGGCGGCATTCCCAGTCACGTGTCGGTCACCACCCCCGGATCGATCCATGAGGGGGGCGAACTCGGGTACGCGCTGATCCACGCGTTCGGGTCGGTGTTCGACAACCCCAGCCTGTTGACCATCGCGGTGGTCGGCGACGGTGAGGCCGAAACCGGTCCGCTGGAGGGCTCCTGGAAAGGCATCTCGTTCCTCAACCCCGACCACGACGGCGCCGTGCTGCCGGTGCTGCACCTCAACGGCGGCAAGATCGCCGGTCCCACCGTGTTGTCACGCAAGCCTCCCGCCGAGGTGCGCGCGCTGTTCGAAGGCCACGGCTATCAGGTGATCGAGGTCGAGGGCGACGACCTGCCGGGCATGCACTACCGGTTCGCGGCCGCTCTCGGTGAGGCCTACGCGTCGATCAAGCAGATCCAGGAGCAGTCCCGCGAGGGAGCGGGATTCACCGAACGTCCGCGGTGGCCGATGATCATCCTCCGCAGCCCCAAGGGCTGGACCGGGCCGGACGTCGTCGACGACATCCAGGTGCAGGGCACCTGGCGGGCCCACCAGGTGCCGCTGTCGGGGGTGCGCAACAATGCCGCGCACCTGGCCCAACTGGAGGCCTGGCTGCGGTCGTACCGTCCCGAGGAGCTGTTCGACGAGGACGGCCGTCCGGTCGAGCTGGTGCTCAGTGCGAACCCGGCGAAGTCCGCGTCCATGTCGGGCACCCCGTACGCCAACGGCGGTCTCATGACGAGGCCTCTCGACCTGCCCGACTTCCGTGACCTGGCGGTGCCGGTCGAGCAGCGCGCCACCGAACGGATCGAGTCCACCCGCAAGCTCGGTGAGCTGATGCGTGAGGCCTACCGGCGCAACCCGAGCACGTTCCGGCTCTTCTGCCCGGACGAGACGAACTCCAACCGGCTCGGCGCGGTTTTCGATGTCTCGGACCGGGCCTGGATGGAGTCGGTCACCGACAACGACGTCAGCCTCGGCCAGTTCGGCCGGGTGATGGAGGTGCTCAGCGAACACAACTGTCACGGCTGGCTGGAGGGCTACACGCTCACCGGGCGGCACGGCCTGTTCGCCACCTACGAGGCGTTCGCGATGGTGTCGGCGAGCCAGACGATCCAGCACGGCAAGTGGCTGCAGGAGGCGTCCCACCTGCCCTGGCGGGCCGACGTGCCGAGCCTGAACATATTGCTCAGCTCAACCGCCTGGCGCAACGACCACAACGGCTTCAGCCATCAGGGGCCGGGCATGCTGCAGGTGGTGCTCAACGGCGGTCCACAGCACTCCCGGATCTACCTGCCGCCCGACGCCAACTGCCTGCTGTCGGTGGCCGACCACTGCTTCCGCAGCATGAATTACGTGAACCTGATCGTGCAGGACAAGCAGCCGCAGCCACAGTGGCTCAACATGGACGAAGCCATCGAGCACTGCACCCGAGGCGCATCGATCTGGGAATGGGCCGGCACTCCCGAGGACGCGGCGGAGCCTGACATTGTGATCGCCTGCGCCGGCGACATTCCGACCCTGGAAGCGGTGGCGGCGGCGGACTTGCTCAAGGCGAAGCTGCCTGATCTGCGACTCCGCGTGGTCAACGTGGTCGACCTGATGGCGCTGACCCGTCCCAAGGACCATCCGCACGGCATGAGCGAGCTCGATTTCCGTGAGCTGTTCACCGACAACCGCGACGTGATCTTCGCCTTCCACGGCTACCCGGGTGCGATCCACCAGTTGGTGCACGGACGGCCCGACGCCGACCGGTTCCGGGTCCGCGGCTTCATCGAGCAGGGCACCACCACCACGCCCTTCGACATGGTGGTGCGCAACCGGGCCTCGCGCTATCACCTGGTGATGGACGTGCTGAACAACATGAAGGTGACCCGGCGCGGCTCGGGCGCCTTGATGCGGTTCTGCCAGGCGCAGCTCGCCCGGCACGAGCAGTACATCGTGGAGTATCTCGAAGACATGCCGGAGGTGCGGGACTGGAAGCTCGGGGCGGCCATCTGAAATACCAGTAGGGTCACCTCTATGGCGCAGTACGGGCACCTGACCACACTCGATGCAGCCGAATGCCGGCTGCTGCTGGCCAGCCGCACCTTCGGCCGGGTGGGGTGGAACTCGGCGGCGGGCGTGCAGATCATTCCGGTCAGCTACGGCATGGTCGACGACCTGATCGTCTTCCGCACCCGGGCCGGTTCGACGCTGTCGGAGTTGGTCCGTCCCCTGGATGTCTCGTTCCAGGTCGACGATCTGGACGACGAGACCGCAACCGGGTGGAGCGTCCTGGTGCACGGCAGGTCCGGGGCGCCGGTGGCCACCCTGCCCGAGAACCTGCCCACCCCCTGGGCGCCGGGCGAGCGGCCGCTGGTGATCGGAATCGCGTCCGACCACTACGCCGGACGCTCGATCGCCGCCCACTGACACGAGGAGCGCCATGGCAAAGCCGTACAGCGGGCCGCCGCCGATCCTGGTCGGCTACGACGCCTCCGACGACGCCGTCCGGGCGCTGGAATATGCGTCATGGGTGGCCGCCAACCGCAAGGCGATGCTGCAACTGGTCTACGTCGCCGACGAGACGGTAGCGAAGAGCGGCTGGGGACTGGTCTCCGACGGCACCGACGTGCAGAACAACGCCCGGCGGTTGCTGGCCGAAGCGGCGGCCGTCGCCCACGGGTACGGAGTGGCCAAGAAGCGGATCCGCACCAAGGTGGCGCTCGGGACCCCCGTGGGGGTGCTCACGCAGTTGAGCAACGACTGTTCTGCGGTGGTCGTCGGCAGCCACGCCGGCAGCGTGGGCACCCGCCGCTTCAGCGGCTCGACCGCGGTTGGCCTGGCCGCGTCCGTCCGGTGCCCGCTGGTGGTGGTCTCCGATTCGGACGGTGTCGATCCCTCGCTGCCGATCGGTGTGGCCCTCGATGCCGACGGCAGCAGCACCCTGGCCCTGGACTGGGTGCTCGGCAATCCGCTGTTCGCCGGCGTCCCGCTGAAGGTGGTCAGCGTCTGCAAGTCGCCCCAGAGCCGCGTGTTCCGAACGGCGGTCAGCCAGCAGCAGATCGAGGCCGCCATCGCCGCGACCGCCGCGGCCCAGTCTGCGATGGTGGCCGGTGTGGTGGCGCGTTACCCCGATGCGCCCACGATCGCCACCGAGGTGCGGTACGGCTCACCGGTGGACGAGCTGTGCACCTTCGGCGAAGGCGTCTCGATGCTGGTGCTGCAGGCCGACATCCGGTTTCCCACCTATTCGGTGGGTGGTGTGATCCGGGGAACGATGGCCTACGCGCAATGCCCGGTGGTGCTCGTCAAGTAGCCGACCTCTCGCGCCCGCCTAACTACCGTCCGCTCGCCATTGTGGAGTCAGTTCGGCGGGCGCTCGGTAGTTAGGCGGGCGCGGGACGGGAGGCATAGGGTGGAGGGCTATGTCCGGGGATGGTCTGAAGCTCGCCGTCGACGCCGCCCTGCCGATCTCGGCCTGGGCCGATGACATCATCGAGGCCATCCGAAACCACCAGGTGCTGATCGTCGCGGGGGAGACGGGGTCGGGAAAGACCACCCAGTTGCCGAAGCTCTGCCTGGCGGCCGGACGTCAGCGGATCGGTCACACCCAGCCGCGACGGATCGCGGCCCGCAGCCTGTCGGAGCGGATCGCGGAGGAGATCGGCACCCCGCTCGGCGAGGTGGTCGGCTATCAGGTCAGGTTCACCGCGAGGACCAGCAGGCAGACGAAGGTCAAGGTGATGACGGACGGCATCCTGCTCGCCGAAATCGCCCACGATCGCGACCTGCGCCGCTACGACACCCTGATCATCGACGAGGCCCACGAGCGCAGCCTGAACATCGACTTTCTGCTCGGGTACCTCAAGCAGCTGCTGCCGCGCCGTCCGGACCTGAAGGTGATCGTCACCTCGGCCACCATCGACACCGCTCGGTTCAGTGAACACTTCGGCGGTGCCCCGATCATCGAGGTGTCCGGACGCACCTACCCGGTCGAGGTGCGCTGGCGTCCGGTGATCGAACAGGGCACCGATCGCGATCTGATCGACGGCATCTGTGACGCCGTGGTCGAGTTGATGCGGGACGGCCCGGACGGCGACATCCTGGTGTTCTGCTCCGGCGAGCGCGACATCCGCGATGCGGCCGAGGCGATCGGTGCCCTGGACTGGCGATCCCTGACGCCGCGTCCGGTGGAGGTGCTGCCGCTCTACGCCCGGCTGAGCGCGCAGGAGCAGCATCGGGTGTTCGCCCGGCACAGCGGCATGCGGGTGGTGCTGGCCACCAACGTCGCCGAAACCTCACTGACCGTGCCCGGCATCCGTTCCGTGGTCGATCCGGGATACGCCAGGATCAGCCGTTGGTCGGCGCGCACGAAGGTTCAGCGGTTGCCGATCGAAGCGATCTCGCAGGCGTCCGCGAACCAGCGGGCCGGACGCTGTGGGCGGGTCGCGCCCGGGGTCTGCATCCGGCTGTACGCCGAAGACGACTTCGAGGCCCGTCCGGCATTCACCGAACCCGAGATCCTGCGGACCAACCTGGCCTCGGTGATCCTGCAGATGGCGCAGGCGAAACTGGGCGACATCGCGAGGTTCCCGTTCGTCGAGCCGCCCGACTCGGCACAGATCAGCGACGGCCTCCGGCTGCTGCGTGAGTTGGGGGCCATCGAGGACGACCGGATCGCCGTCCCGGCTCCCGTCACGACGGCTCCCGTCATCCCGGCTCCCGTCATCCTGGCGAACGCCGGGATCTCGACGGGCTCGACAAGCGGTGTTTCGACAGGCGCGACGAGCGCGGTCTCGACACGCTCAGCCGGCGGGGAGGAATCAGCACACTCGGCCGGCGGTGGCCGTGGCAGGCGGGGCCGCGGCGGACCCGTCCGGCTCACCCGCGTGGGGCATCAACTGGCGAGACTGCCGGTGGATCCTCGGCTGGGCCGCATGCTTGTCGAGGCGGAGCGCCAGGGTTGCCTGCGTGAGGCGCAGGCGGTCGTCGCGGGGCTGACCATCCAGGACGTCCGGGACCGGCCACTCGAGCAACGCGAGAAGGCCGACCTGCTGCATCGCCGGTTCTTCAGCGACGGGGTCGTCGACGGCGGGCAACCCAGCGACCGGGCCGACCCGTCCGACATCGCGGCGCTGCTGCGGCTCTGGAACTATCTGCGCGCGGCCCGCAAGCAGCGCTCGGGCAACGCATTCCGGCGGATGTGCCGCGACGAGTTTCTGAACTTCCTGCGGGTGCGCGAGTGGGAGGACCTGAACGAGCAGCTCAAGACCGTCTGCAAGGACCTGGGCATGTCGCGCAACACCGAGCCGGCCGGGGCGGACCGGGTGCACATCGCGGTGCTGTCCGGCCTGCTGTCACATGTCGGCCTGCTCGACGAGCGGTCCGCCACCAGGCCGGGGGAGCGACGCCGCGGCCCGCGGGAGTACCTGGGGGCGCGGGGCACCCGGTTCGCGATCAGCCCCGGTTCTGCGGCGACCCGGGTGAATCCGCCGCTGGTGATGGCGGTCGAGTTGGTCGAGACCACCCGGCTGTGGGCGCGCGCGGTCGCGCCGATCGAGGAGGCCTGGGTCGAGGAGGTCGGTGCGCACCTGCTGAGCCGGACGTACTCGGAACCGCGCTGGTCGGCGCGCTCCGGTCAGGCGGTGGCCACCGAACGGGTCACTTTGCTTGGCGTGCCGATCGTGGCGGGCCGCACCGTGGCGTACGGACGGATCGATCCCGAGGAGTCGCGGCGGCTGCTCATCCAGAGCGCGCTGGTGGAGGGGCAGTGGCACACCCGGCACCACTTCTGGGCGCGGAACGAGGCGGCTCGGCAAGCGGCCGAGGAGCTGGCCGAACGCACCCGTCGGCATGACCTGCTCGCCGACGACGACGCCCTGTACGCGTTCTACGACGCCAGGATTCCCGCCGAGGTCGTGTCGGTGGGCCATTTCGACCGCTGGTGGCGCGACGCCCGCCGCCGTGAGGAACACCTGCTGGACCTGCCGGCCGACGTGCTGCTGCCCGCTGCGGACACGGTGGATACCGGTGAGTTTCCCGACCATTGGACCGCGGGTGAGCTGGAGTTGCCGGTCAGTTACGTGTTCGAGCCGGGCTCGGGCCACGACGGCGTCACGGTGTCGATCGAGCTCGCCCAGTTGAATCGGGTCTCCGCCGACGACTTCAGCTGGCAGATACCGGGCCTTCGGGGCGAACTGGTCACCGAACTCGTCCGGGGCCTGCCGAAGCAGTGGCGGGCGAAGCTCGTGCCGGCACCCGATACCGCCCGCCGCGCGGTCGCCTGGCTGGACGAGCACCCGTCCGCGGGCGAGTCGTTGCCGGACGCACTGGGCCGGGCGATCCGGCAGCTCACCGGCGTCCAGGTACCGCGGCAGGCGTGGCGGCTGGATGCGGTTCCCGATCACCTGCGGGTGCGGTTCCAGGTGACCCGCGACGGCGCCGAAGTGGCCGCCGGCAAGGACCTGCCCGAACTGGCCGAACGGCTCGGCTCGAAGGTGCGTGCCGAGCTGAACGCGGGTGCGTCCGGGCACACCCATCCCGGCGCAACGAGCTGGGTCTTCGGAACCGTCGCCGAGCGCGTCGAGGGCGCAGTGATCGGCTATCCGGCCTTGTCGGATGGTGGTGACTCGGTCGGCGTCACCGTGTTCGCCTCGACGGACGAGGCTCGCCGCTCGCACGTTCTCGGGCTGCGCCGGCTGGTCGCGCTGACCACCCCGGATCCGACCAACTGGGTGGTCTCACGACTGGGCAATCCGGTCAAGTTCGCCCTCGCGGCCTCGCCGTACCCCACGGTACCGGCGTTGCTGGCCGACGCCCGGCTGAAGGCGATCGACACACTCCTCCGGGCGGCTGGCGAGCCCTGGCTGGTCCGCGACGAGCAGGCGTTCGCCGCGTTGCGTGACCGGGTCCGCTCGGACGCCGCTGATCACATGCTGGCCACCGTCAACACCACCGGCGAGGTGCTTCAGCGCCACCAGCGGGTGCTGCTCGACCTGCCGTCGGCGCCGCCGCCGGTGCGCGCCGACGTCACCGAGCAACTTGCCGGACTGGTCCATCGCGGGTTCATCGCAGGCACTCCCGACCCCCACTGGCAGCGGTTGCCTCGCTACCTACAGGCGATCGAAGTACGGGTGGTCGCGTCTCGGGCCAATCCCGCGCGGGACGCCGTCAACGCCGAGATCATCGATGCTCTCGAGGACCAGTACGCGCGCGTGTGCTCCGGCTACCCCGCCGGGCCGCTGCCGACGGACGTGGCCGAGGTGGGCTGGTTGCTGGAGGAACTCCGGGTCAGCCTCTTCGCCCAGTCGCTGGGCACCGCGATGCCGGTCTCGGCCAAACGGGTACGCACCGCCATGGCCGGCATCGAGCGGGTCGGCCGATAAGCAGCGGTACGAGCAGGAACCCACGTGCCCCGGCCGCCGCCGTGATCCGCAGCGGCCTGCTGCGCAGCCAGGCGGCGTCCAGAGGCAGTGTGCCGGTGAGCCGTGAGATCCCGACAAGCGCGATCGACCGTGATGATCTCGATCAGCCGTGATGATCTCGGCAGGCTCGATCAACCCTGGCGCACTACGCCGTCGGCGAAGCGCACTCAGGTACGCCCTGCGCTGCACGGTAGGGTGGCGATGTGATCGATCCGCGGTTGCTGTACACCTTCGACCCCGAGGTGTGGTCGAGCCTGAACGGGAAACGTCCGGTGCTGATCCACCTCTTCGAGGGCTATGTGGACGCCGCCGCCGTGAACCGAACCCTGGCCAGCCACATTCTCCAGCACTGTCAGCATGAGGTGCTCGCCGAGTTCGACCACGACCAGTTGCACGACTACCGCAGCCGGCGTCCGCAGATGGTGTTCGACACCAACAAGTGGGTCTCGATGCACGAGTTTTCGCTGCTCCTCTACAAGGTGATCGACGCGGCGGGCACGCCTTTCCTGCTGCTCACCGGCCCAGAACCCGACACCCAGTGGCGGCGAATGACACAGGCCGTGCTGGGCATCGCCGAGCGGCTCGAGGCGGCCATGCTGCTCACCGGTAGTGGCGTGCCGATGGCGGTACCGCACACCCGTCCGACCCTGGTCACCTCGCACTCGACCGATCCTGAGCGGGCCAGCGGTAACCCGTTGTGGATCGATCGCATCCAGATTCCGGGTAGCTTCTCGGCGGCGCTCGAGTACCGCGGCGGCGTCAGCGGCATCACTGGCCTCGGTTTCGTCGCGCACGTGCCGCATTACCTTGCCCAGTCCAGCTTTCCGCAGGCCACGGCAGCGGTGCTGCGTCGCATGAACGACGCCGCCGGGCTACGGATCCCGATGGGTGAGCTCGAGAACGAGGCCGATCAGCAGTTGGCCACCATCGCGGCCGAAGTGCAGGAGGATTCGGAGTTTCCGGCGGTGCTGGCCGCTCTCGAGGAGCAGTACGACCAGCTCGCCGAATCGGGACGCTCCGCCGTCCCCACCGCCGACGAGATCGGGGCGGCCGTCGAACAGTTCCTGGCCGAGCGCGACCCGGACGACGGTGCCGGACAGTGACCGGCTAGCGTGCCCCGCACCACTGATGAGCTGCTCGGACTTCTCCAGTTGGAGAAGATCGACACGGACCTCTTTCGCGGCCCCCAACCGGTCACCGTGCTGCAGCGGTCGTTCGGCGGTCAGGTGCTGGCGCAAGCCCTCGCGGCCGCCTACCGCACGGTCGATCGCGACCGCATGGCGCACTCACTCAACGCTTATTTCCTGCGGCCCGGGGCGCCGACCTACCCGATCCTGTACCTGGTCGAATCCACCCGTGACGGTCGCTCGTTCAGCCAGCGCCGGGTGGTGGCACGGCAGGACGGCAGGACGATCTTCTCGATGGTCTGCTCGTTCCACGTCTCCGAAGGCGGACTCGACCATGCCGATGCCTTCCCGTCCGCAGTGCCACCGCCCGATCAGTGCCGTTCTGCCGCGGAGGTGCTGGGGGAGCGCTCCGCCCGGCGGGCAGCCTTCTGGGAGGCCGAATGGGGCGCCCTGGACGCCCGCTATGTGATCGAGCCGCCTGCCGAACCCGGCGCCAACGCCGCCCACCTGCAGCTCTGGATGCGCGCCCGTGACCAGATGCCCGACGATCCACGGATCCACCAGATGGTGCTGGCCTACCTGTCGGACATCTCGCTGCTGTCGGTCAGCACGCTGCCGCACGCGGTCGAGTTCATGTCGCCGCGCATGCAGGCCGCGTCGATCGACCACGCTATGTGGTTCCACCGCCCGGTGCGGGCCGATGAGTGGTTGCTGTACGACCAGGTGTCACCGTCGTCGTCCGGAGGTCTGGGTTTCTCCCAGGGCCGCATCTTCTCCCAGCAGGGCAGCCTGGTCGCGAGTTGCGCCCAGCAGGGGCTGATCCGAGTCGTGGACGCACCGGGCGGCTGAGCGGGCGACGGGTCTCGAAAGCTCGACCCACGCTGGTCTTGACCGACAGGGGACGGCGAAACGGCCCGCCCCCGGGGGATTGGGACGGGCCGTTCGCAGATTCGGTCAGGCAGCCAGGTCGTGGGCGCTGCGCAGTTTGGCGATCGCGTGCCGCTCGATCTGGCGGACGCGCTCGGCGGTGATCCCCCACACGGAAGCGATGTCGGCCAGCTTGGCCTGGCGTCCGTCCAGCAGGCCGTAGCGGCGCCGCACGACGTCGGCGGACCGCTCATCCAGCGACGACAGCATGCCGTCCAGGCGGGCGCGATCCTCGGCGTCCAGCACCATCTCGTCGGGGCCGGGGGACATCTCGCGGGCCAGCAGGTCACCGAGCGCGGTATCGCCGTCCTCTTCGATCGGTGCGTCAAGGCTGACGTGGTCGCGGGCCAACCTGAGCAGGTCGATCACCTGCTCCTCCCGCAGCCCCAGCTCGTCGGCGATCTCGATCAACTCGGGCTCGCGGCCCAGCCGGCGCTCAAGGGTGCGACGGACGGCGGATACCTGGTTGACCTGCTCGGCGACGTGCACCGGAAGCCGGACGATCCTGCCCTGCTGGGCGATGCCCCGGGAGATCGACTGGCGAACCCACCAGGTCGCGTAGGTCGAGAACTTGAAGCCCTTGGAGTAGTCGAACTTCTCCACCGCGCGGATCAGGCCGGTGTTGCCTTCCTGAACCAGGTCCAGCAGCGGCATCTGCGCCCGCCCGTACTTGCGGGCGACCGAGACGACCAGCCGCAGGTTGGCGGTGATGAACCGCTGCAACGCGGCGTCACCCTCGGCCGCGATGCGCTCCAGCTCGTCGGTGGAGATCTTCACTTGTGAAAGCGTGGCCTGATCCACGGTGCCGTCGAGAAGCGAGGTGGCGAACAGGCCGGCTTCGATCCGCTTGGCGAGAATGACCTCTTCCTCAGCGGTCAACAGGGGCGTCTTGGCGATGCCGTCGAGATAAAGTCCTACGGCGTCCTTGCCATCGATTCCGTCGGTGCTCCGGATCCGGTGCGCAGTCGAGATCATACTTTTCCTTTCGGTCCTGATCAGTACAACGCAGCGTGACGGCCGTTGTTTCACAGGCCGCCCCCCAATGAACCCTGAGCGCATCCCGAGGTCACAAACCAAGACCACAGTCGTACGCGGGCGCCGACCGAGGGGGCTATCAGGCGGTGGGTGCCACCTGATCGATGATCCAGGCCAGTTCGAAGGCCAGGTCCTTCCACGCCTGGTAGCGCCCAGACACACCACCGTGGCCGGCCACCATCTCGGTGCGCAGCAGGATCGGCCGATCGTCGCCGGCCAGCGTGGTGCGCCGCAACTGCGCGACCCACTTGGCGGGTTCGGTGACCTCGACCCGGGTGTCGTTGAGGCTCGTGGTGGCCAGGATCGCCGGATATTCGACCGGCTTGATGTTCTCGTAGGGCGTGTACGCCTTCATGCACCGATACACCTCGGCGTCGGCCAACGGGTTACCCCACTCCTCCCATTCGGTCACCGTCAGCGGCAGCTCCGGATCGAGAATGGTGGTCAGCGCGTCCACGAACGGCACGTCGGCGTGGACGGCGCGGAACGCGTCCGGGGCCAGGTTCACCGCCGCGCCCACCGTGAGCCCGCCCGCGGAAGCACCCTGGGCGGCGAGCCGTTCGGCACTGGTGAACCCGGCCGCGACCAGGTGCCGGGCGCAGGCCACGAAGTCGGAGAAGGTGGTGGGCTTGTTCAGTAGGCGGCCCTGTTCGTACCAGGTGCGGCCGAGTTCACCACCGCCGCGCACGTGCGCCACCGCCCAGACGAAGCCCCGGTCGAGCAGGCTGAGCCGGGGGATCGAGAACCACGGCATCAGCGCAGTCTCGTAGGCGCCGTAGCCATACAGCACGGCCGGCGCGGAGCCGTCCAGAACCAGGTCGGCGCGGTGCACGATCGACATCGGCACCCGGGCGCCGTCCGGTGCCGTCACCCACTCCCGGCGCTGCACGTACGCCGTGGGGTCGTAGCGGCCGCGGCTCGGATGGTCGAGAACCTGCGTCTGCTTGAGCACCCGCCGCTCGCCGGTGTCCAAGCGGTACTCCTCGAGTCGGCGCGGGGTGAGCAGCGACTCGTGCACCAACCGGATCCGGTCGGTGGCGGGATCGTCGGCGGACACCGCCCCGGCGCTGTAGAGCGGCTCGTCGAAGCCGATCGCGACGGGCTCGCCCCAACTGCCGTCCGCGCTGCGGCTGAGCACCTCGATCAGTGGCAGTGCGTCGGCGCGAGAACTGAGCACCAGATGGTCGGCGTAGGCGCTGAGCCCCAGCAGCCGGACCCCCGGACGTTCGGGCACCAGCGTGCGCCAGTGCTGCTGTCCGGTGGCATCGAAGGGCGCCACGGCCAGCTCGAACTCGGCGGCGCCGTCGTTGTGCACCACGTAGAGGGCGTCGGTGCCCACCTCGACGCTGTACTCCAGACCCTCCTGCCGGGGCGCCACCACCCTCGGCGGAAGGTGTGGCTCGGCCACGTCCAGCAGCAGGTATTCACAGGTCTTCTTGCTCTCGCTGGCGAGCACCACCCGGGTGCGGTCGCGGGACTCCTCGACGCCCAGCCAGAAGCGCTCGTCCGGCTCTTCGAGCAGCAGGGCGTCGTCGTTGTCGCCAATCGTGTGCAGCCAGATCTGGTCGGGCCGCCAGGCGTCGTCAGTGGTGAGGTAGACCAGTCGGTCGTCACCGCACCAGCAGCCGCCCCCCGCCACGTCGAGGTCGGGCATCGGGATCACGGTGCGACCGGCCAGCTCGATCATCTGCAACCGGTAGTGCTCGTCGCCGGACAGGTCCACGCTCCAGGCCAGCCGGGTTCCGTCCGGGGAGACGTCGCACAGCCCGAGGGCGAAGTAGCTCTGTCCTTCGGCGAGCTGGTTCTCGTCGAGCACCACCTGCTCGCCGGCCGGCTGATCAGCGACGTCCGGGATCGCGTCGGCGTCGGACGCGGGCAACCGGCAATGGATCGGGTAGTCCAGCCCCTCGACCGTTCGGCTGTAGTACCACCAGGTCGACCCGTCGGTGTGCCGGACGAACGAGGGCACGGTGAGGTCGGTCTGCCGGGTGCGCGCGATGATATCTGCGTAGAGCTCGTCGCGAAGTTCGGCGAGGTGCTCCGTGCGCTCGACGGTGTAGGCGTTCTCGGCGCGCAGATAGCCCAGAAACTCCTCATCGTCCTTCTGGCTCATCCAGGCGAAGTCGTCGACGAAGTCGTCCCCGTGATGACTGCGTAGGCTGGAACGGACCTGGGCGCGCGGCGGTTGCGACATACCGAACACCCTAGCCAGCGGCAGACGTGGCGGCTCGTTTGGAATGTGCGTGAGCGCGTGCAAGAATGACAGAGGCGCCAGCCATTGACAACTCCCCGATTGGCTGCGCCCAAAATCAAGAATCCGAGAGGCTACTTGTGACACCACGCTCCAGCGCCAAAGCCTTGGTCGAATCCCCTCCCGCTCAGGCTGAAGCCCCCGCCCGGCGTCGCGCCGGCACACCTGCGAAGAAGCCGGCAACTCCGCGGCGCACCCGCAAACCGGCGGTCGCTGCCGTCCCGTCACCCGAGACCGAACTCGAGGACGCGACCGCCGTCGAGGCAGACGACGTCGCTCCCGATGAGTTGGTGGACGAGGTCACGGTCGCCGATTTGATGGCCCCCACGGTCGAAGAAGCCGTTCTGACCCCCGCCGCGGTCGACGTCAAGTTCGCCCGCGAGGGCGACGATGTGGTGCTCACGGTTGGTGGCAAGCGCCGCTCCCTCGACGATGTCGACGACACAACGTTCGAAGAGGCGAAGGAAGCCGTCGTCGAGAAGGAGTTGACCGAGGACGAGGGCTTCACCGTCTCGGACGCCGATGACGCCGACGAGCCCGAGCAGCAGGTGCTGGTCGCCGGCGCCACCGCCGACCCGGTCAAGGACTACCTCAAGCAGATCGGCAAGGTCGCCCTGCTGAACGCCGAGCAGGAGGTCACCCTCGCCAAGCGCATCGAGGCCGGCCTGTTCGCCGAGGAGTCGATGACCAGCGGCCGGGTCACCGCAACCCCCGACGTCGACGACTACGAGTGGATCTCGGCCGACGGCCGGCGGGCGAAGAACCACCTGCTCGAAGCCAACCTGCGGCTGGTGGTGTCGCTGGCCAAGCGTTACACCGGTCGCGGCATGCTCTTCCTCGACCTGATCCAGGAGGGCAACCTCGGCCTGATCCGCGCGGTCGAGAAGTTCGACTACACCAAGGGCTACAAGTTCTCCACGTACGCGACCTGGTGGATCAAGCAGGCGATCACCCGGGCGATGGCCGACCAGGCGCGCACCATCCGGATCCCCGTGCACATGGTCGAGGTGATCAACAAGCTCGCCCGCGTCCAGCGCCAGATGCTGCAGGACCTCGGACGCGAACCCACCCCGGAAGAGCTCGCCAAAGAACTCGACATGACCCCTGAGAAGGTCGTCGAGGTGCAGAAGTACGGCCGTGAACCGATCTCACTGCACACTCCGCTGGGCGAGGACGGCGACTCCGAGTTCGGCGACCTGATCGAGGACTCCGAAGCGGTCGTTCCGGCGGAAGCGGTGAACTTCACCCTGCTGCAGGAACAACTGCACGACGTTCTGGACACCCTGTCGGAGCGGGAGGCCGGCGTTGTCAGCATGCGCTTCGGGCTGACCGACGGCCAGCCCAAGACGCTGGACGAGATCGGCAAGGTCTACGGCGTGACGCGTGAGCGGATCCGCCAGATCGAGTCGAAGACGATGAGCAAGCTGCGCCACCCGTCCCGTTCTCAGGTGCTGCGGGACTATCTCGACTGACCGGTGAGCCCCTCTGAGGAGAAGCCCGCCCACCCCGGCTGGGTGCCGAACGCGGTGCTCGGCCTGATGATCGCCGCGAACGTGCTGGCCGGCTACCTGCTGACCATGCGCTCCGTCGACCACTTCGTGCTTCCGGCGCCGGGGGGAACCGTGACCCAGGGAAGTCACGTCTATCCCGAGCGGGTCGTACTGGCGTGGGTGGCCTGGCTGACCGCCCTTGGTGCCGCGGTGGCGTTGGCGCTGCCGTTTCTCAAGCGGCGGGTCACCCGGGTGTGGTGGATCGTCCTGGCGGTCGGAACGCTGATCTCGCTGAACGCCGCCATGATCATCGGCGCAATGCCCCAGCCGGTGTACTGAGGCGTCTCGACAAGCTCGACCGGCGGTCAGCCGAGGGCGGCCGTGAAGGCTCGGTGCAGGCGGTCACTGAACAGCACGAATCGGACGACCTCGATGCCCGGCTTCGGGTGCTCGCGGACGGCCTCCACCGCGATCCGCGCCACGTCGTCCGCGCTCCACCCGTACACGCCCGCACTGATCGCCGGGAACGCCAGTCCGGTCGCCCCACGATCCACGGCCACGTCCAGGCTGCGGCTGAAACAGGACGCCAGCAGCGCCGGGTCGGTCTGGCCGCGGTGGGCGTTGGGTCCCACTGTGTGAATCACCCACCGGCAGGGCAGGTCGCCGGCACCGGTGGCCACCGCCTCGCCCACCGGGAGACCGTCCGGCCAGGTCGTGCGACGCAGCCGGCGGCACTCCTCCAACAGCCTTGGCCCGGCCGCGGCATGGATGGCACCGTCCACCCCGCCACCGCCCAGCAGGCTCGAGTTGGCGGCGTTCACGATCGCGTCCAGCGTTTCGGTGGTGATGTCTCCGGTCACGGCCTCCACAGTGCTCATCCGATCACCCTGACAGCCGCCGCCCGATCTGACCAGAGCGGGCAGTCCTGCCCCCGGTGCCTGAACCGCTGCGTGCGCGCACTAGTGTGTCCGGCATGCCCGAACTGAATCATGAGCGTCTGAACGCGGCCGTTGCGGCGCACCTTCCGGTGGCGATGGAGGCGCAGGAGGCACTGTCGCAGGTGGTCGACCTGGAGGGTCCCTACCAGGCCGACATCGACCAGGGCACGGTGACCATCGCCGGTCGCCCGTTGCGGGTGGTGCTGCTCGGCACCGTCTCGAAGAGCAGCAACACCTGGCTCTGGTCATGGGCCAACCAGGGCTTCTCGGCGCAGGCGGCCTCGATCGCACCCGTTCGCCGGGCAGCCGAACTGGCCGAACCGTGGGGGTTGTGGGAACTCGCCGAGCCCCAGTTCGACATCGGCGGGGTGATCGACACCGGTCTGGGTGGCGGTGCCAGCATCGCGCTGCTGACGGCACCGCTGGTCGGCGCGACCGCCTTCTACTCCGCCGACTACGGCGCCGGCCTGGCCTACTTCGGCATCACCGACCCGGCGGTGCCCCGTCCGGCCCCCCAGGGTGTCACCTTCCCCCGCCGGATCATGGCCGCCGTCGACCTGCTGCCCGGCTACGCCCGCTCGCAGGTGCTCACCTACGCGTCGGTGCACAACCTTCGGGTGACCGGCGACGAGCGGCAACTCAAGGTGTACCTCGGCCCGGACGTGCTGAGCGTCGATTTCGACGACCAGGGCCGGGTCAGCACCATCCGCGGCAGCCTGAGCCCGTCGCCGCTGCAGTGACCCGGCTGGGTGAACTCGCGGCGGTGTTCGCGCCGACGATCATCGATGCGGTGCGTCGGGAGTACCCGAACGCGCCGCGGCATGTGATGACGGGGCCGGACGACCTGGCCACGCCCAGCCAGCTGCATCCGGCGTTCTACGGGTGCTTCGACTGGCATTCGGCGGTGGAGATGCACTGGGCACTGGTGCGACTGCTCCCGGAACTTCCGCCGCCGCTGCTGGCAGCCGCTGAACAGGTGCTGGACGAGCATCTCAATGCCCCCCATCTGGCCGTCGAGCAGGCGTATCTGTTGGCGAATCCAGGCTTCGAGCGTCCCTACGGATGGGGGTGGGTGCTCGCACTCGCCGACGCCGCGCACGGCACCCGGTGGGCGGTGCCGCTGGCCGGCCTGGCCGGTGCGGTGACCGATGGGTTCCTCGACTGGCTGCCCCGGGCGGCACTGCCGAACCGGCAGGGCACGCACCTGAACACCGCCTTCCCGCTGGCCCGTTCGTGGCCCTGGGCGACCCGCCTCGCGCAGGCGGGGGAGCCCGCGTTGGCCGAGGCGATCACGTCCGCGGCCCGGCGCTGGTACGGCAATGACCGGGACTATCCAGTTGCCTGGGAACCGGGTGGCAACGATTTCCTCTCCCCGGCGCTGGCCGAGGCCGAACTGATGAGCCTGGTGCTGCCCGGCACCACCTACCGCATCTGGCTCGAGATCGCGCTGCCCGGATTGACGTCCGGCGAGGCGGCCAACGTGTTCCGTCCGGTCACCGACATCGATGCCGCCGACGGCCAGGCCGCCCACCTGCATGGGCTGAACCTCCATCGGGCGGCCTGCCTGCGCTCGCTTCAGCGCACCCTCGGCGCCTCCGTGCTGCTGGAGCGTGCAGCCGAGGCGCACCTGGACGCGGCCCTGCCGATGGTCAGCGGCAGCGACTGGATGGTGGAGCACTGGCTGGCGGCCTACGCAGTGCTGGCTCTCAGTGCCTAACCTTGACAACGGCGAACGCCCCGGACGAGAGCGTCCGGGGCGTTCGTGAAAAGTCTGGTCAGCTGGTCTTGTGCTTCTTCATCAGCTTGTCGGTCTCGTCTTGGATGTTCAGGGCGACCTGCTTGAGGCGATCGGAATGAGCCTTAGCGTGGTGCGCACAGAAAAGAAGCTCGCCGCCCTTCAGGAATACCCGGAGGTAGGCCTGCGCGCCGCACCGATCACAGCGATCCGCCGTGGTCAGCCCCTCCACTGCTGTCGTGGTCATTCGCGTTTCCTCCCTGTTGTTACATGAGTCTTCCAGTGTCAACTCTCTGCGAGGTCAGATTGTTCCGTGACCAGACACTACTCCGGCACACCAGCCCCGCCCGTGATGCCGAGGGTTGCCGAGCGGTACGTTTCACGACTGTTACCTCCGCGACCTCGTGAATCGGGTTCGAGGCGTCCAGTCATGGCTCGAACAATGTGTCGGCAGCTGGCGCTAGCCTTCGGACGTGACCATCAAAGGCAAGCCCGCCGCCGAGGGCCGTGACTACGAGGCCCGGCACCTGCTGGTCCTCGAGGGGCTGGAGGCTGTGCGCAAGCGGCCGGCGATGTACATCGGCTCCACCGACACCCGTGGTCTGATGCACTGCCTGTGGGAGATCATCGACAACTCCGTCGACGAGGCGCTCGGCGGCTTCGGCAGCTCGATCACGGTCGACCTGAACTCCGACGGCAGCATCGCGGTGAACGACACGGCCAGAGGCATTCCCGTCGACATCGAGCCGCGCACCGGGCTCTCCGGTGTCGAGGTGGTCTTCACCAAGCTGCACGCCGGCGGCAAGTTCGGCGCCGGTTCCTACAACGCCACCGGCGGACTGCACGGGGTCGGCGCGTCAGTGGTCAACGCGTTGTCGTCCAGGCTCGACGTCGAGGTCGATCGCAATGGCTCCACGTGGGCCATGTCGTTTCGGCGGGGGACCCCGGGCACCTTCGACGGGGACGGTCCGGACGCCCAGTTCACCGCCGGCGGCACCCTCGCCCGGGTCGGCAGAACGGCGAAGGCCAAGACCGGCACCCGGGTGCGCTACTGGCCCGACCGGCAGATCTTCCTGCCGGATGCCGAGTTGTCACTGCCACAGCTGGTCGCCCGCGCCCGGCAGACCAGCTTCCTCGTACCAGGGCTGCGGCTCGTTGTCACCGATGCGCGTGCGGCCGAGCCGACCACCGAGGTGTTCCAGCACGACGGAGGCATCTCGGAGTTCTGCGAGTTCCTGTCCAGCGACGCCGCCGTCAGTGAGGTGCTGCGCCTGCAGGGCACCGACTCGTTCACCGAAACCGTGCCGATGCTCGACGCCGACGGCGCGATGACGCCCACTGACGTCGACCGCACGCTGGAGGTCGACATCGCGCTGCGCTGGGGCGCCGGGTACGACAGCACGGTGCAGTCGTTCGTCAACATCATCGCCACCCCCAAAGGCGGCACCCATGTGCAGGGCTTCGAGCGGGGCACCGTCCGCGCGTTCGCGAAGGCGCTGGAGGGCACCCGCCTGCTCAAGGCGGGTGACGAGGTGGTCAAGGACGACATTCTCGAAGGCATGACGGGGGTGGTCACCGTCCGGCTGGCCGAGCCGCAGTTCGAGGGCCAGACCAAGGAGGTGCTCGGCACGCCTCCGGTCACCCGGTTGGTGGCGAAGGTGGTCGAGCGCGAGCTCCTGGAGTTCCTGACCTCCACCAAGGCGGCGCAGCGCACGCAGGCGCGCGCAGTGATGGAGAAGGTCGTGTCAGCGTCCCGAACCCGGGTCGCGGCGCGAGCCCACAAGGATAATCAGCGCCGCAAGAACGCCCTGGAGTCGAGTTCGCTGCCGGCCAAGCTGGCCGATTGCCGAAGCACCGACCCCGAGCGCACCGAGCTGTTCATCGTCGAGGGCGACTCGGCCATGGGCACCGCGAAGCTGGCCCGCAACTCGGAGTTCCAGGCGTTGCTGCCGATCCGCGGAAAGATCCTGAACGTGCAACGGGCCAGCGTCGGCGACATGCTCAAGAACGCCGAGTGTGCGTCGATCATCCAGGTGGTCGGGGCCGGCTCGGGTCGCACCTTCGATCTCGAGCAGGCTCGGTACAACAAGATCGTCTTCATGGCCGACGCCGACTCCGACGGTGCGCACATCCGCACCCTGCTGGCCACGCTGTTCTTCAAGTACATGCGCCCGATGATCGAGGCGGGCCGCGTGTTCACCGCCGTGCCACCGCTGCATCGCTTCGAGCTGACCAATGCCCGCCGGGGTCAGGACAGGTACGTGTACACCTACAGCGAAGCCGAATATCAGCGCAAGCTCGCGGAGTTGACCAAGCGCGGTGTCGCGTTCAAGGAGCCGCAACGGTACAAGGGCCTCGGTGAAATGGACGCCGACCAACTCAAGGAGACCACGATGGATCCGCGGCACCGCACGCTTCGCCGGATCGGCGTCGAAGTGGGCGAATCGCTGGAGTTGGCCCTGGCAACCTTCGAGAAACTGATGGGCAACGAGGTCGCTCCTCGCAAGGAGTTCATCATCGCCGGCGCCTACGCGCTCGACACCGACCGGATCGACGCATGAAGCCCACCCTGCTGCTGCGTGCCGAAGAGCGTGGCACCGAACGGCGCACCCCGATCACGCCCAAGGACGCCGCCGCGCTGATCGGTGCGGGCATCGACGTGGTGGTGGAGAACTCAGCCCGCCGCATCTTCTCCAACGACGCCTACGAGGCGGTCGGCTGTCCACTCGTACCGGCCGGTTCGTGGGTGAGCGCTCCCGACGAGGTCGTGGTGGTGGGCATCAAGGAACTCGCCGACGAACCGGCTGAACTGCGCCACCGGCATGTCTACTTCGGCCACGCCTTCAAGGGTCAGCAGGGCGCGAGAGACCTGCTTCGGCGCTTCGTGGCGGGCGGTGGCGAGCTGCTCGATCTGGAGTACCTGGTCGACGAAAGTGGCCGCCGGGTGGTGGCGTTCGGTTACTGGGCGGGCTTCGTCGGCGCCGCGCTCGGCGCCATGCACCTGGCCGGCCGGCTGCCCACTCCGGTGCAGCCGATGAGCCTGGACGACCTGGCCGGCGAACTCGAGCAGATTGCCGCATCGTTGACGGCTTTCACCGCGGTGGTCACCGGGGCGTACGGACGGGCCGGCCGTGGGGCCGTCGATGCGTTGCAACTGGCCGGCGTCGTGGCGTCCCGCTGGGACCGCGCAGACACCACCGGCCTCGACTCCGACAACCTCGTCGGCCATGACCTGTTGGTGCACTGCGTGCTCGCCACCGAACCGCACACGCCGTTTCTGGTCGAGGCCGACCGCGAGCGTCCGAGTCGAAGGTTGCGGGTGCTGGTGGACGTGACCGCCGACGTGACGTCCGCGCTCAACCTGCTGCCGGTCAGCGACCGGCACACCACGTGGGACGAACCCGTCCGGCGGATCTGGAACGATCCGGTTCCGTTGGACGCGATCGTGATCGACAACCTGCCCTCGTTGCTGCCCAAGCAGGCCAGTGAGGACTTCTCGCACGCGCTGTTGCCGCTATTGCCCGGCCTGTTCGGCGGTGATGCCGTGTGGCAGCGCACGGCTGCACGGTTCAGTCAGGCCGTTGCCGCACTCGACTGAACCTGACCTCCCGTTATTGCGGCGAACGGCGGAGTCTGCGCGGCAGCCCGAGATCCCGGCCCTGTTGTCATTCCGGCGAGCGCCGGAATCTCTGCCGCACCCAGAGATTCCGGCTCGCGCCAGGTGATCAGGAACGCCGGAGTCCCTGACCCCTCCCGGCCTGATGTGTTTCACCGAAGCCCTGCGGCCCGGTACTGCGCCTCGACGAGTTCGCGGCGCCGTTCGACAGCGTCCAGAGCGTGCCGAGCAAAGGTCATGCGGGTTCGGTGCGGACGCTCCGCCCAGCGGATCATCACCAGGCCCCCATGCAGGGCGAGGCGGTCAAGAACGCTGAGACTGGACAGTTCGGTGGTCGTTGGTGATTGCTTCGTGAGTTGCTTGGTAGACATTATTTCGCCTAAGGGTGTTGCATTTGGGCATATCGAAGTGACGTGGCGATAAAAGGAATATCGCACGCGGAGCGCAAGAATGGCGCTTTCAGTGGCTAGTGCGGTGACAGAAGAATGCCACTGCATGGCTGTTCAGCCTTGTCAGGCGTAGGAGGGGGCGCTTCAAAGCGCCCAGGTCACCGCTCGCGAGGAATGGTGCCGTCGCCCACGAGGTCGGCTCGGGGCGCATCGGCGCCAGCGTTGCGGATCGTGCGTGCTGTCATATGACTCCGGCCTCCTTTCGTGTGTGCGGCCAGAAAGAAAGATAGACCTGTGCGCAGAAAAATACAAGCCGATCGGCCATTGGCGCATTTGATTGCGCCACACCGCGTCCCGAAAGCCGGCTGACCGGACGCCGAGGGGCCACGGGAGCGCGCCAGTTCACTAGGGTGTGGCCATGTTCGAGGATCTGTTGCAGGCGAATCGCCGCTATGCCACGTCCGCTCCGCGGGAGTTCGACGGGTATGCCCACGCCGGCATCGCCGTGGTGACCTGCATGGACTCACGGCTGCAACCGCTGCACATGATCGGGTTGTTTGTCGGCGAGGCCAAGATTCTGCGCACTCCCGGCGCCCATGTCACACCGGACGCGCTCAACGGCTGCATCCTCGGCGTCAATCTGTTGCGGGTTCGGCGCATTCTGGTGGTCGCTCACACCCGCTGCGCCATGGCGTCCTGCGACGACGACGAGATGCGGCAGCGGGTGGCCCTCGCCAGTGGACTGGACGCATCCGGTCTGTCCGTCGGTGCCGAGCCCGACCAGGAGGGCCGGCTGCGCCGTGACGTGGCCATGGTCGCCACCCATCCGTTGATCGCGGGACGCGCCGAGGTCGGCGGATTCAGCTACGACGTCGACAGCGGGCTGCTCACCCAGATCTGCTGACGAGCTTCTGCCGGATCGCCGGGCGAGATCCCGGCGTCCCCGAGGATCCTGGTCGTCAGTCGTAGTGATGCCGCGTCGACACGGCCGCGATCGGCTGAGGGGCGGGCGTTCCGGACGCGTCCCGGCGCGGGTCTATCGGCGGCAACTCCACCGGTGAGCCGCTCGCCGCCGCCGCGACCGCCGGGGTCGGGCCCACCCAGGCCAGCTGAAGAACGTCCTCGCCCTTGAGGAATCGTTGGCAGCGGACGCCGCCGGTACCGCGTCCCTTGCCGGGGTATTCGTTGAAGGGCGTGACCTTCACGCTGCCGGGGTCCGTGCCTGGAAGGGCCGTGGAGGTGCCGGCCACCGACACCAGCACCGAATCGGTAAGCCGGCTGACCCCGAAGAACACCACCCGCGCGCCGTCGGCCAGCTTGACTCCGGCCATGCCGCCCCCGGTGCGACCCTGGGGCCGGACGGAGGCCGCCGGAAAGTGCAGCAACTGGGCGTCGGAGGTGACGAACACCAGTTCGTCCCGATCGTGCGCCAGTTCGACGGCACCCACCACCCGGTCGCCGTCGTCGAGCCGGACGATGTCCCACGCGTCCCGGGCCAGCACCTCGGGGTTGACCCGCTTCACGACACCGCGCTCGGTGCCGAGCACCCAGCCGTGGGTGGTGTCACCGAGGCTGCTGACGCCGGCGACCCGCTCACCGGGCTGCAGCGGGAACAACTCGCCGACCGGCGACCCGCCCTGTAGGTTCGGAGCCTGTGCGGTGCTCGGCACCGACGGCAGGTCGATCGTCTGGCCCCGGACGAGCCTGCCCAGGCTCGTCAGCAGGCCGAAGCCGCCCCGCGCGGTCGACCGGCAGGAGCCGACGATCACGTCGTGGGCGGCCCGGCCGCCGCCACTGGGCAGGGGGTCGGCGCTGTCCGTGCGGGCCAACAGGCCGGCCGAGCTGAGCAACACCCAGCAGGGATCGTCCGCGATCTCGAGCGGAGTGCTGCCCTGGCTCGCCCCGCGGGCGGTGGCGACCGCTGCGCCCCCCGAGGCCAGCAGCACGGTGCGTCGCGGTGTGCCGTGGGTGCGGGCCACCTCGTCCAGTTCACCGGAGACCACCGCGCGCAGCCTGGCCGGGTCGTCGATGATCGCCTGTAGGTCGGCTATCCGGGTGAGCAGCTCGTCGCGCTCCTTCTGCAACTCGATGGCGCTGAACCGGGTCAGCCGACGCAGTTGCATGTCGAGAATGTAATTGGCCTGAATCTCGGTCAGGTCGAAGGCCTCGATCAGCCGGGTTCGGGCCTCGGCCACATCATCGCTGGAACGGATGATCGCGATCACGTCGTCGATATCGACGATCGCGATCAGCAGTCCCTCGACCAGATGCAACCGGTCGGCAGCCTTCGCCAACCTGAACATCGTGCGTCGCAGCGTGGTGTTCAGCTTGTGATCGAGGTAGACGGTCAGCATCTCGCGCAGGCTCATCGTGCGTGGCTGGCCGTCGACGAGGGCGACGGCGTTGATGCCGAACGAGTCCTCCAGCTTGGTCGCCCGGTACAGCTGTTCGAGCAGGGCCTCGGGGTTGAAGCCGTTCTTGACCTCGATCACCAGCCGGGTGCCGTTGGCCAGGTCGGTCAGGTCCTTGATGTCGGCGATGCCGGTCAGCTTCTTCGACTGGACGAGGGTCTTGATCTGCTCGATCACCCGTTCCGGGCCGATCATGTAGGGCAGTTCGGTGACCACGATGCCCTTGCGCCGGGCATGCACCTGCTCGATCCGCGCGGTGGCCCTGATCCGAAACGAGCCGCGTCCGCTCAGGTAGGCGTCGCGGACGCCGTCCAGGCCGACGATCTTGCCCCCGGTGGGCAGGTCGGGGCCGGGCACGAACCGCATCAGCGTCTCGGCGTCGGCGTCGGGATGCGCGATCAGGTGCTTGAGGGCCTGGACGCACTCGATCAGGTTGTGCGGCGGAATGTTGGTCGCCATGCCGACCGCGATGCCGGTGGAGCCGTTGACCAGCAGGTTCGGGAACGCGGCCGGAAGGACGACCGGTTCGGTCTCTTTGCCGTCGTAGTTGGGCCGGAAGTCAACGGTGTCCTCGGCCAGGCCCGCGGTCATCGCGGAGGCTGCCGGCGCCATCCGGCACTCGGTGTAGCGCATCGCCGCAGGGCCGGCGTCCAGGGATCCGAAGTTGCCGTGGCCGTCGATAAGTGGCAGCCGCTGTGCCCATGGCTGCGCCAGCCGCACCAGCGCGTCGTAGATCGCCGAATCGCCGTGCGGGTGCAGCAGGCCCATCACCTGGCCGACCACCCGCGCCGACTTCACGTGCCCACGGTCGGGGCGGATGCCCATGTCGTCCATGGTGTACAGGATTCGACGCTGGACGGGTTTGAGGCCGTCGCGGGCGTCCGGCAGGGCACGGCTGTAGATCACCGAGTAGGCGTATTCGAGAAAGCTGGCCTCCATCTCGTCGGAGATGTCGACGTCGACGATGCGTTCGACCACGTCGTCGTCGGTCGGGGGACGGGCAACCACCGCTGCCAACTCCTTCGTTCAGCCCACTGTCAGCCACATACGGCTCAGCCCGATTCTGGCCCCCACCGGCCGCCCAGCCGCACCTGACACGCGGCCGGCCCCGGGTCAACCGAGCAACGGACGCAGCCGCGCGGCCAGCCCGCGCCCGTCCTGTGCCTCGACCCAGGTGCTTTCAGGGGCGGCCGAGGCGTCGGCCTCATCCAGGGGCATGTTGGTGCCATGCGCCAGCACCTGCTCGGCCGGGGACAATTGCCGGATCGCCACCGCCGCCACGTGGTCGGGATGGGTGTGCGCGAACTCGGCGTAGATCTCGGGGTCGTGCTGGCCGTCGTCGCCCACCAGCAGCCAGTCGAGGGTGGGAAAATCAGCGGCCAGGCGCTGCAGGCTGGTGCGCTTGTGCTCCATGCCCGAGCGGAACCAGCCGGTGTTGGTCGGGCCCCAATCGGTGAGCAGCAGCGGCCCCCGGGGGTAATCGTGCTGTTGCAGGAACCGCTTCAAGAAGTCGTAGGTGTTCCAGGCGCCGGTGGACAGGAAGATCATCGGGGCACCCGGGTGGGCGTTCAGGTACTGGTGATAGAACCGGGCCATGCCCGGGATCGACTGCCGGTTCGATTCGTCACGGACGAAGCTGTTCCAGGCTGCGATCATCGGACGGGGCAGCCAGGTGGTGAGCACGGTGTCGTCGATGTCGGAGACCAGCCCGAACTCGGCATCGGGGCCGACCACCAGAACGTCGCAGTCGACGGGTGCGGAGTGCTCGGTGCGCAGCGAGATCGTCTGCCAGCCGGGGGCCAGGTCGTGCTGAACGACGCGATGGTCGAGGTATCCGCCCCGATCCGAGCTGACCTGCACCGTGCGTCCGCCGACCGTGATCAGCACCTTGGCCCGCACGCAGGGCGCCGTCAGAAAGTTGCGCCAGCCGCGCCGCTTGACGAACTCCTTGGTGGCCCGGCCGAGTTGGCTGCGCGACCATCGTGGCACCAGCACCACCCGGGCCAGCACCCGGACGAAATCGGTCGAGCCGTAACCGGCGTAGGGAATCATCTGCTCGTGCCAGCCGATGGCGCGGAAGAGGGCTTCCATGCGGCGGTCGAAGAACTCCTCGGCGCGGGCGGCGATGAACGGTTTGGTGCTCACCGGCCCCACGTTAGTGCTCGCCACCCACCGGCGTCCGACCCGGTCGGCGGGTCGACCGGGCGTCCGTCCACAGGTTGTCGGCCGCGACTTGGGGCGGTCCGGCCCGCGTGCCAAGATGAGTCGGTGAACTCGCTCGCTCTGCCGGCCGAGCTGCGCCGTGACATCGACGCCTGCGGCTACTTTCCCGACCTGATCGCCGAGACCATGGCCCTGGCCACGGCGGGGGAGCCGATACTGCAGCACGTCGTCCACCATGAGGCCACTTTCGCGCACGACGAGATCCAGCGGCACCTGTCCGTGCTGGTGCTCACGCCGACCAGGCTGATCGTCGGCCACACCGATGAGTCCGACGCCGCCGGCGAAGCCGGCCAGGCCATGTCCACCACCGAATCGGTCTGGCTGGACAAGATCACCTCGGTGGCGTTGACCCGGGTGGTGGCGCACCCGGAACGGCACGGCAGCAGGCGGTCGGCCACCACCGAGACCTGGCTGACAGTCGGCTGGGGCACCGCGAGCCGGGTCGAGTTGGAGCCGGCACACTGCGGCGACCCCGATTGCGACGCCGATCACGGCTACTCGGGCACGTTGGCCTCCGAAGACCTGACCCTGCGGATGAGCCTGGCCGCCGACGGCGCCGACAACGTGGCCAAGCTGGTGACGTTCGCGACGGCGTTGCAACTGGCCGGCGGTAACCGGTGATCCAGCCCGTCGTACCGGCTTATGGCACCTCGACGCTGGCCGACCTGCTGCCCAGCGTCAGCGCGGTGCTGGGGCTGCCGGGGCGGCACAACGCGCTGGAGCTGCCGGACGCTGAGCGGTTCGTGGTGCTGCTGGTCGACGGGCTGGGCTGGCACCTGCTGAACGGACGGGAGACGCTGGCGCCGTTCCTGTGTGCGCTGTGCGAGAATGCGCGGCCGATCACGGCCGGGGTTCCGAGCACCACCGCCACCTCGGTGAGCAGCCTGGGCACCGGGTTGACGCCCGGCCAGCACGGTGTCGCCGGGTACGTCTTCCGGTTCTCCGGCGGACTGCTCAACGCCCTGCTGTGGCAGGACGGCCTGAACGGGCTCGACGTGCAGCCCCAGTTGACCATGTTCGAGAGGCTGACGAAGGCCGGGGTGTACTGCTGCACCGTCACGCCGAGCCGGTTCCGGGGCAGCGGCTTGACCACCTGTGCCCTGCGCGGCGCCGACTTCCTCGGCTATCCGGACGATGCCCGACTGGCCCGCAGGGTCGAGTTGGCAGTCGCGGCGTCCGCGACCTCGCAGCGCAGCCTGGTCTACGTCTATGACCGCAACCTCGACCACGCCGGGCACCGGACGGGCATCGACTCGGCCGAGTGGGCGACCGAACTCGTGCGGGTGGACCGGTTGGCCGCCGCGCTGCGGGCCGCGCTGCCGAATGACGTCCGGCTGATCGTGACCGGCGATCACGGCATGGTCGACGTGCCCGGTGATCAGCGCGTCACCATCGAGCATCATCGCGACCTGACCGCTGACGTCCGGCTGATCGGCGGCGAAGGCAGGCTCCGGCAGCTGTACGTCCGGCCGAGCACTGAGTCGGCGGTGCGGGCGCGCTGGAGCGAGCGGCTGGGCGATGACGCATGGGTGCTCACCCGCGACGAGGCGATCGAGGCGGGCTGGTTCGGCCCGGTCCATCCGCGGCTGGCCGACCGGTTCGGTGACGTGCTGGTCGCGATGGCCGGCCAGGGTGCGCTGATGACGCAGACCCAGCCCAACGAGTACGCCCTGGTGGGCATGCACGGGTCCCTGACCGCCGCCGAAATGACCGTTCCGCTGCTGATCGGCTGACCCGTGGCGCAACTGATCTTCTTCACCGGGCCGATGAACTGCGGCAAGTCGACGCTGGCCCTGCAGACCGACTTCACCGAGGCGCAGGCTGGACGAGTGGGCCGCGTGTTCACCCGCGACGACCGGGCCGGCTCGGCGGTGATCTCGTCCAGGATCGGACTCGAGCAGCCCGCCATCGAGGTGGGCGACACGTTCGACTTCTGGGCGTACGTGATCCACGAGCTGACCCACGCGCGGCGCATCGACTACCTGATCTGCGACGAGGCCCAGTTCTTCACCAGCGCACAGGTCGACCAGTTGGCCCGGATCGTCGATGAACTGCAACTGGACGTGCACTGCTTCGGCATCCTGACCGACTTTCGCACCGAGCTGTTCCCGGGCACCCGGCGGCTGGTCGAGCTGTGCGACCGCATGGAACTGCTTCAGGTGCGCCCCCGCTGTTGGTGCGGCGAACCGGCCACGCACAATGCCCGAACGGTCGCCGGACGAATGATCACCGAAGGCAGTCAGGTGGTCGTCGGCGACGTGGTGGCCCAGCCGGGTGACGTCGCCTATGAAGTGCTCTGCCGGCGCCACCACCGGCGCGGAATGACGGCAGCGGTGGCCCGGATCACGCTGAACCCGGAGCCGCTGCCGTTCGATTGACGCGCCTGCGCTATTCCCTGGGTTTCGGCGCCGGCGAGCCGAACATGATTTCGTCCCAACTGGGTACGGAGGCCCGCTTGCGCTTGATCGGCCGGGACGGCTCGTTGGCCGCCTCGTCCACCAGGCTCGGCTGTTCGGGGTCGGCGACCGGTGCGGCCGCCTCGTCAGGAGTGAGCACCTCGGGGTCGGGGCCCGCGGGCGCGTCCCGGTCCTCGTCGTCGCGTAGGGCCTCGTCGGCGAAGGGGGAATGCTCGAGGGGCACCTCTGCGAACAGGGCGTCCTCGTCGACGACATCCTCCGCAGTACCGGACGGGTCTTCGGGGACCATCTCGATCACGTCCACGGTCTCGACGATCACCACCGCGGGCTGTTCCGGGCCGTTGTCGAGCACCGGTGCAGCGGCGGCCTCGGGGTTCGGCCGGACCAGTCCGGCATAGATCTGCACGGAGTCCTCGTCGAAGCCGGAGAGCATGTCGTAGAGCACGTCCATGTTGGAGCGGTCACCCGGCACGATGTCGTAGACGCCGTCCACTTCGGCCAGGTCACCCTCGGCGAACGCGTCCTCGCTGTCGGTGCCCTCGTCCTCGTCGTCCTCGTCGGCGATGTCGGGGGTGACGGCGAACTGCGGCTGAATCGCCCGCACGATGGCGAGTTCGTCGTTGAGGTCGACGGTGTGATCGTCGTTCGGCTCGTCACCGCGCCGCTTGCGGCCGGGCTGTGGTCCGTGGGCCGTGGTGTGCTCACCGGTCAGCCACCGGGCGTCTTCGTTGGCGGCGACCGAGAACCGTCCGGTCTGGTCGTAGTCGAAGTCGGCCTCGCGGTGCGCCGAACCAGACTCGTAACCCAGGCGCACCGTCCAGTGCCGCTCGCCACTGCGCCAGGCGTCCCAGTCGACCGAGTCGGCGTCGACGCCACGGGAGAGCAGCCGGTCGGTGACCACCGCCCGCAGGCTGCGATGGGCGACGGCGTCACCGGCCCGTCGCACCGGGTTCGACTGCGCCAGCCCCGCGATGTGTTCCCGCTCAGCGATCACCGGCGCCGCGAACGGTTCGATCTGCTCGGGCGGGACCCCGGCGGCCTGCGCCACCGCTTCGAGCGACTCCCCGGCCCTGATCCGGGCCTGGATGTCGCGCGGCCGCAGTGCACTTTCCATCTCGATCTCCAGTTGTCCCATGCGTGCTCGGTCGTTGCGCAAGGCGGCCCGCAGCCGGTCATCGGCGGGTATGGCCACCTGCTCGCCGCCGTCGAGGACGACGATCAGGGTGCTCCCGTCGGGGCTGAGCCCGAGTGGGCGGGCGGTGCGCATCGCTCGATCGCTCTCCTGTATTTGTGCTACGCCGTAACCTACCGGGTCGGACGGCCCGCGGCCCGCCAGGGAATGCGGGCGGGGCGTCCTGTGGTTGAGATGCAGGTCGTGCGACGGCTCACTGTTGGGCCGGTGTGATATGTATGCGTGCGACACATAGAGGATCACCGAGGGAATACCGAGCGCGTGGGCCGACCGGCAGCGCTCTGGATGGAGATTACGAGAGATGGCAACCGATTACGACGCTCCCCGCAAGACGGACGAGGAGAGCGAAGACAGCATCGAAGAACTCAAGACCCGCCGCAACGACAAGAACTCCGGCAAGGTCGACGAGGACGAGGTCGAGGCTGCCGAGTCCTTCGAGCTGCCCGGGGCGGACCTGTCCCACGAGGAACTGACCGTTCGGGTGCTGCCCAGGCAGGCGGACGAGTTCACCTGCTATTCCTGCTTCCTGGTGAAGCACCGCAGCCAGATCGCGGTGACCCGCAACGGTCACATCTACTGCGTGGACTGCGCGGACTGACCTTCAGGGCGCACCGGACCTCAAGGTCCGGGGCGTACGCATGCCTGAGCCGGCGCGGACGCCGGGACCGAGTCAGAGCTTGAAGCTCACCTTCGAGGTGGACGGCGCGGGCATACCCATCGACTTCTCCCATCGGTCCGCCGCCAGTCGGTTGGTCAGCAACTGGGCCATACCGATGCCGATTCCGCCGGCCAACGCCCAGATGAGCGCTTCGCTGAGCGGGGTGGCCGGGTCGTTGGGGTCGGGCGGCTCGTCACCGGTGACCACCTTCCAGGCGCCTCGGACCGCCTTCTGGGCGACCACCGCCGTCAGCGCACCCACCGCGCCGGCGTAGATGTTCCACAGCAGTCGCTGCGACATGGTCATCTGGGCTCCTTTGATCGGACCTGCTGGAGGTGAGGCGAGTCTAGCCGTGGCCGGCCCGTCCGATGCGAGGGTCTAGGTTGGAGTGGTGAACAGCGGATCAGCGGCGGCGTACTACGTCGAGCGGGTGCGGGTGCCGTTCTCGTACTGGGCGATCGGGCTGTTCTTCGGACTCACCTTCGTGAGCGCCGTGTCGTTCATGCTGGGCGACGCCGTCTTCTACTTCAGCATTCTGGCCGTGATCGGACTTGTCGCCTGGACGCTGCTCGCCTGGGGTTCGCTGGCCATCGTCGTCGATTCCGTCGGTATCCGGGTCGGCCGCAGCCGGCTGGAGTGGGCCTACGTGGGACAGGTGTCCGCCCTCGACCGCGGGCAGCGCGGACGGGTGCTGGCCCGCGACGACGTCCATCTGGCGCTGCGTCCGTACGCGTCCGGAGTGGTGGTGATCGGCGTCTCGGACGACGCGGACCCGCACCTGTGCTGGATGGTGTCCACCCGTGACCCCGACCGGCTGGTCGCGGCGGTCGAGCACAACCGGCCCTCGGGCGCCGTCCCAAGGGTCGAGGAGACGGCACTAGACTCCGGCGAGTGACCCGGTCCGAGATGGTGGAGGTGCCACTGCTGCGGCTCGACCCGGGTGTTCCGATGCCTAGATACGCCCACGACGATGATGCCGGGGCGGACCTCGCCACCGCCGAAGATGTCGTGATCGAGCCCGGCGAACGCGCACTCGTGGGCACCGGTGTGGCACTCGCGTTGCCGTCCGGCTGGGTCGGCCTGGTGCATCCGCGCTCAGGACTGGCCGCGCGACACGGGCTGACCATCGTGAACGCGCCGGGCACTGTCGATGCCGGCTACCGAGGCGAGATCAAGGTCTGCCTGCTGAACACCGACGCCCGGCACAGCGTGGCATTGCGCCGTGGTGACCTGATCGCCCAGTTGCTGGTGCAGCGCGTCGCCCGAGCACGTTTTGTCGAGGTGGTCGAGCTACCGTCGAGTGTCAGGGGTTCGGACGGACACGGGTCGACCGGCGGAATCAAAGGGTGGCTGGACGCCACCGAACCAATGAAGGAGCAGGCGTGATCTTTGGACGCAAACGCAAGGCCGACCCGGTCGACGAGCCCGATGACGAGTTGACGGCGCTGCGGCCGGAGGCGCAGGACACCGAGGACGGCGAGCCTGCCGACCTCGTCGATGCCGTGCCGGACGCGTCGGACGACGACATGCCCGCCGAGTTGCGCGAAGCCGAGGATGACGACGAGGACGAGGACGAGCAGCCGGACGACACCGAGCCGACCGACTGGCGCGCCGACGGCCCGTTCGACTTCGAGGAGGTCGACCTGACCGCCGACGAGGTCGAACGGCTCGACCTCGGCTCGCTGATCCTCACCCCATGGCAGGGCATGGGCCTGCAACTGCAGGTCAACGAAGCCACCCAGCAGGTGATCGCGGCGCTGGCCTTCTGGGAGCAGTCCGGCCTCGAACTGGCCCTGCTGGCCGCCCCGACCAACGGTGGCCTGGCTGACGAGCTGCGGGAGGACCTCACCGAGGAGGCCGAGCAGGCCGGCGGCAGTTCGTCCACCGCGAAGGGTCCGTTCGGGCCCGAGTTGCGCCGGGTGCTGCCGGTCGAGGGGCCGGCTGGGGAGCAGATGTTCCAGGTCAGCCGCACCTGGTTCGCCGAGGGTCCGCGGTGGCTGTTGCGGGGGACCTTGTTGGGCGAGGCCGGCCAGACCGAGGACGACGCGGGCGCCGCGGAGCCGTTCGTCGAGTTCTTCCGCAACGTCGTGGTTCGCCGCGGCGAGGCGCCGATGGTGCCGGGTGAAGTGATCGGCATGGACATGCCCCCGGCGACGCAGGGCTGACCATGAACGCGTCCAACCCGTTCCGCCGCGCCATGGACTGGCTGAGCCGGTCCACCGAGGACCTCGACTCCGAGCAGTCGAGGCGTGCGGCGCAGGCGTCCGGGGCAGAGACCGTCGCTGATTGTCACGACCGCCAGCGGGCCACCCTGCAGGGACGGATCTCCGTGCTCACCCTGCGGCCCCGCAGCGGCACCCCCTGGCTGGAGGCCGAGTTCAGCGACGGCTCGGGCACGGTCAGCCTGATCTGGATGGGCCGTCGCGAGATTCCGGGCGTGATCGCGGGGCGCGAACTGCGCGTGACGGGCCGCGTCTCGTGGGTCGACGGACGGCGCCGGATGTACAACCCCGAGTACGAACTGCTCTGACCCGTCCATCGAGCTTCGTCGATCGAGTGTGTCGGTCGATCAAGCCTGTCGAGATCCTGGTCTCGACAAGCTCGACCAACGAAGCTCGGGTCTCGACACGCTCGACCACCGATGAGTTCAGGCGTGCACGATCACCGGGTCGCGGTCGCGGGGGCTCAGGTAGTGGGCCAGGTCCGCCTCGAACTGGGGGTCGACGACGAACAACAACTCATCGGACGCCTCCACGGCGCCGTCCCGTTCCGGGGCACGCGCGGTGCCGTCGCGGATGATGGCCACCAGCACGGCGTCGCCCGGCAGGGCCAGGTCGGCAACCCGAACCCCCACCCGCGGGCTGGTCTCGGGCAGCGTCATCTCCACCAGGTTGGCCTGTCCGCCGCGGAAACTGAGTAGCCGGACGAGGTCGCCCACGGTGACCGCCTCCTCGACCAGGGCGCACATCAACCGGGGCGTTGACACGGCCACGTCGACACCCCACAAGTCGTCGAACATCCACTCGTTGCTCGGATGGTTGACCCGGGCCACCGTGCGCGGCACCCCGAACTCGGTCTTGGCCAGCAGCGAATGCACCAGGTTGGTCTTGTCGTCACCGGTGGCGGCGATCGCGACGTCGCAGGTCTCCAGTTCGGCCTCCTCCAGCGACGCCAGCTCGCAGGCGTCGGCCAGCAGCCACTCCGCTTCGGGCACGCTCTCGGTCTTGATCGCCTCGGGCGCCTTCTCGACCAGCAGGATCTGGTGCCCGTTGGCGATCAACTCGCGGGCGATGGAACGTCCGACGTTGCCGGCTCCGGCGATGACGACCCGCATGCCAACCCCTTTCAGTGCCTTGCGGGCGGAGCGCCGAAGAGCTTCTCGACGTCGGCCTCGCGGTCGTTGTGCAAGGCGACGAACAGCAGGTCGCCGTCTTGAAAGATGGTGGACGAGGTGGGCACCTGGCCCACTCCGAACCGGATCAGGAACGGGATCGGGCAGCGGGCGGCGTCCTGCATCTCGCCGATCGTGGTGCCCACCCAGGACGAGTCGACGTGCATCTCGGACAACCGGACGGCGCCCGACGGGTCGCGCCACTGCGGCTCGGCCCCCTCGGGCAGCAGCCGGCGAAGCACCTGGTCGGACGCCCAGCGGACGGTCGCCACCGACGGGATGCCCAGCCGCTCGTACACCTCGGCCCGGCCCTCGTCGTAGATCCTCGCGACCACGTTGTGCACGCCGAACGTCTCACGCACCACCCGGGCGGCGAGAATGTTGGAGTTGTCGCCGCTGGAGACCGCCGCGAAGCCGTCCGCCCGTTCGATGCCGGCCTTGATCAGCACGGTGCGATCGAAGCCGACGCCCTTGACGGTCTTGCCCTGAAAAGACGGCCCGAGCCGCCGGAATGCCTCCTGCACCGCATCGATCACGGCAACCGAATGACCACGCCGCTCCAGGCTTCGGGCCAGTGACGAACCGACGCGACCGCAACCCATGATCACGATGTGCACGGCGTCTCCTGCCTGGTGGGCGAGCGTTTTGGTCGCGGCACTCAGTATAGGGAGCAGTTGTCCGTACGCTCGCGGCCGGCCACGGCGTGCATGCGCCACGGGACCGGCTTATAGTCATCGAACGTGAGCACCACCGATGCCTTCAAGAGGCTACTGGTCGGACGCAAGCTGGCCAGTAATCAGCTCGGCGAGACCCTCTTGCCGAAGCGGATCGCGCTGCCCGTGTTCGCCTCGGACGCACTGAGCTCCGTCGCCTACGCCCCGGACGAGATCCTGCTCACCTTGTCGATGGCCGGAATGGTCGGGTTCGCCTATTCGTGGCCGATCGCGGTGGCGGTCGCGTTCGTGATGTTGATCGTGGTGTTGTCCTACCGGCAGAACGTGCACGCCTATCCCTCCGGCGGCGGCGACTACGAGGTGGCGACGGTCAACTTCGGCCCCAATGCGGGACTCACAGTGGCCAGCGCCCTGCTCGTGGATTACGTGCTCACCGTCGCGGTGTCGACCTCGTCCGGCGTGCAGAACGCGAAGGCCATGCTGCCCTGGGTGGAGGGCCATGAGGGGGTCGTCGCGGCGGGGCTGATCCTGCTGCTGATGGCGATGAACCTGCGCGGCGTGCGTGAGTCGGGCAACGTGTTCGCGATCCCGACCTACGGGTTCATGATCGCCGTGCTCGGCATGACGGCCTGGGGGCTGTTCCGCATCTTCGGGCTCGGCGACAACCTCGAGGCGCCCAGCAAGGCACTCGAGGTCGTCGGCTCGCCGGCCTACGACCCGTTCGTCGGCTTCGCCATGGTGGCGTTGCTGGCCCGGGCCTTCTCGTCCGGCTGTGCGGCGCTGACCGGCATCGAGGCGATCAGCAACGGCGTGCCGGCCTTCCGCAAGCCGAAGAGCCACAACGCGGCGACCACCCTGGCGCTGCTGGCCAGCATCGCCATCTCGATGCTGGGCGGCATCATCCTGCTGGCGAATCTGACCGGCCTCAAACTCGTCGACCCGGACGGCCACAGCCACTTCGTCGAGAACGGCCAGGTCGTCGAAAGTGACGTGGGCACCGCGATCGCCCAGCTCGCCGGCACCGTGTTCGACAACTTCGCGCCCGGCTTCTACTTCGTGATCACGGTCACGTTCATCATCCTGTTCCTGGCTGCGAACACCGCATTCAACGGCTTTCCGGTGCTGGGCTCGATCCTGGCCAAGGACGGTTTCCTGCCCAAGGCCCTGTACACCCGTGGCGACCGGTTGGCCTACAGCAACGGCATCCTGCTGCTGGCCGCCGCCGCGATCGGCCTGGTGCTCGCGTTCAACGCGTCCGTCACCGCCCTGATCAACCTGTACGTGGTGGGCGTCTTCGTGTCGTTCACGATCAGCCAGGCCGGCATGCTGCGGCATTGGACGCGGCACCTCAAGACCGAGGTCGATCCGGCCGTCCGCCGACAGATGAAGCGCTCCCGGATCGTCAACGGCGTCGGGCTCACCTGCACCGGGGTTGTGCTCTGCATCGTGCTGGCGGTGAAGTTCCTGCTCGGTGCGTGGATCGCAATCCTGGCGATGGCGCTGCTGTTCGTGCTGATGCGGGCGATCAACCGGCACTACAAGAAGGTGGACGCCGAGATCGCCGTCGAGCCGGGGGAGCGCAACCTGCTGCCCAGCCGAGTCAACGCGGTGATCGTGGTGATCGGCATCAACAAGCCCACCGTGCGCGCGGTGAACTTCGCCAAGGCCACCCGGCCGAGTTCGGTCGAGGCGGTGACCGTGTCGGTGGACGCCGATGAGACCAAGGCGTTGCTGGACGAGTGGTACACCGAGGATCTCGGCGTGCCCCTGCGGGTGATCGCGTCGCCGTATCGCGAGGTCGTCGGGCCGATCCTGGACTTCATCAAGGGCCTGCGTTCGGACAGCCCGCGCGACGTGCTCTGCGTCTACATTCCCGAGTACGTGGTCGGGCACTGGTGGGAGCAGCTCCTGCACAATCAGACCTCGCTGATCCTGAAGGCCCGGCTGAACTTCATGCCTGGAGTGATGGTCACGTCGGTGCCGTACATGCTGGCCTCGTCCAAGTACGCGATCGATCGGGCCAAGCGCGACAACCCGGCTGCCTGGCGCCGGGCCGGCACCGGCAGCGTCCGCACTGGCCAGCACCTCAACTCGGACTGACCGTGCAGCCCGGTGACCTGATCGGTCCGGTGCGGGTGGGCGAGGTCGCCCATGGCGGGCACTGCGTGGCCCGGCTGGACGGGCAGGTCGTCTTCGTGCGGCATGCGCTGCCCGCCGAACTGGTCACCGTCCGGATCACCGAGGTGGCCAAACGGTTCGCCCGGGGGGACGTGGCCGAGGTGCTCGAAGCCTCTCCGGAGCGGGTCGTGCCACCGTGCCCGAACGCCGGGGTGTGCGGGGGTTGCGACTTTCAGCACGTCCGGCCGGAGTTTCAGGCGGAACTGAAGCGCCGGGTGCTGGCCGAGCAGTTGCTGCGGCTGGCCGGCATCGAGTGGGACGGGGTGGTCGAGCAGGTGCCGCCGGTGCTGGGTTCACGGATCCGGATGCGCTTCGTCGACGCCGGTGCCGGACGGCTGGGGTTGCGGGCGCACCGCTCGCACACCGTGGTGCCGCTGCCGCAGGACGGCTGCCGCATCGCGCACCCGTCGATGCCCTTGCAGTTGCGCGACACGACGCCCGATCGAGCGGCCGTTTCGCCCGCCGGCCGAGTGGACGGATCGGATCGCGCGTCATCTGACGAGCTGGCCGAGCACCTGGGGCTGGTCAGCGTGGAGGGCGGACGGCTGCTGGCCGCCGGTTCCGCGGCTTCGAGTGGGGTGGTGACCCAACGGGTGGGGGAGCGCAGCTTCACGGTTGCGGCGGACGGCTTCTGGCAGTCGCACCCGGCGGCGCCCCAGGTGCTCGCCGGTGCCGTGCTGGACGGGCTTCGCCCGGTCTCTGGCGAGACGGCCTTCGACCTGTACTGCGGCGTCGGAGTCTTCGCAGGGATGCTGGTCGACGCGGGTTGTCGGGTGTGGGGCATTGAAGGCAGCAGGGCGGCGATCGGGCATGCGAAGCGCAATGTGCCGGAAGCGTCCTTCTTCGCCGGTGACGTGGAGCGCAGCCTGCACCGGCTGCCGAAACGCGCCGACCTGGTCGTTCTCGACCCGCCGCGCACCGGTGCCGGCAAGGCGGTGATGACGGCGCTCGCGCGGTTCCGGCCACGGGCGATCGCCTACGTGGCGTGCGACCCCGCCGCCCTCGCGCGTGACCTCGGGACGGCACGCGGGCTGGGCTACGAACCGTCTTCGATCAGGGGCTTCGACCTGTTCGGCATGACGCAGCACCTCGAAGCGGTGGCCATCCTGCGTTGCTGAAGCCCGTATCAGCGCTGACTGCGGGCGGCACCTGTGAGTGCGTGCCGGGTCGCCGAACAGGCGGCGCGGCACTCATGGGACGAGCGAGGAGCAGCCATGGCGAGCACGATCCGCCACTTTCAGGACGAACTGACGGTCGACGCCGGCCTGCCGGCACGACTCGGCGCGTCCGGTGGCCAAACGCTGGTCCTTGGTGCCCGGCTCATGCATCTGGAGGCGTTGACGTTCGGGTTCGACTACGTGCTGGCCGCCGATCAGTTGACGGTGGCCGACGACGCCGTGCTGGCGGTGACCGGCGGACCCGCGATCGGCGTCTTCGCCCGCGCGTTGCTCGGCGCCCCGCTGAGCCTGGCCTCGATCGGCGACGACGGCGAGCCCGGCGCCCCGGGTGAGCCGGGCGAGAGCGGCATCGAAACGCCCGACGGTGACGGCGGGCGTCCGGTCCTCGGGCCGGGCGGGGACGGCGGGCCGGGTGGGGACGGTTCCGATGGGCAGGCCGGCGGGTCTATCACTGTGCGCTACACGATGGCCGAGGCCGTGCCCTCCGGGCAGGCTCCCGGCGGCGCACCCGGCGCACCCGGCGCGCCTGGCGCCGGGGGGGCGGGCAGGCCCCGTGGGCGTCGCGGAGGACGCGGCCACCGCGGCCGCAACGGTGACCCGGGCGTGATCGACATCGCACAGGTACCCGAGGACCAACTCTGGAGCGCTCTGGGCGCCCAACCCCTACGCGACTGGGCTGCCTACCGGGCCGAACTGGCCGGCTATTTCTTCCGGCGATACGATCCGGCCTCGCAGCTTCAAGCGTTCGCCGAGGCCGAGGCCGCGCTGAAGCTCAACCCGACGGACGCCACGGCACAACTCGTGCGCGACCGGATCGTCAACCGGCAGACCCCGTCCGGAATGTCGCGTGACCTCGACCTGGCGCCGGACTTCCGGGCACTGTCGTCCAATCTCACCGCGGAGCTCGCGGTGGTGCAGAACGCGTTCCAGGCCTATGTGTCGGTGGTGCAGCTCGAGACCATCGCCGAGTCGATCAAGCAGCATCTCGGCCTGATGGAGCAGCAATTGCGGCACCGTGCGCAGGAGGCGCAGGCCGACGTCGTGCTGGCGCAGCAGGACGTGCGGATCGCTGAGGCGGAGATCGCGAACCTCGACCTGCGGATCGAGGACCTGGGTGACCAGATCGAGAGCATCCGCAACGAGCGGTTCAGCATCGCGGGGGTGCTGTCCGACGTGGGTTCGATCGTCGGGGTGATCGCCGGCATGGCCACCGGCGTCGGGCGCCATCATCTCGGTGGCCGGGAGGCCTCGCCACGTTGCAGCGCCTCGCCGACGGCGTCGACCTGGTGCAGTTGCTGACCTGGTTGAAAGAGGAGCACGACCCGAACAGCCCCCGCTCCGAAGACATCGAAGAGGTGAAGAAGCTGGGCGGCGGCTTCAAGGACCTGATGGAGGGCGCCACGTCGTTCATCAGCTTCGGCAAGGTGATGGCCGACCTCGAGGACGCCATGCGGCTGCCCGGCCAGGACGCCATCGGCAAGCTGGTCAAGCAGCAAATCCTGCTCACCCGCGAGAAGATGGTCGGCCAGTTGCGCCAGCGGCAGGCCGTCGGCCGGGTGCTGGCCACGCAGGTGCGGGTGAGCAACCTGAGTGACGAGCTCGCCGCCGTGCAGGACACCCTCGCCGGCTGGGCGGCTGACGCGGCCGCATTGAAGTTGGCCACCGAGGTGCTGATCCGGTCGGCCCGCTCGATCGTCGACCTGGTTCTCGACGACGTCTTCGTCGCTCAGCGGGCGCGTGAGATCTACCAGCTCGACACCCTCACCGACCTGCGGTTCGACTACGGCTTCCTGCACCCGGACGAGGAACAGAGACTCACCCCGGCCACCCGCGCCAGCGCCAGCCTGGTCAGCCTGTCGGGCCTGGCGGTGCAGGTGCTTGCCTGGGACCAGATCTTCACCCAACTCAACACCGCGCAGCTCGGATTCGACGTGATCCACCCGCAGCTCAGCCTCACCATCACCGAGCCAACCCGGCTGCGCGACCTGGCGCAGGGCCGCACGCTGGAGTTCTCGATCGACCTCTCCGCGGTGCCGCAACGCATGTTCGAGCTCAAGGTGAACGCCATGACCCTGGAACTCACGGGTGCGTCGGCCACGCAGAGCTCCAACGTCTGGGTGACCCACTCAGGCACCTGGCAGATGAACCGCAGGACGGGCGGCGGCGTTGGCGACCTCGTGCTGCTGCCCCGCTCGGAGCTGTTCGCCTTCCCTGCCGGCGGTTCGCCCTTGCGGGCCAAGATTCCGGCCAACCCGTCACCGTCCGAACCAGGGCCGCCGTTCTCGTTCTGGGGACGCGGCGTGGCCAGCACGTTCCGGCTGCAACTCGCCCAGCCGTCGGCGCTTGACCTGAGTGGGCTGAGCGCCGTCCGGGTCACCATCGACTGCCTCGGGTACGCCCGGCAGGGCGGAGGTGTGGTCGCGCGGCACCAGATCGACGCCGAGGTGCGCACGGTGCATCCGCCGGTCATCGGTCGCTGAGCACGCTGCGGCCGCAACGCTTGAGTTCCTCGTACTCCTGCACGCCGTTGTGGGGACGTAGCCGGACCCACCGATGACCGCACACGTGGCGCAATCCGGGCGCGCCGGCTGGCCGACGACACGTGACGGACAACCCGATGCGCCCTCGACCGGATCGGCCGGCCGGCTCACCCTTGTCCTGCCGCTGGCTACGGCGGCCACCGGTCGATCAGGGCTAAGGTTGCAGCCTGGGGCGGGACCCGCCGCGTTCCGGTCCGGGCACGGCATGAGATATTATCTCGACATCGAGATACTTTCACCGGTGAGCAGCAGGAGGACGACATGGGCATCAACAGCTTCGACGCCAGGACCACCCTCGAGGTCGCGTGGTACCGACGTACGAGATCTTCGCCCTGGACAAGGTCGAGGGTGCAGACACCCTGCCGTTCAGCCTGAAGGTCCTGTTGGAGAACCTGTTGCGCACCGAGGACGGTGCCAACATCACTGCAGATGACATCAAGGCGCTCGGCGCCTGGGACCCGTCCGACGAGCCGAACCGCGAGATCCAATTCACCCCGGCACGGGTGATCATGCAGGACTTCACCGGCGTGCCGTGTGTGGTCGACCTGGCCACGATGCGCGAGGCGATCGCCGACCTGGGCGGCGACCCCGCGAAGGTTAACCCGCTTTCGCCGGCCGAGATGGTGATCGACCACTCGGTGGTCGCGGATCTGTTCGGCACCCCGGACGCCTTCACCCGCAACGTCGAACTGGAGTACCAACGCAACCGGGAGCGCTACCAGTTCCTGCGCTGGGGCCAGACCGCGTTCGACGACTTCGTTGTCGTGCCTCCGGGCACGGGCATCGTCCATCAGGTCAACATCGAGCACCTGGCCCGCGTGGTTTTCCCGCGGGAGGTCGGCGGCGTGCTGCAGGCCTACCCAGACACCTGCGTCGGCACCGATTCGCACACCACCATGGTCAACGGACTGGGTGTGGTCGGCTGGGGCGTGGGTGGGATCGAGGCCGAGGCGGCCATGCTGGGCCAGCCGGTGTCGATGCTGATTCCGCGGGTGGTCGGCTTCAAGCTGTCCGGCAAGCTGCCCGAGGGCACCACCGCCACCGACCTGGTGCTGACCATCACCGAGATGCTCCGCAAGCACAAGGTGGTCGGCAAGTTCGTCGAGTTCTACGGTTCCGGCGTGGCAGAGGTGCCGCTGGCCAACCGCGCCACGATCGGAAACATGAGCCCCGAGTACGGCTCGACGATCGCCATCTTCCCGATCGACGACAAGACCATCGACTACCTGCGGATGACCGGACGCAGCGACGACCAGTTGGAGTTGGTGGAGTCCTACGCGCGGACCCAGGGCCTGTGGCACGACGCGGACGCCGAACCGCGGTTCTCGGAATACCTGGAACTGAATCTTTCGACGGTGGTGCCGAGCATCGCCGGGCCGAAGCGCCCGCAGGACCGGATCCTGCTCTCCCAGGCCAAAGAGGGGTTCGGCGAGGCGCTACGCGAGTACGTCGATGAGGACATCAACGGTTATGACGAGTCGGTCGCCGAGTCTTTCCCGGCCTCGGACGTGCCAACTCATGCGGGCGCCGAGAACGAGGCTCAGCCGCACGGATACGGCAGCCATGCATCGGCGGCGTTCGACCGTCTCTCCAAGCCGACGCCGGTCACGCTCGCCGACGGCACCACGTTCGACCTGGACCACGGGGCAGTCACGATCGCCGCGATCACGTCCTGCACGAACACGTCCAACCCGAGCGTGATGATCGGGGCGGCCCTGGTCGCCAAGAAGGCGGTCCTGCTCGGCCTGAAGCGGAAGCCGTGGGTGAAGACCTCTCTGGCACCCGGGTCGAAGGTGGTCACCGACTACTACGAGAAGTCGGGCCTCACCCAGTACCTGGAGGCTCTCGACTTCGACCTGGTCGGCTACGGCTGCACCACCTGTATCGGCAACTCCGGGCCGCTGATCCCCGAGGTGTCCCAGGCGGTCAACGACAACGACCTGGCAGTGACCTCGGTGCTTTCCGGCAACCGCAACTTCGAGGGCCGGATCAACCCGGACGTGAAGATGAACTACCTGGCCAGCCCGCCGTTGGTGGTGGCCTACGCCCTGGCCGGAACGATGGACATCGATCTGACCACCGAGCCGATCGGCACCGACCAGGCCGGCGCCAGCGTGTACCTTCGCGACATCTGGCCGACCCAGGCCGAGGTGGACGAGGTGGTCGGCTCCTCGATCACGGCCGAGATGTTCACCTCGCGCTACGCCGACGTGTTCGCCGGCGACGACACCTGGCGCTCGCTGCCGACGCCGACCGGTGACACCTTCGCCTGGGACGAGGAATCCACCTACGTCCGCAAGCCCCCGTACTTCGACAACATGCCGGCCGAGCCGAGCCCCGTCACAGACGTCGCCAACGCCCGGGTGCTGCTCAAGCTGGGGGACTCGGTGACCACCGACCACATCTCGCCGGCCGGCTCGATCAAGGCCGACAGCCCGGCCGGCAGGTACCTGACCGAGCACGGCGTCGAGCGAAAGGACTTCAACTCTTACGGCTCACGGCGCGGCAACCACGAGGTGATGATCCGCGGCACGTTCGCCAACATCCGGCTGCGCAACCAGCTCGCACCCGGCACCGAGGGCGGGTTCACCCGTGACTTCACGAAGTCGGAGGCACCTGTCACCACCGTCTACGAAGCCGCCGAAAGCTACGCGGACCAGGGTGTTCCGCTCGTGGTGCTGTCGGGCAAGGAGTACGGCTCGGGCTCGTCCCGCGACTGGGCGGCCAAGGGCACCGCGCTGCTGGGCGTCAAGGTGGTGATCGCCGAGAGCTACGAACGCATCCACCGCTCCAACCTGATCGGCATGGGTGTGCTTCCGCTGCAGTTCCCCGAGGGTGAGAACGCCGAGTCGCTGGGCCTGAGCGGCGAAGAGACCTTCAGCTTCACCGGTATCGAGCAGCTGAACGAAGGCACCACCCCGAAGACCGTGCACGTGCAGGCCGACGACATCGAGTTCGACGCCATCGTGCGGATCGACACTCCCGGAGAGGCCGACTACTACCGCAACGGCGGCATCATGCAGTACGTGCTGCGCTCGCTGATGAAGTCCTGATCGGGCACCTGACTTGGCGAAACGGCTGACCCGGGCAGAGCGGGGCAGGCGCCGGCACGAGGTCGCAGCTCGCGCCCGCACGGTCGGGGGTTCGGCCCCCGCGCCCGCGAAGCCGACGCCAGGGCCGTCGCGGCGGGTGCCGTCCGAGGCCCGCGCGTCGCGCACCGGCATGGGCTCGGAGCTCGCCGAACGGGTGGCCTGGTCGATGCTGGCCGCCCTGGCCGCGCTGGTCGGCGCCGGGTTCGCACTCGCCGTGGCCGGCTCCATCGTGCCCGCGCTGTGCCCCGACGACGACGGTACGTGCGCGCTCGGGTGGATGGTGGTGATCGGCATGGTCGGCTACCTGGTGGCGCTACTCCCGGCCTGCGCGATCGGCGGACTGGGGATCTGGTTCTGGGTCGCCTACCTGGCCGGCTTCACGCCACTGCTGGTGCTGGCCGCCGTCGGTGACTGGTGGTGGTGGACCGGCCTGGTGCTGCTGCCGCCACTGGCCGCGATGGCCAGCGCCCCGTTCGGGCTGGACCGCATTCCGCCCTGGCGTCGCTGGGTGCTGATCGGGCTCGCCGCGGTCGGCGTCGGTGTGGTGATCTGGTGGTACGGTTTCGCGCGCTGAAGCAGCGCTGTGAGGAGGTCGAGGTGGGCACCGATAACGAGCCGTCCGGTCGGAGGTTGGCCCACGGCTTGGGCCTGCTCGAGTCGGCGCGTTGGCATGACGGGCGACCGTGGTTCGCCGATTGGCTCAGCGGCACGATCTACCGCGGCGGAGCGTCCGGAGTCGAGGCGATGGCCCAGGTGAAGTCCCTGCCACTGTGTTTCGACTTCATCGGTGACGATCTCGTGGTGCTCGACTCGGCCGGTGGACGGGTGTTGCGCGGCCCGGTCGGCGGCGATCTCCGAGTGTGGGCGGACGTGTCCGCGCTCGGCAGCGTCGGCAATGAGATCGTGGCGCTGCCCGACGGCGGCTGCTACCTGAACCTGGGCAACTTCAACCCTGCCGAGGGGTTTCCGACCACGCCCTGCGGAACGATCGCTCATCTGGATGCCTCCGGTGCCGGACGAGTGGTCGCCGACGGATTGGCCTTTCCCAACGGCATGGCCGTCAGCCCGGACGCCGGCACCCTGATCGTGGCGGAATCGCACGCCGGACTGCTGACGGCGTTCCGGATCGACGCAGACGGGGCACTGTCCGATCGTCGGGTGTGGGCGGAGGTGCCCAGGTCGGCGCCGGACGGGATCAGCCTGGCCCCGTCCGGCGCGTGCTGGTACGCCGACGTGCCCAACGAGCAGGCGGTCTGCGTGGCCGAGCACGGCACGGAGCCGACCCGGGTGATTGGCCTGGACCGGGGCGGCTTCTCCTGTGCAGTGAGTCCGGACGGTGCGCAACTGCTGGTGGTCGGTGCCGAGTGGGCGAACGGGGCGGGCTTCGGCAACCCCGATCACGAGTGGGACGGCACCGCCTGGGTCTTCGACCTGTGAACCGACGGGGTGCCGCAGCGTCCGGCGATCGCGGAGTCACCCGGCAGATCCTCGGGCTGGCCGTCCCCGCCTTCTTCGCCCTGGTCGCCGAGCCCCTGTTCCTGCTCGTCGATGCGGCCATCGTCGGGCACCTCGGTACGCCGCAGCTGGCCGGGCTGGGGGTGGCCGCCTCGGTGCTGAACACGGCCGCCGGAATCTTCGTCTTTCTCGCCTACGGCACCACGGCGAGCGTCGCGCGAGCCCTGGGCGCCGGGGCCGACGACAAGGTGGTCTCCGCTGGCGTGGACGGCACCGTGCTCGGCATCGCGCTGGGGGTGGTGGTCGGCCTCATCGTGGGTTTCGGCGCCGAATGGGTGTGCGCCGCCCTGGGGGGCAGTGGTGAGGTGCTGGCGCACGCCGTGACCTACCTGCGCATCTCGGCCATCGGTCTGCCCGCGATGATGACCATGATGGCGATCACCGGCGCCCTGCGGGGGGTGCAGGACACCCGCACCCCGCTGGTGGTCTCGCTGATCGGTTTCCCGCTGAACGCGCTGCTCAACGTGGCGTTGGTGTACGGCCTCGGCTGGGGCATCGCGGGTTCGGCGTGGGGCACCGTGACGACGCAGTACGCGATGGCGCTAGCGCTGGTGATGGTGTGGCTGGTGCGGGTGCGACGCACCCGTATCGACCTTCGGCTGCACCCGGCCGGGGTGTTCGCCGCGGCCGTCAACGGAGTTCCCCTGATGGTGCGCACGCTGGCTCTGCGCGCGATCCTGCTGCTCACCACCTGGGTGGCTGCAGGGCTCGGACCGGTGCCGCTGGCGGCACACCAGGTGGCGTTCACCGTCTGGACGTTGCTCGCGTTCGCGTTGGATGCGCTCGCGATCGCCGGCCAGGCGCTCACTGGCAAGGGACTCGGCGCCGGCGACGTGACGGGGGTTCGGTCCGCGACCCGGGTGATGATTCGCTGGGGGGTCGTCGGCGGGGCCCTGATGGGGTTGCTGGTCGCGCTCGCGGGACCGTTCATCGCGCCGTTGTTCAGCCCCGACCCGCTGGTCCAGCAGGCCGTGGTCGCGGCGCTGGTCGTGGTCGGCATCGGGCAGCCGATCTCGGGGTACGTGTTCGTCCTGGACGGGGTGCTGATCGGTGCCGGTGACGGACGCTGGCTCGCCTTCGGCATGACGGTGGTGCTGGTCGCGTACCTGCCGATCATCGCCCTGCTCCGCGTGAACGCGGACTGGCTGATCGCGCACGGTCCATCCGTTGCCACCGCGGTGCTCTGGATCGGCTTCACCGGCTTCATGGTGATCCGGGCGGTGACCCTGGGCTGGCGTGAGCAACGGGATGCCTGGCTGGTCACCGGGGTGTAGTTGGTGCGGCGTCACGGCGAGGTACTACTGTGCCCCCCAACGACTCCTGACCACGAGAGTCGGAGGCACACGTCCTGGGGGGACACATGAAGATTCGCGCGCGCCTGTTCATAGCTGGTATCGCCGCCACGGCGGGCATCGTTCTACTCGGTGGCGCACCGCCGGCTCGGGCGGCGTCCATCGGTTGCGGTACCACGATCACTGCCGACACCACGCTGACCAGCGACCTGAAGTGTTCGGGCGACGCACTGACGGTGGTCCCCGGCATTCGGCTCAACCTGGGCGGCCACACGATCAAGGGGGACGGCACCGGCACCGCGATCCGGGTGTTGGCCGAACCGGCGCAGTCGAACACCACGATCACCAACGGACGGGTGAGCGGCTTCGCCGACGGCATCGTCCATACGCCGGACTTCGCAGGCACCGATTACCCAACGCTGACGGTGAACCGGGTGACGCTGGTGGCGGCACCGATCCGGGTCGAGGCGACCGAACTGCGCATCACCCGCAGCGCCCTGCGAGACTCCGGCATCCACGCCTGGAGTTCCAACGTGACCGCGGTCCGCAGTTCGCTCGTGCGCTCGACAGCCACCGGAGAAATGCTCCGGCTGGTGCTGCGGCACTCGCACGTCATCGGCGGGTCGTGGGGCGCCGACGAGAACGAGCAGATCGTGATCTCCGACTCCATCCTGGACGGCACCGGAGCCACCCGATCGGCCACCGTGTGCTTTGGTTCATGCACGATCACCGACAGCGTCATCCGCGCGTACGCCCAGCCCATCTGGGGCGGGCCGGTTCAGGTCAAGGGCAGCAGCTTCATCGGCAACTCGGGCGGGGCGATCGCCGCGGAGGGGGAGTCGAACGTGACGTCGTCCATCTTCGTCGGCAACGGGGGCGTGGCCCTGCAGGTCTGGGGAGGACCCAGCACCATCGGCGACAACCGCTTCTCTCGCAACCAGGCGGGTCTGGTGGTGAGCGGCGCCGAGGGAGTCACGGTGATCGGCAACACGTTCCGGAACAACCTCGGCGACGGCGCACGCTCGGAGAGTGCCGGTACCCGATTCGCCGACAACACCGCGGTCGGAAACGACGGTTGGGGAATCCATGCACCCGATGCGGTGGACGGCGGTGGCAACGTCGCCCGCAAGAACCTCGCGGGGAATTGCTTCGGCCTGAACTGCACGGCCAACTGAATAGGGCCGGTGAACGGCACACCCGCTGTTATTGATGAACATGCGTCGATCGATCAATCGGGCGATCACGAACTCGTGGCCGTCATTGATGCCGCCCTGTCCGCCCTCGCCGCTGATCGGGTGCGCCGACCCTCTGGACGGGAGTGCGCGTCCGGCCTAGAATCGAACAAATGTTCGAACAAGGGGGATCGATGGCGACACTGGCCGAGCGGCGAAGGGCGATGCAGAAGCAGCAGGAGACCACCATCTACACACCGCCGGGGTGGCCCGAGCGGGTGCGACCACCCGGCGCTCCCGACTGGGAGGTGACCGCCACCGAATATCTGCTCGACTGCTGCCCGGCCGACTACCGGCGCTACCAGTTGCTGCGGCGTCATCCGGTGGTGCTGGCCCGGTTCGCGGCCAGCTTCGTCGAGGCCCAGGTGCAGGCCGGCCGCGACGGACTGGGCGGCGTCCGGGTCAGCTTGGCCGACTTCGTCACACCCGAGGTGATTGAAGAATCGGTGAACGTGTGGTCGCAGCAACAGGCGTCCCTGGTGCGGGTGCGCCGCGAGGTGGCGCTGGTCGAGGAGGCGCTGCGCGGAAAGAATTTCGTCCGCAAGATGTGAGGGGTGGCCGCGCGGATCTCGACAGGCTCGATCAACTGATCTCGGTGGGGCTGGGGGATCCCGGCGTTGACCGGGATGGCGGGGCGGCTGCACTGACGGACTGCCCGGGTGGCGAACGGGCTCCGTCGGCGGGCTCCGCACGTAGACTCCTGCGCATGCCGCTGCTGGAACGCATCACGACCCCGAGCGACCTGCGAAAGCTCAGTTTCGACGACCTGGACGACCTGGCCGCCGAGATTCGCGCTTTTCTGATCAGCAACGTCTCCCGCACCGGCGGTCATCTCGGCCCCAACCTGGGGGCGGTCGAGCTGACCATCGCCCTGCATCGCTGCTTCGACTCGCCGCGCGACCCGATCGTCTTCGACACCGGCCACCAGAGCTACGTGCACAAGATGCTCACCGGACGGCAGGCCGGCTTCAGCGCCCTGCGCCAGCCGGGAGGCCTGTCCGGTTACCCCAGCCGCGCCGAATCCGAACACGACTGGGTGGAGAGTTCGCACGCGTCCAGTTCGCTGTCGTGGGCCGAGGGCCTGGCCAAGGGCTACTCCTTGAACGGCGACGCGCGCACGGTGGTCGCCGTGGTGGGCGACGGCTCGCTGACCGGTGGCATGACCTGGGAGGCGTTGAACAACATCGCGGTTCAGCCGAACCTGCGGCTGGTGATCGTCGTCAACGACAACGGCCGCTCCTACAACCCAACCATCGGCGGCCTCGCCACCCGGTTGCAGGGACTGGGCCAGCAGCTGTCCGCGATCCGCACCGACCGCCGCTACGAGCGAGCCCTGGCGCGGATCAAGCGCTGGGTGAATCGCACCCCGGTGGTCGGCGAGCCCGCGTACGACCTGATGCACGGCTTCAAGACCGGCGTGAAGGACGTGCTCGCGCCCCAGGGCATGTACTCCGACCTCGGCATCAAGTACCTCGGACCGATCGACGGCCATGACATCGAAAAGCTCGAACTGGCCCTCACTCAGGCCAAGCAGTTCGACGGCGGAGCGGTGATCGTGCACTGCATCACCCAGAAGGGACGCGGCTTCGCCGCCGCCGAGCAGCACGAGGAGGACCGGTTCCACGCCGTCGGCCAGATCGACGAGGTCACCGGGGTGCCGCTGCGTCCCTCGTCCACACGCACCTGGACGCAGGCCTTCGGTGATGAACTGGCTCGGATCGGCGCCACCGACGACCGGGTGGTCGCGATCACGGCCGCGATGCTGCACCCCACCGGCCTGACCCGGTTCGCGCAGCACTTCCCCGAACGCACCTTCGACGTGGGGATTGCCGAGCAGCACGCGGTGACCTCGGCCGCCGGCCTGGCCCGGGCCGGCCTGCACCCGGTGGTCGCCATCTACGCCACCTTCTTGAACCGGGCCTTCGACCAACTGTTGATGGACGTCGCGCTGCATTCCGAGGGCGTCACCTTCGTGCTCGACCGGGCCGGCATCACCGGCCCGGACGGCGCAAGCCATCACGGCATGTGGGACCTCGCCCTACTCGGCCTGGTGCCCGGCCTGCGACTGGCTGTGCCGCGCGACGAGCAGCGACTCAAGGACGCCCTGCAGGCCTGCGTGCGCATCGACGACGGCCCGACCGCGATCAGGTACTCCAAGGATCCGCTGCCGCCGGCGCTGCCGGCGGTGCGCGCCGATGGTGACGTGGAGGTGCTGTTCGAGCACGGCGACGATCCTCGCGTGCTGGTCGTGGGCTGGGGCCAGTTCGCCGGCATGGCTGTCGAAATCGGCCAGCGGCTCGCCCAGCAGGGCATCGGGGTGCGGGTCGTGGATCCGATCTGGGCGCTGCCGGTCACATCCGACCTGATCCGGCTGGCCGGCGAGCACGACCTGACGCTGACCATCGAGGACGGCGGCCTGGCAGGCGGACTCGGCTCCCGGCTGGCCCAGGAGTGCCGGCTTGCGGACGTGCATGCTGAGGTCCGCGAGTTCGGTGTTCCTCAGCGCTTCATCGACCACGGAACGCGGGACGGGATCCTCGAGCAGCTCGGGCTGACCGCGCAGCAACTGGCCCGGTTCGCCACCGAGACGGTGCTGGCTCAGGACGGTGCGGCAGCGTCCGACGCGGTTGACCAGCGCGGCTAGGTTTCGATCGACGGGATCTCGTCCAGTTTGATCGACCGGTCGCGATCGACGGGATCTCGACAAGCGCGAACGGCCGGGGTCTCGACCAACTTGATCGACCGCGGATCTCGATCAGGGAGTGCGCCGGGCCAGTGCGATGCCCAGGCAGCCCAGCACGGCCGTCAGGAACAGTGGGGTACCCAGCAGGGCGTCACCGGCGTCGGTGAACAAGGAGATGTCCACCGAGGTCCCGCTGACCCGGCTCAATGCCACGAACGCTGTCGAGCTGACGCCGAGCAGCGCGCTGGCGCAGAACAGCAGCACCCGCGAGGGGACCGGCCACCGGGGTGTGCCCTCCCGGGTGATGTCGGCCTCGGTGAGCAACCGCCAGATCAACCCGAACAGCACCGCGCCGATGCCGCTGAAACCGAGTGCGGCGCTGATCGGATCGTCCAGGATCGCGCGGTGCGGATAGACCAGGCACAACAACACTCCGCACGCGAGCGCGGTCGCCGCCGGCGGATCCAGCCGCCGTCCGAGCCCGAGTGCCGCGGCGGTCGCGAGCAGCACCAGCAGCAGAATGCCGGCCAGCTGCGGCACCGAGTCGTTCAACCAGGCGAGTCCGGTGACCCTGGCCAGGTCGGCCAGTGCCAACACGGTCAGTGCCGCCAGGAACATCGCCGTCCACGGACGCTGCCGTCGTGCCGGTCGCAGGGCGACGGCCAACCCCACCGACCCGACCACGACCCGGACGAGGGAGGCGAACCAGTCCTGCCGGGTCACGAAGGCGAAGCTGTCCGTCACCGCGTACAACCAGTCCAGGCCGGCCATGCGCGCGACCTCGTGCAGCACCGCGGTCAGCGGGGTGATCACCAGATAGCCCACGCAGCCGAGCGCCACCAGGTAGTTCAGCCTGGTCGAGTCGGTGTTCAGGTCGTCCCAGCTCGGTGGCCGGGCCGCCACCCTCACCAGCACGTAGACCAGCGCGCCGATCACCCCGAGCTGGATGGCCGAGCCCACCCATGCCTCGGGCACGTTCTCCGGATCCAGCACGCCCTGCACCAGGGTCACCGTCGCCCACAGCAGGAGGAGCCCGGTCACGGCCAGCAGCGGCCATCGGGACAGTTCACGGCTGCTGGCCGTGACGCCGACGATCGATGCGGTGACGGCGATCTGGGCCAGTGCCGCGCCGGCCACGAACAAGGCGGGAAGGGCAGCCGTCAGCACCGTCTGCAGCGCGCCCTCCAGGGCCGTGCCGCGCCAGTCGAAATCCACGTTCGCGGCCCCGCCGCCCACGGCGGGCATGAACAGGCAGACCCCCATCGCGAGGGCGATCACGACGAACTCCCACCACGCGTAGGACGCCCGGGTTCGGCCGATCAGCATGCCGATCACGACCAGCAGGCCGCCGATCACCGGGATCGTCATGAGCGCGTCGCGCAGGGCGGGAATCGCGAACACGACGACCACGTTGAACGTGACCAGCACGGCTGCCACCTTGACCCACCAGGGCAGGTGCAGGGCGGCGGTGATCAGCAGCGCCACGGCCAGCACCACCGAGCCCAGGGCGAGCACGGCTCCGAACTCCGGAATCGTGGTACCGGTCGCGGTCGCCACCAGGGTGCCCTGGCTGCGCAAGGGCCCCGCGAAGATCACGGCGAGGGCCAGGATCGCGTACACGGTCAGCGTCGCGTACACGATCGGACGCAGGCCGACCGGCCAACCCTTCGTCTGCGGACGTCCGTCGCGGACCGGAGCGACCACGGTCAACCAGATCAGGTCGCGCAGCACCCGGCCGAACGAGGTCAGGGTTCTCACGGCTGGTTCCAGCGGTAGCCCACCGCGCCGTAGAAGAGGAACAGCTCAGGGGTGGTCTGATCGATACCCAGGGCGGTCCCGCTGTCGAGGTCGGACTCCTGGGTGGGCCACGACCCCAGCGTCGTGCCCGCCGGATCGAGCTGGTGCAGCGTGGTGCGATCGGTGACCAGCAGCGTGGTGCCCCGGACTGCGGTGGTCGTTGCCCGCAACGCCCTCGTCCAGGCAAGAGTGCCGTCGCCGATCCGCACTGCGACCAGGCTGTCGACCTGCCGGATCACCGCCACGTCACCGACCGGACGGATCTCGTTCCGCGCGCCGGCCAGCGGGGTGCGCCAGGCCAGGGACCCGTCCGCAAGCCGGGTGGCCCGCACCACCCCGTCCATCCGCGAGGCGACGATCGCGACGCCCCCGGCGACGGCGTAGGACTCCGGGGGCTCGACGGACAACTCGTGCAGCAGGGCGCCGTCGGCCGCATAGGTGCGCAGGTTGCCCGCCTGGTCGAGGACGGTGACACCCGCGTCGGTGACCTGCATCGGCAGCCTGACCTCGTTGGGCGTGCGCTGCTCCCACCTGGGCGTGCCGGTCTCGGCGTCGAAGGCTCGGACGCGGCCGTCCAGGGTCGCCACCACCACCAGGGCATCCAGCCGCACCAGGGACGTCAGGGGCACCTGGCTGGCGTCCGAGATCGCCGCCTGCCACAGGAACTCGCCCTGATCCCCGTAGGCGACCAGGGTGCGTTGCGTGGTGGCGGCGACCACCACCCGTCCGATCGCCAGCAGGGCGGTGATGCTGCCACCCGGATGCGCGGCCCAGCGGGCGTCGGACTTTCCGTCCGACCACCCGCGGGCGACCAGGTCACCGCCCACGTTGTTGGCATAGACCAGCACCGGGCCGGGCAGCACCACGGGCGGCAACCGCGGGGTGATGGCCATCGGCGGCAGGCCGTTCAGGTCGACTCGAGTCGGGTTGCCGGCCGGGCCGATCGTGCTCGTCGGCCCGGGCGTGGCGCGCCCCAGGTGCTGCCAGATCGGTGCCCGCTGGACGGCCGCCAGGGTTCGGGATTCGTCGGATCCAGCGGTCATGCCGCGTCCGGTGCACCAGGTGGTGGACGACGTCAGTGTCGTCTGGTCGGGGCCGACCAGGGTGAGCGTCGACGAGATCACCGTGCAGCCGACCTCGCCCGCAGCCGCCCGGAAGTCGGCGACGTACGGCAACCGTCCACTCGGGGTGCTGCCCTTGCCGATGGTGGCGGTACCGGCCGCGGTCCAGGTCTGGCCGTCGCGGACGCCCGACGGCAACACCGGCAGCCCGGGTGAGAACGAGAGGAACCGGTCCGGCCAGACCGCTACCCGCAACTCCAGGCCGGACGCGAGCGCCGCATAGACCTGGGTGTTCCGGTCGGAGACCGTGCCCTCGGCATTCGCGATCAGCGTCGAGATGCGCACCCAGGTGGTGGACGAGAACTCCTGATAGCCCTGGGCCGCGTACCCGATGGCTTGCGGACCGCTCTGGGTCACCGAGATGCCCACCGTCGTGTAGTACTCGTCCACCTCGTCGATGCCGTCCGAGCCCTGCAGCAGCACGCGGGTGCCGGACGCCGGCACGTACGCCATCGCAGCGGACGCGTCGCGGCCGTCCGGCACCCGGCCGGTGACGGCGGCGGCGATCATCAGGCCGAGCACGACGGCCACGATCAGGATCGTGGCCAGCACAGGACGCCGCTCCCCGGTGTGCCGGGACTGCGGTGTGGGCGGTGGCCAGGCCGGCGCGCCCCACGAAGCGGGTGGACTTCCGAAGGCCCTGGTCGGTGCGTGGCCCGGGTCTGACACGCGCTCACTATAGGCAACGCACTGCGCGTGGCGTCGGGTGGCGCGAACCGATGCGGCGCGCCGAACAGGTCAGGGCAGGTGGTCGACGATGACGGGAACCACCAGGTTCCGCTGCCAGGGCCGGACGAGTTCCGCGGCCAGCGCCTCGTCCAGGGTGTCGGCGGTGGCCGGAACCGGCGGCTCCCACAACAGCCGGCGCAGGGCGTCGGGGCTGATCAGGTTCTCCACCGGCACCTCGAGTTGCCCGGCGAGCGTCACCACGTGCGGACGAACAGCGTCCCAGCGAGCGGCGGCCTCGGGATTGCGCACCTCCCAGGTGCGGGTCGGCGGGGGACCGTCCGGCACCAGCGTCTTGGCCGGCAGTTGGTCGCGGGTCAGGGCGGCGGCACGGTCGAGTGCGGCCAGCCAGCGCGCCCGGAAACGCGACGGGGCCCGCCAGGCGAACTCGGGTACGGACGAGAGGTCCGCGGCCGACAGGCGCTTCACCTCGGGAGAGTTGAGCTTGGCCGCAAGTGCGCTGATGGCGCGATCGGGCAGGATCTTGCCGGGTGCCCGGTCCATGCCGGACGCCAGCTCGTCCCTGGTCTGCCACAGTTCACGGACCACGGCCAGGGCCCGGGCGGTGCGGACGGCGTGCAGTCCGGAGGTCCGCCGCCAGGGCTCGGCCCGCGGCGGCGGAACGACGGTCGCCCGCTCGACCAGGTGGGCGAACTCCTGCGCCGCCCACTCGGTCTTGCCGGCCGCTTCGAGCTGCTCGGCGAGCCAGGCCCTCAGTTCGACCAGCAGCTCGACGTCGAGGGCCGCATAGTTGAGCCACTCGGGGGGCAGCGGACGCTTCGACCAGTCCGCCGCCGAATGCTCCTTGCGCAGGGTCAGTCCGAAGGCCTCTTCGATCAGGGCGCCCAGCGACACCCGGGGCAGGCCGACCAGGCGGCCCGCCAACTCGGTGTCGAACAGCGTCACCGGAACCAGGCCGGCCTCGACCAGGCAAGGCAGGTCCTGGGTTGCGGCATGCAGGATCCACTCATCGCGGGCCAGCACCCGGTTCAGCGCGGAGAGGTCCGCCGGCCCGTCGCCGACCCGGAACGGGATCGGGTCGAGCAGCACGGTGCCGGACCCGGCACGCCGCAACTGGATCAGGTACGCCCGCCCCGAGTAGCGGAACCCTTGGGCCCGTTCGGTGTCGATGGCGATCGGGCCGGTGCCGGACGCCAGGACGTCCATCGCCTCCGACAGCGCCAGGGGCGTGTCGACCAATGCGGGCACACCCTCCGCCGGCCTTTCGAGAACGACCGGTTCGGGTGCCACTTGTTCGGGTGCCGCACCCGGGTCGGCGTCGGACGTCCCGGTCACCGCCGGTGCCGCGACATCACCACGACCCCCTCGGGCAGGGGCGGCAGTCCAGCCGTCGTGCAGAGCAGTTCGGACCAGCTCATCAGGTGGCGGGTGGCGTCTTCGGCGGAGTTGATCAGCGGCGTCCAGGACGCCCGGATCTCGACCTCGGCTCGGGGAGGATCGGACTCCATCGCCCCGAAGGCCCGGGACGACACGGCGGTGACGGTTCCGCTTGGTGCGGTGTAGGCGGCGTCGTAGCGGACCAGTGCCTCGATCAGCCACGACCAGCCCACCTCGGTCAACAGCGGATCGGCGACCATCTCGGCGTCGACCTCGGCGCGGGCGTAGGTGACGCAGCGGAACTCGCCGTCCCAGGACGGATTGCCGGCCGGGTCGTAGAGCAGCACCAGTCGTCCGTTGCCCAGGTCCTCGCCCGCCGCCACCACTTCGGCGGCGATCGCGACCGCGTGCGGCGCGATCCGCTGCGGGGCCGGGATCTCTTCGATCACCAACTCGGGACGCCAGTGCATGGCCTGGAGCGCGGCCACGGCCTCATCGAACAACCGAGGGGTACCAACCATTGTCTTGTGCGCTCCTCCCACGGATGTGAATGTAGCCGCGGCCCCGGCACCGGGACGGGGGACTCGCCGGGAGGAGTGGAACCGTCACAGGGTGGTCTCGGGCTCCAGTACCAACGAGATCGAGTTGATGCAGAACCGCTTGTCGGTCGGGGTGTCGTAGCCCTCTCCGCTGAACACGTGGCCCAGGTGGGAGTCGCAGGTCGCACAGCGCACCTCGGTGCGTGTCTGCCACAGCGACTTGTCCACGATGTAGCGGACGCTCTCGAGCTCCGGAGCGTAGAACGACGGCCAACCGCAGTGCGACTCGAACTTGGTGTCACTGGTGAACAGCTTCGCGCCGCAACCCCGGCAGTAGTAGGTGCCCTTGGTCTTGGTGTCGGTGTACTCCCCGGTGAACGGACGTTCGGTGCCCGCTTCGCGCAGGACGTGGTACTCCATCGGCGTGAGCTTGGCCCGCCACTGCTCCGGTGTGCGGAACTGTTTCGGATCGAGTTCCATCAGGCTCTCCTTCGTGCGTCGTCGGCATCCCAGGGTAGTCGGGTTAGGCTGACCGGCATGGCCGAGGCACCCGTTCAGTTGGACGTCGGCGGCCGCTCCGTGCGGCTGTCCAGCCCGTCCAAGCCCTATTTCCCTGCGCTCGGCCTCAACAAGCTGCAGGTGGCGGAATATTTCCTCAGCGTCGGCCCGGGAATCCTGGCCGCGTTGAAGGACCGTCCCACGACGATGGAGCGCTGGCCCGGCGGCGTGACCGAGACCGCGGCGCTGGTCAGCCGCGAGAACCCCGAGGGTGAGGCGTTCTACCAGAAGCGCATACCCAAGGGCATGCCCGAATGGGTCCAGCACGCGACCATCACCTTTCCGTCCGGACGCACGGCGCAGCAGGTCTGCCCGGCGGATCTGGCCACCATCATCTGGATGGTGAACCTGGGCACCGTCCGGTTCCACCCGTGGCCGGTGCGTGCGCCGGAGACCGAGCTCGTCGATCAGCTGCGCATCGACCTGGACCCTCAGCCGGGCACGGATTTCGCCTCAGCCGTGCCGGCGGCCCTGGCGCTGCGCGAGGTGCTGGCCGATGCCGGGCTGACCGGCTTTCCGAAGACCAGCGGCGGCCGCGGCGTGCACGTGTTCGCACCGATCGTGCCGGCCGACTTCATCGACGCCCGGCACGCCACCATCGCGATCGGACGGGAGCTGGCCCGCCGCCTGCCGGACGCGGTGACGATCAACTGGTGGAAGGAGGAGAGGGGTGAGCGGATCTTCATCGACTTCAACCAGATGGCCCGGGATCGGCTGATGACCTCGGCGTACTCGATCCGTCCGACGCCGGCCGGACGGGTGTCCGCCCCGCTCACCTGGGACGAGCTGCCCGAGGTGTCCCCGGACGACTTCACCGTTCTCACCATGCCGGCCAGGTTCGACGAGCGTGGCGACGTCTGGGCGCCGTTCCATGCCAGCGACCCGGCCCCGATCACGACGGCACTGGAGTGGTACGCCCGTGACGACGCCGACGGGGGAGCGGAGATGCCCTATCCGCCGGAGTACCCGAAGATGCCCGGTGAGCCCCCGCGCGTCCAGCCGTCCAAGAAGAACGCCGCCAACTGGGAGTAGCCCGTCTCCTCAGCGACCCGACTGCTTTTCCATCCGAACGCCCGCCTAACTACCGTGCGCCCGCCTAACTGGCACCAGTTAGGCGGGCGCACGGTAGTTAGGCGGGCGCAGCGGGACCCGGGACGGCCGGCTTGCCCCACGGTGCTCGCTGGTGCTGAACGGGCGCGGGGCCGCGTCGCAGTAGGACTCGATGGTGGTCAGCAGTGCGCCCGCGGGCGGGCCGGGGATCACGACGAGAGTGCCGTCGCCACCTCCGTCGACGGCAACGGGTGGCTGAACATCGGATAGTCGAATCGGATCGCGTTGTCATGCTCCTCCTGCGAGGTGGCGGCCACGCAGTCGGTCAGGGTGATCACCCGATAGCCGTTCTCGTACGCGCTGCGCATCGTCGACTCGACGCAGCAGTTGGTCAGGAAGCCGCCCAGGATGACGGTCCTGATGCCCTTGCTGCGCAGGATGAAGTCGAGGTTGGTGCTGGCGAAGGTGTCCAGCCCACGCTTGCCCTCGATCAGAATGTCGCCGTCGGCGGGGGCCAGGTCGTCCACGATCGCGGCGCCCCAGGTGCCCTTCACGAAGGCGTTGCCGCCGACCACGCCGGCCAGAATGCCGTACGGGTGCCGGGTCAGTTCGGCGTAGCCGGGGGCGAAGGTGATCGGCGCGTGCATGATCGTCACGCCGGCCGCGCGCGCCTTCTCGACGAACGCCTTGGTGTTGTCGAGCATGCCGGTGGAGTCCATCACGCCCGAGACGGCGTCGTGCAGCACGCCACCGTCGCTGACGAACTCGTTCTGATATTCGATCAGCACCAGCGCTGTGGTGGCCGGGTCAAGGGTCAGGGTGTCCTCGGACATGGGTTCCTCCTCGTTGAGTGTTTCGTCCCCGATGCCCCATCGAACCACTGCCGGAGGCCCGCCGTCGCCCGGTGTCGGAACCAATGTGCACAATGACTCCATGGAACTGCCCGTGATGCCACCGGTCGCGCCGATGCTGGCCAAGTCGGTACCCACCATTCCCACCGGGGACCTGTCCTACGAACCCAAGTGGGACGGTTTCCGCTCGATCATCTTCCGCGACGGTGACGAGGTCGAGATCGGGTCACGCAACGAGCGTCCGATGACCCGGTACTTTCCCGAGATCGTCGAGGCGGTCAAGGCCAACTTTCCGCAGCGCTGCGTGATCGACGGCGAACTGATCGTGGTGGTCGGCGACCGGCTCCAGTTCGAGGTTCTCTCGCAACGGATCCACCCCGCCGCAAGCCGGGTGAAGATGTTGTCGGAAACCACGCCGGCGAGCTTCGTCGCCTTCGACCTGCTCGCGCTGGACGACGCCGACCTGACCGCTCGGCCGTTGCGCGAGCGCCGGGCCGCGCTCGAAGGGGCCCTCGCCGGCGCACGTCCGCCGATCCACGTCACCCCGGCCACCCTCGACGGCACGGTCGCCGAACAGTGGTTCAACCAGTTCGAGGGCGCCGGTCTGGACGGTGTGGTGGCCAAGCCACTCGCGGGTACGTACCAGCCCGACAAGCGCACCATGTTCAAGATCAAGCACCAACGCACCGCCGACTGTGTCGTCGCGGGCTACCGCGTCCACAAGACCGGTGACGACCTGATCGGCTCACTGCTGCTCGGCCTCTACAACGACGAGGGCACCCTCGCGTCCGTCGGCGTCATCGGCGCCTTCCCCGCTGCCCGCCGCAAGGAACTCTTCACCGAACTGCAGCCCCTGGTCACCACGTTCGACGAACATCCGTGGGCGTGGGCCAAGCAGGAGGAGGGCACCCGCACCCCGCAGAACTCCGCCGGCAGCCGCTGGAACAACGGCAAGGACCTGAGCTTCACCCCGCTTCGTCCCGAGCTCGTCGTCGAGGTGCGCTACGAGCACATGGAGGGCGTCCGGTTCCGGCACACCGCCCAGTTCAACCGCTGGCGCCCCGATCGCGACCCCCGCTCCTGCACCTATGCGCAACTGGAGGAACCGGTCACCTACGACCTGGCCGAGATCCTGGCACTCAACAACTGAATTTCAGGGTGCGGGCGTATGGCGTGTGGGTTTCCGGCATGAGCCTGGTGGTCTCCGTGGGGGCGGTGGGCCACACTACGTAGATGGCGAAGAAGAAGTCCAAGTCCAGGTCCGGGTCGTCCCACAAGGCGCTCAGTCAACTGTTGCGGCTGCCCGAAGGTCCGGTCGACCTGTCGAAGCTCGACACCGCGGCCACCCACGGCTACCCCGGCAAGGGCAAGAACGACGCGGCTGCGCTCACCGAGGCACTGGAACCCGCCCTTTCAGACCTGCAGGAGCGGTTGTACGCGAACGGACGCAGCAACCGCGATTCTGCACCCAGCGTCCTGGTGGTGCTGCAGGGCATGGACACCTCGGGCAAGGGTGGGGTGATCCGGCACGCCATGGGCATGGTCGATCCGCAGGGCATCCAACTCACGTCGTTCAAGGCGCCGTCCGAGGAGGAGCGCAAGCACAACTACTTGTGGCGCATCCGGCGGGCCCTGCCCGACCCGGGCATGATCGGCATCTTCGACCGGTCCCAGTACGAGGACGTGCTGGTGGTGCGGGTCGAGCAGATGGTTCCGGTCAGCGAATGGAACAAGCGCTACGACGAGATCAACGCCTTCGAAAGAAAGGCTGTCGAGGCGGGCACGACGATCATCAAATGCTTCCTGCACGTGTCGTTCGATGAGCAGAAGGAACGATTGGCCGCCCGGCTGCAAAGCCCGGACAAGTACTGGAAGTACAACCCGGGCGACGTCGACGCGAGAAAGAAGTGGCCCGCTTACCAGCAGGCCTACGCCGATGCGCTGGAGCGCTGCAACACCGATGTCGCTCCCTGGTTCGTGATTCCGTCCGATCGCAAGTGGTACCGCAACTGGGCAGTCGCCCAGTTGCTCAAGGAACACATGGTGTGCCTGGACCTGACCTGGCCCGAAGCCACCTTCGACGTGGCCGCCGAGAAGACCCGGGTGGCGAAGTCCTGACCCCGAACTGCCCCGTGCGACTCACCCTTTGATAGGTATCCGATGGGGGGGCGTTGGCGGGCATAGTCATAGATGACCGGCGCGAATCCGGCCGGCGCTTATCGTCGGGCGCCCACAAGGCCGTCCGGCGCTGAACTCAGGGAGGTTGTCATGGCTACAATTCTGTGGATCATTGCGGCAGTGCTGGTGATTTCCGGCATCTTCGCCATCGTGCGCAAGCAGTTGCTGTGGGGAATCGTGCTGATCGTGGTCGGCCTGCTGGTCGGGCCCGGTGGCGTCAGCATCTTCCACTGATCGCGGACGGGACCCCGGCCGCAGTCGCGGGCCGGGGTCCCGAACCGTTGGCTACCGATCAGGTCAGGCGGAGGCGCTGGTGAGGTGACGCACCGGCACGTCGTCCTCGACTTCGTCGAAGCCGGTGTCGAGCAGATCCATCGCAGCGAACGCGTAGCGGGCGAGGATCAGATCCATCACCTCATGAGCCGATCCCAACGGCTCGCTCACCGAGATCGCCCCGGACCGCATGGCCAGGTCGGCTTGGGCGTGGAACAACTCGGTGGCCGTGAGAAAGAAGGACCCGACCGCGATGTGCCGGCGGCCCTGCGCCCGAAGGCCCTGGATCGCCTGCGACACCGAGGGCCCCGAGCCGTCCGCGACCGCCGTCAGGCAGGGCAGTCGGTGATGGGTCGACCATTGCCGCGCCCGGCGGGCGACCAATGCGTTGCCGCGAACGTCGCCACTGCGTGCCGACGACAGCACCAGTCCGTCCAGTTCGAGCACACGCTGATTGCTCAGCGACGAGCGCAGCCGCTGGTCGAGCACGGTGAGCAGGCTCACCTCGGGTCCGACCGGACGGGAGACCTGGATGCCGAGATCGGGATGGACGCTGCGCAGCTTGGCCGCCTGGGCGATCACCCGCTCGTCCGGATCGATCGCGTGCGTCAGTTGCAGCGGCACCAGCACGATTTCGTTGATGCCCTGTTTGACCAGTTGAGCGACGACCTGCGCGGTCGAGGGCGAGCAGTGATCGAGGAATGCGCAATGCACCGACAGGCCGGTACGCATGCGCTGCAGGCCCTGTCTCAAAGAGTGCGCCACTTGGGCGACCTGGGCATCGGAACTACCCATACCTACCATCACCAAGGCTGGAGCGGTCATGATGTGCCTCTCTTGCGTCACATGTCCTGCGGCTCCATTGCCGTTGTTGCGTGGCACAAACCTCGCCGGATCGTGTACCAGATGCAAATTGAATGTCCGACATATGGAATCGTTGACCACATTCTGGTACACGAGGGCCCGTTTGAGCAAAACGCCTCTCAGGTTCGCGGCACCCTGGTCGAACGTCTCAGTTGACGGACGCAGGTTCCCAGCTATTGAAAGGGGTGCCGTATCCGCGTCAGCGGGGGTGGGAGGTACCCTCACGGGATGAGCGTGGAAGCCCCGGACCGGCGCGTGTCCCACCGTCCCGGTGAGTCGTCACGCCCCTCAGCGGAGCGGCGTGACGGGGTGTGGCACCTGCGCTCGACCGCGGCCGTTCGGCAAGTACTGCGCATGACGGACGGCACCACCCAAGCCGGCTTCAGCGCCGAATCGATGCCTGCCGGCGTGGGGGAGCGCCCCATCCTCTTCATGGACGGCGACGGGCACCGTACGCATCGCGCCCAGGTCGGACGGTTCTTCGCGCCGCGAACGGTGGCGAACCGCTACCGCGGGCTGATGGAGCGCCGCGCGGACGCCCTCGTGGCCGAGGCCGTCGAGGCCCCCACCTTTCGTCTCGACCGACTGAGCCTGCGCTACTCCACCGAGGTGGCCGCCCAGGTGATCGGATTGACGAACTCGCGTGTGGACGGCATGGCCAAGCGCCTGGAGCGTCTGTTCGGCCGGACCGACCGAAGCCCGCAGGCAGCCGGCAAGGGTGGTCGGCTCAGGAACGTGGTGGGCACACTGCGCGGCCACGCGCCGATGCTGGCCTTCCACCTTGCGGACGTCCGGCCGGCCATCGCCGCGCGCCGCAAGTCGCCCGGCGAGGATGTGATCAGCCACCTGCTGGCCCAGGGCTACGCCGAGCCGGCCATCCTGATCGAATGCGTCACCTACGGCGCCGCGGGCATGGCCACCACCCGCGAGTTCATCTCGATGGCGGTTCTGCACCTGCTGGTCGACGCCGATCTCAAAGCTGCCTACCTCGCGGCCGATGAGCCGGAACGCTTCGGCATACTGCACGAGATCCTCCGGCTCGAGCCGATCATCGGCCACCTCTACCGTCGGGCCACACGGGATCTGCAGCTGATCGTCGACGGTGAAACCGTGCAGATCCGTGCCGGCGAGTTGATCGACCTCTACGTCCGCCAGGCCAACAGCGACGAGGCCACGGTCGGTGAATGCCCGCTGGACCTGCGTCCCGGACGGCCGCTGCCGCGCGGCATCGGCCCCGAAGTGATGAGCTTTGGCGACGGCCCGCACAAGTGCCCCGGCAACGCCCTGGCCATTCAGGAGACCGACATTCTGCTCACGCGACTTCTTCGCCACGACCTTGTCGTCGCGCAGGCGCCCACCATCGAGTGGCACGACCTGATCGCCGGCTATTCGCTGCGGGAGTTTGTGCTGACGGTGCCCAAGCCGCTGCCCGTGCAGACACGTCAGTGACGCTCTTCGGGTGATGAAGGTGGCCGTGACTCGGGGTCAGAGTCGACCCGCCACTCCCACACAGGGGGAGCACTCTGGCGGTGAGGTTCGCACGACAGTGGCGCGAGTGGCTCTTGACACTTGCTGAGGCGAAGCGTGGAGTGGGTGAGTGGCAAGGACAGTCGCTGGCTCGCGATGCACCTTGGGCGCGCTGGGAGAACGAGGCACTCGTCCGCCCAGATTCCAGAAAGTGGATGGTCATGTCTGAACTGACGATTGACTTCATCACCTCACTTGATGGCTATGCGAGCGCCGAGGGTTGGCCGGGGTGGTGGGGGCTGGAGGGTCCGGAGTATCTCGATTGGCTCGGCCGGCAACCCGAGCACACCATACTGATGGGGGCACGCACGTACCGCCTCATGTCGGGCTTCGCCGCCAATGCTGAGGGGGTGGACCAGCTCAACGCGTACCGCAAGATCGTCTTCTCCTCGACCCTGGAGGAGCCTCTTGAATGGGCCAATGCAAGCGTGGTCCGCGGCGACCCCGTGGAGGCTGTGCGGGCACTAAAGGCGGAGAGCGATCAGCCGCTCGCCACTCTGGGCAGCTTGCAGCTGTGCCGGTCGTTGCTCGCTGCCGGTGTGGTGGACAGATTCCGTGTCGGGGTCTTCCCCGTGATCACAGGGAAGACCGGCAGTGAGCGCATCTACGACGGCTATCCCGACGTCTCTTTGGACCTGGTCGAATCACACGTCTTTGATGGCCGGATCCTGATGCTCGAGTACATCCCGAAGGTGTTGACCGGCCCCCAGGGAACCGCTACCTCCGGCTGATCGAAGCATCACTGGAACCGCCGCCGCTTGTCGTCGGAAAGCCTGGGATTGTCTGCCGCGGTCAGGCGGTCGAACGTGCCGACAGTGGCGCTGCCTCGGCTACTCAGGACCCGGCTGAACCTTGCGGAGCTGGAGTACGACGGGGATGGCGAACAGGCCCTTGTGGCCCTGCATTCCACTCCGCTCCCGCAGGTGAAGGAGTTCACCGGCCGCTGTGTTGATCTGCTGACGGGGCGCACTGCATGCGGGCTTAGTTTTGGTCCTCGGAGGCTCTCGCCGCGACCGAGATTTGCCACATCACGCCGAAGCGGTCGAACACCTGGCCGTACCAGTCGCCCCATGGCGCGAGGTCGAAAGGCATGGGTTGAGAGCCGCCGTCGGCCGCGAGCTTGTCGATGGTTCGGCGCGCTTCATCCGGATCGTCGAGGGTGTACAGCAGCGAGTACGCCGTGTTACGCAGCGGGTAGTCCTTCTCGTCCATGACGTCGCCGCCGGCGAGTTCCCCGCCGGAAAAGACGAGGGAGGCGTGTGCCACGGTGTTGGGGCCGGGTTGGACCGGAAAGCCCGAAGTGTCCATCTGGTCATAGCCCATCACGTTGAGTTCCCCGCCCAGCACGTCGTGGTAGTGGGTGAACGCTTCGCGGGCGTTTCCGGGAAAGCTGAGGTAGGCAGCGAGTCGTGGCATGAATGTCTCCTCTGATCGTCGTCGACGGCCGGGACGTGCGGCACCGATCCAGTCTTGGCGACGGTCGAAAGAACCGCCAGGGGTCACGATGAAATCGCGTTCAGTTCATGCCGGTCGACACCAGGCGGAATCGGTGTAGGTCCACGCATCTGCGAGCGACTGGACGGTCTCCCGTTGGCTATCGAGCTGGCCGCGAGTTGGATCCGCGTCGTGTCCCCGGCGGACCTCCTTGCCGAGCGTGAGCGGAGCACCGATCTGCTCACCTCCGACAGCGAGACCAGTCGGTGTGGCCGGCAGGATTGGTTGCCGCAACAGGTGCCTTCGGTCGATGAGGCAGCCTCGGTTACCCGACCGTGACCGCTCCCCGCGTGGTGTGGAGGTTGGTCATCATCCGCTCGTACATGTGGCGGCCGACTAGTGCCCAGACGAACCGGATCGGACCTGGCAGCTCGGCGTCGAAGGCGGCCCGATCCTCGGGCGACATCAGCTCGAGGATCATTCCCAGCATGAGGAAGCCCTGGGCGGGATTGCTCACGGCCTTGGCGGCCTGCCCCACCTCATGCCACTCGCCGGTGCTGATCACCTGTTCGATCAGCGGAACGATCCGTGCCTCCTCTGCGGCGAGGTGCACCTCGAGCACGGCGCCGATCTCGGCGAACAGGCCGGCCAGCGCTGCGGCCGTGTCGGGCCCTGGATGCCGCTGCCATGCCTTGATCAGCTCGGGCGCCTGGGTGAGCAGGTCGGCGACCGTTCCGTGCTGGCGCTTCATCAGCTCCACATGCAGGCCGCAGGCGGGCCGGCGCTCGGACAGGGTGTCCCACAGCATGGTGTCCTCCACCGTGTGGTGGTGGTGCAGTGCGGCGTTGATCGCCTTCAGCGTCTTCGCCACCGACGAGATCCTGGCCCGGTCGCCGGGATCGGTGGACCGCACGGCGTCCGGCGCCAACGCGTACACCCGCCGGAACGCCTGATGAGCCATGACGAGATCACTCGCGTCGCAGGATCGGGTCACCGGTGCGGTGGGGGTCGTGGTCGTGGTCATGCTTGTTTCTCCTTGTCGGGATCGTGTCCTCGGATGGTGGTGGGCGGCGATCAGCGACCGAGTCGGGGTGGGAGCCGGGTGCCGAGAATTGCCATCCAGACCCAAGAGAGGATCATCCCCAGCTCGGTGATACCGAACATCAGCGGAGTCATCACAGTGCCGACGCCGAGCACTCCCAGGACGGCTACCACCCAGGTGAATGCGCGCAGCCCGCGACCCGCCAAGCCGGCCCGGCGCAGGAGCACGGCCGAGGCGCCGAGCATTACTGCCCGGACAAGCCCGGCGACCGCGATCGTGACCGGAAGCACACCGTCCACCGCCTTGATCACCGCGCCGGTCGCGACGCTCGCGTCGAGGGCGCCGATGGTGCTGGTGATCGACGACACCACGGTGGCCGAACTGAACAGCGCCACGTCGACCAGGCCGGCCGCGAGAGCTGTGGCCGCCAACGCAGCGCCGGATCGCTTGAGCACCGAGGTCAGGCCACCCAGGAACATCAGCACGAATGGCATCGGCAGCACGAACAGCAACGTGCCGAGGCCGATCTTCGAGGCGTTGTCCCGGAATCCGATCGCGGCCTCCAGCGGCGTGGCGTCGAAGGCGGGGTGTGTGGTGTTCAGGAACCAGATCGCAAAAGCGATGCCGGCGGCGTAGGGAACGGCGGCGATCAGGCCGCCGCGCAGCAGCAGGCGCTCGTCGGCGCCGTTGGAGGCAGTGCCGGGCGTCGTGGCGGCCGGCTCGGTGATGAGTGTTGAAGTCATGCCGACAGCGTCGACGGGGAGCTGTCCCGAGCACATGGGGTGCCGTTCCCGACCATGGTCGGGACGTCGTGTCCCATGACAACGGGACGCGGTCCGGGTCACCATGCAGGGGTGCGCGTGATCTGCGGGATGTTGGCCGTCGCGGCAGGGTTGGCCGGGGCCGCCCTGCATGCTGTCAACGCGCTCGCCGGGCGCGGTTTCGAAGGGTCGTTCTGGCTGGTTCTTGCAGTCGCGTCGGTTTCGTTCGGCGCAGTCGGCGTTGTGCTCGCGGCCCGATCAACCGCACGCCGGGTGCCCGACCTGATGGTCGCCACCGGTCTGGGCCAGGGACTGTCCCTGCTGTTGCTGGAGTACGCCATCCTCGGTCCGTTGCCGCTGGCCGAGCTGGCCATGTGGCTGGCCAGCTGGCTGTGGGCGCCCTCGTTGTTCCTGTCCGCCACCGTGCTGGTGCTGCTGCTTCCGGACGGCACGCTCGCGTCGCCACGGTGGCGTCCGGCCCTGACCCTGAGTTGGGTGGTGCTGGGTCTGCACGCGGTGCTGTGGGCTCTCACGCCCTATCAGAACGCGGCCCCGCCGATTGTGGTGCGTGACCTGACGAACCCGGTCGGCCTGACGGTAGCGGCCGCGCCGGCATTCCAGGTGGTGCTCGGGCTCGGCACCCTGGCCGCTGCCGGGCTGGCGCTCGCCTCCCTGGTCAGCCGGTGGCGGCGGTCGTCCGGCGATGCCAGGCAGCAACTCAAGTGGCTCGCCCTCGGAGCGGCGGTCGCCGTGCTGTTGTTCGGCCTGGGCGTGGTCGCGCCGCTGCCGTGGGGGGAACTGCTGGTCGGGCTGGCGGCAGTGCCGATGCCGATCGCGATGGGGGTGGCCGCGCTCCGGCACCGGCTCTGGGACGTCGACCTGGCCATCTCGACCGGCCTGCGCTACGCCCTGCTGTCAGCCATCGCCATGGCGGTCTACACCGTGGTGGTCTCGCTGCTCGGTGCGGTCAGCGGAGCGCCTGTGGTGGCTACCGCCGCAGTGGCCCTGGTGCTGCTTCCGCTGCACGACCGTCTACGCCTGTGGGTGAATCACCTCGTGCATGGCGAGGGCGACGATCCCGACACCGCGCTGGCTCGGCTCGGCGTCCGGCTGGAGGAGACCGGCGACCCGGCCGACGTGGCCGACCGGCTGCTGCCGGTCGTGGTGGACCGCCTGGCCGGGTTGCTGCGCTCCCCGTTCGCCGTCATCGAGCTGGCGGACGGAACCGTCGTCGGGCACGGCGACCCGAGCGAGCCGGTGGAGCGGATCGAGTTGCACTATGCCGGCAGCCGGGTCGGCGTGCTCTCCCTGGCCGGACGCAAGCGCTCACCCGCCGAACGCAGCCGGCTCGATCGGGTGAGCGCGCAGGCGGCGGTCGCCGTCCATTCGGTGCTGGCCACCCGCGAGGCCCGCCTGGCCAGGCAGTTGGTTGTCGCAGCACGCGAGGAAGAGCGGCGTCGGCTGCGCTGGGACCTGCACGACGGAGTCGCTCCGCTGCTGGCGGGTCTCGCACTGCAGGCCGAGACCGCCCGCGACATCGTCCACGACGACCCGGACGCGGCCCGGGCGATCCTTGACCGGCTGGTGCCGAACCTGGCCGGCGCAGTGGCCGACGTACGGGCCATCGTGCACGAACTCAGGCCGCCGGCGCTCGACGAGCTTGGGGTGGTGGGAGCCGTCGCTGAACTGGCGGCACGGTTCGACCGTCCCGAGCGGCGCGTGGTGGTGTCCGCCGATCGCGTGGACGGGCTGCCGGCCGCAGTCGACCTGGCCGCCTACCGGATCACCGCCGAGGCACTGAACAACGCCGTTCGACACGCCGACGCGTCGTTGATAGAGATCAGCCTGCGCGGCGTCGGCAGTGAGTTGCAGGTGCGGATCACGGATGACGGGCATGGGCTGCCCATCGACGGACGCGGCGGTGTGGGGCTGGACTCGATGCGCAGCCGGGCCGAGGAACTGGGCGGACGGTTCTCCGTGGTGTCCACCCCCCAGGGTGGTACAACGGTGACAGCCGATCTGCCGACGGCGATGGGGGGCGACGAGGCATGACGTTAAGGGTGCTGGTGGTGGACGACCACCCTCTGTATCGCGAGGGCCTGGTGACCGCGATCGCGACCATGCCAGGCGTGGACGTGGTGGGCTCGGCCGCCGACGGGGAAGAGGCGGTGCGGGAAGCGTTCGCACTGAGTCCCGACATTGTCGTGATGGACCTGCACATGCCGGGCATCAACGGTATCGAAGCCACCCGACGCATTCTGGCCGACCAGCCGGCCGTGGCGGTGCTGGTGCTGACCATGCTGGACGGCGACGACTCGGTATTCGCAGCCATGCGCGCCGGTGCCCGCGGCTATTTGCTCAAGGGTGCCGACCGGGAGGAGATCAGGCGGGCGCTGGACACGGTCTCCCGCGGTGGCATCGTGTTCAGCTCAGGCATCGCGAGTCGCGTGCTCGGCTACTTTGCTGCAGGGGCAGGGCCGACGGCGACCCCGTTTCCCGACCTGACCGAGCGCGAGCAGGAGATCCTCGACCTGGTTGCGCGGGGCCTGACCAACACCGAGATAGCGAGTCGTTTGGTGCTCTCGCCGAAGACGGTGCGCAACCACGTGAGCAACGTGTTCAGCAAGCTGCAGGTGACGACCCGCGCCGAGGCTGTGGCGCACGCACGGGACGCCGGACTGGGCGGCCGACGATAGTAGCCGCGTTGTGCATGCTCCGGATCACCGATCCAGTCCCGGCGCGGCGTTTCAATGTTGAAACAGGACGCGAGTCGTCCGCACCCTGCAACTTCTATGCTCGACGACCACAGGCGATCGGACGCCCTTGTGCTGGCGGTGCCGGTTCGGTCAGGAAAGCGCGGCGAAGTCCGCCAGCCGGTCAAAGCCGGCGACCGCGTGGTCTCGGTACCGCTGGAGGGCGGCAGCGACGTCGGAGTCCCCGGCCCTTTCAGGTGGGATCCTGCCTGGATTCAGGGTGGTCCGGTTGGCCCACTCCTTGATGTCGGGAAGCGCGGTGAAGGCTCGGGCGGCGCGGGCCCCCAGCACCTGCATGCGAGCGAAACTGGTGGGAGTGTCCGGCAGAGACGACGCTGGACACACCCGGTTCTTCTCGTCATCGTCATCGCGGGTCGCCTCGACGTAGCCGATGATGGCCGCACCAAAACACGGGAAACCAGAACGCACTGGCTGGATGGTGATCGCCTCGCGGCTCCAGACCGGAACCACTGGGGGATACTTGAGACCTGACGCGGCGCAGTGCACGACCAGGGCGTCGGGTGCGACTCGGATGTCGCCGTCGCTGAGTGTGATGCGGCCCTTCTCGACGAGCCGAACGTGGCCCAGGCGGACGACGTTCTCGATGCTGCGGAGCAGATCGATTTCCCATTGTGCGATTGTCGGCGTCTTGGCCATGGTCGGCGTGAACGACTCATCGATGCGCAGCACGACGCCCGCTGCCTCAAGCCTGAAGAAGAGGTCCTCGGCCGACGCAGCGTCCGCGGCAGCAGTCACGGTGTCGGCAACCATGCCCTGGAACACGGCAGGGTCCGGTTGCACCATCGAACGGTTGAGCATCCAGGGATCACGTGGCCGTATCCAGCAGATGGCGCCCGGATCGACCCCATTGCCGAGTAGCCAGATGCATGCGTCCGTTGCGGTCTTGCCCGAGCCGACGATGACGAACTCGCTAGGGCAATCAGCAACCCGCACCAGGTCGTTGACCGGGATCACCCGGGCGTCCATGACCGAGAACGGTGCCGCTGTGCGGGCCGGGATGTCAGGCGACAGATAACGCGCATCCACGACCCGGCACGACTGGTTCACCTCGTAGCGCCTGCCGGAGACCACGGAAACGAACCGGCGGTCACCGGTGTATTCGCAGCCGGGGAAGAACTCGACCATTCCGGAGGCGGTCATCCGCTCGAGCACGCGCTGGTAGTAGGCCGTCACCTCGGCTGCGGTCGCGCGTTCATGTAAGCCCTTCTCGGGTCCCGTCACCTGGGTTCGCCCTCCTCCCAACATGGTGGAGGCGACTCCATAGAATGCCGAGGCCTGATGCAGGCGCACGAACGGATAAGCATCGAGCCAGTGACCGCCCGTTGCATGTCGGCGGTCGACCATGACTACATGGACTGCGGAGTGGTCAATCAGCGCGTCGACAAAAGCCATCGCGGCAGCGCCCGCACCCACCACTAGGTAATCGGCCCGCATATGCCCACCCACACAGCCATGCTCACTCGGCCCCTGAACCACGTCAAGGTACTGCGCACGGATCGTCGGGCAGGTCAATGGCGAGCATCACGGTCATGGGCATCATGGCGCGCATCCTGGCTCTGTACCGTCGGACCGCGCGCGGACGCATCGCGCCAGATCGCCGCCGGCGGCCGGCTTCTCGACACGTCGGAGGAGCGGTGGCGGATCGCCGACCCCGAAGGCAACGAGCTGGTGCTCAGATCGATCAGGAATCGAGAAGGTTCGGCCCGCACGTCGGCAATAGCATCCAACCATCAGCAACTCAGGGTCGGCAGTGAATGCCTACCCCTATTGAAAGGCACACCATGAGTTCCACGATCCGCAGTCTGGTGATCCCGGTTTCCGATCTTGACGCCGCGAAGGCGGTGTACAACGTATTGCTCGGGTCGCCCCACACCGACCAGCCGTACTACGTCGGGTACAACATCGACGGCTTCGAAGTCGCTCTCAATCCGGCCGGCGATGGCGGGGGTCCGGTGGCCTTCGCCGACGTTGACGATCTCGACGCGACCCGCGAGAAGCTGCTCGCGGCAGGCGCCACGGAGCGCGACGCGCCGCGCAAGGTGGGACCAGAGGCGCGCGTGTGCGTGCTCGTCGACCCGGACGGTAACCCGATCGGCTTGCGCGGAAAGTAGCCCGTCCTAGGGCGGATGACGCTTCCAGGCGCGTTGGCTCTTGGCCTGCGGTCTGGGTCGGGGTCGGCGTCGCCACGGCAGGATCTGCGCCCCGGTCTCGACAGGCTTCCCTCGGAGGATCAGACTGGGGCGGGCGGGGTCGTCACTCGCTGCCTGGTCACTTTGACGGCCTGACAGGACACCCGCCGGGAGGGGTGATTCGTCCGATGTTCAACGGGGGCAGCCGGTCCCTTCAGGACCGTTACGACACGCGAGCCTTGGCCGACCGGATCGATGACCTGCTGGTGCACGACACGATCAGTGCGGCCGATCGTGCTTTCATCGAGGCGCGGGACATGTTCTTCCTGGCCACCGCCGACGCCGAGGGCCGGCCCACGTGCTCCTACAAGGGCGGCGAGCCGGGATTCGTCCAGGTTCTCGACGGTCGAACGGTGGCGTTCCCGAATTACGACGGGAACGGCATGTACCTGTCCACCGGCAACGTGATCGTCAATCCCAACGTCGGAATGCTCTTCATCGACTTCGAGCAGGGGCACCGGATGAGGCTGGACGGCGAGGCGCGCATCGATCTCGAGGATCCACTGATCGCCGACTATCCGGAGGCGCAGTTCATCGTTCGTGTCACGGCGCGGAACGTCTACCCGAACTGCCCGCGTTACATCCACCGCTACCAACTCGTCCGCAGATCCCGGTTCGTGCCTCAGCAGAACTGTTCCACTCCCGTCCCGGAGTGGAAACGCTCCGATTGGGCATTTGACGCGCTCCCCGCCAACGACCCCGCCCGCAACCCGGGTGACCGCGATATTCTCGGCCGCTGAGAACTACCTGACCGGGCCTCAGCAGGTGGCGACCGACTCAGCGCTCCAGTGGCTTGTCCTCCTTGGGGTTGACGCCCTCCGCGTACGCCTCGCGGTTGCAGATGAGGTGCGCGATCATCGCCGTCCAGCCGGTCTGGTGGGAGGCGCCCAGCCCTGAACCGTCGTCGCCGTTGAAGTACTCGCTGAAGGTGGGGTGCGCCTGCCACAGCGGGCCGGTCGGCACGTGGGGCGGATCACCGGGTCGACGCCCGTCCGGGCCGATCCGGAACAGTCCGATGAGGCGCTGCTCCAAGTCGTCGGCAGCCGCCGACAGGGGGCCGATATTGTTCGACCTCACCGGGTAGTCCACCGCCAACTCCTCGGCGAAACCGCCTCCGTACACGCGCAAGGCGTGCAGGACGAGGGCGTTCACCGGGATCCAGACCGGACCGCGCCAGTTGCTGTTGCCCCCGAAGAGCCCGTCGTCGGATTCCGCCGGCTTGTAGTTGATCTGGACGGCGTCGCGACCGGGCAGTTCGATCGTGGCGCCGCTGCGATAGGCCGCCGACAGCGCCCGGATTCCGTGCGGGCTGAGGAACTCCTCCTCGTCGAACAGTCGGTTCAGCAGCGGGGTCAGCCGCTTCAGCGAGACGATCGAGAGCGTGTAGCGCTCCTGTCGGCCGTGCGGCTGGATGACCGCCGAGGCCATCTCCGGACGCCGTTCGCGCAGCCACGCCAGCCGCCTGCTGAAGTCCGGCAACCTGTCCCACACGAAATCAGGGATGGTCATCACGCCCAGCAGTGGCAGCAGGCCGACGATCGAGCGCACCCGCACCGGAGTGGGTACGCCACCCTGAACCAGGACGTCGTAGAAGAAGCCGTCCTCCTCGTCCCACAGCGACACCCCCTCGGAGCCGAACGCCTCGATCGCCTCGGCGATGGCCAGATAGTGCTCGAGGAACTTGGTGGCCACCTCATCCCAGCCTTGGTCCAGTTCAGCCAGTTCGATGGCAATCTCCAGCATGGTCAGGCAGAAGAACGCCATCCAACTCGTCGCGTCCGACTGCTCGAGCCGCTGTCCTTCGGGCAGCGGTGCCGATCGGTCGAACACCCCGATGTTGTCCATGCCGAGGAAACCGCCCTCGAACAGGTTGTCTCCGTGCGGGTCCTTGCGATTGACCCACCAGCCGAAGTTGAACATCAGCTTGGTGAACACGCGGACGAGAAACGGCCTGTCCGGGGCCCCCACGACCACGGCGTCCTGCTGGTAGACCCGAAACGCGGCCCACGCCATCACGGGCGGATTGACGTCGGAGAAGTTCCACTCGTACGCCGCAAGCTGGCCGGAGGGATTCATCGCCCACTCGCGGCACATCAGCGCCAACTGCTCCTTGGCGAACCACGAGTCCACATGGCTGAGTGCAACGCAGTGAAAAGCCAGGTCCCAGGAGGCGAACCAGGGGTACTCCCACTCGTCGGGCATGCTGATCACGTCGGCGAGGTCAAGGTGCTTCCACTCGGTGTTTCGGCCGGCCGGCTGGGGGGCCCGACGTTCGGCCGGTGGCGCGGGTCCGGCCGGGTCGCCGTCCAACCACTGGCGCACTGAATAGCGGTAGACCTGTTTGCACCACATCAGGCCGGCAAAAGCCCGACGGGCAATGAAGGCGTCGTCCTCGCTTGTTCCCTCTGGCACGACCTGGGCGTAGAACAAGTCGGCCTCCCGTCTGCGCTGGGCGACGGTGATCTCGGCGGCGTCGAAGGGCCCCCCGGCCGGGAGGAGTGCGGCCGCGCTGACCAGGCGCAGCCTCAGCACCACGGTCTCGCCCGGCTGCACCGCGTCCAGGTGCCACCAGACGGCGGCCTTCGTGCCCAGGTCGACGGCGAGATGTGACTCGTCGCCATGCACGATCGCGTCGTCGATCGCATCCTTGGGGTGTGCTGGCCCGCCGCCCGCCACGCCGAAGAGGCGCTCGACATTGGTCTCGTTGTCACACAGGAGTAGCCGCGGTCGTCCCTCGGCGATGAGGTGGTATTCGCCCAGCCATTCGTGACGCGCCGTCAGGGCAGGGCATCCGAGGACTTCGGCGGGTTGGATGGTCGGTTTGCGTGCATCCCGTCCCCACGCCCAGGTGTTGCGGAACCAGAACTGTGGCACGACGTCGAGTGGGGCTGCGTCCGGACCGTGGTTCATGACCCTGATTTCCATGGTCACGTCATCCGCGGACGCCTTTGCATGCACAACCGTCACGTCGAAGAAGCGGTCCTGCGCCAGGACGCCGGTGTCCACAAGTTCGTATTCGGGCTCGTCCGGTCGGCGTCGTGCGTTCTCGGCCACCAGGTCGGCGTAGGGGAAGGCGGCCTGCGGATAGCGATACAGGTACTCGGCGTAGGAGTGCGTGGGTGTCGCGTCGAGGTGCCACCAGAACTCCTTGACGTCCTCACCATGGTTGCCCTGCGGGTTGGTCAAGCCGAACAGGCGCTCCTTGAGGCGGTCGTCCTGGCCGTTCCACAGGGCCAGCGCGAGGTTCAGGAAGCCGTACCGGTCGCAGATCCCCGCGATTCCGTCCTCTCCCCAGCGGTACGCGCGGCGGTGGGAGTGGTCGAAGGGGAAGGAGTTCCACGCGTCTCCGTTGGCGGAGTAGTCCTCGCGGACGGTGCCCCACTGCCGGCCGGCGACGTAGGGCCCCCAGACCCGCCACGGCTTGAGGTCACCGTTCGAGGACGACAATCGATCACGCTCGGCGTCCGTCGGCGTCGCCACCCGGGCATCTGGCACCGCATCCTCAACCGAAGTCATGGCGACATCCTGCCCGGATCACCGGAAGCGCACGACCCCCGTCGGCTGCCGACCCCCAGGGGCCGTGATTCCCGTCAGACTCAACTGAGGGTGATCACGAGTTTTCAGGTGTCCGTGCCCTTACCGGCATCGACGACTACCTCGCGGCCGCGGGCTGTGTGCCGCACGTCGTACGATGTCCGCCGGCCGTCCATGGTCGCCGTTCGTGTGTGGCGCATCGATGGAATCGTTAGCCCTTATCGGAGGCACATTGGCGCGGTGGGCGATACTGGGTTCGAACCAGTGACCTCTTCGGTGTGAACGAAGCGCGCTACCACTGCGCCAATCGCCCGCGGGGACTCACGATAGCCGATCCCGCCGGGCCCGTGCACATCGAGGCGGTGGACGTCCGCGCCTCCGTCCGGTTTGCCTGCCCCATCGGCGGGTTGTTATGGTTGCATGCGCACCGCGGGCCGCTTCCACAGGTCCCGGTCGCATGCGGACGTGGCTCAGTTGGTAGAGCATCACCTTGCCAAGGTGAGGGTCGCGGGTTCGAATCCCGTCGTCCGCTCGGAGAAGGTCTCGACAGGCCGGTTCCGACCGGTGGAGTGGCCGAGAGGCGAGGCAACGGACTGCAAATCCGTGTACACGGGTTCAAATCCCGTCTCCACCTCGGGCGATTGGCGCAGTTGGTAGCGCGCTTCCCTGACACGGAAGAGGTCATCAGTTCAAGTCTGGTATCGCCCACCAGAACGGCAGCGGCCGGTTCCCACCAGGAACCGGCCGCTGCCGCGTCTGGGCTCAACGGAGCTACGAATTCAGCTTCGGCAGGGTCAGCTTCAGTTTCCAGGCGCGTCCGTCCACTGCAGGATCGGCCACGCCGTTTGCTTGCCGCAGATGCACCGTGGCCGACGCCCACACCTGATGATCCGGGTGGTCGCCCTGCGGCGCCGCGCCCGACACCCGGACGAACCCCCGCTTGGTCAGCACGTCGGTGGCCTGCGCCGACCCCAGGTCGCCGGCGACGACGGTCGGAACCTTGGGGCGATGCAACTGCGTGATCGCTGTGGCCAGGTCCACCTGCTGGGCGTCCGTCGCGTCGGTCGGCGACGCGAACTCGTCCGACGGACGTGACTGGACGGCGATCACGTCGAGCGCACGCCCGCTGGATCGTCCGCTCAGCCGAGCCTGAACGGCGCCCCCCGAGCCGGCTGCCCCGAACGCCACGTCGACGCGGTCGCGATGGACCCACTTCGCTGCGCTCCACATCACGGTGGTGTCGGCGATCGGGTATACCAGCCAGGCATCCGGGCCGCCCAGCGCCTTGCGGAGTGCGTCGCGACGTTGCTCGGGCGCGCCGGTGAGCGTGTAGACCGAACAGGCCAGCTCATCGTGCAGAAAGCGGCCACGCGCCGGGTCGTCCACATCCGCGGCGCTCTGGCCGGCGAAGGCGGCGTGCCCGAAGCGGAAGTTCAGCGCGACGTCCGCGGCCGGGACGTTGCCCACCCCGGTCAGGGTGAGCAGCACCTTCCAGGTCAGCGGGCCGTCCTTCCCGTCCGGCTTCAAGCCGTGCGCCGCCTGGAACTTGGCCACATCCGTGAACCCCACCTTCTTCAACCGGGCCCGCAGGTCGGTGGAGCGCTTGTGGTCCCGGGCAGGGTCGTAGCCGTAGTGCCAGCGCTCGGACGGCACGCTGCGCCGCCAACCGAAGGCGTGGGACCGCAATTTCTCGCCGGGCTTCGGCCTAGTGGAGCCGTCCCCGCCGTGGGATAGCCACAGGTGGGCGGCCGACGGGTGGTACGCGCCCGACCCGCCCGTGCGCAGATCCATCGCGACCCCGCGCACGTGCGGCGCATTCGGCGTGGGCTTGGCCGCCAGCGGACCAAGGCCCAACTGATGCAGGTGGAACAACTCGGCCTGTTTCTTCAGGCTTCGGTAGAAAACCTGAACCCCGCCGGCCGGCATCCCGGCCGCGCGCATGCGCAGATAGGACGCGGCGGCGTCAGCCCGGAGCATGCCCCCGCCGGGAAGTTCGAAGAGCGCCTTCGTGATCATGAGTCCTCCAAGGTCGAGACGGCCGCGCGCTGACACCCCCTGCCACCGCGGTCGACCGGTTGCCAGGAGGATGGGGATCGGCGCGCCGTGATGCACCCGATGGGTCCGTTGATCGAGCCTGTCGAGATTTGGCGTCGGGGAATCGGTCTCGACGCTCGACCAGCCGGGAGGTCTGGACACGCTCGACCAGCGGGGGAGTGGCGGTCTCGACGCTCGACCAGCAGGACGCCCAGTGCTAGCCGAGCGCCTTCTTGAGCCGTCCGGTGACCAGCTTGCGCTCGACGGGGCCCAACCCGTCCAGCACGTCCAGCAGGACGCCGAGGGTGGCCAGGCCATCCATGGCTCGGCGGGCACCCTCGGTGTCGACGCCCTCGTACAGTTCCAGGCCGACGAAGGCGGGCACCGGATAGCCCTCGAACTCTGTCGTCTCCGGCCGGACGGCGTTCATGCGGTCCTCCACATAGGAACTGTTGAGCATTCGCTCAAGGAGTGCGGAGGCCGCGTGTGTGGGAGGCCGCCGCGGTAGCGTCGTGATGCTCAGGGCATGCCGGGCGGGAATCGGCCGCCAAAGTCACCCGCGAGGGGGACAGCCCTGGGTGGAAGCCGCAGAGGCCGATGCGTAATCTACTTTGTGGGGGGAACGACCAGGAACCTTGTCGGGGGGAAATCGCAAGCAACTGGTTGCCAATGGAGGGGACAGATCCTAGCGGATCCAAACATCCTGAATAAGCAAGACCGGGTTCCGACCGGGGGGATCGGAGCCCGGTCTTGTCATGTCCGGCCACAGTCGTTGGACCACGCGCTCCCAGCGGACGGGTCTCGACAAGCTCGACCAGCGGATGGGTACTCGACAAGCTCGACCAACGAAATGCGCTCGACCAACAGCTGGGTCTCGACCACCGGCAAGCCGGGTCCCGATGAGAGCGAGCGGCGATTGCGGCACAATGGACGCAGCGCTCGAATCCGGGTGCAGGTCCCCGTCCGGAAGGAAGTCTCGTCGTGTCTGTCTCCATCACCGTGGTGCGCCCCGATTCGCGCGAAGCCCGGGTGGTCGAGACCGCAACCACCGGACTCGACCTGTTCGGCGCAGACCGCACCGTCGTGGCCATGCGGGTCAACGGCGAACTTCGTGACCTGGCCCGGGAATTGGCTCCCGAGGACGAGGTCGAAGCGGTCGCCATCGACTCACCGGACGGCCTGAACATCCTGCGGCACTCCACCGGCCACGTGACGGCGCAGGCCGTCCAGGCGCTGTACCCCGAGACCAGGCTCGGCATCGGTCCCTTCATCGCCGACGGCTACTACTACGACTTCGACGCGCCCCGCCCGTTCACCCCCGACGACGTGGCTGCCATCGAGAAGCAGATGGGGCAGATCGTGCGCGAGCGGCAGCGGTTCGTCCGTCGCGTGGTCAGCGACGACGAGGCGCGGGCCGAGCTGTCCGCCGAGCCGTACAAGCTGGAGCTGATCGGGATCAAAGGCAAGGCCGGCGACACCGAGGGTGCCAACGTGGAGGTGGGCGGCGGCGAGCTGACCATCTACGACAACGTCCGGCGCGACGGCAGTGTGGCCTGGAAGGACCTGTGCCGCGGCCCGCACGTGCCGCACACCGGCTACCTGAACGCCTACTCGCTGATGCGCACGTCGGCTGCCTACTGGCGCGGCGACCAGCGCAACGCACAGCTGCAGCGGGTCTACGGCACGTCCTGGCCGACCCGCGACGACCTGAAGGCCTACAAGTTCCGGCTCGAGGAGGCCGCCAAGCGTGACCACCGCAAGCTCGGCGCCGAGCTCGACCTGTTCAGCTTTCCCGACGAGATCGGCTCCGGCCTGCCCGTCTTCCACCCCAAGGGCGCAATCGTCCGGATGGAGATGGAGGACTACTCCCGGCGCCGGCACGTCGAAGAAGGTTACGAGTTCGCCTACACCCCGCACCTGACGAAGGCCTCTCTGTTCGAGACCTCCGGGCACCTCGACTGGTACGCCGACGGCATGTATCCGCCCATGCACCTCGACGAGGAGCGCGACGTCGACGGCAACGTCCGCCGGCAGGGGCAGGACTACTACATGAAGCCGATGAACTGTCCCATGCACTGCCTGGTGTACGCCTCGCGCGGACGGTCGTACCGCGAGTTGCCGCTGCGGCTGTTCGAGTTCGGCACCGTGTACCGCTACGAGAAGTCCGGGGTGGTGCACGGGCTGACCAGGGCCCGCGGCTTCACCCAGGACGACGCGCACATCTACACCACGCAGGAACAGGTCGGCGCGGAGCTGGAACGGCTGCTGACCTTCGTCCTGAACCTGCTCGCCGACTACGGCTTGGAGGACTTCTACCTGGAGCTGTCCACCCGCAATCCCGACAAGTCGATCGGCGACGACGAGACCTGGGAGGTGGCCACCCGCACGCTGCGGGAGGTGGCCGAACGGTCCGGTCTCGAGCTGGTGCCCGACCCGGGCGGCGCGGCCTTCTACGGCCCGAAGATCTCCGTCCAGGCCCGCGACGCGATCGGGCGCACCTGGCAGATGTCGACGATCCAGCTGGACTTCTTCGAGCCCGAGCGGTTCGAGTTGGAGTACACGGCACCGGACGGCAGCCGCAAACGACCGGTGATGATCCACCGCGCCCTGTTCGGCTCGATCGAGCGGTTCTTCGGCGTGCTCACCGAGCACTACGCCGGAGCGTTCCCAGCCTGGCTGGCGCCGGTCCAGGTGATCGGGCTGCCGGTCGCGGACGAGTTCAACGAGTACCTCGCCGGCGTGCTCGACCAACTGAAGGCGCGCGGCGTCCGGGTCGAACTGGACACCTCGGACGACCGGTTCGGCAAGAAGATCCGCAACGCGGCCAAGGCGAAGGCGCCGTTCGCGCTGATCGCCGGTGGCGATGATCGTGACGCGGGTGCGGTGTCGTTCCGGTTCCGGGACGGGTCGCAGCGCAACGGCGTGCCGATCGCCGAGGCGATCGAGCTGATCGTCGCCCACGTCACCAGCCGGTCCAACGCCGACCCGACCGCGCAGGGCTGAGCCGATGACCATGCCCCCCGACGGCGTCATCGTCGAAGCACCAGGCGAACGCCCCGGGGTGCCGGACGCTTTCCAGCGGCTCTGGACGCCGCACCGCATGGTCTACATCGGCGGCGAGAACAAGCCGTCGGACGACAGCGCCGGGCAGTGCCCCTTCTGCCGGGCTCCGCAGCGCTCGGACGACGACGGTCTGGTCGTGCACCGGGGGACGGCGGCGTACGTGGTGCTCAACCTGTACCCGTACTCTCCCGGCCACCTGTTGATCTGCCCGTACCGGCACATCTCCGACTACACCGAGGCGGCGGACGCCGAAGTGGCCGAGATCGCGGCGCTCACCCAGCAAGCGATGACGGTGATCCGGGCGGTCAGCCGTCCAGCCGGGTTCAACCTGGGCATCAACCAGGGCGACGTCGCCGGTGCCGGGATCGCGGCGCACCTGCACCAGCACGTGGTGCCGCGCTGGCAGGGCGACATGAACTTTCTGCCCGTCATCGCGCAAACCAAGGCCGTCCCGCAACTGCTGGCCGAGACCCGCGCAGTGCTCGCGGATGCCTGGGATGCCAGCGTCTAGTCTGGGGCCCGTGTCCACCGGCGAGCCCTACGACACCGATCGGGTCCTCACCGTGCCGAATGTGCTGAGCTTCATTCGGCTGCTCGGCGTCCCGGTGTTCCTGTGGCTGCTGCTGTCCCGGCAGTACGACGTGCTGGCCGTCGCCACGCTCGCTTTTCTCGGCGCCACCGACTGGGTGGACGGCTACCTGGCGCGCAAGTACCACCAGCGCTCGAGGCTCGGCCAGGTGCTCGACCCGTTCGCAGACCGCATGTACATTCTGGCCACCCTGATCGGCCTGGCGATCCGCGGCACCATCCCGTGGTGGATGGTCGTGCTGCTGCTCGCCCGGGACGTGATGATGGCCGTGTTCGTCCTCCCCCTGTTGCGCACCCGCGGATTCATCACCCTGCCCGTCCACTTTCTGGGCAAGGCCGCGACCTTCTGCCTGCTCTACGCCTTTCCGATGGTGCTGCTGGGCGAAGGCCCCGAACAGTGGCAACTCGTGTGCAGGGTCATCGGCTGGGCGTTCGCGCTGTGGGGTGCGGGGCTGTACTGGTGCGCCGGGCTGATGTACGTCGGCCAGACACTGGACGTGCTGCGTCGATTCCCCCCGGTGGGCAAGGCCGACCGTCCCTCGACGACCTCCGCGGTCACTGGTCCGGGATGAACCCGCAGCTCACCGCCCGCAGGCTCGCGCGTCCCGTCGACGAGAGCATGAACCTGCTCAACGACGTGTCCCGGGACGCGCTTGACCCGGCGTACGCGGCCGCGTCCCCGCGCCGCCGGCGCTGGTGGATGGTGGGACTGGCGGTCCTGGTGATCGGATTGATGATCGGTGGGTCCGTCGCCGACCAGTTGCGTGCCGCGCCCGCCGAGCAACTGGAGCGGGAGCAACTGATCCAGCGCGTGGAGCAGGCCGCAGCCGCCTCCGATGCCCAGCGGGAGCGGATCACGCAGCTCACCCGGGAGAACCGAGCCCTCTCCGACGGTGCCCTGGCGAACGACCCCGACGCCGCCCAGGTACAGGGCCAGATCGATCAACTCGATCCGGTCACCGGCATGCGTGCGGTCACCGGGCCGGGCGTCGTCCTGGTCGCCGACGATGCGCAGGACGCGCAACGCAGCGGCAGCAGCGTGGTCGACATCGACATCCGTCAGGCGGTCAACGGGTTGTGGCAGGCCGGGGCCGAGGCGATCGCCGTCAACGGTCACCGGTTGTCGTCGCGCACCGCGATCCGAGTGGCCGGTGACGCCATCACCGTGGACTACCGATCCCTGACCCGGCCCTACCGGATCGAGGCGATCGGCGACTCGTCCGCGCTGCTGCGCGCCTTCCCGTCCACCGGCGGCGGCAACTGGTGGGCCTACCTGAAGCAGAACTACGGCATTCGATACGACCTGAGCCCGGCGGGTAGTCTCCAGCTGGACGCCGACCCCGGCCTGGGCGTCCGGGTCGCGCAGAAGAAGGCCTGAGGAGGTGCCGTCGTGTTCGCCATCGTCGGCCTGATCCTCGGTATCGCCCTGGGCATCTATCTCGAGCCGACCCTGCCGGTCGGGCTGCAGCCGTACCTGCCGATCGCCATCGTTGCGGCCATGGACGCACTTTTCGGTGGTTTCCGGGCCTACCTCGAACGGGTCTTCGACGACCGGGTCTTCGTGGTGTCGTTCACATCCAATGTGCTGATCGCCGCGCTGATCGTGTGGGTCGGCGACCAGATCGGGGTGGGCGCGCAGTTGTCCACGGCCGTGGTGGTGGTGCTCGGCATCCGGATCTTCACCAATGCCGCAGCGATTCGAAGGGCGCTCTTCCATGCCTGAGCCGGACGACCGTTCGGTCGAGCCCGAGCACACGGTCGAGTCTGTCGAGACCAAGGGGACGGGTCTCGACCAGCCGATCGGATGGCGCGAACTCCTCCGCGACTTCGTGAAGCCGGGCCGTGCGCAGGTGGTCTTCGCCGCGATCCTGCTGGTGCTCGGGCTCGGCGTGGCGATGCAGGTGCGCACCCAGGCACAGCAGACGGACTACACGTCCATGCGGCGCGGCGACCTGGTGCAGATGCTGGACGACCTGAACAGCGAGAGCCGACGGCTCGAGAACGAGATCGCCGGACTCGAAGAGACCAAACGCCAGTTGCAGGGTGGCGCGGATCGCGAACGGGTGGCCAAGGAGCAGGCGCAACGCCGCCTGGACGTGCTCGCCATTCTCGGCGGCACCGCGCCGGCCCAGGGCCCCGGCATTCGGATCGCCATCTATGACCCGAACCGAAAGGTGACGCCCGAACTGCTGCTGAACACGGTGGAGGAGATGCGCGACGCCGGCGCCGAGGTGATCGCCATCAACAACACGGTTCGGGTGGTCGCCTCCACCTGGTTCAGCGCCGGGCCGAGCGGCCTGCTTGTCGACGGCCACCTGGTCACCGTGCCGATCAGCATCGACGTGATCGGCGATCCGCACGCCCTCACCGAGGCCACCCGGTTTTCCGGTGGGCTGATCAGTGAGGTGCAGTCTCCGCGGATCGCCGGAACGGTGACCGTGACCACCGATGACAAGGTCACCATCACCGCCGTGATCACTCCCGCGGTGAACAAGTTCGCCAAGCCGGCCTGAGTGGGAGTCGGCCTGCGGCCACTCGATTTGGGTAGTGTTTGAGCAGGGTGCTGTTGCATCCGTTCCTGTCCGACCCAGGCCTAGGAGTTCGCCAGTGTTTCCCGAGGATCTGAAGTACACCGACAAGCACGAATGGGTGCGCAGCGGGAACGGCTCCACCGTCCGGGTCGGAATCACTTCCTACGCCGCCGACGCGCTCGGCGACGTGGTCTATGTCTCGTTGCCGCAGGTCGGCGAAGAGGTCGCCAAGGAGGATGCCTGTGTCGAAGTCGAGTCGACCAAGAGCGTCTCGGACGTGTTCTCACCGGCCTCGGGTGTGATCACCTCGGTCAACGAGATGTTGAACACCACGCCTGAGGTGATCAACACCGATCCGTACGGCGACGGGTGGATGTTCGAGCTCGAGATCAGCGACTCCTCCGAACTCGACGAAACCCTCGACGCAGACGCGTACGCCGATCTGGTCGAGGAATAGGCTAACCATCAACCTCTGGCTTAGCCTGAACTCTCCCAACCCTCAACCAGCGAACGCGTCCTCGGCAGAAAGGCCTGCACGATGATCAAGTGCCCCGACTGCGGACACGACAACGCCGACACCAACAACTTCTGTGCCAACTGCGGCCACTCGCTGGCCGGCCTCGAATCCGGCGGCGACACCACCCGGGTCGCAGCCGCGGTCGACGCGGCCTTGAGCGAGGAGTTGGCGAGCGAAGACCTGAGTGCCGAGGACCTCTCGGCGATCAACGGGTTGCCACCCAACTCGGCGCTGCTGATCGTCGGTCAGGGTCCTGCGGCCGGGGCCAGGTTCCTGGTCGACTCCGACGTCACCACCGCCGGACGGCACCCGCGCTGCGACATCTTTCTCGACGACATCACCGTCTCGCGCAACCATGCCCGGTTCACCCGGCGCGACGGACACATCTGGGTCGAGGACGAGAACAGCATGAACGGCACGTATGTGAACCGCGTGCTCACCGACGGTCCGGTGTCGTTGCGCCGCGGTGACGAGGTGCAGATCGGCAAATTCCGGATGCTGTTCTTCAACCACCCGGGCTGAGCGCCGATGCCATACGGTATCCGGAGCATCGGCCAGGTACTCTCCGTGCTGAAATCCGACTTTCCCGACGTGTCGATCTCCAAGATCCGCTTCTTGGAGAGCGAAGGGTTGATCGCACCCGAGCGGGCGCCGTCCGGGTATCGCCGCTACGCGGAGTCGGACATCGCGCGGTTGCGCTACATACTCACCGTGCAGAAGTCGCACTACCTGCCCCTGAAGGTGATCCGCGAACACCTGGAGGCGATGGACCGCGGTGAGGACCCGCCGCGACTGGAGCCGCTGACCGGGGCGGCAGCCGCCACCGAGGTGCCCTCGCCGCTCGGGTCCGGTGCACCGCAGCAGCAGCGCAGCACCAAGCGACCGATCCGCGTGACCCGGCGCGAGCTGCTGGAGTTGAGCGGCCTGTCGGAGGCGAGCCTGGCCGAACTGGAGCGGCACGCACTGGTCAGCCCGCGACGCGGCACCGTCTATTACGGACGCGACGCGCTGACCGTAGCCGTCGCCGCCCGCAAGCTGGCCGCCTACGGCATGGACGCGCGCCACCTACGGGTCGTGAAACAGGCCGCCGAGCGCGAGGTGGGGCTGATCGAGCAGGCCATCGCGCCGCACCTTCGGCGCAGCCAGTCGCCGCAGCAGCTTGCCCAGGAGGTCATGCAGCTTGTGATGCATGCACACGCCGCCATCATGCGATCGACGATGCCCCAGTAGGTGGAAGATGCGCGAGTTGACCGTGGTGGAGGTCCGGCTGGACGACGACGAGGGTTCCCCGGTGCTGATCATGAAAGAGGTGGAGGGCGATCGCCAGTTGGCGATCTGGATGAGCGCCGCCAGCGCGAACGCGATCCTCGGCGCCCTGCAGGATGCGGATCCGGACCATCCCTCGAGCCACGAGTTGATGCTGGCGCTGATCACCAGCATGGGCGGTGAGGTGTCGGCGTGCCACATCGTCGGCCACCAGGACGGGGTTTTCTACGCCGAGTTGATCGTGGACGGACGTCCGGTGAACGCGCGGCCGTCCGACGCGATCGCACTTGCGCTGCGGGCCGAGGTTGCGATCAAGGTGGCCGACGCCGTGCTCGACGCCGTCGGTGTCGCACCGGATCCCGAGCAGCCACCGATCGGGGAAGATCAGGTGCAGGAGTTCCGCCAGTTCCTCGACTCGGTGAACCCGGACGACTTCTGAGCGGCTGTGGTCGAGTGTGTCGAGCCGAGGTTGTCGAGAACTCGGGTGGTCGAGCTTGTCGAGACCCGCAACCGCCTCGATCGCCGCGCACTCTCGGCGAAATCTGACCCGCACCCAACCCTTAGGTATGGCTGGAGGGTTGATAGGGTGGCGCCACATCCGCGGCGTGTCGTTGACCGTCCGAGCAGCCCGGTTCTAGCGTCGTGGGGGTCAGCACTCCGGCGCGGTCGGGGCGAACAGCACAGGCAGCGAAGGCGGACGACGTGAACGGTCGGGACGAGGCGGCGGAGCACCCCCTGGACACCCAGGACCTGCTCTTCGACGGTGACTTCTCACCGATGCCCGAAGACCTCGGCTTCCGTGGGCCGGTCGCGTGCGGGGCCGCCGAGATCACCTACCGCCAACTCGACTACTGGGCAAGAACCGGCCTGGTCGCCCCCGAGATCCGCGCCGCCGGCGGTTCCGGAACCCAGCGGCTCTACAGCTTCCGAGACATTCTGCTGCTCAAGGTGATCAAGCGGCTGATCGACGCCGGCATCTCGCTGCAGCAGATCCGCGCGGCGGTGGACCACCTGCGCGCCCGCGGCGTCCAGGACCTGACCCAGGTCACCCTGATGAGCGACGGCGTGACGGTGTATGAGTGCACCTCCGACGACGAGGTGATCGACCTGTTGCGTGGCGGCCAGGGCATGTTCGGCATCGCTTTGGGCGGCGTCTGGCGCGACATCGAGGGAAGCCTGTCCACCCTGCCTAGCGAGCGCGCCCATGAGGACGCCGCGCCCCATCCGACCAGCGACGAACTGGCCGCCCGCCGCCGCGCCCGCGCCGTCAGCTGACTGTTTCGCCCGTCGAGCCCACCACCATCGGTGGCCGAACTTGTCGAGACCGCGCACCACAACTCCCGTTCCTCGGCTCTGCCGAGCCTGAGATAGCGTTGTCGAGGACCGCATCGCGGTTCAGGACGCGACTTCAGGAGAGCGAATGGCTGCCTTCACGACTCGGCACATCGGAGCGGTCGGCGATGACCGCCAGGCCATGCTGGCGGCGATCGGACAGGCGTCCCTGACGAGCCTCGGCGAAGCCGCCGTGCCGGCCACGATCCTGCTGGACGAGCAGTTGAACCTGCCCGCCGCGCTGGACGAAGCTGAAGCCGCCGCCGAGCTGGCCGCCTTCGCAGCGGCCAACCGGCCCCGTCGCGCCATGATCGGACTCGGCTACCACGGCACCATCACCCCGCCGGTGATCCGCCGCAACGTGCTCGAAAGCCCGGCCTGGTACACCGCCTACACCCCGTACCAACCCGAGATCAGCCAGGGCCGGCTGGAGGCGTTGCTGAACTTCCAGACCATGATCAGCGACCTGACCGGGCTGCCCACCGCCGGTGCCAGCCTGCTGGACGAGGCCACCGCCGTGGCCGAGGCGATGGCGCTGGCGCGACGGGTCTCCGGCAAGGGCTCGGTGTTCCTGGTCGATGCGCAGGTGCTGCCGCAGACTCTGGCCGTGGTGCGCACCCGCGCCTTGGCGACGGGAATCGATGTCGTGGTGGTCGACGACGATCTGGTCGAGGCCCTGCAGACCCATGAGGCGTTTGCGATCGTCGTGCAGGTGCCCGGCGCCGACGGGGGAGTGCGCAGTCCCGACGAACTGCGGGCGATTGCAGCCACCGCCCACGACAACAACGCGAGCGTGATCGCGGCCGCCGACCTGCTGGCACTGACCCTGCTGATGGCACCCGGCGAATGGGGCGCGGACATCGCCGTGGGCAGCACCCAGCGCTTCGGCGTTCCGCTGTTCTACGGCGGCCCGCACGCTGCCTTCATGGCGGTACGGGACGGGCTCGAGAGGCAGCTGCCCGGACGACTGGTCGGCCTTTCGGTGGACGCCGACGGAACGCCGGCGCTCCGGCTGGCACTGCAGACGCGCGAGCAGCACATCCGCCGCGACCGGGCGACGTCCAACATCTGCACCGCGCAGGTGCTGCTGGCGGTCGCGGCGTCCATGTACGCCGTCTATCACGGCCCGCTCGGGCTGCGCGACATCGCCCAGGGCCTGCACGACAAGGCCCGACGCCTGGCCGCCGCGTTGAGCGGTGCGGGGGCGCTGGCGTCCGATCACTTCTTCGACACCCTGACCGTCACCGTGCCGGGGCGCGCCGAGCAGGTTGTCGCCGCGGCGGCGCGGGCCGGACTGCACCTGCGACTGGTCGACGCCGACCGGGTCGGCATCAGCGTCGGTGAGGACGCCACCGAGACCGACCTGGCCGCCGTCGCCGAGGCGTTCGGCGTTGAGCTCACCGACGCCACCCGCGGAGATCTGGCTGGTCACGAAAGGGCGGTCGACTACCTGAGCCATCCCGTGTTCAACACCCGGCACAGCGAAACCGAGATGCTGCGCTACCTGCGGTCGCTGTCGGATCGCGACTTCGCACTCGACCGCGGCATGATCCCGCTCGGCTCGTGCACCATGAAGCTGAACCCGACCACGTCGATGGAGGCGATCAGCCTGCCCGGGTTCGCCAACCTGCATCCGTTCGCGCCGGTCGCCGACGCCCAGGGCTACCTCGCCATGATCACCCGGCTCAACGACGCGCTGGCCGCGATCACCGGATACGACCGGGTGTCCGTCCAGCCCAACGCAGGTAGCCAGGGTGAGTTCGCCGGCCTGATGGCGATTCGCTCGTACCACCTGGCGAATGGTGACGAGCAGCGCACCATTTGCCTGATTCCGGCCAGCGCCCACGGCACCAACGCGGCGTCAGCGGTGATGGCAGGCATGAAGGTGGTCGTGGTCAAGACCGCCGCCGACGGCTCGGTCGACCTCGCCGACCTGAGGGCCAAGCTCGAACTGCACGGGGCGAACGTGGCAGCGATCATGGTCACCTACCCGTCGACCCACGGGGTCTACGAGGACACCATCACCGAACTGTGCGGCCTGGTGCACGACGCCGGCGGGCAGGTCTACGTCGACGGTGCGAACCTCAACGCCCTGCTCGGCCTTGCCCAGCCCGGACATTTCGGTTCCGACGTCAGCCACCTGAACCTCCACAAGACGTTCGCGATCCCGCACGGCGGCGGCGGCCCGGGCGTCGGTCCGGTGGCCGTCCGCGCACATCTGGCGCCCTACCTGCCGTCCCATCCGATGCTGGACGAGGCCGGCCCGGCCACGTCCTACGGACCGGTCAGCGCGGCTCCGTTCGGCTCGGCCGGGGTGTTGCCGATCAGCTACGCATTCATCGCGATGCTCGGCGCAAACGGCCTGCAGGAGTCGGGTCAGGCGGCCGTGCTCAGCGCGAACTACATCGCCAAGCGGATCGGGGCGCACTATCCGATCCTCTACACCGGTGCGAACGGGCTGGTTGCGCATGAGTGCATCGCCGACCTTCGTCCGCTGACCAAGGCCACCGGGGTCACCGTGGACGACGTCGCCAAGCGGCTGATCGACTACGGGTTCCACGCGCCCACGATGAGTTTTCCGGTGGCGGGAACGCTGATGATCGAGCCCACCGAGTCCGAGTCGAAGGCCGAGTTGGACCGGTTCTGCGACGCGATGATCGCGATCCGGGCCGAGGCCGACGCGGTCGCGGCGGCGCAGTGGCCCGCGGACGACAACCCCTTGCACAACGCCCCGCACACCCAGGGCCGGGTGCTCGCGGACGAGTGGACCCACCCGTACTCCCGCACCCTGGCGGCCTATCCGGGCGGCCTCGTCCTCGGCACCATCGGCACCGGCGGCACCAACAAGTACTGGCCGGCCAGCGCCCGGATCGACGGCGTGTACGGCGACCGCAACCTGGTCTGCTCCTGCCCTCCGGTGAGCAGCTACGCCGAGTAGCTGCGCTGGGTGAGCTGCCGGTGATCTCGACACGCTCGATCGACCGATTTCTGGTTGAGCTTGTCGAGGCCTCCTCCGATCGCACCCAGCTGGATGAACCGCCCTGAACGGTGTACGTCGGCTGCTGCCCCTGCGTCTAGGCTGAACGCGCCCGCTCGACGAGAGGACACGCGATGCAGCAATGGCTGGAGAAGCTGAAGGCGAACCGACAGGTCGCTCACCTGCTGCGCATGCAGGAGCGGTTCACGGCGCGCCTCGGCAACCAGTTCGCGGCGGCCGTCACGTACTTCTCGGTGCTGTCGATCGTGCCCGTGCTCATGTTCGCCTTCTCGTTGCTCGGCATGGTGCTGACCGTGTTCCGCCCCGATCTGATGAACCAGGTCGGCCAGCTGATCACCGACCAGTTCCAGGACAACCCGATCGGCACGCAGATCCTCGGCCTGATGAAGAATGCGCTCGCCAACTGGGCGGCGGTCGGCATTGTGGCGCTGGTGATTTTCGCCTACTCGGGGGCGACCTGGGTGGCCAATCTGAAGAGCGCCATCCGCGCGCAGATGCGCCCCGACTTCTCCGAGGGGGAGAAGAAGAGCAACATCGTCGTGGAGACGCTGACCAACCTCGGCATCCTTCTCGTTCTGCTGGTGACCATCCTGCTCATGTTCACCGTCACCGCCGCAGTCACCGGCTTCTCGCAACAGGTCGTCGATTTCCTGCACCTTCCCCAAGGGCCCTTGACGGGTGCCCTGCTCTACGTGGCGCCCATTCCGGTGTCGATCGCGATGGGCTTTGTGCTGTTCGCGTTCCTTTACCGGGTGTCCTACCAGCAACGCATCCCGCGCCGTGTCCTGTTCAAGGGCGCTCTGACCGGGGCGGTCGGGCTCGCGGCGCTGCAGTACCTGACGTCGTTCATCACCAGCCTGTTCGCCGGCAACGCGGCGGCGCAGGTGTTCGGACCGATCATCCTCGTGATGCTGTTCTTCAACCTGTTCGCGACCTTGATCCTGATGATCGCTGCCTGGATGGCGACCTTCCAGCAGCAGCCGGTGTACCGCTCACCGATCGCCAAGGACGTCGGTGACGCACCGGCCGAGATGGCTGAGCCGGTGCCGATGGTGCGTGAGGCGGTCGCACAGCAGGCGATGAAGGTCGGCATGGGCACGGGGTACGTACTCGGTGCGGCAACCGGCGTCGGGCTCGGTGCGATGGTCGCCGGGGTCATCGGCTGGTTCGCCCGACTGCGCCGACCGTGACTCCGCGACCCCCTTCGCTACGTGGGGGTGTTGAGCCCTTCCACGTGATGGAGGTTCTCAAAGCCGTCGCCGATCGGCGCCGCACCCACGATGACGTCATCCTGCTGTGCGTCGGGCAGCCGTCCACGCCCGCCCCAACGGCCGTGCTGGACGCTGCGGCGGAAACCCTGCAGCGCGATGTGCTCGGCTACACCGAAGCGACCGGCACCCAGGAGTTCCGGGCCGCCATCGCCGGTCACTACGCCGACCAGTACCGGCTGGAGGTGGGCGTCGACGAGGTGATCGTGACCACCGGATCATCCGGCGGATTTCTGTTGACGTTGCTGGCGGCGTTCGATCCGGGCGATCTCGTTGCCATCACCCGTCCGGGATACCCGGCGTACCGCAACGACATTCTCACGGTGGGCTGTCGGCTGCTCGAACTCGAGTGCGCAGCCGAAACTCGTTACCAGCCCACGGTCGCCATGCTGGAGTCGTTGACTGAGAAGCCCGCCGGCCTGGTGATCGCCAGCCCGGCGAACCCCACCGGCACGGTGATCGACGGGGTGGAGCTGGAGCGATCAGCCGTTGGTGCGAAGCCAACGACGTGCTGCTCATCTCGGACGAGATCTACCACGGCATCAGCTTCGGCCAGGTGACGCGTAGCGCGTGGGAGTTCGGTCGTAACAGTGTGGTGGTGGGGTCGCTCAGCAAGTATCAGTCGATGACCGGCTGGCGGGTCGGGTGGCTGCTCGTGCCCGAAGCGCTACGGCGTCCGGTGGAACTGCTGCACGGCAATCTCGCCATCTGTGCGCCGGCGCTCTCGCAGGCGGCGGGGGTGGCGGCCTTCGGGCCACAGGCCCGCGCCGAGTTGGACGGGCACGTCCGCCGGTACGCCGCGAACCGTGACCTGCTGCTGGCCCGGTTGCCCGAACTTGGCATCACCACCTTCGCCCCGCCGGACGGCGCCTTCTACGCGTGGTGTGACATCGCGCACCTGACCGACGACTCGCAGGCCTGGTGTGCCGACGTGCTGGCCGCGACCGGCGTGGCGCTCACACCGGGCATCGATTTCGACCCGGTGGACGGGCGCCGGTTCATGCGGCTTTCATTCTGCGGAACGGCGGCTGAACTCAACGAAGGCATCGACCGGCTGGTCGGCTATCTCGGCAGAGTCTGAAAAGTGCAGGGGATTGAGTTCGACACGCCGTCGTGATGGCGTGTCGCACTCAATCGCATGCACTTTTCAGAATTCCTTCGCGATGTCACCCCAGTGCGCGTGGGTGATCGCGGCCAGGTCAGCTGGGGTCAGTTCGACCTGCAGCCCGCGTTTGCCGGCGGAGACGAAGATCGTGTCGAACAGTTGGGCGGTCTCGTCCAGCACGGTGGGCAACTGGGTCTTCTGGGCGATCGGGGAGATGCCGCCGACCACGTAGCCCGAGCTGCGCGAGGCGTCAGCGGGTTTGGCCATCGCCGCCTTCTTGGCGCCTACGATGGCCGCGAACGCCTTCAGGTCGAGTTGGGTGGCGACCGGAACGATGCCGACCGCCAGCGAGGGACGTCCGGAGCCGACGTCGACGACGAGCGTCTTGAAGATGCGAAGATCGCTCACGCCAAGCTCGCGGGCAGCCTCGGCGCCGAAGTCGCGACTGTCGTCGTGATGGGTGTAGGAGTGCAGGGCGAAGGTGATGCCGGCGGACGTCAGGGCCTCGGTCGCGGGGGTGCCGCGGGCAGATTTACCGCTCACCCGGCCACCGTAGCGAGCCACCAAACGGTTGAGCAGGTAGTAACCCGCGCGAGTCGAGGCCCGACCAGCCTTCGGCGTCGTTGGCTGGTTGAGCGTGTCGAACCCGCTTGCCGAGGGCCGGTCACCATGGCAAGTCGTTCGGCTGGTTGAGCTTGTCGAAGCCCGTTGTCGAGGCCTGACCATCAGGGGGTCACTCGGATGGTTGAGCGTGTCGAAACCCTTCTGTGTCGGGCGTCTCCAGCGCCGGCTCAGGCTGGGACTGACGACCGAGTGCACGCGCGGGCGGCCCGGCGCTAGGTTGGCCGGGTGCAGGCAGACGAGTTCCGGGCGCACGGGCACCGGCTGATCGAGTGGATCATCGATTACCACCAACGACTTGACACGTTGCCGGTCCAGTCGACCGTGCAGCCCGGCGAGATCGCGGCTCTACTGCCCGAGCATCCCGGCGATCCGGACGGTTTCGAGGCGCTCTACGCAGACCTGGACCGGGTCGTCGTCCCGGGCTTGACCAACTGGCAGCACCCCGGGTTCTTCGCCTGGTTTCCGGCCAACACCACCTATCCCGCGATCCTGGCCGAACTGGTGTCGGCGGGCCTCGGTGTGCAGGGCATGAGCTGGGCGAGCAGCCCGTCCGTCACCGAGGTGGAGACCCGGATGATGGACTGGATGGTCGACCTGCTCGGCCTGCCGGACGCGTTCCGCAGCACCAGCGCCAACGGCGGGGGAGTCATCCAGGGCTCAGCCAGCGAGGCCACCCTGACGTCGATCCTGGCGGCCCGCTGGCGAACCACCGACGGTGCGGTCAACGTCGACTCCGACACCACCAGGCTGGTCGCCTATGCCACGTCACAAGCGCATTCGTCCATCGAGAAGGGCTTGCGCATCGCCGGTATCGGCACCGGCCACCTGCGGGTGGTACCGCACGACGAGAACTTCGCCATGCGTCCGGACGCCCTCGCGGAGCTGATCGAAGCCGACCGGGCGGCCGGTCTGCTGCCGTTCTGGGTCTGCGCCACCGTGGGCACCACGAACTCGCTCGCGGTGGATCCCGTCAGGGCGGTGGCCGAGGTGGCGCGCAGGCACGGCCTGTGGGTGCACGTGGATGCCGCGATGGCCGGCATCGCCACACTGTGCCCCGAACTGCGCTGGCTGAACGACGGCGTCGAGCTGGCCGACAGCTACGGCACCAACCCGCACAAGTGGATGGGGGTCACCTTCGACTGCAACCTGTTCTATACCGCCGACCGGGCGAGCCTGCTGGGCGCCCTCAGCATTCTGCCCGAGTACCTGCGAACGGCGGCCGCCGAGACCGGCGCGGTGATCGACTACCGCGACTGGCAGGTGCCGCTGGGTCGCCGCTTTCGTGCACTGAAGCTCTGGTTCACCCTGCGCACCGACGGGGTGGCGCCGGCTCAGGCGATGATCCGCGACCACCTGGCCTGGACGCAGCAGCTGGCCGGATGGGTCGCCGCCGACGACCGGTTCGAGATCCTGGCACCGCACCCGCTCAACCTGCTCTGCCTCGCGTTGCAGACCGGTGACGAGGCGACCGCGGCGCTCATCGCCGCTGCGAACGCCGACGGCACAGTGCTGTTCACCCGCACCGTGCTGGACGGACGGGTGGCCCTACGGTTCTCCATCGGCGCCCGGAGCACGCGGCTCGACGACGTTCGGGCCGGCTGGCTGCTGCTGCAACGCCTCGCGCCACCAGGCCCCCGGCAGCAGGCCGATGAGACAGCCAAGCAGCACGGGTAGCCAGTGATTGTTGCCCAGCACCGCCAGGCCGAGTCCGGCCGCCGGGTAGCGTCACCAGGCACTACGTGACGAGCGCGCGCACCCGCGGCGCCCTGCGCCACCGGCCAGGTGCGGGCCGAGATCAGCCCGGCGATCGCGCGATCAGCGCAACGATCAGCAACCAGTCGGCCACCGAAGTGTCAGCGAACGCCGAGCAGGTCCACCACGAAGATCAGGGTCTCGCCGGGTGCGATCGCGCCGCCCGCGCCACGGTCGCCGTAACCCAGATGCGGCGGAATGGTGAGCTGACGCCGTCCACCCACCTTCATGCCCTGGACTCCCTGATCCCATCCGCTGATCACCTGGCCGATACCCAGCCTGAACTGCAGCGGCTCCTGGCGGTTGTACGAGGCGTCGAACTCCTCGCCGCTGGAATGCGCCACGCCCACGTAATGCACGATGACCGTGTTGCCGGCCTTGGCCTCATCGCCGGTGCCGACGACGATGTCGTCGATCACCAGGTCGTCAGGTGCCTCGCCTGGAAAGTCGATTTCGGGTTTCTCCATGCTCATGACGTCCAGCCTCGCACATGCCCCCGACGGTTCCTTCAATCGGACGGATCGGGACTGGCCCATGAAACACCGGAGACTGTCCAAAGGTGAGCCGGCTTCCTGAAACACCGGGGACCGTCCCCGATTGAGCCGGCCGGGGTCGAGACCCGCAGCACCCTGTCGGACGCAATCCCTAGACTCACAGGGTGATCCGCACTCTGGACCTGCGTGGCCGCCAGGTCGACTACCGCACCGTGGTTCCTCGCGCACCGATGGACGTCGAGCATGCCGTAGAGCAGGTCCGGCCGATCTGTGACGCCGTCGCCGAGCGGGGCGCTGACGCACTGCGCGAGTACTCGCAGAAGTTCGATCGTTGCGTGCCCGAGTCGTTCCCGGTGTCAGCAGAGGCGATCGCCGCCGCCGTCGACCAGCTCACCCCCGAGTTGCGCGGTGCACTCACTGAGTCGATCCGGCGTCGCCGGCTGGTCGCCGAGGTCGAGGCCCGCACGACGTTGCTGCGCGCCGAGCCCGCGCCGGGTGCCGTGGTGGAGGCCCGCGCCATCCCCGTGGAGCGGGTCGGCCTCTATGTGCCCGGTGGATTGGCGCCGCTGGCGTCCTCGGTGCTGATGAACGTGGTGCCCGCCCAGGTGGCCGGGGTCCCGTCCATCGCTGTGGCGTCGCCGCCACAGGCCGATTTCGGCGCCCTGCCGCACCCGACCATCCTGGCCGTCTGCGGTCTGCTCGGCGTGGACGAGGTGTACGCCGTCGGGGGCGCACAGGCGATCGCGATGTTCGCGCACGGGGTCCCTGACGTGTGTGAGCCCGTCCAGCTCGTCACCGGTCCCGGCAACATCTATGTGGTCGCCGCCAAGCGGCTGCTCCGCGGCAAGGTCGGCATCGACTCCGAGGCGGGTCCCACCGAGATCGCCATCCTCGCCGACGACACCGCCACCCCCGAGTTCGTCGCCGCCGACCTGATCAGCCAGGCGGAACACGACCCGCTCGCTGGAGCGGTGCTGGTCACCGACTCCGTGGCGCTGGCGGGCGCCGTCCGCGCCCAACTCGAGCCGCTGGTGGAAGCGACCAGGCACCATGATCGGATACGGGTCGCACTCGAGGGGCAGCAGTCCGCGATCGTGCTGGTGAACGACATCGAGCAGGGTCTGGACGTGGTCAACGCCTACGCCGCCGAACACCTCGAGATTCACACCAGGGACGCCCGCGCGGTGGCCGGCCGGGTGCGCAACGCCGGGGCGATCTTCGTCGGGTCATGGTCGCCGGTCTCGCTCGGCGACTACTCCGCGGGCAGCACGCACGTGCTGCCCACCGCGGGTTGCGCCTGCCACTCGTCCGGACTGAACGTGAACAGCTTCCTGAAGTTCGTGCACGTCATCGACTACTCCCGCGACGCCCTGCTCGAGGTTGCGGACGCCGTGGAGACCTTCGCCGCCGCGGAGAACCTGCCGGCTCACGGGGCGGCGGTGTCGGTGCGTAGGGGGGACGGGTCTCGCAAGGTTCTGCCGGCGGAGGAGATCCCGGCGTCCGCCGGGATTGCGGAGGGGAAGATCCCGGCGTCCGCCAGGATGACGGATGGGCTCGTTCCATGAGGCCCGATCCCACCCTTTCCGACCTGCCCCTGCGCGCTGAACTCGTCGGCGAAGAGCCCTACGGCGCACCCCAGCTCGACGTGCCGGTCTGCCTGAACGTCAACGAGAACCCCTTTCCGCCCAGTGCCGAGATCGCGGCCGACATGGCGGCTGGCCTCACCGCCGCAGCTGCCGGTATGAATCGGTACCCCGAACGCGAGGCGGCCGGACTGCGCACCGCCCTGGCCGGCTACCTCGGCCACGGCCTGACGATGGCCAACGTGTGGGCGGCGAACGGGTCCAACGAGGTGATGACCCATGTGCTGGGCGCCTTCGGAGGTCCCGGACGCACCCTGCTCGCGTTCACCCCGACCTATTCGATGTATCCCGAATATGCCCGCAACACCCACACCCGCTACGTCACAGCGCCGCGCCGCGCCGACTTCACCCTGGCCGCCGACGAGGTGCTGGCCGCGATCGCCGAGCATGACGCCGACGTGGTGATCATCACCACGCCCAACAACCCGACCGGCACCCCCACCCCGCTCGCCGTCACCGAGGCCGTCCTCGCGGGCACAGACGCGATCGTGGTGGTCGACGAGGCCTACCAGGAGTTCTCCAGGCATCCCGAGAACACAGCGCTGACCCTGCTGCCCCGGTACGGCAACCTGATCGTCAGCCGCACCATGAGCAAGGCGTTCGCGCTGGCCGGCGGCCGGGTCGGGTACCTCGCCGCCGCTCCGGCGATCGTGGACGCCTGTCGCATCGTCCGGCTGCCGTACCACCTGTCGTCCCAGACCCAGATCGTCGCCGAAGTCGCGCTGCGGCACGCGGGGTATCTGCTCAGCCAGGTGGACCAGCTGCGCCGCACCCGCGACGAGATGCTGGTCAGGCTGCCTCAACTAGGGGTCGAGGTGATCGACTCCGATGCCAACTTCTGTCTGTTCGGGCCGTTCGCCGACCGGCATGATGTGTGGCAGCGGCTGCTCGATCGGGGCGTGCTCGTGCGCGAAACGGGTCCTGCGGGCTGGCTACGGGTTTCGGTGGGCACCCCGGACGAGACCCAGTTGTTCTACTCGGCCCTGGCCGACGTTGTGGAGGAGATCCGATGACGCAGCGCACCGCCCAACTGGAGCGGTCCACCAGCGAATCGACCGTGCGGGTGTCGGTCAACCTGGACGGCACGGGTCAGTCCACTATTTCGACCGGTGTCGGCTTCTACGACCACATGCTCACCGCGCTGGCCAAGCACTCGCTGATCGACCTCGAGGTGACCACCACCGGCGACCTGCACATCGACGGCCACCACAGCATCGAAGACACTGCGATCGTGCTCGGCCTGGCGGTTCGGCAGGCGCTGGGCGACAAGCGCGGCATCGTCCGGTTCGGTGATGCCACCGTTCCCCTGGACGAGGCGCTGGCGCACGCGGTCGTCGACGTGGCCGGGCGTCCCTACGCGGTCTGTTCCGGCGAGCCTGAGGCCCAGGTCTACGCCCTGATCGGTGGCTCCGGGGTGCCCTACGCGGGGTCGATGACCTACCACCTGATGGAATCCTTCGCGATCAACGCCGGCATCTGCCTGCACCTGCGCCTGCTCGCCGGCCGCGACCCGCACCACATCGTCGAGGCCCAGTTCAAGGCGGTCGCGCGCGCGTTGCGGATCGCCGTCGGCATCGACCCGAGGGTGGCGGACGCGATCCCGTCCACGAAGGGCGCCCTGTGACCCGACCCCGGGTGGTGGTGCTCGACTACGGCTCGGGCAACCTGCATTCGGCCACCCGGGCCCTGGTCGCTGCCGGGGCGGACGTCACCCTGACCTCAGACGTCGAGGCCGGACGCGAGGCCGACGGTCTGGTGGTTCCCGGGGTGGGTGCCTTCGCCGCCTGCATGGACGGGTTGCGGGCCGTCGGCGGACCCGAACTGATCACCGATCGGTTGAACAAGGGACGTCCGGTGCTGGGCATCTGCGTCGGCCACCAGGTGATGTTCGGGCACGGCGTTGAGCACGGCCGTGACGCCGCCGGGGTCGGGGTGCTCGCCGGTGTGGTGGAGCGGCTGCGGAGCGCACGGCTGCCGCACATGGGCTGGAACACCGTCGAGCCGCCACCGGGCAGCGTGCTGTTCAAGGGAGTGGCGGGAGAGCGCTTCTACTTCGTCCACTCCTACGGGGTGCGCGCCGCCGACCGACTGCCGGACGAGGCCAAGGTCACCTGGGTGGACCACGACGGCGACCGCTGCATCGCTGGGGTGGAGTACGGGGCACTGTCGAGCACCCAGTTCCACCCCGAGAAGTCGGGCAGTGCGGGGGCTGCGCTGCTGCGCAACTGGATCGCCGGGCTGGCCTGAGTGGAGATCCCGGCGAACGCCCGGATGACGTGCGTGCGGCCGACTCCCCGTCGTCCCGTGCGTGCGCAACCCCTCATCCCGGCGAACGCCGGGATCTCTCCCTGGGCCGGCGCAGACCGCCGCCATTGACCCGGTCACTGGTCGTCCCGACACTGGCGTCATGGACGAACTCACCTCAGCCCTCAGCACAGCGGCGCAGGAGCAGGGCTTCAGCGGCGCCATCCGGGTGGACGATGCGGGCACGGTGACCGAACTCGCCTTCGGCCTCGCCGATCGCGCCCACCAGTTGCCGAACACCCCCCGGACCCAGTTCTGCCTGGCCAGCGGCTCGAAGACCTTCACAGCGCTGGCGGTGTTGTCGCTGGTGGACGAGGGCACCATGAGCCTGGAGGATCCCGTCCGGCGCTGGCTGGGTGACGATCTGGCTCAGGTGGACGACGCGGTCACCGTGCGGCACCTGCTCAGCCACACCTCGGGAGTGGGCGAATACCTGGACGACGACGCCGACTCCGACACCTACCTGCTGCCCGGCAGCATGCACAGCTACATCTCGCCCGAGGACTTCCTGCCGCTGCTCGACCTGCCGATGCTGGCCGCTCCCGGAGCCGGATTCGCCTACAGCAACGGCGGCTTCGTGCTGCTCGGCCTGGTCGCACAGCGGGCGTCTGGGGTGCGCTATCAGGATCTGGTGCGGCAACGGGTGATCCGTCCGGCGGGTCTGACCCACACCGACTTTCTGCGCTCCGACGAACTGCCGGGTTCGGCGGCGGTCGGCTACCTGTACCCCGACAGTCCCCGCAGCAACGTCTTCCACCTGCCGATCGAGGGCAGCGCGGATGGGGGCGCCTACTCAACCGTCGGTGACCTTCGGACGTTCTGGACGGCGCTGGCCGCGGGACGGATCGTCCCCACCGAGCTGGTGGAGCAGATGACCACCCTCGGTCCGGGCCATGACGCGGACGACCCGTACGGATTCGGCCTCTGGCTGCCCAAGCCGGGGGTCTGGCAGATGGTGGGCGCCGACGCCGGCGTCTCGATGGTCAGCCAACACCACCCCGGACGTGACCTGACGATGACGGTGCTGTCCAACGACTCCGAAGGTGCCTGGCCGATGTGGAAGTCGCTGCGCGGGGCCACCGGCGACGTGTGAGGCGCTGGAGAAGCAAAATCAACCACCGGCTGCCGGGATGACGTCGCGGCCGGCCCCTCACCTGCTGAGCGCGACCGCAGCCCGGCGATCCGGGCAGGTTAGGCTGGCCGATCGTGACCACTTTGAACCTGCTGCCGGCCGTCGACGTGCAAGACGGCCAGGCGGTGCAACTCACCCAGGGTGTGGCCGGCTCGGAGAAGGTGTTCGGCGATCCGCTGGCTGCCGCCCTGCGCTGGCAGGCCGCCGGTGCCCAATGGCTGCATCTGGTCGACCTCGACGCAGCGTTCGGCCGCGGCTCGAACGCAGACGTCGTCGCGGACATCACCGCACAACTGACGTTGAACGTGGAGTTGTCCGGCGGCATCCGCGACGACGCGAGCCTTGAGCGGGCCCTGGCCACCGGCTGTCGACGGGTCAACATCGGCACCGCGGCACTCGAGAATCCGGCCTGGTGCGAAGGAGTCATCGCCGAATACGGCGACCGGATCGGCATCGCCATCGACGTCAAGGGCACCAGGCTGGCGGCCCGCGGTTGGGTGCGCGAAGGGGGCGACTGGGCCGAGGCGATCGAACGGCTGTCGGCGGCGGGGTGCGCCACCTTCGTGGTCACCGACGTGGCATCGGACGGCATGCTGACCGGCCCGAACCTCGACCTGCTCCGGGCGGTGTGTGCCCGCACCGACGCCGAAGTGATCGCCTCCGGCGGCATCGCCCGACTCGACGACCTGCGCGCGCTCCACGACCTCGTGCCGCTGGGCGTCACCGGGGCGATCATCGGCACCGCCCTCTACGTGGGTAACTTCACCCTTGAGGATGCCTTGGCTGTCGCCGCCGGATGAGCCGGGTCTACATTCAAATGGCAACGACGGAGAGGCAATGATGCCCACACCGGCCAAGACCCATGGGTGCACGTGGAATCGGATCACCGCCGGCGACCTGCCCGAGATCGCCAGCCTGATCGAAGCCGAGGAGTACCTGGGTGACGCGACCCATCACCATGACCTTCGCGCCCTGTCCGTCGCCTTGGCCGACGACCCACAAGGCACCGGCGACAACGGCATTGTGCTGCGCAAGCCCAGCGGCACCCTGATCGCCTACGCGTGGAATCAGGTTCCGGCGGCGGACGATCCGAGCGGACCGGTCTACCTGCACGGGGGTTGCCACCCCGCCTGGCGCCACGAGGGCGTGCAGCCGACGCTGCTCGACTGGCAATCCGAGCGGGCGATCGAGTGGTACCTCGAAACTGATGGTGCAGGCGGCCCGTTGCAACTCACCATGGTCACGTCCGCGACCAACAAGATCTTTGCCGACCTGCTTCCGACCCGGGGTTTTCCGCCGCAGAAGTGGTATCACGCGCTGCGCCGTCCGCTCGCACACCCGTTGCGCCACACCGTGGCCGGCGTCGACCTGGTGCCGTTCGGAGCCGCCTGGAGCGAGCCCGTCCGGCACCTGTACAACCAGATCCTCACCCGCCCGTCCGACACTCTGGACGAGGCCTCGTGGCAGTGGGGCCTGGGCGCTGCCGGCATCCGCGACGATCTTTCGTTCGTCGCTGTGGCCGACGGTGCGGCGGTCGGCTGGGTGCTCAACTCGCTACTCGACCTGGCCGGCGAGCGATCGGGGTGGACGGAGTACCTGGGTGCCACGCTTGAGTGGCGCAACCGGGGCATCTATCGGGCCTTGCTGGCGCGCAGCGACGACTCGTTCCGCGCCCTGGGCCTGGGCACCGCCGGCATCGGGGTCGAAACCGACTCCGATCAGGGCGCGCGTCCCTATCTTGAGATGGGGTATCAGCTGGTGGACACGATGGTCTGGTATGTCAACCACCCGAGCCTCGATAGAATCGGGGCCGCGCAGCCGAACCAGGTGCCGGCGGCGCAATCAGAGCATGCAGATGGAGCGTAGATGAGCGGGCATTCCAAGTGGGCGACCACCAAGCACAAGAAGGCGGCGATCGATGCCAAGCGCGGCAAGCTGTTCGCCAACCTGATCAAGAAGATCGAGGTGGCGGCCCGCCTCGGCGGCGGTGACCCCGGCGGAAACCCGACCCTGTACGACGCGATCCAGAAGGCCAAGAAGAACTCGGTTCCCAACGACAACATCGATCGCGCGGTCAAGCGCGGTTCCGGCGTCGGCGGCGAGCAGGTCGACTACCTCGAGATCATGTACGAGGCCTACGGGCCCGGCGGGGTGGCGATTCTGATCGAATGCCTGACCGACAACCGCAACCGGTCCGCGTCCGATGTCAAGGTGGCGGTTACCCGCAACGGCGGCACGATGGCCGACGTCGGCTCGGTGTCGCGCATCTTCGACCGCAAGGGCGTGGTCGAGGTGGCCAAGGCCCAGGGCGGCAAGAGCCTCGACGAGGACGACCTGCTCGAGGCGACCCTGGACGCCGACCCCGAGGACGTCTCGGACGAGGGTGAGGTCTTCCGGGTGATCTCGGACCCCAGCCTGGTGGTGGACGTGCGTAAGGCGGTCCAGTCCGCCGGCCTGGACTACGAGTCGGCCGAAGTGCAGTTCGTGCCTCAGTACACCCAGTCGATCGACGCCCGGGACGCCGCCGAGAAGCTGTTCCGGCTGCTCGACGCGATCGAGGACGTGGACGACGTGCAGACGGTCTACTCGAACGAAGAGGTGCCCGAGGCGGTGCTCGCCGAGCTGGACTGATTGTCGGTCGAGCTTGTCGAGAACCCGGCTGATCGAGCTCCTTCAGGTGGTCGAGCTTGTCGAGACCTCTCGACCGACGACGTCTCGACAAGCTGGACGAACGGGGCGTGGCGTCCGTGGAGATCGCTTCCTTCTCGGTAATATCCGAACATCTGTTCGGCTGACGAAGGTGCTTGTCCATGCGCGTGCTGGGGGTCGACCCGGGGCTGACCCGTTGCGGTCTCGGGGTCGTGGACGGTGTTCCCGGACGGACGCCGACGCTGGTCGAGGCCGGTGTCCTCCGCACCGCCGCCGACGCCGATCTGCCCCTGCGACTGCTCGCCATCGAGGCCGGGCTGGAGGACTGGATCGTCCGGCACCATCCCGACGTGATCGCCGTTGAGCGCGTGTTCAGCCAGCACAACACGATGACGGTGATCGGCACCGCGCAGGCCGCCGGGGTCGCCATGCTGGTCGGCGCCCGGCACGGGTTGCCCGTCCACCAGCACACCCCGAGCGAGGTCAAGGCCGCGATCACCGGGTCCGGACGGGCCGACAAGGCGCAGATCGGCCTGATGGTCACCAGGGTGCTCAAGCTCGCCGAAGCACCCAAACCAGCGGACGCCGCCGATGCGGTCGCCCTGGCCGTCTGCCACCTGTGGCGCGGCGCCGGCCAGGCCCGGGTCGCCGCCGCCCTGGAACGCGAACGAAGCGTCCAAGGCAGGCGTGGCGCATGATCGCGCAACTGAGCGGCACCGTGATCGCAGCGGGGGCCACCTCCGTCGTGCTCGACCTGAACGGCTTCGGAGTCAAGGCGCTGTGCACACCGGCGACGGCCGCCGCGGTGCGCATCGGTCAGCCCGCGACGCTGGCCACGTCCCTGGTCGTGCGCGAGGACTCGCTCACCCTCTACGGCTTCGCCGACGCCGATGAGCGCGACTGCTTCGAGCTCGTCCAGTCGGCTAGCGGGATCGGCCCCAAGATCGCCCAGGCGGTGGTGTCGGTGCTCAGTCCGGACGCACTGCGCGCCGCGGTGGCGTCCGAGAACATCCGGGCGCTGACCAAGGTGCCCGGCATCGGCGTCAAGGGTGCCCAGCGGCTGGTGATCGAGCTGAAGGACAAGATCAACGCCCTGGCGACGACGCACGCGCCGGCCGCCCGGACCGCGCCGATGGCCTGGCGCGATCAGGTCAAGGGTGGCCTCGAAGGCCTGGGCTGGTCGTCCCGTGACGCCGAACGGGCCTGCGACAGCGTCGCCCCGCTGGTGGACGACGATCCCGACACCCCGGTCGCGGTGCTGATGCGGGCAGCGCTGAGGAGCCTGGCCAAGTGACCCGGCGGTCGCGGTGACCCGCGAGTCCACAGATCCGATGGATCCGCACGTGCACGACGACGACGCCGTCGCCGAGTCCGCACTGCGGCCGGGCAGCCTGGCCGAGTTCGCGGGCCAGCAAAGAGTCAGCGACCAGCTCGGGCTCATGCTGGACGCTGCCCGGCACCGAGGCTCAGTGCCCGACCACGTGCTGTTGTCGGGTCCGCCCGGCCTGGGCAAGACCACGCTGGCGATGATCATCGCCGCCGAACTGGGTGCGCCGATCCGGATCTCGTCCGGCCCTGCCATCCAGCACGCCGGCGACCTCGCGGCGATCCTGTCGGGGCTGACGGCGGGCGAGGTGTTCTTTCTCGACGAGATTCACCGTATGTCGCGCCCCGCCGAGGAGATGCTGTACCTGGCGATGGAGGACTTCCGCGTCGACGTGGTGGTCGGCAAGGGGCCGGGTGCCACCGCGATCCCGCTGGAGATTCCGCCCTTCACCCTGGTCGGCGCGACCACCAGGGCCGGCCTGTTGCCGGGACCGCTGCGCGACCGCTTCGGCTTCACCGGTCAGCTCGACTTCTACGACACCCCCGCCCTGCGCGGCATCGTGCGGCGCTCGGCCCGGCTGCTGGGTATCGAACTGCTGCCGGGCACGGACGAGGTGATCGCCTCGCGCTCGCGCGGCACCCCACGGATCGCCAACCGATTGCTGCGCCGGGTGCGTGACTACGCACAGGTCCGCGGGGACGGCCGGTTGAGCGTCGAGGCCGCCCGAGCCGCGCTCGACCTCTACGAAGTGGACGAACTCGGCCTGGACCGGCTGGACAGATCGGTGCTCTCCGCCCTGTGTGAGCGGTTCAACGGCGGCCCGGTCGGGTTGTCGACGCTGGCCATGGCGGTCGGCGAGGAACGTGAGACCGTCGAAGAAGTGGCCGAGCCCTTCCTGGTGCGGCAGGGGTTCCTGATGCGCACCCCGCGCGGCCGCATCGCCACCGGCCGCGGCTGGGCACACCTGGGCCTGACCATGCCGAGCGGCGCGGAGCCTGACCTGTTCGGGGCCTGAGCGCCCGTGCGTGGGATCCCTGCGTCCGGGGGATGACGGTTCCGATCCGCGTCGGAATCGGGCTTTGCGGACGGCTCGGCTAGAGTTATGCGTCGGCGGTCGTGCCGCCGTTATGCCGTCGAACGAAAGAAACTCCACATGGGTGACATGGGTAGCACCGTCCTGATGCTGGCGCTGATGGGCGCCGCCTTCTATTTCCTGCTGATCCGTCCGCAGCAGAAGCGGGCCAAGAAGCAGTCGGAGATGACCAACGCCCTGGCCGCAGGAACCCGGGTGATGCTGTCGTCCGGCATCTTCGGCACCATCCAGCACCTGGGTGAGAAGCAGGCCATCATTGAAATCGCGCCCGGCCTGGAGATGACGGTCATCAAGCAGGCCATCGTCAAGACGCTCACCGCCGAGGACGAAGAGTTCGAGTACGCCGACGACAACGCCGAACCCGAGGGCCTCGTCCACGACGAGCCGAACCCGTTCGACACCATCGAGCCGTCCGACTTCAACGATCCCGCGCCTTCCCCGTCCCCGTCCCCGGACGCACCCAGGTACGACGGCGTCGACGAGTCCTCGCGCGATTCGCACGACCCGACCCAGGGTGCGCACGGCGACGAGCCGACCGGCCCGCAGAACAACCAGAAGTGACCTTGAGGCGTAACTGCACGTGGCAACGACAAGTAGGCATCACACCCATCCGCTGCGCACTCTGATCATCTTCCTGCTGGCGACGACGGCCCTGTTCGCACTGGTGGCGCTCGGCGGCGTCTGGACGCCCAAGCTGGGGCTCGACCTCCGCGGCGGCACGACGATCACCTTGACGGCGAGCAACACCACCGGCGAAGGCTCGGTCGACCCGGCCAGCCTGGAGTTGGCCCGCAGCATCATCCAGCAACGCGTGGATTCGATCGGTGTCGGCGAGTCCGAGGTGACCACGTCCGGTGACCGCCAGATCATCGTCAGCGTCCCGAACGTCCAGCAGGACGAACTGGTGCGCATGGTGGGCCAGACCGCGCAGTTGGCCTTCCGGCTGGTTTACGCCCAGGAGGCGGTGACCACCACCCCTGCCACCACGCAACCGACGACGGAACCGTCCAGCTCGGCAGCACCCGCCCCAACGGCCGAACCCAGCACCACGGCGGCGCCGACCGCAACCGCGTCTCCCAGCGTGAACAAGCGTCCGCTGCCCGGCCTGCCCACGCCGGTGCCGAGTCCTCGACCCACGGCGCCAGGCGCGGTGCCGCTGACCACCGAGCAGGTGCTCGCCTGGAAGCCGTCCGAGCGCGACCAGAGCGATTTCGCCAACTACCAGTGCGGCGACTCATTCCCGGACGTGGCCGACCAACCGCTGATCACCTGTGACGAGGGCCACACCGTCAAGTACCTGTTGTCTCCGGCAGCCATCTACGGCAGCGCGCTCACCACGGCCGCGGCGGGCATTCCCCAGGGTCAGGTGAGTTGGATCGTCACCCTCGAGTTCAACAGCACCGGTGCGAACGCCTTCGAGACCGTCACGAAGGAGATCGCCACCCGAACCGCTCCGCAGAACCAGTTCGCGATCGTGCTGGACGGCACCGTGATCAGCGCACCTTCGGTCAGCTCCGCCATCCCCGGTGGGCGGGCACAGATCGAGGGTTCCTTCAACCAGCAGTCGGCGACCCAGTTGGCCAACGTGCTGAAGTACGGCGCCCTGCCACTGTCGTTCGACGTGTCGAGCGTCGACAACGTCTCGGCCAAGCTGGGCGGTGAGCAGCTCGTGGCGGGCATCATCGCCGGCCTCATCGGCTTGGCCCTCGTCGTGGCCTACAGCATCATCTACTACCGGGCCCTGTCGATCGTGGTCATCAGCAGCCTCGTCGTCGCCTTCGGCATCACCTTCGGGTTCGTGGTACTGCTCGGCCAAGCGATGGGATTCGCCCTGAACCTGCCCGGCGTGGCCGGCCTGATCGTCGCCATCGGCATCACTGCGGACTCGTTCATCATCTATTACGAACGGATCCGGGACGAGGTCCGCGACGGACGATCGCTGCGTACCGCGATCGAGACCGGCTGGGTGCGGTCGCGACAGACAATCCTGATCGCGGACGGGGTCTCGCTGCTCTCAGCGCTGGTGCTTTTCATCTTGGCCATCGGCGCCGTGAAGGGGTTCGCGTTCACCCTGGGCCTCACCACACTGATCGACATCGCCGTGGTGTTCTGGTTCACGAAACCCCTGGTGTCGCTGCTCGGCCAGACGAAGTACTTCGGTGAGGGAGGGCGGTTCTCGGGCTTCGAAGCCGAGCACATGGGTGTCACGAAGCGACCGGCGCTGCACCGGCGACGTCCGGCACCCGCGAAGTCGGCATCCGTCCAGCAGTCGTCCCCTACAGAGGCGGCAGACACCGTTGACGCCGGCGAGGAGGCCCGATGAGCACCCCGGAGACCACCGTTGCGCCTGAGGGTGTCGAGGGCGCGCGCAAGGCGAGCTTCGCGCACCGGCTCTACACCGGCGAGATCGGCTACGACTTCATCGGCAACCGCAAGCGCTGGTACATCGTCTCGTCGGTGATGATCGGTGTCTCGGTGCTGGCGATGGCGATTCTCGGGTTGAACCTGGGTATCGAGTTCAAGGGTGGCGCGGACTTCACCGCCCCGGTCAGCGTCAACGCCCAGACGTCGGACGAGGTTCGCGGCGCGGTCAAGGCACTGAACCTGCCTGACAACGACGACGTCCAGGTGAACACGATCGGCAACAACCAGGTGCGGGTGCAGACCAGGTCGCTGTCCGTGGACGAGGTGAGCCAGGTCAAGCAGGCGATCGCGACCGCGGTCGGCGGTGTTCCGGTGGACCAGGTCGGCTACAGCCTGATCGGCGCGTCCTGGGGGGCGATGATCACCCAGCAGGCACTCATCGCGCTCGGCGTCTTCCTGGTGCTGGTGTCGTTGTTGATCTGGGCCTACTTCCGCGACTTCAAGATGGCAATCGCCGCGCTCGTGGCGTTGCTGCACGACGTGGTGATCACCGTCGGCATCTACGCACTGGTCGGCTTCACCGTCACGCCGGCCACCCTGATCGGAATCCTGACCATTCTCGGGTACTCCCTGTACGACACCGTGGTGGTCTTCGACAAGGTGCGCGAGAACGTCGCCGACCTCACGCACAGCAAACTGACCTATTCGGACGCGGCCAACGCGGCGATCAACCAGGTGCTGATCCGGTCGATCAACACCACCATCATCGGCGTGCTGCCGGTGGCGGCGCTGACCTTCGTGGGCACCTTCGTGCTGGGCACCGGACCGCTCAAGGACCTCGGCCTGGCGCTGCTGGTGGGCATGATCGCCGGCGCCTACTCGTCGATCTTCATCGCCGCGCCGTTGCTGGCCCAGCTGAAGGAGGCCGAGCCCGAGATGCGCGAGCACCGTGCGAAGCTGCAGCGGCGTGCCCAGCGGCATTCCGCCAAGGAGACGGCCACCGTGAAGGCCAGGTCCGTGGTGATCACCGACGGCGACGGCCCGCTGGCCGAGGTCGGCGAGGTCGAACCCGAGCGGCTCGGACTGCTGAGTGCCGACGAGATCGCCCAGCAGCGCACGCAGCCCAGCCGCAGCACCCGCGCCAAACGAAAGAAGTGACCGTGGCCCTGAACGCCAACCAGCGGTTGATTCTGGACCTGATCGTCGACATCCCTGACTTTCCGAAGCCGGGTGTCGTGTTCAAGGACATCACTCCGCTGTTGGCTTCGGCCGCGGGCCTGAAGGCCACCATCGACGAACTGGTCGCCCTCGCTCCGCCCCGCATCGACGTGGTGGTCGGCATGGAGGCCCGGGGCTTCATCCTCGCGGCCCCGGTCGCCCTCGCGCTCGGCGCGGGCTTCGTGCCGGTACGCAAGCCGGGCAAGCTGCCCGGCGACGTCTACGCCGAACAGTTCGCGCTGGAGTACGGCCACGAGACGCTGCAGGTGAAGACGGACGCGATCCTGCCCGGCGCCAGGGTGCTGGTGGTGGACGACGTGCTGGCCACCGGCGGCACCGTGGGTGCCACGGCCGCGCTGGTGCACCGGCTCGGCGCAGAACTGGTGCACGTGGCGGTGCTGATGGAACTCGGCTTCCTACCGGGCCGCGAGAAGCTCACCGAACTGGGCATCGAGAACTGCTCGGCGGTCGTCACCGTCTGACCGGGCAGGCGGTGACGGTCCATTCCGGTTCAGCGCCGGCACCATGTAGGAGCTCGCGGGATCGATTCCTCACCGTCCGACGAGGGCGCGGATCCGGCCGATCGCGGCAGTATGCTTCAAACCTGCCGAAGGGGTTTGGGTGAGCGAGAGCGTCCACGGGCCGTACGGGGCGGGGAACGGCTTGCCCGGTGAACCCCGCGCCCAGTCCCAGTCGCCGCACGCCGCCGACCAGCCGCGCATGCGCATGCGGCACGCCCTGGCCAGATTGGGCGCTCCGAAGAACTCGCAGGCGGCGGTGCTCGATCCGCTGGTGAAGACCCTGCGGGCCAATCATCCGCGCTCCGACATCGCGGTCATCGAGCGCGCCTACCGCACCGCCGAGCACTACCACCTGGGGCAGTCCCGCAAGAGTGGTGACCCGTACATCACCCACCCGCTGGCGGTGGCAACCATCCTCGCTGAGCTGGGCATGACCGAGACGACACTGTGCGCCGCGCTGCTGCACGACACGGTCGAGGACACGTCCTACACGATGGCGCAGCTGACGGCCGACTTCGGCCCCGAGGTGGCCACCATGGTCGACGGCGTCACCAAGCTCGACAAGGTCACCTACGGCGAGTCGGCCAAAGCCGAGACCCTGCGCAAGATGGTGCTGGCGATGAGCCGCGACATCCGGGTGCTGGTGATCAAGCTGGCCGATCGGCTGCACAACATGCGAACCCTCGGCTTTCTGCGCCAGGACAAGCAGACGGTGATCGCGAACGAAACTCTGGAAATCTTCGCTCCGCTGGCCCACCGGCTGGGCATGAACGCGATCAAGTGGGAGTTGGAGGACCTGGCGTTCGCCACCCTGCACCCGAAGATCTACGACGAGATCGTGCGCATGGTGGCTGCCCGCGCCCCGCTTCGCGAGAACTACCTGCGCACTGTGATCGACCAGGTCAAGGAGGACCTGGCCGAGGCCAAGATCAAGGCCACGGTGTACGGCCGGCCCAAGCACTACTACTCGATCTACCAGAAGATGGTGGTTCGCGGCCGGGACTTCTTCGAGATCTACGACCTGGTCGCGCTGCGGATCCTGGTCGATGCGCAACGCGACTGCTACGGCGCCCTGGGCGTGCTGCATGCCCGCTGGAACCCGCTGCCGGGCCGGTTCAAGGACTACGTCGCGATGCCGAAGTTCAACCTCTACCAGTCGCTGCACACCACGGTGCTGGGGCCGGACAGCAAGCCGGTGGAGTTCCAGATCCGTACCCAGGAGATGCACCGGCAGGCCGAATACGGCGTCGCCGCGCACTGGAAGTACAAGGAGGGCAAGGCGGCGACCACCAACGACCTGGCCTGGGTGCGGCAGATCACCGAATGGCAGAAGGAGACCGAGGATCCCGGCGAGTTCCTCGACACGCTGCGGTTCGAGATCAACACCACCGAGGTGTTCGTGTTCACACCGAAGGGGGACGTGCTGTCTCTGCCGGCGGGCTCGACGCCGATCGACTTCGCCTACGCCGTGCACACCGAGGTCGGCCATCGGACCGTGGGTTCCCGGGTGAATCAGCGGCTGGTGCCATTGGAGTACCACTTGAACAACGGCGACCAGGTCGAGGTGCTGACGTCCAAGTCGCCCAACGCCGGACCGTCGCGGGACTGGCTCAACTTCGTGGCCAGTCCACGCGCCCGCACGAAGATCCGCCAGTACTTCATGCGCGAGCGGCGCGAGGAGTCGATCGAGCAGGGCAAGGAGTCGCTCGCCAAGCAGTTGCGGCGCACCGGCCTGCCCGTGCACCGCCTGCTGTCGGCCGAACACGTCGCCGCACTGGCCCGGCACTTCCGGGTCGCGGACGTGACCGCGCTCTACGCCGCGATCGGCGAGGGGTCGGTCAGCGCCCAGAGTGTCGTCGAGCGGCTGATCGCCGCCGAGGGTGGCGCTGAGGAGGCAGCGGAGGCCAGCGTCGAGGACCACGCGGCGATCACCAGCACGCAACGTCGCAGGCCGACCCGCCGCAGCAACGACGTAGGGGTGACCGTCGAGGGCCATTCCGACCTGCGGGTGAAGCTGGCCAAGTGCTGCATGCCGGTGCCCGGCGACGAGATCATCGGCTTCATCACCCGCGAGGACGGCGTCTCGGTGCACCGGGCCGACTGCACCAACGCCGACAACCTGCGAGGCAAGCCAGAACGCCTCGTCGAGGTGAGCTGGGCGACCCCGTCCGCCGATTCGAGTTTTCTGGTGGCGGTGCACGTCGAAGGGCTCGACCGGGCCGGGCTGTTGTCGGACGTCAGCCGGGTGATGACCGAGCACCACTCGAACATCCTGTCCATGTCGGCGAACACGAACAAGGACCGGGTGTTCACCATGCGACTGCAGTTCGAGACCCCCGACCCGACCCACTTGGCCTCGCTGACGAACGCCCTGAAGCGAATACCGGGCGTCTATGAGGCGCACCGGGTGAAGAGCTGAGCGATTGTCGTCATGCCGGCGAAAGCCGGGATATCCGGATCCTCTTCGTCTTCTGGACGAAGCGACTCTGCCGGCGTCGGCCGAGATGCCTCGCGATCGAAGGGATCCCGGCGTTCGCCGGGATGACCGGCAGCCTCAGCGGCTGAAGTCGGCCAACGTCGCGCGGGCCTGGTCGAGCCAGGACTGGTAGGTGGCGATCGAGTCCTTGGCCTTGTCAGCGGACTTCCGGTCGCCGCGCGCCTCGGCCTTGCTGATCTTCTCGGTCAGCTTGTCGATCTCGCTGCTCAGCATCGCGACGGTCTCTTCGGCGCGGGCCCGGGCCTCGGGATCGGTGCGCTTCCATTCGGCCTCTTCGGCCTGACGGACGGCCGACTCGAGCGCCCGTACCCGGCTGTCGAGTCCGCGCATCGATTCGCGCGGCACCTTGCCGAGAGCGTTGAACTGGTCGAGAAAGCTGCGGAAGGCGTTCCGCGCCTCGGCCAGGTCGGTGACCGGGACGATCTCCGCCTCGGCCTTGGCCAACAGGGCCTCCTTGGCGTCAAGGTTGGTCTTGAACTCGGCGTCCTGCTGAGACAACGTCGACTGGCGGGCGTTGAAGAACTGGTCCTGCAGGCCGCGGAACTCCGCCCACAGTGCATCGTCCACGTCGCGCGGGGCCGCGCCGGCGGCCTTCCACCGGGTCATCAGGTCACGGAAAGCGCCTGAAGTGGCACCCCACTCGGTGGAATCGGCCAGCGTCCGTGCCTCGGCGATGATCTGTTCCTTGGCCTGCTTGGCCCCTTCACGCTTCTCGGCCTGCTCGGCGAACTGCGCCTTGCGCCGCCGGGTGTAGGTGGTGCGGGCCGCAGAGAACCGGTGCCACAGGGCGTCGTCGGTGGCGCGGTCGATGCGGGGCAGCGCCTTCCACTCATCGAGCAAAGACCGGAACCGGTTCACTCCGCCGCGCCAGTCGTCGCCCAGGGCAAGCTGCTCGGCCTCGGTGACCATGCCCTCCTTGGTGGCTTTCGCCGCCTCGACCTGCTTGGCCCGCTCGGCCTTGCGGGCCTCGGAAGCCTGCGCGAGCACCGGTGCCAACGCGTCCAGTCGCGCGGCCAGCCCGTCCAGGTCGCCGACCGCGTTGGCCCCGCTCACGTTGCTGGTGACCGTATTGATGCTGTGCCGCGCCTCGTCGGGGGACAAGGCGCCGGAGGCGATCCGGCGCTCCAACAGGCTGACTTCCAGTTCCAACGCCTCGAACCGCCTGGTGTAGAACGCCAGTGCCTCGGTCTCGGACGCATCGGGGATCTGTCCGACGCTACGTTCGCCATCGGCGGTACGGACGTACACCGTGCCGTCGGGGTCAACGCGACCGAACTCGGCCGGGCTGGAAGAAGTCATGGGCTCCATCTTGCCTCATGCCCGCACGTTTGTGGATTCGGCCCATACCAGTGGCCGATAGGCTGGCCGGCGTGTTTCTGGCCAGTTTCCCGAGCGGTCCATGGCAGGCGAACTGCTATCTCGCCGCCGTGGCGGCCGGTCGTGAGTGCGTGATCGTCGACCCGGGCGTGGGTGCCGCGGACGGGGTCCGTCAACTGGTGGCGGCGCACGGGCTGACCCCGGCGGCGGTGCTGCTCACCCACGGTCATATCGATCACGTCGCCTCGGCCGCCGAACTGGCCGACCAGTGGGGGGTGCCGGCCTTGATCCACGCCGCCGACCGCGAACTGCTCACCGACCCGGTCGCCGGGTTGGGCCCGGAGGCGGTGCCACTGCTCGCGCAGGTGCTGGGCGACGCCGTCATGACTGAGCCGGTCGACCTGCGCTTCTTCGACAGCGGGGTGGACGTGGCCGGTTTGGCCTTCGACGTGATCCACGCGCCGGGACATCGACCCGGCTGCGTGATGCTGCGCACCGCGCTCACTGACAACGACCGGGCCGACCAGGTGGTGTTCAGCGGCGACGTGCTGTTCGCCGGCTCGATCGGCCGAACCGACCTGCCCGGCGGCGACCACCAGGTGATGCTGCAGACCCTGCGCGGTCCGGTGCTGGCGCTGGCCGACACCGCCGCGATCCTGCCGGGGCACGGGCCGCAGACTCTGATGGCGGCCGAACGCGCCCAGAACCCGTACCTGCAAGCCGACTACCTAGGTGGAAGCCGATGAGCCGTCCCAAGCCGCTGAGCGGCTTTCCCGAGTTCCTGCCGTCCGCACGGATCGTCGAACAGCGGGTGGTGGCCTCGCTGGCGCACACCTTCGAACTGCACGGCTTCGGGTCGATCGAGACCAGGGCGGTGGAGCCGATGGCGCAACTGGCACGCAAGGGCGAGATCGACAAGGAGGTGTACGTGGTGCGCCGGCTGCACGCCGAGGGCACCGCGGACGGCGACCTGGGCCTGCACTTCGACCTGACCGTGCCGTTCGCGCGGTACGTCCTGGAGAACTCCGGTCAACTGAACTTTCCGTTCCGGCGCTATCAGATCCAGAAGGCGTGGCGCGGCGAACGGCCCCAGGAGGGCCGCTACCGCGAGTTCCTGCAGGCCGATCTGGACGTCGTCGGGCAGGACGTCCTGGCCTCCCACCACGACGTCGAAGTGGCGCTGGTGGTGCTCGAGGCACTGGAGCGGTTGCGCACCGAGTTCGGCGTGCCGCCGGTGCTGCTGCGGGTGAACAACCGAAGGCTGGCCGAAGGCTTCTACCGCGGCCTCGGCATCGACGATCACCTGGCTGTCCTGCAGCGCGTCGACAAGCTGGACAAGATCGGTGCCGCCAAGGTGGCGGGGCTGCTGACCGGTGAGCTCGGGCTCACCGATGAGGTGGCGGCGAAGTGCCTCGAACTGGCGACGATCTCGGCACCGGACGAGTCGTTCGTCGACCGGGTGCGGGCGCTCGGGGTCTCCCACGAGTTGCTGGACGTCGGGCTGGAGCAGTTGGCCGCCGTGGTGCGGGCCGGGGCGTCCGCTGCGCCCGGCCGAATCGTCGCCGACCTGAAAATCGCCCGCGGCCTCGATTACTACACCGGAACGGTGTACGAGACCGAGATGGAGGGCCTCGAACACCTCGGGTCGATCTGTTCGGGCGGCCGCTACGACTCGCTCGCCTCGGACGGCAGGACGACCTACCCGGGTGTGGGGCTGTCGATCGGGGTGTCGCGGATCCTGGTGCCGCTGATGGCGCGCGGCCTGCTGTCGGCTACACGTTCCGTGCCGACCTGCGTACTGGTCGCGGTGGACTCCGAGGAGACCCGAGAGGCTGCGGACGCGGTGGCGGCGAAACTGCGGGCTCGCGGCATTTCCACCGAGGTGGCACCCAGGGCAGACCGGTTCGGCAAGCAGATCCGCTACGCCGACCGGCGCGGCATCCCGTTCGTCTGGTTCTCCTCGGGTGAGGTGAAGGACATCCGCTCCGGGGAGCAGGTGGCCGCCGATGCCGACACGTGGACGCCACCTGAGGAGGACCTGAGTCCGGGTGTGGTCACCTGACCTGTTGGTCGAGCGTGTCGCGACCCCTGAATGGCCGAGCTTGTCGGGACCCCGTTGGTCGAGCCCTGTGGTTGGTCCAGCCTGGCGAGCCTTGGCTTGTCCAGATCCCGGCGATCCGGGCGAGCAGCGCCTGATCTTCACCTACTCCCCGCCGAACTCCTTGGCGTAGTGGGAGCCGTATTGGTCGTAGCCCTCCCAGGTGATGGTGTTCGGGTCTCCACCGGACATCGCGACCTCGTGGCGGTCGAGGTAGTACTGCCAACCCGGCCCGACGTCCACCACGTCCAGGGTCGGGTCGACCACCTGGGCGAACCGCAACGTGGTCACACCGGCGTCCTCGGCCAGTGCGAGATCCAGCGTCCACACCTTGCTCGGGTCGCTGTTCTCGCTGCGCACGCGCAGCCGCCGGGGTGGTTCGCATGCCTCGATCACGTACGTCTCGTCCGGGGCGCCCTCCTCCGCTGTCCAGCTGACCTTCACCCGTCCGGACGCGGGGTCGCCGGTCCAGGTGCCGAACCAGCGGCCCAGTCGCTCGGACTCCGTGATGGAGTCCCAGACGTCCGTGATCGGGGCGGCGAAGCGGCGCTCGTAGACGAGGTGGGGTTGCCCGTCGCGGACCTCGCGGAAGCCGGTGCTCATGCTGTCTCCTTCGTCGTGCTGGGTTCGCTGTCGTCGGTGCGACGTTCGCGGACGGTGCGTCGCACCTCGAGTTCGAGTGCGTCCAGGGTGTGCTCGGCCACCGGCGGACGAGGGGTCAGCTCGCGCACAAACGCGAGGACCGGCTCGAGCGCCGCCGCGTTGAGGGCGTAACGGGTTTCCCGTCCGCTGGGCTCGCCGATGACCAGGCCTGCCTCGCCGAGCAGCCGCAGGTGCTTGCTCACCGCCGGACGCGAGATGGGCAGGTCGGCGGCCAGGTCGACGACCCTGGTGGGGCCGGTGGAGAGCCGCCGCAACAGCCGGCGGCGGGTCGGGTCCGCCAAAGCCGCGAAGACGTCCATGGCTCAAACGGTAACCGAAAGGATACCAATAACACAATAGGCGGCGCTGATCGGCGCATTCACTATCGAACAAATGTATGAATCGCGGTAGAGTGACGCCATGACCATTGACTTCCAGGCCGGGCTGTTCTGCGATGTGGCGATCGAGGTACCGCCGCTGGCCGGACGGGTCAACCGCATCACGTTGAGCCGCGGCGCCTGGATCGACCTGGTGCCCGACTGGATCAGGGGAGCGGACGAGGTGTTTCCGCGGCTGGTCGAAGGAATTCCGTGGAAATCCGAGCGGCGCGAGATGTACGAGCGCACGGTGGACGTGCCGAGGCTGCTGTGCATGTACGGCGAGGGTGAGGCGCTGCCCGACCCGGTGCTGACTCAGGCACGCGACGAACTCAACCGCCACTACGCCGACGAACTGGGGGAGGGTTTCGTCACCGCCGGCTGCTGCTACTACCGGGACGGCCGCGACTCGGTCGCGTGGCACGGCGACCGGATCGGCCGAAGTCGCAGCGAAGACACGATGGTGGCCATCGTCTCGTTCGGTGCTCCTCGGCACCTGTCCCTGCGTCCGGTGGGTGGCACGCTGCACGGCTCGTACCCGCTGGGTCACGGCGACCTCATCGTGATGGGCGGGTCCTGCCAGCGCACCTGGGAGCACGCCATTTTGAAGACTGCGAAGGCTGTAGGTCCGCGCGTCAGCGTCCAGTTCCGGCCACACAACGTGTTCTGACCGACGCGGTAGGTGCGCTCCGGGGCCTTGCGATGGCCACGGGAGTCGCCGCGATCGTATCGGCCCAGTTTCGACTCGCCGCTACCGGCGTCCTAGACTCGTGCGAACGCGCCCGCACCGTCTATGCGGGGCAGAGAAAGGAACATCGTCATGCTGCGCACCCATCAGGCCGGCACCTTGCGCGCCTCCGACATCGGCACCGAGGTCACACTGACCGGCTGGGTGGGCAGGCGTCGCGACCATGGCGGTGTCGCCTTCATCGATCTTCGCGACGCGTCCGGAGTCGCCCAGGTGGTGGTCCGGGACGAACTGCTGGCTGCGTCCGGCGCCCACGAGTTGCGCAACGAGTACTGCATCAAGGTGATCGGCGTCGTCGAGGCCCGTCCCGAGGGCAACGCCAACCCTGATCTGCCCACCGGTGAGGTCGAGGTCGCGATTCGCGAACTGGACGTGCTCAACGCGTCGGCGCCGCTGCCGTTCCAGATCGACGAGCGGGTCACCGTGGGTGAAGAGGCCCGGCTCCGCTATCGCTACCTCGACCTGCGCAGGCCCGCCCCGGCGAAGGCGATCCGGCTGCGGTCGAAGGTGAGTGCGGCCGCCCGGCGGGTGTTGGAGGCTCGTGACTTCGTCGAGATCGAGACCCCGACGATGACCCGCAGCACGCCGGAAGGGGCGCGCGACTTCATCGTGCCCGCCAGGCTCGCACCCGGCTCCTGGTACGCCCTGCCGCAGTCGCCGCAGTTGTTCAAGCAGCTGCTGATGGTGGCCGGCATGGAGCGCTACTACCAGATCGCCCGCTGCTACCGCGACGAGGACTTCCGGGCCGATCGGCAGCCCGAGTTCACGCAACTCGACATCGAGATGTCGTTCGTGGATCAGGAGGACGTGATCGAGCTGGGCGAGGCTCTGGCACGCGAGATCTGGGCCCTGATCGGTGTCGAGCTGGCGGCACCGTTCCCCAGGCTCACGTACGCCGAGGCCATGGACGAATACGGCTCCGACAAGCCCGACCTGCGCTTCGACGTGAAGCTCACCGACTTGACCGCCTTCTTCGCCGACACGCCCTTCAGGGTCTTCCAGTCGCCCTACGTCGGCGCCGTCGTGATGCCCGGCGGGGCGTCGCAGCCGCGCCGCACGTTCGATGCCTGGCAGGAGTGGGCCAAGCAGCGCGGCGCCCGAGGCCTGGCCTACGTCACGATCGCCGACAACGGCGAACTCGGCGGCCCGGTCAGCAAGAACATCTCCGAGGGCGAGCGGGACGGGCTGGCTGCGGCGGTCGGCGCGAACCCCGGCGACTGCGTGTTCTTCGCGGCCGGAGCCAAGTCATCGTCCCAGTCGCTGCTGGGCGCCGCCCGCAACGAGATCGCCAAGCGCTGCGACCTGATCCCCGAGGGCTCATGGTCGTTCCTGTGGGTGGTCGATGCGCCCCTGTTCAAGCCGACGGGTGAGGCCGTCGCCGAGGGCGACGTCGCGGTCGGCAGCGGCGCCTGGACGGCGGTCCACCACGCCTTCACCTCGCCGAAGGACGTGGACACCTTCGACACCGACCCCGGTAACGCGCTGGCGTGGGCCTACGACATGGTCTGCAACGGCAACGAGATCGGCGGCGGGTCGATCCGTATCCACCGCCGCGACGTCCAGGAGCGGGTGTTCGCCGTGATGGGACTCGGGGCGGAGGAATCGCAGGAGAAGTTCGGCTTCCTGCTGGACGCCTTCAAGTTCGGTGCACCGCCGCACGGCGGCATCGCCTTCGGCTGGGACCGGATCGTCGCGCTGCTCGCGGGTTCGGACTCGATCCGGGACGTGATCGCCTTCCCCAAGAGCGGCGGCGGTTACGACCCGCTGACGGGTGCTCCCGCGCCGATCTCTGTGCGGCAACGCAAAGAGGCCGGTGTGGACGCCAAGCCCGCGACGAACACTCCGCCGGCCTGAGCCGAGTGGCCGGTAAGAATCCGCCCCGCCGAACGATTACGAGTTGTGAACAGCACCACACCCTCGACCGACAGCGCGTTCGCGCAGCTGTATCGGGCCAACGCTGACCGGGTGATGGCTCGGAGGTGACGCAGCAGCCGCCCGGCCGAGTCATCCGACAGCGAAGGGCCGCCCGATCGTTCGGGCGGCCCTTCGGATGTGGTGCGGTCAGCGCAGGTCGTCGCCGTTGTGCATGTCGCCGTCGGCGAGCAGGCCGTACAGCTTGCGCTTGGTCTCGGCCAGCAGTTGGCCGGCCCGTTCCTGCTGCGCCTGGCTGCCGTTGCGGGTCAGCTCCTGCGCGGCCATCGCCAGCCCGCGGAACTCGTTCCACATCGTCTTCATGGCCTCCGGGTGCAGCGGAGCGTTCTCGGTGTTGAAGGCATCCCACGGCTTCTCGTTGATGTCCGCGGAGGCGGTGCGGCCCGCGTCCGTCAGCCGATAGGACTTGGTGCCCTCATTGTCGAACTGCTCGATCAGACCTTCGTCCTCGAGCTGAGCCAGTGCCGGGTAGATCGCACCGGGGGACGGCTTCCAGCCGCCTTCGGTGTGCTCGGCCAGCTTCTGAATCATCTGGTAGCCGTTCAGCGGCTCCTCGGCGAGCAGTGCGAGCACCGCCTGCCGAACATCACCGCGACGTGCACGACCCCGGCCGCGTCGGCCCATCGGACCGCCGAAGCCGCCCATCGGACCACCGAAGCCCGGCCCGCCGAAGGGGAAACCGGGGCCGAAACCGCCGCGGTTGTGCCCCTGGCCGAAGGCGCCGCGCTCTGCGCCGCCCTGGTGTCCGCGACGCTGGCGCGGACCGTTCTCGTTGAACTCGTTGTTGTTCCTCATGATGGGGAACTCCTTTCGTAGGTGTTGCGTTGCATCAAAGATATATCGAGACTGTTCGAAACGCAAGTGGCAACAAGATGCCCACTCGTTGCTGGCGACCACGGCGTGCCGGGGGACCCCGGGTGCACTGGCGCACCTTTCGGACGATGGCGTCGCGGCCGCCCGTAGACTCGGCGCGGTGGAGGACCTGTTCGGCAACGACGACGCACCCCCAACCGTTTCGGGAGGCGGCTCGCTGAGCATGCCGTCGGCCGACGCGCCCCTTGCGGTGCGGCTGCGGCCCCGCACCGTGAGCGAGATCGTCGGCCAGCAACACCTGTTGAAGCCCGGCTCCCCGCTTCGCCGACTGGCCGAGGGGGACGCCGCCATGTCGGTGTTCCTGTGGGGGCCTCCCGGCGTGGGCAAGACCACGATCGCAGCGGTGGTCTCCCGGTCCGGTGACCGGCGTTTCGTCGAACTGTCGGCCGTCACCGCCGGCGTGAAGGAAGTCCGCGCCGAACTGGACATCGCCCGTCGCGAACTGGCCCGCGGACGTTCGACGGTGCTGTTCGTCGACGAGGTGCACCGTTTCAGCAAGGCCCAACAGGACGTGCTGCTGCCCGCCGTGGAGAACCGCCTGGTCACCCTGATCGCAGCCACCACGGAGAATCCGTCGTTCTCGGTGATTGCACCGCTGCTCTCCCGCTCACTGCTGCTCACCCTGAAGCCGCTGTCCGACGACGACCTGACCACGTTGCTCGACCGGGCGCTGGTCGATGAGCGTGGCCTGGCCGGGCAGGTGACGCTGAGCGACACCGGCCGGGCAGACCTGCTGCGGCTGGCGGGCGGCGACGCCAGGCGGCTGCTCACCTACCTGGAGGAGGCTGCGGCCGGCGCCCCTGCCGACGGGGTCACCGAGATCGGTCCCGAACAGATCACCCGGGCCGTCGATCGGGCGGCCGTGCGCTACGACAAGGACGGCGACCAGCACTACGACGTGATCAGCGCCTTCATCAAGTCGATGCGAGGCTCCGACGTGCAGGCGTCCCTGCATTGGCTCGCGCGGATGATCGAAGCCGGCGAGGATCCGCGTTTCATCGCCCGCAGGTTGATCATCCTGGCCAGCGAAGACATCGGGATGGCATCGCCCGCGGTGCTGCAGACCTGTGTGGCGGCCGCCCAGGCCGTGCAGTTGATCGGCATGCCAGAGGCCCGGATCAACCTCGCCCACGCCGTCATCGCGTGTGCGATGGCCCCCAAGTCGAACGCGGTCGTGGTCGCCGTGGACAGCGCTCTCGCCGACGTTCGGGCCGGCCGGATCGGTCAGGTTCCGGCACCTCTGCGTGACGGCCACTACCCGGGCGCGAAGTCGCTGGGGCACGGCGTGGGATACCAGTACGCCCACGATCATCCGCACGGGGTCGCCGCCCAGCAGTACCTGCCCGACGAACTGACGGACGCCCGCTACTACCGTCCGACCGACCACGGCCACGAGGCCGCCATGGTCGAGCGGCTGAGCACCCTCGAGCAACTGCTCGGCCGGAACTCCCCGTAGCCGCGCGAGCGGCCGCACCAACATCGCAGACATCGTCAAGGCGCGATCCCTGGCCGCACGGCCGGCGGCTGCGATCGCGACGTTGGTGGGGCCCTGGCCGGAAAGGCCATCGGGCTGATACCAAGTGTCACCGCCGCCGGCTTCGGGCTTGCCCTGATCGTCGTGGCACTCGCCGTCGGAGCACTCCAGGTGCACGCGGTTCGGATGATCCAGGCACACCTTGTCGAGGTGCTGCGCCGGCCCTCCGGGTTCCGCCGGCCAAGGTCGAGGGGGTTGGATGACTCCATGACCTCTTTCGTTTCACACACGACGATCGACTGCCGGGACGCCTACCACCTGTCGGAGTTCTGGCGCGCCCTGCTGGGCTACGCGATGGAGGACGACGATCCCAACGAGCCGGGCCACGAGGAGTGTCTGATCCTCGACCACGACTCAGGTCATTCGATCCTGTTCATCGAGGTACCCGAACCCAAGTCGGTGAAAAACCGGATGCACTTCGACCTGCGTCCCCGCGAGGGGTCCAGAGACGCCGAAATCGCCCGCGCGTTGGCTCTGGGAGCGACCCAGGTGGACGACCGGCGGCTGGCGGACGGCAGGGGCTGGGTGGTGCTCGCAGACCCCGAGGGCAACGAGTTCTGCATCCTTCGCTCCCTTGCGGAGGTGGCCGCGACGCCGTGAGCGTGCGCTGATCGGACGTGTCCCGACCCCACGATCGAGCCTGTCGCGATCTGCGGGCCGAGGTGGTCCGGACACGCTCGACAGGCGGTCAGTGCAGATAGCCGAGTTCGGGGAAAGCGGTCCGGTAATCCTGCAGCAGTTCGGCCGCCACGGTGGCCGAGTCCACCAGCGGATGATGGGTCAACGCCAGCCTGGCCGCCCTAGCAGACCCGGTGACCGCCGCCTCGATCGTCCAGCGTTCCACCTGCTTGACGGTGGTGACCAGCCCGCGCGCGTACCCGGGGAGCGGCCCCACCGGCAAGGGCCGGACGCCGCCGCCGTCCACACGGCACGGCGCCTCGATCACCGCGTCGTCGGGAAGTTCGGCCAGCCGGCCGTCGTTCGGCACGTTCAGGATCAGCGTCGCCGGTTCGTCGTTCGCGATGGCCCGCATGATCGCCAGTGCCACACCCTCGTAGCCGCCCGAGGCCAGGTCCTGCTCCGCCCGTTCGAAGCCACCGGCGACCACCCGGTTCGCGGCTCCGTAGGTGCGCTCGCGCTCCAATCGGGCAGCGTCCCAGGCCGCCAGGGCCGCGGCCGGCTCGGTCGGGCACCCGGAGTAGAACCGGTTCTGCTGGTCAGCCAGGAAGGCCCCCCGTCCCGAAACGCTCGCGGCCAGATCCTCGCGCCTGAAGTAGTACCAGTGCAGATACTCGTTGGGCAGGGCCCCGAGGTCGACGATCAACTCGGAGCCGAAGAGCCGACCCTCCTCGACCCTCGCCAGCCGGACCGGGTCGGTGACGAGTCGGGGCAGCAGGTCGACACCGTCCACGCCGAGTCCGGTCAGCCAGCCCAGGTGATTCAAACCCACGTAGTCCGGAGTCGTGCGTTCAGGGTCCAGGCCGAGTGCCGCCATCGCCCGGCGGGCGAGGGCGATGGGCGAGTCGCAGATGCCGACCACTCGCGGGTGCACCGCCGAGAGTGCCTCGGTGACCACCCCGGCCGGATTGGTGAAGTTGATCAGCCAGGCGTGCGGGGCCACCTCGGCGACCACCCGGGCCAGGGCAAGCGAGGCCGGAATGCTGCGCAGGGCGTAGGCGATGCCGCCGGCACCGACGGTCTCCTGGCCGATCACTCCGTGCGCCCGGGCGATCTGCTCGTCCAGCACCCGTCCGGCGAGGCCGCCGGCGCGCACTGCCGAGAACACGAAGTCGGCGCCCTCGATGGCTCTCGCCGGGTCGGTGTGCACGGTGTGACGCGGACGGACGCCCGCGCCGGCCTGGGCGCTGAGCACCCGATCGATCACGGCCAGACGATGCGCGTCGGTATCGAGCAGGGCGATCTCGTCGATCAGGTCGTCGCGCAGCAGCGCGGCGTGCACCAGCGGCACCCGGAATCCGCCGCCGCCCACAATGGTCAACTTCATGGGCCCAGCCTCTCGGTGACAGTGGCCCACGACAAGCCGGACGGGCCGGGTGGGTCTCGACAGGGTCGACCGGCAGTTGGTCTCGACCAGCGGTATGGGTCCCACAGGCTCGATCGGCCGTTGGGAGCTCGACCGGCCGATCGGCGTCCGACAAGTCTCGACCCGCTGATTGAAACAAACGGGCGGACTGTCCACGTGTTTCACCCCTGGTGGGGCTTCGGTTCTGGGGTGTGCCTGACAGGCTTGCCGAATGACCAGCATCCTGTGGCTGCGCCGCGATCTGCGCAGGGGCGATCATCCGGCACTCGCAGCGGCCCACGCCGACGGACCGGTGCTGCCGGTTTTCGTGCTCGATCCGGCCTTCTTCGACGATGCGGGCCGCGTCCGGCAGGCCTGGTTGGCCCGCACCCTGCGGGCTCTGGACGAGAGCTTCGACGGCCGGCTCTGCCTGCGTCACGGCGACCCGGCAACGGTGATCCCGGCGCTGGCGAAAGAGGCGGGGGCATCCGTCGTCCACGTCTCCACCGAAACCGAGCCCGCAGGTGCGGCCCGCGACGCGGCGGTGCGGGAAGCGCTGGAGTCCGCCGATGTGGCCTGGGTCGAGACGGGCAGCCCCTACGCGGTCACCCCGGGCCGGATCATCAACCAACAGGGCAGCCCCTATCGGGTCTTCACCCCCTTCTCGCGGGCGTGGCGCGAGCACGGCTGGCGCGGGCCGTCCGTCGAACCGAGGGGCTTGACGCTGGCCAGGTTGGACGCCGACGACGACGCCTGGGCGATCCTCGACAAGGCCGCCACGGCCGACGACCTGCCCGAGCTTCCCGGGGCGGGGGAGCGGGCGGCGCTGGATCGCTGGCACGAGTTTCGGGACAAGGGCCTGTCGGGTTACGCGACCCACCGCGACCGTCCAGACCTGGACGGCACCTCGCGGCTCTCGCCGTACCTGAAGTTCGGCGTCCTGCACCCTCGCACGCTGCTGGCCGACCTGGCCGACAAGCACTCTCGGACCGCCGAGCGGTACGTCACCGAGCTTGCCTGGCGCGAGTTCTATGCCGACGTGCTGCACCACAACCCGGACTCGGCGTGGCACGACCTGCGCGAAGAACTCAGTGGCATCGAGTACGACGAGGCACCCGACCGCTTCGAGGCCTGGACGCAGGGACGCACCGGCTTTCCGTTCGTGGACGCCGGGATGCGCCAGCTGCTCGCCATCGGCTGGATGCACAACCGGGTGCGCATGGTCACCGGAAGCTTTCTGGTCAAGGACCTGCACGTCTGGTGGCCGACCGGCGCGCGACACTTCCTGCAGCACCTGATCGACGGCGACCTCGCGTCCAACAACCACGGCTGGCAATGGGTGGCCGGCACGGGTACGGACGCGGCACCGTACTTCCGGGTGTTCAACCCGGTCGGCCAGGGCCTGAAGTTCGATCCGGACGGTGAGTATGTGCGCCGTTGGATACCCGAACTGCGCCACCTGGACGGGGCTGCGGCGCACGAGCCCTGGCAGCGCGACGACGGTTACGCCGACGGCTATCCGCAGCGCATCGTTGATCACGCCGAGGAGCGCGCGGTCGCCTTGGACCGATTGGCGAGTGCCCGGGCGGCGCGCGGCTGACGGGCCCGGCCGCGCCTGCGTCAGGACCGCGGCCAGCCGGTGGGGTGGGCTGCCGGTCGTGCGCTTGCGTTAGGCTGCGACAGACATCCTCAGTACGTGAAGGAATCCACCATGTCCGTTGGAGAGATCGCCGGCCTGATCGCGGCCTTCGCCGCTGTCGCCCTGGTCGCGTTCTGTGCAGTGCCGCTGCTCAAGCTGGGCCGGGTGCTCGAAGAACTCAGGCTGGCCGTGCGCGACCTGGGCCACTCGTCGGTGCCGATCCTGCATGAGCTGAAGGGCACCGTGACCGCCACCAACGACGAGCTGAGCAAGCTCAGCCTCGTCACCGAGGACGCCTCCAAGGTCAGCCGCAACGCCGTCGTGGTCAGCGAGAACGCCGCCCAGCTGTCCACCCTGTTCTCCGCCACCCTGGGCGGCCCGCTGGTCAAGACCGCGGCGTTCACCTATGGCGTCCGGCAGGCGATCAACGGCACCCGCAAGGCGAAGAAGTAATGGGTCGCCGGCTGTTCTGGTTCGCGGTCGGGGTCGGACTGACCGCCCTCGTGGTGGTCAAGGGCCGCGAGTACTACCAACGCTTCACGCCCAAGGGCGTCACCGAGCAGGTCGAGAAGACCGCCCGAAGCATCAACGGCCTGGTCTCCGACTTCTTCGACACCATGACCACCGCGATGGACGAGCGCGAGACGGAACTGCGTGAGGCTCTGCGCCTGGACGGGGCCACCCTTCCCGAGCAGGAAGGCCGCCCCGTTCAGGAGACCCCTCGCACCTGACCACCGCCGGCGTCCCGCCGGCACACCCGATCGGACAACAACCATGAAAACCGCCGAGATCCGGCGTCGCTACCTCGACTTCTTCGTGCGTAACGGCCACACCGAGGTGCCGTCCGCGCCACTGGTCTACAACGACCCCACCCTGCTGTTCGTGAACGCCGGCATGGTGCCCTTCAAGCCGTACTTCACCGGGTCGGAGGATCCGCCCTTCGAGCGCGCGGTGAGCGTGCAGAAGTGCGTCCGCACCCTCGACATCGAAGAGGTGGGCAAGACCACCCGGCACGGCACGTTCTTTCAGATGAACGGCAACTTCTCCTTCGGCGACTACTTCAAAGCCGGCGCCATCGACTTCGCCTGGGAGCTGGTCACCGGCAGCCCCGATCAGGGCAACCTCGGCTTCGACCCGGAATCGGTGTGGGTGACGGTGTACCTCGACGACGACGAGGCCGCGGAGCTGTGGCGCGGGGTGGGAGTGCCCGAGCAGCGCATCCAGCGGCGTGGGCTGAAGGACAACTACTGGCACATGGGCGTTCCGGGCCCGGGCGGGCCGTGCTCCGAGATCTACATCGACCGCGGCCCCGATTTCGGACCGGACGGCGGCCCTATCGTTGACGAGGATCGCTTTCTGGAGATCTGGAACCTGGTGTTCCAGACCGAGGAGTTGTCGGCCGTCCGGGCCAAGGACGACTTCGACGTGCTCGGCCCGCTGCCGGCCAAGAACATCGACACCGGCATGGGGTTGGAACGCACCGCGCTGCTGTTGCAGGGCGTACCCAACATGTACGAGATCGACGAGATCTTCCCCGTCATCCTCCAAGCGGCCGAGCTGGCCGGCACCAGCTACGGCGCGAACCGCGAGGACGACGTCAGGCTGCGGGTGGTCGGCGACCACGTCCGGTCGGCGCTGATGCTGATGACCGACGGGGTCACGCCAGGCAACGAGGCCCGCGGCTACGTGCTGCGTCGGCTGTTGCGGCGCTCGATCCGCTCAATGCGGCTGCTGGGCGTCAACGATCCGGTGCTGCCCACCCTGCTGCCCGTCTCCAAGGAGCTGATGGAAACCTCCTACCCCGAGGTCGCCAGCGAATGGCAGCGCGTCTCACAGCTTGCGTACGGCGAAGAGGACGCGTTCCGGCGCACCCTCGCTGCGGGCACCCAGATCTTCGACCTGGCCGCGAGCGAGACGAAGAAGCAGAACTCCCACGTGCTCGACGGCGACCAGGCGTTCCAGTTGCACGACACCTACGGCTTCCCGATCGACCTGACGCTCGAAATGGCGTCCGAGGCGGGACTGGAGGTCGACCAGGACCGGTTCCGCACCCTGATGCAGCAGCAGAAGGACCGGGCCAAGGCCGACGCGCGGGCCAAGAAGGGCGGCGCGGTCAACACCGAGGCCTACCGATCCCTGCGCACGTCCGGCGAGACGCCATTCCTGGGCTTCACCGACCTGAGCGTGGACTCGACCGTCCGGGGCATCGTGTCGGAGGGCCGGTTGGTCGATGTCGCGCGTCCAGGCGACGTGGTCGAGGTGGTGCTGAACGAAACCCCCTTCTACGCCGAAGCGGGCGGTCAGGACGCCGATCAGGGCTCCATCAGCGGCACCGGCATCCAGTTGGACGTGCTCGACGTGCAGCGCCCGATCCAGGGCCTCGTGGTGCACAAGGTGCTGGTCAACGAGGGCGAGATCGGCACCGGACAACAGGTGCTGGCCCAGGTCGACCCGGCCGCCCGGTTCGCCGGCAGCCAGGCGCACACGTCCACCCACATCGTGAACGCGGCGCTCCGGCAGATGCTGGGGCACGGCACGCACCAGGCGGGCTCGTTCAACAAGCCCGGTTACCTGCGCTTCGACTTCAACGCCGCGCAGGGACTGTCGCCCGCCATGCGCAGCGAGTTGGAGGGCATCGTCAACCAGGCCATTCGCGACGACTTCGAGGTGACCGACCAGCAGTTGCCGCTGGCGGAGGCGAAAGCCCTGGGCGCGCAGGCGATGTTCGGCGAGAAGTATGGCGACGTCGTCCGCATGGTCGAGTTGGCGGGGCCCTGGTCACGCGAACTCTGTGGTGGCACCCACGTGCCGCGTACGTCACAGATCGGGCTGGTCAACCTGATCGGCGAGCAGTCGGTCGGGTCCGGCATCCGCCGGGTCGAGGCGCTGGTCAGCAAGGATGCCTTCGACCGGTTCGCGGCCGAACGGGCGCTGCTGTCGACCCTGACCGACACCCTCAAGGTGCAGCCCGACCAACTCACTGACCGGGTGCAGAAGCTGCTGGCCCAACTCAAGACGGCCGAGAAGGAGATCGCCGGCTACCGCACGCGCGAACTGCTGGCCGGGGCGTCCACTTTGGCCGCCAGGGCCGCGGACGCCGGCGGCGTCCGCCTGGTCGCAGAGCAGGCGTCTGGGGTCTCCGGCGGCGACCTGAGGACGCTGGCACTCGAGGTGCGCGGCGCGCTGGGTTCCGACCCGGCCGTGGTTGCGCTGGTGGGCGGCACGGCCGACAAGCCGGTGCTGGCGGTGGCCACCAATGAGGCGGCACGCGCCAAGGGCGCCAGGGCCGGCGAGCTGGTCGGTTTGGGGGCTGCCGCTCTGGGTGGCCGCGGTGGTGGCAAGGACGACTTCGCCCAGGGTGGCGGAACCAACGGTGCCGCGGGTGCGGACGCGCTCGCCGCGATTCGCGGGTCCCTGGCCGGCAGTTGACCGACGAACCGCCGGATCGTCCGGTCGAACGTGTCGAGACCTCGGATGACGGGGAGATCCCGGCGTTCGCCGGGATGACGGGGGATCGTCCGAAGGACACCTTTCGCAGGGGCGTCCGGCTCGCCCTCGATTGGGGCAAGGCCAGGATCGGCGTCGCCGCCTGCGACCCCGACGGCACGCTTGCCTACCCGGTCGAGACGGTGCAGACCGCGTCGGCGGCCGGTCGCCTTCCCGAACTTCTTCGCGAGTACGAACCGATCGAGGTGATCGTCGGCCTGCCACGCAACCTTGCGGGTGACGAGGGGCCCGCGGCGGATTACGTCCGGGCCAGTGCGGCGTCCTTGATCGTGGCAAATCCCCTGATCAGCTGGCGATTCACTGATGAGCGGTTGACGACCGTGACGGCCAGCCGTCGGTTGCAGTCCGCCGGTCGCAACACCCGGCGCCAGCGCGCCGTCATTGACCAGGCGGCGGCCGTGGCAATCTTGGAGGGGGCGTTGGCGGTGGAACGTGCCACCGGGGCAGCGCCCGGCGAACCGGCTTGACCGAAAACAGGCCGGCGGATCGAACTAAAGGACAATGAGTAATGGCGAGAATGTTCCGCGAACTGCGGGATCCCGAGACCGGCCGCTGGCTGCCGAAAGAGGTGTGGTACCGGCTCCGTGGGGCGGTCGCGGTGGTCCTGTCGCTGGCGGTGCTGATCGGCGGCGGATGGTTCGTCTACGGCAAGGTGCACGACGCCTGGTTGGCCTATCGCACGGTGGACGACTACATCGATCCTGAGGGTGCCGCCGATGTGGTGGTCGAGATTCCGCAGGGCGCGAACACCAGCAAGATGGCCGAGATCCTGCTGGCCGCCGACGTGATCAAGACCGCGAAGGCGTTCAACTCCGCTGCGTCGAGCAACCCCGACGCGCGCTCGATCCAGTACGGCCTGTACAAGCTGCGCACCCAGATCCCGGCGTCCACGGCGATCGAGATGCTGCTCGACCCGGCCAACCAGGTGAAGAACCAGTTCCAGATCCGCGAAGGCCTGAGGTACTCCGAGGTGCTCACCTCGCTGGCCAAGACCAGCAAGGTGCCCGAGAAGGACTTCAAGGCCGCGCTGGCCGATCGCAAGCAGTTCGGGCTGCCGAGTTGGATCGGCAAGAGCAACGAGGGATTCATCTTTCCCGACACCTACAACCTGCCGTTGAAGCCCAATGCGGTGAACGTGCTGAAGCTGCCGATCAACCAGTTCAAGAAGACCCTGGACGACCTTGCCTTCGAAGAGCGCGCGAAGAACCTCGGCTATACGCCGTACCAGGTGCTGATCGTGGCCAGCATCATCGAACGCGAGGTGTTCCGCAGTGAGGATCGGGCGAAGGTCGCGAGGGTCTTCTACAACCGGTTGAAGAAGGGCATGCCTCTGCAATCCGACGCGACGGTGGCCTACGCGGTCGACAAGACGGGCTCGATCTGGACGACTCCCGCTGATCGCGAGAGCAAGTCGCCGTACAACACCTACAAGTACAAGGGCCTGCCGCCCGGGCCGATCACGGCTCCGGCGAAGAAGGCGCTGGAGGCCGCAGCCAATCCGGCGGACGGGGATTGGCTGTACTTCGTTCCGATCAACCTCGACACCGGCGAGACGGTCTTCTCGACCACGTACGAGGAACACCAGAAGAACGTGGCCAAGCTGCAGGCGTGGTGCCTGGAGTCGGAGGCCAACAAGAAGAAGTGCTCGTGACCCAACGGGCTGCCGTCCTGGGCTCACCGATCACCCATTCGCTGTCACCGGTGATCCACCGGGCCGCGTACGCCGAGCTGGGGCTGGACTGGAGCTACGACCGGGTGGAGTTGCTGCCCGACCAGTTCGACGACTTCGTTGCCTGGCTGGACGGGTCATGGCGCGGGTTGAGCGTCACCATGCCGTTGAAGGAGCAGGCCGCCCGGTGCGGCATTCCCGACCCGGACGTCAGCCTGACCGGTGCGGCCAACACCGTCGTGCTGGGGGAGCAGCGGCGGGTGCACAACACCGACATCCCCGGCTTGATCGACGCGCTCACGGCAGAAGGGCTCGGCGGCTGTCGGGTGGCCACCGTGATCGGCAACGGCGCGACGGCGCGTTCGGCGGTGGTGGCGCTCGTCCGCAACGGCGCCTCACTGGTGGAGGTGCAGGGCCGCAGCCCCGAGCGGTTGGCACAGCTGCGCCACTGGGCCGAGGGGGCGTTAGCGGTCGAGGTGCAGCCGCGCACACTGGGTGCACCCCTCGATCCCGCGTGTGAACTGCTGGTTTCGACGGTGCCCTCCGCGGCGCTGGATCGGCGGCTGCACACCCTCGAGGTCGAGAACTGTCCGGCGCTGCGAGGCGTGTTCGACGTGGTCTACCACCCGTGGCCGACGGCGCTGGCACAGCACGCCGGGCAGGCCGGGTTGACCATGATCAGCGGACTCGACCTGCTGGTGCATCAGGCGCGGCACCAGGTGCGGCTGTTCACCGGCAAGGATGTGCCGGTCGAGACCCTGATGTCTGCCGCGCGGGCAGAACTGCGCCGCCTCGACCGGTAATGAGAGACTCAAGTCCATGCTCCGTTACCTGACCGCGGGTGAGTCCCACGGCCGCGCGCTGGTCGCCACCATCGAGGGCATCCCGGCGCACGTCCGGGTCGGCACCCAGGACATCGCCGAAGCGCTGGCGCGGCGCCGGCTCGGGGTGGGCCGGGGCGCGCGAATGAAGTTCGAGGCCGACGAAGTGACCCTGCTGACGGGCGTCCGGCACGGCGAGACCCTCGGCTCACCGGTTGCGATCATGGTCGGCAACACCGAGTGGCCCAAGTGGGAAACGGTGATGGCGCCCGACGAGGTCGACCCCGCGTTGCTGGCCGAGCAGGCACGCAATGCGGCACTGACCCGCCCGCGCCCCGGACATGCCGACCTGGCCGGCATGCAGAAGTACGACTGGGACGAGGCCCGGCCGATCCTGGAACGGGCATCGGCCCGAGAAACGGCCGCCCGGGTGGCGATCGGACGGGTCGCGTCCAACTTCCTGCAGCAGAGCTGTGACATCACCCTGGTCAGCCATGTCGTCGAACTCGGGCCGATCCGGGCGAGCCGGCTGGTGCCGCGGTTGTCCGACCGGGACGCCATCGACGCCGACCCTGTCCGATGCTTCGACCCCGAGGCGAGCCTCGCGATGCAGGCCGAGGTGGCCGAGTGCCAGAAGGCCGGCGACACCCTCGGCGGCGTGGTCGAGGTGGTCGTGCACGGCGTGCCCGCCGGGCTCGGCTCGCACAGCCAGGGCGACCGCCGGCTGGACGCCAAGCTGGCCGGCGCCCTGATGGGCATCCAGGCGATCAAGGGCGTCGAGGTCGGGGACGGTTTCGAACTGGCACGCACCCGCGGCAGCCTGGCCCACGACGAGATGCAGCCGTCGCCGGACGGGGTGCAGCGACTGAGCAACCGCTCCGGCGGCACCGAGGGCGGCATGAGCAACGGCGAACCGTTGCGGGTCCGGGCGGCGATGAAGCCGATCGCCACCGTGCCGCGTGCCCTGCGCACCCTGGACGTCGCCACCGGCGAGCCCGCCGTCGCCCACCACCAGCGCTCGGACGTGTGTGCCGTGCCGGCCGCCGGGGTGGTCGCGGAGGCGATGGTCGCGCTGGTGCTGGCCGAGGTCGTCCTGGAAAAGTTCGGCGGGGATTCCGTGGTCGAAACCGCTCGCAACCACGCGGCCTACCTCGCGCGGCTCGCCGAACGAGGGCTCAGGTGACCCAACCCACGACGATCGCTCTGATCGGTGCCCCCGGCGCGGGCAAGAGCACGGTGGGCCGCCAGTTGGCAGACCGGTTGCAGCTGCCCTTCGTCGACGTGGACACCCGGATCGAGGCGGACACGGGCAAACTCGTCCGCGAGATCTTCGCCGACGACGGCGAGACCCGGTTCCGCGCCTTGGAGCGGGACGCGAGCATCGCGGCACTGGCCGAGCCCGGCGTGGTGTCGCTCGGCGGGGGAGCGGTGATGACCGCCGAGGTGGCCGACGCGCTGCGTCCGGTCACCGTTGTCTGGCTGGAGGTGTCGGTCACCCAGGCCAGCCGGCGGGTGGGGCTCAACCAGGCCAGGCCCTTGCTGCTGGGCAATCTGCGCGGCACGTTGATCAAGCTTCTCGCGGAAAGGACCCCGGTGTACCAGAATCTCGCCACAATCACTGTGCACACCGACTCAACCCCCGTCCGAGTGATCGTGGACCAGATCATCAGCGAGCTGAAGGAGGGCGACCGGTGAAGATCTCCGTCATCGACGTCGGCACTGAGCGTCCGTACCAGGTCGTCGCGGGTGTCGGAGCGATCGATTTCCTCCCCCAGTACCTTGCGGATGTGAAGCGGGTCGCGGTCATTCACCCACCGGTGCTCGCCGCCGCCGCGCAACGCATCGGAGCCGGCTGCGACGCCGAGATCCTGCTCATCGAGGTGCCCGAAGCCGAGGCCGCCAAGACCGGCCACATCCTGCAGCGTTGTTGGGACACGCTGGCTGCTGCCGGCTTCACCCGCTCCGATGCGATCGTCGGGTTCGGCGGTGGGGCGACCACCGACCTGGCCGGGTTCGTGGCGGCCACCTGGCTGCGCGGCGTCCGCTATGTGTCGGTGCCGACCACGGTGCTCGGCATGGTGGACGCCGCCGTCGGTGGAAAGACCGGCATCAATCTCGAGGCCGGCAAGAACCTGGTCGGATCGTTCTACGAGCCCTTCACCGTGCTGTGCGACTTCGCCCTTCTGGCCGATCTGCCGCGGCCGGAACTTCGATCGGGAATGGCCGAGGTGGTAAAGGCCGGATTCATTCTGGACCCGAGCATTCTGACCATCATCGAGGACGATCCGGTCGAGGCGCTGAACCCGGACGGCGAAGTGATCTGCACCCTGATCAAGCGTTCGATCAAGGTGAAGGCGACCGTCGTGGCCGGTGACCTTCGCGAGCGGACCTCCGTCGGACGCGACCTGGGCCGCGAGATCCTCAACTATGGGCACACCCTGGGTCACGCCATCGAACGGCACCAGAACTTCACCTGGCGCCACGGCGACGCGGTCAGCGTCGGCATGACCTTCGCCGCCGAACTTGGCCGCCGGCTCGGAATCCTGGACGCGGACACCGCCGGCCGGCACGCCAACCTGCTCAAGGCGTTGGGGTTGCCGACGTCCTATCCGACGGACGCCTGGCCGGCGCTGCGCGAGGCGATGAACCTGGACAAGAAGACCCGGGCGGCCGCCCTGCGGTTCGTGATCCTGGAGGGGTTGGGAAGGGCGACGATCCTGGACAGTCCGGACGAGGGCGAACTGGCGGCCGCCTTCGGGACCCTGGGTGAGGGCTGATGTACACCCCGCGGCACTTCGAGATGCCACCTGAGCTGCAGCAGCGCATCCTTGCCGCACCCGGCGTCGGTGACCTGATCACACACGGTGCGGACGGCCTGCAGGCCACCCATCTGCCCTACGTGTTCGACGCGGCGATGGGCGAGCAGGGCAGCCTGATTCTGCATGTCGCTCGGCCGAACCAGCAGTGGCGCGCGGCGGACGACGCCGAAGCCATGTTCATCATCACGGTGACGAGCGACTACATATCGTCGCTGTGGTACCCGTCGGCGGTCGAGTCGGGAAAGTATGTGCCGACCTGGGACTACGTCACCCTGCACCTGTACGGACGACTGATCGTCCACGACGACCTGGCCTGGACGAGGAGGGCCGTGCAGGTACTGATGGGCCGCCATGAGCAGCGGGTGGGGCTGGACGACATGCCGGCGGACTACCTGGGCGGCCAGTTGCGGGCGATCGTGGGACTTCAACTGCAACTCACCCGCATCGAAGCGAAGGCCAAGCTGAGCCAGAATCGCACCCCGGACGACGTCCGGGGCGTGATCGAGGGGCTGGACGCGGTCAGCGCAACAGCGACGTCCGCTCTCGTGGAGGAGTTCGCCCTGCCGGCCGCGGAGCGCCGGGCGGCCCTGATCGCGGACGTGGCGAAGCGGCATCGTCCCGGGCCGGACAGCTTGGGCGCCGGACGTCCGGTCGGCACCGCAGACCCCCGGTAACCCCTTCAACCGTTCGCCTGACAACCGAGCGCTCGCCTTCGTGGCGCCGGGTTGGCGAGCGTGCGGTAGTTGGGCGAGCGCACCGACGGCGACCGCAGCGTCCGGCGTCGCCAAGTTCGTGCCCGAGGCCCGGCCCGGCTAGACTTCTGGGTCGGCTCGCAAACGGGTGAACGAAGGGTTTCGACGTGGCTTCCACCAACGATCTGAAGAACGGCATGGTGCTTGACCTCGACGGTCAGCTGTGGCAGGTGCTGTGGTTCCAGCACCACAAGCCCGGCAAGGGCAACACCGTGGTGCGCACCAAGCTCAAGCATGTGCTGAGCGGCAAGGTGGTAGACCGCACGTTCAACTCCGACACCAAGGTGGACACGGCCACCGTCGACCGCCGTGAGATGCAGTACCTGTACCACGACGGCGACGCGTACGTGTTCATGGACACCGCCTCCTACGAGCAGTTGCCAATCCCCGACGACACCGTCGGCGACGCCAAGGGTTACCTGCTGGAGAACGGCACGGCGACGGTCGCACTGCACGAGGGCAACCCGCTCTACATCGACCTTCCTGCGTCCGTCGAACTCGAGGTGACCTACACCGAGCCGGGCCTGCAGGGCGACCGGTCCACCGGCGGCACCAAGCCGGCGACGGTCGAGACCGGCCTGCAGATTCAGGTGCCGCTGTTCATCACCACCGGCGAGAAGGTCAAGGTCGACACCCGCGACGGCGGCTACCTGGGTCGGGTCTGAGCGTTGCCCACCGATCCTGCGGTGGCCGCCCCGGCACCGCGCAAGCAGATCACCACTCCCGACGGCACGGTGGCCGAGTTGATCGAGACCCGGCCGGCCCAGCCGCCGGCGCGCGGATCCTCGCGTACGAAGGCTCGCAAGCGCGCGCTCGACATTCTGTTCGAGGCGGACCTGCGCGGTGCCGATGCACGCGAATCGCTCACCCTGCACACCGCCGAGGCCGACCCGCCGGTGCGTCCGCTGACCACCGACGTGGTGCTCGGCGTGGTGTCCAGGCAGGGCGAGATCGACGCCATGATCTCGGAGGCACTGGCGACGGGGTGGACCCTCGAGCGGATGCCGCGGATCGACCGCTGCCTGGCGCGGATCGCCATCTGGGAGATGCTGTCCGGCACCACGTCGGCGGAGGTTGCGGTGCAGCAGGCCGTCCAGTTGGCCCAGGAGCTGTCCACCGACGACTCTGCGGCCTTCGTCAACGGGCTGTGCGCCCGCGTGGGCGAACGGATCGCCGCCGGCGCCTGACCCGATTCGCGGTCAACCCTGCCGAGAACATTCAGAACAGGGTTCGCCTGCTCAACTGCCGCCAGGTTCAGGCAGGCCCGGGATTGCCGCGGGGCCATTTGAAGTAGTCAAAGCCGACGAGCCGCCGGTGCATGCCGACCGCCTCGTACAGGTGGGTGGCACCGGTGGGGCTCTCGGCGTCCACATGCAGCTTGACGGCGCGTCGACCTTCGGTGGCGTAGCGGGTGAAGCTGGTGTGCAGCAGCGCCTTGGCAACGCCCCTGCCGCGACCCTCGCGCAGCACGCCCAGGTTCGCGATGTAGCCGGCGTCGTCCACCTCGAGGTAGGCGTTGTGGCCGATCAATGCGCCGACGACGACGCGGTCGAGTTCGGCGAAGTACCAGTGACCGAAGTCGTTGAGCGGGTCGTCGAGACGGTTCTGCACCCAGTCATCGAAGGGGCGGAGTTGAAAATCGAAGTGATCGCGGAACGATTCGGTGATCACGTGATGCATGGTGTGCAGGTCCGCGTCGTCGGGTCCGTCTATCACCGCGCGGCGGATTGTCACCTGCGGACCTGACTGTGGCGCGGCGTAGCCGGCTAGGTCGAGTTGCATCTCGATGAAGCATCGCGACTGCTCGAAGCCTGCCGCCTCGGCGCAACGTCGGGTGAGGGTGTCGTCCTCGTACGCCCACAGTTCCAGTCTCGGCTGGGCAACGCCCAATGAGTCGGCCGCCGCGAGTGCAGCGTTCTCGAGCCAGCCGAGACCTGCCCGCCACAGTTCGTCCACAGTGCCGGCAGGCAGCCGCCGATCGATGGCGATCTGCACCCAGTACTTGTTGTCGAGGTTGCGGTACAAGCGCCACACCCCCACCAGCGCACCGTCGCGCTGCAAAGCCCGAGTCATGCCCCGCTCGAGTGAGCGCTCACTGTCGAACCAGTGCTCCACCTCTGACACCACCAGCGAGGTCTCCCCGGCGCTCGCCACCTCCTCAGCCTGCAACAACCGGAAGAGTGCGGGAACGTCGGACCGGGTGGCTTCCCGAAGCGTGACGCCGTCGGGCAGCGGTCTGGGGTGAGGGGTCATCTCGCAGACCCTAGTTGAATGCGCCACACCGACGGCGAGTCGCACGATTCTGAAAAGGTCCTGGTGATCCTGCGCGGTTCGCGCTCCTGCTGGCGTGTCGCACCCGATCGCCTGCACTTTTCAGACAAGTCGGCTGGTACGCAGAGCGTCCCGCACCAGGGCGACGAAGTCATCGGGGTCGTCCTCGATCGCACTGGCGGCGATCGGCAGCACCGTCCAGCCGTCCGCCGCTAACCGCGAGTAGCGCCAGCGATCCTGAATGAACGAGCGGCGGCTGTTGTGGTAGGTCCAGCCGTCCACCTCGATCACGATCCGTGCTGCCAGGAACACCAGGTCGACCACGAATCCCACCCCGTTGACAACCACTCGGTAGTTCGTCCGCCAGCCGGTGATGCCCGCTGCGCGCAGCAACCGGTGCACAGTGCGCTCGGGCGGTGACCACGGCTCGTCACGAGAATCGTCCAGGATTGCCCGGCGAAGACCGTTGCCGACGCGTCCGCTCGTTTGTTCCAGGGCCGCCCATAACTGTGGCAGCGTCACCGCGTGCCGCCGGAACGCCTCGTCGACCACGGCGCCGCCGAGTGCGGGAATCAGGTCGAGCACCGAAAGGGCCGGACAGGCGAACAGCACGGCCGAACGCTCCACGATCAGGTCGGCGGGAACGAGGCGCTGCTCCCAGGTGTAGCCCGGGTAGCGCCGCTTGAGGTGGTGGCGCACCGCAACCTCGACGACCGGCACCGCGAGTTCGGGCCACCACTGCAGTGCCGCAGCGGCCGCACCCGAGATCACCCCGTCGGGGCGAAATGCGGCCGCCGCGCGCACACGCACCTGCACGGTCGCGTCAGGCGCGGTGTACACGCCTGGTAGCGCCGCCCGAAGCAGGCCGCGCCGCACCGCGTAGTCCAACTGGGGGCGATCGGACGGGTGGTCACGCCGCACAAGCACGCCGCGATCGGCGCTCAGCAGTTCATCAATGTGCTTCATACCCCTGAATGCACTTTTCGGCACCCGTTTTGTGAGTGGCCGGGCAAAGTTTCTGAAAACTGCCGGCGATCGCGCGCGACACGCCGCTGGGAGGGGCGGGTGGCATCACTCGCTCGTACGAAATCAGAAGGCTGGCCATCACCCACCCTCACGCCGTCCAGAGGACCGCGGCTGGTGAGAGGGCACTGCCGCCTTTGATAGTCTCGGTGGAGTGTGATCCCGCCCCGGCGGGGAAAGGACGCCCATGCCTTCAGGCTTCTTCGACCACGAACAGACCCCGGCCTTGTTGGTTCTCGAAGATGGACGGTCCTTCCGCGGGGTGTCCTTCGGCGCAACCGGCGAGACGTTCGGCGAGGCGGTCTTCTCCACCGGTATGTCCGGCTACCAGGAGACCCTGACCGACCCCAGCTACCACCGCCAGGTGGTGGTGGCCACCGCACCCCACATCGGCAACACCGGCTGGAACGATGAAGACGACGAGTCCGCCCGCATCTGGGTCGCCGGATACGTGGTGCGCGACCTCTCCAGGGTGCGTTCCAACTGGCGTTCCAACCGGTCACTTGATGACGAACTCCGTAGCCAGGGTGTCGTCGGCATCGCCGAGATAGACACCCGCGCGCTGACCCGGCACCTGCGTGAGCGCGGCGCCATGCGGGTCGGCATCTCCACCGTCGAACTCGATCCCGACAGGCTGCTCGCCAGGGTTCTGGAAGTGCCCGCGATGGCCGGTTCAGACCTGGTCGCCGACGTGACGGTGAGCGCCGCGGAGGTGATCGCGGCAGTGGGCGACAAACGGTTCACGGTGGCCGCCATCGACCTCGGCATCAAGGACATGACGCCCACGCGCATGGCGCAGCGCGGCATCGAGGTGCACGTGCTGCCGGCCACGGTCACCCTGAACGAACTGCGCGAGCTCAGCCCCGACGGGGTCTTCTTCAGCAACGGCCCCGGCGACCCGGCGACCGCCGAGGGTCCGATGAACCTGCTTCAGGGCGTGCTCGGCGAAGGCATTCCCTACTTCGGCATTTGCTTCGGCAACCAGATCTTCGGACGCGCCCTGGGCTTCGGCACCTACAAGCTGAAGTACGGCCACCGCGGCATCAACCAGCCGGTCAAGGACCTGCGCACCGGCAAGGTCGAGATCACGGCCCAGAACCACGGGTTCGCCGTCGACGCACCTCTCGACCGGTCCACTGAGACTCCCTGGGGCACTGCCCGCGTCAGCCACGTCTGCCTGAACGACAACGTGGTCGAGGGCATCGAACTCACCGACGACGACGACAACCTGCTGGCCTTCTCAGTGCAGTACCACCCCGAAGCGGCGGCCGGCCCCCACGATTCGGCCTACCTGTTCGACCGCTTCGTCGATGTCATGCAACGCCGCCGCGACGGTGCCGCCGCACCGGTCGCCGACGTCCACCCGAGCCCAGCGAAAGCCAACTGATGCCGAAGCGCACCGACATCTCCACGATCCTGGTGATCGGCTCCGGCCCGATCGTGATCGGCCAGGCCTGCGAGTTCGACTACTCCGGCACCCAGGCCTGCCGGGTGCTGCGCGAAGAGGGTTACCGGGTGGTGCTGGTCAACTCGAATCCGGCCACGATCATGACCGACCCCGAGTTCGCCGACGCCACCTACATCGAGCCGATCCAACCGGGCTTTCTCGAAAAGGTGATCGAGGCCGAGCGCCCGGACGCCCTGCTGGCCACGCTGGGTGGCCAGACCGCTCTCAACGCGGCGGTCGCCCTGCACGAGCGCGGCGTGCTGGAGAAGTACGGCGTCGAACTCATCGGCGCCTCGTTCGAGGCGATCCAGAAGGGTGAGGACCGCGAGAAGTTCAAGGAGATCGTCCAGGCCCTCGATATTCCCGGCACCGACCCCGAGGTCGCCCGCAGCCACATCTGCCACACCATGGACGAGGTGTTCGCCGCCGCCGGCGACCTCGGCTATCCGCTGGTGGTTCGGCCGTCCTTCACCATGGGCGGCGTCGGTTCCGGCTTCGCCCACGACGAGGACGAGTTGCGCCGGATCGCCGGCACCGGGTTGTCGGCGTCTCCGGTCACCGAGGTGCTGATCGAGGAGTCGATCCTGGGCTGGAAGGAATACGAACTCGAGGTGATGCGCGACAAGGCCGACAACGTGGTCATCGTCTGCAGCATCGAGAACCTCGACCCGATGGGCGTGCACACCGGCGACTCGATCACCGTCGCACCGGCGATGACCCTGACCGACCGCGAGTACCAGGCCATGCGTGACGTGGCCATCGGCGTGATCCGTGCGGTCGGCGTCGACACCGGCGGCTGCAACATCCAGTTCGCGATCAACCCCCACGACGGCCGGATGATCGTGATCGAGATGAACCCGCGGGTCTCACGCAGCTCGGCGCTGGCGTCCAAGGCGACGGGTTTCCCGATCGCCAAGATCGCCGCCAAGGTGGCCGTCGGCTACACCCTGGACGAGATCCCCAACGACATCACCGCCGAGACACCGGCGTCCTTCGAACCCGCCCTGGACTATGTGGTGGTCAAGGCGCCCAGGTTCGCCTTCGAAAAGTTCCCTACCGCCGAGAACACCCTGACGACGCACATGAAGAGTGTTGGCGAGGCGATGGCGATCGGTCGCAACTTCACCGAGGCGCTGGGCAAGGCGCTGCGCTCCCTGGAGGACCCAAAGGCGACCTTCGACTTCACCGGTGAGATCACCGAGAGCGTCGCCGAGATCCTGGCCGCCGCCTCCCGTCCGCATGACGGCCGGCTCGGTCTGGTGCTGCGGGCGTTCCGGGCCGGCGCGACCCCCGAGCAGGTCTTCGAGTCCACCAGGATCGACCCCTGGTTCCTCGACCAGGTGCGGCTGATCGCGCAGGTCGCCGATCACGTCCGCGACGCTCCCGAGTTGACCGCGGACGTGCTGCGGCTGGCCAAGCGGCACGGCCTCTCCGACGAGCAGATCGCCCGGCTGAGGCACCTGAGCACCGACGTGGTACGCGGCGTCCGCTGGGCACTCGGCATTCGTCCGGTGTTCAAGACCGTCGACACCTGCGCCGCCGAGTTCGCCGCGCGCACCCCGTACCACTACTCGTCCTACGACGAGGAGAGCGAGGTGGCGCCGCGCACCAAGCCGGCGGTGCTGATCCTCGGCTCGGGTCCCAACCGGATCGGGCAGGGCATCGAGTTCGACTACTCCTGCGTGCACGCCGCGCTCACCCTGTCGGAGTTCGGCTACGAGACCGTGATGGTCAACTGCAACCCCGAGACGGTGTCCACCGACTACGACACGTCCGACCGGCTCTACTTCGAGCCGCTCACCCTGGAGGACGTGCTCGAGGTCTACCATGCCGAGGCTGCGGCCGGGCCGGTGGCCGGGGTGATCGTGCAGCTCGGCGGGCAGACCCCGCTGAAGCTCGCCCAGGCGCTCAAGGACGCCGGCGTACCGATCGTCGGCACCTCGCCGGAGGCGATCCATCTGGCCGAGGATCGCGGCGCGTTCGGCCGGATCCTGGCCGAGAATCACCTCACCGCGCCCGCCTACGGCATGGCCACCTCGGCCTCCGACGCCCTCGGGATCGCCCACGAGATCGGCTACCCGGTGCTGGTCCGGCCGTCCTACGTGCTGGGCGGACGGGGCATGGAGATCGTCTACGACGACGACTCCCTGGTCGGCTACATCGAGCGGGCCACGCACATCACGCCGAACTCGCCGGTGCTGGTCGACCGGTTCCTGGACGACGCGATCGAGATCGACGTGGACGCCCTCTACGACGGCACCGACCTGTACCTCGGCGGAGTCATGGAGCACATCGAGGAGGCCGGCATCCATTCCGGCGACTCGGCCTGCACCCTGCCGCCGATCACCCTGGGCACCGAGATCATCGACCGGATCAGGGTGGCCACCGAGTCGATCGCCCGCGGGGTCGGGGTGCGCGGGCTGATCAACATCCAGTTCGCTCTGCTCGGCGACGTGCTGTACGTGCTCGAGGCCAATCCGCGGGCGTCACGCACGGTGCCCTTCGTGTCCAAGGCCACCGACACCCAGTTGGCGAAGGCCTGCGCCCGGATCATGCTCGGGGCCACCGTCGCCGAATTGCGCGCCGACGGTACCCTGCGGGCCACCCTTGACGGCACCGCCAACCTGGACGCCGCCCCACTGGCGGTCAAGGAGGCGGTGATGCCGTTCAACCGGTTCCGCACCACCGACGGCGCCTGGGTGGACACCCTGCTCGGGCCGGAGATGAAGTCGACCGGCGAGGTGATGGGTCTGGACGTCACCTTCGGGGTTGCCTTCGCCAAGAGCCAGACCTCCTCCTACGGCGACGTTCCCACCGAGGGGTCGGTCTTCGTCTCGGTGGCGAACCGCGACAAGCGGCACGCGATCTTTCCGGTGAAGCGGCTGGCCGATCTCGGTTTCAAGGTGTACGCCACCGAAGGAACCGCACAGGTACTCCGCCGCAACGATGTCGACGTGACCGTGCTCCGCAAGGAGACCCAGGGCCCCGGCGAGGACGGCACCAAGACCGTCGTCCAAGCCATCATGGACGGCGAGATCAGCCTGATCTTCAACACCCCCCTGGGGGTCTCCGAAGGGGGCGACCCGCGTCGCGACGGCTGGCAGATCCGGTCGGCGGCAATCCTGTGCGACGTGCCGTGCGTGACCACCGTGCAGGGGTTGTCGGCTGCCGTGCAGGGCATCGAGGCGCTGCGCCGGGGCAACCTGGGCGTCCGGCCGCTGCAGGAATGGAGCGCCGGCGTTCGACGCGAACTGGCGGGGGAGCGAGAGATTTGATGCATCCGCGGGCGAGCCTGCTCGGGGCCGGCTACCGGGGCATGGTCCGCCCGGTGATGTTCCGTTCCCATCACGGCGATCCCGAGGCGATCCACGACAGCATGATCGGTGTGCTGGCCCGGTTCAGCCACTCGCCCTCGATGGTCGGCGTGGCCGGGGCGCTGGCGGGCAGCACCGGCCGTCCGGTGACCGTCGCGGGAATCCGTTTCCCGGGTCGGGTGGGCCTTGCCGCCGGCCTGGACAAGGACGGACGCGCGGTGCTCGCCTGGCAGTCCCTCGGCTTCGGCTTCGCCGAACTCGGCACGGTGACCGCGCAGCCGCAGCCCGGCAACGACAAACCACGGGTGTTCCGGCTGCGCAAGTCCGGCGCGCTGATCAACCGGATGGGCTTCAACAATGCCGGAGCCGGCCGGTTGCATCGCGAACTGTCCCTGCTGGGGGTCTACCGGGGCAATGAGGGCGCCGGGATTCCGATCGGCATCTCGATCGGCAAGACCAGGATCGTGCCGGTCGAGGACGCGGTGGACGACTACCTGACCTCGCTGCGGCTGGTGGCACCACACGCCGATTACGTGGCGATCAACGTGTCCAGCCCCAACACTCCGGGCCTGCGCAGCTTGCAGGACGGCGGAGCGCTTCAACGACTGCTGGAGGTACTGGCCGCCGAGGCGGCCGGCCGGGTGCCCCTGTTCGTCAAGATCGCCCCCGACCTGACCGAACCACAGATCGACGAGGTGCTGGCGACCTGCACCGATGCCGGTGTGGCCGGGTTGATCGCCACCAACACCACCCTGTCCCGCGGAGGCATCGATCCGGCCGACTGCGCGCTGGCCGAGCAGGCCGGCGGACTGTCGGGGACGCCGCTGACCCTCCGCGCCCGGAAGGTTGTCGGATACCTGACCGGCCACACCGACCTGCCGGTGATCGCCTGCGGTGGCATCATGACCGCCGACGACGCCCAGGCGATGTTCGATCTCGGCGCCCCACTGGTGCAGCTGTACACCGGGTTCATCTACGGCGGGCCGGCGCTGACCGCGCAGGTCAACGCCCTGACCAGAAGGCAGACATGACCACCTACTGGAACCGGCTGCGCACGGCGACCGCCGAACGGGGCGCGCTGTGCGTGGGGATCGACCCGCACCCCTCCCTGCTGAAGGCCTGGGGACTGACCATGGACGCCGCCGGGGCCGAGCGGCTGGCCCGCGGGGTCGTCGAGTCGCTGGGGGACCGGGTTGCCGTGTTCAAGCCGCAGTCGGCGTTCTTCGAGCTGCACGGTTCGGCCGGGGTCGCCGTACTGGAACGGCTGCTGGCCGACATCGCCGCCGCGGGTGCGCTCAGCCTCCTGGACGTCAAGCGTGGAGACATCGGCTCCACGATGGACGCCTACGCCGAGGCCTATCTGGCCGACGGTTCACCGCTGGTGGCCGACGCGATCACCGTCTCGCCCTACCTCGGCTTCGGTTCGCTTCAGCCCGCGTTCGACCGCGCCCACCGCTACGGACGGGGCGTCTACGTGCTGGCCCGCACGTCCAACCCCGAAGGCGCTCAGGTGCAGCTCGCGCTGGCCGGCGATCACCGGGGGTCGGTGGCGCAGGAGGTGATCGACGCCGCCCAAACAGCGAATCAGGCGTCGGGGCAGAACGCCATCGGCCTGGTGGTCGGCGGCACCCACGACCAGTTGGGTTGTGATCTGGAGCAGTTCAACGGCTCGATCCTGGTGCCCGGGATCGGCTTCCAGGGCGGGCGGATCGAGGATCTGCCGTCGCTGTTCGGAGCGGCCGTCGACCTCGCACTGCCATCGGTGAGCCGGGACGTGATCGGCGCGGGCCCGGATCAGCAGGCGCTGCGCGACGCTGTTGCCCGACTGCTCGATTCTGCCCGCTGACAGTGCCAAATGCCCGCCCGCAAGGGTGTTCAGCACCCCCGTTTGTGGGTAAGTTGTGGCAATCATTGGCACGCAGTGCGGAGGTCACCGTGGCTATACCCCAGCTGACAACCGAGCAGTTGCAGGCGGCCCGGGCGGCCGCCACCGAGGCGAGACGTGCGCGGGCGGCACTGAAGTCGCGGGTTCGCACCGGCGACTTGACGCTGTCCCAGGCGCTCGACGAGGCCGGCGACAACGAAGTGCTGGCGCACGTGAAGGTGATCGATCTACTCAAGGCGCTGCCGCGGGTCGGCGACAAGCGGGCCACCCTGGTGATGGCGAGGTACGACATCGCAGCCAACCGCAGGATCCGCGGACTCGGACGGCATCAACTCGCCGGCCTGAAGGCCGAGTTCGGTGAGCGGTGACGTCACTGTCATCTCTGGCCCCACCGCAGTTGGAAAGGGAACCGTCGTCCAGTCGCTGAAGGCACGGCATCCGCAGGTGTGGGTGTCGGTTTCGGCAACCACCCGTCCACCGCGACCGACCGAAACCGACGGCGTCCACTACCACTTCGTCAGCAGTGCCGAGTTCGACCGGTTGATCGCGTCCGACGGGTTGCTGGAATGGGCGGTCGTGCACGGACGGGACCGCTACGGCACCCCGGCCGCCCCCGTTGCCGAAGCGGTGGCACGCGGGGAGCGGGTGATTCTCGAAATCGACCTGCAGGGCGCGCGGCAGATTCGGCAGCGGCTGCCGCGGGCCAGGTCGGTGTTCATCGCTCCGCCCAACTGGGACGAGCTGGTCAGCCGGCTGGTCGGCCGCGGCACCGAGACAGCCGAGCAACGCGAGCGCCGGTTGCTCACCGCACGCACCGAACTTGCCGCCGCCGCGGAGTTCGACCACATCGTCGTGAATGACGATTTGGGCAGAGCGGTGGACGACTTGGTAAGCTTGCTTGGCTTGTGACTTTTGCAGGCTTCCATCGTGGCGTCCCGACACCGGCGGCGCCGTATCAACCGAAGGCCATCCTTTGAGCACACAGATTCCTGAGGGCATCACCAACCCGCCGATCGACGAGCTGCTGGCCCGGGTCGACTCCAAGTACCGCCTGGTGCTGTTCGCCGCCAAGCGCGCCCGGCAGATCAACGCCTATTACAGCCAACTCGGTGAGGGCCTGCTCGAGAACGTCGGCCCGCTGGTCGAGACCGGTGTACAGGAGAAGCCACTGTCGATCGCGCTGCGCGAGGTGAACGCAGGACTGTTGGAGTGCACTCAGATCGATCCTGAGGCCGAGGCGGCCGCGCAGGCGCAGGCCGAAGCCGATCCCGCGTTCAACGACCTCGACCCGTTCAGCGACGACCTGGCCTGAGTCGTCCAGATGAGCCGGATCCTGCTCGGGGTTGCCGGTGGAATCGCCGCGTACAAGGCGTGCCTGCTGCTCCGGTCGTTCACCGAGGCCGGGCACGAGGTCACCGTCGTTCCGACGCCGAGTGCGCTGAACTTCGTCGGTGAGGCCACGTGGGCGGCGTTGTCCGGTCGGCCGGTGTGCACCGAGGTCTGGCAGCGGGCCCACGAGGTGCCGCACGTGGCGCTCGGACGCGCCGCGGAGTTGGTGGTGGTCGCTCCGGCCACTGCCGACCTGCTGGCCAGGGCCGCGTCCGGGCGGGCCGACGACCTGCTCACCAACGTGCTGCTGACCGCGACCTGCCCGGTGCTGATGGCGCCGGCGATGCACACCGAGATGTGGCTGCATCCGGCCACGGTCGCCAACGTCGGCACCCTGCGCGAGCGCGGCGTGATCGTGCTCGACCCTGATTCCGGACGGCTGACCGGCTCCGACACCGGCCCCGGGCGGCTGCCTGAGCCGTCGGAGATCGACCAGGTGGCGCGGGCGCTGCTCGAAGCCGGCGTCGCCGACGCGGTGCGCAGCCGTGACCTGGCCGGCGTCCGGCTCGCGGTCAGTGCCGGCGGCACCCGTGAGGCGATCGACCCGGTGCGGTACCTGGGCAACTCCAGCTCCGGACGCATGGGGCTGGCGATCGCCCGCGCGGCGGCGCTGCGCGGCGCCGCGGTCACCGTGGTCGCCGCGGCGATCAGCGCCGAGGTACCCAGTGGCGCCGCGATCGTCCGGGTCGATTCCACCGCCGATCTCGCCGGGGCGATGCTGGCGCTCGCGCCGGAAACCGATGTGATCGTGATGGCGGCCGCACCGGCCGATTTCACCCCGTCCGACCCCAGCGGTGTGAAGCTGAAGAAGCACGGCGACGAGGGTCTCGTGCTTCGCCTCACCCAGACCACGGACGTTCTGGCGACGCTGGTGCGGCGCCGTTCCGCCGGCCAGCTGATCGTCGGCTTCGCCGCCGAGACCGCAGGCAGCGAGCAGGATCTGCTGCGGTTGGGCGAGGCGAAACTGGCCCGCAAGGGGTGCGACCTGCTGGTGCTGAACGACGTCAGTGGCGGGGCGGTCTTCGGCGCCGCCGACAACCAGGTCACCATTCTCGATTCCGCCGGTGTGGTCGATCGGGCCGGCGGCGACAAAAACCTGATCGCGCATCGTATCCTCGACGCGATCGTCAGCGCGAAGGGAACTACTCGATGAGTCGCCTGTTCACCTCGGAGTCCGTCACCGAGGGCCACCCCGACAAGGTCGCCGATTCGGTCTCGGACGCCGTGCTGGACGCACTGCTCGGTCAGGACGTCCGCAGCCGGGTTGCGGTGGAGACGCTGGTCACCACCGGCACCGTGCACGTGGCCGGCGAGGTGAGCACCACCGGGTACGTCGACATCGCCCAACTGGCCCGCAAGCGGATTCTCGACATCGGGTACGACTCGTCCGACAAGTCCTTCGACGGGGCGTCGTGCGGCGTGCTGGTCTCGATCGGCGCGCAGTCGCCCGACATCGCCCAGGGCGTCGACGACGCGGAGGAACACCGTGAGGGCGGGTCCGGCGACGCGCTGGACGCCCAGGGTGCCGGCGATCAGGGCCTGATGTTCGGCTACGCATGCACCGACACGCCGAGCCTGATGCCGCTGCCGATCCATTTGGCCCACCGGCTGTCCGAGCAACTCACCGCGGTTCGGCGCAACGGCGTGCTGCCGTTTCTGCTGCCGGACGGCAAGACCCAGGTCACCATCGCCTACGACGGCGACCGGCCGGTGGCCGTCGACACGGTGGTGGTGTCGTCACAGCACACCGCCGACGCGGCTTACGACGACATTCGCTCCGGTGTGGTTCGCGAGGTGCTCGAGCCGGTGCTGGCCCAGTACGCGATCGCGTCCGATCAGGTGAATGTGCACATCAACCCGACCGGCAAGTTCGTCGTCGGCGGCCCCATGGGTGACGCCGGGGTGACCGGACGCAAGATCATCGTCGACACCTACGGCGGCATGGCCCGGCACGGTGGCGGCGCGTTCTCGGGCAAGGATCCGTCCAAGGTCGACCGGTCCGCCGCCTACGCGATGCGCTGGGTGGCCAAGAATGTGGTGGCGGCGGGGCTGGCGTCCCGATGCGAGGTGCAGGTGGCCTACGCGATCGGCCGGGCGCATCCGGTCGGCTTCTACGCCGACTGTTTCGGCACCGAGGTCGTGCCGCTGGAACAGATAACGGCGGCGGTGCTGGAGGTCTTCGACCTGCGTCCGGCGGCCCTGATCCGCGACCTCGACCTGCTCCGGCCGATCTACGGGCTGACCACCAACTACGGCCACTTCGGACGCGAACTGCCCGAGTTCACCTGGGAGCGCACCGACCGGGCCGACGCCCTGGCTACGGCCGTCCGCGGGTAGCCGCACTCGCCGGTCGAGACCTCGGTTGGTCGAGCTTGTTGAGACCTCGGTTGGTCGAGCTGTCGAGACCCGAGGCCCTGTTGGTCGAGCTTGTCGAGAACCCTGATTGTCGGTGCCGGCCTCTACGATCGCTGCGTGGTCGAGTCGCGGGTTGCCAAAGTGGCGGTGGACGTCCCGCTGGCTCACCTCGACCGCTTCTTCGACTACCTGATACCCGAGGCGCTGGCGTCCGCTGTCGTGCCGGGGTGCCGGGTCAGGGTCAGATTCGCGGGTCGGCAACGCGACGGGTACGTCGTCGAGATCACCGGAATCCCTGACTCCGACCGCGAGTTGTCGCCGTTGCTCAAGGTGGTCTCGGCCGAGGCGGTGCTCAAACCCGAGGTCGTCACAGTCATCAGGGCGGTCGCCGACCACTACGCGGGCACCTTCTCCGATGTCGTCCGGCTGGCCGTTCCGCCGCGACACGGGCTGACCGAGAAGGCGGACCCGCCCACCTATCCGGCACCCACGCTGCCCGCCACCGATTCGGTGTGCGTCGCCCGCTACCCGCACGGCCCGTCACTGCTGTCCGCCCTGCAGCAGGGACGTCCGGCGCGAGCCTCACTGGCGTTGGCCCCCGTGGCGCAACCGGTGGGTGATTGGGTGAGGGCGATGATCGAGTCCGCGTCCGCCACCCTGGCGGGCGGTCGCGGCGCACTGCTGCTGGTACCGGACGCCGGTGACCTCGCCCGGCTCGAACACGCCTGTGTCACCAGGTTCGGCAAGGGCAGCTTCGTCACCTTGACCGCCGAGAAGGGCCCGGCGGCCCGCTACCGGGCGTTCCTCGCGGTCGCTCGCGGGCAGATCAAGTTGGTGCTCGGTACCCGTGCAGCGGCTTTCGCTCCCGTACAAGACCTGGGACTGGTCGCGCTCTACGACGACGGTGACGACTCCTGGGCCGAACCGCGGGCGCCCTATCCGCATGCGCGGGTGGTGGCCGCCCTGCGATCGAGCGTGCAGTCGTGCGCGCTGCTCTTCGTCGGGTATGCCCGCAGTGCCGAGACCCAGGCGATGGTCGAGCGGGGTTGGTTGACCTCGATCCAAGCTCCGGCCGCCGCCCGTCGTGAGTTGTGCCCGGTGGTGCGCTGCAGCGACGACGCCAACCCGATCGCACGACGTGATCCGGCTGCGCATTCCCGCTTGCCACATGGCGTTTTCACAACCATTCGGGCCGCCCTGGCGGCCGGTCCCGTGCTGGTCCAGGTGCCGCGTGCGGGGTACCTGGCGGCCCTGGCCTGCGCACGGTGCCGCACCATCGCGCACTGTGCCAACTGCGATCATCCCCTCGCCGGCGAGCGTGCCGCGCAGGGGGCGACTCCGGTCTGCCGGGTGTGCGGGCTGCGTCCCGACTGGCAGTGCCCCGAGTGCGGCAGCACCGAGTTGCGGGCGCCGCGGGTGGGTGTGCAACGCACCGCCGAAGAGCTGGGCCGGGCGTTCCCCAACACCCGGGTGAGTCAGTCCAGTGCCGACCATCCGATCGACAGCGTGGACGCTGAGCCGGCGCTGGTTCTCGCCACTCCCGGAATGGAGCCGGTCGCGGCGGGCGGATACGCAGCGGCGATCCTGCTGGACGCCGACCTCTTGCTGGCCCGGGCCGACCTGCGTGCCGGTGAGGAGGCGCTGCGCCGCTGGTTGGCCGCAGCCGCACTGGTCAGGGGGGCCGACGACGACGGCAGTGTCGTGCTGGTCGGCCAGGCAACCGCTCGGGCCGTGCAGGCCCTCGTCCGGCTCGATCCGGTCGGCTTCGCCGAGCGCGAACTGGCCGACCGCGCGCAGGCGGGGTTTCCGCCGGTGACCCGGCTGGTCAGCTTCGAGGGCAGTGCAGCCGCCGTGCACGAAGCGGTGCAAACGCTCGAAACTCAGACGGGTGCGGTGCCACTGGGTCCGGTGCCGCTGGCGGGTGACGACCTGCGCGCGATGCTTCGGGTGCCGATCACCGGCGGTGCTGCCCTGGTGGCCGCGGCCAAGCAGGTGCTCGTCCGGCGCGCGTCACATAAGGACGACGGGTCGCTGCGGGTACGGGTCGACCCGGCTGTGCTCTAGCCATCGCCGATCGAGCTCGCCGTCGGGAGGTTGCCATCGATCAAGCGTGTCGAGATCCGTCCGCGCGAGCAGGTCTGTGGTCTCGACGAGCTCGGCCGACGAGCCCCGCCGGAGGCCGTCCCCGGTGGACCCACTACGCTGACGGCGTGCGGATCGTGTTCGCCGGGACCCCCGAGGTTGCCCTGCCCAGCCTGGCGGCGATCGCCGACAGCGGTCATGAACTCGTCGGTGTGCTCACCCGACCGGACGCTCCACAGGGCCGGTCCAAGCGTCCGGTGCCGAGTCCCGTGGCGCGCTGGGCGCTCGACCACGACCTCGAGGTGCTGCGTCCCGACAGGCCCAGCGACCCCGACTCTGTTGCGCGATTGCGCGACCTCAACCCGGATTGCTGCCCGGTGGTCGCCTACGGCGCACTGATCCCCGCCCCGGTGCTCGCGGTACCGACCCACGGCTGGGTCAATGTGCACTTCTCACTGCTGCCGGCCTGGCGCGGTGCGGCGCCGGTGCAACGCGCGATCCTGGCCGGCGACACCGAGACCGGGATCAGCATCTTCGAGCTGGTGCCCGCGCTCGACGCGGGTCCGATCTACCTGCGTGAACCATCCGCCCTGGGGGCCGGGGAAACCACTGGTGAGGTGCTCGCCAGGTTGGCCGTCCGCGGCGCGGAGGTGCTCGTTGAGGTGCTGGACGCCATCGAGGCCGGCACCGCCCGCGCCGTTGAGCAGGCGCAGGCCGGGATCAGCCTGGCGCCGAAGTTGACCGTCGCGGATGCCCGGCTGGACTGGACGCGTCCGGCTGTCCAGCTCGACCGGACGATCCGCGCCTGCAACCCGAGCCCCGTCGCGTGGACCACGCTGCGCGGTGAGCGGTTCAAGATCTGGCTGGCCCGTCCTCAGGCGGGCACCGTGCTGGCTCCCGGTGCCCTCGCAGTGGACAAACGCGGCGTCACTGTCGGCACCGGACGCGGAGTGCTCGAACTGATCCAGGTGCAACCCGCCGGCAAGCGTCCGATGGCGGCCGCCGATTGGGGACGCGGACTCACAGCCGATTCCGGGTCCTTCGAGTGAGCGGAAAACGAGGCAAGCCGGGGCGGGACAGGGTCTCGACAAAGTCGACCGACCGAAGGGGGCCCGATCCGGCCCGCATCGCCGCGTTTCGGACGATGCGGGCAATCACCGCCGACAATGCCTACGCCAACCTGGCCCTTGCCGAGCACACCGCCGGTCTCAGCACCCGCGACGCCGGGTTCGCCACCGAACTCGTTGCCGGCACCTGCCGTGCCCTCGGCCTCTACGACGCGATCATCGCCAGCGCCGCGGGACGCCCGCTGACCAGCCTGCAGCCGGCCGTGGTCGATCTGCTCCGCCTCGGCACCCACCAGTTGCTGGAGTTGCGGGTGCCCACCCACGCGGCCATCTCGGCCACCGTCGACCTGGCTCGCGCCGCGGTGTCGCAGCGCGTCACCGGGGTGGTCAACGCGATCCTGCGCAAGGTCGCCGCCCTGGACGCTCAGGAGTGGGCGACGAGGTTGCGCACCGAACGCCCCGACGCCGAGGCGCTGATCGCCAAGCACCCGCAGTGGATCATCGACGCCTTCGCCGACGTGCTTCCACCGGCTGAACGTGACGCTGCCCTCGGCGCCGACAATGCCGCGCCGACCACCCATCTGGTGGTGCGGCCCGGCCTGGCCGACGTCGGCGAACTGGGTGGAACACCGCTGCGCTGGTCGCCGTTCGGTGCGGTCGCGGACGGCAATCCGTCCGACCTGCGGGCAGTGCGCGAAGGCCGGGCCGGGGTGCAGGACGAGGGCTCGCAACTGGTCGCGTGGGCGCTCGCCAGGGTGGACGCTCCGGCAGGGGATTGGCTCGACCTCTGCGCAGGTCCTGGCGGCAAGGCCGCCCTGCTCGCCGGATTGGCCCGTGACAAGGGCGAACGGCTGCTGGCCTCCGAACTGCAGCCGCACCGGGCAGGGCTGGTTGCGAAGGCGCTGGCCGCCTATCCGGAGCCTGCGCCGGTTGTGATTGTTGCAGACGGCACCCGCGCGGCCTGGCCGGCGAACTCGTTCGCCAGGGTGATGCTCGATGCACCGTGCACCGGATTGGGCGCCCTGCGCCGTCGTCCGGAGGCACGGTGGCGGCGTCAGCCGTCCGATCTGGACGCCCTGGTGCCGCTGCAACACGCCCTGCTGCGCAGTGCCATCGCCGCCGCCCGGCCCGGGGGAGTGATCGCCTACGCCACCTGCTCCCCGCACCGGCGGGAGACGGTCGAGGTCGTCGAGGCGGCCACCGACGTGACGGTGATCAACGCGGCGACGGTACTGCCCGAGGTGCCGGACGCCGCCCGCGGCCCATATCTGCAGCTGTGGCCGCACCGGCACGGCACTGATGCCATGTTCCTGGCGCTGCTTCGCAGGTCAACGGTGCCGGCGACCCAATAGGGTGCCAACCATGACAATGCGGATCACACCCAGCATCCTGAACGCGGATCTGGCGAATCTCACCGGCGAGATCACGCGCATTCCGAGCGCCGATGGGGTGCACATCGACGTGATGGACAACAGTTTCGTGCCCAACCTGACCCTCGGCCTGCCGGTGGTCGAAAGCATCCGGGCGAGCACGACCGCGTTCCTCGACATCCATCTGATGATCGCGGATGTGGACCGCTGGGCGCCGGGGTATGCGGACGCGGGTTGCGAGTCGGTCACCTTTCACGTCGAGGCCTCGGACGCCCCGGTCAAGACGGCCCGCGAACTGCGCTCGCTGGGCGCCCGGGCGTCCATGGCATTGCGTCCGGCCACCTCGATCGAGCCGTACGAGGATCTGCTCGGCGAACTCGACATGGTGCTGCTGATGACGGTCGAACCCGGTTTCGGCGGGCAGAAGTTCCTCGACCTGGTGCTACCCAAGATCCGGCGCACCAGGGCGCTGATCGAGAAGACCGGCGGCGAAATCTGGCTGCAGGTGGACGGGGGAGTCTCCGCCGACACCATCGAACGCTGTGCGGAAGCAGGGGCCGACACCTTCGTCGCCGGCTCCGCGGTGTACGGCGCCGAGAACCCCGATGCGGTGGTGACCGCCCTGCGCGAGCAGGCGATCGCCGCCTGCGCACATTGAGCCGGCAGTTGGTCGCCGTCCTGGGCCGGGGCGTGGTGGCCACCCGGGATCCGATCGCGTCCGCCGACGACATGGGGCTGGTCAGGGGTGATGGTTGCTTCGACGCCATGCGGGTACTTGATCGCGACGGCGTGGCCGAGGTGGAGAACCTCGCCGAGCATCTGGCCCGGTTCGCGCGATCGGCGGCCACCCTCGGTATCGCCTTCGATGAGGACGGCTGGCGGTCCCTGGTCGCGGACGCCGCACAGGCCTGGCCGCTGACGCCCGAGGCGGTGTTGAAGCTCGTCCTGACCCGCGGCGCAGAATCCGACCCGGGCATGCCGACCGGCTTTCTCACCATCACCGAACTCGACCTCGCCGCGATGCGCCGCGCCCGCGCCGGAATCGGCGTCCGGCTGCTGGGTCGCGGGTACGCCAGCGATGCCTTCGCCGATGCACCCTGGTTGCTGGGTGGGGTGAAGTTGTTGTCCTACGCGGTCAACAGCGCGGCCAAGCGGATGGCTGAAGGGTTCGGTGATGACGACGCGCTCTTCACCAGCACCGACGGCTACGCACTGGAAGGCCCGACGTCCGCCGTGATCGTGCGTCGCGGTGATCGGCTGCTCACCACGCCGAGCGGTGCGACCGGCATTCTCGATTCGGTGACCGGACGGCAAATCTTCGCACGGGCCGCCGGCGAAGGTGTCGCGACCTCACACGAGCTGATTGCGGTCACCGACCTGTTCGATGCAGACGGTGTCTGGCTGGCGTCGTCCATCCGCGGGGTGTGCCCCGTGACGCGGCTGGACGGACGACCGCTGCCAGTCGACCCGGAATGGAACGCCCGGCTGGCCGGCTGGGGCGGGTTCTGAGGACGGGACCCATGCCTGCGCCGGCTCAGCGCTGGTTGGGTCCCGGGCCGCCCTGGTTGCGACGTCGCAGGTACCGCTGGATCTCGGCCGCGATCGCGTCCCCCTGCGGCTCGGGCTGGTTCTCGTCGCGGCGCTCCTCCAGGGCACTGATGTAGGCGGAGATGTCACTGTCCTCGGCGGCCAGATCGTTCACCTGGGCCTCCCAGGCGGCTGCCTGCTCGGGCAGGTCACCGGGGTCCAAGGGCGTGTCCAACAGGTCTTCGAGGCGATCCAACAGGGCCATCGTGGCCTTCGGGTTGGGCGGTTCGGCCACATAGTGCGGCACAGAGGCCCACAGGGAGGCGGTGGACAGCCCGACCACCGCGCAGTCGGCGGCCAGCACCCCCAACACGCCAGTCGGACCCTCGTACGTGGAGATTTCGAGCCCGAGCGCCTCCGCCAGTGCCGGCGTGGCCGCGGAGCCGTGCACGGGCACCGGACGTGAGTGCGGGGCGTCGGTCAGCATGGCACCCAGCAGCACCACGAGTTCGGGCTTCACCGTACGCATCGCCGAGACCAGCGCCGCGGAGAACGCCCGCCAGTGAAAGTTGGGCTCAGGACCGCCGATCAGTACCAGGTCACGCTCGGGAAGGGGCGCCACCAGCACCTCCGTGGTCGGCCACTGAAGCGACCGTTCGCCACCGGATGTGGTGGCAACGGTGGGGCGGTTCACCTGAAAGTCGTAGTAGTCGTCGGGATCGATCGCGAACGCCAGCGTTGCCGAGGTCAGCGCGGCCAGGTGGTCGATCACGCCGCTGGCCGCGTCTCCGGCGTCGTTCCAGCCGCCGAAAGCGGCCACCACGGCCGGCCGACGCAGGTGCTTCAACGACTTCAACTCCGCCATGTCGGCCATGCTACTCACGGCGACCGGCATGCCCCCGATCGGCTCGGCGTGCGGCCCGACAGTCGAAAGGTGCGCACCAGTGACGACGGCACGCCGTTCTGAGTGCCTCTGGGGTCCGCCGGCGCGCAGGTTTCGTCGGCAGCGCGTCAATCGACCGGGTCGTAGCCCAGGTTGGGCGACAACCACCGCTCCGCCTCGGCGAGAGTCCAGCCCTTGCGCGCCGCGTAGCTCTCGACCTGGTCACGGCCCAGCCGTCCGACCACGAAGTAGCGGCTGTCGGGATGCCCGAAGTACCAGCCCGACACCGCGGCACCCGGCCACATCGCCATCGACTCGGTGAGCTGGATGCCGGTGCGCTCCTGCACCTCGAGCATCGTCCACAGGGTCTGCTTCTCAGTGTGGTCGGGGCAGGCCGGATACCCGGGCGCAGGACGGATTCCGCGGTACTTCTCGGCGATCAGAGACTCGTTGTCGAGCGCCTCGGCTGCTGCATAGCCCCACAGCTCGCGCCGGACGAGTTCGTGCAGCCGCTCTGCGAACGCCTCGGCCAACCGGTCGCACAGCGACTCCAGCAGGATCGCCGAGTAGTCGTCCAGGGCTTCCTTGAACCCCGCGACCCGGTCCGCAGCACCCAGCCCGGCGGTGACGGCGAAGCCACCCACCCAGTCATCCAGACCGGAGCTGACCGGAGCCACGTAGTCGGCCAGTGACCGGTTCGGCACCCCGTCGCGGTGATGGCCCTGCTGGCGCAGGTGGTGCAGGGTGAGCGCCACGTCCTGTCGGGTTTCGTCGGTGTAGACCAGCAGGTCGTCGTCGACCGACGCGGCCGGCCAGAAGCCCACCACGCCGTTGGCCTGCACCCACTGTTCGGCGACCATCGAATCGAGCATCGCCTGAGCGTCGGCCCACAACTTGCGGGCCGCCTCGCCGGACGCCGGGTTGTTCAGTATGTCGGGGAACCGGCCTTTCAGCTCCCACGCGTTGAAGAACGGCTGCCAGTCGATGTAGCGGCGAAGATCCTCGAGCGGATACCCGGTGAGGGTGCGGATCGGGGCGTCGTCCAGCATGGCGGGCCGGGGCGGCTGATACCCGCTCCAGTCGATCGGGGTGCGCTCAGTCAGTGCGTCGGCGTACGACAGCAGCGGACGGTCGTTGCGCTTCTGCGCGTGCCGCTCGCGGATCGAGTCGTAGTCGCGCACCACCTCGGCCATGAAGGCGTCGCGGCGTTCGTCCGACAGCAGGGCGGCGGCGGTCGGCACGGAGCGGGAGGCGTCCTTCACCCAGACCACCGGGCCGGAGTACTTCGGCGAGACCTTCACCGCGGTGTGCGCGCGGGAGGTGGTCGCACCGCCCAGCAGCAGCGGAATGGTCAGCCCGCGGCGCTGCATCTCGTCGGCGAAGCCCACCATCTCGTCCAGGGACGGGGTGATCAGCCCCGAGAGCCCGATCAGGTCGGCGTTCACCTCGTCGGCCTTGGCCAGGATCTTCTGGGCCGGCACCATCACCCCGAGGTCGATCACCTCGTAGTTGTTGCACTGCAGCACCACGCCGACGATGTTCTTGCCGATGTCGTGCACGTCGCCCTTCACCGTCGCCATCACGATGGTGCCCTTGGTGTAGGCGGCTTCGCCCGGCTTCTTCTCCGCCTCGATGAACGGCACCAGGTGGGCGACCGCCTTCTTCATCACCCTGGCCGACTTCACCACCTGCGGCAGGAACATGCGGCCGGCCCCGAACAGGTCGCCGACCACACCCATGCCGTCCATCAGCGGGCCCTCGATCACGTCGAGGGGACGTCCGCCCGACCCGGCCAGCTCGACCCGCAACTCCTCGGTGTCGGCCACCACGTGCTCGTCGATGCCCTTCACCAGGGCGTGCGTGATCCGTTCCCGAACGGGGAGCGAGCGCCACTCGGCCTGCACCTGTTCGGCCACCTCGCCGGTGGAGTTGAAGTCGGCGGCGATCTCGATCAGGCGCTCCGTGGCGTCCGGACGGCGGTTGAGTACCACGTCCTCGATCCGCTCCCGCAGCGTCGCGTCGATCTGGTCGTAGACCACCAGGGCGCCGGCGTTGACGATGCCCATGCTCATGCCGGCGGCGATCGCGTGGTAGAGGAAGACGGCGTGGATCGCTTCACGCACCGGGTTGTTGCCGCGGAACGAGAACGACACGTTCGACACCCCGCCGGAGATCTGGGCCCCCGGCAGGTTCCGCCTGATCCAGCGGGTGGCTTCGATGAAGTCGACGCCGTAGTTGGCGTGCTCGTCGATGCCGGTGCCGATGGCGAAGATGTTGGGGTCGAAGATGATGTCCTCGGCGGGAAAACCGACCTGCTCGGTGAGTATCCGGTAGGCGTCGGCACAGATGGTGCGCCGCCGCTCGACGGTGTCGGCCTGTCCGTCGGTGTCGAACGCCATCACCACGATGGCGGCGCCGTACTTGCGGCACAGGCGGGCGTGCGCGATGAACGGCTCCACGCCCTCTTTCATCGAGATCGAGTTGACGATCGGCTTGCCCTGCAGGCAGCGCAGCCCGGCCTCGATCACCTCCCACTTGGAGCTGTCGACCATCACCGGCACTCGCGAGATGTCGGGCTCGGACGCGATCAGCTTGCAGAACCGGTCCATCGCGGCGACGCCGTCGATCATGCCCTCGTCCATGTTGATGTCGATCACCTGGGCGCCGTTCTCGACCTGCTGGCGGGCCACCTCGAGCGCGGCCGGATAGTCGCCGTTGCTGATCAACCTGCGGAACCGTGCCGAGCCGGTGATGTTGGTGCGCTCGCCGACATTGACGAACAGCGACGTCTCGTCCACGTTCAGCGGCTCCAGGCCGGCCAGTCGCATCGCCGGTGCGGGCGTGCTCGGCGTGCGCGTCGGCGCATCGCCGGCCGCCGCCACGATCATCGCGATGTGTTCGGGGGTGGTGCCGCAGCAGCCGCCGAGAATGTTGACCAGGCCGTCCGCGGCGAACGAGGCCACCACGGCGGCCATCTCTTCAGGGGTCTGGTCGTACTCACCGAAGGCGTTCGGCAGGCCGGCATTGGGGTAGCAGCTGACGAAGCAGTCGGCCACCCGGGACAGTTCCGCCAGGTACGGACGCATCTCGGCCGCGCCGAGCGCACAGTTCAGCCCGACCGCCAGTGGGCGGGCGTGCCGGACGCTGTTCCAGAACGCCTCGGTGACCTGGCCGGACAGGGTGCGTCCGGAGGCATCGGTGATGGTGCCGGAGATCACCACCGGCCAGCGGCGCCCGCGCTGCTCGAACAGCGTTTCGAGGGCGAAGATGGCGGCCTTCGCGTTCAGCGTGTCGAAGATCGTCTCGACCAGCAGCACGTCCGCACCGCCGTCGACCAGGCCGTCCGCCTGCTCGAGGTAGGCCTCGACCAGTTCGGTGTACTGCACGTTGCGGGCACCCGGGTCGTTGACGTCCGGCGAGATGGACGCGGTTCTGGTGGTCGGGCCGAGCGCGCCCAGCACGTAGCGGGGACGGCTGGGGTCGGCCTCGGTAGCCGCGTCGCAGGCCTGCCGGGCGAGCCGGGCGGAGGCCAGGTTCAACTCGTAGGCGAGGTGCTGCATGCCGTAATCGGCCAGCGAGATGCGCTGGGCGCTGAAGGTGTTGGTCTCGATGAAGTCGGCGCCGGCGGCCAGGTAGTCGCGGTGGATCGAGGCGATGATCTCGGGTTGCGTGAGCGACAACAGGTCGTTGTTGCCTTTGAGGTCCTGACCCCAATCGGCGAACCGGGCGCCGCGGTAGTCCGCCTCACCCAGCTTGAACTGCTGAATCACGGTGCCCATGGCGCCGTCCAGGAACACCAGTCGGGTGGCCAGCAACGCACGCAGCCGCTCGGATGCGTCCGGGCGCACCTCAGCCGGATCGGCGACCGGACGGGTCGGCGCGAGAATGCTCAACGGTTCGGTTCCGTTCTGCTCGGCGGGACAGCTAGCCAACTGTACGCGAGAAGGCGCGAGCCGCAGTGGGACGCCGACCCGTGACCGAAGCCCTACCCTTGGGTCCGTGCCCGCCTTCGTCCGCTCCCTGGTGGCGCTGGCTACGGCCTGCGCGATGGTGGGTGGTGCGTCCGGCTGCATCCGAACCCCCCAGCCGCTGCCCACCGGCACGCAGACCAGCGTGGACCCCAATCGGCAGTTCACCGTGATGACCGGGCAGCGGGCGACGACGACCGATCCGGCGGGCGTGCGCAACGACTCCGATTCGATGGTCGTGCTCGACCTGTACCAGAGGCTGATGCTGCTGCAGCCGACCACGCAACTGCTCAAACCCGACCTGGCCAAGGAATGCCTGTACACCGCGCCGACGGTCTTCGAGTGCACCCTGCCCAAGGACATGGAGTTCAGCAGCGGTCACGAGCTGACCAGTTCGGACGTGAAGTTCAGCCTGATGCGCGCTCTGCGGCTCGCCCCGGCGCAGCTGTCCCTGCTGCGGGCGCTGCGTACGATCGAGACTCCGGATCCCTGGACCGTCCGGTTTCGGCTGAAGTATCCCGACAACCAGTTCGGCACCGGGCTGGCTGTGCCGGCCGCGTCCGTGGTGGACGAGGAAGCCTACGATGCCGACAAGTTGCGTCCGGTGAACCAGGCGCCGGTGGGCAGCGGCCCTTACACCCTGGAGGCCTGGGACAACCGTGGGCTGACGATCGCGAAGTTCGCCGACTACGTGGGGCCGCTTGGCACCGACATGCCGAAGATCCGGATCAGCTGGGTGGACTCGTCCACCGCCGAGGATGCCCTGGTGAACCAGCAGGCGGAGATCGTCTGGCGCACGCTCAGCCCGGCGGCGGTGGACCGTGTGGAGAGCCGGATCAGGGAGTCCGGTGACGATCACGTCGATCCCGGCTTCTATCGCTGGCAGCTTCCCCGGACGGTGCTGCAGCGGTTGGTGTGGCTGCCGGGCAGCAAGCAGCGGTCCAACGCCACCCTGCGCGAGGCCATCGCACTGGCGCTGCAGGACGACCGCACCGCCACGTCCATTCTGCCGACCATGATCGAGGGTCACACCGCCGCGTTCCCGGTCGGTGGCAACCCGGTGCTGCCCACCCTGGATCGCGGCATCAACCTCACCGTCAGGTTCACCAACAGCTCGCCGGGCATGGAGGATCTGGCCCGGCAGGTGAGGGATCGGCTGGAGGAGCGGCTCGGCTTGGCCGTCCAACTGGTCACCGAGGGCGAGCGGGCCGACCTCGAGGTGCGCGACTCGGCACCCCAGGTGAACACCGCAATTGGTTGGCTGCAGGACTATCTGATGTATCCGTTACCCGGCAGCGCGGGCAAGCTCGCGGAACTCGAGGAGCGGATCCGCTCGTCGAGCAAGGAGGGCGTGCAGCAGCCGGCCCTCAGCGAGATCCAGAAGCAGGCGGCGGTGGACGCCACCGTGGTTCCGATCGCCGAGGTCGACGGGGTGCTGTTCCTGCGCAGCCGGGTCGAGTTGGTCGGCGAGGCACTCGGGCCGGGCTGGCAACTTGCCTTGTGGGGAGCACGATGGAAGAACTGAACGGAGTCCGCACCGGGCCGCTGGCGGCCGGGGAACGGGTCACCATGACCGACCCGAAGGGCAGGCGGCATTCGGTGCTGCTGGCCGCGGGGGGCACGTTCCACACCACCCGCGGCGGGATCAGCCACGACGCCCTGATCGGCGGCCCGGACGGCAACGTGGTCACGTCGGCCGGTGGTGTCGCGTACGTGGTCTTCCGGCCGCTCATGGAGGAGTTCACCGTGACGATGCCGCGCGGGGCGGCGGTGATCTACCCCAAGGACGCGGCCCACATCCTCGTCCAGGCCGACATCTTTCCTGGCGCCCGGGTGCTGGAGGCCGGCGTCGGCTCGGGGTCGCTCAGCATGCACCTGCTGCGCACGATCGGACCGTCCGGAACGCTGTATTCCTACGAGCGCCGCGCCGACTTCGCCGCAGTCGCGCAGAACAACGTGCAGAACTTCTTCGGAGCCGTGCACCCGGCCTGGCAGGTGCGGGTGGGTGACCTCGTCGAAAGCATCGGGCCCGAGCCGGTGGACCGTGCGATCCTCGACATGCTCGCACCCTGGGAATGCATCGATGCCGTGGCGGGCGTGCTCGAGGCCGGCGGCATCCTGTGCTGCTACGTGGCCACCGCCACCCAACTGGGCCGCACCATGGACACCATCCGCGCCCACGGCGGCTTCACCGAACCCACTGGCATCGAGCTGACAGCACGGCAGTGGCACGCCGAGGGGCTGGCGATCCGGCCCGGACACGCCACCACCGGGCACACCGGCTTTCTGATCTTCACCCGCCGGCTCGCCCCGGGCGTGACCGCGCCACTGCGCCGGCGGCGTCCGGCACCCGGAGCATACGGTCCCGACTACAGCGGCCCACGGCCGCCGGGCGTAATCGTGGAGGAGACGGCTCCGTGAGCAGCGTGCCGCAGGATCCGCTTGAGCGTGCCGAGGCGGTGGCTGAGGCACGCGGCCGGGCGGCCGAGCTGGCGGAGCGCAGGCTCGCCGACGCCAGGGCCGATGCCCGCTCACTGGCCCAGCAGAACGAGAAGCTGAACGCGACGCTGCGTGAGGCCCGCGAGTCGTTGCTCGCACTGCGGGAACAGTTGGCGGCGCTGTCCAACCCGCCGCAGGCGCACGGCCTGGTGGTCGGGCTGCCGCGGGAAGGTCTCGCCGACGTGTCGGTGGGCGGCCGGACGTTGCGGGTGGCGATTGCGCCCGAACTGCCCGCCGCGTCGCTGCAGGTGGGGTCGTCGGTGCTGCTGAACGAGGCGATGATGCTGGTTGAACTGGGGCCGTCGCCCGCGCAGTTGGACGTGGTCGTCGTCCGCGACGTGCTCGCCGACGGCACGCTGCTGGTCGGTGGTGGAGGCGAGGACGAGCACCTGCTCACCGCCGGCCCGGCGGTGACCGACGTGCAGCCCGGCCAGAGTGTTGCGGCGGACCGCCGGGCCGGGGTGGCCCTGGCGGTGGTGGAGCGCAGCGACGTCACCGACCTGCTGCTCGACGAGATGCCCGACGTGGACTATGCCGACATCGGCGGGCTGGGTGAGCAGATCGAGCAGATCCGCGACGCCGTCGAGTTGCCGTTCCTGCACCGCGACCTGTTCGCCCGCTACCAGTTGCCCGCGCCGAAGGGGGTGCTGCTGTACGGCCCGCCCGGGTGTGGCAAGACGATGATCGCCAAGGCCGTCGCCAACTCGCTCGCCGAGAAGGTCGGCGGGGCAGCCGGCAGCCACTTCCTGAACATCAAGGGCCCCGAACTGCTGAACAAGTACGTCGGCGAGACCGAGCGGCAGATCCGGGTGATCTTCGGCACAGCCCGCGATCACGCGGCCGACGGCCGTCCGGTGATCGTGTTCTTCGACGAGATGGATTCGCTGTTCCGCACCAGGGGCAGCGGGGTCAGCTCCGACATGGAGAGCACGGTGGTGCCGCAACTGCTGAGTGAGATCGACGGGGTCGAAGCGCTGACCAACGTGATCATCATCGGCGCCACCAATCGCGAGGACCTGATCGACCCGGCGATCCTGCGGCCCGGCCGGTTGGACGTGAAGATCAAGCTCGACCGGCCGAATGCGCGGGCGGCGGCCGAGATCCTGGCCAAGTACCTGACCGCGGCGATCCCGCTGTCGGCTGTGCAATCGGACGGTGACCCGCAGCGGCAGCGGCTGGCCCTGATCGACGCCACCGTCGACCAGCTGTACAGGCGCACCGACGCGAACAGATTCCTCGAGGTCACCTACGCCTCCGGTGATCGTGAGGTGCTCTACGTCAGCGACTTCGTGTCGGGTGCGATGTTGGCCAACGTCGTCGGCCGGGCGAAGAAGGCCGCCATCAAGGACGTGCTGGCGGGGCGTCCGGACGGGCTGCTGCTCGATCACCTGCTGGATGCCTGCGCCGACGAGGTGGCCGAGAACGAGGACCTGCCGAACACCACCAACCCCGACGACTGGGCCAGGATCTCCGGCCGCAAGGGGGAGCGGATCACGTTCATGCGCACGTTACGCGGCGGCCGTCAGGTGAACCTGTAGCTGGTCGAGCTTGTCGAGGCCTCTGTCGGTCGAGCGTGTCGAGACCCGCCCGGTTGGTCGTTCTGTGGGTCCGGTAGGTGGGGGTGTCCATCGCGGGACAACCAGCCTCAGTCGCAAGCTCCCTCGGCGGCCAGACCCATCCACGCCCCGCGATGGACACCCCCACCTACCGGACGGACGTTCAGACATCCGCCGGTCGAGCTTGTCGAGACCGCGCACCCTCAGCGCGCGGTGGTGTCGACGGGGTCGACCGGCTTAGCGGTTCGTGACCGACGGGCATCGATCAGCCGCCAGCCGATCATGCCCAGGGCTAGAAAGATGCCGGCGACGACCATGAAGCTCACCTGCACGCCCTCGCCCGCGCTGGCCCGCATCCACATGCCGAAGCCGAGGGTGCCCGCCCAGACGACGGCGCCGTTGAGCAATTGGTCGGTGGGTCGCTTCAGGCCGATCATCACCATCGTCGTGCCCACCAGTGCAACCGCGAACGGCCAGGCCGTCATCAGGATGCCGCCGGGGTCCGCAGCCTCACCGTGCGACACCCGTCCGATCGCCGCGAAGACCAGCACCCAGGCCAGATCGAGCCCCAGCGCCTTCAACCACGTCATGCGGCCAACCTTAGGGTGCCCGACCATACGATGAGTGCCATGCCGCTGCTGGGAACCGAAACCGAGTACGGCATCCTGGCGCCGCAGCGGCCCGACGTGCATCCGAGCGTCCTCTCCGGGCTGGTGGTCGACGGGTACTCGGGTGCGGGCACCCAACCGCGGCTGTACTGGGACGGGCCGGTGCCGATCGAGGACGCCCACAACAGGTTTCTCGGTAACGGTGCCCGGTTGTACGTCGACCATGCCCATCCCGAGTATTCGACCCCCGAGGTGACCACGGCGCGGGCGGCGCTGGTCGCCGAGTTGGCGGGGGACGCCATCGTGGTCGAAGGTGCGCTGGCGGCGGGTCGGGCGCTGAACGACCCGGTGCGGCTGTTCAAGAACAACACCGACGGCAAGGGCGCCTCGTACGGGTATCACGAGAACTACCTGCTCGACCGCAGCACGCCGTGGGATCGCGTGGTCGAGGGATTTCTGCCGTTCGTGGTGACCCGGTTGCCACTGATCGGGGCGGGTCGGGTCGGATTGGGCCAGACCAGCGCCGAGGCCGGTTTCCAGATCTCGCAGCGCGCCGACTTCTTCGAGGCGATCACCGGCCTGGAGACGACCATTCGCCGTCCGTTGCTGAACACCAGGGACGAACCGCACGCCGACCCGGCGCGCTGGCGGCGACTGCATGTCATCGCCGGCGACGCGAACCGGTCGCACACCTCGACCCTGTTGAAGCTGGGCACGGCGGCGGCGGTGTTGTCGGCGATCGATGCGGGCGTGCTTCGTCCGGTGCGGCTCGCCGACCCGCTGGCTGCCGTCCGAACGGTGAGTCGCGACCTCAACTGCACGGCCAGGCTCGCGTTGTCCGGCGGCGGTTCCATGACGGCGCTGCAGATCCAGGTCGACTATCGAGCTCAACTTCAGGCTGCGGGTCTGGGTGATCCGGAGGTCATGCAGCTCTGGGGCGACGCCCTCGACGGCCTTGGCCGCGACCCTTTGTCGTGGCTCGCGCTGGACTGGGTGTCGAAGCTGAACCTGATCCAGAGCTTCAGGCGTCGGGACGCCCTGGACTGGGATCACCCGCGAATCGCCCAACTCGACCTGGCCTACGCCGAACTCGCTGAGCGCAGCCCGTTCTCGGCGTTGGTCCGGGCCGGCCGGATGCCCGTGCTGGTCAGCGATGGTGAGGTGCGGCGCGCCGTCGCGGAGCCGCCGTCCGATACCCGGGCGTACCTGCGCGGACGGCTGGTCGGCGAGCGGACGTCCGAGGTGAACGCCGTGGACTGGTCGTACGTGGTCATGACCGACCGGAGGGGTCGCCGCCGGATCGATCTCGACGACCCGCTGACCGGCAGCGATCAGGACGTCAGGGACCGCGGAGGCCTGCACGAGTACTGAGGGATGGCGGTGTGATCCGGGTGTCTCGACGAGCTCGACCAGCCAAGGCCTCTGTCACTCGATCAGGAAGTCGTACCGGACGCCGCTGGGCGGCACCGAATCGGCGACCTTCGTGCGGTGCGCCGCCCAGACGTGGAGGGAACCGTCCACCCACCGGGCGGCCTGATAGCTGCGTTGCACCAGCAACCCGCCGACCGGCACCTCCTCCTCGGGGATCAGCAGCGCACCGTCCGGGCCGCCGCCCAGCAACTGGGTGACGCTGCGCACCACCCGGCGTCCCGCCACGTCGAGCACCGCGCCCCGCGCCAGCACGATCTGCTCGTCAGGGCCGGTGCGCACCGGCAGCAGCGGAATCCAGTGCGGCGCGGGAGCCTGGGCCAGGTGATAGTCGGGCGCGACGTCCGGATCGCCGGGCGGATCGGGCGGACGGGTGGAGCTCAACGGCACCGGCGCCTGCAGCGGGGACTCGACCACCCGTTCGATCGCCCAGCCCAGGTTGGCGACCTCGTCGCGGGCCAGCAGCACCTCTTCGACCACCGCCCCGACCAGCGGGCGGGCCAGCCTGGGCGCCAGGTACAGCAGGTTGCGGATCGAGGCGCCTTCGGGCGCCTCGGCGTCGTACGGCATCGCCTGCTGGAACATGCTCCAGCCGTCCGCCGGCGCCGACGAGGTGCCCACCGGATGCAGCAGTGTGCGCACCCCGAACGTGTCGCTGATCACCAGCGACGTGGAGCGCACCAACCGCCCGACCGGAAGGTCGACGCCGATCACGAACCAGTCGTTGCCATAACCGGACAGGGTTTCGATGAGCAGCACCTGTGCCAGGTCGGTCTCGGCCGGCGCGAGCGCGGACAGGTTGACCGCGCCGTCCTCGAACTCCCAGAACCGCCGAGCCGGCAACCCGGGGGCCGTCACCGCGGCAGGCATCACGGTGCGCACCAAAGATTCGCCCGCCTCGGCCGCTGTGGTACCCAGGTTCACCTCACCGTTGACGTCGAACTCGTACCAGTCGAGCACGTCGCTGTCGTACCGCTGCGCGGTCAGGGTGGTCTCGTCGAAGCCGCTCGCCCCCAGCCGCGCCGAGATCGACGCCGTGTACTCGAACCGGGCCGGCTGCCAACTCGGGGTGGCCGGCTCGGCGTCGGCGAACAACTGCTGCACCAGCACCAGCCAGTCGGCGCAGGCCGCCCGCACCTCGGCCACGTCACCCGCGGCGACCTGTTCGCCGAACCGGGGCAGCGGACGCCCGGACAACTCGGCCCGCAGCCGCCGTCCGTCGAGGCTTCGGCCGCCGTGCAGCCGCACGTAACCCGCGGTCGCGGCATCGGCGTCGGCCAGCACGTCCTCGGCGTACACCGGCACAGCGAACGCCGCCACCAGCGCGGGGCCGTAGTCGCGCGAGGTGGTCTGGGCGGCCAGCAGCCGCAGGAACAGCCGTCCGGCGTCGACGCCGAGCCGCACCCCGGCGAGGCTGTCGGCCGTGGACGGCATGGCCGCGCCGGCCCGCTCGATGAGCGTCTCCAGCGGGGCCGCGGACGCCTCGAAGCGCGGCGCCTGCATCGCCGTGTCGGGCGGTATCGGCCCGGCGACGAACCGGGTCGGCGCAGCGGCCACGCCGCGCCAGCGCGCCAGCACGGGACTACCCCCGTCCTGGGCGGCGAACTCGCCCAGTTGCCATTGCCGGCCGAGCAGCCACAGCGGGTCATGCACCGGGGCGGTGGCGCCCACCGTGACGTCAGGACGAAGCGGGTCGGGTTCGAGCCGGAAGAAGGTGGTGATGGACGCCATCTCAGCCTCCCGGCCCATGGAGCGCGTTGGGATCGGTGGAGGGGACATCGCCCTCGGCGTTGAACGCCAGCACCGTGGCCGGCAGATACTGGCGGGCCGGGCCGAGCGCTTCAGGCGGAACGGCCCTCAAATGTGCCAACTCGAGGGTCTCGACCAGCACTTGGTTGAGGCTGCCAACCGTCCACGGTTCGCCCTGAACCGGCGGCACGGCCAGCAGGATCGCCTGCGGCGCCATCGACTCGGGCGGGTCGTAGCGGAACGCCACCCCGGTGGTCTCACTGGCGGACGGAACGACCTCGGCCCACTCGTCGATCAGCAGCCCCGCCAGCGTGGCGCCCGGCCGCAGCACCGCCCCGCCGACCAGCAGCAGCGAGGTGGCCGCGTCGACGTAACGCTCGGCGGGCAGGGCGTTCCAGGTGTCGCCCGCGGTGTACGGCACCTGGGCGACGGACAGTTCCAGCGGCGAGCCGCCGAGCACGTCCGCCTCACGCAGGGCGATGCCCAGCCGGGCCAGGGGTTCGCGCACCCGCTCCATCCGGGTCAGCCACACCTCAGCGGCCAGCGGGTCGCCGCCGGTCAGCGCCGGGTCGTCCCGCGCGGCGATCAGGCTGCGGCTCGTGCCGGCCACGAACCGGGGCACGGCCACGAAGCCGGGGCCCTGCAAGGCGGCGAGCTCCCTGCCAAGAGCCTTTGCGTCGTCCCTTGCCGCAGCGGGTTCGGCACGCCTGGCGGTGAGATCGGCCAGCACGCGGGCGGCGGCGGCCGGCCACCCCGACTTGACGGTGGGTACGCCGGCCTCGCCCACCGCGAGAGGCCAGGCCGCGACGACCGCCGACCGCATGGCCTCGGCGTCGTCGGGGTCGGCCAGGGCGGCGGTCAGGCCGTCGGCGACCTCGCCCACGAACTGCCGGGCCGCCATGGTGCGCGCCGCCAGTTCGGCGACGTCGATGCCCGGCAGCGGATCGGCGTGCGGTTGCTGCAGGGCCGAGCCGTCCAGCGGCCTCGCCGAAGCCACCAGAGTGGCGAGCGAACCCCCGAGCTCGAGCAGGGCCAGCAGGTCGGCGTCCGGCTCCAACTCGGCGGTCTCGACGGGCCGGTCGGCGACCAGGGCGGCCCACGCCGCGAGCTCGCGCAGCGCCGAGCCACCCCCGGCCAGCCGGACGAAGTCGCCGGCGGCCATCCGCAGGTCGCCCAACGCGACCGTGACCGGCGGCTCGCCGGTCAGGGTGAGGGTGCGTCCGGTGGCGGGCCCCAGCATCGAGCTGAGCCAGGCGTCCAGGGCCGGTTCGGCGGCCGCGGACGGCGACGCCGCGGGCTTCGCCCAGCCGGCGGCCGGGGCGGCGTCCGGGTCGAACAGCACCGCCACCCGGTGGGTGACTGCGGCGCCGGTGCGCGGCGTGCCCAGAAAGTCGAGTTCGGGCGGGGGAGCCAGGCCGCGGTCCAGGTCAGCGACGCTGCTGACGGCCCGGCTCAGGTCGCCCCGCGCGAACTGGTGCACCTGCTCGGCCTGCAGTGCGTCGGCGGCCGCGTCGACGGCCGCGTTGAGGCCGCGCAGCACCGCGATCGCCCGCCTGCGCTCGTCGTCGGTCGGCGTGTGGTCCATCGCCACCAGGTGGTCGACGGCGTGGTCCTCGCTGTCGGCCCACAGCTGGTGCAGCCGCAGGCCGTCCAGCCGGCGCGCCTCGAGCGGCAGTTGCTCCTGGCCTGGCAGCGGGGTGACCTCGCGGGCGTGTTCGATGGCGAAGTCGAGGTTGCGTTCGTGCAGGTCGCGCTCGACCAGGTAGCCCAGCACGGCGCCCAGGCTGCGGCCGGCCCGCACGCCGTCGAAGATCCAACGCGCCAGCCGCACCCGCTGCGAGGTCAGGCTGACCGCGAACGGGTCGCTGTCACCGCCGCCGTGGGCGAGGTGGGCGTTGCGGGCCAGCGCAGCAACCTGCGCTTGATGAACCGAGGGGGCATGGACGAACCCCGGGTCGTTCTCGGCGACCAGCAGGGGGCCGGGCTCGCCGGGCGGCAGTTCACCGGCGGCCGGGTTCGTGCTCGGCCCCAGCTTCTCGACCCAGCCGTAGCCGCCGATCAGCACCCCCTCGGGGGCGGAGGAGCGCAACTCGGCCAGCCGCGCCGTCGCCAACGCGGTCGCCCAGGCGTCAAGACGGTGCGAGGTGGCGTCGATCGCGCCCAGGAGGTGCCGCTCCAGGTCGGGCACGGACGATGCGGCGAGCGTGCCCAGCGCCGCACGGAACTCGGTCAGCGAGACCACCGACCCGTCCGCCAGGCGAGCGGCGACGGTGCGTCCGTCCGGCAGCGTGGTGGCCCGTCGGGCCGCCCACCCCGTGCTGTCGTCGCCCATGCCGTAGAACTCGGCGTCGGCCGCACCCAGCGAGAGCAGCCGGGCGGCCCCCTCGGCGTGCTCACGCAGCAGTCCGTGCCGCAGCAGTACCTCCAGCACCGACGCGGGCGCACCCGGCGTAGTCGCCAGTGTGTCGGGCTCGGCGGCCAGCAGTGCGCCGATGAAACCCAGATCGTCGCCGGCTGCCACCAGCGGCAGGGTGACCGGGTGTGCGGACGGCTCGTGCACGCTCAGCGCCCCGGGCACCAGCCCCAGCCCGGCGGCGCGGGCAAGCGGCAGGGCGCGGTCACGGGCAGCGCTCCAGAACCCGGTCTCGGTGAGCGTGCGGTCGAGGAAGCGCTGGAGGTTGTCGGCGAACCGGGCACCCATGCTGCGACGCAGCCGCAGGTCGTCCGAGCGGCCCTCGAGGCGCATCACGTCGACCAGGTCGGTGGCCACGTCGCCGCGTCCGATGCGCGGCGCCAGGTCGACGGCCGGTCGCCACGCCGCCCTCCCGCAGGCCGGCGAGCGCCCGGCCGAGCCGGGTGCTGCGGTCGTCGCCGGCGTAACGCCGAGCGAGGTGACCGGCAGCAGCCCGTACGGCTGGCGACCGACGCGCAGGGTGGGCAGGGGACCGTCCGGCCGCAGGAACTGCCGGGCGAACTCGCGCGCCCAGTCGTTGGTGGCGCCGTCGACGCCGACGAACTGGGTGAGCCAGTAGCCCCAGGTGGCCGGCCAGAGTGCACGGATCACATTGCCGGCGAGCTGTGCGTCGGACGTGTCGGCGTTCGGCAGGGTGCCGAACGGCTCCACTGCGGCCACCCCGAAGGCCCGGGCGGTTTCCGCGCCCGCGGTCCCGGCGGCCGTGCCGGTCGCGGCCGACCAGGCACCGGCGTCCGCGCTCGACCAGCCGGACCCCGAAGCCTCGGAGTTGTTCGTCGGCGTGTCCGGCAGCAGGAAGCCGAGTCCCGCGGAGTACCGCTGGGCCGTCAGCAAGGCCGCCAGTTGCTCGCCGCCCGCCCCTGCCTCTGCGTCACGGACCCCCGAGGCGACCAGTAGGTCGACGGGCGTGGAGAGCGGCAGCCGCACCGCCATGCCCAGCTTCTCCGCCGCATCGAAGTCGACCAGCCAGTTCATGCCTGCATCGACGGCGGCCACCTCGTGGTCGTCGGCTTCGCCGACCAGCGGTTCGGCCAGGTCGGGGCCCACCGGCGGATCGATGGTGATCGGCACGCCGGTCACCACCTCGACCACCTGCCCGCCTGCGTAGGCGGTCACCGTCCAGCGCTGCGGCAACAGCCGGGCGACGGGGGTGCGGCGCTCGTCCGACACCTCGACGGTGGGGAACGAGGGCTCGATCTGAGGCGCCGTGTCGTCGCCCACCTCGCCGGACGGCCGCGCCCCCGTGTTGGTTGGACGGGTCGCCCGCGCCACCCAGCCGGCCCGTCCAGCGCCGTACCGGTCGGCCAGTGACGTCCAGGCACGCTGCTGGCGGGCCTTGTTGTCACCGGTGCGCCATTGCGCACGCCAGAACTCGTGCCCGGCGGCCTGCTCGGCCGCCGACAGCCGCGGGTCGTGGGCGTCGACGTGCACCTGGTCGGGGTAGATGCGCACCAGTAGCTCGCCACCTGAGTACCGCGTTTCGAGGCGTACCGGCAGCAGGGCCAGCGGGTGGGTGGAGTCCGCCAACCGGGTGGCCAGCCGCGGGTCGGACAGCAGGGCGTCCGCGGTGAGCGGGGCCAGGTTGAGTGCGTCTGTCATCGTTCCGGCTCCCGCATCAGCACCTTGATCGGAATGGTGATCCGGGCGGGCAGTTGGCGCAGCCGTCCGGCCAGTTGGGCGGCGGAGGCGTCCGTGGCGGGGGCGTGGGTGCGGTCTGGTGGCGCCTCGCCGACCTCGAACCCGAACCGCGGAGCGCCGGGCTGCTCGGCGATGCTGACCGTGTGGGCGTCGGCGTCTCCGAGGTCGATGGTGAACCCGAAGAAGGTGACGTCGGGGTCGAGCGAGCCGCGGAACACCGGCAGCAGCGTCTGCGGCGGGTTGGCGCCGGGCCTGGTGGCGGTCACCACCGCATCGGGGAAGCGTCGCATCAGCTCACTGCGCAACAGCAGGACGAACCGTTCCGGACGAACGGTCGGCGCTCCGAGCGCGCGGTCTCCCCAGTCGGCAAGCTGCGCAATGTCCGGCTGTTCGCCGGGGGCGACGGCGGCGTCCCAGAACCGGTCGAAGAACGTGGCGGTCAGTGGTGTCGGGAACTCCCGCCAGAGCAGCTCCCTGCCGAACTCGTGGTTGAGCCCGGCCATGAACGCCTCGACGAAGGCGCCGTTGGTGCGCAGCGCCAGCGCCGTGTCGGCCGGCACCCCGGCCAGGCCGGGCAGCAGCCAATGCTGGCCGAGGTCGGCCAGCGAGTGCGCCATCGGAGTGTCGAAACGCGGCGTGAAGCGCACGTCCGGCACTGGGGTCTCGGACGGGGCAGGCGGCGGCGGGGTGATGAAAAGGCTGCCGATGGCGGCCGTGAAGGTGCGGGTGGGGGCGGTCAGGGCCACTGCTTCTCTCATCAGCGACTCCAGCTCGACCGTGCCGGCGACGTGACCGCCATCGGATGCCGACAGGGCGAACCCGGCCAGTTGTTTGGCGGCGACCACGCGGAACAGGGCCGCGGCGGCCGAGTCGTGCCGTGGCGGGTGGTGTGGCGGATCCTCCGTGGTGGGAGGAGTGGGCGGCGTCGGCGGGCTGAGCGGTCCGTCGTCCCCGGGCCTGCGGCGCCGGGTGGGCAGCGGCTGGCCGCCGTCCTCGGCGGAACGCAGTGACCGGCTGAGCACGCCGCCGTCCACGCCGCCGGTGAGCACCTCGCCGGGCAGCGGCAAGGGTCGCGGCCCGGTGGGGGCGGGTGTGGCCGACAGGGCAAACGCCGGATGCTGGGACGCCCCGCTCACAGCATCGGCGGTGAGCGCAGCCCAGGTCAGCGGAACCGGTGCGGGCACGCTCGCCCCGACGCCCTCGAAGGTGAGCAGGCCGCTGGGGGCCGCAAAGGTGCGCGCGAGCCCGGCGGCCGGCACCATGCTGCCCAGCCAGTCGAGCAGCGGCGGCATGGTGCCGTCGCGCTCGGCGGTACGGATGGCCGGACCGCGCACCCTGGTCACCCGGCGGACGGCCGACCCGAGCGCGGTGTCCGGCAACTGCGCCTTGGCCCACTGCACGCCGAAGCTCTGGGCACCGGACGTGGCCGGCGCGGTCATCAGCCTGGCCCGCAGCGGCGCCAGCACGAACAATCCGGTCTGCGGCGACAGCGGGGCGATGTGCCGGCGGTGCAGGCTCTCAGCCATCGCGAACCCCAATCCGGCGAGCCCGACCAGCCTGGTCGCGGGGTTCAGGTCGACCGACTGATCCCACGCCGCACCGACCAGGGTCTCCTGTTGCCGCTGGATCACCAGGGTTCCGAGGGCGGCCGCGATCCTGGCCGTCGGGTCGAGGTTCAGCTGCTCGTACCAGTGCGTCGTGGCCTCCGCCAGCGTCGCGGGTGCGCGGTAGGCCGAGCCGTAGCGGGGCGGCGCCAGCAGCGGCTCGCCGGTCTGGGCGGCGTCGGGCGCGTTCAGCACCGTGCGCAGGGCGTCGGCGAACCGGGCCGCCAAGGCCCCGTCCGACCAGCGGTCGGTGGGCGCGTCCAGGGCAAGGAGCGCGCCGCCGAGCAACTCCTGGGCGTCATCGGTGCCATTCAGCCCAAGGCCGGCGGTCGACAGGTCGACCGGACGCAGCCCGAACCCGTCCTCGACCGGACGGCCCCTGATCGCCAGCGCCAGCGACTGGAAGTCGCCCTTGGGGCCGGTGGCGAACCGCCAGTGGTGATAGACCGGCAACTTCACCGTGCCCATGCTGTCGGCCAGGGTCCACGCGGGGCCCTGCGCATCGCCTACCTCGTCACCCAGGCCGGTGCGGCGTCCGGCCTCGAAGGTCGGCACCACACAGGCCAGGTACGCGGTCTGCTCGGCCAGCAGCCGCCCACTGACCAGCCGGGACAGGTTGCGGGCCGGATCACCTGCTAAGGCCGAGGTCACGGCGGCGGGCCCCGATGCGCCGTCGAGGGCCACCTGTGCGTGCGCCCACGCCCACGAGTCGGCCAGGTCCGGCAACTCCAGTTCCGGACGGGCCGGGGCGCCGACCTGCAGCACCGGCAGCGCACCCTTGCCGGCCGGCAGCAGCTGCACGCCCGGCTGCTCCCGGAGCACCACGAGGCACAGCCAGGGCCGCAACTTGCCGCCCGCCGCCGCGGCGGGCGTGAACAGCCACGGCAGTCCGGGGTCGTCGAACTCGATCAGTGCCAGGTAGTTCGACTCGAAAGTCTGGGCGTTGGGCGCCGGATCCGTCCGGATCACCTGCTGCGGCGCCAGGCTGGTGACGTCGCCGGGGCCGAGCAACTGCACCGGCACGGTGGCGCCCGGGCCGTCGTTGACGCTGACCCCGACGGTGGTGCCGACGTGGTTCGGCGGGTGGGTGGCGCGGTCGTCGGCCGGCAACGCGAGTGAGCCGCCCTGCCGAACCCAGGGCAGAAAGAACAGTGCCGGCTGGGTCATGACACCCCCGCCGTCCGGGCCAGACCGAGCGTTGCCAGCCGTGGCGCGTCCGTCCGCTCCACCCCCGAGAAGCGCACGGACGCACCGGTGCGGGTCAGCGCCCGGGCCGACGCGCTCACTCGCAGGCCGGCCAGCACGTGCTCGCGAGGCGCCGGCTGTGCCTGCTGCTGCACCACCGGGACGCCGTTGTCGCCGACCACGATCTCGGTGTAGGCGAAGGGCGCCGAGACGCCCGCGGCCGGGTCGGTGGCGTAGGCGTCGTTGCCGAAGCTCACACCGGCTTCGCGCACCCGCATGCCGGGGGCCGACAACCGCTCGGCGTCGGTGAGCTCGAAGAACTGGCTGTCGGGAAACTCGTCGTGCACCTTGTCGAGATCGGTGATCACCCGGTCGCCGACCTGGCCGGAGGTGATCCGGAAGCGACGGTCGCGGGCCGGCACGAAGGCCCCGACGCGGTCGATGTCACGATCCAGGTTCAGCGGCACCAGGCCCTGCTGCACGATCAGCCGTCCCAGCGGGTGCAGCGACAGGCCGCCGTCGGCGGGGTTGCTGCGCACCCCGGCCAGTTGGCCGGCCGTCGAGGGCAGTTCGGTGCGCCAACTGGTCGGGTCGTTCAGCCGGGTGACCAGCTCGAACAGCACGTCCAGCGCCTCGCTGACCAGCGAGTCGTTGCCACCGATCAGCGTCTTGTCGAACGACACCGTGTAGTCCCACCACAGGATGCCGAACGACGCCTTGCCGGCCACCCGCAGCGGCAGCGGACCCTCCAGGGTGCCGCTGACGTCCACCTTGAACAGGCTGCGGCTGCCGCGCTTGAGCTGAACCCCGGCCTTGAAGTCGGCGATGAAGTGCGGCGGCCAGAAGTTCACCAGCACGTCGAAGCCGATGTAGCCCTCGATCGAGAAGCCGAACGCCGCGGCGTACAGCGAGGCGGTGGCGCCGAACTGCAGGGTGTTGGGGGTGATCGCCAGGTACGCCTCGATGATCAGCTTCGGGTTGTCGCCGCTGGTCAGCGCCACCGTGACGCGCGGCACGGCCGGGAAGTTGGCCGGTGGGGTGAACCGCGGGTTGAAACCGCCGATGGCCAGCGCGAAGCCCAGCCCCCTGGCGCGGCGGAACGCGGCCGCGCCGGTCAGGCTGAACCGGCCGAACAGCTTGGAGTCGTACAACACGGCGTCGAGGGCGGCGAAGCCGGTGTCGAAATCGAACTCGCCCACCACGTCCAGGTTCAGGGTGAGCAGTGCCGCCTTCTCCTGCGGCAGCACCGAACTCACCCGGCCGAGCACCAGCAGCCGTGAGGTCTGGGTGGTGCCGTCCCGTTCGAGCATCAGCGCCAGGTCGGCCCGCAGCAGTGGGTGCTCGGCGTTGCCGAAGGTCAGCTTCACCAGCAGCCCGTAGATATGGGTGCCTTCCTTCGGCGGAAAGAAGGTGCGCAGGCCTGCCACCATCTCGGGCAGCGTCTTGATCGGATCGGCCGGGAACAGCAGGTATTTCAGCTTGCCGGACGGCAGTGCAGCGCGCACGGCGGGCACGTCCAAGGTGCGGTCGGCCGCGTACAGCACCCCGAGGCCGTCCAGGGTGATGAAACCGGCGGTCAGCCCGAGGTGCTCGATCGTGCCGATCAGGATGAACGAGGTCAACTCGTTGCCCTGGCCGTCGCGGGTCGACACCAGGCCCAGGCAGGTGAGGGTGACCCTCTTGGCGACGCGCAGCACGATCGCGCCGTAGTAGTCGCCGCTGGCCGGGTCGTAGTGGATGGCGCCCCCGCCGCTGATCGCTCCGGCGTCGATGTTCAGCGCGATCCCGGTGGGTCGGGCGGCGTCCACGTGCGCGTCGACCAGGCGCAGGTTGCGCTGCTCGGACGGCTTCATGGTGTCGATCTGCGCCAGCAGGCCGAGCTGGTCCACCCGCAGGTACATCGGGCCCCAGGTGACGCTGAAGGTGACCAGACCGCCGGCCGCCACCGCCCAGCCGGTGGCCGGGGCGTCCGCGCTGCGGTAGGCCAACCGCAGCACAACCTCGAGCGGGCTGATGCCGAGCACCCCGCCGCCGCCCAGTGGCAGGGTCAGGTCGAGGTCGGACGGTCCCGCCGGCCCCGCCGAGTTGAACGGGACGGTCGCACCCTTGGCGTCGGCGCCCGAGACCCGGTGCACCTCGTGGATGAAGCCGAGAGCAGAGTCGTAGCCCAGGCTGAAGCCGAACATGGTGCGGTAGGGCTTGCCGCCGAGCAGCTTGCGGATGAAGCTGTCAGCGCTGGAGCCGTCCACCACCAGGGCGCACGAGTCGAACACGGCCAGCACTCGCGCGCCGTTGGCCGACAGGGTGAGCACGAAGGACATGCCGCCGAGCTCGACCCGCATTCCGGTGCTGCGCGGCAGGGCGTAGCTGACGCCGCTCGAGTCCGGAGTGGCGACGTAGCCGAAGCTCGCTTCGAGCCCGGACGCCTCGGGGCTGGCCTGGATGCCGTCCGTGCCGCCGATCAGCAGGGCCGCCCCGGCGTCGCTCTTCACCCCGACCCGGAACCGCCACTCCGGGGAGCCCGGGTCACGATCGGGGTTCAGCACCTGGTCGATGCCGAGGGCCCCGCCGAGGGCCAGGAACAACTGGTGGGAACGCGCGGGGGTGCCCAGCCGGCGCGGCAAATACGCCCAGCTGACCTTCAGCTCCTCAGCGGCCGAGTCGCCGTCGTGGCGCAACGCGAGCGACACCATGCGGCTGGCGAGCAGGTCGGCGGCCGCGGGCCGATCCTCGGAGTCGATGTCGAGTCCCTTCGCGTCCCAGCCGACGATCACGTCGTCGAGCAGGTTCTCGTCGAACTCGTCCTTGGTCTGGTCGACCACCGCGATGGCCGCCACGATGCCGCGGATCAGCCCGTCGACGACCAGGAAGCTCTGGTCGCGGGCGGTGTTCAGGGTCGATCCGGACGATCCGGGCCGGGTGTCGTCCAGGTCGTCGAGGGTGCGTCCCGGGTTCCAGAGGAACGACAGGATGGTCAGGATCGAGTTGAAGAACCGGCCGCCGTGGTAGTCGCCGCCGGACTTGTCGGGCAGCGAGTGGTCGCCGGGGCCCAGCGATCCGGTCAGCTCGGACGCGATCGCCACGGACTCGATCACCAGGAAGAGCTTGGGCCAGCGCTGCCGCACGTAGGTGCGTCCGAGCAGGTCGAACAGGCTGCTGATGAAGCTGTCGGTGCGGCCCGACCAGTCGGTGCCGCCCCAGGATTCGATCTGGTCGATGATGGCGCCGATCACCAGGGCGATGTCGCCGGCCGCCTCGATGTCGGCCTGCAGGTCGGTGTCGACCGCATCGCGGTAGGCCTTGATCGAGGCCATCGGAGCCTCGGGCAGCACCAGGCCGCCGGCGCCGGGCTGGGCGCCCAGGTCGCGCAGGATGGCTTCACGGGCACGTCCGGAACTGGCGCCGCCGAGCAGTTCGCCGACGAACACGACGAAGTCGACCACCTCGCCGGCCAGGCTGCGCAGCACCGACGTGGCGCTCATGGCGTGGGCTCCGGAATCGGCTTCCGCTCGATCACGAACCGCCGCAGGTCGGCGGGCGGGTCCTCGGTGAGCGGCCCCAGCGGGGCGCGGTGCACCATGTAGGGCGCCATCACCGGCAACTGGGTGTCGGGGTCGATGGCCTCGGTGTACACCTCGCCGATGGCGGTGATCGCATCACCGCTGCTCTCGAAACGGCAGATACCGAAGTTCGAGCGGAACATCATCTGCCGGGTGTTGCGCATCCGATCCAGCGCGTGCTGGTGCCGCACCGCCACCGTGCGCAGCGCGGCGAACGTGGTGGACGGGTCGGCCGCCTGGGTCTCGACCTGTGCCACGTCGATCGGGAAGGCGCGGATCGGTGTCGGGCGCACCGCGTTCGGGTCCTCCGGTGGCGGTTGCGGCACCACGTCCGGGCGAACGTCGAGCAGGGGAGTGACCCGCCAGCGCCAGTCGGGCAGGCGGGCGGGGTTCAGCCGGGACGTCCTGGCGACGTCATGTTCCCCCTCGGGGTTGTCGTCGATCCAGCCGTGGCTGGGCAGCAGGACCGGGCTGCGCAACAGCTTCGCCCGGGTGACGGCCACCAGGTCGTCCTCGGTGCGTCCGGACGGCAGCAGCACCAGGTTCTCGGCGGGCCGGGTCCAGCCCAGCCGCTCGACGCCGAGTTTGGCCCGCAGCATCTGCTGCAGCAGCATCGCCTTGGCGTCCAGCGCCCGCAGGTAGACCGGCATCACGTTCTTGAACCCGCTCGAGGTGAACTGGGCGATGCGTGCCGGGCTGGTGCTGGTACCGCGCCAGTAGCTCATCAGGTTCGACGCCGCGTTGTGCACGTCGCCAGACAGCAGCACCACCCGGCCGTAGTCGGCCAGCCGGGACAGCAGGTATTCGAAGGTGTTCTCGTCCAGTGCCCAGGTTTCGAGCGCGTCGGGATTGGTGCCCGGCATCAGCCGGGTGCCGGACGTCTGCTCGTCGGCCACCTCGCTGGCATGCACGGCGTCGAAGATCCTGTAGATGGCCCGTGCGACGATCTCGTCGATGACCGGCGGCCCGATCACCTGCAGCGGCGCGATCACCACCAGCACCTCGACGCCGACCGGCAGCGGCGGCTTGGGGATCTGCTCGTCCAGCGCCTCCTTCGACACGTTGCCGGGAGGGCCGACCTCGCTGACGTAGCTGCGCCTGGTGCGGTTGTCGAGGGCCAGCACCCGGTGCTTGGGCCCATCGACGGTGAAATGCCAGGTGATCGGCGGCCTGACCGACAGGAACTGGCCGTCGGGCAGCGGCTGGTTGTCGAGGTCGTGGCCGAACATCGTTGCGAGGTCGGTGAACGTGGCGACGTCCGGGCCCAAGCTGGCGCCGGTGGGAAACAGTTGCTGCGCCTTGAGCAGCAGGTCGCCCGGCAGTTGCCCGCCCAACTCCGGACGGCTGGCCGAGGTCTGGTCGTAGCGGCGCGGGTCGTTGCCCCAGTCCTGGAACAGCGCGTAGGCGGTCATCGCGTTGGTCAGGATTGTCTGGCCCAGGGCGGTGCCCAGCACCCGGTGCCGCCACATCGGGCTGAGGAAGTAGTCGTCGGTGACGTCGTGGTCGTCGAAGATCATGTAGGTCGGAACGTTGGCGAGCAGCCGCTGCGCCCGCCACAGGTCGGTCAGGAACTGGCGGTGCACCCGTTGGCTGCGCTGGTTCTTCAGCGCCTTCTGGTGCTTCTTCTTGGCCTGGTCGCCCTCGGCGTCCTTCTTCGCGTCGTCGGCCAATTGCTCGGCGGTCTTGAAGAAGTACTGCGGCACCCGCGCCGGGGTGCCGGGGCCCGGCAGCAAGACCGACTGCTCGCCGGTGAGCACGTCCAGCCAGTGCACGGTGTTCGCGGTGGGGTTGGCGTCCGGAGTCTGTCGCAGCTTTGACTGTGGAATGTCGGTGCCCCAGCAGGCCGGCGACCAGTAGAGCAGGTAGGCGGCGGCGAACTCGCCGAGCGAGATCAGGTGGTTCGTGCCGTCCTCGCTGGTCAGCTGGGCGCTGTTCTTGGTGAGGTGCAACCGGTTGCCGATGCCGAACCAGGGCGGGCCGGCGGGCAATGGATCGGCGGTGGTGGCGGCCACCGGCTCGTCGTCGTAGGCAGCGTCGGGATTCTTCGGGTCGACGGCGCGTTTCAGCAGCCGAGCCTTGTCGACGGCCACCCGCTCGACGGGGGTTTGCGCCGGTTCGCCGGGCAGCCGGTTGGTGGCGGCTGCGGTGCCGAACAGGTCCACCCCGAGCTCGGCCACCCGCTGCATCAACACGTCCTCGACGTCGTCGGCATAGATCTGGTCGCCGCCCAGGAAGAGCTGATGCAGCCGGGTGCGCGGGTCGCCGACCCGCTCAGCGAGGTACTGGTCCATCCAGGGAAACGCGTCCCCGTCGTCGTAGCCGGGACGGCGGCAGGATCCGTAGGCGATCTGAAGGTCGTCCAGGTTGCTCGGGGGCAGTGCGAAGCTGGGCAGCATACGGTCGGCGTAGCCCAGCGGCCCGGCGGTGGTACCGCTGACCTGACGGGTTTCGAGCAGCTTCAGCGAGTGCAGGTTCTCGGTGCCGCCGTCGGCCTCTATCCACAGGTTGTACGAGTAGAGCCGGTCGGACTCGAACACCTTGCCGGACGCGGGTGGAATCCGCGCCGAGACCATGCTCAGGTAGAGGTGCTCGCCGATCCGGATCGCCTCAGCGCCTGGGAACGGGGGCGGTGCGTTCGGGTCGGGCGGGTCGGCGCTCGAGACGAAGACGGGGTTGGTGGTGTCGTGCGCGACCCGGCCCTCGAAGACCTCGAGGGTCACCTCGGCGGGGCTGCTGAAGGCCGTCCAGACGCTGACGATGCCCGGGTCGACCCTGCGCAGGATCGGACCCGCCAGCAACAGCGGTAGCTCCATGACGTCGCCGCCTCGAGGTGGTGAAAGCTCTGGCACGGTACCTCCGCCACCCGGCACAGGTAACCGGGTAGAAGTGCGTAGCGTCGGTCGAGACCCCGGCGGTCTCGACATGCTCGGCTCTCCTCGAGCTCGACCAGCGGCAGCGTCCCAACCCCTCGATGCCGCTCAACCCCGGCATTCTCGATAGGCTGTCTGGTCGAACCAGGAGGAACCATGGCCGAGCGCATCCAGCGGCAGCGCGGAACGACGCGCGCCGACCAGGCGCAGGTCGACGCGACCTCCGCCGCGTTCGAGACACCCGCCAAGCAGGCCGTCGACTACGACGCGCTGCTGGACGAGATCGACTCCGTGCTGGAGACCGATGCCGAGGAGTACGTGCGCTCCTTCGTGCAGAAGGGCGGCCAGTGAACGAACCAACCCTCACACCAGCGGTGGTAATCGGTGCCGGCCTGGTGGGGGCGTCGATCGGTGCCGCACTGACCTCCGCCGGCGTGGAGGTGCATCTTGTCGACGCCGTCTCGTCGCACGCCCGGGTGGCCGCGTCGCGAGGGGGTGGCGTGCTGGATCCGATCGACCCGGCGAGTGTGCGGTTGGTGGTGGTGGCGGTGCCGCCGGCGAAGCTGGCCGACGTGGTCGCGGACGCGTTGACGGGCTACCCGAAGGCGACCGTCACCGACGTCGGATCGGTGAAGGGCACCGTGCTCGCCGACCTGCGCGGGCGAGGGCTGAATCTCAGCCGCTACGTCGGATCGCACCCGATGGCTGGATCGCAGCGGGGCGGCCCCCTCACGGCACGCGCCGACCTGTTCGCCGACCGCACCTGGGTGATCACTCCGCACGACACGTCGCGGGCCAAGGCGGTGCTCACCGTGTCGACCCTGGCCAGAACCTGTGGCGCGCGGGTGGTCTCGATGGGGGCCACCCATCACGACGAGGCGGTGGCGCAGGTGTCGCACCTGCCACAGCTGATGAGTTCGCTCACCGCCGGACGACTCAACGAGGTGCCGGACGAGCACCTGACGCTGGCCGGCCAGGGACTGCGCGACGTGACCCGCGTGGCCGCGTCCGATCCCTGGCTGTGGACGCAGATCATATCCGCGAACTCGGAGGCGGTCCGGGCTGAACTCGAAGCCGTCCGCGATTCGCTGGATGAGTTGCTGGCCGGCTGGGGCGATGAGAGCCGGTTGGAAGATTTTCTGGCGCACGGCCGCAAGGGCACCACGGCGATCCCCGGCAAGCATGGCGTCGAGGGCGCCGCCTACGCCTCCGTCGTGGTCGCCATTCCGGACGCGCCCGGAGCGCTGGCCAGGCTGTTCGCCGACATCGAGCAGGCTGGGGTCAACGTCGAGGACGTGCGGATCGAGCACGACCCGGCACGCGAGATCGGGTACCTGGCCGTGCAGGTCGCCCAGCCGGTCGCGCAATCGCTGGAGAACGCGATGACCCGGGCCGGCTGGACCCTGCGTTACTCGGAGTCGCTGTGAGGAGCACCATGACGAAACCGCTGGTCATCGCCATCGACGGAGCCAGCGGGTCGGGCAAGTCGAGCACCGCCCGCGGGGTCGCCGAGAGGCTCGGCCTGGCCTACCTGGACACCGGGGCGATGTACCGCGCGGTCACCGTCGCCTATCTCGATTCGGGTGTGGACGGTTCGGACACCGAGGCGGTGACGGCCGCGGTGACGTCCGCCGACATCGACATCTCGACCGACCCGGCAGATCAGTGGGTGCGGGTGGACGGCCGCGACGTGACGGACGAGATCCGCTCGCAGCGCATTTCGAGAAGTGTCTCGACGGTGGCGATGATTCCCGCCTGCCGGGCGAACCTGGTGAGCCGGCAGCGGGCGATCATCGAGGCGGCGCGGAACGGCATCGTTGCCGAGGGCCGCGACATCACCACCGTGGTGGCGCCGGACGCCGACGTCCGGCTGCTGCTCAGCGCCGACCCCGCCGTGCGGATGGCCCGACGCAAACTCGACCACGGTGGGGCGATCGAGGACGCGGCCCTGCACGATCAGATCCTGCGCCGTGACGCCGACGACTCCACCCTGGTGAACTTCACCACCGCCGCCGACGGCGTGACTGCTCTCGACGGCTCCTATCTGACCCTGCAGCAGACCATCGACGCCGTGGTGTCGCTGGCGGCGCAAGCACGGCACACTACCGAGGACGACTCATGACCGATTCCGTTGAAGCCACCGTCAAGCCGGTGGTCGCCGTGGTCGGGCGTCCGAACGTGGGCAAGTCGATGCTGGTCAACCGGATCATCGGACGCCGTGAGGCCGTCGTCCAGGACGTGCCGGGGGTGACCCGCGACCGGGTCAGCTACGACGCGATCTGGAACGGCCGGGAGTTCGTCATCGTCGACACCGGCGGCTGGGCCCCGGACGCCAAGGGACTGGCCGCCCAGATCGCCGAGCAGGCCGAGCTGGCGATCGCCGCCGCCGACGCCGTGCTGTTCGTGGTGGACGCGTCGGTAGGCATCCAGGACGTCGACGAGGCCGTGGTCACCGTGTTGAGGCGCAGCCGCAAGCCCGTGGTGCTCGCCGCCAACAAGGTCGACGACGCCCGTAACGAGGCCGAGGCGACGCTGATGTGGAACCTCGGGCTGGGGGAGCCACACCCGGTCTCGGCCCTGCACGGACGGGGCTCCGGCGACCTGCTCGACGCACTGTTGGACGCGCTGCCGGATGCGCCGATGGAAGCCGACGCGGAACTCGGCGGGCCGCGCCGGGTGGCGATCGTGGGGCGTCCGAATGTGGGCAAGTCGTCGCTGCTGAACAAGCTGGCCCGGCAACAGCGCTCGGTCGTCGACAACGTCGCCGGCACCACCGTCGACCCGGTCGACGAGCTCGTCGAGGTGGGCGGAATCGTCTACCGGTTCATCGACACCGCGGGCATCCGGCGCCGCGTCAAGGAGGCGTCGGGGCACGAGTACTACGCCTCGTTGCGCACCGCGTCCGCGATCGAACGGGCCGAGGTGTGCGTGGTGGTGATCGACTCCGCCGAGACCATCGCCGACCAGGACCTACGGGTGCTCACCATGGCCGAAGAGGCCGGTCGGGCGCTGGTCATCGCCTACAACAAGTGGGATCTGACCGATGCCGAGCGTCGGCACTACCTGAACCGCGAGATCGAGCAGGACATCCAGGCGTTCAGCTGGGCGCCGTCGGTGAACATCTCCGCGCTCACCGGACGCGGCGTGGACCGGCTGAGCAAGGCCATCGAGGCAGCTTTGGAGGGCTGGGAGACCCGCATCTCGACGGGCAAGCTGAACGCGTTCCTGGGCCGGATCACGGCCGCACATCCGCATCCGGTGCGGGGCGGCAAGCAGTCCCGGATCCTGTTCGGCACGCAGGCTCACACCAGTCCGCCGACGTTCGCACTGTTCACCTCCGGCCAACTCGACCCGGGGTACGTCCGCTTCATCAAGCGGCGGCTGCGCGAGGAGTTCGGCTTCGCCGGAACCCCGGTGCACATAGAAGTGCGGGCCCGCGAGAAGCGCGGAAAGTAGCGCCTCTCGCGAGCCCGTCCCGCTTACGTCCGGTCAGTTGGACGGAGTCGGCGGCTGCGACTGTCCGGGGTTCTGGCCCCACTGGTTCGGATTCTGCGGTGGAGCGGACGGATCCTGCGCGGGGTAGTGCTGCGGCTGACCCGCCTGCGGAGGCTGCTGCCCCTGAGCCGGGTAACCCTGCGGCGGGTACTGCTGTCCCTGGGGCGGGTACTGCTGTCCCTGGGGCGGGTACTGCTGTCCCTGGGGCGGGTACTGCTGTCCCTGGGGCGGGTACTGCTGTCCCTGGGGCGGGTACTGCTGTCCCTGCGGCGGGTACTGCTGTCCCTGCGGCGGGTACTGCTGTCCCTGCGGCGGGTACTGCTGTCCCTGCGGCGGGTACTGCTGACCCTGCGGCGGGTACAGACTCTGCTCGGGGTAGCCGCCCTGCTGGCCGACCAACTCCTTGCGGCGGATCTGGTCGATGTACATGTAGGTGTTGTACGACTGCAGGAACGGCAGGGTGAAGAGTGAGACCGCAAGTTGCAGAATCAGGCTGATCGTAAGCACGGGCACCATCGCCAGCAGGAACGGGGTGACGTCGCCCGGGTTCGTGCCCACTGGTCCCCGACCCATCGGCGAAACGATCAAGCCCGTCAGCAAACTGATCACATAGCTGATGGCTGCCACGGCCAGCGCGGGCACGATCGCGTATCCGAAGGTGCGCCAGAAACTGCCCTTGGTCAGGTTCCAGGATCGCTTGAGGGCGTCGAATCCGCTGTACTGCTCGATCGCGATGGCGGGAACGATGTACAACAACTTGACCGACAAGAAGATGGACAACGGAATTCCCAGCAGGAACAGCAGGAGCATGGACGCGACGGCCGCGCCGGCCAGGCCACGATTGTCGTTGGCGCTGGCGGCCGTGAACAGACCGCCGAAGATCACGACCAGCACAACCTGCACAACGATGAACGCGACAAGGGCCAAAAGGATCAGTGCCACGAAGCGGGGCAGGTAGCCCTTGCTGCGCGCGAACACTCCCTTGAAGTCGGGCCGCTGGCCCTGAGCGATCTCGTAGGCCGCCAGGCTGATCATGCCGTAGACCTTCAACGCAGCCAGCCAGGTCAGAACGAGGCCGGCGATGAAGACGATCACACCGAGAATGACGAGACCGCCGTTGGGGTTGCGGTTACTGGCAGCGACTGCGCCGCCGATGATGGCTGCGGTGAGGAGAAAGGTCACGATGGCCAAAAGGGACGGAAAGATCACCAGCAGCACAAAAAGGCCGAGACGACTGCGCAGCGCTTGAAGGGATCCTGCAAAGAGCCCGGAAATGTCCATCGGGCTCGGACGGAGCATTGGTGTGGGGTTGATCACCCGGTCAGTGTAAGAGCGGGAGGTGGCTTCAACCCCCTGGCGAAACGCCTGATGAGATATTGATTGGTCGGGCTCAGATCGATCGTGTCGAGACCACCCGTACGCCGAGTGTCAGCCGGACGGTTGGTCGAGGCTGTTGGGACCCCTGGCCAGGTGAGCCCATGCCGTTGGTCGAGCTTGTCGTGCCCCTTGGCACCCCAAGCGATCGCAGTCCCAAAATCCTTGGACCAGGCGCACCCCTGCCCGTTTTGAGCCCCACGTCGGTGACCGTGTAGGGTGACGAGTCGGGGTTGAAGCCCCGGAGGCGGGCTGTGGCGCAGCTTGGTAGCGCACGTGACTGGGGGTCACGGGGTCGCAGGTTCAAATCCTGTCAGCCCGACCATCGAACAGGCCTCTCACTAGCACAAATGGCCCCGCTCCCTGACGGGACGGGGCCATTCTTGGCTCAGGTGCACAAATACAGGAGCCCAAACGGCTCACCAATCGCTCACCGGCCGCACCTCGCCGCCCTGGGCGACCGCCCTGGCCTGGGTTGCCACCGTGTCATCCCACAACACCCGCGCGTGCTCTTGGTCCTCCTGGGCGATGTGCTGGTCCTCGACCCATTCCTCGAACGAGTAACCCTGGATCGCGTAGGCCATCATCCGGCCGACTTCCTCAGTTGTCAGAGCCATGGCTGCTCCCTCCCTCTCTCACGCCGCCGGTTGCGGCGTGGTCTCCAGTGCGGTGGAGATCGTCTCGAACGCCGACCTCAGCTTGCCCGAGCGCATGTGCGCGTAGACCCCGGCGGTGACCGCCGGGGCTTGAGTGCCGGGCGGCACGAGAGGTCAGCAGGATGTCTCCGGTGCTCGCCCAGATGGCCGACAAGGCGACGTCGAACAATTCCGAACACGCCGCTAGCTGCGCGGAAGGACGGTTAGGACGCGTTGAATGTGTTCTCGGAACTCCGCCATGAAGTCGCGCAGGAACCCCTCAGTGCTGTCGTTGCGCACTTCGCCGTCGGAGCCGAACACCTCTGGTGAGAAGTGAATGTACGCCTCGGGCGCAGTCATCTGACGGGCGTTGCAAAACGCCAGCACGGCGCGCAGGCTCTGCTGGGCGACCGCGGTGCCGATCGCACCGATCGACGCCCCGATAATCGCTGTCGGCATGTGGTCGAACGAGTTGTCACCCCACGGGCGAGACGCCCAGTCGATGGCGTTCTTCAGCGCGCCGGGAATCGACCTGTTGTACTCGGGCGTGACGAACAGCAAGGCATCCGCTCCACCGATCGCCTCCTTCAACGCTGTCGCCTCGGACGGATACTCGGCGTCGTAATCCGGGCTGTACAGCGGCAGGTCACCAATGGAGATCTCGAAGAACTCGAGATCATCGGGCGCCAGCCGGATCAGCGCCTTCGACAGAACACGGTTGATTGACGTCGACGACAAGCTGCCCACGAAGTATCCAACTTGGAACGAGGCCATAATCCTCCTTGGTGCGTGCGAGTTGAACAACCGTACGCGATGCAGCGTGACCGCACCATCCCGGCCTGACCAGGAGGTTAGGGCGTGTCAACCTCCCCAACACACCAGCGAAGGCAGTGCCCTCCTGGTCGAAGTGTTCTTGCGGATCAGCACCCGCCAAGCCATCCGCCGCGCCTCCTTCGATAGCGTGCCCGAACTCGTCACCGCCATCAGAGGCTTCATTGAAGGCTGGAACGACTGGCGCCACCCCTTCCCTGGACCAAACCGCTGACGACAACCCGCCCCACGCCACCCGTAAAACGAGATTCAGGCGCACGACACTCGATGCCGACTGCGGCGACATCGAATCCGCCGTGACGAGCTCCGGACGCCAGCCTGATCGCGCTGAAGGTCCTCCCATGAGGAGCGACCAGACCAGGCACCGTCCCAGACGCGTTGACTGATGTCCGTGGGCGGGGCTAGGTTCCGGGGATCGCGGGACGGGAGCGACGAAGCCTCCGTCTCCATCGCGTGATACTCCACCACCTCGAAGGAGATTCAATGAAGAAGCTGCGCGTCTTGGTCGTTGCCCTTCTGGCAGCGCTCACCCTGATGTCGTCCTCGGCCGGCCCGGCCCAGGCGCACAAGTCCCCACCGTCGGAGACAGCTTCGTTTACCCTGAACGCCAAGGTTCTCGACAGCGGTCAGCAGATCGTCTCCGTTACGATCAACACCGGCAGACTCGGCATTAAGCAATCAAGTCTGACCACGGCCACATTCAGCGTTCATGCCAAGGGGTCCGATCCGTACCCCGGGGCGCACGACCCCGATCAGTTCTTCGGCACGTACGACCTCGATCGCACGGTGACCGGAGTACACCTCGATCGCAAGGGACGCATCGTGATCGATCTAGCCCATGGCTACAACGTCCCGGGTGCGTCAACGCTTGCATGGGCCAATGACGTCTCCCGCAACGTCGTGCTCAAGCTGGACTACACCCTCACCCAGAAGGCACCGATCACCCTGAACAGCGGGGAGACCTTCATGTTCTCCTCCCTGACCCAGGGCAAGGTCGTCGATCCTGAGGTGGATGCGTACGGCGCCGGCAAGGCGGCGAGCCTGAACTACCGGCTCTACGCTCCGAAAGGCAAAGGCAAGCGCCCGCTGATCGTTTGGTTGCACGGTGGTGGGGAGGGCGGCTGGAAGGCAGCCCAGAACAACGACCTGCCGCTGCTCGCCAACCGGGGCGCGCTGGGCTTCAGCACGCACAAGGCCCAGGCCATCTTCGGCGGTGCCTACGTGCTCGTGCCGCAGGCTACTGACTTCTGGCTGAATGACCCGGCGATGGGTTACTCGGCCAAACTGAAGTCGCTCATCGACTCCGTGGTGAAGAAGAACCACATCGACAAGAAGCGGATCTACGTGGTCGGTGCCTCCAACGGCGGCTACATGACCCCGCGCCTCGTCGTGGACAACCCGGGCTTCTTCGCGGCCGAGGTGCCGATCTGCCCCGTCGTCGACTTCAATGGGACCACGATGATCACAGACGAGGAGCTGATGGCCGTGAGAGCACCCACCTGGGTGGTCCAGGCGAAGACTGACGACACCGTCGACTTCGCAACCAACGGTAAGCACCTCGCCGAGACCGTGCCCGGAGCGTTACTCAGCGCCTACGAGAACGTGACGTGGGACGGCATCACCTACCCCAGCCACTGGTCCTGGATCTACGTTGGCCAGAATGATCCGACCAACGCCAAGGGCCAGCACATCTGGCAGTGGATGGCCAAGCAGACCCTGAAGCACCACCACCACCGCTAGCGAGAAGCCGAGGCGGGCCGGCAAGGCCGGCCCGCCTTTGTTTGTCGAACCGGGGCAGCCTCCAGCCCATCGGCAAGATCACCGCGCAGTGCGTCCCGGCCGCCCACTTGTTGAGGTGATCCACCAAACATGATCGGGTGGTCCTGTCCAACTTGGTCGATGTCGATGCTCATGTCCGATCCATTCCGTCGCCTTAGAATGAGAGATCGTGGGTATTCACCGGGCGATGCGTGCGCTCAATGGCCATCGGCCGCCAGGACTGGTGCGTCTCCGAACCCGATCTGCTCCGCACGGTGGCTGGCCCGATGTGGTGAACGGGCTTGGTGACGCAATGGACAAGGTCGCCAGGCTCAAAGTGGAATCTCAGGTCCCACTGTCTGCCCACGGATGCCGGTCGTTTGACCGGGCGTCGGTGGCCGCCGGCCCAGTGGACCGAGAACAGGTGACCCTGTTCCCCTTCGTGCTTGGCGATGACCTGGTGCTCGGCGGTGCGCGAGTCTGTGACTTTGCGTCCCTTGAAATCCACCTCTTCGACGGCGGCAATAAGGAATTCGGCTACCAACCCACGCTGCACTGGGCCTGAGCAGGACAAATGCAAGCGTGGCTGCTGTACGCGTCCGGCTCGGCCCTCTTCGCTGGGTTGACCGCGATCCTGGCCAAGGTGGGCATCAGGCACACCCCCTCGAACCTGGCGACCGCGATCCGCACCGTGGTGGTGCTGGCGTTCGCCTGGCTGATGGTGTTCGTGGTCGGTTCCCAGTCCACCATCGGCGGTCTCGACACCACCACGATCGTGTTTCTCGTGCTCTCGGGGCTGGCGACGGGAGCGTCCTGGCTGTGCTACTTCCGCGCCCTGCAACTGGCGGACGTCAACCAGGTCACACCGATCGACCGTTCGAGCATCGTGCTCAGCGTGCTGTTCGCCATGGTGTTGTTCGGTGAGACCGAGCACCTGCTCAGCCGGCTGGCCGGCATCGGGGTGATCGGCGTCGGCACCTACCTCATGATCGAACGCCGTCCCACATCGAACGGCGAACCGCGCAGCTGGAGCTGGCTTCTCTATGCCGTCGGAGCTGCCGTGTTCGCCGCGCTCACCTCGATTCTGGGCAAGGTCGGAATCACGGACGTCGAGTCGAATCTGGGCACCGCGATCCGCACGGTAGTGGTGCTGGCGATGGCGTGGGTGGTGGTGTTCGTCACCGGCGAGCAGCGTGCCCTGCGCTCGATCGATCGCCGCGACGCCACGTTCATCGTCACCTCGGGCTTCGCCACCGGAGCCTCGTGGCTGTGCTTCTACCACGCGTTGCAGACCGGCCCCGCCAGCCTGGTGGTGCCGATCGACAAGCTGTCCATCGTGGTGACGGTAGCCTTCGCGACCATGTTCCTGCACGAACCGCTGACGAGACGCGCGGGGCTTGGCCTCGCTTTGATCGTGGGCGGCACGCTGCTCATGCTCGCCTGATCCTTCTCAGAGGCTCCCGAAACCCGTACTGACTGCCTGCCGGTCCACTCACGGTTGATGTCGAGCTGCATCGCCCGTACCCGCTCCGGCACGCACGAGCAACTCGGTGAGGGTCTTCCCCGACAGCGCGTTGCCGTGGACGGTGACGATGTTGCCGTCGGCGCGGATCCCGATGCCGGATCGCCACACGTACGTGGTGTCTCCGGGTCTTGCCGAACGCGCCGCTGTCGGCGTGCCGAACGGCGTCGGTGACCTGCCCATTGTCCACCAGCAGGACGAGGTTCTGGCGGACCGCGGTGATCGTCGCAGCGGGCACACCACCCTCCCAACAGGCCGCTCCCCTCGAACCGGTTGGTTCGAGGGGAGCGGGGTGGAGCCAACGGCATTTGCTTGTGCTACTTGCTGTAGACCGGTGTGGCGGAGTCGGCGGGGGTGTTCGCGACGATGCGTTCAACCTCGTCGCGGACGGACTTGGTCCAGGTTTCGCGGGTTGCGAGAGCGGCGATCAGACCCACCAGCGAGTAGCCGGCGAAGAGAACTGCCGGTCCGGCCCACCCGAATGCCAGGTAGAGCAGCGTGGTGGCGAATGGGGTGATGCCCGAGATCATCGCCGAGATCTGGTAGGCCAGGGATGCTCCCGAGGAGCGGACGTTGGCGTCGAACAGTTCCGGGAACCAACTCCCCTGGGAGCCGGCGAGCGCATTCTGGCTGACGCAGTAGGACACGATGAGGACGAGAATGATCAGCCACTTGCTGCCGGTGTTGACGAGCAGGAACATCGGAACCGCCCAGAGGAGGTTGAAGGCGGTCACCCACACGTACTGCGGTTTGCGGCCGATCTTGTCGGTCAGCCGGGCCCAGAGGATGGTGGCGAAGATGCCCAGGCCGGAGGCGATGCACAGGGCCAGGATGGTGTCGTCCTTCGTGCCCAATGCTGGCTTGGTGGTGGTGATGTAGCTGAGCATGTAGGTGATCGCCACGGCATATCCGGCGGTTTCAGCGATACGGAGGCCGATGCCGCGAACGATGTTGCGCCAGTCGTTCTTGATCACCTCGAGGATGGGCGACTTGACCAGTTCGCCGGATTCCTTCGCTTCGTCGAACACCGGCGACTCGGGCACCTTCGATCGAATGATCATGCCGACCACGACCAGCACGATGGAGAACAGGAACGGGACGCGCCAGGCCCAGTCGCCGGGAAGGTGAACCGAAACGAAGAAGACGAGGTTCGCCATCAGGAGCCCGATCGGGAAGCCGGCCTGCACCCAGCCGGTGTACTTGCCCTTCTTGTTCCAGGCGCTGTGCTCGTAGGTCATCAGGATGGCTCCGCCCCATTCGGCGCCGTAGGCGAGCCCCTGGATGATCCGCACGGTGACCAGCAGCGCCGGCGCCCAGGCTCCGACCATGGCGTAGGTGGGCAGCAGGCCGATGGCGAAGGTGGCGAAGCCCATCAGCAGCAATGAGGCCACCAGGACGGGCTTGCGGCCGACCTTGTCACCCAGGTGACCGCCGATGATCCCGCCGAGGGGCCGGGCGACGAAACCCACGCCCAGGGTGGCGAAGGCCGCCAGTGTTCCGACGATCGGATCACCGCCTGGGAAGAAGGCGGCGCCTAGATAGAGGGCTGCGGCCGTGCCGAAGCCGATGAAGTCGTAGCTCTCGATCACCGCACCCGCAGTGGAGCCGACCGCTACGCGGCGGACCTCGTGGGTGCCATGCACAGGTCCGCGCATGTCGAGCTGGGATTCGCTCATGGGAAAAACCTTCCAGTTGGGCGTCCGTTCCCCATCTTTGGGGCCACGGCGACGTTGTCGGTCCCACAAGACTGACGTGTCGGGAAAAAACTGTCAATAGCCAACTGTTAACAATCAGCAAAGTGGCTTGCTCACACAGGGGAGCGCGGGCGATCGCTCTAGCCGGTCTGCTCAAGGACGCGTGGGGTCCAGCGCGCCGATGCGTTGCCCATGTGGGTGCGGATCACGCTGCGGGCATGGTCGGGGTCCCCGGTGCGCAGGCCGTCGATCAGGGGTTGGTGATAGGCGCGATCCATGAGTTCGGTGTTCGCGGCCTGCCCGCTTCCGCTGGCGAAGACCACCAGCATCATGTCCTTCAGTTGGCGCCACGAATCGAGGAGAACGGCGTTGCCCGCCTCGGTGCACAGCATTTCGTGAAACGCCATGTCGGCGGCGATTCGTTCGGAGTAGGGGGTGCCCGCCGGCACCTGCGGCAGGTGCTGTTCGAGCTGGTCGATGATCTGCGTGGCTCGCGGCGAGGCCATGACGAGTTCGGCGGCCAGTCCTTCCAGTGCGCCGCGCACCTCGAACAGTTCGCTGATCTCGTCCGGTCCCATGAGGCGGACGCTGACGCTGGATCTATCGGCGCCGGTGGCCAGCCCACTCTGTTGAAGGTAGCGAAGGGCTTCGCGGACGGTCCCGCGGCTGACGCCGAACTGTTCGGCCAGCTCGGCCTCACCGAGGCGGGTTCCAGGAGGGAAGTCGCCCTCGATGATCGCAACGCGCAGCCGCTCGCGGACCTGCTCGCGCAGGGTGCTGCGGTTGATCTTGGGCGTGAGCGTCATGGGTGCTCCTTTGGTCGCGAACGGTGGGATCCAGGATACCGAACAACAGTTGACAGTCGGCAGCCAGTCCGTAGATGGACGAGAAGTCCTGACCGGTCTCTTGACAAACGTGTGTCGGTAGTCGATTGTTAACAAATAACAACAAGCACAGAGAGGTGTTGAGAATGACAACACAGAGTGGGAGCCAGCGCCGCACGGCCGTCGTGAGCGGCGCGTCGTCCTTGAGCGGTATCGGGTTTGCCACCGCCCTTCGGTTCGCCCAGGACGGGTGGGACGTCGCGATGGCCGATCTCAATGCTGAGGGCGCGAAGGGCGCCGCCCAGGCCGTCAGCGCTCAATTCCCTGACGTGGAGGTGGCTGCCTTCGGCGTGAACGTCGCCGACGAGGACTCCGTCGCGGGGCTCGCGGACGCGGTCTCCGCCTCGTCCCTGGCCCCAGTCGGGGCCGTGGCCAACATTGCCGGCATCCCTTCACCCGCCGACTTTCTGGATCTGACCCTGGCCGAGTGGAACAAGGTGATCGCAGTCAACCTGACCGGCACGTTCCTGATGAGCCGGGCATTGGTGCCACTGATGATCGAGGGAGGCTACGGCCGGGTGGTCAACATGTCCTCGGTGACCGCTCAACACGGTGGGGGAGTGTTCTCCAAAACCTCTTACGCCGCCGCGAAGGCCGGCGTGCTGGGGCTCACCAGAGGGATGGCCCGCGAACTGGCTCAGTACGGCATCACGGTGAACGCCATCGCTCCCGGAGCGGTCGCCACCGACATTCGCGCCGGCGCCACCGACGACGCCACCGAGGCGGCACTTTCCGCCGCGGTCCCATTGGGCCGGCAGGCGCAGCCCTCGGAGGTGGCGGCCCTGGTGGTGTGGCTCTCCGGCGCCGACGCCGCCTACATCACCGGGGGCACGCACAACATCAACGGTGGCAGCTACATCTGCTGACGCCACGGGACAACCCATTCACCAACTCACAGCAAGGAAACCCATTCTGATGACCACCACCACAGTGGCCAAGGCCACCGTCGAGGAACTCAACGAGCGCGCGCGGCACCTTCGGTCCTCGGCCGTGCAAATGATCTACGAAGCCAAGTCCGGCCACCCGGGCGGCTCACTGTCCGCGGCCGACCTGCTGGCCGCCCTCTACTTCAGCGAAATGAATTATCGGCCGGAGGAGCCGACCTGGCCGGACCGGGACCGGTTCGTGCTGTCGAAGGGCCACGTGGCCCCCATCCTGTATGCCGCCCTGATGGAGAGCGGCACCGTCGATCCCGATTTCGTGCACACCTTGCGCAAGCTTGGATCGCCCTTCCAGGGCCACCCGGACAGCAAGAAGTGCCCCGGCGTCGAAATCTCCACCGGCTCACTCGGCCAAGGCATCTCACCCGCGGTCGGCATGGCGCTGGCCGGCAAGCGTGACGGCCGCAGCTACCGGGTCTTCTGTCTGCTCGGGGACGGCGAAATGCAGGAAGGGCAGGTGTGGGAGGCGCTGCAGAGCGCACACACCTACAAGCTCGACAACTTCGTCGCCATCATCGACCAGAACAACCTGCAGATCGACGGAACCACCGATGAGATCAGCCCCAACCTGGACTTCATCAAAAAACTCGAAGCGTTCGGCTACGACGCACACGAAGTTGACGGCCACGACATGCAAGCCATCCTCGACGTCCTGGACACGATCCGCGAGGCCGACAACGACAAACCGAAGGGCCTCGTGCTGCAAACCACCAAGGGACGCGGCGTGTCCTACATGGAAGACATCTGCAGCTGGCACGGCCAGGCGCCCAACGAAGAGCAATTCAACCAAGCGATGACCGAACTCGAGAAAGGGCTCGACCTGTGAGCTACCAACTGGACACCACTGTGCTGAAAGCGACCAGGGACGGGTTCGGCGACGAAATCCTCGCCCTCGGCAAGGAGAACCCCGACATCTACGTCGTTGACGTCGACATCTCCAAGTCATGCAAGACCAACGTGTTCGCCAAGGAACTGCCCCAGCAGCACGTGAACGTCGGCATCGCCGAACAGAACGCGGCCGGCCTGGCCGCGGGCCTGGCCACCACCGGCAAGATCCCCTTCGTCGCCACGTACGCCGTCTTCGGGTCGCTGCGCATGGGTGAGCAGGTCCGGCAGTCGATCTGTTACCCCAAGCTCAACGTGAAGATCGCCTGCAGTCATGGTGGGCTCACCCCGGGCAACGACGGGGGCTCCCATCAGGCGATCGAAGACATGGGCGTGCTGCGGACCTTTCCCGGCATGAACGTGATCATGCCCGCCGACTACAACGCCACCCGCAAACTCACTCGGGCCGCCGCCGCCCTCAACGGGCCGGTCTACCTGCGCTTCACCCGCGATGCGATGCCCGCCATCTACGGCCCGGACGAGGAGTTCGTGATCGGCCAAGCGAAGGTGCTCGAAGAAGGCGACGACATCGCCATCATCGCCAACGGCGACACCGTGCGGCTCGCCATCCAGGCCCGAGACGCGCTCGTCGCCGACGGCTACAGCGTACGGCTCGTCGACATGCACACCATCAAGCCACTTGATCGCGACGAAGTCCTGCGCAGCGTGGCGACCGGCCGGATCGTCACCGTCGAGGACCACAACATCCTCAACGGGCTCGGAAGCGCCGTCAGTGAGGTCGTGGCCGAAACCGGCGGCGCTCTGGTGCGACGCGTCGGTGTTCAAGACATGTTCGGCCAATCCGCCACCTACGACGAACTGATGGAAATGAACGGCATCACCGTTGAGAACATCGTCACGCAGGCGCGCGACCTGCTCAACGCCTGACCCCTGCGGGCGCGGCGTGCTCCCACGCCGTGCCCGCCGACACTAGGCGTCGCCGAAGTCGATCGACGGTTGATGCCGCCGTGGACGCGTGCCGCATGTCCGTTCTCGCGCAGGCTCTTCTGGGTCCCGTGCCACTCCCGCTTGCGGTTGCTGCAACACCGGATGTGTGGCCGGATCCCGGGTCAGCCGACAGGGTCCTGTGGGCGCCGGGTGTTGAGTGAATCGGCCAGCCAGGTGGCGGCCTCGGCAAGGGTGCTGCCCGGAAGTGAGTGTTCGGGGGTGGCGCCGCTGCCGCCCACGTAGATGGTCATGCGTCGCGGTTCCTCGCGAAGTGCCCGGACGATATCAGCCGCGGCTTGGGCGTCGGCGGGTCTTGGAGCACCGATCACGACGGCATCGGGGTGGATCGTGTGGACTGCCTGGACCCAGCTGCCGACGGGAAGGTCCGGGCCGAGGTAGGTAACCCGGAGGCCGGCACGTCGCAGCATTGTTGCGAACGCCAGCGTGCTGATCTCATGCGTGGCACCGGCGGCGAGTCCTGTGATGACGAGGCGGCCGCCACGAGCGTGTCCGGCGGCGGCGAAAGCGCCGGCGAGCCGGCGCATCAAGGCGGCGCTGATGAAGTGTTCCTGGGCGATGTCGAGTTGCCCGTTCACCCAGGCCTGTCCCACGGTCACCAGGGCCGGCATCAGCCACTCATCGATCACGTACTCGAACCCCGCCGCCGCGAAGGCGGCGTCCATGATTGCCTCAAGAGCACTGGAGTTATAGGTGCGTGCGGCCGCAATGAGCTCTGACTGGTCGGGCAGTCCTCCGCGTGCCGCCTCGGTGAGTCGGTTCTGACTCGACGGCGTGACACTGCCAGATCGGATCTGTTCAGCGGCCTGAGCGGGTTGCATGCCACCCGCGACAAGGTCCGCCATCGCTCGGAGAGTGGCGAGGTCGTCATCGTTGTAGAGGCGGTAGCCGCCTTCTGTGCGGGTGGGATGCACGATGCCGTAACGCTGTTCCCAGCCGCGCAGAGTTCCGGGCGCCAGCCCGAGTTGCTGCGAGACCCATCTGACCGTGTGCATACCAACCCCTTCCTCAACATTGTACAAAGCTTCCGCACGCGTTTGACAGTAACGACACGACCACGCACAATCATTACACAGACATTGCAAGAAAGGTTCTGATCGTGAATGGTTACCCAGCCGCGACCAAGGCGGCACGCGCCGACATCATTGAAACCGCCTCCGGTGCGGGTGCCCTCTCCACCCTGACTGCGGCGCTCACCGCTGCCGGGCTGACCGAGACCCTCAAGGGACCCGGTCCACTCACAGTGTTCGCGCCCACCAATGAAGCCTTCGGGCTGCTTGCCTCCGGGACCGGCCACGACCATGCCCAGGATCCCTTCGGTCAACTCACCGAGGTTCTGAAATACCACGCCGTGCCAGGGGAGGTGAGGGCCGCCGATCTGGTCGAGGGTCAGGCGTTGATGACCCTGCAGGGTTCCGAACTCACCGTGAAGGTAAACGGAGGCCAGGTGACCCTGCTCGATGCAGCGGGGAACAGCGCCCACGTCATCACCCGCGACGTCGCGGCCAGTAACGGGGTCATTCACATCATTGACGCACTGCTGTTCCCGACCGCGTCGCCGGACACCCACGAGGTCCCGGCCACGCCCACCCAGGCCGGCCGGCCTGCTGAGCAGGGGTCGGACAGTTTCGCCTCGATGGGCGCGCCCTTCGCCTCTGAAAGCGCCTCCAGGCAGCGACAGACGGCGAAGGCACCTGTGCGGGTACTGGTCGGGCTCACCTATGTTGCGATGATCGCAGTGAACGCGCTCGCCAACATCCTGCCCATCAACGGGCGCACCACCGGCGAGATCTCCGATTCCTACGAGAATCTGTTCGCCCCGGCCGGATTGACGTTCTCCATCTGGGGCGTCATCTACTTCCTGCTCGGGGCGCATGTGCTGTACCAACTCGGACTCTTCCGTGGCGCCGAACTCGATGCCGGGCCCCGCACTCCGGGCGGCCCGAGGGTGGACGCCGCGCACGACGTATCTCCTCGAGCACACCTGCTGCAGCGGGTGGGGGTGCTGTTCTCAGTGTCGTCGCTGGTCAACGTCGCCTGGATCTTCTCCTGGCACTACGACCTCATCCTGGTTTCCATGGTGCTACTGGCAACGATGCTGGTGCTCCTGATCCTGATCACCCGGACGATCATGGGCGCCGACCTCTCCACTCGCGACCGGCTGTTCGTGCGGCTCCCGTTCAGCGTCTACTTCGGCTGGCTGACCGTGGCCACAATCGCGAACGTCACCGTGTGGCTGGTGAGCATCGGCTGGGACGGCTTCGGAATTGCCGAATCCACCTGGGCAGTGATCATCATGTCAGTCGGCGTAATCATCGGCACCGCCGTCACCCTCAAGGATCGGGATGTCGCGTACGGCCTCGTCCTTGCGTGGGCCTACTTCGGCATCTGGATAAAGCACACCTCAGAGTCGGGCTTCAACGGTGCGTACCCGGTGGTCCTCGCCACCGCTCTTCTTGGTGTCGCTGCATTCGTCGTGGCCGGGGCGGTGGCGCTCCGAACCACTGAGCCGGCGCCCGATCCGGCGTCGTCCAAACATTAGACAAACCTTGGACAAAAGCTTGACATTAGCGGCGCAACGTTACACAATCATTATACAAACTTTCTCAGAAGGAGACACGAATGTATCCCAAGCTCGCCGCCGCAGGTGCCGCGCTCAGCCTCACACTTCTCTTGGGTGCGTGCAGCACCGCAGCCAGCCCCGCAACCTCTGCCGCAACCCCAGCTGCTCCGATGAGCGCCAGCTCGTCCCCGACCGCCAGCTCGACGGCCATGTCGGAATCGGACATTGTCGAGACCGCCGCCGCAGCTGGTGACTTCAAGACCCTGACGGCAGCCCTCAAGGCTGCGGGTCTGGACGAGACCCTGAAGGGCCCAGGGCCCTTCACAGTGTTCGCACCGACCGACGCGGCTTTCGCCAAGCTTCCTGAGGGCACGGTGGACACCCTGCTGAAGGATCCCAAGGGTCAGTTGGCGGAGATCCTCAAGTATCACGTGGTGGCCGGAGAGGTGATGGCCGCCGATGTGGCGAAAATGGACGGCCAGAAGGTCAAGACCGTCCAAGGCGGTGAACTGACCGTGGAGGTGTCCGGCGACAAGGTTGTTCTGGTGGATGCAGCCGGCAATCGGGTCAACGTCATCAAGACCGACATCGCCGCGAGCAACGGGGTCATCCACGTCATCGACGCCGTTCTGATTCCCACCAAGAAGTAATCCACACCCGCTCCGTCCATCAGCGACCCCGGTGCCATGAGTGCCGGGGTCGCTGGCTGGATAGAACCACCCGTACCGGCTGGATGATCAAGAAGCTTGTCTGCTGGGCGGCGGCTGGTGGGATTTGAAGGGAAGTCAGTTTCTGGCTGGTGTGGTGCTCTGCGGTTTGTCGTCGAAGAGCAGCCACATGTATCCGTAGGGCGGCAACTCGACTTGGTACTGGTCGCTCACTACTTCAGGGGCCTCCGACAGGCTACCGGACAGCACTATGGGGGTCCGGCCGGTCGGGCCTGGCACGGTGACGCGGGCCAGTTGGGGCCACTCGGTCAGGTTGTTGAGCGAAACGACTCGTGCATTGCCTAGCTGTCGCTGGAAGGCCATTACGGCCTCAGGCCCCTCCAGATCGGCGAAGGTACCCAGTCCGAAGACGTCGTGAGCGCGTCGGACCGCGAGGGTTTCACGGAGCCAGTTGAGCAGCGAGTCAGGGTCGTTCTGCTGGTCGGCAACATTGACCTGCTGGTTGCCGAATGGCGGGGCGCAGGGGATCGGGGCGGGGAAGAGGTAGGGGTTGGCGGTGGAGAACCCGGCTCCGGGCAGTTCCCCGGTCCACTGCATCGGTGTGCGGACCCCGTCCCTGTCGGGCAGCCATATGTTGTCCCCCATGCCGATCTCGTCGCCGTAATAGAGCACCGGGGATCCGGGCAGGGCGAACAGCAGCGCGTGCAGCAGCTTTACCCGACGAATGTCGTTGTCCACCAACGGTGCCAGTCGTCGGCGGATGCCCAGATTGAGTCTCATTTTGGGTACAGGGGCGTATTCGGTCCACATGTAGGTGCGTTCGTCGTCGGTGACCATCTCAAGGGACAGTTCATCGTGGTTCCGCAGGAAGGTGGCCCATTGGCAACAATCGTGCAGGGCGGGGGTGTCGGCGAGGATTCGGCTGATGGGACTGCGCGAACCCTGCTTCAAGGCCATGAACAGCCGCGGCATCACGGGGAAGTGGAAGGCCATGTGACATTCGTCCCCCTCGCCGAAATAGGTCACCGCATCCTGAGGCCATTGATTAGCCTCGGCCAGTAAGAGGCGGCCCGGGAACTCCTCGTCGACCATCGCGCGGATCGTCTTGAGGATCGTGTGGGTTCCTTCCAGGTTCTCGCAATCGGTGCCTTCCTCTTCGACCAGGTACGGCACGGCATCGAGGCGGAACCCGTCCACCCCCAGTTCCAGCCAGAACCGCAGGGCGTTGAGTACTTCTTCGAGCACCTTGGGGTTGTCGTAGTTCAGGTCAGGCTGGTGGCTGTAGAAGCGGTGCCAGTAGAACTGTTTGCGGACTGGGTCGAAAGTCCAGTTGGACTCCTCACTGTCGACGAAGATGATGCGAGCATCCGGATAGCCGGTATCGTCGTCACGCCACACGTAGTAGTCGCCGTACGGACCTTCAGGGTCTTCCCGCGAGGACTTGAACCAGGGATGCTCCGACGACGTGTGGTTGACCACGAAGTCCGAGATGACCCGGATGCCACGGGCGTGGGCTTCCTCGAGAAGTTTTTCCATGCCTTGGTGGGTGCCCAGTTGGACCTGAATCCCGGTCAGGAACTCAACGTCGTAGCCGCCGTCCCGTTCGGGCGTTGAAAAGAACGGCGGGATCCAGACGCAATCGATCCCCAACCATTCCAAGTAGTCGAACTTGCTGACCAGCCCGTTCAGGTCTCCAAGACCAGTGCCGGTGCTGTCGGAGAAGGCCCGGACCCACACCTCGTAGAAGACGGCCTTCTTGAACCAGAATGGGTCGTCGCCCATCCCGCGTCCAGAGGCCGGGGCGAGCGTCGGTCGGGGCGGCGCCAGTACGGGTTGGGCGAGGCGGGGGAGCGGCACTGACTCAACGACCTCAGTCTGCGGCGACGCCGGGTGCCCAACAGCGCCGGATGCGCTCGCCAACGGCTCGGCGTACTGCCCCGACGCAACCATCCCCGTTACCTACTCACTCACCTATGGGTGGTGACGCGTCCCCTCGCGTCGAACTCACCTGCCCCTGCCGACCATCGTGCCATTGCTCCCGACAGCGACCCGGAGTTGACCTTAGCTGATCTGGTCCAGGTCGAGCGCAGACGTAGCTGAGAAGGGCCGCGCTGTCGCCGAACCGGGTATTCCGTAATCGCTCGGCCCGTGATAGGACAAGGAAGTTCTGGCAGCCGAGCGTCGTCCCCGACGCACCGTCCCAAAGGAGCTGTGATGACTTTGCCACCCCTGACCAGACTCGTCGCCACGGCCGCGGCGGCTCTGCTCGCCATCGCCGCGGCCGGACCCGTGGCCTCGTCCGTCCCATCGGCAGCCCCGGTTGGGACGGATTGGCACATCCCTCGTCGTCCGTCGATCCTCGATGGCTACAAGAACGTCGTGGTGATCTTCCAGGAGAACCACAGCTTCGACAACCTGTACGGGTCGTGGGGCAAAGTCGGCAAGAGTCGGGTCGACGGGCCCAGGCACGCGACCGCCGCCCAGAAGCGGCAGATCGGTCAGGACGGCAAGGTCTATAAATGCCTGCTGCAGAACGACGTCAACCTCACCTCACCTCCGCTGCCCTCCACCTGCGCGGACACCGTCCACGGCATCGACGACAGCGCATTCCGCAACCGACCCTTCATGATCGACGACTACATCGAGCCGACGGACACGACCTGTCCGGCACCGGGAGTCTCCGCACCCAAAGGAGTCCTGAACGGCACCGGTGAGATCGGCGGCTGCACCCGGGATCTGGTGCACCGGTTCTACCAGGAGAAGTACCAGATCAACGGCGGACGCCAGAATCGCTATGTCACCGGCTCGGACGCGGTCGGCTTGTCGATGGGCCGCTACGACACCACCAAGCTTCCGATCTACGACTACCTCCACGCCGACGGCGCACCGAACTACGTGATCGCCGATCGGTTCTTCCAGGGAGCCAACGGCGGGTCGTTCCTGAACCATCAGTGGTTGATCGCGGGACGTGCGCCCTTGGTTACACCGGACGCCTCCATCCCGGCGGACAAGAAGGCGCTGAACTCGGTCGTCGACGCCAACGGCATGCCGGTCAACAATTACGACCTGTACAAGACGACCGCCACCGTCGTCGACGGCCAGATGACCGTGGCGTGCGCCAACCCGGCCGAGGTGGAGAACTATCGGCTCGCGTGTGGCAATTTCGCCGTGAACACCACTCAGCCAGGCCAGGCGCCGCGCAGCACCGGTCGATACATGCCGTTGATCGACGACGACAAGTACCCCAACATCGGCGATCGACTGAGCGCCAAGGGGATCTCGTGGGCGTGGTACTCGGGTGGCTGGGATGCCGCCGAGGCCGGTTCTCCCGGGCCGCTGTTCCAGTACCACCATCAGCCGTTCAACTACTTCGCGGCGTACGCGCCGGGCAAGCCGGGCCGGCACCATCTGCAGGACGAGACCGACTTCTTCGATGCGGCTGCGGTGGGCAACCTGCCGGCAGTCAGCTTCGTCAAGCCGTACGGTGCCGAGAACGAGCATCCTGGATACGCCAGCGCCACGAGCGGCAGCAGCCACCTGGTCGACCTGATCAAGGCCGTGATGAACGGACCGCAGGCCCGACAAACCCTGATCGTCGTCACCTACGACGAGTTCGGTGGCTCCTGGGATCACGTCCCGCCGCCCGGTAAGGGGAGCGCGACGCCGGGTGCCTACGACGCGTTCGGCCCCGGCACCCGTATCCCGGCGCTGCTGGTATCGAAGCGGATGACCTCCTCAGGCGTCGATCACACCGTCTACGACACGACCTCGATCATCGCCACCCTCGAGCGGGCGTACGGACTCGCGCCGGTGGGGATCCGCGACACGAGGGTGCACGACCTTCGGACGGCGATCAAGCTGGGCAACCGCCACCGCTGAGTCGGCAGCGGGCGAGGCAGGGAGGTGAGCGGGGAACGCGCCTGAGCTGATCAGCCGTGTGTGAAGCCGTCAGCCACTGGATCGGTGGCGGCTGGGGCCGCATCCAGGGCGTCGGGCGGCTGCCTGAATCGGCCGCTGCGGCGCAGATAGTTCCAGCCGAGCACGGCGGCCGCAACCCCGTTCAGCACTCCGACCGCCACGTCCGACAGGTGGTGCATGCCCAGGTACAGCCGTGACCAGCCAAGGAGGACCACAGACCCCAGTGCCGCAATCCATAGCGCGACGCGGTACAGCGTCCCGGACAACTGATGGGCGAGGAACAGCAGGACAAGAATCTGGGCGAGGGTGGCACCGACGTGTCCGGACGGGAAGCTGGCCGTGGGCATGGCGGCGTCCAGATGTTCCACCTGTGGCCGCTCGCGGTTGACGAGCACCGACGTGACCGCGTGTACGAGCGCCTCAATCGCGAGCGCCACACCCGGGATGATGGCCACCCACCATTGCCGCGTGACAAGCCCGACCACGACCATGAAGACCAGGCAGGCGCCGATGTTGGAGGGCGCGCTGCCCGCCGCGGACGCCAGCCGCGCGATGCTGTCCAGGAGTGGGGTCCTCCCAGCCTGCAAGGACACGTTGACGGCGTCCTCGGACCTCAAACCTCCGCCCAGAAAGACGATGCCGAAGCCGATGGCAAGGTTGATGAGCAGCAGGACGATCATGGGTATCACCACCCGGACGCCGAGGTCCCGGCCTGCAGACGACACGGTCGGCGCAGACGTGTCGACCAGATAGCGATCCAGCCATCCGTCCGCATCCCGACTCACGCGAGACTCCAGTGCTGCAGACGGACTATCAGCGCGGCGCGCTCCTTGCCGCCGACCCGCCGGCAGCGCGCTCGCAGTGGCGCCTGATCGCCCAGGTTGGTCGAGTTCCCGTTCACGCTGAACCCATGCACGGGTGCCAGCTTAAGGGCGTTGCCAAGCGCGACATCAATCCACGAGGCCGGCCGACAGCCCCGGCGACACTCCACAGCCCATCGATTCACTCCCCAAGGAGGACCCTGATTCATGGCTGTCCGAAGGCAGGTCGTGGTCCCGGCGCGGGGCCGGGACCACGATCGTGCGGAAGGCTGCTGCCAGGCCCGCCTAGATTGTTGCCTGGTGGGCGCCGACGGCGCTTTGGCCGCAGTGGCTGGTCATGAACACGCGGGCGGGCAGCGGTCTCCTGTTTCCCGATGCTGAGGTATGCGCCCTCCTTTCGGTCCTGGATGTGACATAAGTGCGGTCACGCGGGTGAGCCCTTGAGACCCACACGCCGATGCCCGGCCGATCAGCAGCCGAGATCATGCGCGCCTGTCCGGTTGGCGTCCACGTTGTGGCAGGACTCCGTGCGGGCAGACGGGGATACGGGCGACGGATCCGCCGACGGGTCGGCCCAGGAGCCGGCGATGATGGCGTCGAGTTCGGCCGTCAGCAGTTCTGGGTCGCTGCAGATCAAGTCGAGGAACTCATCATTCCACGGAGAGTCGCCGTTGGCTCGAGCGGTAAGCATGACGGTCTCACCGCTCAGGTCGTGATCGCCCGTCGTTGCCCATTGGCATTGGCGATCGAGATCTTGCGGGGCTTGGCCCGCTCCGCGACCGGGATCTCAAGGGTGAGAACCCCTGTGTCGTAGCTGGCCTCAATGCGCTCCGTGTCGAGATTGTCACCCACGATCAACTGCCGGCTGAAGACACCTCTGGGCTGTTCGGCAGCAATCAGTTCCATGTCACCGTCACGGCTCGGCCGCTCGGCTTTGACGCTGATCACGTTATTCTCCACGTCAAGCTCGATCGAGTCCACCGCGACGCCGGGCAGGTCCAGCTCCACATGGAACGTGTCGCCGTCGCGCCACGCGTCCATCGGCATCACCGAAGGACGGGCCAGGGTGCCGTTGGTGCCGAGCATCTGTTGGCTGAGTCGGTCCAGCTCGCGGAACGGGTCAGTGCGCATCAGCATCGTGTTCCACCTCCATATCTATCCGTGCATCTCGGCAGTACCACCGAGATCTCTGATGTGCGCCATAGCTTTTTTATAGCAGCCGTGTCATGCTGAGGCAACAGGCGGCGTAGAGATTTCTCGAGGATGTGATCAGGTGTCAGGGAGTGAACCGAGCCGGACGCGCGGCGTCTACGGCATCTCAGTCGCCGCGGAACTGGTCGGGACCGGCGTGCAAAACCTTCGGTCCTACGAGTCTCACGGCCTACTCACCCCTAGGCGTACACCCGGCGGCACGCGCCGATACAGCGCCGACGACCTGGACCGGCTGCGTCGCATCAGTGAGCTACTCGAAGCCGGGCTCAACCTCGCGGGCGTGGCCATGGTGATGAACCTGCAGGACCAGAACCACCAACTACGCACGCAGCAGACCCAGCAGCCACCTCCATGACCACGTCCAGGCAAGTCCGCCTGCGGCACTGAGGCCGCCCCTGACCGGACACGTCTGCCTGGGGCTTTGCGGCTCTCCTTGTGCACATACAGCGAGGACCTGCTGCCACCCCCGCAAGGGGCAGCAGCAGGTCCTCGTGTCGACCGGCAAACTCGCTCGGGCTAGTTGAGCTTCTGCACGCTCACGTCCTGCACGATCAGCGTCACCGGGCCGTTCGTCGCCGAACCGGACAGGTAGCTGTAGAAACCAACCGAGCCGGCGCTCTGCAACGACGCGGTGGTGTCCGTAGAGGTGAGCCGCCAGGCGGACGGCTCGCTGGTGCCCGTCTTCCAGATCTTCGCCCGCAGGGTCGTGGTGGTCGAGCCCTCGGCTTGGAACCGCACGTTGAGCACGTCTCCAGGCGCGTAGACCAGGCCGGACACGGCCTGCGAACTGAGCACCGTCTCCGTTCCGTTCACGGTGCGGGTGAGGTAGAGCGTCGTGGCGGTCGCGGTGGCGATCACCTTGACGCGGTAGTCCGAGGTGCCGTTGCGACGAGCCACCACCGAGGCGTACATGCCACCACCGGTGCCGGCCTTGTCCCAGCCGAAGCTGGTGACGACGTCGACATCGCGTCCGGAGACCCCGTTCAGGTAGGCGGACGGACCCGACCCGGCAGCGGTCTTGATGGTGCCGGCACCGCCCGTGACACCGAAGTTGCTGGCCGTGGAACTGTTCGTCCACGCCCCGCCGGTGTCGGCCGATCCCCACCCGTTGGTCACCGTCCGGTTGAAGGCGTCGGCCGCGATCACCAGGCTCGGAGCCGTCACGGTGACGTCGTGGCTGACGGTGTCGGTGGCGCCGGCGTCGTCGGTCACGGTCAGCGTCACCGTGTAGGTGCCCGCCGTGGTGTAGGTGTGCGACGGCTTCGATCCGGTGCCTGCGGCGGTGTTGTCGCCGAAGTTCCAGGAGTACGAAGCGACGGTGCCGTCGGTGTCGGACGATCCGGTGCCGTCGAAGCTGGCCGCCAGGTCGGTGTTGGACGAGGTGAACGCCGCGGTCGGCTTCACGTTCGGCAACGTGCCGCCGCCGGCCCGGAAGTGGGCCTTCCCCAGGCGGGAACATATCATGCGCGCGACGCCCACCACAAAGCGAGTGCCGACAACTGCGCGGCAGATGCGGACGTGACGGCGTGTCGCGGCTCGGGCAGCTCACTGCGGCGCAGGTTTCGGACGTTCAGGCTCGGCACAGGCACTGGGCCTGGGCACCGCCGGCGCCGGTCACCGGACGCTGGGCCGCAGGCGGGCCTCGCCTCAGACGGCGACGGCCGTCTCCCGTCCGGCCAGCATCGCACCGACCATCGAGCCGGCGAGAATCCCCAAGGCGATCCCCACCATGGTCGCCGCCATCGTGCCGATCGTGTTCAGTCCGGCCGAGTCCCCGCCCATCAGGCTGGCCACGCCGACCAGCCCCACCGCTCCAGGGACCAGCATCCAGAACGCCGGTAGAAAGCTGGTGAAGGCGGCCGGACCGGTGGGTCTGGTGGACACCAGATAGGCGACCGGAGTCATCGCGAACGCCCCGATCATTGCCGAGAGCACCCCGCCGAAGAAGATCGCCCCGATCACCTGGGCGCCGTACGCCACGTACATCACCAGCAGAACCCAGGGAATGGACGCCGCGCGGCCGCACCGGTAGATCACCATCGAGACGCCGAAGACCCCCACCGCCAGCCAGGGCCCGACTGGGCCGATCGGGTTCGGCGGGTCGGCGAACGTGATCGCCGGGATTCCGACCAGGGTCGCGCCGGCCACCACCCCGGTTGCGAGCAGCACGAGCTGCATGAAACCGCCTGCCACCCGTCCGGCCCCCGACATCATCTGGCCGGTTGCGAGTTCGATCACCCCGGTGGTCAACAACCCTCCGGGCAGGAAGATGGCCAACGGTGCCAGCAGCGCGGCGAGAACCCCCCCGTCCACGCCCGCGCCGGTGACCCCGAACACCGTCGCAGACACCACGAACGCGGCCCCCACCGTGACCAGGGCCTCCTGGGCGCGGGACACGTGCGCGGTCAGCAGCAGGCCGATGCCGACCACCACCCCCAGCCCCATGGCGAGGGGGACCCCCGTCCATGAGGAACCCAGCAGCACCGCGAGACTGCCCGACACCAGGGCGTGCGCCACCACCCTCTGCACCGGCGAGTAGGTGGGCGGCAGCGAACGCGCCTCGGCGACGGCGGCCGCCGTCGCCGCCGCGTCGTACGGAGCGGTCCGGGCCTTCTTGACGACATCGTCCAGAGCGTCGATCTGATTCATCATCAGCGGCGGACGGTGGCCACTGGCGACGGCACCGGTGCTCACCTCATCGACGCCGCGAGCCGAGACGAACAACGCGTTCGGAAGCACCACGACATCGGTGGCGGGGTAGCCGTTCACGGTGGCGACGTCCTCCAGTGCCGATCGGACACCCGTCACCGAGTAACCGGCGTCCAGCATCGCTTCGCCGATCGCCTCCAGGCTGTCCAGCCGCGCCGCGGTCCCACCACGCGCGCCTACCTCGGACAACTGGGCGGGCAGCAGAGCGTTCGGGACGGCCGGTTGGTCGGTCACCGGCCTGCGCACCAGCAGCAGCACCGCCACCGCCGCCACCAGCAACACGGCGAGGGCGATCAGCCATGAGGTCGGGTTCGGCTCGGCCTCGGCGACCGCCGGCGGCCGGGGAGCGGTGGTGACCGGGCTGCTCGACGCGGACACGCTCGGCTGCGGGCTCGGGGAACTCGAGGTCGGCGTTGGGGTCGGCGTAGGTCTGGGCGTCGGGGTGGGCGGCGGCGGCGTCGAGGGCGAGTCCGTCGGGGTGGGTGACACCGACGGGGAGGCGGACGGGTCGCTCGGTTCGACGGTGGCCGTCACGGTGTCCTGGGGCGCCGGAGTGGGGGCTGCGTACGCACTGGTCCCGGCGATGGCGGCCGCGCCCAACCCGCACGACACGACGACCGTCGCCGCCACCGTCACTCGCGCCACCAGCCCCGGAAACGACCCGGGGGTTTCGGTCGATCTGGCGCGGGGCACGGGCGGTTCCTTGGTGCGGCGGTCGGGTGAGCTGGGCAGCCATTCGAAGCATGCCAGACCGGTGCTCAGCCGGGGGGCAGTGCCAGCACCTGCTCGCGAACCTCCCGCCGCAGCACCTTGCCCACCTGCGAACGGGGCAACTCCGGCAAGAGGACGATCCGGCGCGGGACCGCATACTTCGCCAGCCGGGTCGCGCACCATGCACGGACGTCCGCCAGCTCGATCTGCTGCCCGTCCTCGACCACCAGCGCGGCGACCACCGTCTCGCCCAGGTCGCCGCCCGGAACGCCCACCACCGCAACGTCCACGACGCCGGGCATGCCACGCAGCCAGTCCTCCACCTGCGACGGGTACACCTTGAGACCGCCGGTCACGATCATCTCCTTGATCCGGTCGACCAGGGTGACGAAGCCGTCGTCCTCGACCCGCACCACGTCACCGGTACGCAGCCAGCCGTCCGGCCCGAGCTGGTCGGCGGTCTCGTCCGGACGGTTCCAGTACCCCGAGAACACCTGCGGGCCGCGGATCAGCAGCTCGCCCGGCTCGCCGCGCCCCACATCCTTCGTTGGGTCGGCCAGCGCGACCACACGTACGTCCGTGCCGGGGAACGGCAACCCGAGGGAACCCGGACGGCGGCTCGCATCGAACGGGTTGCCGAGTGCGACCGGCGACGTCTCGGTCATGCCGTAGCCCTCGACGACCAATCCGCCGGTGGCCTGTTCCCAGCGCGCAGCGGTCTCGGCCGGCAACGCCATCGCGCCGCTGATCGCATGGGTGTAGCTGCGCAGCGGGACGCCCTTGGCCTGCGCCGCGGTGAGCAACCGATCGAGCATCGGCGGCACGGCGGGCAGGAAGGTGCCCGGACGGCGACGCTGCGCGGCCAGCACCAGATCGGTGTCGAAGGAGGGCAGCACGACGAGCGTGGCGGCGATCCGGATCGAGTACGACAGGCACAGGGTGAGCCCGAACGCGTGAAAGAAGGGCAGGACGCCGAGCACGGTCTCGCGACCCGGCTGGTGGCCGGTCCAGGCCACGCCCTGCTCGGCGTTGGCGACGAGGTTGGCGTGGGTGAGGGCCGCGCCCTTGGGCGTTCCGGTGGTGCCACCGGTGTACTGCAACAGGGCCAGGTCGGACGCCTGCGGGTGCGGTTGATCGGACGCCGCCGGTGACGCGCCGCGCAGCAGCCGGTGCCACAATGCGACCCCGTCCGGCACCGGGCCGCGCATCGCCTTCGCGGTGCGTCGCGCCTTGGCCACCGGCAACCGCAACGCGATCCGCGACAGCCTCGGCAGGTCCTGCGCGAGGTCGACGGCGACGATGTGCCGCAGCGCCGTGCGGTCACGGCCGGCGAGCACGCCTGGAACCGCCTTCGTCCAGAGCAGTGCGACGGTGGCCCCCGAGTCGGCGAGCTGGTCGACGAGCGCCTCGGCGGAATACGTGGGGTTGTTCTCCACCACCACACCACCGATCCGCAGCACGGCGTAGAACGCGACCAGGTGCTCCGTGCTGTTGGGTAGCGCGATCGCGACCCGGTCACCGGGCTGCACGCCGAGCGCCAGCAGCGCCCCCGCGGCGCGGCTCACGTGATCGCCCAGGGCGGCGTAGGTCGTCGTCCGGCCGAGGAAGTCGACTGCGATCCGGTCGCCGTACTCGTCGACCGCGCGGTCGAGGGCCGCGGTCAGCGGCTCATCGGGAATCGGGGGACAGGGGATCGGTGAGACGGTCAGCGGTTCCCAGGGTGTGGACGGCGGTCGCCGACGAGCTGGTGGTCACTCCGACACGGTAACCAACGGCACCGTTCGTTTCTATCGATACGCGATCGTCGCGATGTTTCGGACGCTGCCTCTGGCCGATCGGTGCGCAGTGCGGTGGAATCTTTCCGACACCTGTCGATTTCGCGTCGCGGCGTTCGTCGTCGGGGCAGAGCGAAAGGAATCCACCATGGAATACGCACTGCTGTACACCGCGGGCACCGACCCGCAGCCCTACGACCCGTCCAGCGACAACATCGCCGAGTGGGTGGCAGACCTGATCGAGCGGGGGGTCAGCGAGTACGGCGAACGGCTCCGTCCGGGCCCGGACGCCACCACGGTGAAGGTGCGCGACGGCGGCACCCTGGTCACCGAGGGCCCGTTCACGGAAGCGAAGGAATGGGTGGGCGGTTTCGACATCATCGACTGCGCCGATCTGGATGAGGCCATCGGCATAGCTGCCGCCCACCCGGCGGCCCGCACCGGCACCGTCGAGGTCCGTCCGTTCATGGTGTGGCCGGACGCCCAGCCCGGCGACCGGGTGGTGCCGCACGGCTTTCCCGAGCGCCCTGCCCACGGGGCGCGTTACCTGTTGCTGGTCTGCACCGACCCCGACGCGCCGAAGGCCGAGGCCGGCGACGTGCAGCCGTGGGTGGACGAGATGGACGGCAGCGGCGTCCGGCTGTTCGGCGACGTGTTGCGGCCGTGGGCGGACACCACTTTGGTGCGCTCTCGCGACGGCAGGACCCTCGTCGACCCGCCCATCGAACCGTCCGGCGCCTGGATCGCGGGCCTGGACTTCATCGAGGTGGCCGACCTGAACCAGGCGATCGCGGTGGCGGCCGCGCACCCGATGGCGAAGGTCGGCCAGTTGGTGCTCAGCCCGGCGTGGCCCTTCGACGTGGAGGACGATCACGTCGCCCGCTCCGAACGAGAGGAACCGGCGTGGCGGCAACGCTCCGAGCCGATGGTGGGGGTCACCGGCTGACCGCGGATGCGCAGGGCACGACGTCCGGATCGCCGGGCGTCGATGCCGCGCTGCGGGCGTCGTTCACCACCGAGTGGTCCCGCATCGTCGCGACCATGATCCGGGTCACCGGTGACTGGGACGTGGCCGAGGAGTCGGCCGCCGGCGCCTTCGAGCGCGCCGCGGCGACCTGGCCGCGCGACGGCGTCCCGCGCACTCCCGGCGCGTGGCTCACCACCGCCGCCCGCAATCTCGCCATGGACCGCCTGCGCCGGCGCGGCGTCGAGGCGGGGAAGCTCAAGGAGTTGGCCGTGCTGGAGCATCGCGAACCGTCTGCGAGCGGTCCGGAGCGGAGCGCGCTCGCCGGGCCGGACTGGGACGACCGCCTGCGACTGGTGTTCACCTGCGCCCACCCGGCGCTGCCGCTGGACGCCCGGGTGGCGCTCACCCTGCGCACGGTCGGCGGGCTGAGCACTCCCGAGATCGCCCGCGCGTTCATGGTCGCCGAATCCACAATGGCGCAGCGGCTGGTGCGCGCCAAGGCCAAGATCAGGCATGCGGGCATCCCGTACCGGGTGCCGCCGGCCGAGGCGCTGCCGGACCGGCTGGGCGGCGTGCTGGCCGTGCTCTACCTGATCTACAACGAGGGCTACACCGCCACCTCGGGCGCCGAACTGGTCCGCACCGACCTGGCCGTGGAGGCGATCAGGCTCACCCGGCTGGTCACAGACCTGCTGCCCGACCCCGAAGCGGTCGCGCTGCTCGCCCTGATGCTCCTCCAGCACGCCCGCCGGGATGCCCGGGTGGACGCCGCCGGTGACCTGATTCCGCTCGAACACCAGGACCGGGGGCGCTGGCGGGCTGACGAGATCGCCGAGGGACTCACCCTGCTGGGCGGACTCGAAAACCGTGGGGACGGTTCCGGCGGTTTCGGCGCCTACCGGGTGCAGGCGGAGATCCAGGCGGTGCACGCCCGAGCCACGAACGCGGCCGAGACCGACTGGCTAAGCGTGCTGCGCTGGTATCGGTGGCTGCCCGGCACACCCTTCGTCCGGCTCAACCGGGCGATTGCCCTCGGCATGGCCGCGGGACCGGACGTGGGCCTGGCCGCGCTTGCCGACCTGGCCGCGTCCGGTGAGCTGAGCGGCCATCATCTGCTGCCGGCCGCGCAGGCCGACCTCAGCCGGCGCGCCGGACGCCGGGCGGACGCGACGGCCTACTATCGCGCCGCTCTTGCACTGGCCCCCACCGAACCAGAGCGACGCTATCTGGAGCGGCGGCTGGCGGAGTCGGACTGACGTCACCACCCGCCGGCGCGCCCCCACGGGCCGCCCCATCCGGTGCCGGGTCTCATAATGTGAACCAACCTGTGGGTGACAATCGCTGAAAGCGCTCTCATGAATGCGTCCATTGCAACAGCCGACGGGTTGATGTGGTTCAGCGCTTCAGCCGTTGTCAGAGCGTTTCGATGGTGAGTTCGCCAGGTCGCCTGCCCTGCACGGTGAACGATCCGAAACGCTTCGGACAGATCGCCCGAACAGCCTCACAATGTCACGGTCAGGTAACTTGCCGTGCCTGTGCTTGCCCACTTAAGCGCTTTAGCATACGGTGACGGCCAAGGCGGAAACGTCTGCGGCGGGTTGCCAGCGAGAGCCTTCTTCGGCTCTCTGTCGGCGGTCGTCCGGACGATCGGCTCACGGTGCGGTGTCCCAGGCAACGACGCGATAACGATTTCGGGGATTGCCTCAGATTGACGGCACGTTGGCATGAAAGCGTTTCCATTGTGGGCTACCGTTCGATCCGACGGAGCGGTCGCACGGGGGCGACGCACCGGAATGTGAACATGAACGGGAGAGTCGAGGAGGACTCGTGGGTCAGGAACTGCTGCAGCTTACCGCCTTGGAGTGGACGGTCCGCGCGACTCCGTCCGGCCCCTCGTGGAACCTCGTGCCACCGGCAGTGCGCACCCGGGTATCGGCCGGCATCCCGGCGCAGGTGCCCGGCGTGGTGCACACCGACCTGATGGCCGCGGGACTGCTCGATGACCCCTACCTGGGCCTCAACGAACGCGATCAGCAGTGGGTCGGAGCGCAGACCTGGACGTACACCTGCGTCTTCGGGCTGGGTGACGACTCGCCCGAGATCGAGGCCGAGAACGTCGACCTGCTCTGCGACGGCCTCGACACCGTCGCGGAGGTGCTGGTCAACGGGCTTCCGGTCGGTCGGTCGGTGAACATGCACCGGCGCAACGTCTTTCCGATCCGCTCGCTGCTGCGGGTGGGCCTGAACCAGCTCGAGGTGGTGTTCTCACCCGCCCTGGAGTACATCGAGCAGATGAAGAGCATGCTCGGGGCGCGGCCGCACGTCGAGCGGGACGACTTCAACCTGATTCGCAAGATGGCGTGCAACTTCGGCTGGGACTGGGGCCCCCGGCTGATCACCGCCGGCATCTGGCGCCCGATCAGCCTGCGCGCCTGGAACCACGCCCGCGTGCTGGACGTCGCGGTGCACGGAACGGCAGCCATGAATGAGGCGGGCGTCTGGGTCGGCCATCTCGACATTCAGGCACACCTCACCGGCGAGCTCCGGTTCGCGGCGGTGACCGTGAAGGTGAGCGGTCGAGACGTCAGCGCGATGGTCGGCGTGCCCGCCACCGACTGGACCGAGGCCAGCCTCGACATCACCGGCATCGAACCCTGGTGGCCGCACTCGGTGGGGGAGCAGCCCCTCTACGACGTCGAGATCGTCTTCCACAACGACTCCGCCGTGCTCGACCGGGTGCACCGGCGCACCGGCTTCCGCTCCACCGAGCTCGACACCACGCCCGACCCCGACGGTAACGGCGCCACCTTCGGCCTGCGGATCAACGGCGAGTTGCTGTTCGTCCGCGGCGCGAACTGGATTCCGGACGACTGCTTCGTCACCCGGGTCACCCCCGAGCGGTACCGCGAGCGGATCCAGCAGGCCAAGGACGCCAACATCGACCTGCTGCGCATCTGGGGCGGCGGCATCTATGAGTCCAAGGACTTCTACGACGCCTGCGACGAGCTGGGCATGATGGTCTGGCAGGACTTCTGCCTGGCCTGTGCGGCCTACCCGGAGGAAGAGCCGTTCTGGTCGGAGTTCGAGGCGGAGGCCCGCGACAACGTCGTCCGGCTGTCGGCGCACCCGTCCCTGGTGATCTGGAACGGCAACAACGAGAACATCTGGGGCCACGACGAGTGGAACTGGGCGGCCCAGCCCGGCGGGGACAAGACCTGGGGCTCGGGCTACTACTACGAACTCTTCCCGCGGATCCTGGCCGAACTCGACACCAGCCGGCCGTACTGGCACGGCAGCCCCTCGTCCGGTTCACCGGAGATCAAGCCGAATGACCCGAACTACGGCTGCATGCACATCTGGGACGTCTGGAACGAGCGCGACTACACCGGCTACGACGACTATTCGCCCCGGTTCGCCTCCGAGTTCGGCTACCAGGGGCCCGCCACCTTCGCCACCTGGGCGCGCGCCGTCGACGTCGACGACCGAGCCGCCGGTTCACCGGTGCTGCTGGCCCACCAGAAGGCGCAGGGCGGCAACGACAAGCTGAACCGGGGCATCGAGGGTCACCTGCCGTTGCCCGGCGAGAGCGCTGCCGACTTCGACGACTGGCTGTACGCGATGCAACTGCAGCAGGCCCGCGCCGTCCGTTACGGCATCGAGCGCTGGCGGTCGCTGCGCGGACGGTGCCACGGCTCGATCGTCTGGCAGCTGAACGACTGCTGGCCGGTCACGTCCTGGGCCGCGCTCGACCTCGGCACCGACAGCTCCGGCGCCCCGGTGGCGAGGCGCAAGCTGCTCTGGTACGGGTTGCGGTCGGCCTACGCCGACCACCTGGCCACCCTTCAGCGGGACGTGGACGGCTGGCGGCTGGCCCTGGTCAACGACGGCCGGACGCCATGGGCGGCCGAGGGCCGGGTCGAGCTGCGCACCTTCGCCGGTGACGTCATCTGGTCGTACCGGCTGGCCCGGCAGGTGCCCGTCCGTGACCGGGTGGACGTCATCGTCCGGCCCGAGACCGGTGCCGCGCCGCTGGAGGAGTTGGCCCTGGTGGTCACCCTGGCCGGTGCCGAGCGCGCAGTGAAGCTGCTGGTCGAGGACGTGCACGCCGCGCTGCCGCCCGCCCGCTTCGACGCCACCGCGGAACTGACAGACGCGGGTGCGCTGGTCACCGTGACCGCCCAGTCGTTCCTGCGTTCCTTGTGTGCCTTTCCAGACCGCGTCGCCGAGAACTCCTGGGCGGATTCGGCGATGGTCGACCTGTTCCCCGGTGAGAGCCACACCTTCGTGATCACCGGGGCCCTACCCGCAGCCGCGGCCGACGACCTCACAAGGTTCCCCGCACTGCGCTCGCTCACCGATTCGCTCACCCCGAGTGAGGCCGTATGAAGGTGGCCTGATCTTGCGCACCGGGCAGCGACGGCCGGTGCGCGCAGCACACGAGAGACACGCAGTTCCTTTGCCGAACAACTCAACCGCACCACACACCAACCCCCGCCAGGGGTTCACCATTGGAGGATTCATGTCAGATCCGGTGTTCGGACTTCCGTCCCGCCGTTCATTCCTGAAGCTGGGCGGCCTCGCCGTCGGCGGGCTCGCGCTCGCCGCCTGCGCCGGCAAGCCTGCAGCCAGCGGCAGCGCGAACGGTAGCGCTCCCGCAGAGAAGAAGGGCGTTGGCAACAACGGCCAGGTAGGTAAGGGTCGCTCCGGCACCGCCGGCGACACCATGTTCATCGCCGGCCACCAGTGGGGCCCGCCGGCCAACTTCAACCCGCTGTCGCCGACGGCGACCTGGCCGTCGACGGCCAACAACAACCAGTACATCTACGAGAGCGCGCTGCGCTGGAACATTCTGACCGGCGAGATCATGCCCGGCCTGGCCGCCTCGCACAAGGTCGACGGCACCAACAGCATCACCCTGACCATGCAGGACGGGGCCATGTGGTCCGACGGCAGCCGCTGACCGCCAAGGACGTCGCCTACACGTTCAACCTCGGCAAGCGCAACGACAGCCTGCAGGTGAACTCGTTCCTGGCCTTCGCCTCGATCGCGGCGACCGACGACAAGACCGTCACGGTCACCATCGACCAGAAGACCAAGAACGTCAGCGAGGTGCTGCGGCAGCTCTGCGAGACGTACGTGCTTCCCGCAGCACGTCTTTGAGAAGATCGCCGACGACAAGCTGATGACCGAGCAGATGGACAAGCCGATCGGTTCGGGCCCGTTCCCGCTCAGCAAGGCCGACCAGACCCAGATCGTGATGAAGCGCAACGACAACTACTGGGGCAAGACCTTCTACGGCGGCCTGCCGGCGTTCAGCCAGATCATTCACCCGATCTTCAAGTCCAACGAGGACGCCAACCTGAAGGTCCAGAGCGGCGAGATCGACATCGCCCAGACCTTCATTCCGCAGCTGTGGAAGATGTGGGAGGGCGGCAAGCCGATCGGCACCTACCTGAAGGCCAAGCCGTACTTCGTCCCCGGTTCGATGCCGATGCTGCTGATCAACACCACCAAGAAGGGCCTCGACAACCCGGCGGTGCGCAAGGCGATCGCGTCCGCCATCGACTACTCGGCCATCGCCGAGACCGCGATGTCGGGCTATTCCGGTGAGGTGAAGGCATCGCTGATCCTGCCGACCGGCGCCGAGGCCAAGTTCTTCAACGAGGCCGACGCCACCGCCAACGGCTGGAAGTTCGACGCGGCCGCAGCCGAGAAGCTGCTCACCGACGCGGGTGGCACCAAGGGTTCCGACGGTGTGTACACCATCGACGGCACCCGGCTGGGCCCGTACAAGCTGATCACCCCGACCGGCTGGACGGACTGGAACGCGACCTGCGAGATCGTGGCCAAGAACCTCAAGGCGATCGGCATCGACTGCTCGACCAGCTTCCCGCAGCAGGCCGAGACCACCCAGCAGATCCAGGGCGGCACCTTCGACCTGGCCTGTCTGGTACGTCGCGGGCGTGAACGCGTCCAGCCCGTGGGCGCGGTTCCGCGACATCATGAGCCAGTCCGAGATGCAAGCCGATCGGCAAGACCACCTTCGCCAACTACGGACGCTGGGAGAACGCCGAGGTCGAGGCAATGCTGACCGAGGCCGCTCAGGCGGTCGACGACGCGGCCAAGAAGGCGGCGTACGACAAGCTGGACGCGCTGTACCGCAAGGAGGTTCCGTCCTGCCCGCTGATGTACCGGCCGGACGAGTTCTACGAGCTACGACGCGAGCAACTTCTACAACTGGCCGGACGAGAACAACGCCTACGCCCCGCCGATGCTGCGCGGCGCGGGCAACACCTGGTTGTTCAAGATCCAGAAGATCGCCGGCTGAGCCTCGGCTCGGTCAAGGGAGTTGTAGGACCATGGGTCTGCGTCGATACCTGACGAGCAAGACGCTGTGGTACCTGGGCGCGCTCGTGGCAGCACTAGTACTGAACTTCGTGCTGCCACGGCTCATCCCGGGTAACCCGGTGGACGTGATCGTCTCAAACATGGCTCGCGGGGCGAACATCAGCAGTGAACAGCAGGCGAAGATCTACCAGCAGTTCATGACCGAGTTCGGCCTCGATCAGCCGCTATGGCAGCAGTTCGTCACCTATGTGAGCAACGCTCTGCACGGCGACCTGGGAACGTCGTTCGCGTCCTATCCGACGCCGGTGACCGACCTGATCGGGCAGGCGCTGCCGTGGACCCTGGTCCTGCAAATCCCAGCCATCATTTTCGGCTGGATCATCGGCAACGTCCTGGGCGCCGTTGCCGCCTACAAGGGCGCCGGCTGGGACAAGTCGGTGTTCACCACGTCGCTCTTCTTTTCGTCGATTCCGCCCTACTGCCTGGCCATCCTGACGCTGTACATCTTCGCGGTCGTTCTCGGTTGGTTCCCGGTCGGCGGGGCCTACTCGCTCGGCATGACGCCTGAGTTCAGCTGGGACTTCTTCTTCGATGCCATCCAGTACTACTGGCTGCCGTTCCTGTCCCTGCTGCTGATCAGCATCGGCACCCAGGCGGTCGGCATGCGGTCGATGGCCATCTACGAACTGGGTTCCGACTACGTCAACTACTCGCGTGGCCTGGGCATCGGCGATGCCAAGATGACCCGCTACATCTTCGGCAACGCGATGCTGCCCCAGATCACCGGCCTGGCACTCAGCCTGGGCACCCTGGTCGGCGGAGCACTGATCACCGAACTCGTGTTCAACTACCCGGGGCTGGGCTCCCTGCTGTTCAACGCCATCTCGGCCAATGACTATCCGGTCATCCAGGGCCTCGCCACGATCATCACCGTCGCGGTGCTGGTGGCGAACTACCTGATCGAGGTGTTGTACGGCTTCATCGATCCGCGGATCCGCGCGTCCAAGTCGGGAGAGAAGTGACATGAGCACAATGGGACAAGTAGCCGTTGCCGAGGCCGAGGAAGGCCCGCTCGTTCCGGGTCCGGACACCACCAAACGGAAGGCATCCTGGCGCAGCTTCAACTTCGGGCCGCGGTTCTGGATCTCGGTCGTGCTGATCCTCGGTATCGGCGTGTTCGCCTTCTTCGGCAGCGCGCTGTACCCGTACTCCCCGGACGAAATGGTGGGCGGACTGTATGACCCTCCCTCTGCCGAGCACATCCTGGGCACCGACAACTTCGGCCACGACGTGCTGGCAGTGCTGATGGCGTCGACCAGGAACTCCCTGATGCTGGGCCTGCTGGCCGGCGCGGTGGCAACCACCATCGGGGTGGTGATCGGCCTCCTGGCCGGCTACGCGGGCGGATGGCTGGAAGAGCTGTTGATGGGCATCACCAACGTCCTGTTGGCGATTCCGTCCTTCATCGTCCTGATCCTGCTGTCGATTGCGCTGCAGAGCACCAACATCGCGTTCCTCAAGGGATTCACCGGGCTCGCGCTGGTGATCGGGGTCGTCGTCTGGCCGTGGACGGCGCGCGCCGTCCGGGCCCAGGCCAGTTCGGTCAGTGCTCGTGAGCACATCGACGTGGCCAAGCTGTCCGGTGCCCGGACGCCGTCCATCCTGCTCACCGACGTGTTGCCCTACCTGGCCAGCTACGTGGTGATGGCATTCGTGCTGCAGGTGGCCGGCGCCATCCTGTTGGAGTCCACGCTGTCGCTGTTGGGTCTTGGTCCTTCCGGCGCTAATTCGCTGGGCACCCAATTGCACTGGGCGCAGGCCTTCCAGGCCGTGGCGTCCGGCTCGTGGTGGGCGTTCCTGCCGCCGACCCTTGTGCTGACACTGATCAGCTTCAGCCTGCTGAACCTGCAGGCGTCCCTGGATGAGGTGTTCAACCCCAGGCTCCGCCGGGGCAAGAAGAAGAACCTGGCCAAGGCCGCCGCCCGGCGCGCCGAGACCGCGAAAAAGCTGGCCGAACAGGCCGACGGTGTGGAGGTACCGGCATGAGCAGCGTCCTGATGCGGGCGAGCAACGTGACCGCCGTCTATGCGGCCGACAGCGGCGAGGATGTACCCGCGGTCGACGACGTGACCATCGAGGTGCCGGAAGGAACCATCGTCGGCCTGGCCGGTGAGTCGGGCTGCGGCAAGTCCACCCTGGGCAACGCGCTGGCGATGATCGCCAATCCGCCGCTGTACGTGGTCAAGGGCACGCTCGAGATCGACGGCAAGTCGATCGACCTGAGCACCCTCGACCCCAAGGCCGGCAAGGCACACCGCACGTACCGTGGCGACATCGTCTCGCTGCTTCCGCAGGGCGCCATGAATGCGGTCAGCCCCACGTTGAAGATCAAGGATCTGGTGCTCGACGTGCTGCGGGCCCATGACCGGCACTACAAGCAGTCGGACGCGATGGACCTGGCCACCGACCGGCTGAAGTTGCTCGAGATGCCCACCTGGGTGCTTGACTCCTACGCCCACCAACTCTCCGGCGGCATGAAGCAGCGCATGGTGACGGTGGTGTCCACCCTGCTGAACCCGAAACTGCTGATCGCGGACGAACCCACGTCCGCCCTGGACGTCTCCAGCCAGAAGGCACTGATCGAGATGCTGCTGGCCATGGTCGAGAAGAAGATCATGTCGGGGGTGATCTTCATCACCCACGACCTGCCGGTGCTGTCGATGGTCACCGACCGGTTGGCGATCATGTACGCCGGCAAGGTGGTCGAGACCGGGCGCACCGACGATCTGGTGAACAACGCCCGGCACCCCTACACCGCTGCGCTGCTGGCCTCGGTGCTTGACCCGACCGAGGACACCCGCACCAAGCATGTGGTCGGCATTCCGGGATCGCCGCCCAACCTGGGCAACCCACCGACCGGCTGCCGGTTCCATCCGCGCTGCCCCTTCGCCATGGACGTCTGCTCGAAGCAGCAGCCGCCGACGTTGCAGGAAAGCGATCACCAGTTCGCCTGCTGGTGGGCCAAGGAGCATCCACGCCAGACCATCCCGATGGAGGTGACCCACGCATGAGCGACACAGCGACTCCCACGATCGCCCACGACACGTCCAAGCCGGTGCTGTCGGCGCGCAACGTGACCAAGCAGTTCAGGGTGGCCGGCGGCCAGATCACCGCCGTCAACGACGTCAGCGTCGACTTCCACGCCGGCAAGGTACTCGCGGTGGTGGGGGAGTCCGGCTCGGGCAAGTCCACCCTGGCCCGCATGCTGCTGCGGCTGATGCCGGTCACCAGCGGCACGATCACCTACCTGGGCAAGGACGTCACGACCATCTCCGGGCGTGAACTGCGCCAGTACTGGCGTGACGTTCAGGCCGTCTTCCAGGACCCGTTCTCGTCGTTCAACCAGTTCTTCAGCGTCGGCCACATGTTGCGCCGCAGCCTGCGGCTGGCCGAACTGGATTCGGGCGGCGAGGATGCCCTGATCGAGAAGTGCCTCGGCTACGTCGGCTTGAAGCCGGGGGACGCCGTGCACAAGTTTCCGCACCAGCTCTCCGGTGGCCAGCGCCAGCGGGTGATGATCGCCCGGGCCCTGATGATGAACCCCAAGGTGCTGCTGGCGGACGAGGCCACGTCGATGCTGGACGCGTCCCTGCGGGTGAGCGTGCTCAACGTGCTGCAGGACCTACGGGACAACCTGGGGCTCACCGTGCTGTTCATCACCCACGACATCGGCCAGGCGTGCTACCTCGCCGACGAGGTGGTCGTGATGGAACGCGGCCTGGTGGTCGAGCAGGGCACCACCGACGCAAGTGATCTTCGAGCCCAAGCACGACTACACCAAGCGGCTGCTCGCCGACGTCCCGGACCTCAAGGGCAGCCTGAAGAGCGCCAACTGGCGTCCGGGCTCGGCATAGGGGTCCGACTGCACCCCGGTTGCGGCACCGTCCCTGCGGCCGCCGACACGCATCACCGACCCGCGAAAGGCTCGACCATGACCGTGGAGTTCCCCCCCGGCTTCTTCTTCGGCTGCGCCACCTCGGCCTACCAGATCGAGGGCGCCCCCCACGAGGGCGGCAAGCAGGACTCGATCTGGGACGTCTTCTGCCGGGTTCCCGGCGCGGTCGTGAACGGCGAGAACGGCGACGTGGCCTGCGAGCACTATCACCGCTACCCCGAGGACGTGGCGCTGATGGCCGAGCTGGGCCTGCAGCGCTACCGGTTCTCGGTGTCGTGGCCACGGGTGCTGGACGGCGACCGGGTGCTCAGCGACGGCATGGACTTCTATTCGCGGCTGGTCGACGAACTGCTCGACAAGGGCGTCGACCCATGGCTGACCCTGTACCACTGGGACCTGCCGGCGGCACTGCCCGGCGGCTGGAAGAACCGCGACACTGCCCTGCGATTCGTCGACTACGCCCTGGCCGTGCATGACCGGCTCGGCGACCGGGTGCGCACCTGGACGACGCTGAACGAGCCCTGGTGCTCGTCCTTCCTGAGCTACGCCGCAGGCGTGCACGCGCCGGGTGAGACCGATGTGGCCGACTCGATCCGGGCCGGTCACCACCTGCTGCTCGCGCACGGACTCACCGTGCAGGCACTGCGCGAGCGCGACCCCGAGGCGAGCCTGGGCATCACGCTCAACTTCACCCCGGCGATCCCCGCGTCCGATGCGCCCGAGGACGTCGACGTCGCCCGCCGGGTGGACGGCACCGCCAACCGGTTCTTCATCGAGCCGATCACCACCGGGCACTACCCGAGCGACGTCGAGAACGACCTGGCCGAGTTCTGGCCCGAGGACCTGGTGCAGGACGGCGACCTGGCGGCGATCAGCGCACCCATCGACGTGCTCGGGGTCAACTACTACACCACCAACGTGTTCCGCTCCGGCGAGGCCGGGCCCGGCCACACGCCGCACATCGCCGCACCGGACGCGGTGCAGGTGCTGCGCGACCTGCCGCTGACCGAGATGGGCTGGGAGGTGCATCCCGACGGACTGCGGCAGTTGCTGAACCGACTGCACACCGAGTACACCGGGCCCGCCGGGGTTGCCCTGGTGATCACCGAGAACGGCGCGGCCTTCGACGACCAGCCGGACGCGGAAGGCTTCGTTGACGACACCGACGACCGGCTCGACTACCTGCGCCGCCATCTCGCCGCCGTGCACGGTGCGATCGGCGACGGCGCCGACGTCCGCGGTTACCTGGCCTGGTCGTTCATGGACAACTTCGAATGGGCGCTGGGATACCAGAAGCGATTCGGGATCGTCCGGGTGGACGAGAGCCAGCGCCGCGTCCCGAAGGCGAGCGCCACCTGGTACGGCACCGTGGCCCGCACGGGCCTCTTGGCTGACTGAACCGGCCGCCGCGGCTGCGGCGTCCTGATCGATAGGAGAAGCAACATGCCCAATCTGGGTGGCTGGGAGTGGGTGATCATTGCCTTCGTGGCACTGATCCTGTTCGGCGGGGCCAGGCTGGCCAGCTTCGGCAAGAACGCCGGCAAGGCGATCAAGGACTTCAAGGCAGAGACCTCGTCGTTGGGTGGGCGTCCGGCCGCCGAGCCGATGGCCGACGACTCCAGGCCCTGATCCGTCGATCGTCGAGGTAGGGCTGTGAGCACCCCCAAACGGCCGGGCAAACGGGTCACGATCAGTGACATCGCCGAGCGGGCCGGAGTGTCGATCGGGGCCGTCTCGTTCGCTCTGAACGGCCGCAAGGGGGTCTCCGACGAGACCCGTGAGCGCGTCCTTCGGGTCGCTGACGAGCTGAACTGGGCGCCCGGCAGTGCGGCGCGGTCCCTGGCCGAGGCCAAGACCGACACCTACGGCCTGGTGCTCGCCCGCGATCCGCACACGCTCGGCATGGAGCCGTTCTATATGCGGTTCCTGGCCGGGGTCGAGGCCGAGTTGTCCGTCCGCTCCACCGGCCTGCTGCTGCAGGTGGTGCCCACACCCGAGGTCGAACTGGACACCCTCAAGCGCTGGCACGCTGCCCGACGGGTGGACGGCATCCTGCTGGTCGATGTCACGGTGGACGACCCGCGGGTGGCCTGGTGCAGCGAGTCGTCGGCGTTGCCGGCGGTCGTGGTGTCCGACCCGAGCGTGGCCCGCGACCTGACCTGCGTGTGGACCGACGACGCCACCTCGATGCGGCAGGCGGTCACCCATCTGGTCGACCTGGGTCACCGGCGGATCGGCCGGGTGGCCGGCGTGCAGGCCTACGCGCACACCCGGATCCGCGACTCCGCATTCCTGGCCATCACCCAGCAACTGGGCGTCGAGGCGCAGTTGCTGCGCACCGACTACGCCCCCGAGTCGGGACGCCGTGCCACGCTCAGGGCGCTGCGTTCCCCGACGCCACCGACCGCCCTGATCTATGACAACGACGTGATGGCAGTGGCCGGCCTCGGCCTGGCTTCCGAGCTGGGCATGACCGTTCCCGACGACTTGTCGATCATCGCCTGGGACGACTCCGTGGTCTGCGAGCACACCTTCCCCACCCTGACCGCGCTCAGCCACGATGTGCTCGCGTTCGGTTCGCACGCAGCCCGGCGGCTGGTCGACGTGATCGCGGGGGCCCCGTCCGGTCATTTCCTCGACGCCACCCCGAGCCTGGTGGTTCGCCGCTCGACCGGAACGGTCGCCTGATCCTTCGCAGAAAGTACCGTGATGACTTCCCACCCGAGCGGAACGATCTCCGCCGAATCCGCACTGCTGGCGCTCGACTGCGGCCAGACCGGCATCAAGGCCCGCAGCCGTCAGCCGCGGCTTTTCGAGCACACGTTTCCCGGCGTCATCACGAGTCGTCCGCTGCTGCCGCAGTTGGCGAACGCGGTGGTCGAGGCGTCGCGGTTGGCCGGTCGTCAGTTTCCCGTCGTGGTGATCGGCAGCACGGGGCTGACCGACGTCGACAACGACCCTGGGCAGTTGCTGGAGCTTTGCCGCGAGGCCGGCACCACGCAGGTCAGGTTGGCGCACGACTCGGTCACCTCCTACCTGGCCGCCCTGGGACTGGACCCGGGCGTCGTCGTCGCGGCCGGAACCGGCGTGGTCACCCTCGGGGTCGGCGAGGCCGGGATCGCGCGGGTGGACGGGTGGGGCTACCTGCTCGGGGACGCCGGCAGCGGCTACTGGCTGGGCCGGGCCGGGCTCGATCACGCCCTGCGCGCCTACGACGGACGCGGCCCCGCAACCGCCCTGACCGAGGTGCTGTACGCATCCTTCCCCAAGCCGGACGAGGCCTACATCGACCTGCAGACCGACCCCGACACGGTGCGCCGGGTGGCCGCGTTCGCGCGCGCGGTCTGCGACCTGGCGGCCACCGACGCGGTGGCCGCCGCGATCTGCACCTCGGCGGGACAGGAACTGGCACTCTCCGCGGAAGCGGCCGCGGCCAGGGTGCGGCTCGGCGGCGATCCGCGGGTCTGCCTGATCGGTGGCGTCTTCGATGCGACCGCCGTGCGTGAGGCCTGCGTGGCGGCGCTGCGGCAACGGCTGCCGGACGTCCGCCTGGTCGAGCCGATGGGTCAGGGCATCGACGGCGCGGAGGCCCTGGCCCAGGTGGGGCCCGAGCATCCGCTGGCCGCCCGGGTGGCGAGCGCCGAGAAGGCCCCGGCGCGACGGCTGTTCAGAATCGACCCGCCGCTGAGGGACTACGCCTGGGGGTCGGAAACCGACATTCCCGCCCTGCTCGGCCGGCAGCCGGACGGGCGTCCGCAGGCCGAACTGTGGCTGGGCGCGCACCCGGGGGCTCCGGCCACTGTGGACGGCGTCGGCCTCGACCGAGTACTCGCCGAGGATCCCGCGCTGGCTGGTGGTGCGCTGCCGTTCCTGATGAAGGTGCTGGCCGCGGGCAGTCCGCTGTCGCTGCAGGTGCATCCGAACCGACACCAGGCCGCGGCCGGCTTCCAGCGCGAGAACGACGCCGGGCTGGCCGTGGGCGACCCGCGGCGAAGCTACCCGGACCCCGAGCACAAGCCGGAGATGATCGTCGCGATCACGCCGTTCGTCGCGCTGTGCGGCTTCCGCCCACCGCGGGACGCGGCTGACGACCTGGCCGAACTGATCGACCCCGACGCGGAGGTCGCGAGCGAGTTGCTCGCCCTACTGCGCGCGTCCGACGAGCACGAGGCCCTGCGCGGCGCTGTCGAACTGATCCTGTCCGGGCGTCCGCAGGTGCGGGAGTTGGCAGCGCAACTGGTGGCGGCCGCAAAGGACCGTCCGGGACGGTTGGCCGACACCGTCCGCCGGGCCGCGGACTTCGGCGACGACCCGGGCGTGCTGGCCACCGCTTTGCTGAACCGCGTCGATCTCGAGCCGGGGCAGGCGCTGTACCTGGACGCGGGCAGCGTCCACGCCTACCTGCAGGGCCTCGGCATCGAAGCAATGGCACCGTCCGACAACGTGCTGCGCGGGGGATTGACCCCCAAACACATCGACGTGCCCGGGTTGCTCGAGATCGTCAGGTTCGCCGCCGTCGAACCGCAGACGGTTCCGGTCGAGACGTCCCAAGCGGACGGGGTCGCGCTGGCCAGCTGGTGGCCGCCGGCGTCGGAGTTCTCGGTGCACCGGATCACCGCCGACGGCGGCCCACGCGAACTGCCGTTGACCGGGCCGGCGATCCTGATCGTCACCGAGGGCAGCCTGGAAGTGTGCGCGCAGGGGGAGCAGCTGAGCCTGCAGCGCGGGCAGAGCGGCTTCCACGCCGGAGGCCAGTCGCTGGTCGTGCGCGCGGTGGACGCGCCCGCAGTGGCCTACCTGACCACCACTGGGCGCACCGGCGGTATCCCCACGCCCGCCTGACTACCGCACGCTCGCGAACATCGGGTCAGCAACGCGAGAGGAACCTGGTTGGGCGAGCGATCACGTGCGGGACGTCCGGCGTCCGATGATGCCGATGGTCACTCCGCCCACGGTGATCAGCCCGGCACAGGCCAGGAAGACCGCTGAGTAGCCGAGCGACGTGCCCGCCAGCGCGATCAGCGGACCGGTCAATATGTTCGCCACCCGGCGGGTGTTGCTGAACGTGCCGGTGGCGAGTCCCGGCCCGGCGATGACGTGCTGGAACAGCGCCATGCCGATACCCGACAGCACGGCGACGAAGATGGCGTTAGGCACCTGCAGGGCCAGGATCTGCCACGGTTCGCGGGCGAAGGCCAGGCCGAGGACGTAGCCGAGGCCGGCCAAGCAACCGAACAGCATCAGGGTGGTGAGCGAGAACCGCTCGCTGAGCCGGCCCAGCGCGACCAGAACAGGAATCTCGAGCGCTGCTGCCAGGCTGAGCGCAAGCCCCGCCCACAGCAGCGGCAGGCCGAGCCCTTGGCCGACGAAGACGACGAGCACCGCTGTGGTGGCGCTGTTCGTGGCCTGGATCAGCACGAAGGCGACGATGATGGCTGCCAGTCGCAGCCGGCTCAATCGATGCCGCGCCGGGGGAGGGGACGGCACCGGTGCCGGGGTTTCGGTGGCGGGGCGGCGGTCCTGACGGATCAGGGCGAGGGAGGTGCCGACGCTGAGCAGGCCGACCCCGGCCAGCGCGTACAGGATCGACTCGTCGCCGAACCAGCCGATCAGGGCCGTCGCGATCGGCGGGCCGGCCACCCAGGCGAACGAATAGACAGCCCGGTTGTTCATCAGTTCGACCGTGGTTGCCCCGCCGTGCGCCAGTTGAGCGAAGATCAGCGAGACCCCGACACCTGCCGGGGCGCCGAAGACGATCAACGCCACGGTCGCCCAGGGCAGGCTGGTGGCCACGGCCAGTGAGATCGCCAGCAACACCGTGAGTACCGCGGCCCCCAGCATCGGCCAGAGATATTCTCGGCGGCGATCGGCCCAGGCCGGAACCACCAGGGCCACCACGAACCCGGCGGTGTTGTAGATCGCCAGCGTCCAGCCGACCGCGCCCGGGGTGGCGCCGTAGAGACTGACCAGGATGAGGGCCAGCGAAGGACTCAGGAACGAGAACTGGATGCCCCACAGCAGCGAGGCCAGCGGAAGCAACGGACGCTTCAGCAGTGCTCTCATCGCGACGCGGGCCGTACGGGATGTGTCACTTGACCACCCTAGGAGAGGAGCGTGCCGAGACCCACCGGCGGGGTGGTCCCGGACACGCTGGACCAGCCGGACCGAGGCCTCGACGCGCTCGAACGGGCGTCATCAGCCGAGAGGCAGCCGCACTTGAATCCTGGTGTCGCCAGGAACAGACTCGATCCCGATCGCGCCGCCGTGCCGCTCGACGACGACCCGGCGGGCGATATCGAGGCCGAGTCCGGTTCCCCGCCCGACCTCCTTGGTGGTGAAGAAGGGTTCGAACGCCCGGGCGGCAACCGCGGGCGGCATGCCCGGGCCGGTGTCGCAGATCTCGACCAGTACCTGCCCGCCGTCGGCGCGGGTGCTGACCCGCAACGTACCGGCTCCGTCCATGGCGTCCAGAGCATTGTCGATCAGGTTGGTCCACACCTGGTTCAGCTCGCCCGGGTAGCCCTCCAGTTCGGGAAGATCGGACGCGTAGTCGCGCAGCACGCTGACCCCGCCCACCTTGTGCCCGAGCATCACCAGCGTCGAGTCGAGTCCTTCGCTGACCCGGACGCGCTGGCGCGAGGCCCGGTCGAGTTGCGAGTAGGACCGCATCGCTGCGACCAACTCGAAGATCCGGCCGGTCGACTCCCGTACCTCGCCGAGCAGCTGGCGCACCTCCGCGGTGCTGGCCACCCAATGCAGGGCCGGTTCCAGATCGGGCCCGGGCAGCACCCGCTCGACCCGAGCGCACCAGGCCGGATCGGCGCCCGCCGTGGTCAGCGCGCCGGCCAGCACCCAGGGCTCCCGGGTCATGCCCTTGTCGCGCAACCAGTCCAGCAGCGCGTCCTCACGGTCCGCCCGCTCGAGGGCGTCCAGCGAGGACGGCGCGGGCGCCAGCGCGACGCGCAGCCTGTCCAACTCACTGAACTGGGCAGCGGAGATGTTGTTTCCGGAGAGCCAACCCAGGGCCTGCAGCACCTCGCGGCTGGCCGACTCCAGCGAGTCGGCGGCCCGGGTAGCCGCGGCGGCCGGGTTGTTCAGCTCGTGCGCCAGGCCGGCCGCGAGGGTGCCCAGGGTGATCAGGGAACTGCGTTGCCGGGCCGTGGCGTCGATGGAGCGGGCAGTGTGGTAGAGGCCGCCGATCAGGTGAGCGCCGAACGGAAACCAGGCGGCGAAGCGCTCCCGCAGGGCCTCGGCCGGCAGCCGGAATACCTCGCCGGGGTGGGCGACGCGGCCGGTGGCGAGATAGGTTCCGGCGTCGTCCCAGGCCCGGAAGCCGCCGGCCCACCGACCCGCCACGTCCATCTGCGCGACGACGGCGTCTTCGCGGCCGACATGCCGGATCAGGTCGACGGTGCCGCTGAGCAGCACCCACCAGTACTCGGCCGGTTGTCCCTCGGTGAAAAGTATGTCGCCGAGTTCGAATCCGAACACCGCCCCGGCGGATGCCAGGTCGGCGACCTGCTCGTCGCTGAGGCCACCGAACAACGCCAGGTCGCGCAGGTCGGCCGGTCGAGCGGGTCGGGAGGCGTCCATCTCAGTTCTCCGCCAGGAAGCGATGCACGAAGTAGACCGACATCGCGCCCTCGCCGACGGCTGAGGCCACCCGTTTCATCGAGTCCAGCCGTACGTCTCCGGCCGCGAAGACTCCGGGCACGCTGGTTTCCAGGGCGTGCGGCGGACGCGATCCCGTCCAGCGCCCGGCGGCGACGAGGTCCGGACCGGTGATCACGAAGCCGTGCTGGTCGCGCGCGATCTCGTCGCCCAGCCAGTCGGCGCGCGGTGCGGCTCCGATGAAGACGAACAGCCATTCGGTCTCGACGTGGTCGGTGACCCCGGTGTCCCGATCGCGCAGGGTGAGCGACTGCAGGTGCCCCTCGCCCGCGGCGGCGGCCACCTCGGTGCGGTACCGCACGCTGATCGCCGGCGACGCCAGGATCCGCGCCACCAGGTACTGCGACATGGTCTCCTCCAGTGAGCCGGCGCGCACCAGCATCACCACGTGCCTGGCGTGCGCCGCGAAGTTGAGCGCCGCCTGCCCGGCTGAGTTCGCCGCCCCCACCAGATAGACCACGTCGCCGGCGGTCTGCGCGGCTTCGGCGGCGGTGGCTCCGTAGTAGATGCCACGTCCGGTGAGTTCTTTGGTGCCCGGTGCGCCCAGGGTGCGGTACGACACCCCGCTGGCGAGGATCACCGAGCGGGCCTCGATCTCGCCCTCGCTGCTCAGCAGAACGGCTCGGACGGGGCCGCGCACGTCCAGCCCGGATACCTCGCGGGCCAGCACCAACTCTGCGCCGAAGCGCGACGCCTGCGCGATCGCACGTTGGGTGAGGTCGGCGCCGCTGAGCCCCCGGGGAAAGCCCAGGTAATTCTCGATCGCAGCGCTCTGGCCGGCCTGCCCACCCGGGGCCTGCCGCTCGACGATCACGGTGGCCAGTCCCTCCGAGGCCGCGTACACCGCGGCGGCCAGGCCGGCGGGGCCGCCGCCGACTATGCAGACGTCGTAGAGCGGACGGCTGGCGGCTGTGCGCAGGCCCAACGCGCTCGCGAGCTCGACCGGCGCCGGATCGCGCAGGGTGGGACCGGACGGCAGCAGTACCAACGGCAGGTCGCCGGCGCCGGCGCCGGCGAGTTGCTGCAGCCGTACGCCCTCGTCGTCCTTCTCCACGTCGTACCAGCGATACGGCACGTAGTTGCGGGTCAGGAACAGCTTCAGATCGTGTGCGTGCTCCGACCACCGGGTGCCGACCAGACGGACTTCGGAGGTGACGTCGGGATGTGCGGATCGCCAGTCGCCGAGCAGGTCGTCCACCACGGGGTACAGCCGTTCGGCGGGCGGATCCCAGGGCTTCATCAGGTAGTAGTCGAGGCCGATGTCATTGATCGCGGTGATCGCCACATCGGTGTCGGCATAGGCGGTGAGCAGCAGCAGCTTGGCGTCCGGCGCGTCGGTTCGGGAGCGGCCGAGAAACTCGATGCCGGTCATCCGGGGCATTCGCTGGTCGGACACGATCAGTGCAACCGGCTCGTCGCGCAGGGTGAGTCGGGCCAGCACGTCGAGGGCCTCGGCTCCGGACGTGGACCCGATCACCCGGTAGTCCTCGCCGTACCGTGCCGCCAGATCACGCCGGACGGCAGCCGCGACCCCGGGATCATCGTCCACGGTCAGTATCACCGGACGGGACACTGCTGCCTCCTGTCGACCACGGCACAGCCAGCCCGTACCGGGTGGCGACGGCTCACGGGTCGAGCCTAATGGAGGCGGAGTTGCCGCTGCCAGCGGGTGCCTGGGGCGGCGAGTGGTCCCTCAGCCGCCGATCGCCTCGTCGAGCGTGCGGCGGGCGGAAACCATGGCGGGCCCGTACCACGACAACGCGCGGCCGGGCACCAGGGCCGTGGCGATGCCGGCCATCGCAGCGGGGCCGTCGTCCGCTGAGAAGGCGTAGGGCTCGTCCGGCAGCAGCACCAGTTCTGGATTGAGCGCGAGCGTGTCGGCCAGGCCGATCTTCGGGTAGCGGGGGGCGGTGACCACGTTGGCCAGCCCGATCCGGCTCAGGACGTCGTCGATGTAGGTGCCCGAGCCGACCCAGAACCATGGCTTGCGCCAGATCGGCACTGCCACCCGGCGACCTTCGCCGAGTGCGGGCTGGGCCCAGACCTGCTCCGCCTCCTCCAGCCAGGCCGGCGGGGCTACGTCCAGCCCACCGGTGAACAACCGCCGCAGGCTGCCCAGGGCTTCATCGACGGTCTCGATACGGGTCACCCATACGGCGATCCCGCGGGCTCGGAGCCGGTCCACGTCCAGCTTGCGGTTCTCCTCCTGGTTGGCCACCACCAGGTCGGGACGCAGCTCCGCGATCGCCGTCAGGTTCGGGTTCTTGGTGCCCCGGACGCGGGCCACCGACAGGTCGGGCGGATAGTTGCACCAGTCGGTGGCGCCGACCAGCACTTCCGGCGCACTGACCGCGATCGCCTCGGTGATTGAGGGCACCAGGGAAACCACGCGGAGCGGTGCTGTGCTGAGGGGCACCTCGGCGCCCAGATCGTCACGCATGTGTCCATTCTCCCGGGTTCGGACGACAAGAACCCGCCCGGATGATCCGGACGGGTTCCTGTTGCTGGTTTCCGCGCGTTGGGGACGGTTCCTTTTGGTGCGTTTCCGCGCGTTGGGGACGGTTCCTTTTGGTGCGTTTCCGCGCGTTGGGGACGGTTCCGCCGCGAGTTGCGCCAACCGCTCAGCCGAGTGCCTTGGCCTTCAGGTTTGCGAAGTCCTCGGCACTGATCGTGCCGGCGTCGAGCAACGCCTTGGCCTTGGCGATCTCGTCCGCCGGGCTGGCTGCGACCGACCGGATGTACTCGTCGTTGGCGGCCTTCGCCTGCTTCGCCTCGGCCTCGGCGCGCCGGGCCATGCCGTTGCCGCGGGCGATCAGATAGACCAGAGCGCCGAGGAAGGGCAGCAGGATCAGGCCGACGATCCACAGCCCCTTCCAGCCGCCACTCAGACTGCGGTCGCGGAACAGGTCACCGATGATCGCGAAGATCGCGAACAGGTAGGTGACGAAGATGATGATGGTCAGCGCATACAACAGGATGCTGCCGAGGTTGGACCAGAAATCAGGCACGTCTTGCCTCTCAAGGAAATCCCTCCGACCGTTGCCGGAAGCGGGGACGAGTGTATTGAACCCACGGCTGTCGGTCCGGCGGGCGGCACGGTATTGGGCATTGTGCCCCCAGCCGAACGGCCCGGCGGTAACGTACGGACAGTCTTTGAGATCGGATCGCCCGCATGCCCGAAACGCCGTCCACGACGCGTCCCGCCTGGTTCCGCCGACTGCCGATCCGACCGCCCACGATCGGGTCGTTCGACCCGGCCGCCGACCGGGCCGCCGCACTGGCCAAGCTGGCCGAACTGAGCGCCCAGGACGCGGACCTGCCCGAGGCGACCCGAACGCGCCTGCTCGAACCGGACGCCCCGACCGACCTGACCCTGGTGATCTGGCACGGGTTCACCAACGCGCCGCCTCAGTTCCTCGCCGTCGCCGAGCACCTCCGCGATGCGGGGTTCCGGGTGCTGCTGCCCCGATTGCCACGACACGGACTGCCCGACCTGCTGAACCGTGACCTGGCCAAGTTGACCGCCCAGGAGCTGGTTGCATTCATCGACACCTGCATCGACATCGCGGCCGGCCTTGGCGATCGGGTCTGGGTGATCGGGCTCTCGGCCGGCGGCAGCCTGGCCGCGTTCGCCGCCGCGACGCGGGCCGAGATCGGACGAGCCGTGCTGATGGCGCCTCTGGTGGCGCCGAGCGGCTTTCCGATGCCCGCCGTCCGATTGTTGGTGAAGTTCCCGCGGATCGTGCCCAACTACTACATGTGGTGGGACCGCAAGGTGAAGGCCGACCTGAGCCTGAGCCAGAGCCCGCATGCCTACCCCGGGTTCCCGGTGCCCGGGGTGATGCCGTTCCTGCACCTGTCCGAGTCGCTGTTCGACGGCAGCGTCCCGGTGAACCATCGGCTCGAACGGCTCGTGCTGGTCACCAACCCCAACGACGAGGCCGTCGGCCAGGACGCCGCCCACGCGTTCGCCACCCGGGTGTTCGAGGGCGACGCCGACTACTACGGCGAGGCGCACGTCGCGGAGTCGCTGAAATGGACCCACGACTTCGTCGATCCGTGGTCGACTGCGGGCGGCAGCACCAGACAGGTGGCGGCGATCCTGGCCGCCGCCCTGGGGGTGGGCGAGCCGACGGGCGGGGGGGTGCTGGTGCCGCCGCTGGTCACCGAGCAGCCCTGACCGGCCGCTGCGGCCTGCCATAGGGTGGCTTGATGGACAAGCGTGAAGCAGACCAGATCGTCGAGGACTTCTTCAACACCTACGGGCAGGCGCTGTTGGCCAGGGACGCCGGCGCCATCGCCGCTCAATACGCCGTTCCCGGGCTGATCCTGTTTCCTGGGCAGAGCCTGCCGGTCACCTCACCGGGACAGACCGCCGGGTTCTTCGCCGGCGCCTTCGGCCAGTACGAGGGTGTTGACGAGGCCACCAGCGACAAGGTGGTCTGGGCGGCCACCGATCACAGCATCTGGGTGGACGTCACCTGGAGCTACAACACCGGCGCGTCCGAGCAGCTGATGTACCAACTGGTCGACGACTCCGGCACTTGGAAGATCGCAGTTCTGACGCCACTTGCCGGATAGCCGCCCCTCAGTGCCTCTTGTACTTGCCCTTGGGGGGTCGGCGTTCGTAGCCACCGTCCCGTTTGCCCTTGTCACGCGTGAACGTGGCGCCGGTCGCGGGGCTCAGCTCGATCAGCTTGCCTGAGATCCGGGTGGAGCCGAGGGCGTCCCAGGTGGCCTGCGGCAGGTCGGCCGGCAGTTCGATCAGGGAGTAGTCGAGCCGGATGTCGATGTGGCCGAAGTCCTCGCGGCGCAGGCCGCCCTCGTTCGCGAGGGCGCCGACGATGTGCCGCGGGGTGATCCGGTGACGCTTGCCGACGGCGATCTTGTAGGTGGACAGGGGCGGACCCTCGCCGCGCTTCGGTGCCCGCGGCGGCGGACGGTCGTCGAAGTCCCGGTGCGGCCGGTCCTCGCGTGGCGCGAACGGCTTGGGTTCGGCGGCCGGATCGAGCAGCAGCGGCTGCTCGCCTTGGGCCTGCAGGGCCAGTGCCGCGGCCACGTCCACCTCGGGCACGTCGAACTCATTGACGTAGTGGGTGACCACTTGGCGGAAGAACTCCAACCGGTCAGATCCCAGGGCCTCGGTGATCGACTCGTCGAAGCGACTCAGCCGAGTGGCGTTCACGTCCTCGACGCTCGGGATCTGCATGTGGCTGAGTTCCTGTCCGGTGGCGCGCTCGATGTCACGCAGCAGCCGCCGCTCACGCGGGGTGACGAACGAGATCGCCTCGCCGTGGCGACCGGCGCGTCCGGTGCGTCCGATCCGATGGACGTAGGACTCGGTATCGGTCGGAATGTCGAAGTTGACGACGTGGCTGATCCGGTCGACGTCCAGGCCACGAGCGGCGACGTCGGTGGCCACCAACACGTCCAGCTTGCCGCTCTTGAGCTGGCTGATGGTGCGCTCGCGCTGAGTCTGCGGCACGTCGCCGTTGATGGCGATCGCCGAGAACCCGCGCGCCTGCAGCTTCTCGGCCAGGGCTTCGGTCTCGTTCTTGGTGCGAACGAACACGATCATTCCCTCGAAGTTCTCCACCTCGAGGATCCGGGTCAGCGCGTCGACCTTCTGCGGGTACGACACGATCAGGTAGCGGTGCCGGACGTTCGCGGCGGTGGCCGTCTTGCCCTTGACCATCACCTCGGCGGCGTCGGTCAGATACTTCTTGGACAGCTTGCGGATCGCCGGCGGCATGGTGGCCGAGAACAGCGCTACCTGCTTGTCTTCGGGGGTGCCGGCGAGAATCGTCTCGACGTCTTCGGCGAAGCCCATGTTGAGCATCTCGTCGGCCTCGTCGAGCACCAGGAAGCGCAACTCCGACAGGTCGAGGGTGCCCTTCTCCAGGTGGTCCATGATGCGGCCCGGCGTGCCGACAACCACGTGCACGCCGCGGGCCAGCGCGCTGAGCTGCACCCCGTAGCCCTGGCCGCCGTACACCGGCAGCACGTGGACGCCGGGTAGCCGTCCGGCATAGGTCTGAAATGCCTCACAGACCTGCAGAGCCAACTCGCGGGTGGGGGCGAGCACCAGCGCCTGCGGGGCTCGTCCCTTCTGTTTCAGTTCGAGTCGCTGCAGGATCGGCAGCGCGAAGGCGGCCGTCTTGCCGGTGCCGGTCTGGGCCAGCCCGACCACGTCACGTCCCTCGAGCAGCGCGGGAATGGTTTCGGCCTGGATCGGGGACGGGCTCTCGTACCCGACGTCGTGCAATGTCTTCAGCAGCCGCTCGTCCAGCCCCAGCCCGTCGAAGCCGGTCGGCAGGTCGGTGTCGGTCTCGGCGGTCTCTGAGTTGCTCACCCCACGACGGTAGTGGTCGCGAGCCGAATCGACCCCATCACGGCCCGGTTTGGTGACATCCCGGCGTTCGCCGAAATCACGGTGTGAGTTCGGGCCGCGTAGTCACGGCCCACCCTCACACTCCGTGAGCAATGGGCGGCTCAAGCCTTCCAGAACCCTGAAAAGGTGATCCGGCTCTTGGGCAGTCCCGCCCGGTGCAACGCGCGCCGACCCTGGGTGGCCAGGCCCGACTCGCCGACCACGAACGCGTAGGCGTTGGGCCGGGACACCTCGCAGCGCTCCAGGGCAGCCAGGGCACGGCGGCCGACCAGGTCGCCGGTGACGTCGCGGGGCACCCACTGCACCTCGACGCCCGTAGGCGCCTCCACAGTCGTCACATCGCCCTCGGCCGGCACCTCGATGATCGCCGTGCCGACGGCGTCCGGTGGCAGGTCGCGCAGGATCCCGCGCAGGGCGGGCAGTCCGCTCTCGTCCGCGACCAGAACATACGCGTCGGTGTCGGACGGGGGATCGAAGAGCACGCCCTGATCGAGCAGCCCGACAGGGTCGCCGGGCTGGGCATCGGTGGCCCACGCCGCCACCCCGGACAGCTGGCCGTCGTGCCAGTGCAGCACCACGTCGATGTCCAGTTCGGCGATGTCGCCGAGGTTGCGGTGGGCCGTGACCGTGTAGTTGCTGCAGTGCGGACGGTCACCCTCGGGGATCGCCAGGTACGCCTTCCACCACTGCCGCCCCTTCACCTCGGGCAACTGCAGGTCGGTGTTCGGCTGGAGGGGAAAGAACAGCCTGAACCAGTGGTCGAGTCCCTGCCAGTCGAAGCCGACCAGGTCGTCCGAGGCGATGGTGACGCGCTGGAAGGAGGGTGAGACCCGCTCGGTGCGGACCACGGCGGCAGTGAACATCCGCGGGTTGGCGGGCATCAGGCGGGGGTACATGGCCGAGCGTCCGTCCTTCGTGGTGGTTAGGTAAGGCTAACCATATGTCATCGCTGGCGTCGTCCGTACACCGGCCGCGTCGCAGGGGTCACTCGCCGAGAAAGTCCAGCAGGATGCGGTTGACCTCGTCACCGTGCGTCCAGAGCATGCCGTGCGGGGCGCCCTCGATTTCTACGTAGGTGGCGGACGGCAACGCTGCGGTGAATCTTCTGGCCGTCGCGTCGATCGGCAGAATGTTGTCAGCCGTGCCGTGCACGATCAGCGCCGGCACGTTGATCGCCGCGATGTCGGCCCTGAAGTCGGTCGGCCAAGTCAGCGGCGCGGCCGCGATTGCTGCATTGCCCGCCGTGTTCGCCACCTGCACGCTGGCGTCCAGTGCCTCCTGCGAGATCCGGCTCCCGAGGTTGTCGCTCAGGTTGTAGAAATCGGAGAAAAAGCCGGTCAGAAACGCGTAGCGATCCTTCGCCACCGCTTCGGCGATGCCGTCGAAGAACGACTGTGGCCCGGCGCCGTCCGGGTTGTCGTCGGTGATCAGCAGGTAGGGCTCCAGCGACCCGAGGAACACCGCCTTGGCCACCCGGTCGTTTCCGTAGCGGGCCAGGTACCGGGCCACCTCGCCGGTGCCCATCGAGAATCCGACGAGAACGACGTCGGTCAGGTCCAGTTCGTCGAGCAGGCCGTGCAGGTCGGCTGCGAAGGTGTCGTAGTCGAAGCCTCCGCCGGTCTTGGTGGACGCTCCGAACCCGCGCCGGTCGTACGCAACCACCCGGTAGCCCGCCGCCAGCAGGGCGGCCTGCTGCTTGCCCCACGACTCCGCGTTGAGCGGGAAGCCGTGAATCAGCACCACCGGTTGCCCGGAACCCTGATCGGTGTAGTACAGCTCGACATCGGCCGAGTTCTCGACTGCAACGGTGACGTAGGCCACGGATTCTCCTTCGATCGATGGTGTTCAACTCTGGGCACGACGTTACGTGGCTGAACACAGGTCGGTCGAGGATCCGGACGTTGCCGGCCCGGGCCACCACACCTTCAGGTGTTCGTCACGTCCATGTCCACCATGGTCCAGGTCACCACCTGGCTGGCGCTGATCGGTGCCGTGCTCGCCGTGTGGCTGCGGTCCGGCCCGGTGAAGGTGGACGCCGGGGCGCCGCCCAGGGCAGCGCTGGACTGAGCGCGCGCACGGGTTGGGTGGCCCTCTCGATTGGGTGTCGTTCACCCTGTGGCGGGCCTTGGCCAGGCCGCGCGGGTAGCAAACCCTCGCGGCCCGGGCGGCAGAATGACCCTTCGCCGTGCGGTGCAGGAGAGCCCGGCAAGCTCCACAGACCGCTGCCGTCGTCACACACAGACTGTTGCTTTGTGATTTTCGCTGTGGATTTCTCGACCAGCCCCTCGCCGGTCGAAGGGGACCATGCGATACTTGAGCCGTAGCACCGCGCGTCCGATGTGGTCATCACTAGCGGTGCTGCACGTAGGTTCAGGGCCCGACGACGTGTCCCGCAATCCCGCTGGCACTCGGTCGGCACAGGCGCTCACCGCACGCACAATGGAAGGAACCAACCGATGAAACGACTGCTCAACGATGGCTACGACGCCGTTGAGGAACTCCTGGACGGCTACGTCAAGGCACATTCCGATGTGGTGAAGCTGGCCGAGAACGAGCGGGTCGTCGTCCGGACCGCACTCAGCGGCGAACCCAAGGTGGGCATCATCTTCGGCGGCGGCAGCGGCCACGAGCCGCTCTTCCTGGGATATGTGGGCGAGGGCGTCGCGGACGCCGCCGTGATCGGCAACGTGAACACCTCACCCGACCCGATCGCCTGCTACGACGCGGTCACCGCCGTCGACCAGGGAAAGGGCTGTCTGTTCCTTTACGGCAACTACCAGGGCGACGTGCTCAACTTCGACATGGGCGCCGAGATGGCTTCGGACGACGGCATCCGGGTCGAGACCGTGCTGATCACCGACGACGTCTACTCCGCCAAGGACAAGGCTGATCGTCGTGGGGTCGCGGGCGACCTGATCGTGCTGATGGCCGCGTGTGCAGTCGCCAACACCGGGGCCGACCTCGACACCGTCAAGGCGGCTGCCGCGAAGGCCAACGACAACACCTACTCGATGGGTGTCGCCCTGTCCTCCTCGACCCTTCCCGTGACGGGCCAGCCGATCTTCGACATCGGCGCCGACGAGATGGAGGTCGGCATGGGCATCCACGGCGAGCCCGGCATCGAGCGCAAGAAGATCGAACCGGCCGACGCCGTGATAGACGAGATCCTCGACATCGTGCTCAGCGACATGAAGCTGGGTGACGGCGAAGAGGTCGCGGTGCTGGTCAACGGACTCGGCGGACTGCCCCTGATGGACCAGTACATCTGCTACCGCCGGGTGCACGACGTGCTCACCGAGAAGGGCGTCGCGATCGCCAAGTCGATGGTCGGCAACTACGCCACCTCGATGGACATGATCGGCATGGGAGTCACCCTCGTCCGGCTGGACGATGAGCTGAAGGGCTGGCTGAACGCATCCTTCAACGCTCCCTACCTGAAGCAGTGAGGTCGTAGCGCATGGCGAACCTCGACCGCGACTTCTTCGTCGCCTCGTTCCGCAGAATGGCGAAGACCGCCGAGGAGCACCGCGACGAGTGGACGAAACTCGACGGCGACATCGGCGACGGCGACCACGGCATCAACCTGACCATCGGCTTCCGCGAGGTGGTCAAGCAGTTGGACGCGTTGCCCGACGACACCGACGTGGCCGGCACCTTCAAGCTCGTCGGCATGACGCTGCTGCGCAAGGTGGGCGGGGCGTCCGGACCCCTGTACGGCAGCTTCTTCATGAAGGCCGGCGCCGAGGTGGCCGACCAGCCCGAGGTGTCGTTCGACGACCTGCGCCGGATGTTGCGGGCCGGAGTGGACGCGATCATCGCCCGCGGCAAGGCCCAGGTCGGTGACAAGACGATGATCGACAGCTACCTGCCAGGTCTCGAGGTGCTGGAGGCGGCCGATCCGAACGACCCGGTGGCAGCCTTCAGTGCGTTCGTCGACCGCATGAAGCTGGGTTCGGACGAAACCATCCCTCTGGTGGCCAAGAAGGGCCGCGCGATGCGGCTGGGGGAGCGGGCTGTCGGCCATCGCGACCCCGGCTCACAATCCTCGTGGATGCTGATGAACTGCTTCCTGGAGGAGCTGAAGACCGCCAACTGAGCGTGTGAGTTGGCGAGCTTGTCGAGACCCGGGACCAGGGGTCTCGACCAGCTCAGATGGTCGGGCTCAACCGCCACTGGCCGGAGTCGCCGTTGGCGTTCATGTACCGGACGCCGGACAGCGCAGCGCCGTTGGGCACGTCGAAGACGATCCAGCCCTTCGCGCACTGGCCGGGCTTGTACAGGCGACCGTTGCCGTTGGGGTAGACCGGTGAGGGTTCGGCGACCCCCTTCGTGGTGCTGGCCGGGTACTCCTCGCTGTCGGGTCCGAGCAGCACCCAGTCGTCCCATGTCAGTTCGATGCCGGATGCGGCCGCCACATTGCAGGTCTTGACCATCACCTGCACCTGGCTGCCGCGGTGTCCTGGCACCTTGGCCCGCTTGCTGTCCAGCGCCGTGGTGGTGACCTCGCCGGCCAGGGTGAGCACCTCACCCGGGGCGCGGAAGACGGCGGCCGAACTGGAGTCGCTGGGGCCGGGTGACATCGAGCCGCTGACCGAGCTCGACGGCGACGCGCTCGGGTCATAGCTCTCGGTCGTGGACGAGGACGGGCTGGACGTGCCGCTGTCGGTCGATGACGGAGACAACGAGGGGGAGGCCGACAGGGTGGGTTGCGGTGACGGTGGCGCGGGTGTGCTGCCGGTGGGTTGCCCGATCGTGCAGGCGCTCAACAACAGCAACAGGGGCACCAGGCGCTTCATGCGCCGAGACTACGGCCCGACGCCGTCCAAGTGGTACCCCGCTGAGGGGGATGCTCAGCAGCGGACGGTCCAGGACCAGGCCGGGGTGGTGCCGGGAAAGTTGCGGCAGGTGCCCAAGCCGCGCTTGTCGAGACCGGACTTCATCTGCCGCAGCGCCGAGACCGAGAAGCCGTGCCACTCCATGTGCATCAACACGGTGCCGCCGGCCCGCGGCCCGTGCACCGCGGTGCTGATCACGCTCGACCGGGAGCGTCCACGCCAGTCGAGGGTGTCGACCGTCCACGTCCAGATCCTCATGCCCTTCGCCGCATACGCGCGGGCCACGGTGGCGTTGTAGGAGCCGAAGGGCGGACGGCCGTAGCGGGACTGAATGCCGGGGCTGCCGAGTTGGCGCAACACGCCCGCGTACGACAAGCGGGCCAGGTTCGGGTGGCTGATCGAATGGTTGAACACGTAGTGGCCGTGGGCGCGGGCGTAGGCGGCCGAGAAGTGTCCGGAGCGCACGCAGGCACCAGTGGGGAACAACATCAGCCCGATGTCGAGGCGCTCGGCGCCGGCGATCACGGTCCTGAACTCGCGCAGGCTGCGCGGGCAGTCGTCGAACGACAGCGCCACCCGGCGAGACTTGTTGGGTCCTTGCCGGTACCAGTACCCCGTGCGGGTCGGCTGCTTGGCTGTGCTCGTGAAGGTCGCCTTCCTGGTCGACGTCGTCGTCTTCCGGGTTGCCGTCGTCGACGTCGATGGTGCCTTGGATGTGTCTGCCTTGGTCCCCCGGGCCTTGCCGTCCTTGGCGGACGTGGCAGCGGTTGCCTTGCCCTTGGTGGCTGCGTGGCCGGTGGTGACGGGTGGCCCGGACCGTTCGTGCGAGTCTGCCCGCACGCCCGCGACCACCAGGCCGCCGACGACGAGCACGGCGGTCACCTCGACCATCACACGCAACGCACGCACTGCCTGTTACCCCCCGCGGCAGGCCGACTCTCGGCACAACGAAATGCTAAATCGCAGCGCGAAACCGGGTGCGCCGTCACCATCGTGGACGCGCCGACCCTCAAGTGCCGCTCGACGGTTGACCGGCTGCACCGGCCGTGGCGTCCTGCCCGCGCCGTCGTTCATCCGACGACGATGAGCAGGTCTGGGACCCGTTGTCATCGTGCCGAGCGGCTGGGCCGCTGCCTGCGTTGCGGGCTCAGCGCGTCTCCGGTGGGCTCGACCGGCTGGCCCCGACCGATCCCTCAGCCCAGCGCAGCCTTCACCAGCGACGCCGCCGTCTTGCCGTCGCCACGTCCGGCGATCCTGGGAGTGACCGCCTTCATCACCAGACCCATCTGGCGCATCGTCGGCTTCTCACCCAATGTCGCCGTCGCCGCCGCGATCTCCTCGTCCACGATCGCGGCGATCTCGGCGTCCGTCAGCTGCTGCGGCAGGTACTGCGAGAGCAACTCAGCCTCGGCCAGCTCCTTCTCGGCCAGTTCGGGACGATTACCCGCCGTGTAGGCCTCGGCCGAGTCCTTGCGCTTGGACACCTCCCGCGCCAGCACCGACTGTTCCTCGGATTCGGTCAACTCACGCGCCTGCTTGCCGGCGACCTCCTCGTTGGCGATGGCTGCCAGCGCCATCCGCACCGTCGACTTGCGGGGCTCGTCGTGTGCCTTGAGCGCCGCCACCAGGTCGGTCTTGAGACGGGTCTTGATCGCTGCCATGACGTGGGTGTCCTTTCGGTTAACCGGTCCATTGTGTCATCCCGTCCGCTCTAGACTGTGCGGCGATGACCCTGCGCCTGTTTGCCGCCGTCGTGCCACCCGAGGCGGTTCTGGAACATCTTGCCGCCCTCGTCGAACCCCGTCGCGACGCCGACGACAACCTGCGCTGGGTGCGCCGGGAGAACTGGCATCTCACGCTCGCGTTCTTCGGCGACGTGCCGGACGGCCGCCTCGACCCCCTTCAGGAGGCACTCGGCGCGATCTCCGGCGCGCCGCTCACCGTCACCTTGGACGGCTCGGGCGCCTTTCCCAACCCGGCCGCGGCCCGCGTTCTCTACCACGCGGTCAGCACCGGATCGGACGGCCTGACGACCCTGAGCCGCAGTGTCCGCACCGCCGCCGATCGCGCCACAGTGCCTTCCGACAACGCCAAACAGGTGCCGCATCTGACCCTGGCCCGCACCCGGCGAACGACCGATGTGACCCGTTGGCTGCGCGTCGTGGAGAGCTTTCCGGCCCAGAGCTTCGACGTCACCGCGTTCACGCTGTTCCAGTCCGAACTGCGTCCGTCCGGGCCCGTCTACCGAGCCCTGCACACCGTGCCGCTCGGCCCACGTCCGCGGACCGAATGAGCCGGGGCGCGACCGACCGGCGTCGATAGGCTTGCCGAGCTGTTCCAACGAAGGTGAGCCAACCATGACCTACCAGCCCGAAACCCTGGCCGTTCACGCCGGCCAGGAGAGCGCCGACCCGGCGACCAACGCCCGCGCGGTGCCGATCTACCAGACCACGTCGTACGTGTTCGACGACACCCAGCACGCCGCCGACCTGTTCGCGCTGAGGGTGCCGGGCAACATCTACTCCCGCATCATGAACCCGACCCAGAACGTCTTCGAGGCGCGGATGACCGCCCTGGAAGGCGGGGTGGGAGCGCTGGCGACCAGCTCGGGCGCGGCGGCGATCACCTACGCGGTGCTGAACCTGACCTACACCGGCGACAACATCGTTGCCCTCTCGACCCTGTACGGCGGCACCTACGCCCTGTTCGCCCACACCTTGCCGCAGTTCGGCATCGAGGTGCGGTTCGTCGACCCCGAGAAGCCGGACGAGCTCGCGGCGCACGTCGACGACAAGACGAAGCTGGTCTTCGGTGAGACCGTCGGCAACCCGCTGGTCAACGTCGTCGACCTGGACGCCTGGTCGGCCGCCGCCCACGCGCTCGGGTTGCCGTTCATCGTCGACAACACCGTGCCCACCCCCTACCTGTGCCGAGTGTTCGACCACGGCGTCGACGTCGCCGTGCATTCGGCGACCAAGTACATCGGCGGCCACGGCACCTCCATCGGCGGGGTGATCGTCGACTCAGGCAACTTCGACTGGACGGCGCACGCGGAGCGATTCCCCGGCCTGACCAGCCCCGACCACGCCTACCACGAGGTGGTCTGGACCGAGGCCGTGGGCAACCTCGCCTACATCATCCGGGCCCGCACCGTGCTGCTGCGTAACACCGGCGCCGCGGTCACCCCGATGAACTCCTGGCTGTTCCTGCAGGGCCTGGAGACCCTGCACCTGCGGATGGAGCGGCACAGCAGCAACGCGCTGACCGTCGCGCAGTATCTCGAGCAGCACCCCGCAGTGGCCTGGGTGAACTACCCGGGGCTGGCGTCGTCCCAGTGGCACGAGGTCGCGCAGCGGGTGCTGCCCAAGGGGGCCGCCGGCATCGTCTCGTTCGGGCTGAAATCGGGCCGCGAGGGTGGATCGAAGCTGGTCGAGGCACTGGAGCTGTTCAGCCACCTCGCCAACATCGGCGACGCCAAGTCCCTGGTGATCCACAACGCGTCCACGACCCACTCCCAGCTCACCGAGGACGAACTCGCCGCGGCCGGCGTGGCGCCGGAGATGGTGCGGCTGTCGGTGGGGATCGAGAACGTGGACGACCTGATCGGCGATCTCGACCAGGCGCTTGCCCAGTTCTGAGTCGATGACCTCCACCGGTTCGATCGGTCTCGTCCAGTCCCAGACCGTCCGGCTGTTCACCGCCGACGAGCCGCTGCTGCTGGCCGGCGGGCAGTGGCTCGGGCCGGTCGACGTCGCCTACGAGACCTACGGCACGCTGTCGGCCGCCAAGGACAACGCGGTCTTCATCTGCCATGCCCTGACCGGCGATGCGCACGCAGCGGGGTTCCACGAGGGCGCGAAGCGTCCGGGCTGGTGGGACAACCTGATCGGGCCGGGCAAGCCGCTCGACACTGACCGGTTCTTCGTGATCAGTGCCAATCTGCTGGGGGGCTGCCAGGGCACCACCGGCCCGGCGTCGGTGAACCCGGCCACCGGACGGGCCTACGGCCTCGACTTTCCGTTGCTCGACATGGCCGACTTCGTCACCGTCCATCGGGCACTGCTGGCACACCTGGGCATCGAGCGGCTGCTGGCGGCCCTGGGTGGCTCGCTGGGCGGCATGCAGGTGCTGGAGTGGGCGCTGCGCCACCCCGAGCAGGTCACGAATGCCGCGATCGTCGCGGCCTCGTCACGGCTCACGGCGCAGAACATCGCCTTCTCGGCCGTGGCCCGGCGGGCGATCATGGACGACCCCGACTTCAACGCCGGTCGCTACGCCGAGCATGGCGCGGTGCCGCGACTGGGGCTGCGGACGGCCCGGATGATGGCGCACATCACCTACCTGTCCGAGGACGCCTTCAGCGAGAAGTTCGGCCGCAATCCGCATCCCGAGCGCGACAAGCCCGGTTTCGGCATCGACTTCGCGGTGGAGAGCTACCTCGACTACCAGGGCCGGGTGTTCCTTGACCGGTTCGACGCGTTGTCGTACCTGTACCTGTCCCGGGTGATGGATTACTTCGACCCGTTCAGCCGTCTGGACGCCACGGCGGCGGTCGCCGAGTGTCCGGTGAACTTTCTGGTGATGTCCTTCGACACCGACTGGCGGTTCAGCCCGGAGCACTCCCGGCGGATCGTAGCGAAACTCGAGAGCGCCAGGCAGCCGGTGACGTTCCGCAACATTCCGTCCAGTTGGGGCCACGACTCGTTCCTGCTGCCGGTGGAGCGCTACCACGACACCCTGGCCGGGTGGTTCGGACGGGCGCTGCGGGAGGGTCTGCGATGACGCTGCGTCCCGATCTCAACCTGATCGCCCACCTGGTTCCGGGGTCGTCGCGGGTGCTGGACCTCGGCTGCGGGGACGGGGCCCTGCTGCAGCACTTGATCGCCGACCACGACTGCTCAGGCACCGGGGTCGAGATCGATCCCGGCAAGGTGCTGTCGGCGATCATTGCGGGGGTGCCCGTCGTCGAGCTCGACCTGGACGCTGATCTGGCCATGTTCACGTCCGACTCCTACGACGTGGTGGTGTTGTCGCGCACCATCCAAACCCTGCGGCACCCGGAACTCGTGCTCCAACAGATGGCCCGGATCGGCAGTCGGCTGATCGTTTCGGTGCCCAACTTCGGGCTGCTGCAGCACCGGCTGATGCTGCTGCGCGGGCATATGCCGATGTCGCGCGAGTTGCCGTACAGCTGGTACGACACCCCGAATCTCCGGTTCACCACCCTGGTCGATCTTGAGGACCTGTTCGCGAAGCTCAGCCTGGTGATCGACCAGCGGATCAACCTGTCACTCAAGGGGGAGCCCCTGGGTGGACGGTTCCGGGCCGCCAACCTGCGCGCGGGTGCCGCCGTCTACGTGCTCAGCCAGAACTAGGTCGGCGCATGGCCGGCTTGTCGCCGGGGAGGTTCATCCGCGGAGCCCCTCGAGGCCGCTGAAGTACGACAGGGGTGGGGACGAAAAGCGGGGACGGGCCCGTGGGACTAAAGGGTGACGGAGGGTCCGTGGGACGAAATGGGGACGGAGTCGACTTTCGTCCCAGATCTGGCTTCGGAACCAAGCGGGACGAAATGGGGACGGAGTCGACTTTCGTCCCAGCACGCGCTTGACCGCGCCTCGGCTAGGCACTTTGCGGGTGAAGCCCGAAGTTGGGACGAAAGTCGGCTCCGTCCCCCTTTTGTCCCAGGGCGGAGGTTGGGACGAAAGTCGACTCCGTCCCCCTTTTGTCCCAGGGCGGAGGTTGGGACGAAAGTCGACTCCGTCCCGCACCGCCCCTTTTGTCCCGCGCTACGTTCCACCCGAGCCCGTGGGTGTGATCCGCACGTTCTGCTTGTCACTGGCCCCGGTGGAACAGTGCCGAGAACGGGTTCTTCAGGCGGCTCGTTCGTCCGACCTTTGCTCCGGCACCATCAACTGTGACCGGCTCGGCGCGTACGGCTTGAGCCGCAGCGGCATCCCGGCTTCGGCGGGAGTGTGGTTCGCCTTGCGGGCATTGCAGCTGGGACAAGCGGCGATGGTGTTCGTCCAGGTGTTTCGTCCCCCGCGCGAGATGGGCAGTATGTGATCCACCGTGGACGCTTTCTCGCCGCAGTAGCCGCAGGTGTGCCGGTCGCGCTTGAGCACCCCGCGCTTGGTCCACCCGGGAACCCTGCTGTAGAGAAAGGTGGTCTTCACGTAACGGACGAGGCGCAGCACCTCGGGTTGGGGAAAGGGCCCGAAAGCCAACTCCGGGTGGGCCGACTCGACGACGGCGACCTTGCGGACGAGCATGCCGATGGCGTGCTGCACGGACACGGTGTGCAGCGCCGTGTCGTCGGTGTTCAGAATCAGCACTGCCATGACGGTGCTCTCCTCTCCGTCATGAGGGCCACTCGGTGGGCAAAAAAAAGCCCGCCCCGCGAGCGCGGGACGGAGCGTGATGCATCGGGAAGTAGAGGGTTCTCAACAGCTGCCGATATCCGAACGCCGTCGAGCCGACGCTGGCCGTGACCGCGCAGGCTGCTCATCGGAACTCCTCGATTCCAGGAACAGCCCCACAGTAGCCCCGGCCGCCCAGTATCGGGAGCCGACACCTGTGCGATTCGCCTGCTCAAGCTCGGCAACACCGCTGGTTGAGCCTGTCGAAACCCTGCGGAGGGATCTCGACAAGCTCGATCAACCGGGACGGAGCTCGATCAACCGTTCAATGCCAACGCGGCGACGATCCGGTCGCCCGGGCCACCCAGGTTGAGCAGATCGCAGAGTTCGGCGAACACCTCCGGCTTTGCCGGCACGGTCGGCAGCAGCAGGTCGTCCTCGCTGACCTTCAGCGGCACGTCGGTGCGCACCCGGACCACCTCGCGCGCCGGTCCGAGGTAGGGGATCGCGGCGCCCAGCCGTGCCGTCAATGCCGGGGACAGCTTCTTGGACGAAGCGGCGGCGAGCACCCCTTCCAGGTCGCCGTAGTCGGCGATCAGCCGGGCGGCCGTCTTCTCGCCGATCCCGGCCACGCCCGGGAGCCCGTCCGAGGCGTCCCCGCGCAGAGTGGCGAAGTCGGCATAACCGGCGCCGTTGATGCCGTACTTGGCGAGCAGGCTCTCGTCCGTCATCTTCTCGTGGTTGCGGACGCCCTTCACCACCGACAAGACCCGCACCGCGCGCGCATCGTCGACGAGTTGGAACAGGTCGCGATCACCGGTCACCACATCCACCGGCATCGACGACAGGGTCGCCAAAGTGCCGATCACGTCGTCCGCCTCGAAGCCGTCCGCACCGACCACCGCGATGCCGAGGGCGTCCAGAACGGCCAGGATCAACGGCACCTGCGGGGTCAGTTCGTCCGGCACCACCTCGAGCTGGCCCGAAAGCACCCGGTGCGCCTTGTAACTGGGTACCAGGTCGACCCGCCACGCCGGCCGCCAGGAGTTGTCCCAGCAGGCTGCGGCGTGCGTGGGCCGGTAGTCGGTGATGAACTTCGCCATGAAGTCGAGCAGGCCCCGCACGGCGTTGACGCTCTGTCCGTCCTGAGCCTTCAACGACGCAGGCAAACCGAAGAAAGCACGGAAATACAGGGATGCCGTGTCAAAAAGTTGAAGATTCGGCCGGTTCACCCGCACATAGTGACACGATTGGCCCATGGAGAGCACGGACCGTCAGATTCTCTCGCTGCTGTCGAAGGACGGCCGGATGTCCTACACCGACATCGGGCGCGAGACCGGTTTGTCGACCTCCGCGGCGCAACAGCGGGTGCGCCGGCTCGAGCAGCGCGGCCTGATCACCGGCTACCGGGCCGAGATCAGCGCCGAGGCGCTCGGGCTCGTGCTGACCGCGTTCATCGAACTGAAGGGTTCCGATCCGGCCTCCGACGAGCAGATCCCCGAACGCTTGTCGCACCTGAACAACATCGTGTCCTGCTACTCGGTGGCAGGCGACGCCAGCTACCTGCTGGTCGTCCAGGTCAAGACTCCCGGTGACCTGGAATCGCTCCTGGCACAGATCAGGATCGCCGCGGGCGTGTCCACGCTGACCTCGCTGGTGCTGTCGGTTCCCTTCAAGGACCGTCCCGTTCTGTGAGCTGGGACCGCCTGGGTACCATGCCCAGCGTGACCAACCGCCTTCGTGACCTGCCGTGGTGGGCGCGCAGTTCGCTGGCGGCCCTCGCCGGTGCGGCGGGCTCGCTCGGTTTCGCTCCCGTCGGATGGTGGCCGGTACTGATCATCAGCGTCGCGGCGCTCACCCTGCTGGCGCTGCCGGCGCCGAACTGGTGGCACGCGGCCCTCGCCGGGGCCTTCTTCGGGCTCGCCATGTACATCATCGGCATCCGCTGGATGTCGGTGGTGTTCGTGGTCGCAGTGTTCGGCCTGGCCGCCATCCAGGCCGCCTACCTGGCCGTGCTGGCGGTGCTGCTCCGATTGTCCGGACGCACCCGGTTCTGGCCGATCCTCGCGGCCGGTTGCTGGCTTGTGATCGAGTACCTCTTCTCGCGTTACCCGTACGGCGGATTTCCGTGGCTGCGGCTGGGGTACACGGTGATCGATTCCCCGATGGCGGGCTTGCTGCCCCTCGTCGGCGTGCCCGGAGCAGGCTTTGCGCTGGCGCTCGTCGCGCAGCTGCTGGCCTGGACGGTGCTGGACGCCGGCACCCTTAAGCGGCGGCTGGCCGGGCTGGCGACGGCGCTGCTGGTCCTGCTCGGTGGCAGCATCGGCCTGCTGGTGCCCGCCGGCACCGAACAGGGCACGGTCAGCGTGGGCTACGTGCAGGGCAATGCCCCCGGCGGCGGGGTCTACGGCCTCGGCGAGCCACGGACGATCACCCGCAACCACGTCCGCGAGACGCAGCGGCTGGCGGCGAAGGTCGAGTCCGGCGAGGTGCCGAAGCCCGACTTCGTGGTGTGGCCCGAGAACGGCACCGACATGGACCCGTTCCTGGACAACCAGACCAACCAGCTCGTGAAGGCGGCCGTCGCGGCCGTGAACGTTCCCGTGCTGATCGGCACCATCACCGATGGTCCCGGGCCAAATGAGCGCCAGACGGCAGCCATCGTGTGGGACCCCGTCACCGGCCCCCAGGCGCGCTACGACAAGCGCAACCTGGTTCCGTTCGGCGAGTGGGTGCCGGAGCGCCGCATTCTCGAACCGCTGTTCCCGATCGTGTCCTACGTCGGCGCGCAGTCCATTCCAGGCACGGGGCCCGGAGTGCTCGACGTCCAGCTACCCGACCGCACGGTGAAGGTGGGCGACCTGATCTGCTGGGAACTGGCCTACGACTCCACCGTGCACGACACCGTGCTGGCCGGTGGCCAGCTCAATGTGGTGCAGAGCAGTAACGCGATGTATGTCGGCACCAGCCAGGTGCCCCAGCAGTTCGCCATCACCCGTACCCGGGCCGCAGAGCTGCGCCGCGACATTCTGGTGGTCACCACGACCGGCACGTCCGGCCTGATCCGTCCGGACGGCTCCGTCGCGTTCACCCTGCCCGAGTTCCAGCCGGCGTCCGGTGTCGTCCAGCTCGGATTGCGCGCCGGGCTGACCCCGGCGGCGCAGTTCTCCGGGGGGTTGGAGTTGTTCGCCCTCTGGACGACACTCGCCGCGCTGGTGTGGGTGGTCTGGCGAAGTGGCCGCCGACGCGCGCGGGCGGGGACGGTCCGCGACCGGCGGCCTGTGCGGGTACGGCAGAATGGACGGGTCGATTCGAATCAGGAGACCCCGTGACCGAAGCTGCGAGCAACACCACCCCTGCGCCACAGTGGCCCGAACTGGGCACGGTGCTCGTCATCATCCCCACCTACAACGAGGCCGAGAACATCGAACCGATCGTCGAGCGGCTCCGCGCAGCGGTGCCTGAGGCCGACATTCTGATCGCGGACGACAACTCTCCCGATGGCACCGGGCGGCTGGCCGACGGACTGGCCGACGCCGACGATCACGTCCACGTGCTGCACCGGCCGGCCAAGCAGGGTCTCGGTGCGACCTACGTGGCCGGGTTCCGGTGGGGGCTCGAGCGGGGGTACGGGGTGCTGGTCGAGCATGACGCCGACGGGTCCCACCAGCCCGAACAGTTGCCCAGCATGCTGCAGGCGCTCAGGACCGCCGACATGGTGAAGGGCTCCCGCTGGGTCAAGGGTGGCTCGGTGGTCAACTGGCCGTGGCACCGAAAGCTGCTGTCGCAGGGCGGCTCGCTGTACTCGAGGATCATGCTCGGCGTTCCGGTCCGCGACGTGACCGGTGGGTTCACCGCCTTTCGTGCGGACACGCTGCGGGGTATCGGCCTGGACGGCATCGAGTCCGCCGGCTACGCCTTCCAGGTGGACCTCACCCGCCGTGCCGTCGCAAAGGGCTACCGCGTCGTCGAGGTGCCCATCGAGTTCGTGGAGCGCGTCCGGGGCGACTCGAAGATGAGCGGCAACATCGTCACCGAGGCGATGCTGCTGACCACCCGCTGGGGAGTGCGGCACCGCACCCATCAGGTCAAGAATTATCTCGGCTTCGCTCGCGACAATGCCGCCACGCTGGCCGGCGAGGTGAGTGAGAAGGTGGGCCCCGAGGTCCAGAAGTACGGCGCGCAGGCCACCCGGTTCGCCGGTGAGGTTGCCGGCAAGACGAAGGAAGTGGCCGGCGAGGTGTCCGACACGATCGTCACCGAAGCCCAGCGGCTGACCCGCGAGGTGTCCAAACTGGCCGCCGACACTGCCGACAAGCTCGGCCCCGAGGTGGAGAAGTACGCGGCCCAGGCCAGCCGGGCGGTCGCCGAGCTCAGCGAGCGGATCAGGGTGGAAGTGGCCAAGGCTCGCGCGCATTCCGACGACAGGCAGGACGTCACGAAGTGACCGCCCCCGCCCCACTGCCTCGGGCTCGCCGACCATGGCTGGGCCCGTTGCTGCTCGCCTTCTTCGTCACGGTGCCGATCATCGAGGTGTGGTTGCTGGTCGTCGTCGGCCAGCGCATCGGCGTGCTGTGGACTATCGCACTGCTGATCGCGGACGTCTTCCTCGGCGCCTGGCTGATGCGCCGCGAGGGCGCCAAGGCGTGGCGGGAGTTGAACAAGTCCTTCGTCTCGGGCAAGCTGCCGGGCGGCGAAGTGCTGGACCCGATGCTGATCATGGTCGGCGGTGTTCTGGTGATGCTGCCGGGCTTCTTCAGCGACTTCTTCGGATTGATCTTCCTGCTGCCGTTCACCCGTCCGCTGGCACGCGGGCTGCTGCAACTGTTCATCACCCGCCGGGCGGCCCGTGCCGGAATCAACCTCGACGTGATGCGCGTCAAGGTGGAAACCGACACGGTGATCGAGGGCGAGACGGTGCCCGACCAGCCGTCCGCGGCCCAACCGTCGACGGCGGACGACCACATCGTGATCAAAGGCGAAATCGAACCCTGACGTCGATCGCTTGCCGGGGGTGATCCAGCGCGTAGCTTGATCGAGCGTGTCGAGATCCACTGGTTGATCGAGCGTGTCGAGATCGGTTGCGACTAGCTCAACCGGCAGGGGACCTTCAGTTGCCGCGGATCTCGTCCAGTCGCTCGGCGAGCAACTCCTCGAGTTCCTCCAGCGAGCGGCGCTCGCGCAGCATGTCCCAGTGGGTGCGGGGCGGCTTGACCGCTTTCGCCTCGGCGACCACCCCGTCGGAACGGACGGCCACGGCGCCGCAGCGCGGGCATTCCCATTCGGTCGGCAGGTCGGCCTCTTCGGCGAAGGTGACCGTGAAGTGGTGGCTCTTGGGGCAGTCGAAACCGATGTCCTGCCGGGCGGCGAACTCGACGCCCGCTCCGTCGGCGAAGCTCTTCGAACCCAAGCCGGATCCTCGCAACGATCGTTCAGCCATGACCTCTCCCTCCACCGGACGGCTCAACACTCAGTCCGTCCCGCTCCACGCTACTCCGTGGTACCAAGTCGCTCACAAGACCTTAGGCAACTCATTTCCGGCCTCGAGTATTCCGCGGCGCATGTCGACACGTGTCAGCAACAGCCCTCCGACTAGGAATAACACCACCAGGGCGAGGATCGCGAGCCGGTAGGACTGGCTGAACTGAAAGACCAGTGCGAAGCTCAAAGTGCCCAGCCAACTGGTTCCGCGCTCCATCGCCTGGTAGAAGCTGAAGTACTCCGACTCGCGTCCGTTCGGCACCAGCTGGGAGTACATCGACCGGCTCAACGCCTGCGTGCCGCCCATCACCAGGCCGATCGCGGCGCCGAGGGCCAGCAGCGCCCCGAACACCCCGGCGGGCAGAAAGAATGCCACCGTCACCACGCCGAACCAGATCGCGATGCCGATCAGTACCGTTCTTCGGGCGCCCAGCAGGCCGGCCACCCGTCCGAACAACAGGGCGCCGCCGACCGCGACGAACTGGGTGACCAGAAAGGTGATCATCACGTTCGCCGTGCTCATGCCCAACTCGGATTGCGCATACAGGCTGGACTGTCCGATCACGGTCTGGATGCCGTCGTTGTAGAACAGGTACGCGGCCAGAAATAGCAGCGTTTGCGGGTACGTGCGCAGGTCGGCGAAGGTGTTTGCGAGCTGGCGCAGCGGGTTCACCCGAACGGTGACCCGCTTCTCGAGTTCGTTCAGGGAGCGTTCCGGCAGCGAGCGCAGGCCGACCACCGGAATGATCGTGAACAGCCCCCACCACAGTCCCGCCGACAACAGGCTCAGCCGGATCGCCATCCCGTAGCTGATTCCGAACGACTCATAACCGATCATCACCGCCAGGTTCAGGGCGAGCAGCAGCCCGCCGCCGAGGTAGCCCCACGCCCAGCCCCGGCTCGACACCCGGTCGCGCTCGTCCGGTTCGGCGATCCGCACGAGGATCGCGTCGTAGATCACCTGGGACGACCCGACGCACAGGTTGGCGATGATCATCAGCACGGCGCCGAGCTGCCAGTTGCTGTCGGTGAGAAAGAACATCAGGGAGGCGGCGATTGCGCCCACCCACGCGAGCCCACCCAGCCACAGTTGCGGCTTGCTGGACCTGTCGGCCACCACGCCCACGAGCAGCAGCGCGATCAGGGTGAGAATGGTGCTGATCGTGATCAGCAACGGGTGCACCGCCCCGGGCAGCACGGACAGGCCGAGCAGCGAGATCGGTGTCGTGCAGACCTCGCCCGACTGAAGGTCCGGACAGGCGGCCCGGGTGGCGAGGCTGGTCAGGTACGGCCCGAGGATCACCGTGGCGGTGGTGGTGACGTAGGCCGAGTTGGCCCAGTCGTACCAGTACCAGGCCTTCTGCCGCCGGGTGCTGCGCATCAGTTCCCCTCCCACAAGCCTCGCTCGGCCAGCACGTCCGCCAGCAGGTCGATCCGGTCGCTGACCAGGCCGTCCACCCCGAGGTCGATCAGTCGCTCCATCTCCGGACGATCGTTGACGGTCCACACGTGCACCCGCCGCCCGGCCCGGTGCGCCTCCCGGAGCAGGCCGCGCGACACCACCGGCACCCGATCGTGCCAGGCGCGGGCCGGGATCTGCAGCGCCACACCGGGGGAGCGGACGAACCGCCGCACGCCCGCAGCGTAGGCGTAACCGGCCACCCCGAGCGGGCCGGCGGCAGTGGCCACCCGGGTGCCCATCAGCCGACGGAAGGCGCGGATCGTCCGGGCTTGGAAGGACCCGACGCAGACCCGGTCGTGGGCGCGGTGGGCGTCGATCGTCCGGGCCAGTGGGCCGACGGCCTGCGGCACCTTCAGGTCGATGTTGAACCTGGCCTCGGGCAGCGCTTCGAAGAGTTCGTCCAATGTCGGGATCGGATCTCGTCCGGCGACCCGCACCCCGCTGAGTTCCCGCCAGGACAACTCATCGGGTATGCCGGTGCCGTCGCTGACCCGGTCGAGGGTGCTGTCGTGGAACGAGAACAGCACGCCGTCGCACGACAGGTGCACGTCCGTTTCGAGGTAGCGGTAGCCGAACGCCACCGCGCGGCTGAAGGCGTGCAGCGTGTTCTCGCGGGCCCGATCCTGCTCCGACAGGTAGCCTCCCCGGTGGGCAAGGGCGGCGAACCTGGTGTCGAAATAGCGGTAGTCGCCGGCCTGCACCGGCCCAGTATGGGGCAGTGCCGATGGGCTGTCACCCGTGCGCAGGTCCGCTCCCAGGGTGATAATCGAGACATGCCGGAAACCTCAGCACCGATACGCCAGGCCCTGCGCGACGCCCTCCCGGGGGCGATGAAAGCCCGGGACACGCCCAGCAGGAACGCGATCCGGTCGGCCCTTGCTGCGATCGAGAACGCCGAAGCCGTCCCGGTGGACGGCGCCGCCGGAGTCGATGCCACCAGCGAGCACATCGCCGGCGCGGCGGTCGGCGTGGGCGCTGCGGAAGCCGAGCGACGTGAGCTGGACGAGGAGCAGGTGCTCGAGATCGTCAGTGCCGAGCGCGACGAGCGGCTCAGCGCAGCAGCCGAACTGAGGGCGGCCGGACGGGGGGATCGGGCGGCCGATCTCGAAGCGGAAGCAGCCGCCTTGGACGCATTTCTCTGCTGAATCGGGGGTGCGTACGCTCGCGGCGCACCCGCTCGGGCGCCGGATTTCCCATCCGGCCGGACTAGGCCAGACTAGGGGCTCGTGACCACCATCCTTTCGATCCAGTCGTCGGTCGCTTACGGGCACGTCGGCAACAGCGCCGCCACGTTTCCCCTGATGCGTTCGGGTGTCGAGGTGTGGCCCGTGCTGACCGTGCACTTCTCGAACCACACCGGATACGGCGAGTGGCGTGGCCCGCTGCTGGCCGCCGAGGACGTCGCCGAGGTCGTCCGTGGCATCGACGACAGGGGAGTGCTGAACCGGGTGGACGCCGTCCTCTCCGGGTACCAGGGTGCCGAGGAGGTCGGCACCGTGGTGCTGGACGCCGTCGCCCTGGTCAAGCAGCGCAACCCCAAGGCGATCTACTGCTGCGACCCGGTGATGGGCGATGTCGGCCGCGGCTTCTACGTACGTGAGGGCATTCCCGAGTTCATGCGCGATCGGGTGGTGCCGGTGGCCCAGATCGTCACCCCGAACCACTTCGAACTGGACTTTCTCACCGGACGGGACACGCACACCCTTGACGAGGTGATCGACGCCGCCGACGCGCTGCGTGCGTCCGGTCCCGACACGGTGTTGGTGACCTCGGTCCTCACCGACGGCACCGCGGACGACGAGTTGGCTTTGCTGGCCGTCACCGGCGAAGGCGCCTGGCAGGTGCGCACCCCCCGCCTGGATCGCACGTTCACCGGTTCGGGCGACCTGACCTCGGCGATGTTCCTGGCGCACTGGTTGAGCAGCGGGTCCGCCGCAACCGCGGTCGGGGCCACCGCCGACATCGTCTATTCGGTGCTCAAGCAGACGGCGGATTCCGGGGTGTCCGAGCTGCAACTGGTGGCCGCCCAGGACGAGATCGTCACGCCCACGTATCACTTCGACGTCCAGCAGGTGCGCTGAGCCCACTGGGTTCGGGTCCGCGGAGCAGGCGCTTCCCAATCGAAGGATCCGCGCACTCACCGCCGCGCCGGCCACCCGCTTCGAGCAGTTCGTCGATGACTACCGGGACGTCTGGCGTCCGTCAGATCGCCAGCCGTCCGGGCATAGCCGGTATGCGCGCCCGCGACAGCTCAGTCGCGGAAGACCTCGATGGAGGCGCCCAGCGCATTGAGCCGGTTGGGCAGGTCCTCATACCCGCGGTTGATCACGTAGACGTCCCGCAGCACGCTGGTGCCGCGCGCGGCCAGTGCGGCCAGCAGCAGGCAGACCGCCGGACGCAGCGCCGGGGGAGAGATGATCTCCTGAGCGCGCCACCGGGTCGGGCCGGTGACGATGATGCGATGCGGATCGAGCAGCTGCACGTTGGCGCCCAGCTTGGTCAGCTCGACCAGGTGGATCGCCCGGTTCTCATACACCCAGTCGTGGATCATGGTCTGCCCGTCGGCGACCGCCGCGATCACCGCGAAGAATGGCAGGTTGTCGATGTTCAAGCCGGGGAACGGCATCGGATGGATCTTGTCGGAGTTCGCCCGCAGGTGGGACGGGTGCACCGTGATATCGACCAGTCGGGTGCCGCCGTTCTCGGCCGGATACTCCGGAGACAGGTCGAAGTTCAGACCCATCTCGCCCAGAATGGCCAACTCGATCTCGAGGAACTCGATCGGGCAGCGTTCCACCGTCAGTTCCGAGTTGGTCACGATCGCTGCGGTGAGCAGGCTCATCGCCTCGATCGGGTCCTCGGACGGAGCGAAGGCCACGTCCACATCGATCATTTCCAGGCCGCGAACAATGAGTGTGGTGGTGCCGATGCCGTCGATCCGGACGCCGAGCTGCTGCAGGAAGAAGCAGAGGTCCTGCACCATGTAATTGCTGCTGGCGTTGCGGATCTTGGTCTCGCCGGGATGTCGCGCGGCCGCCATCAGCACGTTCTCGGTGACGGTGTCGCCGCGTTCGGTGAGGGTCACCCAGCGCTTCGCCTGCGGGTCGAGAGGGTCGACGTGGGCATGGTAGGAGCCCTCGGTGGCCTTGATGTCGAGGCCGAACTGGCGCAGCGCGTGCAGGTGCGGGGTGACCGTGCGGGTGCCCAGGTTGCAGCCGCCGGCGTAGGGCAACTCGAAGGTGTTCTCGTCGTGCAGCAACGGCCCGAGGAACATGATGATCGAGCGGGTGCGCCGGGCGGCGTCCTCGTCCATGGAATCTAGTTCGAGGCGATCGGGACGGATGAGCTCCAACTCGGCCCGATTCTGCGACCACGTGGCCTTGACACCGATGCTGGTCAGCACCTCGAGGATCCGGTTCACCTCCTCGATCTGGGCGATTCCGCGCAACACTGTGCGGCCACGGTTCAGCAGGGAGGCGCACAGCAGTGCGACCGACGCATTCTTGGACGACCGGACGTGGATCCGTCCGGACAGTTTCGTCTCACCGCGAATGCGCAGGTGCATCGCGCCACCCACGGTCAGCGGTTGCTCGAGTGCCTCGGCGATCCGGTTGACCAGTTCCACCGAGATGCGCCGGTGACCCTCTTCCACGTCGTTGACGGTCTCCGACGAGGTGCCTAGCTCGTCAGCCAGTTCCTGTTGGGTCAGCCCGCGTTGCCGCCGGGCGTCGCGGATCAGGTATCCGATCCGCGTCGGGGAGAGCTCTGTCACCCGGGCAGCATAGGCCATGGCGGGCACGCCCCTGCCGTACCGCACACCCACAAGGGGTGATCCGGATCGGGCCGGTGCTGAAACTGGCGGACGGGTCCACTAGGGTGCTGCCCATGAGCGCACACTTCGACGTCGTGGTACTGGGCGCAGGCCCAGGCGGGTACGTGGCCGCCATCCGGGCCGCACAGCTGGGCAAGAAAGTTGCCATCATCGAGAAGCAGTGGTGGGGCGGGGTGTGTCTCAACGTCGGCTGCATTCCCACCAAATCCTTGTTGCGCAACGCCGAGTTGGCCCACATCTTCACCCACGAGAAGGACGTGTTCGGCATCGAGGGCGAGGTCACTTTCAACTTCGGCAAGGCGTTCAGCCGCAGCCGCGAGGTGTCCGACCGCATGGTCAAGGGCATCCACTTCCTGATGAAGAAGAACAAGATCACCGAGTTCAACGGCTGGGGCACCTTCGTCGACGCCCAGTCGATCGAGGTGAAGACCGACAGTGGCACCGAGGTGGTCACCTTCGACGACTGCATCATCGCGACCGGCTCGACCACCCGAATGATCCCCGGGACCACGCGCAGCGCTCGGGTGTTCACCTACGAGGAACAGATCCTGGCCGACAACCTGCCGACGTCGATCATCGTCTGCGGCTCTGGTGCGATCGGAACCGAGTTCGCGTACGTGCTGAACAACTACGGGGTCAAGGTCACCATCGTCGAATACCTCGACCGCATGGTGCCGCTGGAAGACCCCGAGATCAGCCGCGAGCTGGCCAAGGCCTACAAGAAGATGGGTGTCGAGGTGCTCACCTCCACCAAGGTCGAGGCGATTGAAGAGACCGGCTCCGGCGTCAAGGTGACCGTCAGCCCGGCCAAGGGTGGCGACACCAAGGTGCTGGAGGCCGACCGGGTGCTGCAGTCGATCGGTTTCGCCCCCCGGGTCGACGGATTCGGCCTGGACAAGGTGGGCGTCGAGCTCACCGAGCGCGGTGCGATCAAGATCGACGACTTCATGCGCACCAACGTGCCCCACATCTACGCGATCGGCGACGTGACCATGAAGTTGGCCCTGGCGCACACGGCCGAGGCGCAGGGCGTCGTGGCAGCCGAGACGATCGCCGGCGCCGAGACCATGGCGATCAACTACGACATGATTCCGCGGGCCACCTACTGCCAGCCCCAGATCGGATCCTTCGGCTACACCGAAGAGCAGGCCAAGGACCGCGGCTACAACGTGAAGGTGGCGAAGTTCCCGTTCAGCGCCAACGGCAAGGCGTGGGGTCTGGGTGACGCCACCGGCTTCGTCAAGATCGTCGCCGACGCCGAGCACAACGAAATCCTCGGCGCTCACATGATCGGTCACGACGTCACTGAGTTGCTGCCCGAGTTGACCCTGGCCCAGCTGTGGGACCTGACCGCCGACGAGGTGGGCCGCAACATTCACGCGCACCCGACCATGTCCGAGGCGCTGAAAGAGACCGTCGAGGGCATCGCCGGGCACATGATCAACTTCTGAGGCCACCGAGTAAAGCAGGGCGTTCGCCGACGGCGTCCTCTCGGGTGTTCGCGCCGCACCGGCGAGTGATTGGGTGATTGGTGCGAGCGTTTGCGAGGATTGACCCATGTCCCCCCGTTTCGCCGGTGCACTGTTCGTCGCCTCCATACTTCTGCTCACCGGCTGCGGCACGTCCAGCCCCACCGGGACGGTGTCGCCGCCCGCGGCCTCCGATGCCCGCAGCACCCCCGGCACAGTGACGGCGAGCGCACCGTCGGTCTCGCCCTCGCCTTCGCAGCCGTCCGAGCCGGCCGCGCTCGAGTTGCCCAGGGGCGGCACGAAACTCTTCCCCGCTTTCCGGTTGTTCGGCTACTCGGGCTACCCCGGCGCCCCCGGCCAGGGACGACTCGGCATCGGCAACATCGACGACCGCATGAAGGAACTGGAGCAGCGCGGCCAGGCCTACCGCGGCGGCCGCGAGTTGATGCCGGTGATGGAGTTGATCGCCGTCACGGTGCAGGGTTCTCCGGGCTCGGACGGAATGTTCCGGGTGCGCACCTCCGACGCGGTGGTCAAGAAGTGGTTCGACGCCGCCACCAGGCACAAGGCCCTGCTGCTGCTCAACATCCAGCCCGGACGTGCAAACTTCATCGACGAGGTCAAGCATTTCGAGAAGTGGCTGAAGTACCCCAACGTGGGCCTGGCGCTCGATCCGGAGTGGGCGGTCGACAAGGGCCAGGTTCCCGGGCGGGTGTTCGGGCACACCAGTGGCCAGGAACTCGACACGGTGGCCAAGTACGTCTCGGGCGTGATCGCAGCGAACCACCTGCCCGACAAGGTGATGCTGTTCCACCAGCTGAATCGCGGCGTGATCGAGCACCCCAAGGACCTCAAGCAGTATTCGGGTGTCACCTACATCAACTCGGTGGACGGCATCGGTTCCCCAGGCGCGAAAACGTCCACCTACAACGCGGTGATCAAGACCCGCCCCAAGTTCGTGCACGCCGGCTTCAAGTTGTTCTATGTCGAGGACAAGCTGCCCAAGTACAACGGCGGCAGCGTCGGTCGGCTGATGACGCCCAAGGAAGTGCTCAAGCTGAAGCCCCAGCCGGAATACATTCTTTTCGAGTGACGGCGTCGGTCGTCAAGCCGTCGGACCGTCATCCCGGTGCAAGCCGGGATCTCAGCGCTTGATGTCGTGATGACTGCGCGGCCCCGGCAGGATCTGAGGCGCAGAGCCTCCGAACGCTGGCACTAATCGAAACTGTGTTCTAGCATGTTTTTCATGGCTACAGAGTTCCAGGTGACCTTCGATTGTCATGATCCGACCGCGCTGTCGCTGTTCTGGCGGGACGTGCTGGGCTACGTCCATCCGGGGCCGCCGGGTGTCGATCTGGGGGAGGGCGACGACCCGCTGGCCGCCTGGGACGTCTTCCTCGATCGAATGAACGTTCCGCCCGCGGAGCGCAACACGCGGTCGGCGCTGCAGGATCCGGACGGTCGCGGGCCGAGGCTGTTCTTTCAGCAGGTGCCCGAGGGCAAGGTGGCGAAGAACCGGCTGCACCTGGACGTGCGGGCGGCGCCCGGGCTCAAGGGTGATGACCGGCTCGCCGCACTCGAGGCCGAATGCGACCGGCTCGTCGCTTTAGGTGCGACGCGCGTGCAGCGGTTCGATCCGGAGCCCTATCTGAGCGACGGCTTCATCGTCATGCAGGATCCTGAAGGCAACGAGTTCTGCCTGGACTAACTGTAGGCTCAAGGCTTAACTCCGGCCAATGAAGGACAGGGACTCACATCGGTCGAAGAAGACTTTGATGGCTCACGCAGCTCCGGTCCCGGTTGTCCGATAAGCAACATTATGTCAATACATGGGCTGCGGACATCCGCAGTAGTTCAGCCGAGCCCTGCCATGCCTCCAACGGCAGCTGGCCCACCGCCGTCGCGCCGACCATCGTCGTCGCCGCGTCTGCGACGGGGAGAATTCCCCATGCACCTAGCGGGTGTGCGCACCCACGCACTGGCAGACTGGCCGACGAGCTGCATGGACGCTCACCAGAAAGGACGCCACGATGAGCGCGAACCAACCTCCCGAGAACTCCCAGCAGGGCCAGCCGCAGCTGGGTCCGGACGGTCAGCCGCTGGAGCAGGGCCAGCCACAGCAGCCGGGCGCTCAGGGTGAACCGCAATACCCGGGTCAGCCGCAGTTCGGTCCGGACGGTCAGCCTCTCGGCTACCAGGGTGGTCAGCCGCAGTTCGGTCCGGACGGTCAGCCTCTCGGCTACCAGGGTGGTCAGCCGCAGTTCGGTCCGGACGGTCAGCCTGCTCGGCTACCAGGGTGGTCAGCCGCAGTTCGGTCCCGACGGCCAGCCGCTCGGCCAGCCAGGGCTACCAGAGCCAGCCGCAGTTCGGTCCCGACGGCCAGCCGCTGCAGCCGGGCTACCAGGGCCAGCCGCAGTTCGGTCCCGACGGCCAGCCGCTGCAGCCGGGCTACCCGCCGGCCGGCGGTGGCTTCGCGCCCCAGGTCGAAGAGCCAAAGAAGGCCAGCAGGATGAAGCGGATCCTGACCTCGGTCGGGATCGCCCTCGTGGTGATCGTGGTGAGCGTCCTGTGGCGCTCCGGCGTCTTCGACAGCGCCTCGATGAAGGCGGGCGACTGCGTCCAGAAGACCGGTGAGGACAGCGTCAAGGTGGTCGCCTGCGGCACTGCCGACGCTCAGTACACGGTTCTCGGCGTCGTCGAGAAGCAGAGCCGCTACTCCGCCCAGGCCGGAGTGTGCAAAGCATGGGCGGACACCACCACCATCTATTGGGAGGGCCGCAACAACAGCAGCGGCACCATCTACTGCCTCAAGAAGCTCTGATCCCCGCGAAGGGCGCCGACCCGGTCGGCGCCCTTTCGCAGGTGCCGCGACAGCGTTGGCGGGCGGATGGCGTCCCGTCGTGCCACACTGGCGCGGTGCAACCGGGCGTCGTGCTGATCAGTGACCCTCGTGTCATCAGCATCGCGGTACACGACAACGGTGACCCTCTCGTCGACCTGCGCCGGCTGCCCCGGCTGCGCATCGACGACCGCAAGACCGAGGTCACCGGAGGCTGGCATCATGCCCGCCAGGGACTTGCGGAACGTCTGGCCGGCGCCGCGTCCACGTTGCCCCGCGGCTTGGAGTTGCTGATCGTCGAGGCCTATCGCGCTCCGGTCCGGCAGCTCGCTTACTGGGAGCAGTACCGGGCCGAGTTGCGTGAGCACTACCCCGACCCGTCCGAGCCGCAACTCTTCGAGCTGGCCAGCCGGTTCGTCGCACCACCCGAGGTCGCCCCGCACACCACCGGTGGCGCAGTCGACCTGACCCTGTGTGATGCCGACGGACGCGAACTCGACCTCGGGTCGGCACTCGATGCCACCCCAGAGCAGAGCAACGGCTGCTGCTACACAGCAGCCGAGGTGCCCACCCCGGCCGCGGCCAATCGCGCCGTGCTGGTTGCGGCACTGCGCGATGCCGGGCTGGTCAACTACCCGACGGAATGGTGGCACTGGTCCTACGGCGAGCGGTACTGGGCCTTCATGACGGGCAGCGCCCACGCGTTGTACGACCGGATCGAGTTTGCCCGTCCAGTGTCAGTGGATTGAGGCCTCGTTCCGGCTGCCCTCTCCCGACGCGGAAAGGCAACGGTCAGACGGTGTTGGTTCGCCGGCCGAAGTCGGCCAACGCTTCCAGCACCGGTGCGGTGCCGCGTCCGGCGTCGGTGAGCAGGTAGCGGACGACCACCGGCGGGCCGGGCTGCACCACTCGATCGGCCAGCCCGGCGGCACAGAGTTCACGAAGCCGGGCCGACAGCACGGCGTCGGTCACTCCCCCGACCCCGCGGGCGATCTCGGAAAAGCGCTCGGCCCCTGCGAGCATCGTGGTGAGCACGGCGGCCGCCCAGGCACGCCCGAATACCTGCAGGGCCCGCTCGATGGCGGTGCAATCGTCCATCGACCATCCTTGGAATAACTGAGCAACTATGATGTTGATAGCGACAGTAGCACGCGAACGAGAGTTGAGAACGTGACCAAGAAGATCGGTTTCCTGTCCTTCGGGCATTACCGCGACATTCCGGGCTCTCGGGTTCGGACGGCCGGGGACGCTCTGCGCGATCACGTGCAGCTGGCCGTCGCCGCTGAGGCCGCCGGCCTGGACGGCGCGTGGCTGCGGGTGCACCACTTCGACCAGAGCCTCGGTGCCCCGTTTCCGCTGTTGTCGGCGATGGCCGCCCGAACGTCGACCATCGACGTCGGCACCGGGGTGGTCGATCTGCGCTACGAGAATCCGCTGTATCTGGCTGAGGAGGCCGGTGCCACGGACCTGATCAGTGCGGGACGGCTGCAGCTCGGCATCAGTCGGGGGTCCCCCGAGCCCGCTGCCGACGGTCAGGCCGCGTTCGGCTATCACCTGGCGGAGGGCGCCGACTGGGGCCAGGCCACCCGAGACCGGGCCGAGGTGTTCCGTCGGGCGATCGCCGGTGCTCCGGTGGCGCACTCCAAGGGTGCACTGGCCCGCGGATCGGGCCCGGATCTCACCGTCCAGCCGCTGTCGGAGGGCCTGCCCGAGCGGATCTGGTGGGGTGCGGGTACCCATGCGACCGGGCTGTGGGCGGGTGACGAGGGGTACAACCTGTTGTCGTCCACCCTGCTGCTCGCCGAGGACGGACGTCCGTTCCACATTCAGCAGGCCGACCAGGTGCGTTCGTACCGCGAGCAGTTCGCGGCCGCCGGGCACACGCGGGGAGGAATGGCCGCGGTGACCCGCAGCGCGTTTCCGATCACCACAGCCGAGGACGACTCGTACTTCGGCTTGGAGCGGGGCGACCGCGACTCGGTGGGCTTTCTGGACGGCAAGTCGGCACGGTCCGGACCGACCTTCGCGGGCAGCATCGAGCAGGTCGCGGCAGCCCTGCGCGCCGACGAGGCGGTGCAGGAAGCCGACTACGTGCTGTTCGCACTGCCGTCAATGCTGGGCGTCGAGTACAACGCCCACCTGTTCGAGAACCTGGCCGCGGTCGCCCGCGAGCTGGGCTGGAAGGAGTGAGGTAAATGACCACCAGGCACGACTGGGAGGCGGCGCTGCTCGCCTTCAACACCCGTGACTACCGCACCGCGGTGGAGCGCTTCGAGAGGGTGCTGGCCGCACATCCCGACCACACCGACGCGCGCGAATACCTGGCCCGGGCGTACTTCCAGCGGGCGTCCCTGCCGCTGGCCGAGCGCGAGGCGCGGACGATTCTCGAGAACGATCCGACCAATGAGTACGTCACCTTGCTGCTCGCCCGGGTGCTGGAACGGCAGAGCCGGCATGACGAGGCCGCCGGCGTGCGGCGGGTGCTGGTCGCGTTGACCGGGGACGAACGGCACGGGGCCGCCCATCGGGCCCTGGCCAGCGGTTGATCCAGCTTGTCGAGATCGTGTCGAGATCCCGTTCCGGGGATCTCGACACGCTCGACCAACGGAAAGACGGCTACTGATCGCGGGATTCCAGCAGCCGCAGCCAGATCTCGCTGGCGCTCGGATAGCTGGGCACCGCGTGCCAGAGTTGGTCGAGCGTCAGCCGGCCGACCACCGCCACGGTGGCGGCATGCACCAACTCCGCGACCTCGGGGCCGACGAAAGTGGCTCCTAGCAGGCGTCCGCTGCCGGCAACCACGAGACGTGCCTGTCCCACGGGATGGTCGACCAGCAGGTTCACCCCCGACACCGACGTGATGGGCACATCCAGTGGGTAGGCGTCCGGATCGCCGACCCGCGCCTCGGTGAGTGTGGGCCCGACGGAGGCGATCTCGGGGTCGGTGAAGATCACCTGCGGAACCGGCACGTCATCCGGCACCTCGGGCGCCGGGTGTCCCAGCAGCTCGGCGCGCAGCCGAGTTCCGAGCACCCGGGCCCGGTACTTGCCCCAGTGGGTCAGGGCCGGCTCACCCGACACGTCGCCGACCAGGTGCAGCCAGTCGGGCCGGTCGCCGTCGGGAAGCGCGTCGGTGTTGAGGGTGCGGCCGGCGGCGACCAGAACCTCGTCGAAGGTGTGCCACTCCCCCGCAATCTGCAGCGACACCGGCCCGCCGTGCAGCCGTCCACGCCCGTCGTCGAGGGCGCCCGGACGCTGCGCCGCCGTGACGCCGGTCCCCAGGCGCACGTCAATTCCCTTGCGTCCCAGCGAGTTCCTGACCAGGTCGGCCGCGAACGGCTCGACCCGATCCAGAAGCCGTCGCCGCACCAACATGGTGACCCGGCTGCCGAGGGCCGCCATCCAGGTGGCCGCTTCGCAGGCCACCACCCCGCCGCCGATGATCGCCAGCCGCTCGGGAATCTCGACGACTCCCGTGGCGTCACGATTCGTCCACGGCCGCACGTCCGCCAGCTCAGCCGGAATCGTGGGACGGCTGCCCGTGGCCACGACCACGGCGTGCCGGGCGGTGAGCGTCCGGTCGCCCACGGTGACCACACGCTCGCCGGTGACCCGCCCTGTGCCGCGGATCACCGGGATGCCCGCCGATTCGGCCCAGCGCACCTGGCCCGAGTCGTCATAGCTGCTCACCCAGTAGTCGCGCCGGGCCAACAGTGCCTCGACGTCGATCGACGTCGGCCGGACGCCGCGCAGATCATTCGTCACCGCGGCCACCGCCACCGGACGCAGCAAAGCCTTGCTCGGTATGCAGGCGAAGTAGGAGCACTCGCCGCCGATCAGTTCCTGCTCGACCAGGGCGGCGGTGAAGTCGGTACCGCGGACGGCATAGTCCGCGGCGTTCTCCCCCACCGGTCCGGCACCGATGACGATCACGTCGTAGTCCTCACTCATCCGGCCATGTTCGTCCGCGCCCGGGTGTCCCGCAACCGCCTGGAGGCCGAAGACGGATCTTCTTCGTGCCAGGACGCGCAAAAGGGCCGGCGCCACGGTGGGTGCCGGCCCTTTGCGGACGGGGTTGGTCAGACCCTGCTACGTCGGCCCATGACGAGTCCGACCAGGAACAACAGCAGGACCGCGCCCGCGATGGCCGTCAGCATGCTGAAGATCAGGCCGCCACCGGCGACGTTGACCCCGAACAGGCTGAGCAGCCAGCCACCGAGCAGTCCGCCGACGATGCCGACGACGATGTTCATCAGAATGCCCATCTGGGCGTCCGTCTTCATGATCTTGCTTGCGATCCATCCGGCGAGGCCGCCCAGGATGATCCAACCCAAGAATCCCCAACTCAACATGCTTTGACTCCTTGTCTCGTGGCGGTTTGCCGCGCTTCAACTGTAGGTCGGGGGGTGTACCGAATGCTGTAAGGGATGCCCTGGGTCGCCCACTCAGTCCTTTTGGGTGTGACCTCAGGGGCGCCTTCGCCGAAAAGAATTTAGGGTGTACGCTGAATCCATGCAAATGAAGGATCAAGACTTACCGATCTGGGCGGTGCTGACGGCGGACCAGAGGCACAGCCGCCGCTCGCCCGACCAGGTGCCGGACGCCCTGGCCCGGCTGGAGGCGTTGAGCGATCGGTTCGTCCTCGGTTTCGAACGGACGGCCGGGGACGAGATACAAGGACTCACCGATAAGCCCGAGGCGGTGGTGGACGCCGTGCTCACCCTCAGCCGCTCGCCCGACTGGCATGTCGGCATCGGACTCGGCACCGTCGACCTGCCGTTGCCTGGGTCGACGCGCGAGGCTCGGGGACCTGCCTACCTGGCGGCGCGCACCGCGGTCGAGCAGGCGCGGTCTGCCCCCGCGCACCTGCGACTGGTGGGTTCCGACCCTGTCGGTGCCGGCCGTTATGGTGAGAATGTCGTGCAGCGAGCCGAGGCCGCTCTGGTGATGCTGCGGGCACTGGTCAACCGTCGCACCCCCCAGGGTTGGGAAATCATGGACCTTCTCGACGAGACCGGCAGCGGAAAGCTGGCGGCGACGCGGATGGGCATCAGCCCGTCCGCCGTCTCGCAGCGCGCGAGCAGGTCGGCGCGCGCGGAATCGCAACTCGGAGCGGAACTTGCCCGGCAGTTGCTCGGTGAGGCGATGGGGGTGGAGCGGTGACAGTCTGGGTGGTGATCGCGAAGATCATGATCGTGGCCGTCTTTGGGGCGGCAGCGGTACTGCTGGGCGGTCGCGTCGTCACCCTGGTGTTCAAGCTTGCCGAGCGCACCCGGGCCACCGAACTGCCCGAGAACGCCGAGCATCCCGAGGCGATCGCTCCACTCACCTACGCCGCCACCTTTCTGCGCGGCGGCGAGTGGATCGGCTACCTCGAACGGCTCGCCGTCTACGGCGCGATCCTGGCGGGCTTCCCCGAGGGGGTCGCGGTGGCGATGGTGGTGAAGAGCTTTGCTCGCTATCCCGAGATCAAGGCCAGCAGCACCGGGGCCGCCGAGCGGTTCATTGTGGGAACCTTCGTCAGCGTGCTGTTCGCCTGTGCCTGTGCGGGAGTGGCGGCGTGGCTGATCCGATCGTTCTGAGCGGCCTGCCGTGGCCGCTGCCGGCACATCCCGAGGTGGCTGACGCCCTGCTGAGCCGCTGGTCGCAGCCGCACCGGCGTTACCACGACGTCCGGCATCTGGCCGAATGCCTGACCGCCGCTCAGCTGCTCGGGGCCGGCGACGACCAGATGCTGGCGGTGTGGTTCCATGACGCCGTGCACACCAACACGCCGGGTCAGGACGAGGCGAACTCCGCCGCGCTGGTGCGACGGCTGCTTGGCCGGCTGGTGGCGTCCGACCGGATCGATGAGATCGTGCGCCTGGTGCTGCTCACCGAGACGCACCGCCCCGCCGCGGGTGACCTACCCGGTGCGATCGTGTCCGACGCCGACCTGTGGATCCTGGGTGCCGATCCGCAGCGCTACGCCGAGTCGGTGGCCGATCTCAGGCGTGAACGCGGGTTGGGACTCGCCGCGTGGCGCACGGTGCGCCGTCCGCAACTGCTCGCCCGGCTCGGCCAGCCCATTTATTTCACCCCGCAGGGGCGCCGGCGCGAGCCCGTGGCGCGGGGCAACCTGACCACGGAACTCGACGCACTCGGCTGACTCAGAAGACCGGCTTGCCTCCGGTGACCCCGATCACCGTGCCCGACACGTACGACGCCTCCAGCGGGCTGGCCAGAAACACAAAGGCGCCGGCCAGTTCCGACGGCTGCCCCGGGCGGCCGAGCGGGGTGTCGGCCCCGAACTCCTTCATGCTCTTCCCCGGTTTGGTGGCCGGCTGCAACGGCGTCCAGATCGGACCCGGTGCGACGGCGTTCACCCGGATGCCCTTCGGACCGAGGTCAGCCGCCAGGTTGACGGTGAAGTTGTTGATCGCGGCCTTGGTCGAGGCGTAGTCGATCAACGGCACGGACGGATCGTAGGCCTGGATCGAGCTGACGTTGATGATGCTCGCACCCTCCTTCAGGTGCGGCAATGCCTGCTGGGTCATCCAGAACAGGGCGTAGAGATTGGTCTTGAAGACCCGGTCCAGGTCGTCGCTGGTCACGTTGGCCAAGCCCTCGTCACGCCTTGCCCACTGGAAACCGGCGTTGTTCACCAGCACGTCCAGTCCACCGAGTTGCTTCGCCGCATCGTCGACGACCGCACGGGCGGTGGTCTCGTCGGTGATGTCGCCGGGCACCAGTACGCAGGTGCGGCCGGTCTTCTCGACCCACGCCCTGGTGTCCTCGGCGTCGGACTGCTCATCGGCCAGGTAGCTCAGCGCCACGTCACAACCCTCACGGGCGAAGGCGATCGCGACCGCCCGTCCGATTCCCGAGTCGCCACCGGTGATCAAGGCCTTCAGGCCGAGCAGGCGATCCCGTCCGACCCAGCCCTCTTCGCCGTGATCAGGGCGAGGATCCATGTCGGTGGTCAGGCCCGGCGGCTGCTGCTCCTGGGCCGGGAATCCGCCATCCTTCGTGGTCAGTTTCGCGGCGGCGTCGGCAATGGTGTCAAGGTCAGTCATGCCTTCCACTGTGCCGGGCGGCGCATAGCGGTCGATACCCTCCCTAGGGTGGACGGTGGTCCACACTGGCGGGGTGGAGATCAACATCGGTGCCGACGTGATCCGGCTGGGTCAGCTGCTCAAGTACGCCAACCTGGTGTCGGACGGTGCAGCGGCCAAGGCGCTGATCGCGGACGGTGCGGTGCAGGTGGACGGCGCGGTGGAGACCCGGCGGGGCCGGCAGGTCGCGGTGGGTGCCGTGGTCGAGGTGGACCTTCCGGACGGACTGCATAAGGTACGGGTGACCCGTTAGCCGAACCGAGGGCCGGACGCCTCCGAGCGCATGGCGGGTGCCTTCGCAGAAGACGCTGTTCACCTGATCGGCCCGGGCGCCCGCTCAGCTCTGGTTGATCCTGATCACGTTGCCGGACGGGTCGCGCACCGCGCAGTCGCGCACACCCCAGGGCTGATCGGTCGGCTCGTCCAGTACCTCGACGCCGGCATCGCGCAACCGGCCGAAGAGTTCGTCCAGATCCTTGCTATTGAAGTGCGCGGCGTTGAGGGAGCCCTTCGCGAGCATCGCCCTGATCGTCTCCACGTCCGAGGGTGAGCCGTCGAGGTAGTTGCTCAGCACGATGCTGACCTCCGGCTGTGACGGCGAGCCGACGGTGATCCAGCGGTATTCGTCCTTGGGAACGTCCATGCGTACTTCGAGGCCGAGAAGGTCTCGATAGAAGTGCAGCGCCGCCTCGGGATCGCTCACGGTGACGAAGCATCGACTCAGTGTGATGTCCATGGCCCAACCGTATTCGGGCCAGGCGGCGGCGGGCTTCTCGGATCCTGCTCGAATCCGTCCTTCTCGTCCATTCCACGGATTGGACGCGACCGCGCCCGCGTCGTAAATTGGGCCGTTCGCGTGGAGAAGGGGCAACAATGGCTGAGCCGGCTACTACTGCCGTCGTCGACCCGCCCGAGTTGGGTTCGCGAAATCGTTCGGTGATCGCCATTCTGCTGGTGGCCGCGTTCGTGGTTATCCTCAACGAGACGGCCTTCAACGTGGCGCTGACCTCGGTGATGGGCGACCTGCACATCGACGGCCGGACGGTGCAATGGCTCACCACCGCGTTCATGCTGACCATGGCGGTGGTCATTCCGGTCACCGGCTGGCTACTCCAACGCATTCCGACCCGCAATGCGTTCGTGCTTGCCATGAGCCTGTTCACCACCGGAACACTGGCCTGTGCGGTGGCGCCGGCGTTCGGCCTGGTGCTGGTCGGCCGCGTCATCCAGGCCAGCGGCACCGCGATCATGCTGCCGCTGCTGATGACCACCGTGATGCAACTGGTGCCGCCCAGCCGTCGCGGCGCGATCATGGGCAACATCTCGATGGTGATCTCGGTCGCCCCGGCGCTCGGCCCCACCATGGCCGGCCTGGTGCTGCACTTCGCCTCATGGCGAGGGGTGTTCGCGATGATGGTGCCGATCGGCCTGACCATGCTGATCGTCGGCGCCCGCCGGATCGTCAACGTCAACGAGCCGACCAGGGTTCCCCTCGACATCTGGTCCATTCCGCTCACCGTGCTGGGCTTCGGCGGACTCGTGTACGGGCTCAGCCTGATCGGCGACAGCAGGGTTCCGCCGGCGGAGTTGATCACCGCCTTCACGGTTGCGACGCTCGCCCTGGTGGCATTCGTGGTGCGTCAGTTGCTGCTGGCCAGGCATGACCGGGCGCTGCTCGACCTGCGCGCCTTTCAGCACACGGCCTTCACGATCAGCGTCGTGGTGATGGCCCTGGCCATGATGGCGCTGTTCGGCACGGTGATCATGCTGCCGCTGATCCTGCAACAGGCGCTGCACCTGGAACCGCTCAGCGTCGGGTTGATCCTGCTGCCCGGAGGGCTGCTGATGGGTGTACTCGGCCCGGTCAGCGGACGACTGTACGACCGGGTCGGCCCACGTCCGATGATGCTGCCGGCCAGCGTGGTCGTCGCCGGGGTGTTCTGGCTGCTCTCGATGATTCAGTTGACCACGCCCTGGTGGCTCATCCTCGCCTGCCACATGGTGATGAGCGCCTGCTTCGCGTTCATGTTCACACCGCTGTTCACCATCGCCCTGGGGTCCCTGCCGCCCAACCTGTACTCGCACGGCTCCGCGATCGTCGGCACCGTCCAGCAGGTCGCCGGAGCGGTCGGCACCGCGGTGTTCGTGACCGTACTGGCGTCACAGTCGGCGTCGGCACAGGCGGCCGGGGCAAGCCTCGAAGCCAGCCTGCTGCAGGGATCACACGTCGCGTTCCTGGGTGCCGGCGCGGTGTGGACGCTGGCGATCGTCGCCACCGCGTTCATCAAGGCGCCCGATCTCGACGATTCGCTCCCGATACATCACTGACCAGGGTTTCACTACAGGTTCTTCAGCTCCTCCAAGCCGAGATCGCCCAGCCCGACGCTGCCCAGCGTGCGTGCCTGCTCGGCCCTGAAGTCACGTTTCAACACGGTGGAGGCGATGGTGATCAAGGCGTCCATCACCGGGGTTTCGACGCCGATCCGCCGAGCCAGGTCGGTGAAGAACACCAGGCCGAACCCCACGTCCTCGGTCAGGTAGCGGTGATTCAGCGCGGTCTGAGCGGCGATGCCACGGAAGCCGGGTGCCTTCACGTATCCGTCGACGTAGGTGGCCTCGTCCATGTAGCCCTGTTCGACCCCGAGCACCGGGTCGGGCCGCACGTTGAGTCCGAGCGTGTGCGCGATCGCCAGCCGCTCGTTATCGACCGCCTCAATCAACGTGCCGCTGGCGTTGGTCACCCCGTCCTCGTAGAACAGGAAGTCCGCGGGCGACTCGATCCGGGACGCGTTGAGCAGAGTGGTGGCCGGGTGGATCACCGGGTTCCCATTCTGCAGCGAGGTCTGCAGAATGCTGCTGCCTGCCTCGATCCCCGGATATACCTGTTGGAGCGCGGATACCAGCCGCTCGGTGCCACTGCCCGGTAGTGCGGCGACGAACATGCCGCCGGTGAGCTTGTTGAACATGGTGATCTGTGCAGGCCCGCTGAGGCGCACCCCGTAGGGCAACGTGCTGGTCTCGCCGATGATCGGGCTCTTCGCCATCAGGTCCAGGCCCAGGGCGTTCTTGAACACCACGCTGCCCAGGCACGAACTGGGACAGACCACGTACAGCTGGTCGTCGCTCAGGTAGGGCTTGATCCCGCGGGCGAACGGTTCGGTGCTGTATGCGGGGCCGACGGCGAGCACCAACTCCGCGCCGGCCAGCGCCTTGCCCAGGTCGAAGCCGGCGTAGGCCACCTCGCCGAAGCCGTCGATCGACCCGCTGCAGGTGATGCCGCCCTTCGCGGCGATCGGCGCGATGGCGGCGCCGAACTCCTCGGACGACCACAGGGCCACTTCGTGACCGTGACTCCCCCAGTCCCAAGCCGCCGCGACCCCACCATTGCCCGCACCGATCACGGCGACCTTCATCGCTACCACCTTTGAATGAAGCTAGGCGTACTGTCTACGGCTTCGAGCGGCGCCGGCGCAAGCGAATTGAGTGCGTCTACCCGCATCCGTCCAGAGGAAATATCAAGGGCCGCGCGAGTCAGGAAAACTTCTGGTGGGACCGCCACGTTTGGTGCACGATACGACCATGGCAAAACCTTCCAAGCTGGACAACGACCTCTATGAATCCGAACTGCATCGCCTGCAGAGCGAACTGGTCGAGATGCAGGAGTGGATCAAGCAGGAAGGCAAGCGTCTGGTGATCGTGTTCGAGGGCCGCGACGCCGCCGGCAAGGGTGGTGCGATCAAGCGGATCACCGAGTACCTCAGCCCCAGGATCGCCCAGGTGGTGGCGCTCCCGGCGCCGACCGAGCGGCAGAAGAGCGAGTGGTATTTCCAGCGCTACATCCAGCACCTGCCCTCGGCCGGACAGATCAAGCTGTTCGACCGGTCGTGGTACAACCGGGCCGGCGTGGAGCGGGTGATGGGTTACTGCTCGGCCGAGGAGCATCAGCGATTCCTGCACCAGTGCCCGATCTTCGAACGGATGCTGATCGAGGACGGCATCATGCTGCGCAAGTACTGGTTCTCGGTGTCGGATCGGCAACAGGAGCGCCGGTTCAAGTCGCGGCTGACCGACCCGATGCGGCGCTGGAAGCTATCCCCCACCGACCTGGAATCACTCACCAAGTGGGAGGACTACTCCCGTGCCAAGGACGAAATGTTCGTCCACACCGACATACCCGAGGCGCGCTGGAACGTGGTGGAATCCGAGGAGAAGAAGCGCGCGCGGATCAACATGATCGCGCACCTGCTGTCCTCGATTCCCTTCGAGCCGGTCGAGCAGACGAAGCTGAAGCTGCCGAAGCGTCCCAAGTCCACCGGGTACGAGCGCACCGACCGCGGCCTGCAGCTCGAGGTTCCCGACCACGCGGCGAGGTTGAGTTCCGACGACAAGCATCCGAAGTACGAGGACCCCGAGGATTCCGATTCGTCCTGACTCACCCGCTTGGACGCAGGCGTTAGCCTGTGGGGGTGAATTCCTTGGTCCCTTCGAAGCAAGACGGTGACGTGCGTTGAGTGTGTTCGGAAAGCCTGCGATTCGGGTCGCCCTGGTCAACGACTACGAAGTGGTTGTGGCCGGGCTGCAGCACATGTTCTTCAACTACACCGACAGCATCCACGTGGTGAAGCTGATCGCCAACCGTGACGTGCGCGAACGCGTCGACATCGCGTTGTACGACAGCTTCGGTCAGAACACGCCCGAGCCCGAGTCGATCGAACGGATGCTGCGCAACCCGCTGGTCAGGCGCACGGTGGTCTACACCTGGAACTTCCAGCTTCCCCTGATCGAGCGGGCCATCCAGGACGGCGCATCGGGGTACCTGTCCAAGACGCTGCCCGCGAGGGAGTTGGTGGACGCCCTGGAGCAGGTTCATGCGGGCAAGGTGGTGGTCAGCCCGTCCCCCAAGGCGGCCACTCCGACGGGCGGCAGCTGGCCCGGGCGCGAGGAGGGCCTGTCGTACCGGGAGGGCGAGGTGATCGCGCTGATCACCCAGGGGCTGTCGAACGCCGAGATCGCGTCGAGCATGTACCTGAGCCCCAACTCGGTGAAGAGCTACATCCGCTCCGCCTACCGAAAGATCGGTGTCGCGCGGCGCTCGCAGGCGGTCTCGTGGGGCATGCGGCACGGTTTCGCGGCCGATTACCTGCGGCTCGAACCGGACGGCGTGCCCGTCTGATCAGGTCTCGAACAGGCTCGGGTCCCCTGAGCCGCGGCGGACGATCTGTACCTCGTCGCCGGTGAGGTCGATCACGGTGGTGGGCTCCGAACCGCAATCGCCGGAGTCGATCACCGCGTCCAGCGCGAGCCCGATCTCGTCGTTGACGGTCCACCCGTCCGACATCGGCTCGTCGGAATCGTGCAGCAGCAGGGTGCTCGACATCAGCGGTTCGCCGAGTTCGTGCAGCAACGCCAGAGGGGTGGCGTGGGCCGGAATCCGAACGCCGACAGTCTTGCGCTTTGGCTGCAGCATGATCTTCGGCGCCTCGCGGGTGGCGGTGAGAATGAAGGTGTAGCCGCCCGGCGTGGTGGCCTTGATCGCCCGGAACACGTCATTGCTCATCTGGACGTACTGACCGAGCTGCGCGAACTCGCTGCAGACCAGGGTGAAGTTGTGTTTGGCGTCCAATTGCCGGATGGCTCGGATCCGGTCGAGCCCCGAGCGGTTGCCCAACATGCAGCCCAGCGCATAGCCCGAGTCGGTCGGGTAGGCGATCAGGCCCCCGTCGCGCAGGATCGCCACCAGCTGGCCGAGCGCGCGCGGCTGGGGATTCTCGGGGTGGACATCGAAGTACCTGGCCATCAGTTCGCTTCCTGGTCGAGACCTGCTGCCGCCGGGCGGCGCGAGCCGCAACAATGCAGCCATGACGATCTTCTCCCTCACCGAGGCAGAATTGCGACAGCGACGCAGCCTTAAGTGGCGCACTTATGCCGCCGACGTGTTGCCCCTGTGGGTCGCCGAGATGGACGCGGCACTGCAACCCGCGGTGCGCGCGGAGTTGATCGCCGCAATGGACCGGGGTGACACCGGCTACCCGTGGGGCGCGGGCTATGCCGACGCGTACCGCGCGTCCGCCCTGGCCAGGTGGGGTCTGCAACTCGACCCGGCACAGGTTCGGCAGGGTGGCGACGTGATGAACGCGGTGCTGTGCGTGCTGGAGGCGACGACCAAGCCGGGCGACGGCATCGTGATCACCGCGCCGGTCTACCCGCCGTTCTGGCAGGTCACCAGCGGCTACCGTCGGCGCACCGTTGCGGTCGACTTGACCCCCGAAGGCCGGCTCGACCTGGCTGCGTTGGAGCAAGCCTTCGCACCGGACGACGTCACCGCGTTCCTGCTCTGCTCGCCGCACAACCCGACCGCGACGGTGCACACCGCCGAGGAGCTGGCGTCCGTCGCGCTGCTGTGCGACCGCTATGCCGTGCAACTCGTCGTGGACGAGATCCACGCCTGGCTGATCGACCCCGGTGCGACCTTCGTTCCCGCGTTGAAGGTTCCCGAGGCACGCAACGCGGTGGTGCTGGTCTCGGCCGGCAAGTGCTGGAACCTGGCCGCGTTCAAGGCCGGCCTGTATGTCGGCGGCGAGGGCGCCGCCGGGGTGTTGGCAGCCCTGCCGCCGTTGGCCAACCAGTCCACCGGCCACATGGGCGCGATGGTGCACGCCGCCGCCCTGCGCGACGAGCAGGACTGGGTCGACCGGGCCAGCGTCGAGATCGCCGCCAACAAGCAGTTGCTGGCCGGGCTGCTGCATTCCCTGGTGCCCGGGGCGCACTACTCGCCAGGGCCCGGCACGTACCTGGCCTGGGTGGACTGCACGGCACTCGGCCTGGACAACCCCGTCCGGCACTTCGAGCAGGTGGGCCGGGTGGCGTTCTCGCCCGGGCTGCACTTCAGCCGGGCCCACGGTCAATGGGTGCGGATCAATCTGGCCACGTCGCCGGCCATCATCACCCAGGCCGTGGAGCGGATGGCGAGTTCGCTGCGGGCCTGACGTGCCTCGACTCGCTCGACCGGCAGAGGTCTCGACTGCTCGACCGACCGGCGCTCAGTCGTAGAGTTGCGCCTTCGCGCTGCCATGGCCCTGCAGGCTGTTGATGCCGATCAGGCTCAAGAACACCGTGTCGATTCTGGTCGACGTGGTGACCTGTACGCTGCCGTCCGCGGCGAGTGTGGCCGAACCCTGAATACCGGGTTCGGCGCCGATCACCTGGTTGGCTGCGGCGATCGCCACGCCTGCGTCGGGACGGCGTCCGGCCTGTCGTTGCGTCGCCGTGGCGTCCGCTGCGGAGCGGGCGGCCGCTGCGGCGGTCAGTTCGGCGCGGCGATCGGCTGCGCTCTTGCGGCCGCCGTCGACCACCAGGCCAGTGACCAACAGAAGGGCGATCACCGCGACCACCACGAAAGTCGAGAGCGCCTGGCCCCGCTCACCGCGCTCGTGGACTCGTCCCATCGCCCCAGTGTGCACGCCGGGGGCCGGCCGTGGGCGGTTGTCCACAGGGCACCCGGCAAGCAGTCCGGAGGTTCGCATCGACACCGCCGGACCTCGGGTTTCCTTCCCCCGGACGAGCGTGCGCAATAGGCTGAAGGGCACGCTCCCCCCTTCAAGAAAGGTCCCTTCATGGTTCACAAGGTCGCCCTGCTCACCGCCGGTGGGTTCGCCCCGTGCCTGTCCTCGGCGATCGGCGGTTTGATCGAGCGCTACACCGCGGTCGCGCCCGAGATCGAGATCATCGCCTACAAGCACGGTTATCAGGGTCTGCTGGCCGGCGACTTTCTCGAGGTCACCCCCGATGTGCGTGCCAAGGCGCATCTGCTGCACCTCTACGGTGGCTCGCCGATCGGCAACTCGCGAGTGAAGCTGACCAACGCGAAGGACCTGGTGAAGCGCGGGTTGGTGGCCGAGGGGGACGATCCGCTCAAGGTGGCTGCCGACCGGCTGGTGGCCGACGGTGTGGACGTGCTGCACACCATCGGCGGCGACGACACCAACACCACCGCAGCCGACCTGGCCGCCTATCTGGCCGGCAACGACTACGGCCTGACCGTGGTCGGGCTGCCGAAGACGATCGACAATGACGTGATCCCGATCCGGCAGTCCCTCGGTGCCGACACCGCCGCCGAGATGGGTGCCCGGTTCAGTCGCAACGTGCTCGCGGAGCATAACGCCGGGTCGCGGCTGCTGATCGTCCATGAGGTGATGGGACGCAACTGCGGCTGGCTGACCGCGGCCACCGCGCGCAAGTATCGCGAGTGGTTGACGCAGGCGGAGTGGCTGCCCGAGATCGGCCTGGACGAGAAGGCGTGGGACGTGCACGCCGTGTTCGTGCCCGAGGCCGTGATCGACCTGGAGGCCGAGGCGGCCCGGCTGCGCGAGGTGATGGATACCGTCGGAAACGTCAACATCTTCGTGTCCGAGGGGGCCGGGGTGGAGAGCATCGTCGCCGAGATGGAGAAGTCCGGCCAGGAGGTGCCGCGGGACGCGTTCGGCCACATCCGGCTGGACAAGGTCAACCCCGGGGCATGGTTCGGTGAGCAGTTCGCCCACATGCTCGGCGCCGAAAAGACGCTCGTGCAGAAGTCGGGCTACTACTCGCGATCGGCGGCGGCCAACCAGTTCGATCTCGACCTGATCCACTCGATGACCGACCTGGCCGTCGATTCGGCGCTGCGGGGTGAGTCGGGGGTGATCGGCCACGACGAAGAGAACGGCGACGTGCTGACCGCCATCGCCTTCGACCGGATCAAGGGCGGCAAGCCGTTCGACATCACCCAGGACTGGTACCTCGACCTGCTGTCCGCGATCGGCCAGCCTGCCCCGGTGGCGGCCCCGCCCGTGGAGCACTGAGCATCCCGGATGGGCAGCGCGGCCGTGCTCGCAGCCGCGCTGCCGGTGGGTGGCTGCAGCGGCACGTCCGTGTCCACGACCTCGACCGGAACCACCCTCAGCTGCCAGGGCAACCCGGGATGACGCGAGCGCTCGACGGGTAGTAACTCCGTCAGCGCAGGTGCGGGAGCAGCAGGACTTCGGCGAGCACCCGGCGTCCGGTGTCGAGGGAGGACTCTCGCTGCCTCAACTCGACACCCTCGAGCGCCAGGTAGGTCTCGACCGGCTCGCCGGCCGTCAGCGCCGTTGCGGCATGCCGGATCAGGGTCTGCTCCGCGACCACGGTGTCCTGCACGTTGCCGAGGGCCTCGGTGACCCGTTCCCAGGCGTCGGCCTGTACCTTCGCCTGATCGCCGAAGGCATCGACCAGGGCCTCGGAGCAGTACCTGGCCGCCTTGGCGCTCTTGCGCACCTCGTGCCACATGTGCAGGTCGTCCGGCACCTCTTCGGCGCGGACGTAGAAGCGCCGGGCGCGATCGATCGCCACTGTGAGCAGGTCGGCCAACTGCTGATCGCCCGCCTTGCGGCCGGCCTTGCTGAGCGGCGGGTCGGTGACGAAATCGGTCAATGCGGCGCGCAGATCGTCGTATCTGGTGGTCTTCATCGACACCACGAGCTGGGCGTGGGCGGCCGCGTGCGCGAGGTCGAGTTCGTCGCTCAGCCGCTGCCGCACCGGGCCGTGCACCTGGTCGTCGGGCAGTTCGGCGAGGGCGGCCAGCAGCCGCTCCTTAAGCACTTCGGCGTCGCGTGGGGCGCCCAGGCGGTCGGCGTGCCAGGCGAGTTCGTCGCGCAGGGGCCGGCTGCGGCCTTTCTTGAACAGCGGAGCGAAGGTGCGCAGCGCGCTGCGCGAGCGGCGGGTCGCCACCCGGCTGCGATGCACTGCGTCGGGTTCGTCGGTCACCACATCGCCGGACCGGGCGGCGATCACCTCGGCCTGGCTGCGCAGGTAGCCGATCACGGCGCCGGGGTTGCTGCTCATGGGATGATTCCCGCCTCGTCGGGGCGGACGATGCCCAGGTCGTCCACCACCTCCTGTTGCTCGGGGACCTCGACGACCTGCTTGCGGCGACGGGTCCGGCGGGGGGTGGCCTCATCATCGGGCCCGAGGGCAGAACCAAGAAGAATGGGGGTGACGGCCGCGAACGCCCAGAACGCCAGCGCGGACGGTGAGCGGAGGGCGAGCCCGATCGGCACCGAATCGCCAGGCTTGGCGGTGGCCAGCCGCTCGTCGAAGGGAGCGCCGCTGAGCAACTGTCCGAGCTGCCAGCAGACCAGCCCCGCCACCAGGCCGAGGCCGGCCGCCAGCAGCGCCGACAGCCAGCCGAGGTGCTTGAACCGGCGCCAGGTCGCGGTTCCAAGTGCCGCACCGAACACCACGCCGAGCACCACGTACCACGCGTCCGAAGAGAACACCTCGGTCAGGGCACGTTCCGTGATGGTGGCGGAGCCGTCCGATTGAACCTGGTAGCTGGGCAACTGAACGATCAGGCGCCACAGCACGGCGGCGGCGATTCCGACCACCAGCGCGGCGACGAAGAACATGGACGCCATCCACGTGTCGCCCCGCGGGCGGCCGGTGGGTGCGTCCACCGGTTCAGGGGATGCCGCGCTGGTCACCAGCACAGCCTAGTGGCCGCCGGCATCAGCACGGCGACCCATCGTCGCGACGGATGCCGGCGTCAGCACGCCGCCGATTCCCGCCGCTTGCGACGCGTGTTCACACGCTCAGGCAGGACGGTCCGAGCAGGGCCTTCAGGTCGGCCATCAGCGGCGGGGAGGGCATCACCCGCAGCGTCTCCTCGAGCTTCCACACCGTGGTGCGGTTGCTGGAGGTGGTGAGCCGCACGCGCACCTCGGTCGCGCCCGGATGGTTGGTCAGCACGGTGCGGAGTTGTTGCACCACGGCCGGGGTACAGCGAGCAGCGGGCAACGAGATCACCACCGGGCCGGACGGTCCCTCGGAGACGTCCGGAAAGCTCACGTCCGTGCCCCGGACCTCGACGCCGTCGTCCTTGCCGACCACCCGGCCCTTGACGCGGACGATCGTGTCGGTGGCGAGCTGCATCGCCACCAGTTGGTAGGCCTTGGGAAACAGCAGCACCTCGACCGAGGCCTCCAGGTCCTCGACGGTGACGATCGCCCACAGGTCACCGTTCTTGGTCTGCTTGCGGGTGACCGCGGTGATCATGCCCGCGATCGTCGCGGTCACGTCTCGTGGGCCGTCGTCGGCGATGACCGCGCCGATCGAGTGGTCGCGATTGGCCAGCAGCACGTGCTCGAGGCCCAGCAGCGGGTGATCGGACACATAGAGGCCGAGCATCTCGCGCTCGAACGCCAGCCGGATCCGCTTGTCCCACTCCTCGGCGTCTGGGATCGGGCTGCTGACCAGCGCCGGCCCATCACCGGCGTCGCCGAACAGGTCGTCCTGGCCGTTGGCCTGGTTGCGCTTGAGGTCGATGACCTCGTCCACCTTCTGCTCGTAGCACTCCATCAGCGCACGCCGATGGTGGCCCATCGAGTCGAACGCGCCCGCCTTGATCAGCGACTCGATCACCCGCTTGTTGCAGACCACGAGCGGCACGTTCGACAGGAACTCATTGAAGTCTGACGCCTTGCCGTTGGTTTCGCGGCCCTCCACGATGCCCCGGACGACGTTGTCGCCGACGTTGCGGATCGCGCCGAGGCCGTAGCGGATGTCGTCGCCGACCGGGGTGAACATGCCGTCGGACTCGTTGACGTCCGGCGGCAGCACCTTGATTCCCATGCGCCGGCACTCGGCCAGGTAGACCGCGGACCGGTCCTTGTCGTCCTTCACCGACTGCAGCAGGGCGGCCATGTACTCGGCCGGATAGTTGGCCTTCAGGTAGGCCGTCCAGTACGAGATCAGGCCGTAAGCGGCGGCGTGGGACTTGTTGAAGGCGTAGGCCGAGAACGGCAACAGCGTCTCCCAGAGCGCCTTGATCGAACCCTCAGAGAAGCCCTTGGCCTTCATGCCCGCCTCGAAGGGCACGTACTCGGCGTTCAGAACGGCAAGGTTCTTCTTGCCCATCGCCTTGCGTAGCGCGTCCGCGCCGCCCATGGTGTAGCCGGCCAACTGCTGGGCGATCGCCATCACCTGCTCCTGGTACACCAGAAGGCCGTAGGTCTCGCCGAGGATCGGGGCGAGCGCGTCCGCCAGGTCGGGGTGCAGGTAGGTCACCGACTGCTGATTGTTTTTGCGCAGTGCGTAGTTGGTGTGGGTGTTGGTGCCCATCGGCCCCGGACGGTACAGGGCACCCAGCGCGGTGATGTCGGCGAAACCGTCCGGCTTCAGGGTGCGGCACAGCTGCTGGTACCCCGACCCGTCGAACTGGAACACGCCCACGGTGTCGCCGTGGGAGAGCAGGGTGTAGGTGGCCTTGTCGTCGGTGTTGCGGGCCAGGTCGTCAAGGTCGATGTCGATGCCCCGGTTCGCCTTCACGTTGTTGATCGCGTCGTCGAGGATGGTCAGGTTGCGCAACCCGAGAAAGTCCATCTTGACCAGACCGAGCGCTTCACAGCTCGGGTAGTCGAACTGGGTGATGATCTGACCGTCCGCTTCGCGCTTCATCACCGGGACGACGTCCTGCAGGGGCGCCGACGACATGATCACGCCGGCGGCATGCACCCCCCACTGCCGCTTCAGGCCCTCGATGCCGCGGGCGGTGTCGACCACCTCCTTGACCTCGGGATCGGACTCGTAGAGGGCGCGGAACTCTCCGCCCTCGGCGTAGCGCGGGTGCTCGGGGTTGAACACCTCGCCGATGCCGACGTCCTTGCCCTGGACGGGCGGGGTGTAGGCCTTGGTGATCCGCTCCCCCAGCCCGAACGGCTTGCCGAGCACCCGTCCGGCGTCCTTGATCGCCTGCTTGGCCTTGATCGTGCCGTAGGTGACGATCTGGCAGACGTGGTCGTCGCCGTACTTGTCGGTGACGTACCGGATCACCTCACCGCGCCGGCGCTCGTCGAAGTCGATGTCGAAGTCGGGCATGGACGGACGTTCCGGGTTCAGGAACCGCTCGAAGAACAGGCCGTGCGGAACCGGGTCCAGATCGGTGATCCGCAGCGCGTAGGCGCACATCGAACCGGCGCCCGAGCCTCGTCCGGGCCCCACCCTGATGCCGTTGTTCTTGGCCCAGTTGATGAAGTCGGCGACCACCAGGAAGTAGCCCGCGTAGCCCTTGCCGACGATCACGTTCTGCTCGAAGGCGGCCCGTTCGGTTGCATAGCTCGGGACGCCCCCGGGGAACCGCGCCCGCAGCCCGCGGGCCACTTCCTTCGCGAACCACGACTCCTCGGTCTCGCCCGCTGGGGTCGGGAACTGCGCCATGAAGGTGCCGGTGCCCTCGTCGAAATGGGTTTCGCAGCGCTCCGCGATGGCGAGGGTGTTGTCGCAGGCCTCGGGCAGCTCGGCCCAGATCTTGCGCATCTCGGCGGGGCTCTTGAGGTAGTAGCCGTTGCCGTCGAACTTGAGCCGGTTCGGGGTGTCGCGGTTCGAACCCGACGACACGCAGAGCAGGGTGTCGTGGGCCTCCGCATCCTCGGAGCGCACGTAGTGCAGGTCGTTGGTGGCCACCAGCGGCAGTGCCAGGTCCTTGGCGAGCCGCAAGAGGTCGTGCCGGACGCGGCGCTCGATGTCGAGACCGTGGTCCATCAGTTCCACGTAGAAGTTGCCGGCCCCGAAGATGTCGCGGAACTCGGCCGCCGACTCGACCGCTCGGTCGTACTGACCCAGCCGCAGATAGGTCTGCACTTCACCGGACGGGCACCCGGTGGTGGCCAGCAGGCCCTTGCCGTACCTGTTGAGCAACTCGCGGTCGGCGCGGGGCTTGTAGAAGAACCCCTCCAGCGAACTCATCGAGCTGAGCCGGAACAGGTTGTGCATGCCGTCCGCGTTCTCGGCCCACATGGTCATGTGGGTGTACGCGCCCTTGGAGGCCACGTCGTCGCCCGCACCGTCACCGAACTGCACCCGCTTGCGTTCGCTGCGGTGGGTCTTCGGCGTCAGGTAGGCCTCGATGCCGATGATCGGCTTGACCGCGCTGCCCTTGGCCGCCTTGTACCACTCGTATGCGCCGTACAGGTTGCCGTGATCGGTGACCGCCAGCGCGGGCATGCCCATCTGTTCGCAGCCCTCGACCAGATCCTTGAGCCGGGCCGCGCCGTCCAGCATCGAGTACTCGGAGTGGCAGTGCAGATGCACGAACCCATCGGCCATCGGTTGGTTCGACCTCCATGAAGACGTGGTGGACCAGGGCGGATCGCCAGGGGGAAGTCCAGCGGAGATGCCTACCCTAACCCGCGCCGGCGGAGGTTCCCGGACGACACGACGGTGCGCGCTCAAGCGTCGGCGTGTCGGCTCCGGAAGCTTCCCCGATCGGAGTCAGTCGCCGACGACGGCCGCGGTCGCCGCTGCCACCATCCGCAGGTTGTGCGGCAGTGCACCGTCGAAACCGGGGGTGCTCATGGTCAGCATCACCGTGTCCAGCCGCGGGTTGTTGACGAACTTGGTGCTGAAGAAGCCCTGCCACGAGTACGGGCCGGGGCCGCCCAGCCAGTGGATCGACCCGGTCGGCACGTTCTCGCCCTGCTGACTCTCGTTCGACCCGAACCTGTACGGACAGGTCTGCACCTGTGCTTCGTACAGCGTGTCGAGGGTCGGCTGGTCGAGCGTGTCGAGACCCCGAGCGCTACGCCGCGCCCACCCGTCCGCGATCGCCGTCCACCCGTACCTGTGTGCCGGTGGTCAGCACGGTCGTGCCGTCCCCGGTGCCCATCACCGCGGGAATGCCGTATTCACGGGCCACGATCGCGGCGTGCGAGGCCAGCCCGCCGTGGTCGACCACCACCGCGGCCGCCCGGGTGAACAGCGGCGTCCAGGACGGGTTGGTGGCCGTGCAGACCAGGACGTCGCCCGGACGTAGTTCGCCGAACTCGGCCGGGCCGTGGATCACCCGGACGGGTCCCACGGCGGTGCCACCACCGCCGGGTGTGCCGGTCACCAGGGCATCGGAGTCGTCGTGCGCGGGGTACAGGCTGGCGGTGGCGATCAGCGGTGCGCCGGCCAGCTCGGCGAAGGCCGTCCGGCGCCGCTCGACACTCGCCCTCAGGTCGATGGCGGGCGGGTCGAGTCGTGGATCGGGCACGGCCTGAACCTCGGGCCAGGTGAGGAACCAGATGTCGTCCGCGTCATCGATGGCACCGGCCGCGGCGAGCCGGCGGCCGACCTCGAGCACGGCGTGGCGTACCGGAGGCAGCGTGCGGGTGAGCTCGAAATGGGTGTCCTCACGAACCTGAACCCCGCTCGACGCTTTCGTCACGAGTCGGCGGATCCAGCCCTCACTCCGCGTCCGGCGCACCATCGGCAGGCTCAGCAGAGTGCGCAGGGCGGTGTCGAACGGCGAGTCGCCGGACGAGGGCTCGCCGTCCAGTTGCAGTTGCACGAGGGCCACGACAGTGGTCGGGTCGTCCGCCCAGGGCGGCTCGCGCAGCAGCAGCACACTGCCGGTCTCGCGGTGCCCGTACCTGGCCAGAAACTCGACCAGCTGCTCGTGCACGCGATTCAAGTCGGGGTCGGAGCGCAGCTGCCCCAGCGCCTCTGCAGGTGACAACTGCCCGATCCGGGTCGCGACTTCGGGTACTTCGCGCAGTTCGTCTGCCATCGCCGCCAACGCGTCATTGGCGCCCCTGGTCTCGGTGGGCAACTCGAGCAGCAGGTTCGCGAACAGATCCGTGCGGCCGAGCAGGGCCAGCACCAGCCGCAGCCGCAGCATCGCGCCCGCCGCCGCCGGCAGGTAGCCGACCCGGACGGCGGTGATCAGGTCCACCAGTGCCTCCGCCCGGCCTGGTATTGCCAGCAACTCCGTCCACGAGGCTGTCCCGACGTCTGTGGCGGCCAGCCGCTCGGACGCCGCCAGATAGCGACGGAAACGATCGTCTTGTCGCCACGCCCTCGGATTGCGCCCAAGCCGGGTCAGCGTGCGGAGCAACCGCACGGGCGTGCGAGCGGTGGGCCGCGGCTCGACCGGAACGTACCCGCTGACCACGTTGTCGGTGGCGATCAGCACGTCGTCGAAGTCGACCCGGGCGCCGATGATTCCGGCGGCGAGGCCCTGCAGATGGCCGCCGATCGCGCGGGTCCAGGCGGTCAGCTCCATGGGGTAGGGACGCCGCGGCAGCAACTCGAGGATCACCGGTCCGGTGAACCGCTGGATGCGGCTCAGTTCGATCGGAGGCGGCGGCAATGCGGTCATCGGACGGGACTGCACGATGGCGATCCGACCGGCCGCCAGCGTCCACTCGATGTCTTGTGGACGGCCGAAGTGCGCCGCGATCCGGCGTGCCACGGCCGCCAGGCGAACCAGTTCGGGTTCCGTCAGTCCCGCTGAGTCTGCCGATCCGGAGGATGTTTCCGTACCTCCCTCGGCGCGGGCGCGGATGACGACTTCGCGGCGGCCCTCGCGACGCAGGATCACCGTGTCGTCGGCGTCCAGCACCACGTGATCGGGTGTGACCAGCCCCGCCACCACCGCCTCGCCGAGCCCGGGGTTGGCATCGATCACCACGCGGTCACGGGCCCCGGTGACGGGATCGGCGGTGAACATCACCCCGGCGTGGTCGGCCTCGACCATGCGCTGCACCACCACTGCGATCGCGACGCTGTCGGGCGCGATGTGCAACCGATCGCGGTACGCGATCGCCCGCTCGGTCCACAGCGACGCCCAGCAGTTGCGGACGGCGTCGATCAGCTGCTCGTCGCCGACCACGCCGAGGTAGGTGTCCTGCTGGCCGGCGAAGGCCGCTCCCGGCAGGTCCTCGGCAGTGGCGCTGGATCGGACGGCGACCGCTGCCCCGCCCAGCGCAGCGTAGCCTTGCGTGATGGCGTCGGCGATCTCGGCGGGCATCGCCACCTTCGCGATGGCGTTCTGAGAGCGCCCAGTACCGACCGCGCGGCGGTACGCCTCGGTGGTGACGACGAACCCGTCCGGAACCTCGAACCCGGCCGCCATCAACTCACCCAGGTTGGCGCCCTTGCCGCCGGCGACCGGCAGGTCGGACGCCCGGAGCCGCTCGAGCGGAACGCACAGGTCGGTCATGGGCTCATGCTAGGGGCCGGGCGCGGGTGCTCAGAAGTCGATGCGGACCACGGCACGGCGCAGCGTGGGCCGGGTCACCTCGGTGAACCCGGCGCGCAGGAACATGCCCAGGGTGCCGACGTGCAACTCCTCGGCGAGCACCGCCGTGGTGAGGATCGGGTAGCCCTCGACCGCCTTGGCGCCGTGCGCACGGGCATGTGCCACCGCCGCAACGACCAGCCGGGACGCGTGGCCACTGCGCCGGTGGCCGGCCCGGGTGGTGAAACAGGTGATCGCCCACACCGACGGGTCGAGGCGGTTCTCATCGCGCCCCAACCAGGGCACCTTGAACGAGCGGGCCAGTCCGGCGTACTCGCTGCGCGGCTCGACGGCGCACCAGGCGATCGGGTCGCCGTCGGCATAGCCGACCAGCCCCGGCCCGGGTTCGTCCGCCGATTGTCCGCGCAGCCGGTAGGCCAACTCTTCGATACCGAGACTGCCGAACGACTCCTTCGGCGCCAGCTTGTAGCGCTGGCAGTTGCAGGTGTGCGCCGCTCCGCGGGCACCGAACACGAGGGCGATGTCGTCCGGGCCGGCCTCGCTGGCCGGCAGTACCGCCCAGCCAACCACGACTTCGTTGCCAGGACGCCGCTCCGTTCGGCCAGCGCCGCTCATCGCGCCGCCAGGGCCTGCTCCAGGTCGGACCACAGGTCGTCCACGTCCTCCAGCCCCACCGACAGGCGGACCAGATCCTCGGGCACGGTGTGCGGTTCGGACGGAATCCGGCGCCGTCGCTCGATCAGTGATTCGACGCCGCCGAGGCTGGTCGCGGGCACCCACAACTGCACCCCTCGCACCAACGATTCGGCGGCACGTACGCCGTCGACGAACTCGATCGACAGCATTCCCCCGAAACCGCGCATCTGTGCCCGAGCGACCCCATGCCCAGGATCGTGCGGTAGCCCCGGGTAGCGCACGCGGCTGATCGCGGGATGCCGGCTCAATCGCTCGGCGAGCGTGCCCGCGCTGGCCTGCTGCCGTTCCAGCCGGACGGGCAGCGTGCGTAACCCGCGCAGCGCCAGCCACGCCTCCATCGGACCGAGGATGCCGCCGTGCAGGCCGCGGTGGGCGCGAATGCGGGCGAGAAGTTCCTCGTCGCGGGTCACCAGTACGCCCAGCACCACGTCCGAATGCCCGGACAGGTACTTGGTGCCGGAGTGCATCACCACCGCGGCGCCGAGCTCGAGCGGATTCTGCAGCAGGGGTGTCGCGAAGGTGTTGTCGACGGCCAGCCGGACGCCCAGTCGCTGCGCCGCCTGACCGAGCGTGATCAGGTCGGCAACCTGGATCAGTGGGTTGGTCGGCGATTCCAGGATCAGCCAGTCCGCGGCGTCCATCGCGGCCAGCACGGCGTCGGTGTCGGTCACCTCGACCAGGGTGAGGGTGAACCGTCCGGCGGCGGCGAGTTGCTGGGCCAGCGACAGCATCGAGCCGTAGCAGGAGTCGGCCATCAGCACGTGACTGCCGTCGTCGACCAGGGCGAACAGGGCCGATCCGGCGGCCATGCCCGCCGCGAAGCACAAGGCCGTTCCACCCTCCAGGGTGCCGACGGCCTCTTCCAGCGCCAGCCAGGTGGCGTTGTTCATGCGCGCGTAGATGCCGGGATCGGTGCCCCCGAACGGCTCCCACGACACGTAGGTCGAGGTGAGTTCGACCGGCGGGCTGACCGGGTCACCGGCTTGCCGGCCCGGGCGGCCGGCGATCACCGCCCGGGTCGCCGGACTCCACCGCTGGTCGTCAGTCATGCCACCGCCCCTTCGCTGTGGTCCCACCAGTTCAGCACCCGCAGCCCGTACAGGGTGAGCCACGGCGACGGCTCCCCCGGGGCGGCGTCCACGTCGAACCACACCTGGCCGGGCAGCCGGACGTCGCTCAGCCACCGTCCGTCGGATCGCCGCTTGGAGCGGACGATCGCCACCGCGTCGGCCAGCCGCGGATCCGGCGCGTTGCCGTCAAGGGCGGAGGCCTCGCGGAAGTGGTCGAGCGCCGACAGAACGTTGTACTTCCAGCGGAACGGGTACCCGAACTGGGTGGCCCACTCGGCAACCGGCTCGCCGCTGCTCAATCGGTTGAGCAGGTGACGCTGCAACAGGTATTCCTCACCGCGCCTGCGGACAGCCGCGAGCTGCTCGTCAGCCCCACCGTGTGCCTCGCGGTAGCGCAACCCCTTCACCGCGTTGAGTGTTGAGTGGAACGACGACACGGTGGCGCCGTTCTCCCATTCGCAGTTCCAGCCACCGTCGGCCAGTTGATGCTCGCCGAACCACGCGGCGAGCGCTGCCACGTCGGCGCCGAGCCAGGTGCCGGCCGACAGGGTGAAGCTGTTGATGCAGACGTCGACCTCGCCGTTCCAGTACGGCAGGTCGTCGTACTCCCAGCGGCTGTTCGCGGCCAGCTTTTCGGCGGTGCCGGCCAGTGCGGACGCGTCGAGACCCCACTCGCGCAGCTGCCACAACGACCATGTGGTGGCGGTGTAGGGCTGCCCCTGCTGGCCCTCGACCCACGCCGTCGGATGGCCCGCGACCGGAAAGTAGGCACCGCCGGCCCATTGCCCGTCAGGGTCTTGCAAGGCCAGCAGCCGAGCGCCGTAGCCCTCGGTGGCGACAAGGGCCCGAGTGGCCTGCCACACGCTGTCGTCCGCGCCGAGCAGGTCACGTTGCACCTGCCAGCGCAACGCTGGATCGGTGGCCAGCAACCAGTCGGTGAGTTCATCGGAGAGAGTCATGACGCCTGCTTTCGGATCGGGGCGGATGGGGTCGAACGGTCCACGAGTGCCACCAGCCCGACCAGCGCCAGGAACACCACGGTGACCACCAGGCTGGTCAGCTGCAACACCAGGGAGGCCGCCACCACGACGAAGGTGACGCCGTGCCACCACCGGGCCACCCCCGCGTTGGAGACGCTGGTCGGGATCATCGAGTCAGAGCATCTTGACGAGCTTGCCGACGGTGTTGACGTTGCGCCCGGTCACCACGATCGGCTTGCACAGCTTGGGCAGCGCGACCGCCAGCTTCGAGCGGCCGATGCCGTCGCAGAAGTCGATCCAGACCTCGTGGGTGCCCACCTCGATGCGCTCGTTGACTGCCACTTCGGCGAGCCGCTCGGCCAGGCCGGCCGGCGGTGCACCGTCCAGAAAGCAGACGAGTACCTGGGATCCCTTGCCGTCTGGAAACGGATTCTCGGCCAGCAGCTTGTCGAGTTGCTGCTTGGACCGCAGCAGCACCTCGACCCGGAATCCGGCATCGTCGGAGATCGCCTGCTCGATCTTCTTGCGCACGGTGGCCTGCGCGCCGGCGGCGGTGAAGGCCACGTTGCCGGACGCCAGCAGGGTGGACACGTCGGTGAACCCTGCGTCGATCGCCGACTTCTTCAACGCTGCCATGCTCAGCCTGCGACCGCCCACGTTCACGGCTCGGAGCAGCCCCGCCCACCGCTTTGTCGAACCTGATTCCGCCATGACGCCATCGTGGACGAAGCCGGTGACAGTTTCCAGCATGCCGATGCGACCGGCCCGGGATCACCCTGCCGGCACGATTACGTCCGGCGACCCTCGGGGCGCATCATTGAGCGTGCGCACAGACGTGGACGAGAAGGGATCACCATGACCGCGGCAGTTCGCTTCGGGCCCTCGGCCGCGGCTGCACGCATCATGCCCGAGAGCGAGTGGCGTCCCTTGGCCGAGGCCCATCACGACCGCGTGGACGCCTGGACGAGGCCCCATCTGCGGCGTCGTTCCCGGCACGAGACCCATCCGGTCGAGGACTTCATGTGGACCTACTACTCCTACCCGGCCAAGGCGCTGCGGGCCTGGCATCCGGGGTGGGGTGTGCAGGTGACCGGGAACGTGCAGGACGTCGCGGACGTGCGCGGCTGGGTGGCGCACGGCGACCAGGCCCTCATCGACCCTGCCCTGCCGAGCACCCGGGCCGACCAGGTGCGTGAGATTCACGCCCTGCTCACCGCCACCAACGGCCGGGCCCCGATGCTGGGCTGCTTCGGGCTGCACGAGTGGGCGATGGTGTACCGGCAAACTGCGGACGAGGTGCGGCATCGGGTGCCGCTGCGGCTCGGTCGCAGGGGCACCGATGCGGTCGTCGAGGGCCACCGGATCCACTGCAGCCATTACGACGCCTACCGGTTCTTCACCCCTGAGGCGACCGGCCTGAACAGTCGCCGGCCGACGCTGGAAACCCGGGTGCTCAACGAGCAACCCGGCTGCCTGCACGCCGGCATGGACGTCTACAAGTGGGCGCACAAGATGGCGCCGTTCACCTCGGCGGACCTGGTCGCCGACTGCTTCGCGCTCGCGCGCGAGATCCGCGAGCTGGACATGCGTGCGTCGCCCTACGACCTGACGGCCTGGGGGTACTCGCCGGTCACCATCGAAACCCCGTCCGGCAAGGCGGAATACGTGCGCGCCCAGCGCGACTTCGGCACCCGCGCCACCCTACTTCGGCAGCGTCTGATCGCGGTGGCGGACGAGGTTCTGCGCGCCGCCTGAACCACTGGTGGATCAGGCGGTCGATTGAACAGTCGCCGGGTGCACCCGCTTGGCCGAGTCGCCCCGCAGCAGCATGCCGATCAGCGGGTACAGCAGAACCGACAGCATGCCACCGGCCACCAGGATGGTGGCCGTGGTGGCGGGAATCAGCTTGTCCTCCACCCCGATCGTGGTGACCGCAACGATGATCGGCAACCCGGTGGCACCGAGGAAAGCGATCGACCAGCGATCTTTCGTGGACGATCCCTCGGGCGTGGACAGCATGGACGGCAGCCCGCGCACCACGAACAGGGCGAGCGCGGCGAGCGGCACCAGGGACAGCAGTGCCGGCTGAGCGAGCAGGGACGCCAGGTCGAAGGTCAGGCCGGTGTGGATGAAGAAGATCGGCACCAGGAACCCGAAGGCGAGCGCCTCGATCTTGCTCTCCACCACCTCGCGATCCGGCTCGGCCGCGTCGCGCATCATCAGCCGCCAGACCATGCCCGCCACGAACGCGCCGAGCAGCATGTCCAGGTCGAGGACCACGCTGACGGCGACCAGCAGGGTGAGGATCAACAGCACCACGCGGATCGCGAACTGGCCGGACGTGTGCAGCGAGCTGTTGACAAAGCTGTGCAGGGCACCGTGCGGGAGGCGAACGGCGGCAACGATGGCGCCGGCGGCGATCAGGGCGAACACCGCCAGCACGACCGCTGCGAGGCCGAGCGAACGTCCGCCGAGAAACAGCGAGATGGCGATCAGCGGCCCGAACTCGCCCACCGCACCGATGGCGCCGACCGCCTTGCCGAACGGAGTCCGCAGTTCGTCGTTGTCTCGCAGGATCGGCAACAGTGTGCCGAGGGCGGTGGACGCCAGCGCCACCGCGATCACCACCGCGCCCTCGTGCGGCATCAGAATGAAGCCGACCCCGAGCCCGATGCCCAGGCTCAGCAGCCAACCCCCGATCGAGCGCCGGCCGGTTCGTCCGCGCAGCGACGTGAAGTCGATCTCAGTGCCGGCCACGAAGAACAGCATGGCCAGGCCGAATTCGCTCAACACGCCGACGAAGTCGCTCGGCACCGCCCAGCCCAGCAGGCTGGGGCCGACCAGGATGCCCAGGACCAGCTCGAAGACCACGATCGGTATGCGCACCCAGTGACCCAGCCCGCGCGCGATCAACGGTGCCAGCACGGCGAGCAGCGAAACCAGCACCAAGGTGAGCAGTTCCTGATTCACCGGCACAATCTAACGCCGAGCGCCGCCAATCCGTCGTGGCGAGACACTGGGTTGACCGCTCAACGTCGGAACAGGTCCGCCTCGACGACGTCGCGCCGGCTGCGCCTGAGTCGGGAGTGGCCGGCAGGGCGAACGAGCCGAGATGGGCCTTTCAGTCGTCCACCCACTGGGCGGCGGCGACGTCCTCCTTGGAGGGACCCTTGATGTAGCTGGTCGCGGTCAGCCGGCCCTCGCGGGAGACGAAGGTGTCGGCGGCCATCGCGATGTCGGTGTTCTGGCAGCTGACGCCGAGCCAGGTGCCATCCGCGAGCTTGACCAGCGTGGCGCTGATCACTCCCCGCCGAGGATCGACCGGCTCGCCGTCGGGATCGACCTGACCGGAGATCTGCCACTGCGCGGTGACCACCGCGGCGTCGTCGCCCAGGAAGCGATGGGTGACCTTCTGCACGCTGATCGTCGCCGCGCCGAAGGCGTGCTGAAACCCGAACTGGTGCGCCTTTACGATCGAGCGCCGGCCGGTCCACCACAACCCGACGACGTTGACGAAATCAGCGTCCTCGACGAACAGCCGGCCGATCGCCTCGGCGTCCTTGGCATCCCACGCCCGGATGTACTCATGGACCAGCTGAATCGGCTCCGTCAGCGGATTCGTGGCCGGCGTCGTCTCGGGAAAGGGCAGATGCGTGATCGCAACCGCCTTCTTCAGCAGCTTCTTGAGCTTCACCACGGGCTCCTCCATCGTCTGCACGCCAGCGTGACGCCCCGCGGCCCGCCGGTCAATGGGGCCGTCGGGGGCTCGACACCGAGGGCCCTCAGACGGTCAGCGAGCGTTCCGTGGGGAGGATCGGCTTGGGCAACTTCGAGCTTCCCTGCAGGTAGCTGTCCACGCCGTTGGCGCAGGACCTGCCCTCCGCGATCGCCCAGACGATCAGCGACTGGCCCCGTCCGGCATCACCGCAGACGAAGACGCCGGGCACCGACGTGGCGTAGTTCTCGTTTCGGGCGATGTTGCCGCGGGGGTCGAGGTCGACACCCAGCTGGTCGACCAGGCCGCCCTTCTCAGGGCCCACGAAACCCATCGCGAGCAGCACCAGTTCGGCCGGAATCTCCCTTTCGGTACCCGGCACCGGCTCGAAGCGGCCGTTGCTGAAGGTGACCTCGGACAGCTGCAGGACGGCCACGTTCCCGTCGTCGTCGCCCACGAACTCAGTGGTCGAGACGGAATAGACACGCTCCCCCATCTCTTCGTGCGCCGATGAGACCCGGAAGGTCATCGGGTAGGTGGGCCACGGCTGGTTCGCCGGCCGCTGTTCCGGCGGAGTGGGCAGGATCTCCAACTGGGTGATCGTCTTCGCGCCCTGCCGAATGGACGTGCCCAGGCAGTCCGCACCGGTGTCGCCGCCACCGATGATGACGACGTTCTTCCCGGTTGCGACGATCTGGTCGGACACCTCTTCGCCGAGCGCGACCCGATTGGCCTGGGGCAGGAACTCCATCGCCTGGTGGATGCCGTTCAGGTCGCGGCCGGGCACCGGCAGGTCACGCGGCACCGTGGAACCGACGGCCAGCACGATCGCGTCGAAGCGCTCCATCAGGTCGGCGCCGGACAGGTCGTCCGGGCTCCCGATCGTGCGGCCCGGCTTGAACACCGTGCCCTCCAGCCGCATCTGCCGCAGCCGGCGTTCCAATACCGCCTTCTCCATCTTGAACTCGGGGATGCCGTAGCGCAGCAGACCACCGATGGCGTCCGCGCGCTCATAGACGACCACCGTGTGGCCGGCCCGGGTCAACTGTTGGGCGGCGGCGAGTCCGGCCGGGCCGGAACCGATCACGGCGACGGTCTTGTTGGTGTGCCACTCGGGGGTGACGGCTGTCACCCGGCGATCACTCCAAGCCCGGTCGATGATCGCCACCTCGACGTTCTTGATGGTGACCGGGTCACCGGTGATGCCGACCACGCAGGCGGTCTCGCAGGGCGCCGGACAGAGCCGTCCGGTGAACTCGGGAAAGTTGTTGGTGGCATGCAGCCGGTCCGTCGCGCCGCGCCAGTCGTCGAGCCAGACCAGGTCGTTCCACTCGGGGATCAGGTTGCCCAGCGGGCAACCCTGATGGCAGAACGGAATGCCGCAGTCCATGCAACGGCCCGCCTGCTTGGAGATGATCGGCAGCACGGCCCGGCCCGGTGATTCGGGATAGACCTCGTGCCAGTCGTGCACGCGCTCCGCGACGGGACGCCGTACGGCCACCTCGCGGGGGGTGGTCATGAAACCCTTGGGGTCAGCCATTCGCGGCCTCCATCATCATCGCGGTGGTTGCCTGTTCGTCGAGCCCGGCTTCCTGGGCCTCGGTTCGGGCGGCGAGCACCCGGGCGTAGTCGCGCGGCATCACGGTGGTGAACCGGTCCTTGAGATCGTCGAGTTGCAGCAGCCGTTCGGCGACCGCCGACCCGGTCTCTTCGAGATGCTTCACCATCAGATCGCGGATCCGGGCGATCTCGTCGTGGGTGACCGGCATCGCGTCCACCATCTCGGTGTTCAGCCGGCCCAGGTCGAGGTCGAGCACCCAGGCCACTCCACCGGACATGCCGGCCGCGAAGTTGCGTCCGGTGCCGCCGAGGATGAGCGCTTCACCACCGGTCATGTACTCGCACGCGTGGTCACCGACACCCTCGACCACCGCAGTGGCACCGGAGTTGCGGACGCAGAACCGCTCGCCCACCTTGCCGCGGATGAACAGTTGCCCCGAGGTGGCACCGTAGGCGATGACGTTGCCCGCGATGATGTGCTCCTCGGCGACGAAGGCGGCGTCTTCGGCCGGCCGGACGATCAGCCGTCCGCCGGACAGGCCCTTGCCGAAGTAGTCGTTGGTGTCGCCGACCAGGCGCAGGGTGATGCCGGCCGGAAGGAACGCCCCGAAGCTCTGCCCGGCGGTGCCGCGCAGGGTCAGGTCGATGGTGTTCTCGGGCAGACCAACGCCCTTGGTCGCCTTGGTCACCTCGTGACCGAGCATGGTGCCGACCGTGCGGTCGACGTTGCGGACGGCGAGATCCGCCCGGACCAGCTCGCCGCTGGTGAGCGCCGGCTGCGCCAGTTCGATCAGCTTCACGTCGAGCTTGGTGTCGAGACCGTGATCCTGCACCGTGATGCGGTGCAGCGGGCCGTCGGTGTCGACCCAGTGCAAGATCGGCTGCAGGTCGAGCCCGCGCGCCTTCCAGTGGTCGATCGCCCGCCGGGCCTGCAGCACCTCGACGTGGCCGACCGCCTCTTCGATGGTGCGGAAACCGAGGGACGCGAGCAGCTCGCGCACCTCCTCGGCGATGAACTCGAAGAAGTTGACGACGTGGTCGGCCTGACCGTTGTACTTGGCCCGCAGCACAGGGTTCTGCGTCGCGACGCCGACCGGACAGGTGTCCAGATGACAGACCCGCATCATCACGCAGCCGGAAACCACCAGCGGTGCGGTGGCGAAGCCGAACTCCTCGGCACCCAGCAGGGCGCCGATAACCACGTCACGGCCGGTCTTCAGCTGGCCGTCCACCTGCACCACGATGCGGTCGCGCAGGCCGTTGATCAGCAGGGTCTGCTGCGTCTCGGCCAGGCCGAGCTCCCACGGGCCGCCGGCGTGCTTGAGCGAGGTCAGAGGTGCCGCGCCGGTGCCGCCGTCGTGACCGGAGATCAGCACCACGTCGGCCTTGGCCTTGGAGACGCCGGCCGCGACCGTACCCACACCGACCTCGGCGACCAGTTTCACATGCACCCGGGCGGCGGGATTGGCGCACTTGAGGTCGTGGATCAGCTGCTTGAGGTCCTCGATCGAGTAGATGTCGTGATGCGGGGGCGGGCTGATCAGGCCTACCCCAGGGGTCGAGTGCCGGGTCTTGGCGACCCACGGATACACCTTGGGTCCGGGCAGCTGGCCGCCCTCGCCGGGCTTCGCACCCTGGGCCATCTTGATCTGGATGTCGGCCGCGTTGCTGAGGTAGTCGGAGGTGACCCCGAAACGTCCGGACGCCACCTGCTTGACCGCGGAGCGGCGCTCCGGGTCGTAGAGCCGCTCGGCGTCCTCGCCGCCCTCGCCGGTGTTCGACTTGCCGCCCAACCGGTTCATCGCGATCGCCAGGGTCTGGTGTGCCTCCAGCGAGATCGACCCGTACGACATGGCGCCGGTGGAGAACCGCTTGACGATCTCGCTGATCGGTTCCACCTCGTCGATCGGCACCGGCGTGCGGTCGGAACTGAACTCGAGCAGGCCGCGCAGGGTCATCAGCCGCTTGGACTGGTCGTTGACCCGCTCGGTGTAGCTCTTGAAGATGTCGTAGCGCTTGGTGCGGGTCGCGTGCTGCAGCCGGAACACCGTCTCGGGGTCGAACAGGTGCGGTTCGCCCTCGCGCCGCCACTGGTATTCACCGCCCACGTTCAGGGTGCGGTGCGGCAGGTTGATCCGATCCGGCGGGTAGGCCAGCGCGTGCCGCGCGGCGATGCCGCCGGCGATCTCGTCCATGCTGATGCCCTCGATCCGGCTGGCCGTACCGGTGAAGTAGGTGTCCACCACCTCGGAGTTCAGGCCCAGCGCTTCGAAGATCTGCGCGCCGGTGTAGGAGGCGATGGTGGAGACGCCCATCTTCGACATCACCTTCAGCACCCCCTTGCCGAGCGCCTTGCGGACGTTGGACACCGCCTTCTCTGGCTCTACCTTGACCAGCCACTCGCGGCGGGCCAGGTCCTCGGCCGACTCGAAGGCCAGGTAGGGATTGACCGCGGCCGCGCCGTAGCCGATCAGCAGGGCGACGTGATGCACCTCGCGGACGTCGCCCGCCTCGACGATCAGTCCGACCTGCGAGCGCCGCTTCTCCTTGACCAGGTGCTGATGCACCGCGGCGGTGAGCAGCAGGGACGGGATCGGGGCCTGGTCGGCGTTGGAGTGCCGGTCGGACAGGATGATCGTGCGACAGCCGCGATCGATCGACTCGGTCACCTCGGCGCAGAGCTCGTCCAGCTTGCCCTTCAGCCCGGCGGCACCGTCCTCGACCGGATAGGTGCCGCGCACCACGTGGGTGTCGTACTCGGGCATGCCGCCGTCACGGTTGATCCGGACCAGCTTGGCCAGCTGATCGGAGTCCAGGACCGGGTAGCCGATCACGATGTGCTTGCACGAATCGGGGCCGGGCTGTAGCAGGTTGCCCTCGGGGCCGAAGGTGGAACTGAGCGAGGTGACGAGCTCCTCGCGGATCGCGTCCAGCGGCGGGTTGGTCACCTGGGCGAACAGCTGCGCGAAGTAGTCGAACAACAGTCGAGGGCGCTCGCTGAGCACCGCAAGCGGGGTGTCGGTGCCCATTGAACCGATCGGTTCCGCACCGCTGTTGGCCATCGGGGCCAGGATCAGCTTGAGTTCCTCGTGGGTGTAGCCGAACACCTGCTGGCGGCGCAGCACGGACGCCGCGCTGTGCACGACGTGCTGCCGGTCGGGCAGGTCGTCGAGGTCGATGCGGCCATCGGCCAGCCACTCCGAGTACGGGTGCTCGGCGGCCAGCGACGACTTGATCTCGTCGTCGTCGATCAACCGGTGCGCGTCGAGGTCGACCAGCAGCATGCGGCCCGGCTGCAGCCTGCCCTTGGCGATCACCTTGTTCTGCGGAATGTCGATCACGCCCGCCTCGGACGCGAACACCACCAGCCCGTCATCGCTGACCCAGTAACGCCCCGGACGAAGACCGTTGCGGTCGAGGGTGGCGCCGATCAGGGAGCCGTCGGTGAAGCAGACCGCGGCGGGTCCGTCCCAGGGTTCCATCAGCGAGGAATGGAACGAGTAGAACGCCTTGCGGGCGGGATCCATCTCGGCGTTGTTCTCCCACGCCTCGGGGATCATCATCAACACGGCGTGCGGCAGCGATCGACCGCCCAGGTGCAGCAACTCGAGCACCTCGTCGAAGGACGCCGAGTCGGAGTGACCAGGGGTGCAGATCGGGTAGAGCCGCTCCAGGTCGCCGGCGATCTTGTCGGTGGCCAACAACGCCTCGCGGGCCCGCATCCAGTTGCGGTTGCCCTTGACCGTGTTGATCTCGCCGTTGTGGGCGATCATCCGGTACGGGTGGGACAACTCCCAGGCCGGGAAGGTGTTCGTGCTGAACCGGGAGTGCACCAGGGCCAGCGCGGACGCCATGCGATCGTCGGTCAGGTCCGGGAACACCTCGGCCAGCTGCTGGGTGGTGAGCATGCCCTTGTAGACGGTGGTGCGGGCCGACAGGGAGGCGAAGTAGACACCGGCCTCGTTGCGGGCCCGTTGCCGCAGCGGGAAGGCGAGCCGGTCGAGCGCAATGCCGTGCTCGCCGCCCGGAGAACTCAGGAACAGCTGTTCGAAGACCGGCATCACGTCACGGGAGATCGGGCTGAGAGTGCCGTCGTGGGTCGGCACCTGGCGCCAGCCCAGCACATCGAGGCCCTCTTCGACGGCGATGTATTCGATGGTGCGCTTGGCCTGGGCTCGCTTGACCGGCGATTGCGGCAGGAACGCCATACCCATCGCGTAGCTGCCGGCCTCGGGCAGGTCGAAGACGGTAACGGCGTGCAGGAAGGCGTCCGGAATCTGCAGCAGCATGCCGGCACCGTCACCGGCGGCGGCGTCGGCGCCGGTGGCGCCGCGGTGGTCGAGGTTCGCCAGGGCGGTCAGGCCCTTGCGGACGATGTCGTGGCTCGCCACGCCGCTCAGTTGGGCGACGAAAGCGACTCCGCAGGCATCGTGTTCGAAGGCAGGGTCGTACAACCCTTCGGCTGGCCTCGAGGGCATCACCAAAGCCATGGGCGTTCTCCTGATCTTCGGCGTGGAGTCGGGACCGGTAGGAGCCGAAGCGCCCGCCGTCCGGCGGCTGCGCTGCAAGCGTTCGAATCTTACTCAATGGCTCGTTGCGTGCAGGTTACGGCTGCTTGCATGGTGGACGAAGGGGTCCGGACGAGGGGGTCCGCGGCTGCAACTCTCGACGCCGGCCGTGCGGCAAACCTAACCTGTGCCGCATGACAGACGTGGCGTGGCAGCGAATCGTGGACAGTGCCGAGGGTTCCTTCAGTGTCGAGTTGCCGGCCGGGTGGCAGGCCGACATCCGGCTGCTGCGGCTCGGCCCGACCCTGCGCCGGGTGGTGCGGGGGGTGTCTCCCGAGGGCACCGTCCGGCTCAGCCTGCACGACCCGGACCTGCCGGACTTCTTCGATCCGGGTTCGGCGATGTTCGTCCAGCCCCCGGTGCAGCAGGTGGCGGCCTACGTGCCGGCGGACGCATTTCTGCCGCAGTACCTGCAGCAGCGGTTCGGCCGGGCGGCTGGGCTGCGCCTGGACGAGGTTCGTCCGGAACCCGAGCTGCAGCAGCAGATCGCGCAACAAGTCGCGTCGCGGGGCATGCAGCCCCGGGTCGGTGTGGTGTCGCAGCCCTTCGGCTTCAGTGAGGCCGGCCGCCCCGTCGACGCCGTGGCGATCGGGTCGACGGTCGACTTCGGCCCCGGCTGGGTGGCCGACGTGTGCATCGTGTTCACCACCGGAGGGGCTCGTCCCGATCGCGACCTGCTGGTGCACGTGATGCTGTCGGAGCAGACCGATGCGCAATGGCAGGCCGGGCAGAACCAGCTGTACGCACAGCAGCAGGCGCTGAACGCGCAGCAGTCGAGCGCGTGGATGGCCACCATGCAGGCCGGCCACGCGCAACGGATGGGCGACATCGCTGCCGCGGGGGCCGCGAACACAGCGATCCACGAGGCTCGGGTGGCGATGGGTGAGGCGAGCACGGCAGCGTTTCTGGACCAGGTGCGGCAGCCGGTGGCGACTGCGGACGCCCCGGGTCTGGACCAGCAGCACGCGGCGGTCACCGCGATCCGCGAGGAGGAGACGGTGCGCACCGCGTCCGGTGCGGACGTGCAGGTGGCGTCCGGCGCCGAGGAGTACTTCGTGGACGAACGGAACCGCCGTTGGGTCGGTGCCACAGGAAACGTGCAGGCCAACGACTTCACATCGGTCGGCCTGAATCCCGACGACTACCAGCAGGGGCAGGTGCGGCGCTGAGCGCCGGCCCGTCCCCAGGTCAGCGGTCGTCGTCTGGTGGGACCGGCGCCTCGCCAGACTCCGTGGCCGCCGGAACGGCCGCGTTCGCGCGTTCCTCAACCGGCACGGCCTTGTCAGGCTCGACTGGCGCCGCCTCGTCCGGCTCGACGCGCGGCGTCGTCCGGCTCGACCGGCGCGGCCTCGTCCGGCTGAACCAGGAGCACACTGGCCTCGCGGCCGGGCTTGTTCCTGACCAGCCAGACCAGCAGGCCCACCCCGACCAGGCAGATCAGCGCGGCGACGGCCTGGTTGAACCGGATCGGGCCGAAGGTGTCGTAGGAAAAGTCCAGCCGGATGCCCTCGGTGAAGAACCGGCCGAACCCGTAGAGCGCCACGTAGAGAGCGAACACCTTGCCGCGGCCCAGCCGGAACCGGCGATCTGCCCACAGCAAGGTCACGGCGACCAACAGGTTCCAGATCGCCTCGTAGGCGAAGGTTGGATGGAACGTCGAGTACTGCTCATAGCCCGCGACCCGATGCGCCGGGTCGATCTCGAGACCCCATGGCAGGTTGGTGGGCAGGCCGTAGAGCTCCTGGTTGAACCAGTTGCCGAACCGGCCCAGAGCCTGACCCACGGCGATACCGGGGGCGAGCGAGTCGGCCAGCGAAGAGAACCGGACGCCGCTACGCCGGCACATGAACCAGGCGCCCAAAGCTCCGAAGCCGATGGCGCCGTAGATGGCGATACCGCCCTCCCAGATCCGCAGCGAACTCCACGGGTCGATGCCTGGGCCGAAGTAGTCGCCCAGGTGGGTCAGCACGTGGTAGATGCGGGCGCCGATGATGCCGATCGGGATCGCCACCAGCACGATCGTCTCGAACTGCTCGGCAGTACCTCCCCTGGCCTGCCAGCGCCGGTTGCCGATCATCCAGGCGGCGACGATGCCGGCGATCAGGCACAGCGCGTAGATGTGCAGAAAGAAGGGACCCAACTGCCAGCCGTTGACCGGCGGGGACGGAATGGACAAAATCACCCGACCATCCTGCCGCATCCGCCAAGCGACCCGGCGCCGGTGAGATCCCGGCGTCCGTCGGGATGACGGCGAAGGGCTACATCGTCATTTGGGCGAACGCCGGGATATCCGCCCCGCGCCAATGTTCAGGGCTGGGCGGCCGCGAACCGGTCGAAGTCGTCCTTGAAATCACCGATCGAGGTGCCCTGGGTCCAGACCAGCCGGCCCTTGCGCGCACTGTCGAACCCGATCACCTGCGACGAGTGGGTGACGTCGTAGCCCCCGTCCGGGGTCTTGGTGGTGCCGTCGATCACCACACCCATGGCGGCCGCCACCTTCTGGGTCTGCGGCAGTGGGGCGGTCAACCCGATGAAACTGGGATCGAAGCGCGCCAGGTACGACTTCAGCACCGCCGGCGTGTCACGGGCCGGATCGACCGTGATCAGCAGCACCTGCACCTTGGCCCGGGTCTCGGGGGTGACCCGGTTCAGTGCGCTGGCAAGGTCCGACATGGTCGTCTTGCAGATGTCGGGACAGGACGTGTACCCGAAGAACACGATCACCACGGGCTTGTCGGTGCCGGTGCGCAGGTCGAACGGCTGGCCCTCGGAGTCGGTGAACGTCGCTGGCGGCATCGTGTACGGCTCGGTGAGTTCGACCGCGCCGTAGGTGTGCGCCGTCGCACTGCCGACCGGACGGACGTTCGCCGCCGGACCGGCGCACGCGGCCAGCACCACGGCGAGTAGCGCCGCCAGCACCGTCCGCGCCATTCTCATCGCCGGACGCCGGCCGCCAGGTCTGCCAGCAGGCTTCGGACGGCGGCCAGGTCGCCGGGGGTGCCGGCGTCGTCGGCGGCCAGCATCGGCTTGACGAAGGCGGAGCCGACGATGGCCGCGTCTGCGAACTCGACGACCCGAGCCGCCTGGTCGCCGTTGGAGATGCCCAACCCCACGCCCACCAGCGTGTCGGGGGCGAGTGTGCGGATGCGGGCGACCAGGTCGGGTGCCAACGACGACGACTGTTCACGGGTTCCGGTGACGCCCATCACCGCGGTCGCGTACAGCCAGCCCCGGCAGGCCGCCGCCGTCTCGGCGATCCGTTGGTCGCTGGACGACGGCGACACCAGGAAGATCCGGTCAAGACCGTGCGCGTCGGAGGCGGCGAACCAGTCGGCGGCCTCGTCCGGCACCAGGTCGGGGGTGATCAGGCCCGCTCCCCCGGCCGCGGCCAGATCTCGGGCGAAGGCGTCCACCCCGTAGTGGTCGACCAGGTTCCAGTACGTCATCACCACCGCGGGCGTGCCGGTCGCGGCAACCGCCTCGACCGCCGCGAACACGTCGCGGGTTCGGACGCCGCGTTCCAGTGCCCGGGTGCCGGCCCGCTGGATCACCACCCCGTCCATCACCGGGTCGGAGTAGGGCAGGCCGATCTCGATGAGGTCGGCGCCGGGCTGCTCACCGTCGCCGCACAGCGCCCTCAGCACATCCAGTGAACCGGCCACGTCGGGGTAGCCGACCGGGTAGTACGCGACGAGGGCCTTGCGTCCCTCAGCCGCGGCCCGCTGCAGGGCGAGGCCGGAGATGCCCGGTTTCACTGCTGGCCGCCGACGCTGTCGTCGGCCGAACCGTCGATGCCGAACCACCTGATGGCGGTGTCGACGTCCTTGTCGCCGCGTCCGGACATGCAGATCACGATGATCGGACGGGCGTCGGGGTACTTGGCGGCGATCCGCTTACCCAGCCGCATCGTGCCGGCGACGGCGTGCGCCGACTCGATCGCGGGCATGATGCCCTCGGTGCGGGTGAGCAGCTTGAACGCCTCCATCGCCTCCGCGTCGGTGACCGGCTCATAGGTGGCCCGCTTGACCGAGGCGAGCCACGAGTGTTCGGGGCCGACCCCGGGGTAGTCGAGGCCGGCCGAGATGGAGTGCGACTCCTTGGTCTGGCCGTCCTCGTTCTGCAGGATGTAGGTGCGCATGCCGTGCAGCACGCCGACCGAGCCACCGTAGATTGCGGACGCGTGGCGTCCGGTCTCGACGCCGTCGCCGCCGGCTTCGTAGCCGTACAGGGAGACCGTCGGGTCGTCGACGAAGTCGGCGAACATGCCCATCGCGTTGGAGCCGCCGCCCACGCAGGCGGTGACGGCGTCCGGCAGCCGTCCGAACCGCTCGATCACCTGGGCCTTGGTCTCGGTGCTGATCACCCGCTGGAACTCGCGGACCATCTTCGGAAACGGGTGCGGTCCCGCAACCGTGCCGATCAGGTAGTGGGTGTCGTCGACGCTGGACACCCAGTCGCGCATGGCGTCGTTCATCGCGTCCTTGAGCGTCTGGCTGCCGGACTCGACGGCGATCACCTCGGCGCCGAGCAGTTGCATGCGGGCCACGTTGAGGGCCTGCCGGTCGGTGTCGACCTTGCCCATGTAGACCCGGCATTCGAGGCCGAGCAGCGCAGCGGCCGTCGCGGTGGCCACCCCGTGCTGGCCGGCGCCGGTCTCGGCGATCACCCGGGTCTTGCCCATTCGCTTGGTCAGCAGTGCCTGGCCCAGCACGTTGTTGATCTTGTGCGACCCGGTGTGGTTGAGGTCCTCGCGCTTGAGCAGCACGATCGCGTTGCCGCAGTGCTCGGCGAACCGCTTGGCCTCGGTCAGCGGGGTCGGTCGACCGGAGTAGTTGCGGCGCAGGTCGTCCAACTCGGCCCAGAAGGTGGGGTCATCCATCGCACGATCGAACTCGGCCTCCAGTTGGGCGAGCGCGGCATAGAGGGCCTCAGGAACGTACTTGCCCCCGAAGAGGTCGAAATGCCCTGCGGCATCGGGTAACGACACGTCAGATCCTCGGTTCAGCTCGGGTGCGGAGCCTCCACTCTACGCACGCCGCACGCGAGGGCCGGCACCTCTCGTCCTGCGACCCTGCCCACGGTGCCGTCGCGCTTCTAGCATCGGCGTCGTGAGGCTGGAGCGTGTGTGCACGCTGGAGAGCGGCTCAGTGGGTCGGTCCCGACAAGCGCGGCTCTCGACCCGCGCGACCATTGCTCAGGCGTGCAGGTCGAAGCTGTCCACGAAGTTTCGCTGCGCCTGGGTGTCGGGAACCCGGGCGCCCCGGGCTCGGCCGATCACCTCCCAGGCCTGGTCCGGCCGGACGCCCTCCAGCCGCAGGACGATTGCGGCCAGCAGCGAGGAACGCCCGATGCCGCCACGGCAGTGCACAGCGACGCCCCGGCCTGCGTTCAGTTCCCCGCGCAGGTGCCGCGCGAGTGCCAGGGCCGGTCCGGGACGGGGAGTGCCGAAGTCATTGGTCGACAGGCGGCGAAAGTCCAGCCCGGCCGCGTCGGCCTCCCGCGCCTCGCCGGCCAGCCCCAGCCACCGGGATTCGAGTCCGTTCAGCATGCTGACCAGCACGTCGACGCCGGCTGCTCGCAGATCGCTCAGGTCGCTCGCGAGATCATCGCCGCCCGCAGGTGCGGCCATCGTCCAGAGCCGGCCCTGGCCGCCTCGCGGAATCGCGTAGAGCCGCACGCCCATCGATGCCCGGCGGCTCAGGAACCGGCGGCGAGGAAGTCCTGCACCGCGCGCTGCGGATCGCCGTGCTTGACCAGAGCCTCCCCGACCAGGATCACGTCAGCCCCGGCGTCGGCGACCACCCGGACGTCGGCCGTGGTCAGGATGCCGGACTCGGCAACCTTCACCACGTCGGCCGGGATCAGTTCGACCAGCCGGCCGAACTGGTGCAGGTCGACCTCGAGGGTCTGCAGGTTGCGGTTGTTCACGCCGAGCAGGCGGGTGCCCGCGGCCAGGGCGCGCTCGACCTCATCAGCCGTGTGCGCCTCCACCAGCGGGGTCAGGCCGAGGGTGCCGGCCAGTTCGATCAGGTGCACGAGTTCGGCGTCGGTGAGGGCGGCGACGATCAGCAGGGCCAGATCGGCGCCGGCCGCCCGAGCCTCCCAGAGCTGGTAGTCGGTGACGATGAAGTCCTTGCGCAACACCGGCACGTCGACGGCCGCGCGGACGGCGACCAGGTCGTCCAGAGTGCCGCCGAACCGGCGGCGCTCGGTCAGCACCGAGATCGCGGACGCTCCCCCGGCGGCGTACGTGGACGCCAGTGCGGCCGGATCGGCGATCTCGGCCAGCGCTCCCTTGCTGGGGCTGGACCGTTTCACCTCGGTGATGATCGCCAGGCCCTCGGCACGGAACCCTGGCATCGGATCCAGCGCGGGGGTCGTGGTGGCGACCACGGCCGCCAACTCGTCCAGGCTTCGGCGCGCCTGCCGCTCGGCGAGGTCCTCGCGAACGCCGGCGACGATTTCGTCCAGCACACCCATGCTCAGGCCTGGCCCATGCCCATTCTGCTCATCACGCCACCGACCACGGCACCGCCGAGGACGATCACGATGGAGATCCAGAAAAGCACCCAGTTCGGGCCCATCAGGAAGGCGACGGTGCCCAGCAGAAAGCCGACGGCGGCGATGACGGCGCCGGTCCAGGCGGCCGGCGTGCGGCCGTGGTGGTAGTGCTTCTCGCTGTCGCTCATCTGCGCCCCTGCCCGATCGGTCGTGGTGGCTTCATTGTTGCCGCTCCGGCGGGGCTTCGCCACCCGCGCCACTCTCGGCGCGCTCGGTCGGGTCAACACCGGCGTCCAACGACTTCCAGGTGTCCAGTGCCGGGTCGGGGGTGGCGGCCGGACGGGAGCCGCTCGGCTTCACGAACAGCCCCATCAGGGCACCCACGGCCGCCAGCCCCATGCCAGTGAGATAGATCCAGCGCCAGGGTGTGGCGCTGATCACCGCGTCGGCCAGGCTTGATCCGGTGAGGGTGGTCGGCGTCGCCACCGTCAGCGCGACGATGACACCCCCCGCGAACAGTGCGGCGACCAGCCCGCTGACCACGCGGCGGGCGACCGTGCGCAGGAACCGGCTCAGAAACGCTCCGGCCAGTCCAGCCAGCGCCAGCGCCAGGGACGCACCCGAGGTGGCCGAGGTGCCGCTGACCGACGAACTGCCGGCCGTCCACCACGACTGCCCGGACGCGATCAGCGCCAGCCCCGCGCCGCCCCACAGCAGGGCTGCCGACAGGCCACGCACGTCAGCCGTCCAGCCGGCGCAGCCGGTGGGCACCCTCGACGGCCCGGATCACCGCGGCCGCCTTCGTTCGGGTTTCCTGCTCCTCGTTGGCGGGAACCGAATCGGCCACGATGCCGGCGCCGGCCTGCACGTGCGCGATGCCGTCCTTGACCACGGCAGTGCGGATCGCTATCGCGACGTCGGAGTTGCCGGCGAAGTCGAAATAGCCGACCCCGCCGCCGTAGAGGCCGCGCCGGGTCTTCTCGAGGCCGTCGATGATCTCCATCGCCCGCACCTTGGGCGCCCCCGACAGGGTGCCCGCGGGAAAACACGACAGGGTCACGTCCAGGGCGCTGCGTCCGGGCGCCAGTTCGCCGATCACGACGGCCTCCAGATGCATGATGTGGCTGTAGCGGCGCACCTTCATGAACTCGATCACCTCCACCGTGCCCGGCTTGCAGACCCGGCCCAGGTCGTTGCGGCCGAGGTCCACCAGCATCAGGTGCTCGGCGCGTTCCTTGGGATCGGCGAGTAGTTCCGTCTCCATCGCGGCATCGGACGCCGCGGTCGCCCCCCGCGGCCGGGAGCCGGCGATCGGGTGGGTCTCGGCACGTCCGTTCTGAACGGTGACCAGCGCCTCCGGGCTCGAGCCGACCACCGCCATCCCGGGCAGCCGGAGCAGGTACAGGTACGGGCTCGGATTGGTGCGGCGCAGGATCCGGTAGATGTCCAGCGGGTCGGCGTCCGTGGGCAGGTCGAAGCGCTGGCTGGGCACGATCTGGAACGCCTCGCCCGCTCGGATCTCCTCGACCGCGGCCGCGACGGCCGCCATGTACTCGGGCGCGGTGCTCTGCCGGACGACGGTGGGTGCGTCCGTCTGCTCGTCGCGCACCGCAATGACCGGCGCCACCGGCTGACGCAGCCTCGCGGCCATTGCGTGCACACGGTCGCGGGCATCCGTCCAGGCCTGTTCGGCGCGCTGTGGCGCATCGTCGAAGTTGATCGCGTTCGCCACCAGCCAGATCTCACCGGTGTGGTGGTCCAGGATCGCCATATCGCTGACCAGCATCATCACCAGTTCGGGCAGGTGCAGGTCGTCGGGGTTGGCGTCGGGTAGCACCTCGAGCCGGCGGACGATGTCGTAGGCCAGGTAGCCGACCATGCCGGAGACCAGCGGCGGCAGGGTGTCGTCCGCGGGCGTGTGCAGTATCTGCAGAGTCTGCTCCAGCACCCGCAGCGGATCGCCGCCGGTGGGCAGGCCGACGATTTCGCGTCCGCTCCAGAACGCCTGGCCGTCGCGCTCGCTGAGGGTGGCGACCGCGTTGACGCCGACGAACGACCAGCGCGACCACATGCCGTTGTCGGCCGACTCGAGCAGGAACGTGTTCTCGCGTTCGCCGCAGAGTTGGTGGTACAGCCCGACCGCGGTCAGGTCGTCGGCAAGCAGCCGGGTGTGCACGCTGATCACCCGGCGGCCGACGGCCAGGGCGAGAAAACCGGGCAGGTCGGGAGTGAGGGTCAGGTCAGGCATCGGCGGTCGTCCCCCCGTCGGTGTCGCTGAGCAGGGTGCGGTCGCTGAAACAGGTGGCCGCGCCGGTGTGACAGGCCGGGCCGGTCTGGTCGACGAGCACCAGCAGGGTGTCGCCGTCGCAGTCCAGCCGTACCTCGCGCACGTGCTGGGTGTTCCCGCTGGTTTCGCCCTTCTCCCAGTACTGCCGACGGCTGCGCGACCAGTAGATGCCGCGGCGGGTGGCAAGGGTGCGGGCCAGCGCCTGATCGTCCATCCAGGCCAGCATCAGTACCTCGCGGGTCGTCGCGTCCTGCACGACGGCGGGCACCAGCTGGTCGGCATTGCGCTTCAGCAGTGCGGCGATACCGGGGTCGAGAGTCACCGGGTCATTCTGACAGGACTACCCTGACCGCATGCCTCATGCCCAGAGCGAACGAGCCTTCACCTGCGATGCGCTGGCGGAGGTCGGGCCGGCGGCGTCCACACTCTGCGAGGGCTGGAACGCACACGATCTGGCGGCCCACCTGTGGCTGCGCGAGAACGAGATGCGAAACGCACTCGGATTCTCGGTGCCCCGGTTCGAGCAGCGGACGAAAACCCGGATGACCCAGTTGAAGGCCCAACTGCGCTACAGCGAGCTGATCGAGTTGCTGCGCCAGGGGCCGCCGACCCTGTCACTGTTCGGCATTCCCGGACTGGACGAGGTCGCCAACGGCGTCGAGTACCTGATCCACGGAATGGACGTCCGGCGGCCCAACGGCCTGCCCGAACCGGTGCGCGATGAGGACTTCGACGACTGGGCGTGGTCGCGGGTCAAGGGGGTGGCGTCAATGATGCTGCGCAAGCTGCCGGTGAGCCTGGTGCTGGAGCGCGAAGGGCATCCTGGCGACAGCGTCCGGGGGTCCAAGGGTGACCGGATCGTGACCGTGATCGGCGCCCCGGATGAGTTGTTGCTCTACGCGTCCGGACGGCGCGAGGCGGCGGACGTCCGGGTGATCGGGCTCGAGTCGGCCATCGACGAACTGGCGCGCTGAAGCCACAGGTACAGGGCGAGCGCGGGCAGCAGGCCGCACAGGTCGGTGAGCAGGTCGAACCAGTCGCCGTCGCGGTAGGGCAGCCAGTAGTGCTGCACGATTTCACTGATCGCGGCGTTGGCGGCGAAAGCTGCGATCGGCCACCAGCGCCGGGTAAGCAGCACCGCCAGCGTGGACGGTATCGCGAAGCCGAAGAAGTGAAAGACCTTGTCGGCGTGCGGAAACCACTCGACGGCGTCCGGCTCCCCAGGGGTGTACAGCCCATAGAGGTGAGCCGCGACGCTGACTACGAGAGCGACCCACGCAGCCGTGCGCCACCGCCCACGAGGGCGCAAGAACGCGGTGGCGGAGGGCATCGGCCCAGTGTGCCAGCGGGAATGTTCTGAAAACCGCCGGCGACCTGGTGCGACACGCCGACTGTGGGCCTGGCTGCACAGGGTCGCCAGGACGAAATCAGAATCGGCCGCGGCTCCCGCACCCGAGGGCACACCCGCGAGCACAAGTTCTGAAAACGTCCTGGCGATCTGGTGCGCCAAGGCCCAAAGGCGGCGTGTCGCAGCCAGTCGCCGGCGGATATCAGAAGCGCCGAGGTGTCAGCGGCGCGCAGCGAACACTGAGAGAATCGGGCATGCGCGTTTACAACTTCTCCGCAGGTCCCGCGATGCTCCCCCAGCCCGTCCTCGAGCAGGCTCGGGACGAAATGCTCGACTGGAACGGGTCCGGCATGTCGGTGATGGAGGTGTCGCACCGCGGCAAGGCGTTCGTCGAGTGCGCGGCCGAGGCGGAGGCGACGCTGCGCGAGGTGATGGGCATCCCGGCCAACTACAAGGTGCTCTTTCTGCAGGGGGGTGCCTTCGGCCAGTTCGCCGCGGTGCCGATGAACCTGTCCGCCGAGGGCGACGAGGTCGACTTTCTGATCACCGGCGACTGGTCGGCGAAGGGCATCAAGGAGGCTGCCAAGTACGTGCGGCCGAATGCGTTGGTCGACGAGAAGCCGGGCAACTACACCAAGGTGCCCGCGGAGGGCTCCTACCAGGTCAACCCGGATGCCGCCTACCTGCACTACACGCCCAACGAGACCATCCGCGGGGTCGAGTTCGGCTATGTGCCGGACGCCGGTGACGTGCCGGTGGTGGCCGACCTCAGCTCGACCATCCTGTCCCGGCCGATCGACGTGTCGAAGTTCGGGCTGATCTTCGCCGGCGCCCAGAAGAACATGGGCCCGTCCGGCATCTGCGTGGTGATCGTCCGCGACGACCTGATCGGCCGGGCCCGGACGATCACGCCGTCGCCCTGGGACTACGCCCAGATGGCCGCCGCCGATTCGATGCTCAACACCCCGCCGACCTTCGGCTGGTACCTGCTGGGCCTGGTCTACAAGTGGGTTCAGGACCAAGGCGGCCTGAGCGCCATGGGCGAGCGCAACAAGGCCAAGGCGGATGCCCTGTACGGCTTCATCGATGCCAGCGACTTCTACTCCAACCCGGTGCAGCCCGACAGCCGGTCGTGGATGAACGTGCCGTTCCTGACGGCCAGGCCCGAACTGGACAAGACCTTCGTCGCCGACGCGGCCGCGGCCGGTCTCACGAACCTGGGTGGGCACCGGTCGGTGGGTGGCATGCGGGCTAGCATCTACAACGCGATGCCCCTGGCGGGCGTCCACGCCCTGATCGACTTCATGAAGGAGTTCGAGCGCACCAACGGCTGACGCTCACCGAACCATGCCCTTTCGCATTCGCACCCTGAACGCCATCAGCACCGTCGGGCTCTCCCGGCTGCCCGCCGACAAGTACCTCGTGGGGCACGACGTGTCCGCCCCGGACGCGTTGCTGGTGCGCTCCGCCAGCCTGCACAACCAGCCCATCGAGGCGTCCGTGCTCGCCGTGGCCCGGGCCGGGGCCGGCACCAACAACATTCCGATCCCCGAGTTCAGCAAGCGCGGCGTCCCTGTCTTCAACACTCCAGGCGCCAACGCCAACGCGGTGAAGGAGCTTGTCGTTGCCGGGTTGTTCCTGGCCGCCCGGAACATTGTGGACGCGGCCGCATTCGCCCACCGGCTCGACGGCGACCACGCCACCATGGACAAGTTGGTCGAGGCGGGCAAGAAGAACTACGTCGGTTTCGAGCTGCCCGGACGCACCCTGGGCGTGATCGGTCTGGGTGCGATCGGTGTCGAGGTGGCCAACGTGGCACTGTCGCTGGGCATGAACGTGCTCGGCTACGACCCGGGCATCACGGTGCAGCACGCCTGGGCGCTGTCGTCGCGGGTGGAGCACGTCACCGACCTGAACGAGTTGCTCAAGCGCTCCGACATCGTCACGGTGCACGTGCCGCTGATCGCAGCCACCAAGGGGCTGATCTCCACGGAGCAGTTCAGGGCGATGAAGTCGACCGCTGTGCTGCTCAACTTCGCGCGCGGGCCGATCGTCGACGAGCCGGCCCTGATCGAGGCGCTCGATGGTGGCCAGTTGCGCGGCTACGTGTGCGACTTTCCCACTCCGAACCTGAACAAGCGACCACGCGTGGTCACCCTGCCGCATCTGGGCGCCTCGACCAACGAGGCCGAGGAGAACTGCGCGCGAATGGCCGCGGACGAACTGCGCTGGTACCTCGAGGACGGCACAATCCAGAACTCGGTGAACTTTCCGGACGCCCGGCTGCCGCGCACAGCCGGCACCCAGCGGGTGGCGATCAGCAACAGCAACGTGCCGAACATGGTCGGTCAGATCTCGACCATGCTGGCAGAGGCGGGCTTGAACATCTCGGACCTGTTGAACAAGTCCCGCGGCGACCTGGCCTACACCCTGCTGGACGTCGAGGGCACGGTTCCCGACGAGGTGCTGGCCAGCATCAAGGGCATCGACGGAGTGTTGTCGGCACGCGTGCTCTGAGGCTCAGCCACTCGTGATGCAGGGCCGGCCTCGTCGTCATCCCTGTGGCTCGCTCCGGCGTCCCGGCGGTCGAGTGAGTGTCGAGGTCGATGAACACCCACCACTGGCTCGCTGCCGATGCACCGGATGGGGTTCGGAGCCATGCAACCACCTGGGCCCGCCGGCTGCCAAGCTGACGGGGGCCGCACCTCGGTGCGGCCCCACAATGGCTGAAACCGGGTGGTTCCTACTTGCAGCCGACCTTTGTCCGGATCGACAGCATGGCCTGATCCCAGTCCTTGATAGCGGCCTGGTACGCGGCTGAGGCCTCCGAGACGGTGGCGCTGCCGGGGATCGCCTTGATCGCCTGGTCGAAGGCGTTGTCGGCGGAGGCGATCTCCTTCTTCACCTCATCGCCGACCTTGTCGGCGTCCTTCGCGGCCGCCGCGTTGGCCTTGGCGACCTCATTGCGCTGCGCTGAAAGGTCGTTCAGCGTGACCGTGCTACTGGTGGCCATCGTCTTCAGCTTCGCGACCTCAGACTGGACGGCGGCCGAACTCGCGCAGTACGCGGCATTGGCGTCAGCGGTCGCCGGGGCGCAAGCCGTCATTGACATCGCGAGCCCGAGACCGGCCAGGCCAAGAACGAACGAACGGATACGGGGCATTGGGTGACTCCTTCGTCAGGTCGGGAGGACCAGGTTGGGACTCCCGATCCAGTCCCATTCAGGTTAGCGAGGCCTCGCCCACCGTGGGTGAGCCGCGCCGACGTGGTCGCTGTTGTCGACGACGGTGCGGGTTGCGCGAACGCTACTCAGTGTTACTATGTACTAGTAGTCAGTAACGCTGAGTAGCAGGAGGTGCAGACGTGGGTAAGCAGATGACCGAGATGCTCAAGGGCGTCCTGGAGGGAATCGTGCTGGCACTGCTGGCCGGACGGCCGGCGTACGGGTATGAGATCACCTCGTGGCTACGCGACCAGGGCTTCGCCGACATCGCCGAAGGCACCGTGTACGCGGTGCTGGTGCGGGTGGAGAGGCGCGGTCTGGTCGACGTGCAGAAGGTTCCTTCCGAGAAGGGCCCACTGCGCAAGGTGTATTCGCTCAACGATCGGGGTCGGCGTGACCTCGAAGAGTTCTGGACGACCTGGGGTTTTCTCACCGAACGGTTGGACCAGCTTCACGAAGGAGGCAATTGACATGGCAGCACGATGGATCGAGGCGGTTACCGGCTCGCTCGAACAGAAGCGGGAATACCGTCAGTACAAGGCGCGGATCAAGCAACTGCCGCCCGGCTACCGCACCGCTGTCGAGGCGGTGGAGCGGTACCTGATGTACGCCGGCGGCATTTCCAAGGGCGATGTGCTGGTGCAGATGTACGGCGACCTGGTCGACCTGTTCGAGCAGGGTGCGGCGGACGGCACTCCGATCCGCGACATCGTGGGTGACGACCCGGTCGCGTTCGTCGAGGACTTCGTCGCCAACTACGCCGACGGATCCTGGGTTCAGAAGGAGCGGCAGCGGCTCACCGATGCCATCGACCTGGCCGCCGGGGGGCCTGCGGACGGGGTGGAACCATGACCTCCACGGCCCTACGGGATCCGGCGATCAGCGTCCGGGGACTCGAGAAGTCCTATGCGAAGCTTTCCGTGCTGCGAGGGGTCGACTTCGAGGTTCCGGCCGGCAGCATTTTCGCGCTGCTGGGCTCCAACGGCGCCGGAAAGACCACCGTCGTGAAGATCCTGGCGACCCTCCTCGCCGCAGACGCGGGCACCGTGCACGTGAACGGATTCGACGCGGCTACCGAGGCGGCGGACGTCCGGGGCTCGATCAGCCTGACCGGCCAGTTCGCCGCGGTCGACGAGATCCTGACCGGCCGGGAGAACCTGATTCTGGTCGCCAGGCTGCGCCACCTGACCGGGCCCGGGGCCATCGCGGACGCGTTGCTGGAGCGATTCGGACTCACCGATGCCGCCAGGCGTCCGGTGGCCACCTACTCGGGTGGGATGCGGCGCCGGCTCGATCTCGCCATGAGCCTGATCGGCCGGCCGTCCGTGATCTTTCTGGACGAGCCGACCACCGGCCTCGACCCCGAGGGGCGCAACGAGGTCTGGCAGGCTGTCCGCGAACTCGCCGCGCAGGGCACCACGGTGCTGCTCACCACCCAGTACCTGGACGAGGCCGAGCAACTGGCCGATCGGATCGCCATCCTGCACGGCGGTCGGATCATCGTCGACGGCACCCTTGCCGAGCTGAAGCAACTGTTGCCGCCGGCTGAGGTGCAGTACGTCGAGAAGCAGCCCACCCTCGAGGACGTCTTCCTGACCCTCGTGGGCGACCATGCCGAACCCAAACCGGAAGTACCACGATGACCAGACACTTCTTCGCCGACACCGGCACCCTGCTCGGCAGGTCGCTGCGCCACATCACCCGTAGTCCGGACACCATCATCACCACGACGATCATGCCGATCGCCTTCATGCTGCTGTTCGTGTACGTCTTCGGCGGCGCGATCCGGTCGGGCTCGGACTCCTACGTGAACTACCTGCTGCCCGGCATCGTGCTGATCACGATCGGGTCGGGCATCTCCTACACCGCCTACCGACTGTTTCAGGACATGAGCGGAGGCATCTTCGAGCGGTTCCAATCCCTGCCGATCGCCCGCTCGTCGGTGCTGTGGGCACACGTCCTGACCTCGATGGTCGCCAACCTGGTCTCGGTCGCGGTGGTGGTGCTGGTCGCCCTGCTGATGGGCTTCCGGACCGGTGCCGGCGTGCTGGCCTGGCTCGCCGTCATCGGCCTGCTGGCTCTGTTCACCCTCGCGCTCACCTGGATCGCAGTCATTCCGGGTCTTACCGCCAAGACCATGGACGGGGCGGTCGCGTTCTCTTACCCGCTGATCTTCCTGCCCTTCATCAGCTCAGCGTTCGTGCCGACCGAAACCATGCCCACGCCCGTCCGGGTGTTCGCCGAGAACCAGCCGGTGACTGCGATCGTGACCGCGCTCCGCAACCTTTTCGACCAGCAGCCGCTGGGGGCGGAGCTGTGGAGCGCCGTGGCCTGGTGCCTGGGCATCCTCGTGGTTGCCTACGCGCTGGCCATGGTCACCTACCGTCGCAAGTTCGCCTGAACGGCCGAGCGACTCGCGCCGGTAGCTGGACCGACCGTCAGGACGTGCCCAAGTTTCCTCTTGCGCGGGCTGCTCACAGGAGCGATCTGCGGTCATCGGGTGGAAGCGATCCGGAAGATTTGGGCGCGCCATTAGGCGCAAGCCCTTCGAGATGCGTCAATGGGGGCATGGACGTTCTCTACACCAGAAGTGGTCGACTTCTGCAGCTCCTCGGTGACCACCTCCACTCGCGGTCGGGTCGTTACCTCGGCCAACTCCAGAACAACAAGGTCTACGACCCGGACGGACGCTACTGCGGCACGCTGGTCGGTGATCGGGTGGTGCACCGGACAGTGGACAGCTCGGGTCGTATGACCGCGTCCACGGAAGCGGTCTGCCCGCCCGTCACCGGGGCCAACCGCAGCGGAATGAACCTCTGGGGTATCGAGCCCGACTTCGCGGACTGACCGCGGGAACCCGATCCTCGACGACCTCGACGATCAAGGCGTCCGATTCGCCCACCAGGTTCACCGCGGGGAATCGCCCGCGACCACTGGCTGGCTCCAAGGCATTGACCATCAGTACCCGAGCGTCATCGTCATCGGCGGCAACGTTGCTGAATCCGGTGAAGGGGCCCTTCTACCCGAGCTTCTCCAGAACCATTTCCCGGATGCGACCCGCGTCCGCCTTGCCCTTCATGGCCTTCATCACTGCCCCGATCAGGGCACCGGCGGCCTGCACCTTGCCCGCCCTGATCCGCTCGGCCACGTCAGGGTTGGCGGCGATGGCCGCCTCCACCGCCTCGGCCAGGGCGCCGTCGTCGGAAACCACCGCCAGACCGCGGGCGTCCACCACCTCGGTGGGTGACCCCTCGCCGGCCAGCACGCCGTCGATCACCTGCCGGGCCAGCGTGTCGTTGATGGTGCGGGCATCGATCAGGCCCTGCAGCTCAGCCACCTGAGCGGGGGTGATGCCCACGTCCTCCAACTCGAGGCCGGCTGCGTTGGCGCGTCTGGCCAGTTCTCCCGACCACCATTTGCGGGCCGCGGCCGGCGAGCATCCAGCGGCCACCGTGTCGGCGATCTGGTCCAGGGAGCCGGTGCCCAGCACGTCCCGCAACTCCAACTCCGTGAATCCCCAGTCGGCGACCAGCCGCCGCCGGCGCTCCGCCGGTGGCTCGGGCAATGTGGCGCGCAACTGGTCCACCCATTCTCGGGCCGGTGCGATCGGCACCAGATCCGGCTCGGGAAAGTATCGGTAGTCCTCGGCCTGTTCCTTGGATCGTCCCGGTGAGGTGTAGCCGCCGTCCTCGTGCCAGTGCCGGGTCTCCTGTACAACCCGAGTGCCCGATGCCAGCACCTGGCCCTGGCGCTGGATCTCGTAGGTGAGCGCGCGCTCGACCGAGCGCAGCGAGTTCACGTTCTTGGTTTCGGTACGGATGCCGAGCTCCGCGGCACCCCGTCGCGCCAGCGAGATGTTGGCGTCGCAACGCAGGGATCCCTGCTCCATGCGCACGTCGGAGACGCCCAGGGCCCGCAGCAGTTCGCGCAGTTGGGTCAGGTAGGCGCGGGCGACCTTCGGTGCAGCCGCCCCGGTGCCGGTCACCGGGCGGGTGACGATCTCCATCAGCGGGACGCCGGCGCGGTTGTAGTCGAGCAGTGAGTAGTCGGCGCCCTGGATCCGTCCGGTGGAGCCGCCGACGTGGGTCAGCTTTCCGGCGTCCTCCTCCATGTGCACCCGCTCGATCTCGACCCGGTAGGTGGTGCCGTCCACCTCGACCTCCGTCCAGCCGTCGAAGCAGATCGGCTCGTCGTACTGCGAGGTCTGAAAGTTCTTCGGCATGTCGGGGTAGAAGTAGTTCTTGCGGGCGAACCGGCACCAGGTGGCGATGTTGCAGTTCAGCGCCAGACCGATCCGGATCACCGACTCGATCGCCTTTGCGTTCACCACCGGAAGCGCGCCGGGCAGGCCCAGGCAGACCGGGCAGGTGTGGGTGTTCGGCGCGGCGCCGAACTCGGTGGAGCACCCGCAGAACATCTTCGAGTCGGTGTTCAGCTCGACGTGCACCTCGAGGCCGAAAGCAGGTTCGTACTCGGCCAGCACGTCGTCGTAGGGCAGCACACTCATCGCACTCCTCCGTTGCTGCTTTCGCGGGCCCAGAGCTGGTCGGTGAGCGCGCCGCCCAACTCGCGTTCGAGGGCCGCTCCGACCCGGTAGACCCGGTCGTCTGCCAGCACCGGCGCCATCACCTGGAAGCCGACCGGCAGGCCGTCCTCGGGGGCCAGGCCGCACGGGAACGACCCCGCCGCATTGCCCGCCATGTTGGACGGAATGGTGCAGAGGTCCGCGGCGTACATCGCCAGCGGATCGTCGGTGCGTTCGCCGATGCTGAACGCAGTGGTCGGGGTGGACGGCGAGACCAGCACATCCACGGTCTCGAAGGCCTTCTCGAAATCGCGCGCGATCAGGGTGCGGGCCTTCTGGGCCGAGCCGTAGTAGGCGTCGTAGTAGCCGGAGCTGAGCGCGTAGGTGCCGATGATGATCCGCCGCTTCACCTCTTCGCCGAAACCTGCCCCGCGGGTGCGGGACATCACCTGCTCAGCGCTCGCGCCGTCCGCGTCGCCGATTCGCAAGCCGTAGCGCATGGCGTCGAAGCGAGCCAGGTTCGACGACACCTCGCTGGGCATGATCAGGTAGTACGCACCCAACGCATAAGTGAAGTTCGGGCAGCTCACCTCGACGATTTCGGCGCCGGCCCCGGCCAACGCCCTCAGCGCCTCGCGGAAGCGCTGCTCGACCCCGGCCGCGTAGCCCTGACCCCCGAGTTCCTTGACGACGCCGATCCGCATGCCCGTGACGTCGGCCTGTCGGGCGGCCCCGACGACGTCCGGTACCGGGGAGTTGATCGAGGTGGAGTCCATCGGGTCCCACCCGCCGATCACCTGGTGCAGCAGGGCGGTGTCAAGCACGGTGCGCGCGCAGGGGCCGGGCTGGTCGAGGCTGGAGGCCATCGCGACCACTCCGTACCGGGACGTGCCGCCGTAGGTGGGCTTCACCCCCACCGTTCCGGTGACGGACGCCGGCTGCCGTATTGAGCCGCCGGTGTCGGTACCGATCGCCAGCGGCGATTCGAAAGCGGCCAGGGCTGCCGCCGAGCCACCACCGGAACCGCCCGGCACCCGGCCCAGGTCCCACGGGTTGTGGGTGGTGAAGTATCCGCTGTTCTCCGTCGACGAACCCATCGCGAACTCGTCCATGTTGGTCTTGCCGAGCACGACGAGTCCGGCGTCCAGCACCCGCTGGGTGACGGTGGCGTTGTACGGCGGAACCCACCCTTCGAGGATCCGCGAACCCGCGGTGGTGGGGGCGCCGGTCATGCAGAACAGGTCCTTGATCGCGATCGGCACACCCGCAAGCGGACCGACCTGCTCCCCGGCCGCGACCTTGGCGTCGACGGCGTCCGCAGCGTCGAGGGCCCGGTCGGCATCCACATGCAGAAACGCCATGACGGCGCCGTCGACGGCGGCGATCCGGTCCAGGTGCGCCTGGGTGACCTCGCGCGAACTGGCCCGGCGGGTGCTGATCAACTCAGCCAGGTCGGCTGCCGAGGTGTGCAGCAGGTCGCTCACTGTGCCTCCCCAAGAATCCGCGGCACGCGGAAGCGGTCGTCCTCCACCGACGGGGCACCTGCCAGCACGGCCTGCACCGGCAACGACGGACGCACCTCGTCGGCCCGGAACACGTTGGTCAACGGCAGCGGGTGCGACATCGGCGGCACGTCGTCGTCGGCCACTTCGGTGACCTGCGCGACCGCCTGCAGAATGACGTCCAACTGGGGTGCCAGCTTCTCCAATTCCTCCGCCGACAAGGTGATTCTCGCCAGCGCCGCCAGACGTGCCAGATCAGAAGTGGTCAACGCCACCGGTGCACCTCGCTCTCGAACCGAGTGCCCATCCTAGGGTCTCGCCGGGTTTGCCCGCGCACGGGCTGCAATGCACCCGCTTGTAACAAATCTGCGAGACACTGGGGCGATGTTCCTGCTGCGCGTCGTCCTGCCCGACCGAGCGGGATCGCTGGGCGCGGTGGCCACCGCGATGGGCACCGTGGGCGCCGACATCCACGCCGTCGAGATCGTCGAGAAGTACGAGGGTTTCGCGGTGGACGACTTCATGGTCGAGGTGCCGCCGGGCACCCTGCCGGACGCCCTGATCACGAGTTGCACCAGCATCGACGGTGTCGAGGTGCTCTGGTTCTCGCACTACCCCGTCGGTTGGGGGCTGCAGGCCGACGTCGCCGTTCTCGACGACATGACCGAGAACCCCGAGCGGGCCGAACGGATTCTGACCGAGGCGGCGCCGGTGGTCTTCCGGGTCAACTGGGCGGCGCAGGTCGATCACGCCGACGGGCGCATCCACGCCAAGACGTCCATGGCACCCGACGTGCCGCACCTGCCGTTGAACGTGCTGGGCCGGCTGGACGAGACGCGCGACTCCGAGCTGCCCGCGGACTGGCTGCCGGGCTGGCCCGAGCTGCTGATCGCGGTCGCCCCCTTCAAGCAGGGCACCTCGCTGGTGCTGGCCCGCAACGGCGGGCCGCCGTTCATCAAGTCGGAGTTGGCACGATTGCGACACCTGGCGGCGCTGGCGAACTGAGCTTCAGCGCACCCCTGCGGGGCCGTGCGCTCGGCCCGCAGGATGTGCCGGTGCGCGGAGTGCCGAAAGCGGTGTCTTCCTGGTCGGGAATGACCGTTCCGTCCGGACGCGGCACCGGGCCAGGGTGGCCCTGCGCATCTGTGTACGCCGGCCTGGATGACGAATGCGGATGATCTGTGCGTGCTCCTTCGACGTTGAGGAACCCGCTTGCTTCGACCGTCGCACACACGACGCCGATCACGCCCGGGTGCGAGGCATTGCGCTCCCACCCCCGGAGCGGCTCAGCCCTGGGTCACCCGGCGCCCTGCATCATCGTGAAGATGTACCAGCCGTACAGGAACAGCACGCTCGCGGCGGCGACGAAACCGAGCGCCACGAACCAGCGCATGCGCTTCTTCTGACGGGTGGACGGCACCTCGGCGGGACCCCATTCGCCCAGCTTGGGCCACACCCGCGGCGGCGCGCCGGCGTTCAGGTTCAGCTTGCTGTTCAGGCCCTCCACGCCAGCAGTCTAGCCAGCACCCAATCGCGCGGGGCGATGCCAATCGCCGAGTAGCGGCGACGTGCTGTGATCGTCGGTCGACAACACCAACCGTCGGTCGAGCGTGTCGAGACCTCAGATCGCCAGGGAACATCGGCACGCTCGATCGACCTGCATCAAGCCTGTCGAGATCCGGGATCTCGACAGCTCGAACGACCTGGGATCTCGACAGCACGACCGACCCGGGCTCGACAAGCTCGACCGGGGTGGGTGCTCAGGGATCCAGCTGTTCCAGTCGCATCCGAATGTGCCGGCGCTCAGCGCCCTCGGAGGCAGCCGCCAAAGCCTGCCGGTAGGCGACGCGGGCCTCGCCGCTGCGTCCGTCGCGGGCGAGAAGCTCGGCCCGCACCAGAGCGACCCGGTGGTTGCCGGGCAACCGCTCCCCCGCCGCCCGTAACATCGCCAGCCCGGCGGGCGCGCCGTACGCCTCGCCGACCGCGACCGCCCGGTTCAGCCGGACGATCGGCGATCCGGTGAGGTGCTCCAACCGCCGGTAGCTGCGCGCGATGCCCACCCAGTCGGTGTCGGACGCGGTCGCAGCCGTCGCATGGAAGGCCGCGATCAATGCCTGAAGGCGCAGCTCCTCGGAATAGCCCTCGGTGGGATGCAGGACGGTCAGCCGGCGGAGGCCGTCGGCGATCTCATCGCCGTGCCATCGGGACCGGTCCTGGTCGGCCAGCCGCACCAACTCACCGGCATCGTCGATCCGTGCGTCCCGTCGTGAGTGATGCAACTGCAGCAGGGCGGCCAGCGCCTGAAGCACGTCGTGCTTGGGCATCAGGTCGGAGGCGAGCACCGCGAGCCGAACGGCGTCGCCGGCGTCCGCAACCCGCACCACCTCGTCGCCGCCCGGCGCATAGCCCGCGGTGAAGGCCAGGTAGATGGTGCGGGCGACGTCGTCCAGCCGCTGCGGCCACCGCGCCACATCGGGCACGCTGAATGCGATGCCGGCTTGCGCCAGCCGGCGCTTTGCTCTGGTCAGCCGGGCGGCCATCGTCGGGGTCGGCACGAGGAACAACCGGGCAATGGTCTCGGTCGGTACGCCGAGCACGAACCGCAGGGCAAGCGCGGGCCGCACCTCTTCGGCCATTGCCGGATGGGTGGCCATGAACAGCAGTGGGATCCGCTCGTCGGCGTGCTCGGCTGGTGCCCGGTCTCGCGGGGGCACCGCCGCCCGCGCCGCCAGGGCGGCGCGGAACAGGGGTGCTGCACGACGCTGCTCGGCGCGCCGAGCGTCCACGAGCCGGCGCCGCGCCACGGTGGCCAACCAGCCGGCGGGATTGCGCGGAACTCCCTGGGCGGCCCATTGGTCGACTGCCTGGGCGAACGCTTCGGCCAGGGCGTCCTCGGCCAGATCGGGGCGTCCGGTGTCGCGGATCAGCCCGCCCAGCAGGTGGGCCCAGGAGTCGGCCTGCACCCGGCCGAGAACGTCCTGCGCGCTCACTCGTAGGGGTCGACCGCCGGCTGCAGCTGCATGTCGTAGGCGGGCAGCACCTGCAGCAGTTCGATCAATGTGTCCAGGTCGGGAGTCTCGATCAGGTAGTAGCCACCCAGACCCTCGATCGCCTCGGCGTAAGGCCCCTCGGTGATGGTCAACTTGCCGCCGCGGCTGCGCAGCGTGGTCGCCGAACTCGGGCCGGCCAGCGCTTCGCCACTGAGGATCTCGACGCCCTCACGCTCTTTGCAGGCGTCGCCGAAGTCCTCGAACTTCTGCATTCCGGCGGCCTGTTCTGCTTCGCTCAGCGAGTTCCAGGGCGGCAGTTCGCCGTCGCCGATCAACAACACCAGGTACTTCATGAACGACTCCTCTCACACCGACGGGCGAGTCCCGTCACCCATGTTGTCGTTGCGGGCACCCCGGATTCGACAACTCGTGCGAAGAAACTCAGGAATCCTTCGCCACGGCACGGGCGGCCTCCGGCCCGTCGGTGAGCAGCGTCTCGAAGCCGGCCGCGTCGAGAATCGGACGCTTCAACGCGACGGCCTTGTCGTACTTGCTGCCGGCGTTGTCGCCGACCACGACGAAGTCGGTTCTGGCCGACACCGATGCGGCCGACTTGCCACCCCGCGACGTGATCGCCAGGGCGGCACCGTCGCGGGTGTGGCCGGGGATCGACCCGGTGACCACCACCGTCAGCCCGGCCAGTGTCTGGGGCGGTTCGTCGCCGGTGACTGCGGACGGCTCGTCGGCCATCACACAGCCGGACGCCTGCCACTTGTCGATGATCGCCACGTGCCAGTCGACGGTGAACCACTCGCGGATCGCCGCCACCAGCGTGGGGCCGATGCCCTCGACGGCCGCCAACTGCTCCTCGCTGGCTGCCCGGAGCGCTTCGATGCTCGGGAACGCGGCCGCGACATCAGGGGCGACCCCCTTGCCGATGTGCCGGATCGACAGAGCAACCAGAAACTTGGCGAACGGTCGCGTCTTGGCCTCGTCCAGATTGGCCAGCAGCTTCTGCCCGTTGGCGGAGAGGTAGCGACCGCCGGGGTCCTCGCCCTTGCGCGGGCCGCGGGTGAACATCGGGATGCCCAGCAGTGCCTCTTCGTCGAGCCCGAAAAGGTCACCCTCGTCGACCAGCACCCCGGCGGACAGCAGCGAATCAGCCGCCTGCCAGCCCAACACCTCGATGTCGAGCGCCTGCCGCGACGCCAGGTGGAACAACCGCTCCCGCAGCTGGGCGGGGCAGGAACGCGTGTTGGGGCAGCGCAGGTCGGCGTCGCCCTCCTTCTCGGGCGCCAACTCGGTGCCGCACGAGGGGCAGTGGGTGGGCATCACGAACTCGGTCTCGGTGCCGTCGCGCAGTGCCGCCACCGGCCCGACGATCTCTGGGATCACGTCGCCGGCCTTGCGCAGCACCACCGAGTCGCCGATCAGGACGCCTTTGCGCTTGACCTCGGACGCGTTGTGCAGGGTGGCCATCTCGACGGTGGAGCCGGAGACCACCACCGGCTCCATCACCCCGTAGGGCGTGACCCGACCGGTGCGTCCGGTGTTCACCCTGATGTCCAACAGCTTCGTGGTGACTTCTTCGGGCGGATATTTGAACGCGATCGCCCAGCGCGGCGCCCGTGAGGTGCTGCCCAACTCGTCCTGCTGAGCGCGGTCGTCGACCTTGATCACGACGCCGTCCATCTCGTGCTCGAGCCCATGGCGATGCTCGCCGTAGCGCTCGATGTAGTCCCACGCCTCGGCGAGGGTCGCCACCACGCGATAGTGACTGGAGACCGGTATGCCCCATCCGCGCAACAGCTCGTAGCCGTGCGACTGGCTGTCGATCGTGATGTCAGAGACCTCGCCCAGCCCGTGACACAGGAACTGCAGGTTGCGCGACGCCGTCACCCGCGGATCCTTCTGCCGCAGCGACCCGGCCGATGAGTTGCGCGGATTCGCGAACGGCGCCTTGCCGGCGGCGACCAGGCCCTCGTTGAGGATGACGAAGTCCTCGGGCCGCATGAACACCTCGCCGCGCGCCTCGACCAGGGCGGGCGGGTCGCCGGTGAGCCGATCGGGGATCGACGCGATGGTGCGGACGTTCGCAGTCACGTCCTCACCCACCCGTCCGTCGCCCCGGGTGGCGGCAGTGGCCAGCCGTCCGTCGCGATAGACCAGGTCGAGCGCCAGCCCGTCGATCTTCAACTCGCACAGCCAGGCGGTGACGTCGGCGACATTGCCTACCCGGGCGGCCCAACGGTCGAACTGATCCTTGGAGAACACGTTGTCGAGGCTCATCAGCGGCTGCAGGTGAGTGACCGCCGCGAACGTCGCTGACGGTGCCCCACCCACCTTCTGCGTAGGCGAATCGGGCGTGCGCAGCTCGATGTGTTCAGTTTCGATCGCCTCGAGCTCACGCATCAGGGTGTCGAAGTCGCCGTCGCTGATCGTGGGCGCGTCGGTGATGTAGTAACGAAAGCGATGGTCTTCGATCTGCTGCGCCAGGTCCGCGTGCCGGGTGCGGTAGTCCTCGTTGCTCACCCGCTGAGCCTACTGATCGGCGCTGACAGTTCCCATGGGCGGCACCCTGTCCTCCCGCTGCGGGGCAACACGACTGCCGATGGTCTTTGTGCCGTTGTCGGCCCAGGATGACTGAAGGGTTTGGAATCCCGAGACCCTCATCGACTCGGTTCGGCGCGCTCGCCGTCGGCCAACAGCCTGGACGACGTCCCCGTCGTGTCGCCCCGCCGGCTCATGCCGCGACAGCATTGATGCCGAAGGCGACAGCGAAACCCACGACTGTCGCCATTCCGGCCCAGCGGCCGGCGTGCTCGTACGCCTCCGGAATCATGGTTGTCGCGAGCATCGCCAGAATCGCTCCGCCCGCGAACCCGAGGATGAACGCCATGGTGCTCGGCGATGCCCCATCCAGCAGGGCGTAGCCCAGCATGGTGGCCACCGCACACACCACCGCGATGCCGGTCCATAGCATCATCACCCGCCGATGGCTCCAGCCACTGGCCCTCAGGCTCGAAGTCGCTGCGATCGACTCCGGCAGGTTCGACACGAATACGGCGACAAGCATCGCAACGCCGATCTGACCAGTCTGCAGCAGAGTGAGGCCGAGCACTGCCGACTCAGGGACACCGTCCAGCAGGATGCCCAGCACGATGGCGAAAGAGGGGGCCTTGTGTGGTTCGCCATCGATGCTCTTGCGGTTCGAATAGTTCCATCTGGAAATGGCGAGATCACCGAGAGTGAAGACGACAGCTCCTGCGAAAAAGCCGGCAGCAGTACCGCCCATCCCGCCGGAGACCTCGACCGCCTCCGCCACGAGTTCGAACGAGAGAGCGCTGATCAGGACGCCCGCTCCGAAGGCCATGACCGTGCCAAGGGTGCGTTCCGTCGGTGGCCTGAACCGCACCACCAGAGCGCCGATGAGCAGCGAAGATGTGGCCACCAGCCCCCACAGGAACGCCTCCAGCACAACGTCACCTCCCTCGTGCCCATCATCCACCCCGGAGAATCACATGGCCGCCTGCGCTCGCGCGAGCCGGCAGGGCGCGCAGGGCATGGCGAGCGAGTGCTTGCCTTTGGCCGGACAACCTCCACAGGAGATCAGCGCGGAATCAGCGCCGAGATTATCGACACCAATCCCCCGGCGCCCATCAGAAAGCTGAAGTACTGCATCGGCACGAAGAACAGGGAGTGCCGGTTGTACAGCACGTTGCGCACCCGGCTGCCCTCTTGGTCGAGCACGTACTGCCCCACCGACCACGGCTCGGCCAGTTGCCCGGGACGATGCGGATCCGGCACGTTGGAGTAATGCCCGGCCTGCACCATGGCGGCGATCTCGGTGCGCCTCTTCGCGTGCCACGCGTCGAACTCCGTCACGGGCTTGGTCTGGTTGAGATGCTGGCCGATGAACCAGGTCGCCACCCCGCCGGCAATCAGCATCAGGCCGATGAACACACCGCGCACCCGCACGTTGCCTCCGGCCATCGCAATGCCCAGCCCCACGCAGATCGCCGTGATCCCGATCGGAATCGCGCCCCAGCCGCGCCAAATGATCATGACCCGACTTTAGAAGGCTTCCCGCCCCGTCCCCCAACCGTGCCCGGCAAGGCACGACCGGTACCGGCTTCCGGACGGGTCGCTGCCGTAGCTACCGCAGGGCCTCGTCCACCAACGGGGCGGCCCGCACCAGCGCACTGGTCGCGGCGGACGCCCCGCGCGGCGAAAACCCTGCCAACCCGCAGCCGGGGCTCAGCATCAGCGTGTCGGCCAGGGCCGCTCCCAGCTCGAGCGGCCGCAGCACCTCGAGCGCGCGGCCGACCAGTTGGTCGACGCTCCAGGCGCGTTCCGTCGCCGTCGGCAGGCAGCCCAGGTACAGCGCGCCACCGCCGTCCACGAACCCCGCGACTCCCTCCCAGTCGTCGACCTGATCCCGGTCCACCGACAACGCCCCGAATCCCGACTGGCCGACCAACTGCGCCGACACCCCGGATGCGCAGCAGTGCAGCACCGCCCCGGGTGTGAGCGCGGCCAACAGGCCCAGCGCCTCGGCCGCCTCCGGACGGTCGATGCTGCGGTGCCGGAAGAAGCCGCCCTCGGTGGGCACGGCGCCGGCGAGTACCACCGGCAGAGCCGGCTCGTCCACCTGCAGCACCACCTCGGCCTGCGGCAGCTTCGTGCGCACCTCGGCAATCAGGTCGGACGTGCCCTGCGCGAGCGACTGGGCCAGGTCGCGGCGGGCGCCGCGGTCGGCCAACACCCGTCCGCCCAAGGGACGGAAGAGGCTGGCCGCCAGGGTCCAGGGCCCCGCGACCTGCACTTTGAATCGGCCGGTCCATTCGTGCGCCTGTTCCTGCAGCATGTCGAGGTCGTCGCGCAGCGTGGTGCGGGCCCTGCGGCCGTCGGCGCCGGGGGTGTCCGAGAGTCGCCAGACGCCCGCGTCCAGGCTGACCGGCAGGTCGACCAGCAGCCCGCACGCGCGTCCGATCATGCCGGCCCAGGGGCCGCGGGCGGGCAGTTCGGGCAGGTACGGCAGGCCGCTCTCCGCGCCGCCCAAGGCGTCCAGCACCATCCGCAACGCGGCCCGATAGTCGGTGCCGGGCAGCGACCCGACCCCGGTGACGCCGGTCATCAGTTGGCCGTCGCTGCGATGGTCGCCGATCCGACCACCCGGTCGCCGTCGTAGCAGACCACGGCCTGACCAGGGGCGATGCCGTGGGTGGCGTCATCCAGCAGCACGGTGATCGAGTCGGCGCGGCCCTCGATCAGGGCCGGCAGCGGCGCGCCGTGCGCCCGCACCTGCACCACCCCGCGCCAACGGCCGATCACCTCGGTCTCGGCCCAACTGGGCCGGATACCGTCGATCCGGTCGACTGCCAGCGACTCGTGCGGGCCGACCGTGACGGTGTTCGTGGTGGGTTCGATGCCCAGCACGTAGCGGGGCTGGCCGTCGGTTGCCGGCACGCCCAGGTGCAGGCCGCGTCGCTGGCCGACGGTGAACCGGTGGCTGCCCGTGTGCGAGCCGACCTTGACCCCATCCTGGTCGACGAACGCGCCCTCGGCGCTGCCCAGGTGTCGCTCCAGAAAGCCCGCGGTGTCGCCCGAGGGAATGAAGCAGATGTCGTGGCTGTCGGGCTTCTTGGCCAGGTACAGGCCGCGTGCCGCGGCCTCGGCGCGCACGTCCGCCTTGGCGGTGTCGTGGCCGAGCGGGAACAGGCATCGGCTCAACTGGGCCTGGTTCAGCACGCCCAGCACGTAGCTCTGGTCCTTGGCCTGTTCGGCCGAGCGCCACAACTGGGTGCGGCCGCCGGACGTCCGCAGCACCGCATAGTGCCCGGTGGCGATGGCGTCGAAGCCGAGGGCAATGCCGCGGTCGAGCACGGCGGCGAACTTGATCTTCTCGTTGCACCGCAGGCACGGGTTGGGGGTGCGGCCGGCGGCGTACTCCGCCACGAAGTCGTCCACCACGTCGGCGGCGAAGCGGTCGGAGAAGTCCCACACGTAGAAGGGAATGCCGAGCACGTCGGCGGCTCGGCGGGCGTCGTGGGAGTCCTCGAGGGAGCAGCAGCCCCGGGCCCCGGAGCGGTAGGTCTGCGGGTTCTTCGACAGCGCGAGGTGAACGCCGGTCACCTCATGCCCGGCGTCGACCATGCGGGCGGCCGCGACCGCCGAATCGACTCCGCCACTCATGGCCGCTAGAACTCGCACCGGACGATTCTACAAAGATGCCCGACGGACGCGCTCCCAAGCCCAGGTCGGCAGCCGGCGCACCGACACGGCCTGGACTCCTGCCTGGGGTCCAACCTGGGGAACCCGAAGCCTGTGTCGTGAAGTTCCGGTCAGTTCGCGGACGCGGCCCGTGCCCGAACCACCGCGTCCGGCAGCACGGCGAGCAGGCGCTGGATCGCGACTACGTCGGTGGAGGGGCCGAGTGAGAACCGAAGGGACGCGCCGGCGTCTGCTTCGCTGCGACCCATCGCCAGCAGCACCTCGCTGGGTTGGTGGACGCCGGCGGTGCAGGCCGATCCTGTCGAGCAGTCGATTCCGGCTGCGTCCAGCATCAGCAGCAGGTCGTCGGCGCGGCAGCCGGTGAAGGTGACGTTGACGATGGCCGGACTGACCGGCTCAGCGCCGTTGACGGCCGTGCGGTCGATTCCGGCGATGCCGGTCACCAGTGCCCGCCGCAACTCACCGAGCCGCGACGCCTCGGCGTACCACCCGGTGACCGCCACCCGGGCGGCTGCGGCGAATCCGCTGGCCAGCGCCGGCATCGCCGTGCCGGATCGCAGCCTGCGTTCCTGGCCGCCACCGAAGCCGGGCGCCGCCAGCGCCAGTTCACGCCGGGCCACCAGAGCACCGATTCCGACCGGGCCGCCCAGCTTGTGCGCGGTCACCGTCATCGCGTCCACCTCGAGCGCGGCGAAGTCCAGCGGCATGTGCCCGAACGCCTGCACCGCATCGGTGTGCAACCAGGAACCCGCCGCTCGCGCCGCCGCCCGGACGCCCTCCAGCGGCTGCACCACCCCGGTCTCGTTGTTCACCAGCATCGTCGACACCAGCGCCGTGGTCGACCCGATCACCGCCTCGGCATTCGGCGCCACTCGTCCGTCGGCGTCCAGCGCGAGCACGTCCACCCGACCCGGGAGCTTCTCGACCACCCCGGCCACGGACGGGTGCTCTGCCCCGCCGATCACCAACCGATCCCGGCCGGGACGCGCATCGGCGGCTCCAAGCAACGCGAGGTTGTTCGCCTCGGTGCCGCCAGAGGTGAACACGACCTCCGTGGGATGGGCACCCAGGCACTCGGCAAGCGACTCGCGGCTCTCCTCCAGAACGCGGCGGGCCGCACGTCCGGCGGTGTGCAGTGAGGACGGGTTGCCCGGCAGCGACCAGACCCGCCTCATCGCAACCTGTGCCTGCGGCAGCAGCGGTGCACCGGCGGCGTGGTCCAGGTAGACCCTTTCCGATTCCGTGCTCACTTCAGCCCCCGCTCATAGGGCAGATCGGTCACGCTGGAGCCACGAAAGGCGCAGATGTGTGATTCGTCATGTTCATACGGCACTATATGTAGCCGATGCTCCGTCCGGTTGTATCGTGGGCCGGCGCGACGTCGCCATCCGATCGAAGGCTGCCTATGACCGAGCCCGGGCTCGACACCCCTCCCGCCACTGTTCGGCGCGGCGCACACCCGCGCGACGGGGGCGTGGAGTTCGCGCTCTGGGCGCCCCGGGCGAGCCGGGTCGAGGTTGCGTTGGTGGACGCCGCGCAGAACCAGACCAACGTCGACCTGGCCCTCGACGACGACCAGGGCGTCTGGACGGCTTTCGTGCCCGGCATCGGCGTCGGGCAGCGGTACGGCTACCGCGTCCACGGCGACTGGAATCCCGATGCGGGTGAGCGGTTCAATCCGGCCAAGTTGCTTCTCGATCCGTACGCGCGGGCGATCACCGGGTACGTCGACTATCGCGGACCGATAAGCGACCACACCGACGCGTCCAACTTCGACCGCGACACCACCGACTCCTTCGGTGCCGTGCCGCTCAGCGTCGTGGTGGCGCCCAGCCCCCCGCCGACGCCCCTGGCCAACCCGTTGCCCCTGGACCAGATGATCATCTACGAGGCACACCTGAAGGGCTACACGCAGCGGCATCCCGAGGTGCCAGAGGGGCTGCGCGGCACCTACGCCGGATTCGCCGACGCGGCCGTGATCAAGCATCTGGTCGACACCGGGATCAACGCCGTCGAGTTCCTGCCCCTGCAGCACTTCGTCAGTGAGCCGTTCGTCGTCGGACGGGGCCTGGTCAACTACTGGGGGTACAACACCCTCGGCTTCTTCGCACCGCACGCACCGTATGCGAGCGCCAACTCCGGAACCCTGGGCGGGCAGGTCGCCGAGTTCAAGGCCATGGTCGGCAAGCTCCACGAGGCCGGCATCGCCGTGATCCTCGATGTGGTCTACAACCACACCGGCGAGGGTGGCCACGACGGCCCGACCCTGTGTTTCCGTGGTCTCGACCACAGCGGCTACTACCGGCTCACCACTGACAACCGCAACGACTACGACGTTACGGGTTGCGGCAACGCTGTCGACACCAGCCACCCTCAGGTGCTGCGACTGGTGATGGACTCGCTGCGTTACTGGGCGGGTGACATGGGTGTCGACGGCTTCCGCTTCGATCTGTGCACCACCCTGATCCGCGACGCGTCCCACCACGTGGATCAGCACCATGCCTTCAAGCAGCAGATCGCGGCCGATCCGCTGCTGGCCGGCAAGGTGATGATCTCCGAGCCCTGGGATCTCGGCCCCTACGGCTACCAGGTCGGACGCTGGGGCAATGGCTGGTCGGAGTGGAACGACCACTTCCGCAGCTACACCCGTGATTTCTGGCGTGGTGCGACCAACGGCGTCCAGGAGTTGGCGACCCGGCTGTCGGGATCCTCGGACACCTTCGATCATCTTGGACGCCCGGCCACTGCATCGATCAACTTCGTCACCGCCCACGACGGCTTCACCATGCGCGACGTGGTCACCTACGACCTGAAGTACAACGAAGCCAACGCCGAACACAATCGCGACGGAACCGACGACAACCGATCCTGGAACCACGGCTACGACGGCGAAACCGAGGACGAAGAGATCAACGCTGCCAGGCAGCGCACAACACGCAATCTGATGGCGACGCTGATTCTCTCCGCCGGGGTGCCGATGATCACCGCGGGTGACGAGATGGGGCGCACCCAGAACGGCAACAACAACGCCTACTGCCAGGACTCCCCCGTGTCGTGGGTCGATTGGCACACGCAGCGGGATTGGACCGATCAGTTCACTCTCACCCGCACCCTGCTGAAGCTGCGCGCCGAGCACCCGGTGCTGCGCAATCCGCAGTACCGGTCGCATCGCGAATTGGTGGACGAGGAGGGCAACGGCCTTGGTCGCTCCGAAGTGGCCTGGTTCTCAGAGCACGGCACCGAGATGTCCATCGATCACTGGCACGATTCCGGTCGACGCACTCTCGGACAGTACGTCTCGGACGCCGACGAAGCCTTCCTGATCTTCGTGCACGGCGGTCCGGCGCCAGTCCTCCTCACAGTGCCCGGCCAGCCCTGGGCCAGTAGCTGGACGATAGCCGCGCACACCGGGTTGACCGGCGAACTGCCGCACAAGCCGTTGATGGCCGGCTCGAGCATCATCGTGCCTGCCAAGACGGTCGTGCTGCTCCGTGGCGAGGTGCTCTGCCACCTGCAGCCGGTGACCGCCTCGCCGCCGAGTCCAGCCGACCCGGATCCCGTGCCGGACCCGACGCCGACCGAGGCCGCACCGACGTCCGCACCCGACCCATCGGGGCCGTCGACCTGATCTAACGCCCACTCGTTTGGGGCCGTTCACCCTGCACCTGAGCGGCGTCAACCGCTAGGTTGGGACGCGTGAGCGAACCGACGAACGCGGGCAGCGAAGCCCCTCTGCAGGTCGACCTGTCCCCCAGCATGACCGGGCCCTTCGGATTCGGCCGCATTCCGGTGGCCAAGGTCTGGCCGGTGATCGAAGGCGGTGCGTACGCCGCCAAGGCAGTGGTGGGCGAGTTGCTGCCGATTCGCGCCAAGGTCTTCCGTGAAGGCCACGATGCGGTCAACGCCTCGGTGATCCTGACCAGCCCGGACGGGGTCGAGAGCCGGGTCGATATGCAACAGGTCGGTCCGGTGGGGCTGGACGCGTGGGCGGCCTGGGTGCGTCCCGACTCCGAGGGCGCCTGGACGTTCCGCGTCGAGGGCTGGTCCGATCCGTGGGGCACCTGGCACCACAACGCCGAGGCCAAACTGGGTGCCGGCGTGGACGTGGAACTCGTCTGTCTCGAGGGGCGCGACCTGCTGGAGAAGACTGCAGCGCTGGCCGATGCCGCCGACGAACCCGTCGAGGCGTCCATCCTGCGCGCCACCGCCCAGTTGTTGATTCCCCAGCGCAAGGCTGCGGACCTGCTCGAAGTGGTCAACGGCAGCGGGCTGGCGACGGCGATGCGGGCCTTCGGCCCGCGTGAAATGGTCTCCCCGACCGCCGACTTCCCCCTGTGGGTCGACCGCAAGCGGGCGCTGTTCTCATCCTGGTACGAGTTCTTTCCCCGATCGCAGGGTGCCAGCTACGACGCTGACACCGACACCTGGACGTCCGGCACCTTCGACTCCTCGCACGAGCGGCTCGAGGCTGCCGCCGCGATGGGCTTCGACGTCGTCTACCTGCCGCCGATCCACCCGATCGGCACCGCGTACCGAAAGGGACGCAACAACACCCTCACCCCCGGCCCGTCCGATCCCGGCTCGCCGTGGGCGATCGGCAACGTCGACGGTGGTCACGACGCCATCCACCCCGAACTCGGCGACTGGGAATCGTTCGACCGGTTCGTCGCCAAGGCCACCGAGTTGGGTGTCGAGGTGGCGCTGGACTTCGCGCTGCAAGCCAGCCCCGATCACCCCTGGGTCACCGAGCATCCGGACTACTTCACCGTGCGGATCGACGGCACCATCGCCTACGCCGAGAACCCGCCGAAGAAGTACCAGGACATCTATCCGATCAACTTCGACAATGACCCCACCGGCATCTACAACGAGGTGCTGCGGTTGCTCAAGGTGTGGATGAGCCACGGCATCCGCATCTTCCGGATCGACAACCCGCACACCAAGACGGTGGAGTTCTGGGCCTGGATCCTCACCCAGCTCCGCAAGACCGACCCGGACGTGATCTTCCTGGCCGAGGCGTTCACCAGGCCCGAGATGATGCACGCCCTGGGCAAGGTCGGATTCCACCAGTCGTACACGTACTTCACCTGGCGCACGACCAAGTACGAACTCACCGAGTACCTGACCGAGTTGTCGACCGAGATGGCACCGTTCTACCGGCCCAACTTCTTCGTCAACACCCCCGACATCAACCCGTTCCACCTGCAGTCGGGCAATCCGGCGATGTTCGCGATCCGCGCCATCCTGGCCGCGACTCTCTCGCCGACCTGGGGTGTGTACTCGGGGTTCGAACTGTTCGAGCACGAAGCGCTGGCGGCGGGCCGTGAGGAGTACCTTGACTCGGAAAAGTTCGAGTTCCGGCCGCGCGACTTCAATGCCGAGCCGAACCTCAACCTGCTCCTCGGCACCCTGAACTCCATCCGCAAGGCCCACCCAGCCCTGCAGCAGTTGCGCCAGCTGACCTTCCACGCCGCGGGGAACGACGCCGTGCTCGCCTACTCCAAGCGCGACGGGGACGACGTGATCATCGTGATCTGCAGTCTTGATCCCGACAATCAGGTCGAGTCCGACGTCTGGCTCGACTTCGCCGCATTGGGGCTGGCCGGCCTTTCGGCCGTGCGGTTGCGCGATGAGTTGACGGGGGCGGAGTTCACCTGGAACGAGCGCAACTTCGTCCGGCTGAGCCCGGGCACCCCGGCGCACATCCTGCATGTGCAGAGCGCCGGCTGAGCGCCCCGTTGGAGTGTGAAAGCTACTGTCCACGGCACTTTACTGACAGGATGACACGGTGATCGACGATCCGCTCGCAGCCTGGTGGGGAGTCGTCTCGAGCGCGCGCTGGTTCGGCGGGAAAGGCTTGGCGGCCGAGTTGACCACGCTGACCCCGCTGCCCTGGCTGACCGATGAGACCCGGCTGCCCAGGGTGCGTCCGGAGGTCGCCACCATCCGTTACGCCGATGGCCGGCAGGAGAACTATGTGCTGCTGGTCGGGCAAACCGCCGACCCGGCCACGACCGTCGTCGGGCACCTGGAAGACCCGCAGTTGGGCACCGTCGCCCTGGTCGACGCCGCGGCCGACGCCGGCTGCATGGAGGTGCTGCTGCAGAGCCTGGTCGACCCGGCCCACCCCGCCATGGAATGGCTGGACGCGTCCGCGATCGTTCCGACCCGGCAGGTGCGGCTGTGGCCCGGTGAGCAGAGCAACACCACCGTCTGCATCGGCAGCGACCGCATGCTGAAGCTCTTCCGCAAGGTCGAGTCCGGCCGGAACCTCGACGTCGAGGTGCTCTCCGCCCTGAACGGCTCTGGCGTCACACCCGATGAGTACGGCGCCCTCGTGGCCGACATTCCAGGGGTCGGCCGGGCCGACCTCGGCATGTTCGTCGAGCGGGTGCAGAACGTCGAGGATGGTTGGGAGTGGGCCTGTGCGGCGTGCATCGACGATCGCGACATCACCGCGCAGGCCGAGCAGCTGGGCCACGCGCTCCGCGCCGTGCACAAGCGGCTGGCCGACGCCTTCGGCACGGCCCACACCTCCGGCGCGCAGATCGCGTCCGTGATGCGGGAGCGGCTGCATGCGGCCGAGGCCCAGGTCAGCGAACTCGCCGCCGTCCGGTCGTCACTGGAGCTGGCGTTGCGCGGCCTCGACGACAATGATCTGGTCACCCAGCGGGTGCACGGCGATTTCCATCTCGGCCAGGTGCTGCGCTCGGCGGGCGGCTGGACGATCATCGACTTCGAGGGCGAGCCTCTGAAGACTCTTGACGAGCGCCGCCGTCCCGACAGCGTGTGGCGCGACGTGGCCGGCATGCTCCGGTCTTTCGACTACGTGCGCGGAGCGCACCCCGATCCCACCTCCGCCCAGGCCCAGGCCTGGTGCGAGGCCGCCACGGCGGCCTTCCTCGACGGTTACGCCGATGGTGCCGAGCCCAATCGGTCCGTCCTGGACGCGTACGTGCTCGACAAGGCGGTCTACGAGGTGGTGTACGAAACCCGAAACCGGCCAGACTGGGTACACATCCCACTCGGTGCGGTCCATGATGTGGCACGACGGACGGCGTTGTCCCCCACGCACAACCCGAAGGAGAACTGATGGCAGTCGATCAATCCGGTGGCCTGGCCGGGTGGGATTTCGAGGGGTTCCACAGTGGCGGCGACACCGAACTGTGGAAGCGGCTGGGTTCCCACCAGGTCACCCTGCACGACGAGGAGCGGGGCGAGGTGACCGGCACGCGGTTCGCGGTCTGGGCCCCCAACGCGCAGGCGGTGCGGCTCAACGCGGACTTCAACTGGTGGACCGGCGATTCCATGTCGCTGGTCCCCGGTTCCGGTGTCTGGGCGACGTTCGTCGAGGGCGTCGGCGACGGCGCGCTCTACAAGTACAACATTCTCGGCGCGGACGGCGTCTGGCGCGAGAAGGTCGACCCGATGGCCTTCTTCGCCGAGCAGGCGCCGGCCAACTCGTCCATCGTGTACACCAGCCAGTACGTGTGGGCCGATGACGAGTGGATGACCAAGCGCGCGCAGACCCAGCCGCACGAGCATCCGATGTCGGTCTACGAGCTGCATCTGGGCTCGTGGCGCAAGGGCAAGACCTACCTGGAGCTCGCCGACGAACTGGTCGAGTACGTCAGCTGGCAGGGCTTCACCCACGTCGAGCTGATGCCGGTCACCGAGCACCCGTTCGAGCCGTCCTGGGGCTACCAGGTGACCAACTATTTCGCCCCGCAGTCCCGGCTGGGCCGTCCGGACGAGTTCCGGCACCTGGTCGACCGGCTGCACCAGGCCGGCATCGGCGTGATCCTGGACTGGGTGCCCGGACACTTCCCGAAGGACGAGTGGGCGCTCGGCCGCTTCGACGGCTCCGCCCTGTACGAGCACGCCGACCCCCGCCAGGGCGAGCACACGGACTGGGGCACTTACATCTTCAACTACGGACGCAACGAGGTGAAGTCGTTCCTGGTGTCCAACGCCCTCTACTGGGTGACCGACTTCCACATCGACGCGCTTCGGGTCGACGCGGTCGCGTCCATGCTGTATCTCGACTACAGCCGTGAGGACGGCGAGTGGGTGCCCAACCAGTTCGGCGGCAACGAGAACCTGGAGGCGATCGACTTTCTGCGCTACGTCAACAAGCATCTGTACGAGCGGGTGCCGGGCGTGTGCATGATCGCCGAGGAGTCCACGTCGTTCGGCGGGGTGACCAAGCCGGTCGACCAGGGCGGGCTGGGCTTCGGTTTCAAGTGGAACATGGGTTGGATGAACGACTCACTGCGCTACCTGGCGCTGGAGCCGATCTATCGCCAGTACCACCATCACGAGATGACCTTCGCGATGGTGTACCAGTACTCGGAGAACTTCGTGTTGCCGATCAGCCACGACGAGGTGGTGCACGGCAAGGGCTCGATGATCAACAAGATCCCCGAGGACTCGTGGCGGCAGTTCGCCACCCTGCGGGCGTTCTATTCGTTCATGTGGGGGTTCCCCGGCAAGCAGTTGTTGTTCATGGGCTGCGAGTTCGGCCAGCGCACCGAGTTCAACGAGGCCACCTCGTTGGAGTGGTGGGTCTCCGACCTGTGGGGCCACCACGGCCTGCAGCGGCTGATCAAGGACCTCAACGAGATGTACACCGCCACCCCCGCCCTGTGGAAGCTGGACAGCGACCCGGCCGGCTTCCGGTGGATCAGCGCCGACGACGCGGGTGGCAACACCTTCTCGTGGGTGCGTTCCGACGGCGAGGGTGAACACGTCGCGGTGCTGGTGAACTTCTCCTCCGAGCCGTGGCACGACTACAAGATCGGCCTTCCCGCGGCAGGTGTGTGGACCGAGGTGCTCAACTCCGATGCCGGCATCTACGACGGGTCTGACGCGCACGGCAACCTCGGCCAGGTCGAGGCACATGCGGAGGACTTCAACGGCTGGGAGGCTGCGGCCACGGTGAACGTGCCCCCGCTGGGCGCCGTCTTCTTCCGGTACAAGGATTGACCGAGGGCGGCCAGGAGTTCACGGTCCGGCTTCGGGTCGGCGACGCCGGAGTCGGCGTTCTGGAGTGGTCCGGCCGCGCGCAGCAGCCGGTCGTCGACCAGGCGGTCAGCCTGGCCACCGACGACGCCCTGATCGCACGCGAGCTGCGCCGCGTGGAGGTGGCGCTGCCGTCCGGTGACGTCGTTGGCCGCCGGGCGCTGCAGCGGGCGGGCTTCCGGCTCGAAGGGATCCGTCGGCAGGCGCACGCGTTGCCCGACGGCACCTTCGTCGACGTGGTGCTGTACGCCCGACTGGCCAGCGACCTGGTGTACGGGCCGGGTGGGTTCACCGGCGTGATGAACTCGGTGCTCCCCCGCAAGCGGCTGATCGCCCATGCGCTGCTCACCGATCCCTGGGACCGGGTGTGCCTGCTGGAGACCACCTTCAAGGACGACTGGGAGTTGCCCGGCGGCATCGTCAACCCGTCCGAATCACCCCGAGACGGCGCCGTGCGTGAGATCGACGAGGAGTTGTCGCTGCAACTCGAGGTGGGCCGGGTGCTGGTCGTCGACTGGCTGGCGCCCTACCTGGGCTGGGAGGACGCGATCGAACTGATCTTCGACGCGGGCGCGCTCACCCCCGAGCAGGTGGACGCCATCGTGCCCGACCCCGTCGAGGTGCGGGCGGTGCACTGGCTGGCGGCTGACAAGGCCGCGGACCGGATGGCGCCCTTCGCCCGTGGCCGCCTGCTGGCTGCCGTGGCCTGCCGGGTGGGCGGCGGCACCCAGTACTTGGAGCGAGGGTTCCCCCGTCCGTGACCGAGTAGTCGGTCGTCGGCTGGTCGAGCCGGCACTGGAGATCCCGGCGGATGCCGGGATCTCACGGCCCATCGCTCATCGTCCAGATCCCGGGGCCAGCCCGGGATGACGAAGGCTCTCGCCATCCCGGCAGGGAGCACCCGAAACAAAGGAGTGAATCCACCTGCCGAAGTTGGTACACGGATTCACTCGCTCATCCAGGCGACCTGTCAGAACAGGGCGCTCATCAGGTCGCGACGAGCCTTGAGCACGGACGGATCCGCGATGCCGACCACCTCGAACAACTCGAGCAGCCGCACCCGCACCGTTTCGCGCTCGGCCCCGGACGTCTCGCGCACCAGGGCAACGAGCCGCTTGAAGGCGACATCCGGCTGTCCGGACAGCAGTTCGAGGTCGGCGGCGGCGAACTGCGCGTCCACCGAGGTGGGCTGGGAGGCGGCAGCGGCGAGCACGGCGGACGGGTCGCCGCCGGCCGAGCGGGCCAGCAGCGCCACCTGAGCCCGTCCGGCCTTCGCCTCGGAGTCGTTGGGGGTCTGCGCGAGGATCTTGTCGTACTCGACCACGGCCGCCGCGAAATCGCCGCGCTCCAGCGCGGCGTCGGCATCGACGAACCGCGGGTCGGGTTCGTCCGACTCCCCCGCGCCACCGGCCACGGGATCGGCGCGGCCGACCAGGCCGTTCTGTGCGGAGACCTGCAGCAACTGGGCGATCAGCGCCTCGGCTTCGGCCTTCGAGCGGGTGCCCTGGAACAGTGGCGCCAACTGGCCCGCGACGACGCCGATCACGGTCGGCACGGCCTGCACGCCGAACGCCTGCGCGATGCCACCGGCCTCGTCCACATTCACCCGAGCCAGCAGATAGGCGCCGGCGGCGGCGTTGGCCAATGCGATCAGGTCGTCGCTGAGAGCCTGTGCGTTGGCCCGCGGCGAGTACAGCTCGACCACGATCGGGTGCTTGGACGAGAGCTGCAGCACCGCTTCGAAACTCTGTTCGTCGACTTCGACGACGAAGGAGGCGCCCGGCGGGACCGGCGGCGCCTTGGCGGCCGCGGCGATACCGGACAGGTCGATGGCGCGTGAGGTGAACTTCGGCAAGGTCATGGCGCCATTGTGTCAAAGTTGGCGCATGCGCTCCGATCCGCTCATCGTGATCGTCCAGCACCAGGCCGAATGCCCGGCCGCACGCCTCGCCGACTGGCTCGACGAGGCCGGCGCGAGCCTGGTCACGATCCGCCCCGATCTGGGTGCCAGGCTGCCCGCCCCGTCGGAGTTGGACGGCCTCGTCGTGCTCGGCGGGGTGATGGGCGCGAACGACGACGACGTGGCGCCATGGCTTCCCGCGGTGCGCGCGCTGATCCGCGATTGCGCGGACGCGGGCGTGCCGACCCTCGGCGTTTGCCTGGGCCACCAACTGGTGACAGTGGCGCTGGGGGGTCGGGTCGAGCGCAACCCGCAAGGCAAGCAGAGCGGACTGCTGCCGATCGGCTACACCCCCGAGGCCGGGGACGACCCGCTCTTCGGCGGCCTGTCGCGCACGGTGCGCGGTGTCCATTCCAACAATGACGTGGCCGTGCAACTGCCGAAGGCGGCAGTTCTGTTGGCCGGCGCACCCGGCGGCGAAGTGCAGGCCGCTCGTTTCGCATCGACGGTCTGGGGCGTGCAGTGGCATCCCGAGGTCGACGAGGACGTCTTCGCCGGCTGGTGCGTGATCGAACCGCCCGACACCGAGGACGAGGCCCGCACCGGCATCGCCGAGGTCGCCGCAGCCAGGGCCGAACTCGACGCGGCCTGGCAACCACTCGGCGCCCGTTTCGCCGCCATCTGTCGCACCACTCAGAACGTCCGCCTCGCCGGCTGAGCCGGCCAGGCCGCGACTGATGGCCGAAGGACAAGCAGAAACAGTCGACGGATTCCCGCTCAGGGGTCGCCGTGCCATGCTCGCGTTGGCATGATGTCGTTATGGTTCACGAACGCGCCGGTCAGGTTGCACTGCCCGAAGACCTCGTCGATGTCGAGGCAATGATTGCCGCCTACTACGACCTCGTACCCGATCCCGACAACATCGATCAACGGGTGGTGTTCGGCACCTCCGGGCACCGTGGGTCGAGCCTCAAGACGTCATTCAACGACCTGCACATCGCCGCCACGACGCAGGCGATCGTGGAATACCGCGCGTCCCAGGGCGTGGACGGGCCGCTGTACATCGGCAAGGACACCCACGGCCTGTCGTTACCGGCCTGGAAGACCGCGCTCGAAGTGCTGGTGGCCAACGGCGTCGACGTGCGGGCCGAACTCGAGAACGAGTACACCCCGACCCCGGCGGTGTCCCGGGCGATCATCGTGTACAACCGCGACAACGACGGCCCTCGGGCCGACGGCATCGTCGTCACCCCATCGCACAACCCGCCCACTGACGGCGGCTTCAAGTACAACCCGCCGCACGGTGGTCCCGCCGACACCGACGCCACGTCGGCGATCGCCGCACGGGCGAACGAGCTGATGGCGGCGCCGGACGAGATCAAGCGCGACCGCCCCTACGACGAGATCAGTGCGGGAGTGCAGCGCCACGACTACCGCACCGCCTACTGCGAGGACCTGAAGAACGCCATCGACCTGGACGCGATCCGCGGGGCCGGGCTGACCATCGGGGCCGATCCGATGGGTGGCGCCGCGGTGCAGTACTGGGAGTACATCGCCGAGAACCTGAACATCGGCCTGAGCGTGATCAATCCGACCGTCGATGCGGCCTGGCCGTTCATGACCCTCGACTGGGACGGCAAGATCCGGATGGACTGCTCCAGCCCCTATGCGATGGCCTCGCTGATCGCCAACAAGGACAAGTACGACATCGCCACCGGCAACGACGCCGACGCCGACCGGCACGGCGTCGTCACCCCGGACCACGGGCTGATGAACCCGAACCACTACCTGGCCGTGGCGATCTGGTACCTGTACACCCATCGCCCAGGTTGGAAGCCGGACGCCGGCGTCGGCAAGACCCTGGTCAGCTCGTCCTTCATCGACAAGGTCGCCGCCGATCTCGGTCGCACCCTGATCGAGGTGCCCGTCGGGTTCAAGTGGTTCGTGCCCGGCCTGATGACCGGCGACATCGGATTCGGCGGAGAGGAGTCCGCCGGAGCGTCCTTCCTGACCCTGGACGGCGAGACCTGGACCACCGACAAGGACGGCATCCTGCTCTGCCTGCTGGCCTCCGAGATCCGTGCGGTGACCGGCAAGTCCCCGTCGCAGATCTATGCCGAGATGGAGGCGAAGTACGGCGAGAGCGCCTACGCCCGGGTCGATGCTCCGGCCAACCGCGAGCAGAAGGCCAAGCTGGGCAGACTGTCGCCCGAGGACGTCGCCGCCACCGAACTCGCTGGCGAGCCGATCGTCGCCAAGCTGACCCGTGCGCCCGGAAATGACGCCGCCATCGGCGGTCTGAAGGTCACCACGGAGCATGCCTGGTTCGCGGCCCGCCCCTCCGGCACCGAGGACGTCTACAAGATCTACGCCGAATCCCTGAAGGGCCCCGAGCACCTGGCCCAGGTGCAGTCCGAGGCGCGGGAGGTCGTCAACGCCGCCCTCGCCTGATCATCGGGCGGTCGATCGCGTCGGGACATGTAGGACGCGGTCGGGCGAGCTTGTCGAGACCTCGGATTTCGACAAGCTGAATCAGCGGAAGGTCGAGCCTGTCGAGACCTCGGAACTCGACGAACTGAGTCATCTGGGATCTCGACACGCTCGATCGGAACGAGCGCGCCACCTCGCGCAACTGAACTCGATCAGCCGCCGTCGGCGATGTCGTTCGAGACCCGTCCCGTGAGGCCGGCGCTGATCACCACCCGCTGGAACAGGTGCAGTCGTTCGTCCGGGTCGCCGACGAAGCCGATCTCGCGCAAACCCTGGTCCTGGGCGGCGTTCTCGAACACGAAGTCGGCGTAGCCGAACACCTGCCCCCAGAAGGGACGTTGCATCGAGATGTCCAGCACCCGGGTCAGAGGCATCGAGGCGCAGCGCTGGTCGAGCACTCCGTTCACCCGGAAGACCCGCAGGTTTGTGACGACGAACCGGTCCATGTATTCGGTGTGCATCTTCCAGAAGCCGTTCAGGCCGAGCAGCACGCCAGCGGCCATGCCGACCCACCAGAGATGGCCGAGCCACGGCATCACGCCGAACATCAGCATCCCCAGCACCACCCGAGCGCCGGGCCACAGCCGGGTCACCCAGTGCCGCCGGATCTCTTCCAGCACGTACTCGCCCTCTTCTGCGATCAACCGATCATCGACATGGGGATCGAAGAAGCGCGACCAGCCCAGTTTGATCTGAGCGGTCTGCTTGGCGACTACGGACATCGCGGACTACCGGGACAGCGCGACGAAGAAGCGGCCGATCGCGTCGAAGGCTCCGAAGAAGCTCTTGACGGCCGACGCCGCAGCCTCCGGCCGGGTGAACAGGTAGAACAGCGCGAAGCCGATGACGAGCGCCAGCAGGATGGTCTTGATCCACTTGCTCATTTCGCCTCCAGGCCAATCGGCACAACGTCACGCACCATGTCATTCTCAGGCTGCGGCCGCCCCGACTGCCACTGCCACGCCGCTTTTGCCGGGCATGTCGTCAAACCCTCAACCCAGGCTCAAAGGATGTGCGACGCTTAGCGCATGGACGGATTGTTTGTATGTATCGACCACGTCGGCCTCGCGGTTCCCGATCTTGACGAGGCAATTCGCTTCCACACCGAGGTGTTGGGCTGGCGTGTGCTGCACCGAGAGCAGAACGAAGAGCAGGGCGTCGCCGAGGCGATGATCGGCACCGGCGACCAGGGACCTGAAAATGCTCAGATCCAATTGCTCGCTCCCCTCAACGAGAACTCCACCATCGCCAAGTTCATCGGACGCAGCGGGCCGGGCATGCAGCAGTTGGCCTACCGGGTCGCGGACCTGGACGCGGTGAGCGCCACGCTGCGTGAGCGGGGCGTCCGGTTGCTCTACCCGGAGGCCAAGCGGGGCACCGCCGGGTCCCGGATCAACTTCTGCCACCCGAAGGACACCGGTGGCGTCCTGCTCGAGTTGGTGGAACCGGCCAAGGCGTGAGTGTCCCGAGGTCACCCTCGGTCTGAATGGGTAGCATCAAGGGGTACACCGCTAGAAAGGACCTCGGGTGACCCACCAGCCAGAAGAGACTGTCGGCCTCGATCTGTTCGACGAGACCGCGAGTGCTGCCGGCAGTTTTCCCCATTCGATGCTGGGTTACGAGCGCCAAGCGGTTGACGCCTACATTCGCGACATCGAGCGGCAGCTGAGTTCGGCCAAGCGCAAGATCCGATCGCTGCACAAGCAGGTCGGGGCGAAAGAGGCCGAAACCGATTTGTCGAAGGTGGGTGTGCACGCCCGTGACGTGATGCGCGCTGCCGAGGCCGAAGCCGCCGAGGTGCGGCACCTGGCGCAATTGGACGCCGATCGCATCATCGCCCACGCGAACGAACAGGCCTCGGCGCTGACGCACGACACGCATGCCGAGACCGCGACCCACCGCGTGAGCAACCTCGATGACCTGAACAAGCTCCGCGACGAGCTGGCCGGGCAGACCTCAGCCGAGCTGGCCGCGGCGCGCCAGGAGGCGCAGTTGATGCGCGAGGCCGCCGAGAACCATCGGCTGATGGTGCTGGCCGACGCCGAGCGCAACGCGACCGCGCTGCGCGACCAGGCAGCACTGGAGGCGGAACAGCTCCGCCAGGCGGCCCAGCGCGAGGCCGCCGAGGCCCGCGCGCAGGTGGCGCAGGAACACGCCGAGGCACTGGACGCGCTGCACCAGCACCGGGTGGAGGTCACCGCGCTGGTGGCTGCGCTCGCCGACCAGGCCAGGTTGCAGTCGGAGCAGTTCGGCGCGAACCTCGAGCACGAGACGACGCTGATGAACGACCGGCGCACGGCCGCGACGGCCGAAGCCGACCAGATCGTCGCGGCGGCCAACGAGACCGCCGCGGCGACGATCGCCGAGGCCCGCGCCGTTGCGGCCAAGCGCGAGCGCGAGGCGGGTCTGGCCGAGCATGCGAAAGTCTCGAAGCTGAACGAAGAGATCGCGCGGTTGACGATTCGGGTCAAGGAGCTGAGGAAGCTGCTGAAGAGCCTGTCCACCTTCGCCGACTTCCCCGACGACGAGCACGAGGGACGCGCCGCGCAGGGCGAGGCTGACAGCGACGACGAGCCGACATCGTCCACGCAGCCGGACGCCCACGACGAGCCGAAGCCGACGCCTGCCCCCACTGCGGACGACGACGCGACGCGGGTGCAGCCTGCGGCCTCGGGCGGTCGGAGCCGGCGGTAGCCCGTGGCGGCACAGCCGGATGAGATCGACGGGAGCCAGATTCCCGCGCAGGCGGAACCGCCCGCACCCCCCGTCGCCCCCCGTCCGGCGCCCACGCCCAGTCGCCCGCGCAGCTGGTTGCATCGCCTGCGCCGGGCGAGCCAGCTGACTCCGTCCGACCTGGATCCGGACGCGATCCTGGCCGGGCCGCGCTCCGACGTCACTCTCGCCCGGCGCAGTCCGTTCGCGATCGGGTTCTTCATCACCCTCGGGGCGTTGACCGCCTTCGGCCTGGTGTTCGGGCTCTACCGCATCTCGTCGGTGGTGGTGCTGGTGATGCTGGCGCTGTACATCGCACTGGGCCTGAATCCGCTGGTGGACAAGCTGTCGTCGCGGGGTGTGCGCCGCGGATTCGCGGTGTTCCTGGTGGCGCTGTCCGCGATCGCCGTCGTGGCGCTGGCGTTCTGGGCCGTGCTGCCGGTCGCCTACGAGCAGATCAACCGGCTGCTGCTCAACGCGCCCTCGCTGCTGCAGGAACTGCGGGCCAACTCACAAATCGCCGCCCTCGACACCCGCTACGACATCATCAACCGGATCAGTACGTTCCTCACCTCGGGTGAGTTGCTGAGCACCATGTTCGGTGGGTTGTGGGGCGCCAGCCAGGCGGTGGCCGGCATCGTGTTCAGCGGAATGATGACCATCGTCCTGACCCTGTACTTCCTGGCGTCGATGGAGTCGGTGAAGCACGCGATCCTCGAACTCGCGCCGGCGTCGCGTCGTCCGCGGGTGCGCTATCTCGCCGATGAGATGTTCAGCCGGATCGGTGGCTACGTGACCGGGCTGTTCATCGTGGTCACCTGCGCGGCGACCGTGGCGTTCATCTTTCTCAGCATCGTCGGGCTCGGTCAGTACGCCCTGGCGCTGGCGGTCGTGGTTGCGCTGTGTGCAGTGATCCCGCTGATCGGCTCGACGTTGTCGATGGTGATCGTCACGATCGTCGCCTTCACCTTCTCGGCCACCCAGGGCTTCATCACCTTGGCCTTCTTTCTCTTCTACCAGCAGGTGGACAACTACTTCATCCAGCCGCGGGTGTTCCAGCGCTCGGTGAGTGTGCCGGGGCCGCTGGTGATCCTGGCCGCGGTGAGCGGCGGGGTGCTGTACGGGTTGCTGGGTGCCCTGCTGGCCATCCCGTCCATGGCGGCGTTGATGCTCCTCTACCGTGAGGTATTGATCCCCGCGCTGAACCGCCGCTGAGATCACCGCCGGTCGAGCGCATTCCCCCGGCCTAGAAGAGCCGGTCCTCAGCGTTGTCCAGGCCCCGCAAGACGTCGTAGTCGACGCTGACGCAGGTGATGTCGCGGGTGCCGGCCAGTGTTCTGGCCTGCGGTTTGATGAGCTGGGCGGCGAAGACCCCCTTCACCGGACGCAGCAACGGGTCGGCGTTCATCAGGGCCAGGTAGCGGGTGAGTTGCTCGACACCGTCGATCTCGCCGCGACGTTTCACCTCCACCGCCACATACCCGCCGCGATCGTCGCGGAACAGCAGGTCGACCGGACCGATCGGGGTGAGGTACTCGCGTTGGACGAGCGTCCAGCCCGCACCGAACGCTTCAGGGTGCTCGGCCAACAGCGCCTGCAGGTGCGCTTCGACACCGTCCTTCACCAGGCCGGGGTCGACGCCCAGCTCGTGGCTGGAATCGTGCAGCACCTCGGCGATGGAGATCACCAGGGTGTCCGAATCCTTATTGCGGATCTCCCACAGCTCGGTGAAGCCGGAGCCCTCCTCCGGGGTGCCGATGGTCAGCGTGCAGGGTGGATTCATCCAGTTCAGGGGCTTGTAGGCCCGGTCGTCGGCGTGGATCGAGACCGAACCGTCCGCCTTGGCCAGGATCAGCCGGGTGGCCAGCGGCAGGTGGGCCGACAGCCGTCCCGCGTAGTCGACCTGGCAGCGGGCAACGATCAGACGCACCGGGCCACCGTACCGAAACCGGACGCCGTCCACACAGCCGGGCGGGGCGCGCACAGTAGGCTCGGGGCCATGCCGAAACGACCCAGCAAACACCTGCGCCCACCGCGCCCGCTGTTGTCGTCCCATGCGGGTGCGGTGGACAAGGCGGACGGTCGCTGGATGACCCAGACCATGCCGGCCACGTCCGCGACGAAGCAGTACCGTTGCCCGGGCTGCGAGCGGATGATCCCACTCGGGACATCGCACGTCGTGGTCTGGCCGCTGGTGCCGTCCCTGTCCTACTCCAAGGCCGTGGACGAGCGGCGGCACTGGCACACGTCGTGCTGGAACCGGAGGCGCTGATGTCACTGTTCACCCAGCTGATCGGAACTGGACGCCCCGACGTCGTGTTTCTGCACGGGCTGTTCGGCCGGGGCAAGAACTGGGCGGGGATCGCCCGCACCCTGTCCGAGGCCGGCCACACCAGCGTGCTGGTCGACCTGCCCAACCATGGCCGCTCACACTGGACCGAGAGCTTCGACTATCCGTCCATGGCGGACGAGGTCGCGGCGGAACTCAAGCTGCGCCTGGGCAGCGCGGCCGCCGTCAGCCTGATCGGGCATTCGATGGGTGGCAAGGTGGCGATGCTGGTGGCGCTGCACCACCCGGAGTTGGTGAGAAGTCTCGTGGTGGTCGACATCGCACCTGACATCTCCTACCAGGTGCGCACGTCCGTTCCGCTGGTCAGGGCGATGCACGACCTCGACCTCGACCACCTGCAGAAGCGGGGCGACGCCGACGCGATCCTCGCCCGCGATGTCGACGACCCGGCGGTGCGGCAGTTCCTGCTGCAGAACCTCAAGCACACCCGCACCCCCGACGACCGCAAGGGGTGGCAGTGGGAGCTCAACCTGCAACTGCTCGGCGATCACCTCGACGAGGTGGCCGACTGGCCCGACGTCGGCGCCCTCAGCTACCCCGGCCCGACTCTGTGGGTAGCGGGCGCCGAGTCACCCTACATCCGGCCGGAGCACGACGAGCGCATGCACCGGCTGTTCCCGCACGTGCGCCTGGTCACCATTCCTAAGGCGGGCCACTGGGTTCATGCGGACGCCCCGGTGGCGCTCACCACCGAGCTCGTCGACTTTCTGGCCGGCTGACACCAAGGCGGAACCCCATGGGGCCGTCGGAAGATAAGCCGATGGTGACCGTGATGATCCGGAAGGCGTTGTGCGGCTTGCCGGTTCCGTCGCCGAAGCTGTTGTCGTGACCCTCGGCCGCCATCGATCTGAGCATCGTCAGACCGCCGAGCGTCCGTTGACTAGGCTGGCGCCATGGTTCAGCTCACCAGGATCTACACCCGCACCGGGGACGCCGGCCAGACCCGGCTGTCCGACATGTCACTGGCCGCCAAGACCGATCTGCGGGTGGAGGCCTACGGCCAGGTGGACGAGGCCAACTCCATCCTCGGCGTGGCGACGGCCCGTGGCGACCTGCCCGAGCGGCTCAGCGATGCCCTGAGGCTGATCCAGAACGAGTTGTTCGACCTCGGGGCCGACCTCTCCACGCCGCTGGCCGAGAACCCGCCGTGGGAGCCGCTGCGCATCGTCCAGCCGTGCATCGACCGGCTCGAGGGCTGGTGCGACGAGTTGTCCGAGCAGGTCGGCCCGCTGAGTTCGTTCATCCTGCCGGGCGGCACCCAGACCGCGGCCCAACTGCACGTTGCCCGCACCGTCGTCCGGCGCGCCGAGCGGACGGCCTGGCGGGCGGCCGACGTGCACGGGCTGGACACCGAGGGCGGATTGAACCCGTTGGCGATCACGTACCTGAACCGGCTGTCTGACCTGTTGTTCCTGGCTTCCCGGGTGGCCAATGCCGAGGTCGGCGACGTGTTGTGGGTGCCCGGTACCGACCGGGCCCCGACCGAGGCGAAAGCGGCCAAGCGCCGCAACCGCGCAGCGCAGGCTAATCGGGCGACGCCGGAGACATCCGGTAGCGCATCCCCGGCGGAGCAGCCTCCAGCCAGCTGAGCAGGCCGGTCAGGGACCCTGCGTCCATCGCAAGCTCCACACCCCCGGACGGGCCGTCGAGTTGCAGGATCCGCTGGTCGTCGTACAGCAGCCCCCCGTCGGCGGGCAGCCGGCTGCGCTGATCCCCCGCCCGGACGTGCGCGCGATCGAAACGACGTCGCGGCCACAACGACAACGACACCGCCGGGTACCACTGGAGCTCGTGCTCGCGGTAGCGGGCGACGCCCAACACCCACGGCGAACCCACGGTCGACAGGTCACGGCGCAAGCTGCACGGGAAGGTGCCGCCGGTGCGCGACAGCCAGCGCCGGCGCAGCCAGATCCAGGCGACGGACAGGAGCAGCACGGCACCGACCGTGGCCAGCAGCACTTCGGCCGCCTGAACCACGTCGCCCACAGTGTGCTACTCCCCGCCGTTCAGTGGATCTCTTCGGCCTTCTTGGCCGCGGCAAGTTGAGCGGTGGCGCGGTTGTAGTGATGCCGCGTCTCGTCGTCGGTCTCCCCCTCGTTCAACCGCTTCTCGGCGTCGAAGAACTCGCGTTGGGCTTCCTTGACGGAGATCTCCTCGGCCAATCGTCCGTACTGGCTGAACACCGAAACCCGGTTGTCGGCCACGGTGATGAAGCCACCGTCCAAAGCGATGATCTCGCGCTTGCTGTCAGCGGTGAGCACCTCTGCGGCACACGGCACCAGCACGCCCAGGAACGGCTCGTGGTTGGGCAGGATGCCGATGTCGCCCTCGACGGTGCGGGCGACCACCGACAGTGCCTCGCCCTCCCAGACCCGGCGATCGGCGGCCACCACGTCGACGAACAGTACATCGCCTTCGGCCATCTGGTCAGCCTTCCTTCTGCATGCGGTCCCAGTTCTCCATGACCATGTCCATGCCGCCCACGTTGAAGAAGGCTTGCTCGGCCACGTGGTCGACGTCGCCGTCGCAGATCATGTTGAACGCCTCGATGGTGTCGGCCAGCGGCACCGTGGAGCCGGGCACGTTGGTGAACTTGGTCGCCATGTAGGTGTTCTGGCTGAGGAACTGCTGAATCCTGCGGGCGCGGCCGACCAGCACCTTGTCCTCTTCGCTCAACTCGTCCACACCCAGGATGGCGATGATGTCCTGCAGCTCCTTGTTGCGCTGCAGGATCTGCTTCACCCGGGTGGCCGTCTGGTAGTGCTCAGCGCCGATGTACTGCGGGTCGAGGATCCGGCTGGAACTGGTCAGCGGGTCAACGGCTGGGTAGAGACCACGGGACGCGACCTCGCGGGAAAGCTCGGTGGTGGCGTCCAGGTGCGCGAAGGTGGTGGCCGGGGCCGGATCGGTGTAGTCGTCGGCGGGCACGTAGATCGCCTGCATCGAGGTGATCGAGTGACCCTTGGTGGACGTGATCCGTTCCTGCAGTTGACCCATCTCATCAGCCAGAGTGGGCTGGTAGCCCACCGCGGACGGCATCCGGCCGAGCAGCGTGGACACCTCGGAGCCTGCTTGGGTGAACCGGAAGATGTTGTCGATGAACAGCAGCACGTCCTGGTTCATCACATCGCGGAAGTATTCGGCCATGGTGAGCGCCGACAGCGCCACCCGCAGCCGGGTGCCCGGCGGCTCGTCCATCTGGCCGAAGACCAGGGCCGTGTCGTCCATGACGCCGGCCTCGATCATCTCGTGGATCAGGTCGTTGCCCTCGCGGGTGCGCTCCCCCACACCGGCGAACACCGAGGTGCCGCCGAAGTTGTGGGCGATCCGGTAGATCATCTCCTGGATCAGCACCGTCTTGCCGACGCCGGCCCCACCGAACAGGCCGATCTTGCCGCCCTTCACGTACGGGGTGAGGAGGTCCAGCACCTTGATACCGGTCTCGAGCATCTCGGTCCTCGGCTCGAGGGCGTCGAACTTGGGAGCCGGACGGTGGATCGACCACCGTTCGTTGATCTCGATCGAGTCGTTGTCTTCGTTGAGGCACTCGCCGGTCACGTTCCAGACCCGGCCCTTGGTGACGTCGCCGACCGGCACCGTGATCGGGCCGCCGGTGTTGCGGACGGTGGCGCCCCGGCGCATGCCGTCCGTCGGCTTGAGCGCGACCGCCCGCACCATGTTGTCGCCGATATGAAGGGCGACCTCGGCGTAGATGGCGCGGGTCGCGTCACCGGTCTCGATGTCGATCAGCAGCGCGGTGTTGATCTCGGGCATGGCATCGGCGGGAAACTCGATGTCCACCACCGGGCCGATCACGCGGGCCACCCGGCCGACGGCGATCTGGTTCTCGTCAGCGCTGGTGTTGCTGTCCAGTGTCACGGTCATTGGTCCACTCTCGTTTCGTGCCCTAGTCCTGGGCGGCTGCATCGGCTAGTGCGCCAGCACCACCGACGATTTCACTGATTTCCTGGGTGATCTCGGCCTGACGGGCCTGGTTGGCCTCACGGGTCAGCCGTTCGATCAGTTGCTGGGCGTTGTCGGTCGCCGACTTCATCGCCCGTTGCTGGCTGGCCAGTTGCGAGGCCGCCGACTGCAACAGGTAGAACCAGACGCGGCTGCGGACGTACATCGGCAGCAGCGCGTTCAGCACCGTGTCGGGGTCGGGCTCGAACTCGAAGAGGGGCTGGAGCGCGCCCTGCTCCGGCTCGCGCACGCCCTCGACCACCTCGAGCGGCAGCAGCCTGCGCGCCCGGGGGGTCTGCTCGATCATCGAGTGCATGCGGGTGTAGACGCCGTAGATCGCGTCCACGCCGCCCTCCTCGTACGGTGTCATGAAATCGGCGACCAGGGTGTCCGCGATCTCCTGCGCGTGTTCATACCGCGGCGCGTCGGAGAAGCCCTCCCACGACTGTCGCACCTCGATGCCCCGGAACTTGAGGTAGGCGACGCCCTTGCGTCCCACGGCGTAGCGGACGACCTCCACCCCGTCCTGCCGGAGCCGTTCATGCAGCCGGGCCGCGGTCTTGATCGCGTTGCTCGAGTAGGCGCCGTTCATACCGCGATCGGAGGTGATCATCAGCAGGGCGACCCGGCGCACCTGTTCGGGCGCCTGGACCAGCGGGTGGTCACCGTTGCTGTAGGTGGCCACCGCGGAGACGGCCCGGATCATCTCGGTGATGTAGGGCTCACCCGACTGGGCCGCCTGCTGCGCCTTGATGATGCGGGACGCCGCGATCAGCTCCATCGCTCGGGTGATCTTCTTGGTGGCCGAGACCGACTTTCGTCGCTGTCTCAGCTCGCGCAGAGTCGCCGGCATCGCTCAGTCCTGCTTCTTCGTCTCGATCGTCTCGACCGAAATGTCCTCGTCCTCCAACGGACGATGGCCGCTCTCGCCCTCCACCAGGGCATGGCCCTCACCGGTGCGGAACTGCTTCTTGAAGTCGGCGATCGCCTTGGTCACCGCGTTGGCCGTGTCGTCGTCCCACTTGCCGGTTTCGGCAATGGTCTTCAGCACGTCGGTGTTGCGGCGCAGGTGGTCGAGCAGTTCGCTCTCGAACCGCAGGACGTCGCCGACCGGCACCTCGTCGAAGTGACCGTTGGTGCCCGCCCAGACGCTGACCACCTGGTCCTCGACAGGAAACGGGCTGTACTGCGGCTGGCGCAGCAACTCGGTGAGCCGTGCGCCGCGCTCGAGCTGGCGGCGCGAGGTGGCGTCCAGATCGGAGGCGAACATCGCGAACGCCTGCATGTCGCGGTACTGGGCGAGCCCGATCTTGAGCGTGCCGGCAACCTGCTTCATCGCCTTGACCTGTGCGTCGCCGCCCACCCGGGAGACCGAGATGCCCACGTCGATGGCGGGACGCTGGTTGGCGTTGAACAGGTCGGACTGCAGGAAGATCTGGCCGTCGGTGATCGAGATCACGTTGGTCGGAATGTAGGCCGAGACGTCGTTGGCCTTGGTCTCGATGATCGGCAGGCCGGTCATCGAGCCGCCGCCCAGTTCGTCCGAGAGCTTCGCGCAGCGCTCCAGCAGGCGGCTGTGCAGGTAGAACACGTCGCCGGGATAGGCCTCGCGGCCCGGCGGACGGCGCAGCAGCAGCGACATCGCCCGGTACGCCTCGGCATGCTTGGTGAGGTCGTCGAAGATGATCAGCACGTGCTTGCCGCCGTACATCCAGTGCTGGCCGATGGCCGAGCCCGTGTAGGGGGCGATGTACTTGAAGCCCGCCGGATCTGACGCCGGGGCGTGCACGATGGTGGTGTACTCCATCGCGCCCGCGTCCTCGAGCACCTGCTTCATCGACGCGATCGTCGAGCCCTTCTGGCCGACGGCCACGTAGATGCAACGCACCTGCTTGGTCGGATCGCCGGTCTCCCAGAACGCCTTCTGGTTGATGATGGTGTCGACGGCGATGGCGGTCTTGCCGGTCTTGCGGTCGCCGATGATCAGCTGGCGCTGGCCGCGACCGATCGGCGTCATCGCGTCGATAGCCTTGATGCCGGTCTGCATCGGCTCCTTGACGGACTGGCGATCCATCACGCCGGCTGCCTGCAACTCCAGGGCGCGCTGCTCGGGCACATCGGTGATGTCCCCGAGGCCGTCGATCGGGATGCCCATCGCATCGACGACGCGACCGAGGTACCCGTCACCGACCGGAACCGACAGGATCTCGCCGGTGCGCTTGACCGTCGATCCTTCATCGATGCCCTCGGAGTCACCCAGCACGACGACGCCGATCTCGCGGACGTCGAGGTTGAGGGCGATGCCGCGGGTGCCGTCGGAGAACTCGAGCAGTTCGTTGGCCATCGCGGACGGCAGTCCCTCGACCTTCGCGATGCCGTCACCGGAAGAGACGACGGTGCCGAGCTCTTCTCGGGCCGCACCGTCGGTGGAGAAGTTCGCCACGAACTTTTCCAGGGCTTCCCGGATCTCGTCGGGACGAATAGTCAGTTCCGCCATCTGTTGGGTCCTTGTCTTGATTCGTTCGTCGGGTGTGGGTCGTTAGCTGATCTGGCGGCGGGCGTCGTCGAGCCGGCCGATCACGGTGCCATCGATGATCTCATCGCCGACGGTGACCCGGGCTCCGCCGATGACACGGGGGTCGACCACGATCTGCAGGCTGATCGGGCGGCCAAGTTGGGAACCCAGCACCGTGACCAGCCGGCTCTGCTGCTCCTCGGTCATCGGACGGGCGACCACCACGTGGGCCACCGCACGACCGCGCTGCTCGGCGGCCAGCGCCAGGTAGCCCTCGAGCGTCAACTCGAAGCTGCGGGTGCGGGCGGCGACGGCGCGTCGGGAAAGGAGCACCGTGGCGGCTTCGGCCCGACCGTCGAGCAGGTCGGAGACGAGCTGGCGGCGTGCGTCCAGCGGTGCCGAGCGGTCGGCGAGTGCGGCTCGCAACCGAGGATCGCCCTCGACCACGCGACCGAACCGGAACAGTTCGTCCTCGACCTGGTCGAGGCTGCCGTCCTGCTGGGCACTGGCCGCCACCGCACGGACGGCCTGCCGCTCCAGCGCCGCGGCCAGTGCTGATGAGGCTCCCCAGCGCAGGCCCGCGGCGGCCCGCAGCACCTGCACCGTCGGCTCGGAGAGCCGTGGGCCGAAGAGGGCGTCGACGAGTGCGGGGCGCGCGTCCGCCTCGGCACCCGGATCGGTCAGGGCACGGCGAAGAGCCGGCTGCTGGTCGAGCAGGTCGACCACAGCGAACAACTCCTCGGCCAGCGACGGGCTGATCTGCTGATCGTCCAGCACGCCGTCCAGCTGGCTGAGCCGCGCCTCCTGGGTGCCGGTCATACCTTCTCCGGCTCCGAGCTGTTGGCCTCGAGATCGGCGATGAAGCGGTCGACCGTCCGTCGGGCGCGCTCATCGTCGTCCAAGGACTCGCCGACGATCTTGCCCGCCAGGCTGGTGGCCAGGCCGCCCACCTCGGTGCGCAACTGCTGGACGGCCACCACGCGCTCCGCCTCGATCTGGTTCTTGGCCTGCGCAAGCAGCCGGGCCGACTCGGCCTGGGCGTCCTGCCGCATCTCGGCCAGAATGACAGCGCCCTGGGCCTTGGCCTCCTCTCGCAGCGAACTCGCCTCGTCTTGTGCGTGGGCAAGCTGCTCGTTGTACCTCTGCAGGGCCTCCGCAGCTTCCTGTTGAGCCAGTTCCGCCCGCTCGATACCGCCGGCGATCATCGCCGAACGCTCGGCGTAGGTCTCTTCGAAGCGCGGCACCACCAGTTTGGCCACGCCGATCCACACGCCGATGAACAGCAGGATGCCGGCGATGAACTCGGGTAGCTCCGGGGCCAGCGGCCCGAGGTCGATTGCGAGAATCATCGTGTCGGACTCAGAGAACGAATGCGAGTGCGATACCGATGATGGCCAGGGCCTCGACGACGGCGAAGCCGAGCCAGGCGGTGCCCATCAGGGCACCGCGCGCCTCGGGCTGACGCGCCGTGCCGTTGATGACGGCGGCGAAGATCAGGCCGACGCCGACACCGGGGCCGATGGCACCCAGACCGTAGCCGACCATGTTCAACGAGCCGGAGATCTCCAGGAGCGAGAGCATCAGTTGTTTCCCTTTCGGATTGTTTCTGGGGGTACTGCGAAATCAGTGCTCGTCGGCGAGTGCCGACGCGATGTACTGGGCGGACAGGACGGTGAAGATGTAGGCCTGCAGGGAGCCGATGAAGAGCTCAAGGGCGAAGATCGCCGTACTCAGCACCCAGGCGGTGACGCCCGCAACCATGTACAGGGGTTGCAGCGTCTGCACCAACAGGGTGCCGCCGCCGACGAAGACGATGACCAGCAGGTGGCCGGCGAACAGGTTGGCGAAGAGTCGGAGCGCCAGCGTGAGCGGACGGACGATGAAGTTCGACAGGAACTCCAGCGGGATCAGGATCGGCCACATGAACCACGGCACGTCCGGCGGCAGGGACATGCGCCGGACGTAGCTGAAGAAGCCCCACTTCTTGATGCCGACCGCGTTGTACATGATCCAGACGACCAGTGCCAGCCCGTAGGGGTAGGAGATGTGGCTGAAGGTCGGCAACATGAACGGAAAGAACTCGCCGAACAGGTTGTTGACCAGGATGAAGCTGAACAGCGCCAGTAGGAAAGGCAGGAAGCGCCGGTACTCGTGGCCGAGAATGTCGCGGGCGATGCCGTTGCGCACCAGGTTGTAGAGCTGTTCGCCGGCGAACTGCTTCTTGCTGGGTACCGGCGTGTGCTTGCTGGCCAGCCACCACCAGGCCACCACGGCGATCAGTGCGCCGAGGACGGCCTGGATCAGGTAATTGTCGATCCAGTCGACCCCGGCACCGGGGAAGATCGGAGTTGGGTCGAAACTGTGAACCCCCGGCGGCCAGTGGCTCTCTTCGCCACCACCCTCCATGGGGATGATCAGGCCCAGGCCCATAACACCTCCGTCGTCTCAGTCGCGATCATGATTGCGCACGTATCTTTGGTGGATCAGGTACACCCCACCGGCGGCGCCTAGCACGATGCCGATCGGAAGAAAAAAACCAGTGTTCAACAGGTGGTCGAGCAGCCACCCGATACCACCATAAAGGAGCGGTCCGGCGATCAGATAGCTGACCGCCCGCATGCCTTCGTCGGCGTTGCGTCCGTACAGATACCCCACCGCTCGCGAGCCCTTCTCGGCAATGCCGTGACCGTCGGTCGTACGCAATGCCTCGTCAGCGCCCTGTTGCTCCTTCATGACTGTCGGAGCCTAGCATCTGGCGCTCGGGCTGGGCCACCGCGGCGCGGTCAGGCGGACGTGTCTTCGGGCGGGTCGAAGACCGGGATCCGCAGCCGGCTGAACACCCAGATCTCAGCCGCGAGCCAGCCCGTCACCACCAGGATCGTGGTGATCGCGACAGCGAACCGGTCCATGCCTGCGAGCCGTTCGGGGTTTGCGGCCGCGGCCACCAGGACCAGCCCCGGCAGGCCCACCCGCAGCAGGTAGGACGCGAACCAGGCGATCATCATGCGCTGCGGCGGCGCGTCCGCGAACCGCACCTGGACCCACTGGCCGAGGCCCATGAAGGCGAGCGTCGCGAGTGCTGCGACGAGGGCGCTGAGGCCCGCCGCCGGACCCCGCACCCACAGCATCAACGGCACCACGAAGAGGGCGACGATGTGGCCCCCCATCGCTCCCCCGGCCATCAACTGTCGTGCTCGCCGGGCGTTCGCACTCATCGGACGGGTGTCACGCGGCACGGCGCACCGGCTTCCAGGTCAGCCACGCGGCGACGGCGAGGCCGACGACCAGCACCGCGATCGCCCACGGGGTGGTGGTCATGCCGATCAGGATGGCCCCGAAGGCAAGGACGGCCGTCCACAGCCACAGCAGCAGGACGGCGCGGCGATGGCTGTGGCCCAACTCGAGCATGCGGTGGTGCAGGTGCTGCTTGTCGGCCTGGAACCACAACCGTCCGGCCATCGTGCGACGCACGTAGGCGAGGATCAGGTCGCCCAGGGGCAGGGCCATCACCGCGAAGGGCAGGAACAGCGGAATGTAGGCGTTCATTGCCAACCCGGACCCCTCGATGGCGATCTGGGACGGGTCGATCTGGCCGGTCAGGCTGATCATCGACGTGGCCAGCAGAAAGCCGAGCAGCATCGACCCGGAATCCCCCATGAACATGCGGGCCGGGTTCATGTTGTAGGGCAGGAAGCCCAGGCACATGCCCACGGTGACGACGGTGATCAGGCTGGCCGTGGTGGCGCGGACCAACTCCTGTTCGTAGCTGAGCCAGTAGGCGTAGACGAAGAACGCGCCGGCGCCGATCGCGACCACGCCCGCCGCGAGCCCGTCCAGGCCGTCGATGAGGTTGATCGAGTTCACGCAGAGAAAGATCAGCACCATGGTGAGCAGGATCGACATGGCGTCGTCGAGGGTGATGATCGTGCCCGGCAGCGGGATCCAGTACACCTTGACCCCGTTCAGCACCACGATGCCGGCCGCGAGCATCTGCCCGGCGATCTTGGCCAGCGCGTTCAGCTCGTACATGTCGTCCAGCACGCCGACCGCACAGATCACCAGGCCGGCGATGAAGACCGCGAAGCTGTCATGCGCGACCAGGTCGAAGCGGCCCAGCCAGGGAAGTTGCCCGGCGACGAGCAGTGCCGCTGCCAGGCCGCAAAGCATGGCGATTCCGCCGAAGTACGGGATCGGACGGGTGTGCACGTCGCGGTCACGAACGATTGCGACGGCGTTGAAGCGGAAGGCCAGCCGACGGCACAGGCCGGCCAGCAGATAGGTGAACCCGGCCGCGATGAGCAGGATCAGCAGGTATTCACGCATCGGTGCCGAACAGTCCCGGAACGGCCTTCGCAAGCTGTTCCATGCTCACCCGGCCCTCGCGCAGGATGGCCGGCTCGCCGGTCAGGTCGACGATCGTGGACGGGACCGGACCGGTGCCGGGGCCGGCGTCAAGGTAGACCGCGACGCTGTCGCCGAGTTGCTCGATGGCCTCGGTGATGGTGATCGCGGCGTCGTGCCCACTGATGTTGGCGCTGGAGACGGCCAGCGGGCCGGTGCGACGAAGCAGCGCGCGGGTGAACTCGTGATCGGGCACCCGCACAGCGATGGTATCGCCCCGGTCGCCCAGATCGATCTGCAGTTCGGCCTGCGCGGTGACCACCACGGTCAGCGGGCCGGGCCAGAACGCCTTGGCCAGCTTCAATCCGTCCCTGGTCAAGCCCGTGGCCAGGGACCGCAGCATGGACGGTTCCGCGATCAGTACTGGCGGCGGCATGTCGCGGCCGCGCTGCTTGGCGTCCAGCAGGCGTTGGACAGCCTTCGCGTCGAACGCCGCCGCGCCGATGCCGTAGACAGTGTCGGTGGGCAGCACGATGCACTCACCCGCCTCGACGGCCGCCTCGGCGGCGGCGAGTGCCTGATCGGGCTCGGTCGCGCAATCGAAACGCTGCGGTTGACTCACGTGGGCCATCCTGCCACCGCGGCCGACCGGCGCGCGGTCACGAACCGCGGCCGGTCGGTCAGGTCGACGCGGTCGCGAACCTGATCGAAAGCGCCATGCCGGACGAAGACCTCGGGGGCGGAGGCGTGCTGCAGTTCGGCGTGCTCGGCGCAGACCCAGCCGCCGGGCCGCAGCAGCCGGGCGGCGACCCCGGCGAGCACCCGGATCGCGTCCAGGCCGTCCGGGCCGGAGAAGAGCGCCACCGCGGGCTCATGGTCGCGGACTTCGGCCGGGATGCCGTCGAAGGAGTCCAACGGCACATACGGCGGATTGGCGATCACCAGGTCGACCGTGCCGTTCAGTTGGGGGAGTGCATCGGCCATGTCGCCCTGGCTGAGCCGGACGCCGGTGCCGGCCAGATTGACGACGGCGTATGCCACGGCCTGCTCGCTGAGTTCGACGGCGTACTGCTCTATACCGGGGAACTCGTCCGCGATCGCCAGCGAGATCGCCCCTGACCCGGCGCACAGCTCGACGACCACCGGGGTGCCGACTCCCGCACGCAGCGTGTCGAGCGCCCAACCGGTCATCACCTCGGTCTCCGGACGCGGAATGAAGACCCCGGGGCCGACGGCCAGTTCGACGTGCCGGAAGGGGGCCCGTCCGATCAGGTACTGGGTGGGCGTGCCTTCGGCGCGCTGATCGACGAGAGCCTCGAACGTGGCCAGCGTCGCGGCATCGAGGGGGCCGATGGTCAGCAACCTGGAGAGCGGAACCGTCGCCGCGTGTGCCAGCAGCAACCGGGCGTCCGCCGCGGGCACCCGGTCGGCGGCCTTGCGCAGCACCTGTGGCACCGAGGTCACCCGATGTTCTCCAGCCGCTCGGCCAGGTCGGCGGCCTGGAGGGCCTCGATCACGGCGCTCAGGTCGCCGTTGAGCACGGCGTCCAGGTTGTAGGCCTTGAAGCCGATCCGGTGATCGGCGATCCGGTTCTCGCCGAAGTTGTAGGTGCGGATCCGCTCGGAGCGGTCGACGGTGCGCACCTGCGAGCGCCGGGCCGCGGACGCGTCGGAGGCCGCCTGCTCCGCGGCGGCCGCGACCAGCCGGGAACGCAGCATGCGCATCGCCGACTCCTTGTTCTGCAGCTGGGATCGCTCGTTCTGGCAGCTGACCACGATGCCGCTGGGCAGATGGGTGATCCGGACCGCCGAGTCGGTGGTGTTGACGCCCTGGCCACCAGGACCGGAGCTGCGATACACGTCGATCCGCAGGTCGTCGGGGTTGACCTCGACCTCGGTCTCTTCGGCGTCGGGCATCACCAGCACCCCCGCCGCCGAGGTGTGCACGCGGCCCTGGGTCTCGGTCACCGGAACCCGCTGCACGCGATGCACACCGCCTTCGAACTTGAGCACCCCGTAGGGAAAGTTCTGCGGGTCGCTGCCCTTGGCCTTGATCGCCAGGGTGATCGACTTGTAGCCGCCGAGGTCGGTCTCCTGGCTGTCGAGCACCTCGACGACCCAGCCGCGATTCTCGGCGTACCGGGAGTACATCTTGAACAGGTCGCCAGCGAACAGCGCCGACTCCTCACCGCCCTCGCCGGACTTGATCTCGAGCAGGGCATCGGCCGAATCGTGCGGGTCACGCGGGGCCAGCAGGGTGGTGAGCTTCTCGGTGACCTGCTCGAGCCGGGCAGAGAGGTGCTGGGCCTCTTCCGCGAACGACGGATCGTCCGCCCCCAGTTCGGTCGCGGCAGCCAGGTCGTCGCTCACCTGGTCGTACTCCGTCAGGCCCTTGATGATCGGGGTCAGTTCGGCGTAGCGGCGTCCGATCCGGCGGGCCAGCGCCAGGTCGGTATGGGTCGCGGGGTCGGCGAGCCTGCTCTCGAGGTCAGCGAACTCGGCACGCAGCGAGTCGGCGGCTTCGAACATGCCGATCCCTTCGACGGTGGGCGGTGCGTGGGGGTAGCGACGACGAAGCGCCGGGACCCGATCGGGTCCCGGCGCTTGCGCGGGCTACTTCTTCTTGGCCGGCTGCTTGGCGTAGCGACGCTCGAAGCGGGCCACACGGCCGCCGGTGTCGAGGATCTTCTGCTTGCCGGTGTAGAACGGGTGGCAGGCCGAACAGACTTCGGCGTGGATGACGCCGGTCTTGGCGGTGCTGCGAGTGGTGAACGTGTTGCCACAGGTGCAGGTCACCTCGGTCACGTTGTAGTCGGGATGGATTCCCTGCTGCATGGTCGGATCTCCTTAACTGTGCCGGGTCGTCTGGTGAAACTGGGGCCGGATGGAACCCCTGACGTGAACCGGCAACGAAGCGTCCATTCTGCCCGATCGGGCTGGACATAGCCAAAACGCGGCGGACGGGGCGTTCATTCCCGCACCCCCATGGACGACGCGGACTCCAGTGACCTCGCTGTCGGGATCGTTGGAGTCTGCCTTGTCGCTCGGGGTGCGGGTGACACCCGGGGAGACCGTGTTCACCCGGACGCCGCCAGGGCCGAACTCGGCGGCCCAGCTTCGGGCCACCACGCTACCCGTGGTGAACCGCCCCGATAGCCTTCGGTGCCATGGGGCATGTCGAGTTGTCGGGCGTCGGCTACGCCCTGCCGGACGGGCGTCCGCTACTCACGGATGTGTCGTTCCGGGTCGGCGACGGCGCCATCGTGGCGCTGGTCGGCGCCAACGGTTCGGGCAAGACCACGTTGCTGCGGATCGTCTCGGGCGACCTCTCCCCCACCGAGGGCACCCTTGGCCGCTCCGGCGGGCTCGGCGTGATGCGGCAGTTCATCGGCAGCATCCGCGACCACAGCACCGTCCGCGACCTGCTCTTCTCCCTCTCCCCGCCGCGGATCGCCCACGCCGCGGACGCCATCGACGCGCTGGAACTGGAGCTGATGGACGACGACTCCGAGCCCGTCCAGTTCGCTTACGCGCACGCCTTGGCCGAGTACGCCGACGCCGCCGGCTACGACCAGGAGGTGATCTTCGACGCGTGCTGCCACGCCGCACTCGGGGTCGGCTACGAGGCGGTCAAGTGGCGCGAGGTGAACACCCTCTCGGGCGGTGAGCAGAAGCGGCTGGCCCTGGAGGTGCTGCTGCGCGGCCCCGATGAGGTGCTGCTGCTGGACGAACCCGACAACTATCTCGATGTGCCCGGCAAGCGCTGGCTGGAGGATCAACTGCGCGCGACCCAGAAGACCGTGCTGCTGGTCAGCCACGACCGCGAACTGCTGCTTCGGTCCGCCACCCGGATCGCCGCGGTCGAACTGGGCGCCGTCGGCAACACCGTGTGGGTGCACGGCGGCGGCTTCGCCACCTTCGGCAAGGCCAGGCAGGCACGGTTCACCCGGTTCGAGGAGTTGCGCAAGCGGTGGGACGAGCAGCACGCCAAACTACGTGAGCTGATGCTTCTCTATAAGAACAAGGCCGCCTACAACTCCGACATGGCGTCGCGTTATCAGGCGGCGGTTACCCGGCTCGCCAGGTTCGAGGAAGCGGGGCCGCCGCAGGCCGTGCCGTTGCGCCAGCAGGTGTCGATGCGGCTGGCGGGCGGCCGCACCGGACGCCGCGCCGTCGTGGTCGAGCAGTTGGAAATGACCGGCCTGATGAAGCCGTTCGACATGGAGATCTGGTTCGGCGACCGGGTGGCGGTGCTGGGCTCGAACGGATCCGGCAAATCGCACTTCCTGCGGCTGTTGGCCCGCGGGGGATCGTCCCCGGAGCCGGGTAACACCTCGGTCGATCACGCCCTGATCGAGCCGGTCACGTTCACCGGAGTGGCCAGGCTCGGTGCGCGGGTCCGTCCCGGACTGTTCGCGCAGACCCACGCGCACCCTGAGTTGGTCGGCCGCACGCTGATCGAGATCCTGCATCGTGGCGACGATCACCGCGACGGCATGGGACGGGAGGCCGCGGCCCGCTTCCTGGACCGCTACGAGTTGGCGAAGGCCGCCGAGCAGCGTTACGAGACGCTGTCTGGCGGGCAGCAGGCCAGGTTGCAGATTCTGCTGCTGCAACTGGCCGGCGCCACCCTGCTGCTGCTCGACGAGCCGACCGACAACCTCGACCTGGAGTCGGCCGAGGCACTGGAGGCGGGCCTGGACGCCTTCGAGGGCACCGTGATCGCGGTCACCCACGACCGCTGGTTCGCCCGAGGCTTCGACCGCTTTCTGGTCTTCGGTGCGGACGGTTCTGTGTACGAGGCGGATGAGCCTGTCTGGGACGAAGGTCGAGTCGTCCGAGCCCGGTGAGTTGCTCGGTCGGTCCAGCGTGTCGAGACCATCCGGACGGTCGGTCTCGACAGCTCGACAAACCCGGGTCTCGACAAGCTCGACCAACGACGGGGTCTCGACGCGCTCGACGAACTGCTCTACCCGGCCAACTCCTCCGGGAGGGGTTCCTCGTGGACGATCTGGAGGCCGCTGACCGCCCTGGTCAGGCATACGTAGAGGCGGCGCAGCCCGGTGGTGCGGTCGGGTTCCGCCGCGACGATCGCCGCGGGTTCGGCCAGCACCACCTGGTCGAACTCGAGTCCTTTGGCGAGGGTTGCCGGCACCACGTCAAGGCGGTGGTCGAAGGTGTCCTCGCTCTCTTCGCCGAGCACCCCGAAACCGATGCCGGCATCGTCGAGGGCGTCGATCGCTTCGCTCACCCGGTCGTCGGCGACGATCAGGCCGACCGTTCCCTCGTGCCGCAGGGCTGCGACCGCCGCGGTGACCAGACCTTGGGTTCCACCCCGGAGCACGTGGAAATCCCCGGCCGATCGGCGTACCGAATGGGGCGGGGTCAACGAGGGCGCGATGCTCGGCAGCAACCGAGCCGCATACTCGATCACTGAGCGGGGCACCCGGAAGCCGGCGACCAGTTCGGTGATCGCACTCTCGGATTTGCCCAGGTGCGCGAGCGAGTCGGTCCAGCTTGTGGTCGCATACGCGGTGGTCGCCTGGGCCAGGTCACCCAGCACGGTCACCGACCCGGTGCTGGCCCGGCGACCGACCGCGCGCAGGCCCATGGCGGACAGGTCCTGCGCCTCGTCGATGATCACGTGCCCGAGGCTCGGCGTGCGGTTGAGCAGGTCGGCCACCTCGTCGATCAGCACCAGGTCGGCGAGGCTCGGCCGCCAGGCGGCGACTGTCCGGGCTGGGCGCTGCTTGCCGGTCAGGCCATGGGTGAGGGAGAGCAACTCCTGCTCCCCCGCATTGAGCTCGTCGCCGGCATGCCGCGCCAGAAAGTCTGCGTCACTGAGCAGCCGGAACACCTGACGTCCGGCGTCCAGAGCGGGCCAGTGCGCGTCCACGTACGCCTTCACCGGTCGCGACCGGGCCACCGCGCCCTGCACCCGGTCATCGGGTGTCTCGCCCATCGCCTCCATGCGCAGCAGCACCTGGTGGGCAAGCCGCTGGGCGAACATCTCGCGACCGGCGGAATAGCGGACGCCCCGGCCGCGCAACTCGTCGAGCACCGCCTCGCAGCGATGGGCCGGAATCCGCCACTGGCTGGATCCGCGCGGCACCACCAGGGTCTCGGTGGGCGTGACGATCGAGTCCCACACGGCGCGCCGCAACACTTCGGCCATCCGCGGGTCGCCCTTGAGCACCGCAACCTCCGCCGGATCGCTGCCGGTCACTGGACGTCCGGCCGATCGGGTCACGACGGATTCGAGGGTCTCCTGGGCGGCGTCGATTTCGCCGAGGGCGGGCAGCACGTCACCGATGTAGGACAGAAATGACGCGTTGGGCCCGACCACCATCACGCCGCTGCGGCTGAGTTGCTCGCGGTAGGCGTAGAGCAGATAGGCGGCGCGGTGCAGCCCGACGGCCGTCTTGCCGGTGCCCGGCGCCCCCTGGACGACCACCGACTGATTCAGTGGGGCCCGGACGATCAGGTCCTGCTCGGGCTGGATGGTGGCCACGATGTCGCGCATCGGGCCGGTGCGCGGCCGTTCGATCTCGGCCTCCAGAATCTCGGAGTGCCCGAACGCGTCCGGCTCCGCACCGGTGTCGAGAAGCTGTTCGTCCTCGAACGCGGTGATTTGGCCGTGCTGAAAGCCGAAACGCCGACGCAGCCCCACCCCCATCGATTCGCTGCGACTGGCCCGGTAGAACGGCAACGACACCGGCGCCCGCCAGTCGTAGACCATCGGCTCACTACCGGTTTCACGGGTGACGTGCAGGCGTCCGATCCAGCAGTCCTCGTCCTCGTCGGCGCCGGCGGCGATCCGGTAGTCGATCCGGCCGAAGAACAAAGGGGTGGACGGGTCGTCGCGCAGCGACATCATCCGCCGGTAGAGCGTCTGCTTCAGGTACTCCGCAGACATCCGGTCGCCGGCCAGCGCCTCCAGCGAGGCGGTGTGTTCACGCATGTCGCGCAGCGCCTCACGGGCGCCGTCCAAATGACGCCGAGCCTCGGTCAACGGGTCGGTTGCGGGCATGACGAACACCTCCGGGATCTGGGCGAGCCGATCAGCTTAACCCCTACGAGGGCCGCCGAGCGCAGTTGAGCCCTCCCCGACCGGTTCTGTTCTCCTTCGACAGGAGACGGAACCGATCAGAGAGGGCTCGACCAGGTGCCGGGCGAGCGCCCCCGTCAGTTCTGGGACGGGGTCGTGCGGGTCACCTGGATCAGGAACTCGCGGTTCGACTCGGTCTTGCGCATCCGCGACAGCAGGGTCTCCAGGGCCGCCTGCGCCTCCAGGCTGGACAACACCCGGCGCAGCTTCCAGATGATCTGCAGCTCCTCGCGGGAGAACAGCATCTCTTCGCGGCGGGTGCCGGAGGCGTCCACGTCGATGGCGGGGAAGATCCGCTTGTCGGCGAGGTCGCGGCGCAGCCGCAACTCCATGTTGCCGGTGCCCTTGAACTCCTCGAAGATCACGTCGTCCATCTTGGAGCCGGTCTCGATCAGGGCGGTGGCGAGAATGGTGAGCGAACCGCCGTCCTCGATGTTGCGGGCGGCTCCGAAGAACTTCTTCGGCGGGTACAGGGCGGCGGAGTCGACGCCACCGGACAGGATGCGTCCGGACGCCGGTGCGGCCAGGTTGTAGGCCCGGCCGAGGCGGGTGATGCCGTCGAGCAGGATCACCACGTCACGGCCGAGTTCGACCAGGCGCTTGGCCCGCTCGATGGCCAGCTCGGCGATCGTGGTGTGATCCTCGGCGGGACGGTCGAAGGTGGACGCGACCACCTCGCCGGTGACCGAGCGCTGGAAGTCGGTGACCTCTTCAGGGCGCTCGTCGACCAGCACCACCATGAGGTGCACCTCGGGGTTGTTGGTGGTGATCGCGTTGGCGATCGCCTGCATGATCAGCGTCTTGCCGGCCTTGGGCGGCGAGACGATCAGGCCGCGCTGACCCTTGCCGACGGGTGCGATCAGGTCGATGATCCGGCCGATCATGCCGACCGCGGAGGTTTCGAGCTTGAGCCGCTCCTGCGGGTACAGGGGGGTCAGCTTGCCGAACTCAGGCCGGTCCTTGGCCTTGTCGGGCACGTCCGCGTTCACCGTGTCGAGCCGCACCAGCGGGTTGAACTTCTCCTTGCGCTCGCCGTCGCGGGGCTGCCGGATCGCGCCGGTGACGATGTCACCCTTGCGCAGGCCGAACTTGCGCACCATGGACAGCGACACATAGGCGTCGTTGTTGCCGGGCAGGTATCCGGAGGTGCGGACGAAGGCGTAGTTGTCCAGCACGTCGAGAATGCCCGACACGGTGAGCAGCACGTCGTCGTCGGCCACAGCCGTGTCGACCTCGAGGCCGGCCATCGACGCATTGCCCTGGCCGCCGCGGGCGGTGCGACCGTTGCGGTTCTGCCGGTCACGGTTGCGTCGGCGGCGCGAGCGCCGTCCGGTACCGAAGTCGTCGTCGTCGCGCGGTTGCTGCTGCTGGCGGTCGTTGGTCTGGGTGTTCTGGTTGCCGCCCTGATTGCCCTGGCCGGACTGTGACGACCGGGCCTCCTGGACGGTCTCCACCGGTTCGCTCGCGGTGGTTTCGGCGGCACCGTCGGCCTCGCCGCCGCGGCTGCGGCGCCGGCGACCACGCTCACCCTGCAGGGCGTCGAGCCGCGCAGCCACATCGTCTGAGGACTCAGCGCCGGATTCCGGACGCTCGCCCGTGGCCGGTTCTGGCTGCGCCGCGACGACGGCCGGCTCCTGGGGCTGTGCGACGCGCTCCTCGCGCACCGGGGGCTGCTGCGCGCGCTGCTTGCGGGCCGTTGGTTGCTCGCCCTGGGCCTCGGCGGCGCCGGTGCCGTGAGCCTGGGACGATCCCCCGCCCTGGGCTGCGCGGATGGCGTCGATCAACTGGCTCTTGCGCATCGCGCCCGTGCCTTTGAGGCCGAGGGAGACGCCGAGTTGCTTCAGATCGGGAAGCAGCATTGCGCTCAGCCCCTTGGCTTTGCCGGTGGCGGCGGGCGCTTCGATCGTGTCGGTCACATGGGTCCTTTCGGAACATCCGGGCGGGTGTCTTCGCCGGCACCCGGACAAGCATTGGGAGGAGCGTGACTAGCTCCGGTACAGGTCCTGGATGCGTTCCATCTCCGGAAATCCGGGCGATGATGGAAGGAGTCCTCGACGAGTGGGATCGTCCGCCCCGACCTGAGGGGGCATTGGCTGCAATGCAGCGCGTTGCCACTGTAGCACTGCGCTCAGTCAATGCTGGAACCGTGGCTTCCGGCGGGATATTCCGTGTCGTCCGCCGCGGTCACATATCAGCGGCGATCCCCTCGCCGGACCTCAGGTTGGCCTGCGCCCGGCGCCGGTCACGGCCCCAGGGGGTGTAGGCCGCCACGATGCAGGTCACCAGCAGGCCGACTCCCACGTAGACCCCGATGTTGTCCACCAGCATGTGCAGGGGTGGGTAGGTCAACTCGACATTGTTGTCACCGGGCAACTGTTTGAATGGCGCGAAAGCTGTCCAGATCGCGTAGAAGAGCCCGGGTATCCGGATGTAGTTCGGCAGCCGCTGGTTGCGCAGCAGCACGATGCCGAACGGGACGATCCAGACATAGTGGTGTGACCACGAGATCGGGCTCGCCAGCAGGCTGGTCAGGCCGGCCAGGCACAGCGCCAGCGGTACCTCGCCGACCTTGTGCATCAGCACAGCTGCGACGATGCCGAGCGCCACCACCAGGGCCGACAACACCAGGCCGCCGCGGCTGGCCTCGCCGAACTGCCGGGTCCAGACACCGAGTACTGACTGGTTGGTCTTGAACACGATGCCCGTGTTCAGTCCTGAATCGCCCGACAGGAGCCTGCTCCAGTACGTCACCGACGGACCCCACAGCAGGATGAAGCCGATCGCGGTGCACGCCAGAAAGGTGAAGAAGCTGACGATGCCGGCGCGGCGCTTGCCGGCGAAGAAGTTGTAGGCCGCGATGACCGCCGGGGTGAGCTTCACAGCGGTGGCGACGCCGGTGAGCCATCCTTCAGGCAGCAGCCGCCGCTTGAACACCGTCGGACCGGGCATCGAGTCCAGCACGGCGGCGGTGACCAGAAAGATCGCCACCTGCCCGAAACCCAGGGTCTCCCGGACGGGCTCGACCAGCCAGATGATCGCCGTGGCCGAGACGCTGAGTTGCCAGCCCTTCAGCCCCAGCCGGTACAGCATCGCCATCAGGCAGGCCACGTTCAGCCCGAGCCAGGTGATCTGGGCCATCTCCACCGGCATCAGGGCGAACGGCACCGTGAGCAGGGCCGCGAACGGCGGGTAGATCCAGGGCAGCCAGGCCTCGACGTTGTAGAAGTCCTGGCCGTGCAGCACCAGTTCGCCGGTTCGGCGGTAGACGTCCAGGTCGAGCATCGCGGGCGTCCAGGGCTCGAAGTTGCCGCCCGGAATCGTGGTGCCACCGGCCCAGAGGGCGGCTACGAAGGGCGCCAGGGCCAGCAGCAGTACCCAGCCGACCCGGCCGGCGACTGTTTTCACGGGCGCCAGTTAACCACCGTTCCCGAACGGCCCCCGGGCAACGCGCTGCGCATTGCGAAGGCGGCTCGTCGACGGCTGCCTGGTCTCGCGGTGCGGTCTCAGAACTGCAAACCCCAGCCGCGGGGGAACAGCGGATCGCCAAATCCGGGGACGTCCTCGGGGTGCTCGCGAACCTGCGCCATTGATCGCGGCAGGTCCAGCGGCAGCCTTCCGCGCGGCGGGATCCGTCCGGTGACGGCGTCCAGCCACGCGGCACCTGAACTGCCGAAACTCACGGTCAGGGCCGACGCCAGGCTGAGCAACGGGGTCAGGATCGCGGGACGGTCCAGCGCGACATCGATCACCAGCGGGCACTGTTCGCCGACCCTGGCCAGGCGGACCGGCAGCCCGGGCTGGAAGTCGAGGTGGCCCTGATGGAACCAGGCCTCCAGGAAGAGGTCGTCGCGCGGCTCGAACGGGGCTTGCAGCCGGATCAGCGCGACCTCGGCCTGGTCGGGCCGCTCCACCCGGACGAAGCGTCCCTTCAGGGCGTCGTCGCTCAATCCCTCTGCGTAGACCCTCAGCCCTTGCTGCAGCGGCATCAGGCTTGACGAGGTGAGCACGGTGACCGATTCCGCCTGCGCGCGGTGACCTTCCTCGACGAAGGCGGGCTGAGCCAGCGCGGACGCGGCCGCTTCCTCGTCGACGAAGGGATCATCGAAGAGGCCGAGGTCGAACTTCACCGCCAGCAGGCGACGGGCCGAGGCGTCGATCCGGCTCTCCGGGACCCGTCCGGACCCGACCAGGTCGAGCAACACCTCGACGCATTCCTCGCCGCCGAACTGGTCGCAGCCGGCGTCCAGGATCAGCTGCATGCGCTCGGCGGCGTCCAGGTGCTCGACCCCCCAGGCCCGGGCGGGCAGCACCTGGTCGCCGACATGGTTGTCCATCACCAACTCCCAATCGGTGAGCACGACGCCGTCGTAGCCGAGCTGCTCACGGAGCAGGCCGGTGACTATCCCGCCGTTGTAGCCGAAGCCGACCTCATCGACCGGTCGGCCGTCGAGTGTGAGTCCGATCGGACGTCCGTAGTAGGGCATGACCGCGGCCACCCCGGACGCGATCGCCGGCCGGAAGGGCGCGAGGTGGTCCGCGAATCGGCCACCCCGATAGACCTGGTCCTTGCCGTAGGGGAAGTGGGCGTCCTCTCCCCCGGCCTGTGGCCCGCCCCCGGGGAAGTGCTTGGCGGTGCAGGCAACCGACTCCCGCCCCACCGGACCGCGTTGCAGTCCCTCGAGGTAGGCCAGGGTGAGCCGGCTGACGGTCTCGGGGTCGGAACCGAACGTGCCCGCCTGGCGCCCCCAGCGCGGCTCGGTGGCCAGGTCGAGGGTCGGGTGCAGCGCCGCCCGAATGCCGACGGCCCGGTATTCGGCGTTGACGACGGCGGCGAACCGGCGCACCCGGTCGGCGTCGTCCAGAGCCGCCAGGCCCAGCGGTTCCGGCCATTGCGACATCATCGAGGCCGCGAACGACACTCCGGAGTTCTCGATGAATGAGTGCCTCGGATCGGTCGAGATCGTCACCGGGATTCCGTGCGGGGACTGCTCCGCCAACCGCTGCAGGTTGTTGGACCAGCGGGCCGCCGCCCGGGCGTCGTTCAGGACGTGCACGTTGAAGTGGCTGAGGAGCTTGCCCAGCACCACCGAGGAGGTCGGCGACTTCGAGATGCGTCCGGGAATCTCCAGCAGTTCCCCGTCCGGGCCCGCCTCGATCACGGTGTGGAACATCAACCCGACCTTCTCGGCCAAGCTCAGCCGGCCCAGCAGGTCGGCGACCCGCTGGGACGTCGGCAGCCGCGAGTCTTCGTAGGGGTCGAGTCGGCCGTTGTGATTCAGGTCCCGGTAGTCGAAACCGTCGCGGGTACGAGCCAGCGTGGGGTGCATCGCAGACGCCGTCGCCTACGATACGAAGATCTCGGGAGCGATGACCCGACGGATCCGCAGCGCGTCTCCGACCGCGAAGGCCCGCTGCAGCACATCACCACCGGTCACGTTGCCCAGGGCGCCGAGCACCATCGCCTGGTCGAGGGACAGGTAGCGCTTGGCCACCTGACCGGAGCGGACCGCGATGGCGTCGTAGAAGCCGCCACGCCCGTAGGCGTCGAAGTTGCGCTCCAGCCGGCGCAGGTTCCGGATCGCCGCCCCCGGGGTGTGCATCAGGGCCAGGAACGACGCGTGCGGGGTGACCACGCCATCCCCGTAATCGCTCGGCGGCTTGTCGCGCAGGTAGTCGGTCTTCTGCTGATCCGAGAAGTAGCCGTCCGGATTCAGGCCAAGTGCATCCACGCCGTATTCGCGGTAGCCGCCGGCCGGGTTCGACGACGGCGAGAAGCCCCAATAGCCGTAGCGGGCGTCAACCAGGCCGTGGTACTGCTGAGCGCTGGACGTGCGCCGGGTGATTGTGTCCCCAGGACCGCGGCGCCCAGATCTCCTCGGGCACGAAGATGTTCGGCATCAGTTCTTCGAACATCGACCCGCCCCAGCCCGGGACGACCTGCTGGCCGCCGTAGCTGTAGCTGCCGTTGTAGACCTCCACGCCGCGGTAGCTGCGGGTGACGCCGGTCGGGATCATCTCCTGCCAGTCCCACTCCGGGGGGAACGTCCGGTAGGTGGCGTAGTAGGCGCCGCCGGGGATCTGGCGCTTCATGATGCCGAGGTAGGTGACCATTCTCGCCTCGGAGACGCAGGTGTCGTACCAGTGTGTGTCGGTGTACCACAGATCAGGTGCCGCCGACGCCGTTGAGCGGCAGGCGCTCCACGATGTCCGCCGGCTTACGAATGGCGCTGGGATCCTCGGTGTAGAAGCCGCCGTAGTTCGCGCCCGGCTTGCAGCACGGGATGATGCCGGGTCGAAGAACACGTCCCAGCGGTAGGCGTCCCACAACCTGTCGGCCTTGCGTCGCGCCCCGGGCAGCGCGTTGCGGACCGCCCAGGTGGCGGCGCCCAGCCAGCCCATGTCGACGCTGGAGACGAACGGGACGACCAGGTGCTGCCGTCCTCCGGCCAGACCCGCAGCACCTCTCCGGTCGCCTCGTCGTACCAGTTGTAGAACATGCCGCTCTGGTCGGTGGCGTTCCATGCCGCAGCAGGGTCTCCAGCGTCTGGTTCGCGAGGCGGGTGGCTTCTCGCTCGGAGATCAGGCCCAGCCTGTGCGCAACGATCGTGCTCCACAGGTAACCGCCGATGTTGGTCGGCGAGGTGTAGCCGCTGCGGGAGCGGAGCCGGCCGTCGATGTTGTCGGCGATCAAGCCGGTTCGGGGGTCGGTCATCGCCACCATGCAGTGCCAGGTATCGCGGGCCCACCGGTGCAGGACGGTGCCGTGCCGGCCTGCTCCCGCTGGTCGGGGCAGTGCGCGGGCGGTGACGGGAACAGCAGCGCCCAGGGCCAGCCCTCCAGCCGTGCCGAGCAGGGTGCGTCGGGTGAGATGGGACATGATGATTTCCTCTCGGATCACTTGATGCCGGTGGTGGCGATGCCCTCGATGAACCTGCGCTGGAAGATCAGGAACACGATCAGGAGGGGCGCGACGACCACACAGGCTCCGGCCAGCAGCAGGCCGTAGTTGGTTTGGTTCTGACCGGTCGCGTACAGGGCGAGGGCGACCGGCAGGGTGTACGTGCTTTCGTTCTGGGCCACCACCAGCGGCCACAGGAAGTTGTTCCAGGAGCCGAGGAAGGTGAGGATGCCCAGCGTCGCCAAGGCAGGACCGAGCAGGGGCAGGATGATCCGGGCGAAGATGGTGAGTTCGCCGGCTCCGTCCACCCGTCCGGCATCGAGCAGGTCGGGCGGCAGGCCCATGATGAACTGCCGCATCAGGAAGACCCCGAACGGCCCGACCAGGAAAGGCAGGATCAGCGCGGTCAGGGTGTCGGCCAGCCCGAGGTTCACCACCAGGACGAACTGCGGGATGAACGTGACGACGCCGGGGATCATCATGGTGCCCAGCACCACCACCAGGACGATGTTCTTGAACCGGAAGTTCAGCATTGCCAGGGCGTAGCCGAGCATCGAGCAGAACAGCAGGTTGCCGACCGTGACGGCGGCGGCCACGATCACCGAGTTCATGAAGAATCGGCCGAAGTTCTGCCCTGCCAACAGTTGGGTGTAATTGTCCAGGGTGGCCATCTGCGGCCACCAGGTGGGTGGAGCCTGGCGCAGTTCGCCTTCGGTCTTGAACGAGCCGAGGAACATCCAAATGAACGGTGCGGTCACCGCGATCAGTGCGATGGACAGCAGCAGGTAGGTGAGCGCGGTCGCCCAGGCGGGTCTCTTGTCCAACATGGCAGCCCCTCCTCAGGTGTTTTCTCGGAGCACACGGAACTGCACAGCGGTGACCGCGGCGATCACCACGAAGATCATGTACGCCACCGCAGCCGCCGGGCCGAAATTGCCGAAGCTGAACTGCCGGTAGGTGTAGTAGGTCACCGACAGGGTCGAGTCCAGCGGCCCTCCCTGGGTCATCACGAACGGCTCCTCGAAGAACTGCAGGTAGCCGATCGAGGTGGTCACCATCACGAACAGCAGGGTCGGTCGCAGCAGCGGAAAGGTGATGTGCCAGAACCGCTGCCACCCGCTGGCGCCGTCGATCGCGGCCGCTTCGTGCAGCATCTGCGGCACTCCCTGCAGGCCGGCCAGGAAGATGATCATGCCGGTGCCGAAGTTGCGCCAGACCGCCATCATGATCAGCGACGGCATCGCCCACTTCGGATCACCGAGCCAGTCCGGCCCGGTGATGCCGAACCAGCCCAATACCGTGTTCACCAGGCCGTACTCCGGCTGCAGCAGGAACCGCCAGACCACCGCCACCGCCACGATCGAGGTGATCACCGGGGTGTAGAAGCCGAGCCGGAAGAACGAGCGGAGCTTGGTGATCCCGCGGTCCAGCACCACCGCGGCCGCGAGTGCGACCGCCAGCGTCAGCGGCACACCGACCACGACGAAGTAGGCCGTGTTCCAGGCCGCCTGCTGGAAGACCGGGTCCGCCAGCGCCTTCGCATAGTTGGCGAAACCGATGAAGTCGACCGCGAACGGCGTCCGCAGGTCACGCCGCCTGGTGTCGGTGAAGCTCATGTACAGCGACTGGAAGACCGGCCAGACCGTGAACACCGAGAACAGCACGAGGAACGGGATGGCCAGGATCCAGGCCGCCCGGGTCTCCCCGGGCCCCGAACGTGACTTCGGGGCCCGGGGCTTGGCGCTTTTCTGCTTCGGAGGCGCCACCGCTGGGATTGACATTTTCAGCCTCCGGTGCCGATCGAGGTCGCGTCCTGCTGCAGGGTCTTAAGCGCGTTGGCCACGTCCGCGCCGCTCTTGGTGACCTTCTCCACCTGGCTGTCGAACTTGCCCGAGACCTGCTCCCAGGTCGGGAACGTGGGCGGCGCCTTCGCGGTCTTCATCTGAATGCCGAACTTGGCCAGCTTGGCGTCGGCGGTCAGCTTGGGATCCTCCCAGGCGGACTGCACCGACGGCAGGTCGGTGGACATTCCGTACCACTTCACCTGGACGTCGGGCTGGGTGAGCCAGTCGGCCAGCTTCCAGGCGGCGTCCCGGGCCTTGGTGTTCTTGAACACCACCAGGTTCGAGCCGCCGATGAACGAGGACGAGGTCTGCTTGGTCGGCATCACGAACACGTCGTACTTGTCAGCGAACCCGGAACCGCCGGTCTTCTCCACCGCGCTCATCATCCACGGGCCCGAAACGAACATCGGCACCTTGCCGGAGGCGAAATCGGCCTCGGTTGTGCCGGTCTGCAGGCGCCTTGTCGGCCAGTCCTTCGCTGAAGAAGCTCTGGTAGTAGGTCCAGGCCTCGGCCATCTGTGGGGTGTCCATCGTCCAGGTGTCACCCGAGGCCAGCTCCGCACCGTTGGACCAGGCGAACGGCATCACGCTTTGCCAGGAGCCGTCGCCGCCGGGTTGCAGCGAGATCGGGTACTTCACGCCCGAGACGCCCTTCATCTTCGTCACGAACGCCTTGAACGCGTCCCAGTCCTTCGGTGGTTCGGTCAGCCCCGCCTTGGCCGCAAGATCCTTGCGGTAGAACACCAGCCGGGTCTCCACGTACCAGGGCACGCCGAGGCTGGTGCCGCCCACTTCGGTGGTCGCCTGGGCGCCCGGGAAGAACTTCGCCTTGTCGATGTTGCCCGGCGTCGGGTCGAGGGCGTCGAGCTCGGCGAACTCACCCATCCAGGTGGTGCCCACCATCGCGATGTCCGGGGTGGTTCCGGCGGTGATCGCGTTTGCGAATTTGTCGTGGGCCGAAGCCCACGGGATTGCGGTGACCTTGACGTTGATGCCCGGGTTGGCGGCAGTGAAGTCCTTGAGCAGTTCGGGAAGGTTCTGCCCCTCTGCCCCCATCGCCCACATCGTCAGGTCACCGGTCACCGAGGCGGTGGCGACGGCCGACCCCGTGGCCGGGCCGGAGGCGGTACCGCTGTCGGACCGGCCACATCCGCTGAGGGCGAGGCCGGACGCAAGCAGCGCCGCGGCTATGACGCGTATCTTCATCAGATCTCCTTCTGGTCGACCACCGGGCGGGATGCTTGCGGTGGAGTGTCGGGACAACCGCACGAGCCACGCAGAATGATCGTCGTGGCCAGTTCGGAGCAGTCGGCGGCCGGCAGGCCTTCGATCCTCGCCACCAGCAGGGACGCAGCCGCCCGTCCGAGTTCCCGGACGGGCTGGGCGACCGTGGTGATGCCAGGGGTGGTGTACTGGGTGGCCGGTGCCCCGTCCCACCCCGTGATGGCCACGTCGGTGGGCACCAGCACGCCACGGCGGCGCAGTTCCAGGTGCAGGCCCAAAGCCACGTCGTCGTTCATGCAGACCACGGCGTCACAGCCGAGTTCGCCGGTGCCGATCCGCGTTCCCAGCGCCCGACCACTGTCGACGTCGAAACCGCCGGGCTGGGCATCTGGGACCGCGAGACCGAAACCTTCCAAGGCTTCAGCGAATCCCTGCCAGCGGGCGGTGACGTCCACCGCCAACTCGGGGCTTCCCGCGAAGACCAGGCGCCGCCGACCGTGCTCGAGCAGATGGGTGGTGAGCCGCCGGGCATTGTCGCGGTTGCCGGTGCACACGCTGTCGGGCTGCCCGGGTGCTCCACCGATCGCGACAGTCGGAGTGTGCCGGCGGATCGCCGAGAGTCGCTCGGAGCCGATCAGTCCGGCACCGTTCATCACCGCCAGGGCGTCCACCCGCGAGCAGAGGTCGGCAAGGGGCTCGTCCAGGTCGCGTCCGTCCAGGCCGGTCACCAGCAGCACCACCGAAAGCCGCTGCTCGGCGGCCAGCGACTCGAACCCGGCCAGCAGTTCCGGGTAGTAGTAGCCGTTGAGTTCCGGGAGCACCAGGCCCAGTGTCTGGTGACGCTTGGCGGCTAGGCTCCGGGCTGCGCCGTCCGGTATGTAGCCAAGGGTGCGGACGGCCTCGAGAACGCGCTGCCGGCTGGCCTCACTGACTCGATCGGCCCCGCTGAGCGTGCGCGAGACGGTGGCGATGGACACGTTGGCACGGGCCGCGACGGAGTAGATCGTCGCCTTGCCCGACTGTGCCATGACAGCCCCTTACGTCGATGTAAGCGCTTACACGTTTTCGCGATGCTATTCCGCGCAGCGGGTTGTGCACAAGCCCGCGGGCGGGTTTCTCACCCGGCAAGGGGTACAGGGTCACCCTTTGGCGCTGCCAGGGACGCGCAATCAGTCGAGGCCCGCGGCCGCCGTCTCGAGAGTCGCGCGGAGTTCCTCGTAGTCTTGGGCCACCGGAAACTGGGGAAACTCAGCGGCCACGTTCGGCGGCGGCCGGAACAGGATCCCGGCGTCCGCCTCGGTCAGCATCGCGGTGTCGTTGTAGCTGTCGCCGGCGGCGATCACCCGGTAGTTGAGTTCGTGGAACCGCTGCACCGCCGCGCGCTTCTGATCGGGCATCCGCAGGGCGTAGTCGACGATTCGGTCGTCGGCGACCACCAGTTGGTGGCACAGCAGGGTCGGCTGGCCGAGCTTGGCCATGAACGGCATGCCGAACTCGTAGAAGGTGTCGGACAGGATGACGAGCTGGAACCGCTGACGCAGCCAGGCGACCAGTTCGGCGGCCCCCGGCATCGGATCGAGCGTGCCGATCACCTGCTGGATGCGGCTGAGCGTGAGGCCGTTGCGCGCCAGCAGCTCGAGCCGGTAGCGCATCAGCGCGTCGTAGTCGGGCTCGTCGCGGGTGGTGCGGCGCAACTCCTCGATACCGGTGGCCTGCGCCACGGCGATCCAGATCTCGGGAATCAGGACGCCCTCGAGGTCGAGGCAGGCCAGGTACACGACTCAGCCCTCGACCCGCATCAGCGCGATCTCGCCGGTGACTTCCGGCATCGCGGTGAGATCCTCGACGGCGGCGTGCATGTCGCCCACCCGGGCGGCGTGGGTGAGAATCGCCAACGTGGCTCCCTGCCCCTGTGGACGGCCCGGCTCACTTTCCTGCCGGACGGCCTGGATGGAGACCGAATAGCGGGCGAATGCCGCCGCGATCTTGGCCAGCACCCCCGGCTCGTCGTCCACGCTGAACGACAGGTAGAAGCGGGACGGCACCTGGCCCTTCGCAGTGATCGGACGCGCCGAGTACGACGACTCCCCAGGGCCGGACACGCCCCGGACCCGGTTGCGGGCCGCGGTGATCACGTCGCCCAGCACGGCGGACGCGGTCGGCGACCCGCCGGCGCCCGGGCCCATGAACATCAGCTGGCCCGCGTGCCGCGACTCGATGAAGACGGCGTTGAACGCGCCGGACACGTTGGCCAGCGGATGGGTTGCCGGAACCATGGTCGGGTGGACGCCAACCGAAATGCTGCCGTCGGGTGCCAGGGCACAGCGGGCCAGCAGCTTGATCACGTAGCCGAGCTCCTGCGCGGTGGCCACGTCGGTCGGGGTCACCTTGGTGATGCCCTCGTAGTCCACGTCCTCGAGCTTGACCCGGCTGTGGAACGCCAGGCTGGCCAGGATCGCGGCCTTCGCGGCGGCGTCCTGCCCCTCGACGTCGGCGGTCGGGTCCTGCTCGGCGTAACCCAGGCGTTGGGCCTCGGCGAGTACCTCGTCGAATGACGAGCCCTCGGTGTGCATCTTGTCGAGGATGAAGTTGGTGGTGCCGTTGACGATGCCCTTGACCGCGGTCACCTCGTCCCCGACCAGGGACTCGCGCAGCGGCCGGATGATCGGGATCGCCCCGGCCACCGCCGCCTCGAAGTAGAGGTCGACGCCCGCGTCGGCTGCCGCCTCGTAGAGCGTGGATCCGTCCTGGGCCAGCAGTTGCTTGTTGGCGGTGATCACCGAGGCGCCGCCCGCCATTGCGGCCAGGATCAGGCTGCGGGCCGGCTCCACGCCACCCATCACCTCGATGACCAGGTCGATGCCGGGACGGCCGGCCAGTTCGGCGGCGTCGTCGGTGAGCAGCGAGGTGTCGATACCCGGACGCTCCTTGGCCAAGGTGCGGACGGCGATGCCGACCAATTCGAGCCGCCGTCCCACCCGCGCCTCGAACTCTTCGCCACTGTCGAGCAGCAGCCTGGCTACCTCCGAACCCACCACCCCGCAGCCCAGCAGGGCCACCTTGAGCGGCTTGGCTGGCGTCATCTCGTCCTCATCTCTTGTGCTCGTGCGCACCGGGGTCCAGCGCCAGCAGGTCGTCCAGTGTCTCGCGCCTCAACAGGGTGGTCAGCCGGCCGTCCGACACGGCCACCACCGGCGGGCGCGGTACGTGATTGTAGTTGCTCGCCATCGACCGGCTGTACGCGCCAGCGGCAGGGATCGCGATCAGGTCGTCCGGCGCGACGTCGTCGGGCAGGAACTCGTCGCGCACCAGGATGTCGCCGCCTTCGCAGTGCTTGCCGACGATTCGCGAGAGCACCGGCCCCCGGCGGCCTTCACGATTGGCCATGGTGGCCGAGTACTCGGCCGCGTACAGGGCGGGACGGATGTTGTCGCTCATGCCCCCGTCGACGGAGATGTAACGGCGGGACTGGCCGACCGCGATTTCCACCGGCTTCACGGTGCCGACCGTGTAGATGGCGGTGCCGGCCGGCCCGCAGATAGCCCGTCCGGGCTCGATCGACATGTGCGGCACGTTGAGGCCGAACCCTCGGCACTCGTGTTCGACGATGCTGCGCAGCCCGGTGGCCAGTTCCTCCGGCGACGAGGGCGTGTCCACCGAGGTGTAGGCGATGCCGAAGCCGCCACCGAGGTCGAGGTCCTCCAGTTCGACGCCGGTGGCCTCCTTGAACTGGGCGAACAGCTTGAGCGTGCGCCGGGCGGCCACCTCGAAGCCGTTGGTGTCGAAGATCTGCGACCCGATGTGGCTGTGGATGCCGCGCAGGTGCAGGTGGGGACTGTGGTGACTGCGCACCATCGCCACCAGGGCCGCGCCGCCGTTGATGGAGAAGCCGAACTTCTGGTCCTCGTGCGCGGTGGCGATGTATTCGTGGGTGTGCGCCTCGACGCCGGTGGTGACCCGGATCATCACCTCGGCGACGGTGCCCAACTCGGCGCACAACTGCTCCAGCCGGGTGATCTCGTTGGACGAGTCGACGATGATCCGCCCGACGCCCGCGACCAGGGCGGCGCGCAGCTCGTCCGCGCTCTTATTGTTGCCGTGCAGGCCGATCCGGCTCGGGTCGACTCCCCCGCGCAGGGCGACGGCGAGCTCTCCGCCCGTGCAGACGTCCAGGCCCAGGCCCTCCTCCGCGATCCACCGCGCCACGCCGGTGCACAGGAACGACTTTCCGGCGTAGTAGACGGCCCAGCCGGCGAAGGCGTCGCGCCACTGCCGGGCGCGGGTGCGGAAGTCGTCCTCGTCGATCACGTAGACCGGGCTGCCGACCTCGTTCACGATGGACGCCGCGGTGCGGCCGGCGATCTGCAACTCGCCCTCGGCGTTGCGCGACGCGTTCTTGCTCCACAGCTGCCTGGTCAGGGCATTCACGTCGTCGGGCAACCGCAGCCAGTGCGGCGCCGGCGTGGTCGCGTCGGCATGGATCGAGCCGGCCACGTGCATGTGGGTCATGGCGACCCACTCTGCCAGAACGGTGCCCGCCGGACGGCGAACTCCCGGCGGCTGGGACTAGGCCGACCGCGCGTCGACCCGCACGTCGGCGGCCACGTCGGCCAGTCGCAGCGCGCTCGGGTCGGCGACCTTGCGGCCGTCCGCGGTCACCGTCACGACGCCACAGGTCGCACCCAGGCAGCGGGGGTCGAACCGGACGCCCCACAGGGTGAAGAACTGGCCGAGGGTCACGGTGTCGGCGCCGCGGCCCTCCAGCCAGACCGTGCCGGAATCGTCGTGGGTGTGCGCGGGCCCCTGCAGGGCCCGCGGCCGGTCCATGCCGATGTAGGGCACCAGGGGCACCGGGGTGCCGTCGATGGAGACGGTCAGGGTGAGCCTGCGCTGGTTGGTGGTGTCGTCCAGTCGGGACGACTCCAATCCCGCTGCCTCGATCTGAGCCAGGCCGTCGCGCGGGGCCGGCCACGGCGGGGGCGTCGAGCGCAGGGTGGGCTGCCCTGGGGCGGTGGCGGTGGCGCAGCCGGCCAGCAGCACGGCGAGGACGAGGATCCCCACTCGTCCGATCGCACGCATGGGGCGAGGGTATGCCCTGGACCGGGGCCATGCTCGCGCTGATCGGGCCGGGTCTGGTTGCCGGTCACCCCCTTCCGCCACCCCCGCCCGACTCGATGGCACGGACGACGATGCGCTACAGTCGAACGCGGTCCGATGGCCCGGGCCCCCGTAGCTCAGGGGATAGAGCACCGCCCTCCGGAGGCGGGAGCGCAGGTTCGAATCCTGCCGGGGGCGCCTGGAGGCGGCGATCCACAGGTCTGATCGCCGTCGACTCAGCCCCAGTTGGCCGCCTTGGTGAGGCAGAACGGATGGCCGTCCGGATCCTGCAGAACCACCCAGTCCTCGGACGGCTGCTTGTCGGGCCTGCTGGCCCCCAACTCGACCAGGGCGTCAGCCGCCGTCGCCAGGTCGTCCACGGCGAGGTCGAAGTGGAACTGCTTGGTGCCCGAGGTGTTCGGCCAGCCCGGGGCCTTCCAGCCCTCGACCTTGCCGAAGCCGATGCGCTGGTCACCCTTGGTGACCATGCCGTAGTTCTCGTCGGAGTAGCTGACCTCCCAACCGAGAGCCGCCGCCCAGAACTCGGCTTCCCTCGCCGGATCGGCGCAATCGATGGTGACCATGGCCAAGGTGGCAGGGGCTGATGCAGACATGTTCCTCCTGTGTCGAAAGTGTCAGTCCAGATTCGTACACTCGGCGAGGTGACGGCTAGCACAAACGCGACGGGTGTGATTCCCACGTCCAAGGGTCTCCTGCGCCCCGAGCAGTTCGCCGCACAGGTGCGCTTCGCCGAGGCGCGGCCGTCCGCCACGGCCGGCCGGTGGGTCGAACGCGTCTGGTCGACGAGCTGGGCGATGCCGCCCGGGCAGGTGCGCACGACCTCGCTGCTGCCGCACCCATCGGTGAGTCTCACGGTCGAGCGCGGCGGCGTGGCCCGCCAGGGCAGCGCGGGCGATGGCGTGTGGGTCACCGGGGTGGTCACCGGACGGTTCGACGTCACCCACAGCGGCACCGGGGGCGCAGTCGGGCTGAAGTTCCACCCGGGGGGTTTCACCGCATGGTCCGGAATCGCCGCCGACACCCTCACGGACCGGGTGGTGCCTGCCGGTGAGCTGCTGCCGGACGTGGCCTCGCTGGCGAACCTTCCGCTGGACGCCGAGCTTGCCGCGGCGGCGCTGAACGCGTTCGTCGAACGCAACGGCACCGGCGAGGACGTGCCCGCCACCGTCGCACTGGCCCTGCGGCTGGCGGTGGATCCCACCGTGACCCGTGTCGGCGACCTGGCCCGCCGCTGCGGCTGTTCGGTGCGCGCTCTGCAGCGGATGCTGCGCCGCTACGTCGGGGTGGGCCCGAAGTGGGTGATCCGCCGGCAGCGCATGCACGACGCCGTCGCCGAGTTGGACGCCGATTCGGAGCAGTCACTGGCCGATCTGGCCGTTCGGCTCGGCTGGTACGACCAGAGCCAGTTCGCCCGTGACTTCACTCGATTGGTCGGCGTCACCCCGACGGCCTATCGCGATCGGCGGGCGGAGCCGGCCCACCGTGCCGAGGAAGCCTGGGCCGCGCTGCCCGAACCACAAGAACGTTGACGCGTCAGCGGTACACCCGGCAGGTCGGTTTCGCGTCGACGGCGGGCTTAGTAGCATCGAATGAGCACGAGCGTCGCGGCCCGTGCAGACACGGAAGAAGGCGATCGTGGTCCTCGCGCCCGAGAATCTGACGGCGGACAACCCAACCACTGATGAGTTCGGTGCCAATGACTGGCTGATCGATGAGATGTTCGAGGCGTACCAGGAGGACCCCGAGTCCGTCGACGAGAGCTGGCAGCGCTTCTTCGCCGGCCGTGGGGCGAACGGCCGTTCAGCGGCCGCGCCGGACGGTGCCACCCCGGTGACCAGCCGTGCGGACGGTCCCGCGTCGGAGAAGGCAGTCCCACCCGCGAAGGCTGCCGAAGAGGCAACGCCGACGCCCGCCGTCGAGCCGCCGAAGGCTCCCGTCGAATCGCCCGAGCCCGCAGACGCACCCAAGCCCGCCTCGACCGCCACTCCCCCCGCTGAGAACGGCACCCCGCGGGGCGAGTCCTACGCCGTCGTGTCGGAGGCGTCCGCCAAGCGCACGACCAGGCCGCGTCCGGCGGCTCCCGCTCCCGCGGCCAACGCGGGCAGCACCCCGCAGGCAACCGTCGAGTCCTCGAGGGCCGGTCACGACCCGGCGCCGGAGTCCCCCGGTTCCGGCATGGGCCTGTCGGCCAACCGGCCCAGCCTGGTGGTGCGCAAGGAGCAGGCCACCGAGCCAACCCGGGTGCAGCTCAAGGGCGCCCCGATGCGCACCGCCCGCAACATGGACGCCTCGCTGAGCATGCCGACAGCAACCTCGGTCCGCAACATTCCGATGAAGCTGGCCATCGACCAGCGCCTGATGGTGAACGCTCACCTGGCTCGCAGCACCGGCGGCAAGATCTCGTTCACCCACCTGATCGGCTTCGCCATGATCCAGGCACTGAAGAAGGTGCCCGGCATGAACAACGCCTACGAGGAGGTGGACGGCAAGCCGTTCCTCGTGGAGCCGAACACGATCAACCTCGGCCTGGCCATCGACCTGCCCCGCCCGGACGGTTCCCGCCAGCTGCTCGTGCCCAACATCAAGGGGTGTGAGCACCTCAACTTCGGCCAGTTCTGGGCTGCCTACGAGGCGATCGTCCGCAAGGCCCGAAACGGCCAACTCGAGGTCAGCGACTTTCAGGGCACCACCGCCACCCTGACCAACCCCGGCGGCATCGGCACCAGCCACTCGGTTCCCCGGCTGATGGCCGGACAGGGCATGATCCTGGGGGTCGGCTCGATCGACTACCCGCCCGAGTTCCAGGGCGCGTCCATGCGCCGGATCAACGAGGGCGGCGTGTCGAAGGTGACCACGCTGACGTCCACCTACGACCACCGCATCATCCAGGGGGCGCAGTCCGGCGAGTTCCTCAAAGTGATCCACGAACTGCTGCTGGGCAAGAACGGCTTCTACGACGAGATCTTCGCCTCGCTGCGAATTCCGTACGCGCCCATCCGCTGGGCCCAGGACGTCAGCGCCGAGCGTCCGGGCCAGATCCCCAAGTCGGCCCGGGTGTTCTCGCTCATCGCCGCCTACCGGCAGTTCGGCCACCTGATGGCCGACATCGACCCGCTCGAATACCGGCAGCGGTCGCACCCCGAGCTGACGCTGGAATACCACGGCCTCACCCTGTGGGACCTCGACCGTGACTTTCCGGTCGGCAACTTCGGTGGCCACGACGGCGAAATCATGACCCTGCGCGACATTCTGAACACGTTGCGCGGATCGTACTGTCGCACAATCGGCATCGAATACATGCACATCCAGGACAACGAGCAGCGTGCCTGGATCCAGCGCCGGGTCGAGGTGCCGCACGCACCCTGGCCCCGCGAGGAACACCTGCGCATCCTCGACCGGCTCAACGAGGCCGAGATCTTCGAGACCTTCCTGCAAACCAAGTTCGTCGGCCAGAAGCGGTTCAGCCTCGAGGGCGGCGAGTCCACCATCGTGCTGCTGGACGAGTTGTGCGACGCCGCAGCCAACGCCGACCTGGACGAGGTCTGCATCGGCATGCCGCACCGCGGCCGGCTGAACGTGCTGGCCAACATCGTGGGCAAGAGCTACGCCCAGATCTTCAAGGAGTTCGAGGGCAGCGTCGACCCGCGCAACGCCCAGGGCACCGGTGACGTGAAGTACCACCTGGGCGCCGAAGGTCAGTTCACCGCGCTGTCGGGTCGCACCATCAAGACCTCCGTGGCTGCCAACCCGTCCCACCTCGAGGCGGTCGACCCGGTGCTCGAGGGCATCGCCCGGGCCAAGCTCGACCAGATCGGGGCCGCCAAGGGCTTTCCCGTGCTGCCGATCCTGCTGCACGGGGACGCGTCCTTCGCGGGCCAGGGCGTCGTCTACGAGACCCTGCAGATGAGTCAGCTGCGGCCCTACAAGACCGGCGGCACCGTTCACGTGGTGGTCAACAACCAGGTCGGCTTCACCACGTCCCCTTTCGACTCACGCACCTCGGTGTACTGCACCGACGTGGCCAAGGCGATCCAGTCGCCGATCTTCCACATCAACGGTGACGACGCCGAATCGGTGGCGCGGATCGCGCAACTCGCCTTCGAGTACCGCGAGAAGTTCAACAAGGACGTCGTGCTCGACGTGGTCTGCTACCGCCGCCGCGGCCACAACGAGGGCGACGACCCGAGCTTCACCCAGCCCCGCATGTACGACCTGATCGAGCAGAAGCGCAGCGTGCGCAAGTTGTACACCGAGGCGCTGATCGGGCGTGGTGACATCAGCACCGAGGACGCCGAGGCGGTGCTGACCAGGTTCCGCGACGGCCTCGAGAGCGTGTTCAAGAAGGCCCGGGAAGAGGCCGAAGAGGACGACAGCTACCGCCGGGTGCCCTACTACCCGCCGAAACTCGGCAAGACTCAGGGCACCACGATCTCGGCCGAGACGATGGCCAAGGTGGCCCGGGCGCACGTCACATTCCCCGAGGGTTTCTCGGTGCATCCGAAGGTGTTGCCGCAGTTGCAGCGCCGGGCCGACGGCATCGCCAACGGCCCGATCGACTGGGCGACCGGTGAGCTGCTGGCGTTCGGTTCGCTGCTGCTGGAGGGCCGGCCGGTGCGGCTGGTGGGTCAGGACACCCGACGCGGCACCTTCGTGCAACGCTTCGCCGCGGTGATGGACCGCAATACCGCCGAGGGCTACGTTCCGCTCAACCACCTGAGTGACAACCAGGGCACCTTCCACGTCTACGATTCACTGCTCAGCGAGTACGCGTCGATGGGCTTCGAGTACGGGTACTCGGTCGCCGCACCGGACGCGCTGGTCTGCTGGGAGGCGCAGTTCGGTGATTTCGCCAACGGTGCGCAGACCATCACCGACGAGTTCATCGCCTCGGCCAACGCCAAGTGGACCCAGAAGTCCGGCGTGGTGCTGCTGCTGCCGCACGGCTACGAGGGCCAGGGCCCCGACCACTCCTCGATGCGGATCGAGCGCTGGCTGCAACTGTGTCACGAGGGCGCACTGGCGGTCTGCCAGCCGTCCACGCCGGCGAGCTACTTCCACCTGCTGCGCACTCACGCGTACGTCAACTGGCACCGTCCGGTGGTGATCGCGACGCCGAAATCGATGCTGCGCAACAAGCAGGCGGTGTCACAGCCGTCCGACTTCACCAAGGGCCGCTGGCAACCGGCGATGGGCGACCCATCCATCACCGACACCTCGGCGGTCACCCGGGTACTGATCTGCTCGGGCAAGGTGCGATGGGACCTGACCACCGCACGCCACGAGGCAGGTCTGGACGGCACAGTGGCGATCCTGTCGCTGGAGCGGCTGTACCCGCTGCCCGCCAAGGAACTCGCCGCACAGCTGGCGACCTACCCCAAGGACGTCGAGATCCGCTATGTGCAGGACGAGCCCGAGAACCAGGGCGCCTGGTGGCACATGGAGCAGCACCTGCCCGACGCGGTCGCCGCATTCCTGCCCGGCTACGAGCTGCGCCTGGTGCCGGTCACCCGACCGGCGGCGTCCGCGCCTTCGGTGGGTGCGCTGAAGGTACATCGCGCCCAGCAGGACGCGTTGCTCGAACAGGCACTCAAGGGCTGACCACACGCCGTCCTGTGCCGAAGCAACCGTGGCAGACGGCGAAGGTCCCGACACCGGCCAGGACGGCGCTAATCTACTCGCGCAAACCACGCACGGCGCCGGCGTGCGCTCTCGATGAGGGGAACCCATGACTCTGGACCTGGCGGTGCACGAGGCCTACCAGAACCTGACCGGTTCGGCGCCGGACGGCATCTGGCGCGCACCCGGACGGATCAACCTGATCGGTGAGCACACCGACTACAACGACGGTTTCGTGATGCCCTTCGCCCTCCCCCAGGCCGCCTACTTGGCCGCCGGGCGTCGGGACGATGACGTGATCCGGATCCGCTCGGTGGACTTGGACGAACAGTTCGAGACGATTCTGGCCGAGCTGGCGCCCAATAACGACGGCTGGCACGCCTACCTCGGCGGCGTGTTCTGGGCGTTGCGGGAGGCCGGGTACAACGTCGGAGGGGCCGATCTCGCCCTGGCCTCCGATGTGCCGATCGGGGCGGGACTGTCGTCGTCCGCAGCCATCGAGTGCGTGTTGGTCGAGGCACTGAACGACCTCTATGAACTCGGGATCGAGCCGATGGACCGGGCCAAGCTGGCCCGGCGCACCGAGAACGCCTACGTCGGCGCCCCGACCGGCCTGATGGATCAGGCCGCGTCGGTGCTGTGCACCGAGGGACACGCGCTGTTCCTGGACTGCCGCTCGCTCGAGGTCGAGCAGGTGCCGCTCGACCTCGCAGCGCACGGCCAGGCGATTCTGGTGATCGACACCCTGACCAGGCACAGCCACGCCGGCGGCGAGTACGCCAGCCGCCGTGAGGACTGCGAGCAGGCGGCTTCGATACTGGGGGTGTCCGCCCTGCGCGACATTTCCATCGACGGGCTGGACGAGCGGCTCGCCGTACTCGACGACGACCGGTTGATCCGCCGGGCGCGGCACGTGGTCACGGAGAATCAGCGGGTTCTCGACGCCTGCGCCGCCCTCGGGGACGATGACCTGGCCAAGCTGGGCAACCTGATGACGGCCTCGCACGCGTCCATGCGCGACGACTACGAGATCACCGAGGGCTCGGTCGACCTGGCCGTCGAGGTGGCGCTCGCCGAGGGCGCTCTGGGTGCCCGAATGACCGGTGGCGGATTCGGCGGGTGTGTGCTGGCGCTGGCGGCCCTGGATCAGGTGCAGGCGATGGCCGACCAGATCACCGAGGCGTTCGTGAAGTCCGGACGGGACGCCCCGACTACTTTCGTGGCCCGTCCGGCTGCCGGGGCTGGTCGGCTGAACTGACCCGCCGCTGGAGCCAGCGGGTGGTGCCCGGCATCACCACACCCACCACCGCCGCCAGGCAGAGCGCCACCAGCACCCACATCCAAGGCGAATCCTTGAGGTACTCGCCGAAGCCGAAGCCGGCCATCAGGCTGAACGCCGCCACCGGGCCCCTGGCGTACATCTGGCGTAGCCACAGGGCGATCGCCGAGCCGATCATCAGGGCGCCGTAGGCCCCGAGAAGGACCGCGATCTGAATGCTGAAGGCTCCGTGACCGGAACCGGCGCTGATGCCGGCGAAGACCAGGAAGACCATCCCCAGGACCACGCTGGCTGCCGCCGCGACGATGACGCTCACCGGCCGGCTCTGCTGCACGGGTACCACCGTAGACCACGGCGATAATGCGTCCTGGGGAATACCTGCGGGTATTAGTTCATTTACGAGTAGGCACCTTGTACAGACAGGCCTTGGGTTGTCAGGCTAGTGTCGTAGAGTTGTGCGCTGCCGGAAAGGCGGCGTCCCTGCCCATGTCGGGCACCAGATTTTCACCAGAAGGAGTTGGAAGCCGCATGGATTGGCGCCATCGGGCTGCCTGCCTCACCGAGGATCCGGAGTTGTTCTTTCCCGTGGGCAACACGGGGCCGGCCCTCATGCAGATTCAAGAGGCCAAGAAGGTCTGCAAGCGGTGCGACGTACGCGAAGCCTGCCTTCAGTGGGCCCTCGACGCCGGCCAGGATCACGGCGTCTGGGGTGGCCTCAGTGAGGACGAGCGCCGAGCGCTGAAGCGCCGCGCGGCCCGGTCGCGAGTGCGCGCCAGCTAGGTTCAGCGGAGGCGCCGAAACCCTGAGGACGGTTCCGAGGTTTTCGGGCCGTCCGACCCAGTTGGTCGAAAGTGTCGGGACCGCTCTTCGCGAGATCCCGGCGTCCGCCTCGATGACGGGTTGGTGGCGGCTCAGCCGAGGGGAATCGACACCCTGGCGACGGTTTTCATCTCCGACTCCGACGATCGCAGCGTGAACTCGCCGCCCAGGTCGTCCACCAGCGTGGTGACGATCGAGAGGCCGAGGCTGTTGGTGGAACCGAGGGAGAAGTCGGCCGGCAACAGGGTCCCGCGGTTGGTCACCTCGACGACCAGTCGCCCTTCCGATTCGCGGGGGGTCACCCAGACCACGCCACGCTGCTCGCCGAGGCCGTGCTCGATGGCGTTCTGGCACAGCTCGGTGAGCACCAGCGACAGGCTGGTGGCGACGTCGGCGGGAACGAAGCCGAAGCTGCCCTCGCGGCGCAGCTGAACCGGCTCACCGGTGGCGGCCACGTCCACCACCATGCGCAACAGCCGATCGGCGACATCGTCGAACTTGACCGAGGTGTCGAAGGCCTGCGACAGGATCTCGTGCACCACAGCGATCGCGCCCACGCGCTTCATCGCGTCGGTCAGGGCTCCCTTGGCCTCGGGGGACGAGATGCGCCGGGCCTGCAGGCGCAGTAGGGCCGCGACCGTCTGCAGGTTGTTCTTGACCCGGTGGTGGATCTCGCGGATGGTGGCGTCCTTGGTGACCAGCTGCCGCTCGCGGCTGCGTAGTTCGGTGGTGTCGCGGCAGAGCACCAACTGGCCGACCGGGCCGTCGTCGTCGCTGAGCTTGATGATCCGCAGCCGTAGCTGCACGTCAGGGGTCTCCACCTCGACCTCGTGCTGCCCCTGCCCGCGAAGCACGTTCGGCAGGGCCATCTCAACCGGCGCGCGATTCTTCAGCAGTGTCACGGTCACCTGGGCCAGGTTCTCGCCCTCCAGGTCGGCGGCCAGGCCCAGCCGGCGGTACGCACTGAGTGCGTTCGGGCTGGCGTAGGCGACGGTGCCGTCTGCGGTGACCCGGATCATGCCGTCACCCACCCGGGGTGACACCCAGGGGACCGACTTGTCCATGCCCGTTGGGTACTCGCAGCGGTGCACCATGCCCGAGAGCACGTTCGCGGCCTCGAGGTACGCGTCTTCGAGCGCACCCGGGGCCCGGACCCCCAACCGGTTCGTGTGTGCTTCGACAACGGCGATCACCCGGCCCTCGAGCACCACCGGGATCGCGTGAACGTCCACCGGAATGCCCGCGCTCAGCGCGTTGCCGCTGGTCAGCACGATCAGGCCGGACAGATAGGCCTCGGTCACCAGGTGCTCGGGGTCGTAGTGGATGTCCTCGCCCACCACATCGTCCTCCAGGGCCGTCGGACCGGTCGTCGGACGCACCTGGGCGGCGGCCCAGAACACGTTGTCGTCGACGTCCGGCACCCAGAGGATCAGGTCGGAGAAAGCCAGGTCGGCCAGCAGATGCCACTCGGCGACGAGGCCGTCGAGCCAGGCGGCGTCACCGGGACTGAGGGCCGTGTGCGCGTCAAGCACCTCGGCCATCGTCAGCATGCCCGCAACCCTATGGCACAATGGTTAGTCGCGCCGAAGGGTGCCCCACGAGCGACAGAGGAGACCGACATGGCCAAGGGTGGACGCAAGCGGCGAGCCCGCAAGAAGAACAAGGCGAATCACGGCAAGCGCCCCAACGCCTGACCAACAGCAAAAGCCCCGGCACCGTTCAGGTGTCGGGGCTTCGTCATGCCGGCGGACAATCGCCGGCCGAGACTCAGACCTCGCGGACGACCACGGCGGTGGTGACCCGGGTGACCCGGACACGCAGGGTCTCGGGGGCTCGCTCCGCGGTGCAGCAGCGCTTCACCATCGAGCGGATGTGCTCCTCGAGCCCGTAGGCGTCGAAACAGGGTTCACAGGCGTCCAGGTGCTCTCTGATGGCATCGGCGTCGGCGTCGGCCACTTCGTGGTCGAGAAACTCGTACAGGCGCTGCAGCGCAAGGGCACAATCTCGGTCAGTCATCGGAAGCACCCCGACGGCCCAGCCCGTGCTCGCGCGCGTAGTCGCTCAGCGCGGCGCGCAGCTGGTTTCGGCCACGATTGAGCCGCGACATCACGGTGCCGATCGGCGTACCCATGATCTCGGCGATCTCCTTGTAGGAGAACCCTTCGACGTCCGCCAGGTAGACCGCCAGCCGGAAGTCGGCCGAGAGGGCGTTCATCGCTTCGGTCACCGCGGAGTCGGGCATCCGGTCGAGGGCTTCCATCTCCGCACTGCGCAGGCCGTCGGAGGCGTGCGCCTCGGAGCGGGCGAGCTGCCAGTCCTCGATCTGGTCACCGCCGGAGATCTGCGGCTGGCGCTGCTTCTTGCGGTAGGTATTGATGAAGCTGTTGGTCAGGATGCGGTACAGCCACGCCTTCAGGTTGGTGCCCGGGGTGAACTGGTGGAATGACGCGAACGCCTTGACGTAGGTGTCCTGCACCAGATCCTCGGCGTCACTGGGGTTACGCGTCATGCGCAGCGCCGCGCCGTACAGCTGATCGAGGAACACCATCGCGTCGCGCTCGAACCGCGCGGTGCGCTCGGCATCGGTTTCGGTGGCCGGATCGACGACGTCGCCGCCTTCTGCGGCCAGTGCCTTGTCGGCGGTGGGAATGATCATCGGGTACGAGCCTAGCCGGTCACCGAGCCGGGTCGCCGGGCGGTCAAGGACCGGTGCGCTGCCGAACGTGCTCATCACATTGGTGCAAACGGCTGAGCGTGGAACGGTATTCCCTCCGGCCGGGACGGTGCACGGCCTGGGATCCCGGCGTTCGCCGGGATGACGGGCTCGATGGTCGAGCGTGTCGAGACCCGGGCCCGGTCGCGTCCGCGACGAGGTCTCGACCAGCTCGACCAACGGGGTCTCGACCAACTCGATCAATAGTGAATTACGACTCGGGAAGTGGGTCGATCAACTCGGGGCCGTCGTTGCCGACCGTGCTGACCAGGCGCGAGACGGCGTAGGCCTCGAGTTCGGCACCGGGGGCCTCGAGTAGCGGCAACACGTCCTGGGTGCGGGTCGGGTCGAGCCAGTCGTCCCAGCGGTCCGGCCGGACGGTCATCGGCATCCGGTCGTGAATGTGCCCGACGGCGTCCGCGGCCGAGGTGGTGATGATCGTGCATGTGCTCAGCCACTCACCGTCCGGGCTCTTCCAGAACTCGTAGAGGCCGGCCATTGCCAGCAGTGACCCGTCCATGGGATGGATGAAGAACGGTTGCTTCGGGGGTTGCCTGGACGCCGGCAGCGCGGGATCGGGCGCAGCTGCGTACCACTCGTAGTACCCGTCTGCCGGCAAGAGGCAGCGGCGGGAGGCCAGCGCCTTGCGGAAGGCGGGCTTTTCGGCGACGGTCTCGAACCTTGCGTTGATCATCCGTGCGCCACCCTTGGCGTCCTTCGACCAGGACGGCACCAGCCCCCAGCGCAGTTCGACCAGTTTGCGCCGGACGGACTCCCCCGGCTGCTTGGGGGCCCGCTCGAGCACCGCGGCCACCGGGTCGGTCGGGGCGATGTTCCAGCGCGGGGCGGGCATCGGACCGGCCACCTCGTCGATGACGAAGATCTCTTCCAGCAACTCGGCATCCGCCGAGGCCGCGTAGCGTCCGCACATAGGGGTGAGAGTAGTGCGCAACAGCTTGGACAAACGCCGTGCAGGCACTAGACATAGTGCATGAGTCTGCTGCGTTTCGCCGCCCGCACCATGCTGGCCAGCTTCTTCGTCGTCAACGGCATCCAGGCACTTCGCGACCCCGAACCGTTGGTCGCCGCCACCGAGCCGCTGGCCAAGCAGTTCCTGCCCTTGGCCGAGAAGACCCTGCCCCCGCAGGCGGCCGCCTACCTGCCCGAGGACGCCAGGGGCCTGGTCCGGCTCAGCGGCGTGGCCCAGATCGTCGGTGGGCTCTGCCTGGCGACCGGCTTCGCGCGACGGCTCGGAGCCCTCGCCCTGGCCGGGTCGATGCTGCCGCAGCTGCTCGCCAGCAACCCGCTGGGCTCGACCGGTGACTCCGAGAGCAAGCAACTCTTCCTGCGCAACATCGCGCTCACCGGCGGGGTGCTCCTGGCCGCAGTCGACACCGAGGGGCAGCCCAATCTTGCCAACCGGGCCAAGTTCAAGGCCGAGGCGCTGGGCCGTGAGGCCGAGCACACCAAGGCGGCGGTGGCCCGCGAGGCCCAGCGAACCAAGAAGTCCCTGACCAAAGAGGGCAGGAGAGCAGCCCGCAAGGCCAAGAAGATGGCGGGCCGGGCCGGCAAGAGCATTGAAGGTGCGCTGAAGTGAACTCCGCAGCGGCACCGGCAACAGCCGGTCCGCTGTCTGCGACGATCGTCGTTCCCGGCTCGAAATCCGCAACGGCCCGCAGTTTCGTGCTGGCCGCGTTGGCCGATGGTCCCAGCACCCTCACCGGTTTGCTGGACGCCCGGGACACCCAGTTGATGCGCGACGCCCTGACTGGTCTGGGAGTCGCGATCACCGACCTGTCCGAGGGGGTTGTGCGAGTCGATCCCCCCGACCGCTTCCGGCCCACTGACGTCAAGGTCGGACTGGCCGGAACCGTGATGAGGTTCGTGCCGCCACTGGCCGCGCTGGCCGATGGCGCGAGTCGCTTCGAGGGCGACGCCGAGGCGACGGCCCGTCCGATCGGCCCGTTGCTGCACGGGCTGCGCCAGGCCGGGGTCGCCATCGAGCACCCGGAATCGCTGCCCTTCACCGTGCGGGGTGCCGGACGCGTCGCCGGCGGGCCGGTCAGCATCGACTCGTCCGGCTCCAGCCAGTTCGTGTCGGGCCTGCTGATGGCCGGTGCCCGCTTCGATCGTGGCCTGGACCTGCGGCACGACGGCGCCACGCTGCCCTCCCGGCCGCACATCGCGCTGACCGTGGCCATGCTCCGCGACCGCGGTGTCCAGATCTCCGAGCAGCACCCCGACCGCTGGATCGTCTCCCCCGGCCCGATCTCCGCCCGTGACGAGAACATCGAGCCCGACCTGATCAACGCAGCGACCTTCCTGGCCGCTCCCCTGACCGTCGGCGGCAGCGTCACCACCGCCTGGCCCAGGCACACGGCGCAGGCCGGGGACGCGATCCTCACCGTGCTGGCGGCGCTCGGCGCGCAGGTGCAACGAGTCGGCGATCAGGTGACCGTGACCGGTACCGGACGCGTCACCGCCGCCGATCTGGACCTGTCATTGACCAGCGAACTCACCTGCGTCGCGGCTGCCCTACTGGCCCTCGCCGACTCGCCGGGACGGATCCGCGGCGTCGGTCACGTGCGCGGCCACGAGACCGACCGGCTGGCGGCCATGCAGGCCGAGTTGAGTGCTCTGGGCGGCCGGGTCGAACAGACCGCGGACGGCCTGGCGATCATTCCGGCGCCACTGCACGGCGGGGTGTTCCACACCTATGCCGACCACCGGATGGCCCACGCCGGTGCGCTGCTCGGGCTGGCGGTGCCCGGCGTCGAACTTGACGACGTGAGCTGCACCACCAAGACCCTGCCGGACTTTCCCGGCCTGTGGCGACAGTTGCTGGACCAGCGGTGAGCAACCGGCAGCGCGGCGCGGTCACTGATGATGATCACGAGGGCTTCGGAAGACCCGGACGCAGCTCCCGTCCGCGCACCAAGGACCATCCGGACTACTCGAAGGCCGCCGAGGCGGTGGCCATCACCATCGATCGTGGCCGGTACCACTGCCTGCTCGGCGACGTGGCGCTGACCGCGACGAAGTCCCGGGCGCTGGGCCGCAAGGGTGTGATCGTCGGCGACCTGGTGCGGGTGGTCGGCGACCTCAGCGGCGCCGAGGGCACGCTGGCTCGGATCGTGGACGTGCTGCCGCGGCGCACGGTGCTGCGACGCACCGCCGACGACACCGACCCGTTCGAGCGTCCGATCGTCGCCAACGCCGACCAGTTGGTGATCGTCACCGCGCTGGCCGACCCGCCGCCCCGGGTGGGGATGATCGACCGGATCCTGGTGGCCGCCTACGAGGCCGGACTCGACCCTCTGCTCTGCCTGACCAAGCAGGATCTGGCCCCGGCGGATGAGCTGATCGCCGCCTACGCACCCCTGGACATACCGATCGTGGCGGTGCAGCCCTCGTCCGACCTGACCGAACTGCGCGCGTTGCTGACCGACCGTACGAGCGTGCTGATCGGGCATTCCGGGGTCGGCAAGTCCACCCTGGTGAACGCCCTGATCCCGGGGGTGGACCGGGCCATCGGGCACGTCAACGAGGTGACCGGACGGGGTCGCCAAACGTCCACGTCGGTGGTGGCGCTGGAGTTGCCCGAGCACGGTGGCTGGGTGATCGACACCCCCGGAGTCCGCTCCTTCGGGCTGAGCCACGTGACCCGCGAGTCGATCGTGGCGGCGTTCCCCGACCTGCGCGGGCTGACCGAGGGCTGCCCGCGGGGTTGTACGCACGGCAGCGGCGAGCCCGAATGCGCGCTCGACCAGGCCGTTGCGGACGGACGGCTGGCGCCTGAGCGACTGGAGTCGTTCCGTCGCATGGAGGGTGCCTGGCTGCAGCGTCCGGCGGGCGGCTGACACCGGGCGCGTCCACCGTCGCGGCTTGCCGAGCCGATAGGTTGAGGCACATGCCCGAGCAGAGCCACCTCGACGACCTGCGCCTCGCGCACATGATGGCCGACAACGCCGATTCGCTGACCATGAGCCGGTTCAAGGCACTCGACCTCAAGGTCGAGGCCAAGCCGGACCTGACGCCGGTCAGTGACGCGGACGTGGCCGTCGAGGACGCGATCCGGCGCGCGTTGAAGACCGCGCGGCCGCGCGACGCCGTCCATGGTGAGGAGCGTGGGGACACCGGGTGGGGTCCGCGGCGCTGGGTGATCGACCCGATCGACGGCACCAAGAACTTCGTCCGCGGGGTTCCGGTGTGGGCCACCCTGATCGCTCTGATGGTCGAGGACAAGGTGGTCGTGGGCGTCGTCTCGGCCCCCGCGCTGGGCCGCCGCTGGTGGGCCGCGCTCGGCGGCGGTGCGTTCACCGGCAAGACCCTGCTGCAGGGAAGCCCGTGCGGCGTCTCGTCCGTCGCCGACGTCACCGACTCGTCCCTGTCGTACTCATCGCTGCACGGCTGGGTCGACTCGGGACGCGGCCAGCAGTTCGTCGACCTGATGCGCACCTGCTGGCGGTCACGGGCCTACGGCGACTTCTGGAGCTACATGCTGGTCGCCGAGGGTGCCGTCGACATTGCCACCGAGCCTGAACTCGCCCTGCACGACATGGCCGCACTGGACGTGATCGTCAGCGAGGCCGGCGGTCGGTTCACCAACCTCAACGGTGTGGACGGGCCGAACGGCCCCGGGGCCATCGCGACCAACGGACTGCTCCACGACGCGGTGGTCGACCAGCTCGCCGAGTAGATCCAAGACGTGGCGGGCTCAGACCTTGATCCGTGGAACGGCCGCCCACAGCGCCTTCGTGTAGTCCGAGCGGGGCTTGGCGAACACCTGTTCGGCGCTGCCCTGCTCCTCGATCCGGCCCGCCCGCATCACCACCACCGAGTCGCACAGGTGCCGCACGACGGCCAGGTCGTGACTGACGAAGATCAGGGTCAGCCCGCGGGCGGCGACCAGATCGGACAAGAGGTTCAGCACCTGCGCCCGCACGCTCACATCGAGGGCCGAGACCGGTTCGTCGGCGATCAGCACCTCGGGATCGGGCGCCAACGCGCGGGCGATGGCGATCCGCTGCCGTTGCCCTCCGGAGAACTCGTGCGGGTACCGTCCGACGGCCTCCGGTGGAAGGTCGACCGCGGCCAGCACGTCCCGCAGCCGCTGCCGGGGGTCGACGTCGTCGAGCGCCCGCCGAAGGTGCCGGGACCGCAGCGGTTCGGTGATGATCGAACCGATCGTCATCCGCGGGTTCAACGACGAGCGGGGATCCTGGAAGACCAGCTGCATGGACGCCCGCAGAAAGCCGAGCCGGGCCTCGCCGAGTCCGGTGATCTCCTGCCCGCGGAACCGGACGCTGCCGGCGGTCGGACGATCCAGCGCCGCCATCAGCCTGATCAGCGTCGACTTGCCGGAGCCCGACTCCCCCACGATGCCCAGTCGTTGTCCGGGACGCACCTGAAGGCTGACCCCGTCCAGCGCCCGGACGGATCCGCGGGCGAACACCCGGGTGAGCCCACTCACCTCGTACAGGGGCTGACCGGGAGCGACGGTGGTTTCGGTCATGGCGCGGCCTCGCCCTGGTAGAAGTCTTCGACCGTCGGCAGCCGTTGTCCGGGCGGGATCAGGTCCATCCGGGCGGTCGCGACCAGGCCGCGGGTGTAGGGGTGCCGGGGCGCGCCGAACAGGGTCGCGATAGGGCCGGCCTCGACGATCCGGCCGTCCAGCATCACCAGGGCGTCGCTGCACACCTGGGAGATCACGGCCAGGTCGTGGCTGATGAACAGGCAGGCGGCACCCTCGGCGGTGAGCACCTCGTCAAGTAGTCGCAGCACCCTCGCCTGCACCGTCACGTCCAACGCCGTGGTCGGCTCGTCGCAGATGATCAGGTCCGGTGAGTTGATCAGCGCCATCGCCAGCAGGCAACGCTGCCGCTGGCCGCCAGACAGCTGGTGCGGATAGCTGTCCGCGACCCGCTGCGCGTCCTGAAGGCCGACCCGGCCGAGCATGGTCAGCACCCTGGTTCGGGCTGAGACCCCTCGATCGGAGGTGTGCAGCCGCAGCACTTCCGCGACCTGCCGGCCGACCCGCATGGTGGGGTCGAGAGCGGTCATCGGCTCCTGGAACACCATCGACATCAGGTTGCCGCGAAGCCGGGCCCGCGCGGCGTCGTCCAGCCCGGCCAACTGGCGGCCGGCCATGCTGATGGACCCTTGGACGTGAGCCGTTTCGGGCAGCAGTCCCATCAGGGCCAGGGCGGTGACGGTCTTGCCCGAGCCCGACTCGCCGATGATGCCGAGGCGCTGGCCGGGTTGCAGCGTGAACGAGATCGAGTCCACGGCGACGGTGCGCCGGCGGCCGAAGCTGACGGTCAGGTCGGTGACCTCGAGCAGGCTCACGACACCTCCCGCAGCCGCGGGTCGAGCAGATCGCGCAAGCCGTCCCCGAGCAGGTTGAAGCCGAGCACCGAGACGGCGATGGCCAGCCCCGGCCAGAGCGCCTGCAGGGGAGCGCTGAACATCACCGACTGCGCGTCGCGCAGCATCTTGCCCCAGGTCGGGACCAGCGCCGCCGTCGACAGTCCCAGGTAGCTCAGCGCCGCCTCGGCCAGGATCGCCAGGGCGAAGGTGACGGAGGCCTGCACTCCGATCAGCGGCGCGATGTTGGGCAGCACATGGCGCAGCGACACCCCGGGCCAGCGGGTTCCGGCGGCGCGGGCGGCCAACACGAAGTCGGTGGCCATCACCTGGGTGGTTCCGGCCCGGGTGACCCGGGCGAAGCTCGGAATGGTGGCGAGGCCGATGGCGGTCATCGCGGTCACCGGTGAGGCACCGAACCGGGCGGCCAGCAGGATCGCGAGCAGCAGGGCCGGGAACGCGTAGGCGATGTCGCAGAGGCGCATCACCACCTCGTCCACCCACCCGCCGGCCTGACCGGCCAGCATGCCGAGCGGGACACCCAGCAGGGCGGCGATCGACACCGACACCACACCCACCACGATGGTGGTCTGGGCACCCACCATGATCCGGCTGAAGATGTCGATGCCCATGGCGTCGGTGCCCATCCAGTGCTCGGGACTCGGGCCCTGCAGGCGCTGCCCGGGCACCACCAGCGTCGGGTCGTACGGCGTCCAGACGAGCGAAACCAGCGCCATCAGCACCACCGACGCAACCAGCGCAGCGCCCACCCACAGGGTCGCCCGGCGCATCAGTGCGGCTCCGTGCGCAGTCGCGGGTCGATCCAGGCGTACGACAGGTCGACCACGAAGTTGATCACCAATACCGCCGCCGCAAGGAACATCACGATTCCCTGCACCACCATCAGGTCCCGCCTGGCCACCGCGTCCAGCAACTGGCTGCCGAGTCCGGGCAGCGCAAACACCTGCTCGATCACGATGGCCCCGACCAGCACCCCGGCGAGTTGCAGTCCGATCACGGTCACCAGGGCCAGTGCCGCATTGCGCAACCCGTGCCGCAGCAGGGCCGGGAACGGACGCCAGCCGACCGCGCGGGCGGTGCGGTAGTAGTCCTCGCTGAGCACCTCGATGAACGCCGAGCGCACATAGCGGGTCAGCACGGCCGCCTGCACGATCGCCAGCGCGCAGGCAGGCAGGATCAGGTGCGAGAACCAACTGGCCGGACTGGTGGTGAACGGCACATAGCCGTTGGCCGGCAGCCAGCGCAACTGGATCGCGAAGACGATCACCAGCACGATGCCGGCCCAGAAGGCGGGCACGGCCATGCCCAGCTGGGCACCGGCCGAGACCGTGAAGCCCTGCCAACGCCGGCGCTTGATCGCAGCGAGCATGCCGACCGGCACCGCGACCGCGATGGACAGCACGAGGGCAAAGATCACTACCGACAAGGTGACGGCGATGCGCGGCGCCATCAGGTCCGTCACGCTCAGCCCGGTGAAGTACGACGTTCCGAAGTCGCCGTGCAGCATTCCCCAAACCCACTCCAGGTAGCGCGCCAGCCAGGGCCGGTCGAGGCCCAACTGGCTGGCTAGGGCGGCGATCTGCTCGGGGGTGGCGCCCTCGCCCAGGAGGATCGCGGCGACGTCGCCCGGCAGTGCCGAGCAAACCGCGAACACCAGCAGCGACGCGCCGGTCAGGCTGATCGCGAAGATGCCCAGCCGCTTGCCGAGATAGGCGACGATGCGCACCGGCGGACGGGTCTACCGGACGGAGATCGTGGTCAGGTCGAAGCTCAGCGTGGCTGCGTTCTGGGGCACGCCGGTCACGTTCGACTTGGTGATCACCAGGTTGGGCAGGGAGAACAGCCAGACCGCGGCTGCGTCATCGGCCAGGGTGCGCGCGGCCTTGCGCATCAGGGGCACCAGATCGTCCGCAGGTGCCTCGTCGGCGGCCTCGAACTGGGCGTTGAAGTCGGCGTTGTCGAAGTGGAAGTAGTACTTCGGGTCGGTGAACCGGCGGATGTCGCGGGCCTCGACGTGGGCCACGATCGACATGTCGTAGTTGCCGCCGTTGTGCACATCCTGCAGCCAGGTCGCGAAATCGAGTTCCTCCACGGTCACCTTGATGCCCACCTGGCGCAGGGCGCTTTCGATGAACTGCGCGCTCTTGGTGGCGTAGGCGATCGTCGGCACCCGCAGCTTGAGGCTCAAGTCGGTGGCCTTGGCCTGCGCGAGCAGAGCCTTGGCACCTGCGACGTCGTAGGCGTTGATCGAGGTCAGGTCCTCATACCAGGGGTCGGTCGGCGCCACCATCGAGCCGATCAGCGTGCCCTTGCCGTTCCAGACCGTGTCGAGCAGTGCCTTCTTGTCGATCGCCATCGAGATCGCCCGCCGGACGCGGACGTCCTTCAGGGCAGGCCGGGCATTGTTCAGCGCGAGAACCACCTCACCGTTGGTGGTGCCATCGATGGTGGTGAAGCGCGAGGTGTCGGCGAACTGGTCGACGGCGTCCGGCGCCTGCAGGTTGCTGATCACGTCGATGTCACCGGCGAGCATCGCGGCGTTCATCGCGTTCGGGTCGGCGAAGTAGCGGAAGGTGACGTTGTCGAGCCGCGGTGGGGTGCCCCAGTAGCCGGAGCTGGCCGCGAGCACGACGCTTTGGCCCTTGTTCCACTTCTGCAGCACGAACGGGCCCGACCCCGCCGGCGTGGTGTCGATGGTGGCCAGGCCGTCCGGGTCGTAGATGATGCCCGCCGAGGAGGTGATGTCGTACAGCCACAGGTTGGACGGATGACTGAGCGTCACCCGTACGGTGTGATCGTCGACCGCCTCGGTCGACTTGACCACCGCCATCTGTTCGACCAGCGGTGCCGGGATCGCAGCCTCGGTCTTGATCCGGTTGAAACTGGTGACCACGGCGGCGGCGTTGACCGGCTTGCCACTGGCGAAGGTGGCGGCCGGATTGAGCCGGAAGGTGTACACCGTCCGATCGGTGCTGACGTCCCAGGCCTGCGCCAGCAGCGGCTTCAGGTTGCCCTCGGGGTCCATCTTCACCAGGGTTTCGTACACGTTGTAGAGCAGGACCTGCGGAATGGATGCCGCCGGCGACGCGCTGGGGTTCATCGTGGGCGGTTCGAGGGTGGCGCCCACCACCAGGGTGTGCGGCTGCTGGGTCGGAAGCGTCGGGCTCTGACCGACGCAGCCGGCCAGCAGGGCCAACGAGAACAACAGGGACGCCCAACGCCACCCCCAGCGGGGTGAAGCGGTCGCGGACGTGCTGGAGACCATCTGTCCTCCTCGTGGCCCGCCCCGGCCGGGGCAGCGCATGGCGCGGAAAGTCTAGCCGAGCGACACCCGCCACCCGTGCCAGGCGCGGCCGGTGTCGATTTGGGCCATTACAGCCGTTCCCCTATAGTTGAACAAGCGACGCGGGGTGGAGCAGCTCGGTAGCTCGCTGGGCTCATAACCCAGAGGTCACAGGTTCAAATCCTGTCCCCGCTACCAATCGAACCGGTTCTGACAGGGTTCAATACCCAGTCAGGGCCGGTTTGCTTTGTCCAACACACTTTGCGCCAGTTGAGCCGTAGGGATCCTGGCAGCGGGCTAGGGTGCTGTGCACCACGACCGACGCGGTGGCTGCCGCGGCACCAGGAGGACGACGTGATCACGTATCTGCAGCGGCGTACTGCCGAGAGGACGTCCGGATCGTTGATGAGCCCGCTCCCCACCCTGGTGACACGTGCGGCCCAGGCCGCCGTTCTCGCCGCCGCGGTACTGGTGATGGCCGGTTGTGGATCGGGCACCCTGCCGACCACCGTGCCCTCAGGCACGCTTCCCCCGTTGCCGACCCGGGAGGCCCCGACTGCGACCGCGACCGTCACCGTGACCAAGGCCGCCTCGACGGTCACTGTCACGGACAAGAGCACGGTCACCACCACGCGCAAATCCACCGAAACCGAGACCGTCACCCGTAGCGCCACCGAGACCGAAACACGGACGACCACGGCCCAGCCCTCCCCCACCTGCCAGGGCAGCGACTGCCCCGCCGTGCCGGCCAGTGATCAGGGCGTCCCGTGGTTCTGGCCGGCCCTGCTGCTGGCCGCCGCGGTTGCCGCGGGCGTGGTCGCATGGCGAATCGTCAAGGGACGGCAGGAATGGGACCGGCGCTACCAGTCGACGCGAACCGAGCTGGAGTGGGTGGAGGGTGCACTGATCCCACGGGTGCTCTCCGCACCAAGCGCGGAGGCCGCCGCCACCCAGTGGGAGGCCGGCCGCGGACGGGTGCTGCTCGCCGCCGAGGAGTTGCGTAGCTTGACCAGTTCAGCCCCCGCCCAACCGAGGGCCGACAAGGCCCGAGCGCTCTCCCAGTCGCTGGCCGAGCTGATCGGTGCACTGGACGCCGACGCCGCGCTCAGTCCCTCCGCCGACGCAGACACCGTGCGAGCGGCAGTGGTGGGCGTTGAGTCGTCGCGGCGAGCGCTGCGTAGCGCGTTGGACAGCGACACGGCGGGGCGTTGAGCCCTCAGTCGAATCGAGGGTGGACTCGCGCCGATTGCCGCGGTTCAGATGGTTTTGCGGACGCGAACCGTCCTGAACCGTGTCTAGGGTGACGGGATGGCAATAGCGCGCTGGCCCACCTTCGTCTTCGACTGCCCCGACGCCAAGGCCCTGGGTGCCTTCTACGGCGAGCTGCTGAGCTGGACAGTCAAGGATGACGACGACTGGGTCGAGATCCGCTCCGACGACGGGCAGTGCATCTGCTTTCAGCAGGTGGAGAACTACCAGGCGCCGCACTGGCCCGGGCAGGAGCGGCCGCAGCAGCTCCATCTGGACGTCGTCGTCGACGACCTGGACGCCGGTGAGGCTGCCGTGGTGAACCTCGGGGCGACCCGCTCTGAGCACCAGCCGGGCACCACATTTCGGGTGTTTCTGGATCCAGCGGGTCATCCGTTCTGCCTCTGCCTGAGTTGATCAGGCACGGTTCGCTGACGCTTCAGACCCTGCGGGGTGGGGCAGGGTACGAACAAACCCTCAACCGCCGCACGCCCAGGAGACCCGTGGCGTGAAGACAACGCGGGTCGACGCTGAGTACCCTGAGGCGTGGAGTGCACCGAGGGGACGATGAGCAAACAGCTCGGTCCGCGGCTGCGCGTCGCCGTTTGGGGTGCCGTGGTCGTGCTCAGTGCCGCCCTGCTGGCGTCGTCACCCGCCTTCGCCCACACCGACCCGAGGCACTGTCCCGATCAGATCGGTCAGTGCGAAGGCAGCCCCCGCCCGACGAGTTCGGCGTCGCCCAGCGGCCGACCCGAACCGACTGCCAGCGAGACCGACAAGCCAGAGCCGACGCGTACCCCGTCCGACAGCCCACGACCGAGTCACACCGCGAGTACGACCGCGTCACCTTCGGTGGAACCGACGAAGACACCCACAAAGTCCCCCACTCCGAGTCTGTCGTGCGTGCCGACACCGACGATCACCGGCGAGCCGACACCGACGATCACCGGGGAACCGACACCGACGATCACGGGAGCCGACACCGACGATCACCGGGGAACCGACACCGACGATCACCGGCGAGCCGACACCGACGATCACCGGCGAGCCGACACCGACGATCACCGGCGAGCCGACACCGACGCCGACGTTCACGCGCCCGCTGCCGACGTGGTCGGCACGTCCGCCGCTCCTGCCGCCGCGCCCGACGCTGACCCCCACCCCGACGCCGCCGCCCACTCCGACCCCGACGCGCACCGTGCGGCCCACCCCGACCCCGACTCCCACCCGCACCGTGCGGCCCACTCCGACCCCGACCAGGACCACGGTTCGCCCCACCCCGACACCCACGCGGACCGCCACTCCGACGCCACGACCGGGCTCCACGTCCACAGCGACCCCAAATGCGCCTCGGACCGACACCACGACTCCCGACAACACCGCAACCAGCGCCACCCCGACGACCGGCACAGCGGTATCCCCGCAGCCCTCCACCACCGCCACTCCCTCGGCGTATCTTCCTCAAGGCACCCCGACGGATCCCCCTCTGCCGGGCCCGCCGCCGGACGCCGGAGGGGGCCCAGGCTCGTGGCCGTCCATCAATACCGACGCCCTGTCCCTGGAGCGGGGGCTGGCGGCGATGCTCCCGGTCCTGGCCGGCGCAGTCGTCATCATGGGTCTCACATTGCTGATCCGGCCGCCCGGCCGCCGCGCCGGCTGACTGCTCGGCGGGCAACAGCGCTAAGCGTCGGCCGGGTGTGGTGAGATGATCCACATGCCCGCCGTCGTACCCTTTCCGCTGCGCCAGTCCACGCTCGACAACGGCTTGCGGGTGATCATCAACCCCGACCCGACGGTTCCGGTGGTGGCGGTGAACCTCTGGTACGACGTGGGGTCCCGCGACGAGCGGCCCGGACGCACCGGACTGGCGCACCTGTTCGAGCACCTCATGTTCGAGGGTTCGGCCAACGTCGTCGCGGGCGAACACCTGGCGGCGATCCAGGGCGTGGGCGGGTCGGCGAACGCCACCACCTGGTTCGACCGGACCAACTACTTCGAGACCGTCCCCACGGGCGCGCTCGACCTGGCCCTGTGGCTCGAGGCGGAACGGCTGGCGTCCCTCGACCTCACCCAGTCGAATCTGGACAACCAGCGCGAAGTGGTGATGGAAGAGAAGCGGCAGCGCTACGACAACGTGCCCTATGGGGACGTGCTGATCCACCTGGTGGAACTGACGTTTCCTGAGGACCACCCGTACGGGCACCCCACCATCGGGTCGATGGACGATCTCGGAGCCGCCACGCTGGCCGACGCCCAAAGGTTCTTCCGCACCCACTACGCACCGAACAACGCCGTGCTGACCCTGGTCGGCGATGTCGACCCGGACGACGCCATCGGTCGCGTCGAACGCGCCTTCGGGTCGCTGGCCCCCGTCGAGACGGCTACCCGCGCGGCCACCCCCGCATTGCCTCCCATGAGCGGAGTGCCACGCCGCGAGGTCAGCGCCGACGTGCCCACCGAGGCCGCGTACCTGACCTGGCGGCTGCCGGCCCGCGACACCACGGACTTCGACGCGGTCCAGCTCGCGCTGGCGATTCTCGGAGATGGCCAGACCTCCCGACTGCATCGGCGAATGGTGCGGGACGACCTGATCGCGGAGGGTGCGGGCGCGTCCGCCACGGGCCTGATCGGAGGCACCAGCATGGGACTCGCCTATGCCAGGGCCCTTACCGGTGTCACCGCGGAGCAGCTCGAGGCGGTGATCGTCGACGAGCTCACCCGTTTTCTGAACTCTGGTCCCGACCTCGCCGAAGTGGACCGCGCCAAGGCGCAGTACGAACGTGAATGGTTGGGCGAGTTGGCCCGTTTCGACAGCAGAGCCGACCTCTTCAGCGGCTACGCCACCTTGCACGCCGATCCGGACGCGGTGAATCGCCGGCTGGACGAGGTGCGCGCGTTGAGCGTCGACAGCATTGCGGACGCGGCCCAGCGCCTATTGCAGCCCGGCCAGAGAGCAGTGCTCAGCTACCGGCGGGTGGCGTCATGAAGCGCCCCGAGATCGCCCCTCCACGGCCGTGGGTCTTTCCGATCCCCCGCCGGACCACGCTCGACAACGGCCTCAGGGTGCTGGCGTTCCAGCGGCCCGGACAGCACCTGATCAGTGCGTCGCTCGTGATCGACGCGCCGTTGTCGACCGAGCCGGAAGAAATCGAGGGTGTGTCGACGATCATGCTGCGGTGCCTCGATGAGGGCACCACGAACCACCCCGGCACCTCGTTTTCGGCGGACCTCGAGAGTCGGGGGGCGGTTTTCGGTGGCGGCACCAGCCACTCCGCCGCCCAACTCAGCCTGGAAGTACCCAGCACGCGCTTCGCGGACGCCCTCCCGCTGTTCGCCGAGGCCATCCGTACGCCCACCCTGGATGAGTCTGACGTCCAGCGGCACGTCGACCTGCGGCTGGCCGAGATCGCCCAGCAGCAGGCGCACCCCACCCATCGTGGGGCGCAGGCCTTCCGGGCCGCCGTCGTCGATCCGGCGTTCCGCGCGTCCCGGCCGAGCGCGGGAACCGTTGCCACTGTCGCAGGTGTGACCGCCCAGGACGTCCGGGCCCAGCACGCCGGCAGGTACGGTCCCGGGCACAGCACCCTGGTGCTCGCCGGCGATTTCGGAACCGACCCACTACCCCTGGTGGCCGACACCTTCGGTGACTGGACTGGACAGAGCGCCGCGGGGGGTCACGAGAGGCCGACCGGCACCGCACCCAGGGCCTTGCTCGTTCACCGACCGGCAGCGGTGCAGGCCGACGTGCGGATCGGCACCTTCGGCATCGACCGCACCGATCCCCGCTGGCCCGCGTTGCGACTGGGCGCGTTCGTGCTCGGCGGCGGCTTTCTGAGCCGGCTGAACCGGGTGCTGCGTGAGGAGCGCGGCTACACCTACGGCGTGCAACTGTCCAACGCGCCGGCCCGCAGCGGCGGCATGCTGGCGATGCATGCGTCGTTCCGGACGGAGGTCACCGCCGCGGCCGTCGCCGAGGCAACGGAACTGCTGCGGGTTGACGGCGATCGTTCGATCACCGCGTCCGAACTCACCGAGGCCGTCAACTTTCTGATCGGTATCACCCCGCTGCGCTGCGCCACGGCGTCCGGCATCACGGATCAGGTCGCCGCCCTGGTCGAGGCCGGACTGGGTGTCGAGTTCATGGACGCGCACGCGGCGGCCCTGCAAGCGGTTACTCCCGACGAGGCGAGCGCCGCAGTGGCGGAACTGTTGCCGCCAGAGGAGTTGACGGTCGTGATCGTCGGCGACGCCGATGTGCTGGCCCAACCACTGACCGACCAGGGACTCCAACTCGAGGTGATGGTCGACTAGGTCTCGACAAGCTCGACCGGCCGAGGGATGGTCTCGACAAGCTCGACCAATGGAAAGTCTCGACATGCTCTACCGTTTGGCGGGTTTGGACAGGCTCGACCGGGCCGAGGTGGGACAAACAAGCTCGATCGGCGCTTAAAGAGCAGAACTGGAAGGTGGCGGAGGGGGCTCCACTCGAGACGTGGATGGGTCTGGCCGCCGAGGGAGCCTGCGACTGAGGCTGGTTGTCTCGAGTGGAGCCCCCTCCGCCGCCGACCCCCGCCGTGGGTCGAGACAGGCGCGACGGATCGGATGAGCTCGAACGGCCGGGAATGGTCTAGACAAGCTCGACTACCCGAGGTCTAACTCGACCGACTGGCCGTGGGTCACGACAAGCTCAACGACCCGCGCACGAGCTCGACCGACCGGCGGCCTAGCGGCCCATCAGCCTGAGAGCTGCCGCGAGCGCCGTCTGCGCCTCGTTCACCTTCGCCTGATAGGTGCCCAGATCACCCTTGCGCAGAGCGGCATCGGCCGCTTCGAAGGCGTCCTGGGCTTTGGTGAGTTGGATCACGGCCGCCGGATTGGTGGTCGTCGGGCTGTTGGTCGGCGTCGGTGTCGCGCTACCGGAGGGATTCGGCGACGGACTGGGGGACGTCGAGCCGCTGGGTAGCTCACCGGTCTCGGCACCCGCATTGCCGGCGAACACCGAGTCCAGTGCCTCCTGCAGCGTGCTGCCGATGCCGACGTGCGAGCCGAACCGCACCACCACGTAGGCCAGCGCCGGATATGAGCCGGTGTTGCCCTGCCGCATCGTGTAGACCGGTGCCACGTAGAGCAGACCACTGCCCATCGGCAGAGTCAGCAGGTTGCCGTAGGTCGCCGACGCGGCCCCCTGGTTCAGGAACGGTCGTAACGTCTCGGCGACCTTCGGGTCGTTGTTGATCGCGTTGAACGATTGGCCGGGACCGTCGATCTGGTGGGTGTCCGACATCCGCAGCACGCGCAGTTTGCCGTAGTCCGGACTGGTCGCCTCAGCCACCACCGCCAGGTAGCTCGCCAGGTTGGACCGGCCGCGCGGTACGAACACCGTGGTCTGGCTGAACACGGCTTCCTTGTCGCCGGGCCACTTGATACTCAGGTAGTACGGCGGTTCCTTGGCGTCGGAGTTGGCCTTGACCGGGTCGTTCGGCACCTGCCACAGATCGCTCTGCGCGTACCAGGTGTAGGGGTTGGTCATGTGGTAGCGGCCCAGGATCTCGCGCTGCACCTTGAACAGATCCTCGGGGTAGCGCAGATGGCTGAGCAGGTCGGGGCTGATCGCGCTCTTGGGCTGCACAGTGCCGGGGAAAGCCCGCGAATAGGCCTGCATGATCGGATCCGCCTCGTCCCAGGCGTACAGGCTGACGGTGCCGTCGTAGGCGTCCACCACGGCCTTGACCGAGTTGCGGATGTAGTTGACGTTTTCGTCGACCTGGCTGCCGACCACCCGCGACTGGGTGTCCGCGGCCGAGTTGCGCAGGTTCACCAGTTGGCTGTTCGGGTAGCTGTTGGACGTGGTGTAGCCGTCGACGATCCAGACGGTGCGGCCGTCCACGATCGCCGGATAGATGTTGGAGTCGACGGTCAGCCAGGGGGCGACCTCCTGGACCCGCTCCTTGGGGGTGCGGTTGTAGAGGATGCGCGATTCGCTGTTGACCCGGTCGGAGAGCAGCAGGTTGATGTCCATGTTGCGCGCCGCGTACAACGTGCGGGTGAAGGGGTCCCCGATCGGCACCCCACCCTTGCCGGAGTAGACGTTCGACTTGCCGTTGGGGGTGTCGAGCTCGATCGGTTCCTGGCCCGGCTCGCGTCCGACGATGGTGTACTGGGAGGACTGCTCACCGAAGTAGATGCGCGACTCGAAGTCGCCCAGCAGGCCCTCGGGCGGGATGGCCTTCACGATCCATTCGGGCTCGCCGCCGGACTGCCGACGGTTGCCGTAGGCGATCACCAGGCCGTTGCCGTGGGTGTACACGGTGTGGATGTTGTTCCAGTTCTGGTCGGGCAGCCCCGCCAGGTTCATCTCGCGGGCGGCCACCACGACGTCGCGCTCGATGCCGTTGATCTTGTACCGGTCGACGTCCAGCACGTCGGGGAAGGTGTAGTAGCCACGCACCTGCTGGAGCTGCTCGTACGTGGGCCCGATCACTGCCGGATCCATCAGCCGGATGCCGGGCAGGGCCTCGGCGTCGGTCTTCAGCTGGCCGGCCTTCACCTGGGTGACAGCCTCGTACTCGGTGACCTCGGTGTCGTTGATGCCGAATGCCTGCCGGCTCATGTCGATGTGCCGCTGCATGTACGGGTTCTCTTTGTCGGGCTGGTTGGGCGCGACCACGAACGACTGGACGACGGCGGGATAGATCAGGGTGAGGATCAGCCCCGAGATCACCATCAGCACCAACGCTGCCCCGGGGTAGATGGAGCGCTTGATGATCGGGTTGGCGAAGAACAGCCCGGCCACCAGGAAGGCGATCACGGCCATCACCAGCTTGGCGCCCATCCGGGCGTGATCGTCGGTGTAGTGAACGCCGGTGAACAGGGTGCCCTGGGTGATCAGCAGCGCGTACCGGTCGAGCAGGCACTGGAACCCGTACAGCATCAGCAGCACGCCGGCCAGCACGGACAGGTGCACGCGCGCGGCCGGGGTGACCTGGGGACGGTTGGTGTTGCGCACCGCCCGCAGCGAACCGGTCGCGAAGTGCACGATCACCGTGGCGATCAGGCTGAACGCGACGCCCGTCAGCAGAAAGGACAGGAAGCTCTGCCAGACCGGCAGCTCGAAGACGTAGAACTTGTAGTCGAGGCCGAAGTTCGGGTCGAGTTGACCGAATGGGACGGCGTTGATCCAGGCCAGCACCGGCAGGACCTCGGTGGTGCCCGACATTCCGGCCAGCACGCCGAGGGCGATGGACGGGACCAGTACCGCGACCACCTTGTTGTTCTCGAGCATCCGGCGGTAGGCGTCCAGTACCGCGCTGTCACCGGCCCGGCGGCCGCGGGGGGCCAGCCGGATGGCCAGCCACATGTTGCCGCCGACCAGCAGCGCCATCAGCCCGCCGACTCCGAAGAAGAGCGCCAGCCGGGTCCACAACTCGGTGCTGAACACGGTGACGAACCCGACGGACTCGAACCACAGCTTGTCGGTCCAGAACTGGGTGAAGACGGCGAAGGCGATCAACGCCACCGCAACGATCACCAGGGTCAGCAACAGGGGGGATCGACGACGCACACTTGTCGACTGGCTCACTCGGGGCACTCCTCTTTCACGATCTCAGTCCAATGTACGTGCCAGCGCCGCTGCGAGGCCGGGCACCAGGTCGGTACCTGATAACAGTTCGTCGGGGTGGCTGCGGATCCGGGCAACCCCGAAGGAGTCGCCGCCACGAAGAACGCCGGCGACCACCCGGATCTCTTCGCGGGCAGGGTTCGTGCGCACCTGGTTCTCGGCGTCCAAGCCGGCGGGCAGGTCGTCGTCCGAGCCTGGCAGGAAGAACCGCTCGAGGCCGAGGGCCACACCCGAGACCGTTGCCGGCCAGCTGATCCGGGCCAACGCCTCGCCCAGGTCGGCGCCCGCCGCGAAGCCGTCCTGCTCGATCGCGGACAGTTGCCCTGCGGCGGGCTCGACACCATGCGTCAGGTGCTCGGCCAGCTGCGGCTCCGCCGCGATCAGGTCGGCGGTGGGCACCAGGGCGAACAGGCGCGCGGGCTGATCCCACCCCAGATCAGCGATGTGCCGCTCGATCTCCATCAGGCCGGCCATCAGTGCGTCCGAGGTCACGGGCACCCCGGTACGGACGCGGCCTTCGCCGGGTCCTGCAGCGCCTGGAGCGCGCTGATCGCCTCGGACAGGGTGGCCACCTTCACCAATCGGACGGGGGTGTTCAGCCCGTGGACGTCGGCACAGTTGTCGGCGGGCACCAGGAAGATCGTGGCCCCCGCTGCCTCGGCACCGGCGATCTTCTCCTGGATGCCACCGATCGGGCCCACTTTGCCGTCGCCGGCGATGGTGCCGGTTCCTGCCACGGAACGCCCGGCGATCAGGTCGGGTTGGGTGACCTCGTCGAAGACGGCCAGCGCGAAGATCAGGCCGGCGCTCGGCCCGCCGATGTCGGGGTTGATCCTAAAGGTCACCACCGGGTCGTAGGAGTAGCCCGTGGTCAGGTTGATGCCCACCACCGGCACCGTCGCGTCCGCGTTCGATGCGACGGTGGTGACGGTTTCGGTCAGCTGCTGGCGATCGCGCAGAATGGTGAACAGGATCGCTTCGCCCACCTTGTGCTTGTTGATCGCGGCGCGCACGTCGTCGGTGGTGCTGACCACCTTGTTGTCGACCCGCAGGATGAAGTCGCCGAGGTTGAGCTTGCCTTCGGCGGGACTGCCGTTGGACACCCCCACCACCATCGGGTACTCGACCACCTTCTCCCCGGCCGCCCGAAGTCCGGCGGCCACCGCCGCCGACTGGGAGTTGTCCATCATCTGCACCTCTTGTGCGCGGATCTCGTCGACACTCGCGCCGGCCGGGTAGACGGCGTCGCGGGGCAGCACCTCCCGAGCCGACAGCCAGTAGGACAGCAGCGCCTCCGGAAGCGTCAGCTTGCTGTCGGCGCGGGTCACCGCCACCGTAGTGAGGCGCAACTGCCCTGTGGTCGGGAAGGTCTGCACACCCTGGATGTCGACCGGCGCCACGCCGTCCACCGGCTCGTACAGGTTGACCGTGGTGCCTGGCGACCAGCTCACGAAGGGCACGGGCACCAGGGACACGACCGCAGCAAGGGCCACGAACAGCAACGCCGAGACGGCGGCCGTCCAGGTCTGCTTCGTCACCCGGCTGAGACTACCTGACCGGATCGCCGCGGCCTGACCCCGCCATGGCTTGTGAAATGCGGGACAATGGGCATCAGGCGGGCCGCATCGGCGACCCGCGCACGAATCGTCCGACGACCACCAGGAGCCACCCATGGCCACCGACCCGGACCTCCCCGACGACGGCAACCCGCCGCCCGAGGAGAACCCGCTGGCCCAATTCCTCGCCCAGTTCGGCATCAAGCCCGGCCCCGACGGCGAGTTCGATCTCGCCGCCCTGACCGATCGGCTGCAGTCGGTGATGGCGCAGTTCCAGACGCAGATGGCCGGCTTCGGCCCCACCGATCCCGGCAGCGGCATGAACTGGACGTTCACCAAGGACATCGCCCGCAAGGTGACGGCCACGAAGGGTCCGGACACCGCACCGTCCGCCGCCGAGGCGAGCCGGGTGCGCGACGCCGCCGGACTGGCCGACCTGTGGCTGGACGAGGAGATCGCCTTCCCGCGGCTGAGCGCGCCGGTTCAGGCGTGGAGCCGCGCGGACTGGGTGGAGGGCACCTTCGAGACCTGGAAGAAGCTCGGCAACCCGATCGTGACCAGCCTGTCCACCGCACTTGGCTCGCTGATGGCCCGGGAGGCTGGGCCCGGCGAGGAGTTCATGAAGCCGATGGTGCGCGCGGCCGCGTCCGGCATGTTCGCGGCGCAGGTCGGGCAGTCGCTGGGCAGCCTGGCCGCGGACGTGCTCAGCGTCAGCGACATCGGCCTGCCGCTCGGCGAGCGCCCCCAGGTCGCGCTGTTGCCGAGCAACATCGAGGAGTTCGGCGCGGGGCTGGAGAATGTGACGGCGGCGGACGTGCTGCTTTTCCTTGCGCTGCGCGAAACCGCCCGGCAGCGACTGTTCGCAGCCGTCGGCTGGCTCGGTCCGCAGCTGCACGCACTGGTCGAGCACTACGCCCGCGACATCACCATCGACACCGCGGCCCTCGGAGAGGCGATCGAGTCGCAACTCAGCGCCGCGATGAGTGCCGACGATCTCGAGCGCGCGGGACAGACCCTGGCGGGCAAGCTCTTCGAACCGGCCGTGACCGAGGAGCAGAAAGAGGTGTTGGCCCGGCTGGAGACGCTGCTGGCTCTGGTTGAGGGCTGGGTGGATGAGGTGGTCGGCCACACGATGAGTCGCTGGATGCCGAACGGGGCGGCGCTCACCGAGGTGGTGCGACGTCGCCGGGCCGCCGGCGGACCGGCGGAGGCTGCACTGAAGTCCCTGGTCGGGCTCGAACTGCGCCCTCGCCGCACCCGGGACGCCGCGAACCTATGGGCGGCGATCCGCGCCAGGCGCGACAGTCAGGCCAGGGACGCGGCCTGGGACCACCCCGACCTGATTCCCACGGCTGCCGACCTCGACGATCCGCTGGGCTACGCAGAGCACGGGCATCTGCCCGATGCGCCCGACGACCTGGACGCCGAGTTGGCGAAGTTGCTGGCTGAAGAGGGCGGGACTGAGTAGTGGAACCGCTCTGCTGCCGATCTGCTGAGTAGTGGACCTGCCAGTAGTGGAACTGCTCAATACTCGAACTCGGGCAGGTTCTGCGCGGTGACCCAGCCCTGCAGAAAGCCCTGCGCCCGTTCGCTGAGCGGATAACGGCCCACGAGTTCATGGAACCGTGCCGTGTGGTCGTGCTCGAGCAGGTGGGTGAGTTCGTGCACCAGCACGTAGTCGGCCACCCAGTCGGGCATCGTGCGCAGTCTTTCGGAGAGCCGGATTTCACCAGTGGCGGTGGTGCACGACCCCCAGCGCTGCCGCTGGCGCGACGACCAGGTGACGCTGAACCGGGGCGCGCTGCGTCCCCCTTCGGCGAGATGGGCCGCGAACAGCTCCGCCGCCCGCGCGGTGAGTTCGCGATCGCCGACCGGGGGCCGCCGGCCGGCTTCGCGCTCGAGGTATCGCGACACGAAGGCGGGGATCAGTTCGCGCTCCTGCCGCCTACTCATTCGATCGGGGACCACGACCACCAGGACGCCCCCCTCGCGCACGATTCCCATGGTGGTGCGACGACGCGCACTGCGGCGCACCTGATACGGCTCCGAGACCATGGTCGAAGCCTAATCCGGCGCACCGACAAACTTCGGTCAGCCGTGTTGACCAGCCCACCCGTGCCGCACTAGCGTCTGAGCGACGAGGCCCGTGGGGTCACTCCGCTCGCAGGGGAAGGCAAGCGGACGACACCCTGCGGGCCTCGCTTGCACCCCGAGTCGGCCAGACTCCGGCACACCAGACGGTTTGCGGAACCAGGTGTGCCGGTACCGTATGCTGACCCGCAAGACGCGCGCTGTGCTGTTCCAGCGCATCAATCATCCAGAGGAGGAAATAACGTGGCCGATGACACCTACAGCGGTTCGTTCTACTGCGTGAAGTGCAAGGACCACCGTGACGCCACCGGCGACGTGACGGTCAACGCAAAGGGAACCCGGATCGCCAAGGCCAAGTGCCCCGTGTGCGGTACGAACCTGACCCGCTTCCTGCCCAAGGCCTGATTTCCGCCTGAGCGTCGCACCGTGAGGTGCGGCGCTCTTGGCATGTTCGGAGGCCTGGAGTCACGTCCGTAGAAGCGTGCGTTCCGGCACTCGGCTCCTGGAAAGTGTTGTCCGTTCGGGCGGCGGTGTTGTCCGTCCATCGGCGACCGGCGTGTCGCGGCGATGGGTCGGCAACCCTGCTCGGGTGCAGCCGGATGCGTGTGAGACCTGGCAGTTGAATGTGCCAGTGGCCACCCTGTGGCGATCCACCACGCAACTGCAACTCGGCCTGGAACCGCCGGCGGGCCTGCTGCTGACCGATCCCCCGAGCGGACTGCGTGAGGTCGTCGAGGCGCTGGCCCAACCCCGCGGCAGGCCCGCACTGGAGCGGATCGGCGGCCCCGGCGCCCCGCTGTGGCTCGACCCGCTGCTCGACCTTCTGGCCGGGGCCGGCATGATGCGCTCAACGGCACGTGCCGCGGGCCCCGTCAGCATCATCGGCCAAGGCCCGCTGGCCGTCCTGCTCACCGAACTGCTTCTGGACGAACTGGACGGTCCGGTGCGGCTGGTGTGGCCGGGCTCCCCCGGCGTCCCTCGCGCGGCGACCGCACTGCGGGAGCGCTATCCCGATCGGCTGCACTGCGTGGGGCACTGGAGCTATTCCAGCGCCGACCCCCGCGGGCTGATTGTGGTCGCCGCCCAAGCCGTCGAGGCGGAGCGCAGCCTGTTGACCCAGCTCGAGTCCGACGCACAGCCGTATCTGGTCGTCAGGGCCTGTGATGTCCGGACGGCGGTCGGCCCGCTGGTGGTGCCCGGACGCAGCGCGTGCCAGCGCTGTGACGACCTGCACCGAAGCGCCGTCGATCCGGCGTGGCCGCGGTTGCTCGTCCAGCTGTGCACGAGTCGCCCGGCGGCACGGTCGGCCGCCCTGCACTGGGCGGCCGCCACCGGTGCGGCGCACGCCGTCAGCTTTCTCGAGGGTGCCCTGCCGGACTCCCTGGGCGGGGCCCTCGAACTGGATGAGGGCAGCCGGCTGCGCCTCCGTCGGCTTCGGGCACATCCGGCCTGCGGCTGCCTGCAGTTCGGCTGACCGTCCGTCCGGGCAGCGATTCACAGGTGTGCGTCACCGGCGTCAGTTTCGGCACCATCGGCGGCTGATCGTCGTCCGCGTCCTGCCCACGCAGCAGGTGGTCGGCCCATTGGTGCCGGGTTGGCACAATGGCGGGCATGGAACCAACCGAGGAACAACCGGACGACCGAGGGCTTCCCACCTCGTCGTTGGTGCGGGCCTCACGCATGCTGTCCCTGCCCCTGGGCGCGGCGCAACGCCAGGCGGTCGGGTTCGGCCGCCGGATGATGGGTGCCGACGCCGAGCAGGTCGACCTTCAGCTGCGGACGGCGGCGGCCGAGCAACTGTTCTCCGTGCTCGGGGAGCTCAAGGGCGGTGCCATGAAGTTCGGCCAGGCCCTCAGCATGTTCGAGGCCTTTCTGCCCGAAGAGATCGCAGCCCCCTACCGCCAGCATCTGGCCAAACTGCAGGACGCTGCGCCGCCGCTGCCCTCGTCCAGGGTCCAGGCGGTGCTGCGCAACGAACTCGGGCCCCGGTGGCGGGACCGGTTCGAGTCGATCGACCTTCGTCCGGCAGCCGCGGCGTCCATCGGGCAGGTGCACCGTGGTGTGCTGGTCGGCGGGCGGCCGGTCGCGATCAAGGTGCAGTACCCCGGCGCCGATCAGGCCCTGCGCTCCGACCTGCGCCAGATCGAGCGGTTGGCCAGTGTGGTGACGCCGCTGGCCGGCGGTGTCGACGTGGTCACCATCACCCGCGAGCTCGCCGCCCGGATCGCCGAGGAGGTCGACTACACCCTCGAGGCCGAGAACCAGGCGCAGGCGGCCGCGGCCTTCGACGGCGACCCGGAGTTCGCCGTCCCGAAGGTGCACGAGGCGACGTCACGGGTGCTGATCAGTGACTGGCTGGACGGCCGCAAGCTCACCTCGGCCGCCGACTCCCCCGAGGACGTACGCAACCGGGTCGGGTTGTCCTACGTCCGGTTCCTCTTCGCCGGCCCGGCCAGGGCAGGGCTGCTGCACGCCGACCCCCATCCGGGCAACTACCTGATTCTGGGCGACGGACGGCTGGGAGTGGTCGACTTCGGCCTCGTCGCGAAACTTCCGGACGGGTTGCCGCCGGCGATGGCCCATCTGATCCGGCTGGCGATCACCAACGATGTGGACGCCATGACCGCCGGGCTGGCCGCCGAGGGCTTCATCGCCAAGGACGTGGACGCGAGCGAACTGTTCGGCTACCTGGAACCGTTCGTCGAACCGGCCCGTAGTGACGAGTTCCACTTCGACCGGGAATGGATGCGCGCCCAGTTCCTGCATGTGCGCGGCAGTTCGACCCGGAACGGAGTCGGCATGAAGCTGACGATTCCGCCGGTGTACGCGCTGATCCACCGGGTCTGGCTGGGCGGAATCGCCGTTCTGGCCCAACTCGATGTGACGGCCCGGTTCCGCGACGTGCTGGCCGAGTTCCTGCCCGGCTGGAGCGACGGACCCTCAGGAGTCCCGCAAGCAAGTCGATGACGAAGGACGGCAGCACGTGTCGCGAACGATCCTGGTCACGGGAGGCTCCGGCTTCATCGGCGGGCACTGCATCCTGCAGTTACGCAGCCATGGCTATCGGGTGCGCGCCACCCTGCGGTCGCTCGCGAAGCAGCCTGACGTTCCGTCGCAGCCGAGTTGGGCTTCGTCAAGCACGTATCCATCGACAAGGCCCGGCGGGTGCTGGGCTTCGAGCCGCGTCCGGCGCGGGAGGCGATCATCGCGGCCGGTGCCGGCATGATCAACGGTGACTGAGCGCGCACCGTCCCGCTTCTCGCCGGCACCCGATCAGGCGTCGGGCGGACCGTCCTGCTGCAGGATCGCGAACACGGCCTCGGCGTACTTGTCGTACTTGGACCGGCCCACCCCGGCGATCGCCAGCATCCGCCGCTCGTCAACGGGACGTGCCTCTGCGATCGCCATCAAGGTGGCATCGGTGAAGATGCAGAACGCGGGAAGCCCAGCGTCGGCGGCCTCCTGCCGCCGCCATTCCCGCAACAGGTCCCAGGTGTGCTCGTCGTAGCTGGACGGGCAGTCGGCGTGCCGGCCGAGCTTGAGTTCGGCACCCGGTGACAACGGACGGCCACAGGACCGGCAGGCAAGGCTGTGCTGGCTCTTGGCCCGCTTCTTGTTGGCCCTTTGGGCGGGTTGGGCGGGTTGGGTGTCGGGCCGGATCCCGTCCAGGAACCGGGACGGCTTGCGCCGGGCACCGCCGCCACTTCGCGAATGCGCCCATGACAACCAGAGGTGCCGCTTGGCCCGGGTGATGCCAACGTAGAGCAGTCGCTGCTCCTCGGCCAGTTGCTGCGGAGACTGGGCCAGCGCGAACGGCAGGGTGCCCTCCTGCAGGCCGACCAGTGCGACGCCCTGCCACTCCAGGCCCTTGGCCGCGTGCAGGGTGGAGAGGGTCACTCCGGTCGAGGCCGGGGCGTGCTCAGCGCGGGACCGCTCGTCCAGTTCGGCCACAAGGTCGGCGAGGGTGGCGTCGGGGTGTGCGGTGGCGTGGTCCGAGGCCAGCGCGAGAAGCGCGGCGAGGGACTCCCAGCGCTCGCGGGCCTGACCCTGGCCGGAGGGCGGTTCGGTCGTCCAGCCCTGGCCCGCCAGCACGCCCCGCACCGACATCGCGAGATCGTCGGACGCCGCCCCCACCTGGGTTTTCAGCGCAAGGATCGCCGCGCGCACCTCGGGGCGCTGGAAGAACCCTTCGGATGCCCGCAGGCTGAAGGGGATCTTCGCGGTCGACAGGGCCGCCTCGTAGGCCGGCGACTGGGCATGGATGCGATACAGCACGGCGAGTTCGGACGGTGGCACGCCGACTGCGATCAAGCCGCCGAGCCAGGCCGCGACACGGGTCGCCTCGTCCGACTCGGATTCGGCGGGGGTGAAGAGGGGCGCCGGACCGGACCCGGCCTGCGCAACGAGGCGCACTCCCTGGGCCGGTCCGCCCGCGTGCAGCACCTGGTTCGCCAACTCGACCACCTGATCGGTGGAGCGGTAGTCGCGCACCAGCCTGATCACCTCGGCGTCAGGGTGTCGCACCGCGAACCGGGTCAGGAAACTGGACCGGGCGCCGGCGAAGGAATGGATGGTCTGGGCCGGGTCCCCCACCACGCAGAGATCGGGCTTGTCGCTCAGCCACAGATCGAGCAGCTTCTGCTGCAGCGGGCTGACGTCCTGGTACTCATCGACCACCAGGTGCCGGTAGGTGCGGCGCACCTGGGCGCGCACGTCGTCGTGGTCCGACAGCAGGGCCACCGTGCACAACAAGACGTCGTCGAAGTCGATCACACCGCGGTCGACCTTCAGCTTCTCGTAGCGGGCGTAGATGCGGCCGACCCCGGTGGCGTCCACCGCGGCCACCTCACGGCCCTGTTCGGTGGCGAGCTCGGCGTAGTCGGCCGGCGGCACATTGCTCACCTTCGCCCAGCTGATCTCGGTGAGCAGGTCGCGCAACGTACCCGACTCCACCCGCTGGCCGAGCTGCCGTCCAGCCGCCTCGGCCATCAGCCCCGCCCGCTGGTCGCTGATCCGAGGCAACTCACTGCCCATCGCGCCGGGCCAGAAGTACTGCGCCTGACGCAGCGCCGCCGAGTGGAACGTGCGCGCCTGCACGCGCGCGAAGCCGAGTTCTCGCAGGCGTCCGCGCATCTCACCTGCCGCGCGGGTGGTGAAGGTGACCGCCAGCACCGAAAAGGGGTCGTAGGCGCCGGTCGCGCAGCCGTAGGCGATGCGATGGGTGATGGCGCGGGTCTTGCCGGTGCCGGCCCCGGCGATGACGCAGACCGGCGTGCCGAACGCGGTTGCAACCGCCCGCTGCTCAGGGTCGAGCGCGGCCAGCAGGGCGTCGGAATCGGGCACCCTCCACACTGTAGGGGCCGGTAACGACAGACTCCGACGGCGCTCCAGCGATCCCCCCGACGCACCTGTGGACAACTGTGCGGGCCGGCGATAAGTGTCCGAAGCCACCCCTAAGGTGGTCTGCACCATGACCGGAATGTTCCTGCACCGCTCCAGCGACGCCACTGCACTGGTGGCCGAACTGGCGTCCAGACTGGGCGGAACCCGGCCGGATCCCTTCGTCATGGAGGTGGTGGTCACACCGCACCCGCACCTGCGCCGGTGGCTGGTCAACGAGTTGGCGCAGCGGCTGGGCCGCCCCGGTGAGGGCATCTGCGCCGGGGTCTCGTTCCTGACCCCTGGCCGGCTGCTGCACCAACTGGGCGATCCGGGCCGATTCTGGCAGCCCAGGCAGCTCACCTGGCGGCTGCTGCAGGTGCTCACCGAGCATCCCGACGTGCCGGAGTTGCAGCAGCTCCGCCGCCACGTGCAGGCATCACGCAACGGCTATCGGGTCGCCCATCGCATCGCCGGGCTGTTTCACCGCTACCTGCAATGGCGTCCGGCCATGGTGGCGGGCTGGGAGGCCGGCCGGCACACCGACGAGAACGGCCGGCAGTTGGGCTTCGATGCATGGCAGCCCGTGTTGTGGCGGTTGGCCACTGCCGATGCCAGCCCGATCAGGGCACAGGCCGACTTTGTGGCCCACCTGAAGGATTCGCCGGGCAGCCTGGCCCTGCCGCCGTCCGTGTCGTTCATGCAGCCCGACCCCCTGTCGCCTTGGTGGTTCGACGTTCTCGACGCCCTCGCGGCGCATCGTGAGGTGCATGTGTCACTGCGCCAACTCGGTGCGGCCCGGTGGCCGGCTGCCGAGGGCGCAGCAGCGGCTGTTCGGCTGACCCGGCACGAGCAGGGTGCACACCTGGCGCTGGCATCAGTGCCGACTGAGGTGCTGCCGCCGGCGTCCGGTGGTGCCGGAACCCTGGGCTGGTTGCACTGTGCGCTTCGTGGTGACCGGGCGCAGGCACCCACGCCCGACGGCTCGGTGCAGGTCCACGGAGGGCACGGCATCGAACGCCAGGTCGAGATCCTGCGCGACGCGATCACCGGCCTGATGGCCGCCGACACCACCCTCCAGCCGCGCGACATCGTGGTCGGCTGTCCCGACTTGGCCACGGTGGCACCGCTGGTGCAGGCCGCCTTCCGGCTTCCGGCCGGAGTGCCGGGGCGGCACCCGGCCAATGACTTCCGGGTGCAACTGGCCGACCGAAGTTCGGCAGAGGTGAATCCGCTGATCGGGGTGCTCGTCCAGACCCTGACGCTGATCGCCTCACGCGCATCTGCCGCCGATGTGATCGATCTGTGCGCGCAGCCCGCGGTGGCGCAGCGGTTCGGGCTGGACGCCGACACCGTCGAACGGCTCGCCCGGCTGGCGGCCGACTCCGGCGTCCGGTGGGGGCTGACGTCCCAGCACCGCGGTGCGTTCGGGCTGGGCGACCTACCGCAGAACACCTGGCGGGCGGGCCTGCAGCGCATGCTGCTGGGCGTCGCCCTCAGTGAGACGCACCTGCCGATGGTCGGCACCGTGCTTCCGCTCAACGACGTCGAGGACGGCGACCTGCTGCCGGTGGGCGGTCTCGCTGAACTGGTGATGCGGCTGGCCGCCCTGGCGTCCCTCGCCGACACCCCGGCGTCCCTGGCGGTCTGGGTGCAGCGCCTGCAGGGCGCCCTGGACGATTTCACGCTGGTCAGCGGCGACGACGTCTGGCAGCGCACCGATGCGTTGGGCCGGTTGGCCGAACTGGCCGAACGGGGTGCCGGCGAGGGCACGCTCAGCCTGGCCGACATCACGGACCTGGTCAGTGACGAGTTCCAGCGCGGCGAGGCTCGTTCAACGTTCGGCAACGGTTCCCTGACGGTGTGCTCGCTGCGCTCGCTGAAGGGTGTGCCCTACCGGGTCGTCTGCCTGGTGGGGCTGGACGATGGGGTCTTCCCCCGATCGCCCGAGCGCGACGGCGACAATCTGATGCTGCGTGACCCGCGGCCGGGCGAACCCGACCCGCCCGCCGAAGACCGGCAGGCCCTGGCCGATGCCATCGCGGCGGCCGGCGAGGCATTGGTGATCGTCCATCAGTCCCGCTCGGCGCAGACCAACGAAGCGTTGCCCCCGCCCGCGGCCCTGGCCGACCTGCTCGATGTGCTGGCGTCCGCCGGCGTTCGTGAACGCGAGCATCCGTTGCAGCCGTTCAGTCAGCGACTGTTCGGCGCCGACGGCCCTCCGGTCAGTTACGACCCGGTCGGGCTGCGCGGAGCGATGGCCGTCTCGGCCCCGCGTCGCGTGCCCGCTCGCGATGTCGCCGTGCCGCCCGCACCGCCGCTCACCGAGCTCACCCTCGATGATCTGATCCACTTCGTCGCCGACCCGGTCAGGCACTTTCTGCGCGAGCGCTGCGGACTCAGCTACTGGCAGTCCGAGCAGCCGTCCGACGAGATTCCGATCGAACTCGACGGCCTCGAACGCTGGGCGGTGGGTGATCGGCTGCTGACGCTGGTCAGAACCGGGCACCCGATCGAGCAGGCGGTCCGGGCCGAGTGGCTACGGGGCAGCGTTCCCCCCGGTCAGCTCGGTGACCGGCTGCTGACCGACCTGGCCGAGCAGGTCGCACCGATCGTCGCCAGCCTGCCGGTCAACGCCGATGACCCCGTGACGCATCACGACATCGCCCTCGACTGTGGCGCGGTGCGGTTCACCGGAAGGGTGGCCACCCAGCGTGATCTGGTGCTGATGGCAACCTTCTCCCAGCTATCGCCCAAGCGGGTCACCGAGGTGTGGCTACGGCTCTTGGCGCTGTCGGCCTCGTCCGACGAGTCATGGCGGGCGATGCTGGTCGGGCGGGGCGGTCGGCGGCAGTTCAACGCCCCCGACCGCGACGAGGCCATGCGACTTCTGTCGCTACTGATCCGGCTGTACCGCATCGGGCTGGACGCCCCGCTGCCGCTGCCGGTGAACTTCGGCGTCCGGCTGGCCGAGTTGCTGCGGGCCGGAAAGGATCCGATGGCCGAGCTGCGCACCCTTCAAAGCGTCTACGAAAAGGACGACCGCGCCCGCCTGTGGCGGCAGTTTTACGAACGAGCCGAGCACCTGCTCGCCGTTCCCGTCGGCGGCGACGACCTCGATCAGCCGCGCGAGTCCGTGCTGGCCTTCGCGGCGACCCGGGTGCTGTGGAAGCCGCTGTACGAACATGAGGCGGTGCCGGTCTCATGAACGGGTTCACCGAGTTCGACCCAACTGTCGCCCTGCCCGCCGGCACCACCGTGCTCGAGGCCTCCGCCGGCACGGGCAAGACCCATGCGGTGGCGGAGCTGGCCGTGCAGCTCATCGGCGACGGCGAGACCACCATCGACCGGCTGCTGATGGTCACCTTCGGACGCTACGCCACCCGCGAGTTGCGTGCTCGGGTGCGCACCCACCTGCTGCGCGCCACCGCTTATCAGCAACCCGGGCCGCGGCACGATCGGCTGGTGGCCGCCGTCGCGGCATTCGACACCGCCCGGGTGATGACCATCCACGAGTTCTGCCAGGCCATGTATGCGCAACTCGGCATCCTGGCGTCCGCGGACCCGTCCGGGCAGGTGACGGCCGACCTGGCCCCATTGGTGCGTGAGGTGGCCACCGACCTGTACCTCAGCCGCTACGCGTTCGACGAGCGCGAGCCCCCCTTCCGGCTCGACGACGTCACGGACGGTCGGGCCCCCAACACCGGCGCGCTCTCCCTGGCCACCTCCGCCGTCGACCATGTGCTGCGACCGATTGTGCCGTCCGGCGTCGACGGCCGCGTCGGCCAGCGCGTCGACTTCGCCGAGAACGTGCGCCAGGTCGCCGCCGAACGGCGCTTGAGACTGGGTCTGCTGACCTTCGACGACCAGTTGGTCCGGTTGCGCGACACCCTGGCCGACCCTGCCACCGGGGCGCTCAGCTGCGAACGCCTTCGGAACCGCTTCGACGCCGTGCTGGTGGACGAGTTCCAGGACACTGACCCGGTGCAGTGGCAGATCCTGCAACTGCTCTTCGACGGACGCGCCCGCATGGTGTTGATCGGCGACCCCAAGCAGGCCATCTACACCTTTCGGGGCGCCGACATCGCCGCGTACGGCACGGCGGTGGCCGCCGCCGGTGCGCATTATTCGCTCAGCGTCAACCACCGCAGCGACGCCGACCTGGTGGCGGCGCTCGGCGTCCTGTTCGAGGGCCTGCAGCTCGGCGAGGCAATCGAGGTGCATCCGGTGGCCGCCGCGCGACCCGGCAGCGGGGTGCGCAGTGCCGGCGCGGCGGTACCGCCGCTGACCCTGCTCACCCTCGACGACGAGGTCAAGCCGTGGCAGGCGCTCGAACGCATCACCGCCGACCTGGTTGGGCAGGTCCGCACCATTCTGGACGGGCAGCAACTGCACGACGGCACCGGGTGGCGTCCGGTGGAGGCCGGTGACATCGCGGTCCTGGTGCGCCGCAACAGCCTCGCCAAGCGGGTGGCGGAGGCATTGCGCAGGGCCGGTGTGCCCGTGGCCCTCAGCGGCACCGACAGCATCTACGGCTCGGAGGCTGCCGACGACTGGCTGGTGCTGCTGCACGCGCTGGACACCCAGCGCCGCGGCGAACTGCGGCGCGCCCTGCGCACTCAGTTCTTCGGCCTGTCGCTGGCCGACCTGGCCGGGGCGGACGAATCACGGGTGGCCGACTGGACGGCCGAGCTTCGCCAGTGGGATCGCATCCTGGCGCGCTCGGGGGTGGCGGCACTGTTCGCCTCGATCAGCGCCGAGACATCGTTCATCGACCGGGTGCTGTCCCGTCCCGACGGCGAACGCATGATGACCGACTTCCGGCACGTGGCCGAGGTGCTGAACGAGGCGTCCGGGCACAGCCGACCCAGTGCGAGTTGGCTGGCCGAATGGCTCGAGCGAGAGCGCCGCAAGCGTGCCGAGGACGAACGCACCCGGCGCCTCGAGACCGACGCACAGGCCGTGCAGGTGAAGACCGTGCATGGCGCCAAGGGGTTGCAGTATCCGATCGTGCTGCTGCCCGACCTGTGGCAGGCCTACGGCGGCGATGACAAGGGCGGCAGGTTGCTGTTCCACGACGAGGCCGGACGCGCCGTGATCGATCTGGGCGGCAGCGAGGCCACCGGGCGCGGGCCGCGTCTCGAGGCGGCACAGGCAGAAGAGGCGCAAGAGTCGCTGCGGCTGCTCTACGTCGCCTTCACCCGGGCCCGCTCGCAGGTGATCGCCTGGTGGGCGCGCAGCTTCCGTACCCCTGCCTCGCCGCTGCAGCGGGTGGTGTACCGGGCCCGCACCGAATTGCCGGCCGCCCCGATCCGACCTATCCGATCAACCGGGTACCGGGCACGCTGTCGCCCGCCGAGCTCGGCTGGGTCGGCTCCGCACCGGGCCTCGTTATCCGGCCGGTCACCCCGGCGGTGGTCGCGCCGGCTGCAGCAAAGATGCACCCGACGGCTACGCTGCGGGCGTTGAGGTTCGAGCGCGAGATCGACATGGACTGGCGACGGACGTCCTATTCGGGACTCACGGCGGGCACCCACCGTGACCGCCCTCTGTTGCTCGACGAGCCCGAGGATCCCTCGTCCATCGCGGGGTCGGCCACCTCGACGGTGCCGTCACCGATGCGCGACCTGCCGGGCGGCACCCAGTTCGGCAGCCTGGTGCACGCCCTTTTGGAGCAGGTCGACCCTGGCCCCGACATAGCCACCCTGTCGACCCGACTACGAGCCGCAGCCGGTGAATGGCTACCACGTTTCCCCTTGCCGGGAGTCTCCGCAACAACTCTGGCCGAATCTCTGGTGCCGGCCTTCACCACCCCGCTCGGCCCCCTGGCAGACGATCGATCGCTGGCTGACCTGCCGATCGCCGATCGCGTGGCCGAACTCACCTTCGACCTCCCTTTGGTCCCACACGAGGCCTTCACGCTGGGTCACCTTGCCATCCTGCTGCGTACACATCTGGCCCCGGACGATCCGCTGGTCGGCTACCCCGCCCTGCTCGCCGACCCGGCTCTGGCCGACCAGCCCCTCAAGGGTTTCCTGACCGGCAGCATCGACGCGGTGCTCCGGGTCGGCGGGCCCGGGTCGCCCCGGTTCGTGGTCGTCGACTACAAGACCAACCGGCTCGGCGGCGACGACCTCACCCTCGGCCACTACGCGCAGGGCCCCATGGTTGCCGCGATGTGTGCCTCGCACTACCCTCTGCAGGCACTGCTCTACTGCGTCGCGCTGCACCGGTTCCTGGCCGGACGGCTGGCCGGCTACGACCCGCGGACGCACCTCGGCGGGGTGCTGTACCTGTTCGTCCGAGGCATGGGTGGCCCGCAGGCCGGCCCCGACACCGGCGTCTTCGCCTGGCAGCCCCCGGTGGCTCTGATCGAGCAGCTTTCATCGATCATCGGCGGTGGTGATCGTGACTGACCCCGCCCTGGCCATCAACGCCGCGGGCCTGACCGGCGAGTTCCACACCCTCGGCGTGCTCGACTGGGCCGACCTGCATCCGGCCATCCAGATCAGCCGGCTGTACCACGAGTCCGACGAGCGCGTGCAACTCGCGCTCGCGCTGACCGTTCGGGCGTTGCGCGCGGGATCGGTCTGTCTCGAGTTCGACCGCGTCCGCAGCGGCGTGACCGGACGCGACGACGAACTCGTCGAGGTGCCTGAGTCGCTGTGGCCGCAGCCGGACGGCTGGCTGGCCGCCCTGCAGGCGAGCCCGATGGTGGCGCAGGGCGTCGAAGGAGACCCCACGCTGCCGCTCCGGCTGGTCGGTCATCAGCTGTACCTGACCCGCTACTGGCAACAGGAGGAGCGGGTTCGGCTCAACCTGCTGAACCGCACCCTGGCCCACGCCGCCACCGTGGCACCGGCGCAACTGGACGGGTGGCTGGACGAACTCTTCCCTGGTCCGAACGCCGATCCCGATCAGCGCCGGGCCGTGGAGCAGGTGGCGACGTCCGGGGTCACCGTGCTCGCCGGCGGTCCCGGCACCGGCAAGACCACGACGATCGCCCGCATGCTCGCGATGCTGTTCCGGCAGGGTGCCGAACGAGTGGCACTGGCGGCACCCACCGGCAAGGCGGCCGCCCGCATGGACCAGGCGCTGCGTGCCGCCGCCGGCGACCTGCCGCCCGACGTCGCGCCGCGGGTGGCCGCGTTGAGCGCCACCACGCTGCATCGGCTGCTGGGCGCGCAACCGTACCGTCGGCCACGGCACAATGGCGACAATCCGCTGCCACACGACGTGGTGATCGTCGATGAGTTGTCCATGGTGTCGCTGACCATGATGGCCCTGCTCACCGACGCCCTCGGGCCGCGTACCCGGCTGGTGCTGGTCGGCGACCCCGACCAGTTGAACTCGGTCGGGGCCGGAGCGATCCTCGGTGACCTGACCGCCGCATCGTGGAACGGCACCGGTGGCCGAAGTCCGGTCGTCCGGCTGCACCACAACTACCGATTCACCGGGGTGCTCGGTGAGTTGGCCGAGGCGATCCGGGCCGGCGACGCCGACCAGGTGCTCAATCTCGCCACTGCCGGGTACGCGAATCTGACCCTGACCAGTCCGAACGATCCGCAGGAGGCCCTGCGCGCCCGCGTCGTGCACGTCGGTGGGGCGATCCATGCCGCGGCGCTGCACGCGGACCCCGCGAAGGCCCTGGTGCTGCTCGATCACCACCGGCTGCTCTGCGCGCACCGGCACGGCCCGCACGGCGCCACCACCTGGGCCAGGCAGGCCGAGTTCTGGCTGCGGGCGTCCGTGCCCGGCTTCGGCGCGGAGGGTGAATGGTATGCGGGCCGTCCGGTGCTGGTCACCAGCAACCAGCCCGACTGGGGCCTGTACAACGGCGACACCGGCGTGGTGCTCACCGACACCGGACGCCCCCTCGTGCATTTCGCCGGCATCAGCAACCGTCCGCTCAGCCCCGAGTTGCTCACCGCCACCCAATCGGTGGACGCCCTCACCGTGCACAAGTCGCAGGGCAGCCAGTTCTCGGTGGTGTCCCTGGTACTGCCGGACGTCGACTCACCCCTGCTCACCCGCGAGTTGCTGTACACGGCGGTCACCCGCGCCCGCGACGCCGTGCACTTGATCGGAACCGCCGCGGCGCTCCAGCAGGCGGTCGGCCGGATCGCCAGACGCGCCAGCGGACTGCGCGAGCGCCTGTAACGTCCGGTCAGCACCGCCGGTCGGCGATCCTGGGTACCGCTGCGCCGACGCGCGACGCCGAGTGAGCCCCGGGGCGGCACGACGCGATCACTCCGGTGCCTGCCCGATAGCTCGTAGCGGCTCTTGGCGGCGACGGTAGTCGTCGAGGCCCGTCGCAGGGTCAGGCCTCTGGCGCCGGCAGGGTGCCGTCACGCCACTGGCCGATGATCCGCTGGGCGATGGACGCCGAGCCGGGCAGGCCGACCTCTTCGGCGGCCTCGGCCGCGGTCAGATCGTCGCGGGAGAACCACCTGGCGTGTTCGATCTCGATACCGTCGACCTCGATCCGGGAACCGGCGGCCCGGGCCACGAAGCCGAGCATCAGCGAGCGTGGAAAGGGCCACGGCTGGCTGCCGAGGTATCGGACGGCAGAAAGCTGCAGCCCGCTCTCCTCCAGAACCTCGCGGTGCACCGCCTGCTCCAGCGACTCCCCCGCCGACACGAAGCCGGCCAGGATCGACATTCGGCCCGTCGGCCAGACCGCCTGGTGGCCGAGCAGCAGGCGATCCTCGGCGTCCACGATCGCCACGATGATGGCCGGGTCGCTGCGCGGAAACCGGTCCCGTCCGCAGGCAGGGCAGTGCCGCACCAGGCCCGCGGAAGTCACGTCGGTCAGTGCACCGCAGCGTCCGCAATGCGGCGACGTGGCATGCCAGTTGATCAGCGCGACCGCCGCAACGGCCACCTCCCGGTCGGCCTCACCCACCCTCGGCATCAGTTCGCGCAGGCCCGCAGCCGGCTCGGAGCCCGCGGCCTCGACGAAAATGGCTCGACCGCGAGCGATACCCAGCAGGAAGTGCCGCTGGGACTCGAACGACCCGCTCGGAGTCCGCTCGCTCAATCCGGTGCCGGTTGGGTTCACGCTGATCCGGCCACTGTCGTCGACAGCGAGCAGCACGCTGGTCGGATCGACCCAACGATCAGCCACCCAACCCGCATCGAGTCGCTCGTTCTCGCAGCGGTTCAGCTGCCCCGAATCGCCCCAGCCGTCCATGAGGCAAACCTACGGGTCTACCCGCCGATCCGGCCAACCGCCCCGGCCCAGGCGTCCGGCCCCGGTAAAGGTTCGGGCATCACCAGCCGGTCCCCGAGAATGTCGAAGAACCCGGCCCGCACCCGATCCGCCGGAACCCCGGCCAACTCGGCCCACGCCTGCCGGTACACCGCCAACTGGATCGGGTCCGCCCGCTCGACGGCACCGGTCTTCCAGTCCACGACCAGATAGCCGTCGGCGTCGTCGAACACGGCGTCGATCCGGCCACGAACGATGGTTCCGGCCACCACCATGCTGAACGGCACCTCGACGCCCAACGGACGCCGGGTGGCGAACTGCCCGCGCTCGAAGGCGGCGCTCATCGCGGCGAAGTGCGGATCGTCGGGGGGTGCCACGCCCGGATCCACGTCGAGCGAAGGGGCCAGGGCGAACCGCTGCTCGAGCCAGCGGTGGAACCGGGTGCCGAGCCGCTGTGCTGCCACCGGACGCTGCGGCATCGGACGCCGTGATTCGGCCAGGAAGTCATCGGGTGCTCTGGCCAGCCGCACCAGCCCGGTCGCCGACAGGTAGGCGGGGCGGGCCGGTGTGGCGGCTTCACCGGCCGCTGCGGACAGCAGGTCGAGGGCGGCGTCCCACCCGGCAACCTCGACCCGCTCCTGTTCGCTCAGGTCACCAGGCTCGGCGGGCAATGGGCCGGCCCCGGCCGCGTTGACCTCGGCGGCGAGTCGCCGCCGCCGTTCGCGGACGTCCGGGTCTCCGATCACCGGCCAGTCCAGGGCGGCACCGCTGCCAGCCAGGGGATTCTCGTTTCCCGGCGGAGGTGCCTCGGCCACCACGACGCCGTGCCGGGCGATGATGTTCAGGTACGGCGACGCCGTCCGGGGCCGCACCAACTCGCCCTCCCAGGCGTGGCTGCTGGCCACCAGCAGCTGCTTTGCCCGGGTGACCGCCACGTAGGCCAGCCGGTCCTCGGCATGACGGATCTGCTGCTTGAGGGCGGCGCCGTAGTCCTTGAACGCCGGATCGGACGCGTCGGCGAGCTGCGGCACGGCCGCCGCGTCGCCACGCAGCTCGGCCGGCAACACCCCGGCGTTGCTCACCCAGTTGTCGGTGACCCGCTCGTTCGGAAAAACCCCGTCGGCCATGCCGGGCAGGAACACCGCATGCCACTCCAGTCCCTTGGCCTTGTGCACGGTGAGCAGCTTCACCGAGTTCGCATCGCTCGCCACCGCCTGGTCGAGCCCGACACCGTGCGCACGCTCGGCGTCCAGATAGGCCAGCAGGCCGCCGAGCGAGGCCTCCCCGTCCACATCGCAGTAGACGGCGACCGCGTCGGTGAATGCACCCAACTGGGCGCCGGACGAGCCCGCCGCCGCCAGTTCGGCTTCGAGGCCGACAGTGGTCACCACACGCCGAACCAGGTCGAGCACAGGTTCGCCGGCATGCGCCCGCAGCCCTGCCAGCTCAGCCCCGATGGCCCGGAAGCGTCGCCGAGCCTCGTCGCTGTAGGCAAGTTCGCCCGGGTCGTGCAACGCCTCGAGCAGGCTGGGGGTCACCACCGCCTCGGCCCCGGCAAGCGCCCGGCCGAGATCATCCACCAGGTCGTCACCGCGTTGCCCGCGGTGCCCCTGCGCCAGATCGGTAGCCCGCCGGCCCAGGAGTGCCAGGTCGCCGACCCCGATCGCCCAGCGCGCCGAGGTCAGCAGCCGGATCGCCGACGGGTTGGCGCTGACGTCGTCGAGCAGTGCCAGCACCGAGCACACCTCGACGATCTCGGGCAGCTCGAGCAGGCCGCCGAGCCCCACGATCTCGACCGGCACGTCACGAGCGAGCAGGTCGGCGTAGACCGCTGGAATCTGGGCGTTGCGCCGCACCAGCACCGCGACGTCCGACCATGACCCGACGGTGCCCGAGGTGTGCAGCGCCGCGATGCGTTCGCCGACGAAGCGCACCTCGTCCGGCCAGGTGCTGAAGCTCGCCACCTCGACCCGCCCGGGCGGGGTTGCCGCGGGTGCCGTCAACTGCACCGCCTGCGACGCCGATCCGAGCAACGGGTCGGAGCGCAAGCCGGCCGCCAGATCGTTGGCCACGGCCAGGATCACCGGCCCCGAGCGACGGTTCACCGTCAGCGCGAACGATCGCGCCGGCAAGCCGTCCACGGTCGGAAAGTCGTGAGCGAACTGCAGGATGTTGCTGGCCGCAGCCCCGCGCCAGCCGTAGATGGCCTGATGTGGATCACCGACGGCGGTCACCGCGTGGCCGCGGCCGCTGCCCGCGTCGGACCCGGAGAACAACGCCCGCAGCAGGGCCGCCTGCGCTGAGGAGGTGTCCTGGTATTCGTCCAGCAGCACCACGCGGAACTGGCTTCTGAGCAACTCGGAGACCGCCGGCACGGCAACGGCCAGCTCGGCGGCGACAGCCATCTGGTCGGCGAACTCCACATAGCCGAGTTGCCGCTTCAGCGCGGCATACGCCCTGGTCAGGCCCAGCAGTTCAAGTCGCTGCTCGGTGATCGCCCGGGCCGAGCGGACCGAGGCATATTCACGCCGGTAGCGGTTCGGCGGTGCCTCGTCCAGCGCCTTCAGGAACTCGCGCGCGTGCGCACCCACCTGCTCGGGGGTGACCAGGTGCGAGGTCAGGTCGGCGTCCAGCTTCAGCAGTCGTTCGGTCAGGGTCGCCGGGGTGAACGACGACAGGTGCTCGAACGGCCCGGCCGCGTTGGTCACCACCCGGGCGGCGAGCCGGAATCGCGACGCACCGGTGATCATCACCGGGTCGCTCTCGACACCGATCCGCAGGCCGTGTTCGGAGACCAGCCGGGCAGCGAACGCGTCATAGGTGAGGACGAGCTGCTCGCCGGCATCATCGACTCCCTCGGTGTTCACCACACCCGCCCGCTGCAGCGCGGTGCGCACCCGAGCCGACAACTCCGCGGCCGCCTTGCGGGTGAAGGTGAGACCGAGCACCTGCTCGGGCGCCACCTGGCCGCTGCCGACCAGCCACACCACCCGGGCCGCCATCACCGTGGTCTTGCCCGACCCGGCCCCGGCGATGATCACGCCGGGCTGCAGGGGCGCGGTGATCGCCTGCAGCTGCTGGTCGGAGAACGCAAGGCCGAGCACCGCGCTCAAGTCGGCCGGATCGCGCAGTGTCGTCATGCCACCACCTGCCGTCCGGGCGGCTTGGCCGGGCAGCTCGTCGTGAACGGACACCAGGTGCAGCCGTCCCCCGGGGTGGCCGGGAACCGGCCTTCGCGCAGCAGCGTCACCGCCCGCGACAAGCGCTCATGGACCCAGGTCGGGTGTGCGGCGTCGTGCTCGTCGAGACTCGGACGCTCCGTCAGCGCAGCCTGGTGGAACTCCCGCGGATAGTCCTCGAGGTCGTTGCCCGCCGCAAGCCTGAGGTAGACCAGGCTGCCGCCGGCACTGACCGAACCCTGACCGGCGACCCGGTCGAAACCACCGGCGTCGACGGCCAGTTGGTAGACGCCGAGCTGTTCGTGTGCGGCGGTGGCGGACGCGGTCGGCGGACGCTTGTTGGTCTTGAAGTCGACCACCCGCAGCCGGCCGTCGCCGGTGCGCTCCAGCCGGTCGACGGTGCCGACGAGCTGCACAGGGGTGCCGTCGATCTCAACCATCACCTCGAAGGGCACCTCGACCCCGACCACGTCGGTGTCGTGGTTCGCCTCCTGCCAGTTCACGAACCGGGTCAGGGCCGCTTCGGCCTTGATCCGCTCCGCCTCGGACAACCACGCCGCCTCGAAGGGCAACTCGGCCCACACCTCGTCCAGCCGCCCCGCCAGTTCCGGCAACCCGAGATCGTCGTTGCGGGCATGTTCGGCCAGCACGTGGATCACCGAGCCCAGGCTGGCGTTCGCGTTGCGCGGCGGATCGGCATGCACCTGGCGGGTCAGGTAGTGCTGCCTCGGGCAGGTGAGCAAGCCGGTCAACGCGGACGGGCTCAACCGGATGGGCAGGGTGACCGGCCGTGCCGTTCCGGTCGGTTCGGCCAGCCCCCACCAGGACGACGGGCGTGCCTGGGGAGCGAGCGGACGCCCGTGCCGGTCGGTCAGTGACGCCAGCCGGGCCAGCCTGAGTGCGGCGGCTTCGCGCAGCGCCGCGGAACAGTCGGGCGAGGTGGCCTGACGGCGCAGTTCGGCCACCAGTCCCGGCAGGGTGAGCGGCCGGCGGCTCGGCACGTAGTCCTCGATCGGCACCCCGAGCTCGGTGAGGAACCGGGACGGCTGGTTGGCCTCACCATCGGAGCCCTGCACCGCGGTCACCAGAAGTCGCCGGCTCGCCCGGCTGCACGCCACATGGAACAACCGGCGCTCATCGGCCAAGGCCTCGCGCGGGTCCGGCCGACCCACCAGACCGTCGCTGATCAGCTCGGCGGGTTCGAGGATCGCCCCGCCCTGAGCCGGTGCCGGCCACAACCCTTCCTGCACGCCCGCGACCACCACGACCGGCCACTGCAGGCCCTTGGCCCGGTGCGCGGTCAGCAGCCGGACGCCGCGCCCCCGCACCTCCGCCTCACGGCTGGTGTCGGCGGGGATCTCCTGCGCCGCGACCTCGGCCAGGAAGCCGCGGACGCCGCCCGCACCGGCCGGCTGTTCGGTGGCTCCGGCGGCGGCGAACAGCGCGATCACCGCGTCGAGGTCACGATCGGCCCGCCGACCGTTTTCGCCACCGTCACGGCTCGCTCTTTGCAGCCGATCGGGCCAGTCGGTGCCGGACCACAGCGTCCACAGCACTTCGGCGACCCCGTTTCCGGGCACCGCCAGGGTGCGCCCCGCCGCGGCCAGCAAGCCCGCGAGCGCCCGCATCACGCCCACCTCGGGCGTGTCCGGCAGCTCGGCCAGGCGCTCGGGTTCAGCCAGCACGTCGGCGATCAGCTGGCCGGGCGAGCGGCCCACCAGCATTGAGCCGGTCTGTTGCCGCTCGACGTCGAGCAGCAGCCGGCCCAAGGCCCGCAGGCCGACCGCGTCCAGCCGGGCGAGCGGTGAGGTCAGCAGGCGTTTGGCCTCGTCAGCGTCCAGTTCGCCACCGCGCAGCAGCACCTCGACGGCGAGCAGCAGCGGTCGGACGGCCTGCTCGGCCAGCAACGGGATCTCGTCGCCGGCCACCTCGACCGGGATGCCGGCGGCCACCAGGGCACGTGCGATCGGGGCGATCTGGCGGCGTCCCGATCTCACAAGCACGGCCAGGTCGCCGTGCGCGTAACCCTCGTCGAGGTGGGCCCGGCGCAGCTCCTCGGCGATCAACTGCGCCTGGTCGGACTCGGTCGCGCAGACCACCGCCCGCACGTCGCCCCCGGCAGCGACAACCTCCGGACGCAGCAACCGGGTGGCCTCGGCGCCCAGCACGGGCAGGGGCAGCCGGCGCGACACCCGGGTAGCGGCGGTTCGCAGCCCCGGGCCACCCCGGTGCTGGCCCGACAGCACCAGTACCGGAGCCGGCTGCCCAGCGGCAGTCGGGAAGGTGGCCGGAAAGTCCGCGAGCGCCCGCGGATGGGCACCCCGGAACCGGAAGATCACCTGATCGGGGTCGCCCACCGCCAGGATCGGGCCGCCGGGCGGCACCAGGGCGCGCAACAGCCCGATCTGTGACGGGTCGAGTTCGCCGTACTCGTCGACGATCACCCGTGAGATCTGGCCGCGCACCGAGACGGCCAGCGTCTCGTCGGTCAGGGCGATCCGGGCCCGGTGCACCAGTTCGGAGTAGTCGAGGCTGCCTTCGTGGTCGAGCACGTCGAGGTACTCGTCGAAGAAGTGACCGGTGCTGACCCACTCGGGACGTCCGGCGGCGACCCCGGCCGCAACCAGGTCTTCGGGATCGAGCCCCAACTGGCGGACCCGCGCGATCGCGGAGCGGACCTGCCGGGCGAACACCCGGGTGCCGACCGCGCGCTGCACCGCCTCCGGCCACGCCCCCGCACCCCGGCCGGCCAGCAACTCGCGCACCCGGAACTCCTGCTCGGGAGCGGTCAGCAGCCGCGGCTCGGGGTCACCGGGAGCGGCCGCCCGGCGCAGCAGCCATAGGCAGAACGCGTGCATCGTGGTCACCCAGGGTGGGCTGACCGTGCGGTTCATCGCTCTGGCGACCCGGTTGCGCAACTGGCTGGCCGAGCGCCGAGCGAAGGTGAGCACCAGCGGTTGCGGCCCGTTTGCCGATCGCAGCCCCAGTTCGAGCGCCGCCGCTGCCGCAACCACGGTGGTCTTGCCCGACCCGGGCGGCCCGATCACCAGCGCGGGGCCCTGCCGCAGGTCGTGGACCGCCGTCTGCTGCGATGCGTCCAGGCTCCAACCCTGGAGTGCGGTGCGGCTTGGGTCCATGTCTCCCATGCAATCATCTCGCTCCGACACTTCCGGCCCGCCGACACGCGTCAGGGCAACCGTTTGACCAGATCACCCCGGGGTTGCGCTGGCAACGGCGTCGCGCGATGTGAAAGTGTGTTTCAGTGCCGACGTGACGCTGTGCACCCTCGCCGGGCCGGCCGCATCGGCAAGTGTCCCGATCCGCGCGCGGGTCACCGCGAAGTGAAGGAGAAGTGCATGGCGCAGGGAACCGTCAAGTGGTTCAGTGCCGAGAAGGGCTACGGGTTCATCGAGGTCGACGGGGGCAATCAGGACGTCTTCGTCCATCACTCGGCCATCGACGCGCAGGGCTTCCGCACCCTCACCGAGGGACAGCGGGTGGAGTTCGAGATCACCTCCGGCTCCAAGGGTCCACAGGCGGAGCAGGTCCAGGGCCTTTGATCGCTCGCTGACCATCGTCCGGCGTCCGTCCCCGGTCGCCGCCGACCGTCAGGGCCACCGCGAAGGGCCTCGTGCGCGGCCGGCCGTTGTGGCCCAGGTTCCAGGGTTGTCCCCGACGAGCCCCCACTGCTGCACCACCCGGGCGCCCGCTAGATTGGGCGGCACGCCCTGTTGTTGACTTCGAGAGGCAGTCATGAGCTCGTCCACTCCCCCCGCCGGTGCCGCCGCGGCGATGCCGCTGCAGCCCCCGTCCACCCTCACCCTGAGTGCGCCGGAGCCTCCCGCGCTGATCACCACGACCCAGGCGCCGGCGATGGCACCGCAGGTCGGGGCGTCCCAGGTGCCGGTGCTGGACGCCAAGGTCGACGAGTTCCTCAACGCTCTCAGCAACGCCGAAGCCAAGTCGCCGACGTTCACCGCGCAGGCGGACGCCGTCCGCAGCATGGGTGACGCCGACATCCGCAAGGCGGCCGAGACCTCGAACCGATTGCTCAACGCCCCCGTCCGCGCCCTCAAGGAGGGTGGTCTCTCGGACGGGTCCAAGGTCGGCCAGACGCTGGTCCAGCTCCGCCGCACCGTCGAGGATCTCGATCCGGGCCAGGCCCGCGGCACCAAGAAGTTCCTCGGAATGATCCCGTTCGGTGATCAGATGACCGACTACTTCCGCCGCTACCAGAGCTCCCAACAGCAGCTCAACGGCATCCTGCACGCGCTGCGTTCAGGTCAGGACGAACTGACCAAGGACAACGTGGCGCTCAACATGGAGAAGCAGAACCTGTGGACCGTGATGGGCCGGATGAACCAGTACGTCTACATCGCCGAACGGCTGGACGCGCGGCTCTCGGCCCAGATCGCCGAACTGCAACTGACCGATCCCGAGAAGGCGAAGGCGCTCAGCCAGGACGTGCTGTTCTACGTGCGGCAGAAACATCAGGACCTGCTCACCCAGCTGGCCGTCTCGATCCAGAGCTACCTGGCGATCGACATCATCATCAAGAACAACATCGAACTGATCAAGGGCGTCGACCGGGCGTCGACCACCACCATCTCGGCGCTGCGCACCGCCGTCATCGTCGCCCAGGCACTGGGCAATCAGAAGCTGGTGCTCGACCAGATCACCGCGCTGAACACCACCACCTCGCAGATGATCCAGCGCACGTCGGAGATGCTGAAGGACAACTCGGCACGCATCCAGGAGCAGGCCGCCAGTTCCACCATCGGGCTGGAGCAGCTGCAGTCGGCGTTCGCCAACATCTACGCCACGATGGACTCGATCGATGAGTTCAAGGCTCGTGCTCTCGACAACATGGCGCAGACCATCGGCGTTCTCGAGGGTGAGGTGGTCAAGTCCAAGGAGTACCTGGACCGGGTCGCGCAGCAGGATTCCCGCACGTCGACCATGCCGCAGATCAACATCTGATACCGGCGCATACGATCATCATCAACGAACCGAATCTCTTGCAGTTGGAAGGGCCATGGGCTTCTGGGACTGGCTGAGCGGCCGCAACTCCCCGCCGCCGCCGGCGCTCGCCGAGGCCGAGGTCGATCCAGCCCCCACCGAGGCCGACATCATGGCCTCCCTGGAGGCTGTCGATCAGTTGATCAGTTCCGGCACCCTGCCCGCCGTGGTGCGGTCGCGTGCCGCGCGGGTGACGTCCCTGGTGCGCAAGACCCTGCCCCGGCTGGGCTCGCTCGGGCTCGGCAGCTATGACAGTTACTCGGTGGTGGCCACCGCGACCGACTACCTGCCCGAGGCGATCGGTGCCTACCTGCGGCTGCCGCGGGATTGGGCCGATTCGCGTCCGGTCGAGAACGGCAAGACTCCGCTGCTGCTGCTGATCGACCAGCTCGACCTGCTCGGCGCCACCATGGAGAAGATCTACGACGCCGCCAACTCCACCGATGCCGCCGCCCTGATCACCCACGGCCGGTTCCTGCAGGAACGGTTCGGCCATCCGGCCGCCCCCGTCGACCTGAACATGCCGCAGCAACCCGCGGCCGGTCCGTCCGACCCCTTCGATGTGGAGCGCCCGTGAGCACCCCTGACCTGGCCAGCACCCTCGACTCCCTGGCCACCGCTGCCGGCGCGGCGGGGTTGGACGCCGCCGCGGCCCGCGTCGAGGGCGAACAGTTGGCGGCTGCGGTGTCGGAGTCCGCGGTCGGATCGTTCGTGGACTGGTGCGCCGCAACCGGACGGGCGATCAGCGCGGTCGAGTTCATGGATTCGGCCCTGCGCGGACGCAAGTTCCGCACGTCCGCGACGCCGTTGGTGACCCAGCTGCACAATGCCCGCTCCGAGCATGCGGTGCCCTACGCCAAGGCGTTGGCCGAGGTGGCGGCCGCTTCGGCACTGCTCGGCGAACCCACCCCGCAGAGCACCGGTGCCGCGCAGGGCGCAGCCGCCGTCCAGCTCGGCGCGGCCCAGGGGTTCGCCGCCCCGCGGCCCTCGTGGTCGACCGAGCCCGCCGACGATGCGGACTTCGTCCGGCATGCGCCGCAGATCCTGTCCGGCGTGCTTGACCGGATGCAGTCCAACGAGGCCCGGCTGCTCGACCTTCACCAACTGGATCCCTTCGGCCCCGGCGCCATCCCCGACCTGTTCGGCACGCCGACCCCTGGCGCTGCTCCGGGGCCCGGCCAGCCGCCCACGCAGGCGCAACTGCCGCCAACTCAGGCAGCTGCGCCGCCTGAGCCGGTGACACCCCCCGAACCGGAGAAGCCCGACGAGCCCGAGAAGTCGCTGGCGGAGTTGCTGGCCGAACTGGACGCCCTCGTCGGGCTGACCCGGGTGAAGGCCGAGATCCACCGGCAGACCGCGGTACTCAAGGTGGACGCCATGCGCGCCAAGGCGGGGCTGAAGAGCCCCACCATCACCCGGCACCTGGTGTTCGTGGGCAATCCCGGCACCGGCAAGACCACCGTGGCCCGACTGGTGGCCGGCATCTACCGTGCCGTCGGGCTGCTCTCCAAGGGCCAACTCGTCGAGGTCGACCGGTCCGAGTTGGTCGCCGGTTACCTGGGTCAGACAGCCATGAAGACGTCCGAGGTGGTCGCCAAGGCCGAAGGTGGCGTGCTGTTCATCGACGAGGCGTACAGCCTCAACGGCGATCAGTACGGCGAGGAGGCGATCAACACCCTGGTCAAGGAGATGGAGGACAAGCGCAACGACCTGGTCGTGATCGTGGCCGGCTACCCGTTGCCGATGCGGGTCTTCATCGCCCAGAACCCTGGCCTCGCCAGCCGGTTCCGCACCACGATCGGCTTCGACGACTACACCGACGGCGAACTGGAGCAGATCTTCACCGGCATGGTCGCGGGCGCCGACTACGACCTGGGTGAGGGCAGCCTGGACGCCTTCCGCTCCGCCCTGGCCCAGCAGATGCGCGACGAAACCTTCGGCAACGGACGTTTCTCGCGCAACATGCTCGAGGCCGCGATCGGCAAGCACGCCTGGCGGTTGCGCGACCTGACCGACCCCACCCTGGACCAGTTGCGCACCCTGCTGCCCGAGGATCTGGCGCCCGATGAGGCCCCGGCCGTCGACTGGACCCCGGCGTCGCCCGAGCAGTTGCAGCCGCCGTCGGACCCGACCGCCCCGAACACCGGAGCCACGCCATGACGGCGCCGCCCCGGGTGGGTTCCGTGCTGGCAACTGCCGCGGCGGGTGCCGTCCGGTCGGCCCAGTCACGCAAGTCGACCCCAGCTTCGGTACGCCGGCTCCGCCGGCTACAGGTGACGGCCGTGGCCGTGCTGCTGGTCTTCGGTGCCCTGGTGGTCACGGCACTGGCGGTTTCATTCAACTCGGCCCGGTCGGCTCGCGACACCCTCGCCCAGTACAACCGATTGGCGGACGCGCAGGTGCAGGCGCTCGCGGTGCAACAGAGCGCGAACACGTGGCCGCTGTCACCGTCCAGTGCGGTGCGCACTTCGGTGGGCGACCAGTTGGGCGAACTGGCCACCACGCTGGCCGATGCTGCCGCCGTGGCCGCGGACCGGGGCCGGATCGTTCCGCTGACCGGCGCCCTGGTGAGCTACGGCATGACGCTGCAGGACGCCCTGAACGTCGACGGAACGGCCTCCGCCGTGCTGCTGGCCAAGTCAGATGCGCAACTGAGAAGCACCATCCTCGCGCCCCTGCAGCAGGGTGAGCAGGCCATCGGTGACCGGGTGGTGACCGACCTGAACACGTCCTGGGTGCTGTGGGTGTACCTCGGTGCCGTCGTCGTGGCCGGCGGCCTGGTGGCGGTGCTGGTTCTGTTGGCCCGCTCGTCCCACCGCTACGTCAACCTCGGCGTGGCGGCCGGACTCGTCTGCGCCATGGTCTCCGTGGTCATCGCCACCGCGGCCCTCGGTTCGGCGGCCTCCACCGCCGCCGGCTTCGACTCCAGCACCCGGGCGAGCCTGGACGGCCTGGCCACCACGCGCACTCAACTCAACCAGGCGCGGGCCGATGAGTTGCTGGCGATCGGGCTGCGCGGCGCCGGTACCACCTACCAGACCCGCTGGACCACCCAGTACGACGCCGCCAAGAAGGCACTCGCCGACGTACCCGAATCCACCTCGGCGCAGGCCGCGCTGGCCGCGTACAACACGGCCCACGGCCAGGTCAGTGCAAAGCTGGCCTCGTCCGATTGGAACGGTGCCGCCGCTCTTGCCGTCGGCAACGGTGCCGCGGGAAAGGCCTTCGGCACGGCCGACACCGCGGTGTCGAACCTGGCCACGACCGTCCGCGCACCGCTGACCGCCGGCGTGGCCTCGGCCGCGGACACCATCGCCACCGCGATCGCCGCAGTGATCGTGCTCACCCTCGCCGGGGCCGCCCTGGCCACCTGGGGCGTGGCCCGCAGGATCGAGGAGTACCGGTGAGCGCAGTCAGCGCACCCGCTGCCCCGGGGCGGCTGGGTGAACCCGTCCAGCCTCAGGCGATGGCCGGTTACCTCGGTGAACTGGACGCCTGGACGGCTGCCCGGCGCAGCGAACTGGCCGCCCTGGATGCCGAGATCATGGCCCGCACACTGACCGCGCTCACCCCCGACATGCAGCTCTCCCTGGCCCTGTGGCAGGCGGTCAAGGGCCGCTACGACCTGCTGCTGGTCACCTGGGATTCCGGGCGGGTAGGCCCGGCCGAATGCGCCCGGTTGTCCTCCCTGATCTGGGGACGACTCGACACCGGCCCCTCCCCTTCGGCACAGCTCGCGGGCATGGCGGTCTCGCTGCCCGAGGCCTGTCGCCTCTCCGACGCTCTGGTCGCCCAGTTGCGGCAGAAGCTCAACCTCGACCCCAACGCCGAACAGCTGGCCCGCCGGCTGCGTGACCTGCGTGCGCAACTCGAGCGGATCCGCGACCAGGTGGCGATGGAACCGGCGCCGTCCCGGCCGGCGGCGACGGCACAGGTCGCCCAGCTGGCGAGCCGGGTCGGCGAGCTGGAGGGCAAGCGCGAGCGCGGTGGCGACATCGGCGGATCGCTCGGCCCTCTGGAGATCGATGCGGCCCGCTACGAGCGTGACCTGATCGTCGGCGGCGCCCGGCGCCGCGAGAACCGGGACGCGCTGGCACGGGCACGGGAGCAGGCCGACGACCTCGCGGCCCGCGAACAGGCGTTGCGCCAACTGGTGGCCAACACCGTGGCGCAGGTCTCCCCGGCGCCCAAGTACGCGGTGCCGGACGTGGCCGCGCTCGGCCCGGTGCCCAACACGCGCAAGGAGATCGACGCGTACCTGACCCGGCTGACCCAGGTCAGCCGGGCGATGCAGGTGGTGCAGGACGCCTACTCCGGCGCCCTGGCCGAGCGGGACGCTCAAGCGGCGCTGGTCTCAGCCCTGCGGACGAAGGCCGGCGCGCTCGGCTTCGCGACCGACCCCGACTTCGCCGCGCTCACCGACCAGGCCGAACGGCTGCTGCAGCGCCGTCCGGCCCCGATGGGCGTGATCCGGCAACTCGTGCCGGCCGCCCAGGCGATGCTGGACTGGCTGGCCGAAGGAGGGCTGCGATGAGGTGTCGCCAGCCGGGTTGCACCGGCACCATCGTCGACGGCTACTGCGACGTCTGCGGCATGCCGGGCAACGCGGCCACCATGCCGGTGGGACGTGGCACGCCGGGCCGCCGGCCGTCCGCCACCGCCAGCGGACCCTGCCGACAACCCGGTTGCTCCGGCCAGATCGTGGACGGCTACTGCGACACCTGCGGCATGCCACCCGAGTCTGCGCTGGCCCCCTCGGTCTCGTCGGTCACCCGAGCCTCGGTGCAGCTGGGATCCACGGCATTGGGTTCGGCCCGGGCGACATCGTTCGGTGCCCGTCCGACCCGCCGCCCCCCAGCCATCGGACGGGTGCGCCCCGGCCGGATCGGGCAGGGCCTGACCGTGGTGCCGCCGGCTCCGGCCGTCGATCCGGCGAAGGCGGTGATGGCGAACCCGGAACTGCCCGAGGACAAGCGGGTCTGCCCCAACTGCGGCGCCCGGGTGGGTCGATCCCGCGACGACGCGGCCGGCCGCTCGGACGGCTTCTGCCCCAAGTGCGGCGCGGCATACTCCTTCAGCCCCAAGCTCAGGCACGGCGACCTGGTCGCCGGCCAGTACGAGGTGGTCGGCCCGCTCGCCTACGGCGGCATGGGCTGGATCTACCTGGCCCGTGACAAGAACGTCTCCGACCGCTGGGTGGTGCTCAAGGGACTGCTCAACACCGGCGACGAGGACACGCTCAAGGCCACCCTGTCTGAGCAGAAGTTCCTCGCCCAGGTGGAGCATCCGCTGATCGTCGAGATCTACAACTTCGTCAGCCACGAGAACAACGGCTACATCGTGATGGAGTACGTCGGCGGTCGCTCGCTGAAGCAGCTGCTCAAGCAGCGCATGGAAACCCGCGGGGGCAGCTACGACCCGCTGCCGGTCGACCAGGCGCTGGCGTTCCTGATCGAGATCCTGCCCGCGTTCAGCTACCTGCACGACCTGGGCCTGCTGTACTGCGACTTCAAGCCCGACAACGTCATTCAGGTCGGCGACACGCTCAAGCTGATCGATCTCGGCGGCGTCCGCAGGGCCAGCGACGACGAGTCCTCGATCTACGGCACGGTCGGCTACCAGGCTCCCGAGGTGGCCACCGTCGGCGCGAGCGTCGCGTCCGACATCTTCACCATCGGACGCACGCTGATGGTGCTGTGCGCCGAGGTGCCGGGCTATCAGGGCGATTTCGAGTTCAGCATTCCGGCAGCCGAACAGTTGCCCGCCTTCGCACAGTACGACTCGCTGTACCGGCTGCTGCTGAAGTGCTGCGCCCGCGACCCGGGTGACCGGTTCGACACGGCCGAGGACCTCCGTGTGCAGATGCTCGGCGTGCTGCGCGAGGTGGTGGCCGCGCGGACGGCTGGCACGGCCGCCACGTCGGTGGCCTCGATGCTCTTCGAGGCCCCGACGGTGTCCGGCAACCAGTTCGACTGGCAGCAGTTGCCGCAACTCCGCCCCGATCCGGCCGACCCCCAGGCCGACTGGCTCGCCCAGCTCGACCCGAGCGACCCGGTCGAGCGGCTCGGTCAGTTGATGCGGCCGCCCGCGCTGTCCACCGGGGTGCTGCTGGCGCGCTGCCTGGCGGCTCTGGAGACCGGCAACCAGCGGGTGCTGGACGCGGCCGTGCACACCCTGCTGACCGAGGATCCGTGGGAGTGGCGGGCGGTCTGGCTGGCCGGGCTTGGCGCACTGCTGCGCGCCGACAACGCCACCGCACTGTCGTCGTTCAACGCCGTCTACGGACAACTCCCCGGCGAGCTCGCGCCGAAGCTGGCGCTCGCGGTCGCCTGTGAACTGGCCGGGCAGACCGACGTCGCCGAGAACCTGTACCGGATCTGCGCCTCCACCGACGCCAACTACGTCACCACCGCGGGCTTCGGCCTGGCCCGGATCCGGGCCGCCAAGGGGGACCTGACCGGGTCGCTGGCAGCCCTCGAACTGATCCCGCAGACCTCCCGCGGCTACCTCGAGTCGCAGAAGCTCAAGACCGAGCACCTGATCGGGTTCGGTAGCGATGCGGCCCACCTCGGTGAGGCGCTGAAGGTGCTGCAGCATGCCCGGCTGGACGAGCGCAGCCAGTTGCAGTTCGAATCGACGATCTTCGAGCGGGCGCTGGGGCTGGCCAAGGGTAGTGCGTTGACGCTCGGAGCGGTGTCGTTCACCGAGGGCAACCTGCGCGACCGGTTGGAGAGCGGATACCGACGGCTGGCCCAGCTGAGTGCCGATCCGAACGAGCGTGCCGAGTTGGTCGACCGGGCCAACGCGATCCGAGTCTGGAGCCTGCTGTGAACCAAGAGCGTCCGGGCTGGCCGTTGTGGGCCGGCGAGCAGCGGGCCGGCGACCTGGCCGCTCAGCAAGCGGTGGCACCGGCCCAGGAGTTCCAGGCGCAGGAGTTCTCAGCGCTGGGGCTGGCCGCACCCTGCCCGGAATGTGGGCGTCCGGTGCGTCCCGACGAGCGGTACTGCGAGAACTGCGGCGCGGACGTCCATCCGCAGGTCGCGGCACCGGGGGCGGCCGGTGCCACGTCCGAGCTGACGGTGAAACTGAACCGGCCCCGTCCGGCCGCCCGGGTCTGCCTGGAGTGCGGCGGCGAGGTGGACGTCGACGGCTACTGCCAGACCTGCGGCACCAAGGCGCCCTCGGAACGGGACCACTTCGAGGCCGACCCGGCCGATTGGGTGGGCGGGGTCTGCGATCGCGGGGTCGTCCACTCCCGCAACGAGGACGCGATGGCGCTGTGGGCGACGGCTCCCCCGGAACGCGTGGCCGTGCTGGTGGTCTGCGACGGGGTCTCCACCTCGCAGGACTCCGACGTGGCCGCGATGGCCGCGGCGCAGCGGGCGCGCGACGTGCTGGTCGCGTCCCGGCCCGTGGGCCTGGGCACTCGGGACAGCCACGATGCAGCCATGGAAGCCGCCCTGGTCGAGGCCGCGGCGACGGCCAACGAGGCCGTCATCGCGCACACCGCCGCCGACAGCGCCAACGCGGCGTCCTGCACCTTCGCAGCGGCAGTGGTGCACGAGGACCGCATCCACTGGGCCTCGCTGGGCGACTCGCGGGTCTACTTTCTGGCCGAGGGCAACCGGGTACAGCTCAGCACCGACCATTCGGCGGCCGAGGAACTGATCCGGGCAGGCTCGTCCCGCGCCGAGGCCGAGGCCGCCCCCCAAGCACACGCGATCACCCGCTGGCTGGGCCGTGACGCCGACGACGTGGTGCCCAACACCGGGGTCTACACCGCCGGCGAGGACGGCTGGCTGCTGGTCTGCTCGGACGGCCTGTGGAACTACGCCTCCGAGCCCACCACGATCGCCGCCGTCGTCCGCGAGGCAGCGGACCAGGGGGGCACGCCCGCCGAGGTCGCCGGGAGGCTGGTCAAGTGGGCCAACGCCCAGGGCGGCAGGGACAACGTCACCGTGGCGCTGGCTCGGGTGGCGGCTACCCTGAACACTGCGTCACAAGCACCTTCGGACGCCCCATCGGGGTCGGACGAGGCGAGCCCGAGTGGAGAAGAGAAGATCTGAGATGGCCCTGTTCACCTCCGCGGTGTACCAGAACGAGTTCCTGCCCGACGGCGGCACCGACGTGAACGCGATCATCACGATCGCGTGCAGCGGCGCCGGGGCGGCCGGGCAGACCGGCAGTGGCGACGCAGGCGAGATCATCATCGTCGACACGTCCGGGTCGATGGGCGATCGCAACATGCAGGCGGCCAAGCAGGCCGCCATGGTGGCCTTGGACCACATTCTCGACGGCACCTACTTCGCGGTGGTGGCCGGCAACCACAAGGCGTACCTGGCATACCCGATGGTGCAATCGGGGGCCGGCATGGTGCGCATGGACGGGCGCACCCGGGCCGAGGCCCGGCGGGCGATCAGTTACTTCCGGGCCGATGGCGGCACCGCGATGGGCAACTGGTTGAATCTGGCCAAGGCGTTGTTCGACTCGATCGGAGGGCTGGCCCAAAAACACGCGATCCTGCTCACCGACGGCGAGAACCACAACGAGACCCAACAACAGCTGGACATCGCGATCCGCAACTCGGTCGGGCAGTTCCAGGTGGACTGTCGCGGCGTGGGAGTGGACTGGAAGGTCGCCGAGATCCGCAAGATCAGCCAGGCCCTGCTGGGCAGCGTCGACATCATCCCGAACCCGTCCCAGCTCGGGCAGGCGTTCACCGAGCTGATGCAGAAGTCGATGGGTCGCGGCGTCGCCCAGGCCGACCTGCGGGTGTGGATTCCGCAGGGGGCACAGGTGCTGTTCGTCCGGCAGGTCTCCCCCACCGTGGAGGACCTGACCACCCGGGGGGTGCCGGTGAACCCGCTGACGCAGGCCTACCCGACCGGATCGTGGGGTGACGAGGAGCGCGATTACCACCTGCAGGTGAGGCTGCCGGCCAAGTCGGTCGGGCAGGAACAGCTGGCCGCGCGGGTGCAGCTGTCAGTCGGCACCGAGGTGCTCACCCAGGGACTGGTCAAGGCCAAGTGGTCGTCCGACCTCAACCTGACGGCGCAGATCAACCCGGAGGTCGCCCACTACACCGGGCAGACCGAGCTCGCCCAGGCGATCCAGGAAGGGCTGGCCGCCAAGGCCGTCGGCGACGAACGCACGGCGACCACGAAACTCGGCCGGGCCGCGCAACTGGCGGTTCAGACCGGCAACGCCGAAGCAACCGCGAAACTCCGCAAGGTGGTCGACATCGACAACGCCGAGACCGGTACCGTGCGACTGAAGCGGGCGGTCGAGAAGGCCGACGAGATGGCGCTCGACACCGCGTCCACGAAGACCACACGGATCAGGGGCTGAGATGGCGATCTGCCCGGCGGGACACACCTCGTCCGCCGACGACTACTGCGACATCTGCGGGCTGCCGATCCAGGGCGGCACGCCCGCTGCAGCGGACGTCCCGCCCGAGCAGCAGGTGCCGTCGGGGGCGCAGTGCCCCAACTGCGGCACGCTGAACCCTGCCGACGCCCTGTTCTGCGAGGCCTGTGGGTACGACTTCACCACCGGCACTCCGCCCCGCAGCACGACCCCGGCGGCCGAGCATGCCGAGACCCCGGCCGCCGAGCCCTCGGTGGTCGAGCCTGTCGAGACCCCGACCGCCGAGCCCTCGGTGGTCGAGCCTGTCGAGACCCACGACCAGCCGGTCGAGCCGGTCGAGACCCGGTCGGTCGAGCCAGTCGAGACCCCGTCCCTCGAGCCTGTCGAGACCCCCGTCCCCGCTGAGCCGTGGGAGGCGCCGGCGGCACCCGATCCCCACCCGGCTCCCGCACCCGGTGCTGGCAGCCGGCTGCTGCACCCGCAGCCGACCTCGGTCGAGTGGGTGGCCGAGGTCTGGATCGATCCCGACTGGTACGCCACCCAGGGGTCGACGGACGCCCTGCCGTCACCCGGCCTGCCCGACGTGGTGCCGCTGCGCTCCACCTCGGCACTGATCGGACGGGTGTCGGTGAGCAGGAACATCCACCCCGACATCGACTGCGACCCGGACACCGGGGTGAGTCGTCGGCACGCGCAGATCAGCACCGACGGCACCCGATGGTGGATCGAGGATCTGGAGTCGGCCAACGGCACCTTCGTCGGGCCGTCCGCCGGCTCGCTGCCCACCGATCCGATCGGACGCGGCCGAGTGGAGTTCGCCCCCGACCAGCGGATCTACCTCGGCGGCTGGACCCGCCTCGTGATCCGCCGGGCGACCGACGACGAGAAGCAGGCGTTCGACTAGGCGGACGTTCCCCTCGCGGCGATGCACGTCCCGACGACCCGATGTAGCCTCGACACCCATGAGCCAGGTCACGCCTTATCTCTCAGTACCCGACACCCGTTCCGCGCTGCTCTGGTACGGCGAAGTGTTCGGCGCGACGGTCACCCAGCCGCCGATGGTGATGCCGGACGGGCGGGTCGGTCACTCCGAGTTCGAGATCGACGGGGCGCGATTCATGATGGCCGACGCCCATCCCGAGCTTCAGTGCCCGGCGCCGGCACCAGGGCTGGGCAGCCCGGTGACGCTCTATCTGACGGTCAGCGACGTCGACACCCTGGTCGCGCGCGCAACAGCCGCAGGTGCGCAGATCGACCGCAGTCCGCAGGACAATGCGGTCGGCCGGGGGGCGATCCTGCGGGACCCGTCCGGCCACCGCTGGTACCTCAACGAGCCGGCCCACGAGCGCTGAGCCCGCGCTGAGCCGAAATTTGCGCTGCCAGCGTACGGGCCCCGCAGTCGGCCGGCACCCGGCTAGATTGGCCCCCACACCGCGTGGAGGAGAACCATGGAAATCAAGGTCGGCATCGTGCACGGCGCTCGCGAGATCGTTCTCGAGTCCGAACAGACCGCCGCCGACGTCGAGGCCGCCTTCGCCAAGGCGGTCGCGGACGAGGGCCTGCTGTCCCTGGTCGACGAACGGGGTCGCAAGGTGCTTGTGCCGGCCACCCGCATCGCCTATCTCGAAATCGGCCAGGAGCACGTCCGCCGGGTCGGATTCGGCGCCGTCTGAGCCCACCTCCGACGGACGGCCGTTCCACCGTCCCTGCCGTAGCCGATACGACTCTGGCCACGGTTCCGCGTACGCAGCCGCGGACGGCTAGACTGAGCGCACATACGCACACGATGTGCGTCCCCACCGTGCGCGGCCACTACGTTCAACTGCCCCGGTGGGAGTTCATCAGCCCGGCCTTGCGGCCGGCACACGTAAGGCCACCGCACTGAGCGACATCGCTTTGGAGGATCTGCAGGTCGCAGCCTCCCTGACCGTCACCGAAGAGCTGCAGGAAGCAGCCCCGCAAATCACGTTCGCCGATCTGGGCGTCATCGCCGAAACGGTCGAGGCGCTCGACGCGGTCGGTATCAAGAACCCCTTCCCGATCCAAGCCCTGGCGATTCCGATCGCCATCGCCGGCACCGACATGATCGGCCAGGCCCGTACCGGCACCGGCAAGACCCTGGCCTTCGGGGTCAGCCTGCTGCAGCGCATCGTCGCCAAGACAGATCCCGGGTACGCCGACCATCAGCCCAAGGGCAAGCCGCAGGCGCTGGTGATGTGCCCGACCCGTGAACTCGCCCTGCAGGTGGCGGACGACCTCGAGGTCGCCTCCTCCGTCCGCAAGGTGCGGGTGCTGACCGTCTACGGCGGGGTGGGCTACGACATTCAGACCGGCACCCTGTCCACCGGCGTCGACGTGGTCGTCGGCACTCCCGGACGACTGCTCGACCTGGTCACCCGGCGCACCCTCGACCTCTCCGCGGTCAAGGTGCTGGTGCTCGACGAGGCCGACGAGATGCTCGACATGGGCTTCCTGCCCGACGTGGAGCGGCTGATCAGCAAGACCCCGCCGACCCGGCAGACCCTGCTGTTCAGCGCCACCATGCCCTCAGCCGTGATCGGCCTGGCCCGCATGTACCTCAACCAGCCGGTCAATGTGCGTGCCGAGACCCAGGACGCCTCGATGACCGTGCCCGAGGTCGACCAGTTCGTCTACCAGGCGCACGACCTCGACAAGCCCGAGGTGATCGGACGCCTGCTGCAGGCCGAGGGCTGCACGAAGACGATCATTTTCACCCGCACCAAGCGGTCCGCCCAGCGGCTGTCCGACGAGTTGACCGATCGTGGGTTCAGCGTCGGCTCCCTGCACGGCGACCTGAACCAGGCGCTTCGCGAGAAGTCGCTCAAGCGGTTCCACGCCAGCGAGGTTGACGTGCTGGTGGCGACCGATGTGGCCGCACGCGGCATCGACGTGACCGGTGTATCGCACGTGGTCAACTACGAGTGCCCCGATGACGACAAGACCTACGTGCACCGCATCGGCCGCACCGGACGGGCCGGTGCGAAGGGCGTCGCGGTCACCATGGTCGACTGGGCCGACATGACCCGCTGGAAGGTGATCAACAAGACCCTCGATCTGGGCTTTCCCGAGCCGCCCGAGACCTATTCCACCTCGCATCACCTGTTCACCGAACTCGGCATCGCCCCCGGCACCAAGGGCCGGCTGAAGCCGGCGGCACCGGTCGAGCCGCGGCAGCGCGAGCCGCGCCCGCCGCGTGACCGTGGGCCCAAGGCAGAGCGGGTGGAGGCAGGCGACGGGCGGGTTCGCCGCACGCGGCGGAATCGCTCGGGCGACAAGCCGGTGCAGCCCGAGGTCAACGACGCAGCCGTTGCGGAGTCCCCCGCCGAAGGTTCTGCCGAGGCGCCTCGGCGTCGCCGGCGCAGGCGCTCCTCGGGCAGCAACCCGCAGGCCGCCGGCGCCGAGTAGCTGCTCGCCGGGAGCGGCGGCGGTCAGTCTCAAGGTGCTCCGCGCTCCAGCGCGCGCATGGCCATCCGGTCGGACGGGTCGGCATCGGGCCGTCCGATCGCGCAGCCGTACAGTGGCACCTCCTGTTCGATGTCGATTCCGCAGAGCACGGCGAGTTCGTCGTCGTAGAAGCCACCCATGTTCACCACGCCTAGGCCCAGTGCGGCCACCGCCAGGTTCAGGTTCTGCATGGTGTGGCCCGCCTCGAGCAGGGCGTAACGGTAGCCGCGGTCGCCGTACTTGGTCAGGCTGCGGCCACCGGCGAAGCTGATCACGACGATCACCGCAGCCTCGGCCACCCAGGGCTGGCCCATGAACAGGTATTGCAGAAACGGACGCGGCAGCATGATCGCCTGTACCTGCTCCAGTCCGCCGGCCATCGGCACGAAGTGGTACACGCCCGGGTCGAGTCCGGCCACCGCACGCACCAGCAGCGTCAGCTCCAGCGGGTAGAGCCCGCCGCCCGACGGCGGCGGCCGGTCGGGCATGAGCTCGCCACTACGGGTTTCGACGCCGTACGAGGTGCGCAGCAGGGCGGCCAGCTCGGCCAGGGTCAGCGCGTCGGCGGTGAACGCGCGGCACGACACCCGGCCTCGCATGGCATCACCGAACGAGATGTCGGGCAGCGCCTCGTCCGGTAGTCGCGTCCAGGGCAGGGTGCCGTTCTCGCGGCCCGGTCGCAGCGGCGGCGAGTCGCCCCCGCCCGAGGCGTTGAACAGCCAGCGGGCGGTGGCGCGGTGGTAGGTCCAGGCGGCGGGCGCGTCGTCGGCGAAGCTGAAGTCGTGCATCATCAGGCCAGCGGGTGCGGGTCGGGATTCAGGTCGGCGCGTTCGGCCGGACCGTCGCGCAGCCCCCACCGGTGGGGCGCCGTGAAAAGGCGTGGGTGCGCCAGCCGGGCCTCGTCCGCCCCGAAGTGGATCGGCTGAAAACCGGGCACGATGCCACGAACCACCCGGACGCCGAGGTCGGCCACGTCGTCGGGGGTGACATCGACGATCAGCACGTCGCCGGCCACGTCAGCAAGCGATGCCACCAGATCGTCGAGGTTCCGGCCGAGCGGCGGCGGTGTGCTCCACGGCTCGGGCGTGCCGCGCAGGTGCGCCATCCGGTGGGACGCGGCGGCCGGGTCGGCGTAGAGCAGGTCGTGGTCGTCCAGTTCGGCGACCAGGGCCGGGTTCTCGACCAGTTCGCGCAGCCGCGAGCGTACGTCCGGGTCGCGCAACCGCGAACGCAGCGCGGGCCGTACCTGACCCACCTCCAGCACCGCCGACCTGGCCGCTTTGATCGGGTCCAGAGCCGCTCCCAGGCCCACCACCGCGGCGGGCTGCGCGTCCGACCAGCCGACCGCCATGCAGACGTGGGCGGCGGCGTCGGTGGGCAGCAGGTGCACGTCGATCCGCACCCCCCGCCGCCGGTACAGCCCGGCAAGGGCGGACGTGTCGAGGTCCGGCACGGTCAGGGCGTCCATCGGCGCGGTCGGCAGCCGGTGCATCCACGCGATCATGAACGCGTCGCGTTCGATCACCTCGAGCAGGGCCTGCTCGGCCGCGAACGCGACGTCGGGACCGGCCGCGAAACCACTGGAGGTCGGCGCGAACAGCAACTCGCGCCTCGGCCACTGACTGCCCTGCAGGGTCACCGCCTGATGCGGCACCCAGACCTCATCACCGCTGACCAGCGAGCGGGCCGGAACCCAGTCCAGGGAACCCTCCTCGCGATAGCGGGCATGGTGCAACCGGTCGGCGTCATCGTCGGTGAACAACACCAACGCGTGCGGATCCAGCGTGGCTCCCGGCACGGCTGCCCGCGGACCGCTGAACCGGCGCTGCGGCGTCCAAACCAGGGAGGCATACCGCTCCAGCGCCTCGCCGATCGCGCCGTTGCGGGCGGTGGTACCGTCCATGGCCTTGCCGGAGCAGGTGATGAACGCGTCCTCGCCCTGGCCGTACAGCACATTGGCGAGTTGCGCGCGGACGATCAGCGGCTGGTGCGGCTCCTCGACCGGCTTGGGCACCGGGTCGAGAAACCGGATCAGCCCGCACACCTCGCTGACACTGCGCTCGGCGATCGCATCGAAATCGGTGACGTGCGGTTCACTCCCCGCCGGTTCCGCGTCGGATACCGGCGGCCGGGCTTTTTTTCGGCAGGCCGGACAGTCGGGTCGGGCGATCACCGGCTGCCGTCGCTGCGTCGACTTCAGCTGGTCGAGCACGACCACCGTGGCCGCCAACTCGGTCGGCATGGCGGACGTGGTCATCGCCAGCGTTTCGCGCACCACCATCGCCTGCACGGCCTGCGTCAGCCCGGGCAGCAACGGACGATGCAAGGGCCGACGGGTCTGGTCGAGGGATTCCTCACGGGCCATCGCCACATCGAAGTCGTCGGAACAGGCGAGGGCGCGCATCCGCCAGCACAGGTAGCACGGGCCCTCGCCGGGCAGCACCAGGGGGCCGACGTAGGCGTAGGAGCCTTCAGCGGCCACATACAGGGCCGGCACGCCGGCGTCCAGGCAGGCCCGGTTCAGCCACGACCGCACCACGGCCCAGCCGGGGTCCACCTGGCAGATCACCAGATCGCGGCCCTCGATCAGGCCGGGAAGTTCGTCGCGTGAGATGGTGGCCGGGTCGGCGATCTCGACCGATCCGACCCCGGCGTCGCTCAGCGCGGACAGGCCGCCGACCTCGGCGGGATCGCCCAGCACAAGCACCCGCACCGAGTCCAGCCGCTCGGCCAACGAATCGCGGGTGCCGGCATCGGTACTGAGCAGGGCGAGCCAGCCCTGCGCCGATGTTGCACCCGCCTCGGTGACCATGCCGGCCTCGATCAGCCGGTCGAGCAGGCGTCCCACTTCGGCCGATGGCAGGTCGGTCAACGCCGACAGGAGAGCCGCCCGGTCAGGCCGGTCCGCGAGGGCGGGCAGCACCCGATCCCGGACGGCCGCCGCCACCCCGCCGGCCAACCGAAGCATGCCGGCCGGGCTGGCCAGGATCAGGTCGGCGCCGTCGTCGAAGACCTCCAGCCCGGCTGCGGTCACCAACCGCCGGGGCGGGCTGTCGGTCTGCACCGCCTCAGCCGCCCAGGCCGTTGAACCGCTGCAGGCCGCCGCCGATGATCGGACCGTTGTTGCACGGCCCGCAGGTGCATTCGAAGATGCACACCTGCCAGCAGGTGCGGCAGACCGTACACACCGTGGTGCTGCACAGGCGCGGCCGGAAGCAGTCGTTGATGCCGCAGAAGTCACCGGTGTCGGCCATCGCGGCGGACACCTTCTTGAACGCGGCCATCTCGTCGTCGGTGAACTGCGGCGTGGCCGCGCCGCCCACCTGCTTCTCCAGGCTTTCCAGACGGCCCTTGAGTTCGTCGAACTCTTCCTGACTCGGCATGATGCCTCCTGCTTCCTGCGCGCAGAGTGTGTCCCCGCGACGCCGTACCTGGACGCACGTCGTCCGGGTTCAGCCTGTGCCCCTGAAGGCCCGCTCACAAGGTGTTAGAAATGCGTACCCCGCCGCTGGGGATGGTTGACCGGGTCCGCTCGGCCCATCAGGATCGGAGCACAGCCACAACGGAAGGCACCGCGAACATGCAACAGGTCAAGGGCGTCATTGCTCGCAGTAAGGGCGCGCCGGTCGAACTGGTCACGGTGAACGTGCCCGATCCGGGTCCCGGCGAGGCCGTGGTGGCGATTCAGGCCTGTGGCGTCTGCCACACCGACCTGCACTATCGCGAGGGCGGCATCGGCGACGATTACCCGTACCTGCTCGGCCATGAGGCGGCCGGAATAGTCGAATCCGTCGGGCCGGACGTGCGAGATCTGGCCGCCGGCGACTTCGTGATCCTGAACTGGCGCGCCGTGTGTGGCGCCTGCCGGGCCTGCCTGCGCGGCCGGCCGTGGTACTGCTTCGCCACCCATAACGCCACTCAGAAGATGACCCTCGAGGATGGCACCGAACTCTCCCCCGCCCTGGGCATCGGGGCGTTCATCGACAAGACGCTGGTGGCTGCCGGACAGTGCACCAAGGTCGATCCGTCCACCCGTCCGGCCGCCGCGGGCCTGCTCGGCTGCGGTGTGATGGCCGGCCTGGGTGCGGCCCTGAACACCGGCAATGTCGCACGCGGGGATTCGGTCGCCGTGATCGGCTGCGGCGGGGTGGGGGCGGCCGCCATCGCCGGCGCCCGGCTGGCCGGGGCGGCGACGATCATCGCCGTCGACATCGACGACCGCAAGCTGGCCAAGGCGAAGGAACTCGGCGCGACGCACACCGTCAACTCGAAGGAATCGGACGCCGTCGAGGCCATCCAGGCTTTGACCAACGGCAATGGCGCCGACGTGGTGATCGACGCCGTGGGTCGTCCGGAAACCTGGAAGCAGGCGTTCTACGGACGCGACCTGGCCGGCACCGTCGTGTTGGTCGGCGTCCCGACCCCGACCATGCAGCTGGAGATTCCCCTGCTGGACGTGTTCGGGCGGGGCGGGGCTCTGAAGTCGTCCTGGTACGGCGACTGCCTGCCGACCAGGGACTTCCCGATGCTGATCGACCTGTACCAGCAGGGCAGGCTGCCGCTGGACGCCTTCGTCACCGAGGAGATCGGCATCGACGACGTGGAGGCTGCATTCGACAAGATGCACGGCGGCGAGGTTCTGCGATCGGTGGTGCTGTTCTGATGGCCGCCCGGATCGACCACGCAGTCACCGCCGGCACCTTCACGCTCGACGGCGAGACCTTCGACGTGGAGAACAACGTGTGGGTGGTCGGCGACAAGTGGGACTGCATCGTGATCGACGCGCCGCACGACCTGGCCGCGATCGTCGCCCTGATCGACGGCCGGCGGGTGAAGGCGATCGTCTGCACCCACGCCCACGACGACCACGTCCGCTGGGCACCTGCCCTGGGCCGGGTGGTGCAGGCACCGGTGCTGCTGCACCCCAGCGACCTGCCGCTCTGGCAACTCACCCACGACGCCCCGCCGGAGGGCCGGCTCAGCGACGGCCAGGCGTTCACCATCGCGGGCGAAACCGTGCGTGTGCTCCACACTCCGGGCCACGCCCCTGGGGCGGTGTGCCTGTATGTGCCGTCACTCGGCACGGTGTTCACCGGCGACACCCTGTTCAACGGCGGCCCCGGTGCCACCGGACGCAGCTACAGCGACCCCGACACCCTGCTCGCATCGATCCGGGCCAAGCTGTTCGCACTTCCCGACGACACGGTGGTCAGGACGGGGCACGGCGACGACACCACGATCGGCGCCGAGAAGGCCGCGCTGGGCTCGGAATAGAGCCGTCGGGCATCGGGGCAGGTCTCGACAAGCTCGAGCGACCGACCCCGTCATCCAGGGGAACGCCGGGATCTCACCACGCACAGGTCCCGACACGCTCGACCGACGGAGGTCAACTCTCGCGCGCCCGCTTACGGCGTTTGCCCTCGTGCATGGCCACCACCCGGGCGATGGGTATCGCGTGGCCCTGTTCGATCACGTCCGCCGGCACCTGTTGCGGGGGCGGCAGGATCGCCTGCCAGGGGTCGGCCCCGGGCAGCGGCAGTACCGAACGCACGGTGAAGTCACCAGGAGCGACCTCGTCGAGGTCATCCCACGGCACGGGATACGACACGGGGGTGCCCGGACGCACCCGCGGGCTGAACGCACTGGCCAGCGATCCGCCACCGGCGCGGGTGGAGTCGACGAACACCCGTCCGCCGCGGTCGGCCTTGATATATGCAGTCGTGGCGATCGCCGGATCGAGGGTCGCGGTTCGTTCGGCCAGCGCCCGGGTGGCGGCCGCCGCATCCGACAGGCCAAGATCGTGCACGGGCACGATCACATGCAGACCCTTGGAGCCCGAAGTCTTCACCGCCCCGGCCAGCCCGGCGTCCGCCAGCGCCTGCCGCACCAGGTGGGCGACTGCGACGACGACGCCGAAGCCGCTGCCTTCGGGCGGGTCGAGGTCGAGCACCAGGTGGGTGACCGTTCCGCCCAGCACATCCGTGCTCTCGCCGTAGTGCGGCACCATCAGGGTCGGATGGAACTCCACGGCCCGCTGGTTGCCCAGCCACAACAGCGTGCGGAGGTCGTTACATAGCGGGTAACGGATCTCGCGGTGCCCGCTCTCGGACCACACCGGCGTCCATTGCACGTAGTCGGGCGCGTAGTCGGGCAGGTTCTTCTGCATGAACGGCTGCTGCCCGGGACGCACCCGCAGCACCGTGAGCGGACGGTCGCGCAACTCGCGCAGCAGTGGCTCGGAGGCCGCTTCGAGGTAGTCGATGAGGTCACGCTTGCAAGCCTCCGCGCCGGTGAACAGCGGCTGGTCGAGACTGCTCAGTTCGACGCCGTGCCGGGTTTCGGTCTGCGTGGCCTTCGGCATCGGCCCACTGTGCCACAGCCACGGCCGGCAACGGCACCGGTGGGCTACTTCTTGACCGCCGCCGTCGCCTTCGAAGTCTTGCTCACCGTGAGGTAGCCGGTTCTGCTTCCGGTGACCGTGACGGTGATCTTCTTAGCCTTGTCGGCCGACGTGAGCTTGTACGTCGACTTGGTGGCTTTGCTGATCGTGGTGGTGCCGCGCATCCACCGGTAGCTGAGTTTCACCCCGGACGGCTTCCAAGTGCCTGGAGTGGCGGTCAGCGTCCTGCCGACCTTGGCCCTGCCCGAGATGGTCGGCGTCGGCGTCCTGGTCAGGTTCAGCAACCGGGTCATCGTCACCGACCAGGTCGCGCGTGAACCGGCCGACACCTCGATCCAGCGCGTGCCGGTGGTGGTCAGCCTGGCGACCTTGGTGACCTTGCCGGAGGCGGGCGCGGCGTCCGCAAGCAGTTGGCGCTCACCGATGCCCACCAGGGCGACGCGGAAGTCAGCTCGGCCGGTGTTGCCCGCGTAGGTCACGGCAGCGGTGTAGCTGCCGGCCTTGAGCTGGTACAGCGTGGGCGCCTCGGTGGGACGGTCACTCACACGGGTGACCGTCCGTCCGCGCCGGCACGACTACTTCTTGACCGTCCCGGTCGACGTGGAGGTCTTCGCCACCGTCAGGTAGCCGGACATGCTGCCGGTCACCGGACGTCGAGGTGGGATCGTCAGTAGACCATGCCCATAGCCTGCCGCACCTCGTCCAGGGTGGCATCCGCGATGCCGTTGGCTCGCGCGTTGCCTTCGCGCAGCACACCGAGCAGGTGGCCCGGGTCGGCGACCAGTTCTGCCCGCTTCGCCCGGATCGGAGCGAAGTAGTCGTTCACCGCCGCGGTGACCACCTTCTTCAGGCCGCCACCCCCGCCGTCACCGATCTCGCCGGCGATGGCGACCGGGTCACCATCGGTACACAGGGCAGCCAGCATCAGCAGGTTGGCCACCTCGGGTCGGTTCGCCGGGTCATAGGTGATCTGCCGGTCGGAATCGGTGACCGCTTTCCTGATCAGCTTCGCCGTGACGTCGGCGGTCATGCCGATCTCGATCACGTTGCCCTTGGACTTGCTCATCTTGGTGCCGTCCAGACCCAGCACGGTCGGCGCCCTCGACAACAGGGCCTCGGCCTGCGGGAAGACCGGTTCGGCCGGATCGGCCCGTCCGTAGCGCTCGTCGAAGCGGCGCGCCACCACCCTGGTCTGTTCCAGGTGCGGCAACTGGTCCTTGCCGACCGGCACCAGGTTCGCCTTGCAGAACAGGATGTCGGCGGCCTGGTGTACCGGGTAGGTGAGCAGCAAGCCCGACATCGGACGGTCGCCGGTCGCCTCCAGTTCGGCCTTCACGGTGGGGTTGCGGCGCAGTTCGGCGTCGGTGACCAGGGACAGGAACGGCAGCAGCAACTGGTTGAGCGCCGGCACCGCCGAGTGTGCGTAGATCGTGCTGCGGGCGGGGTCGATGCCGATCGCCAGGTAGTCGGCGACCATGCCGAGCGCCCGCTCGCGGATCGGACCGGTGCCGTCGCGGTCGGTGATCACCTGGTAGTCCGCGATCAGGATGATGGTGTCGACCCCGGCGTCCTGCAGCCGCACCCGGTTGGCCAGCGACCCGAAGTAGTGGCCGATGTGCAGCGCGCCGGTCGGCCGGTCACCGGTCATGATCCGGAACCGGGACGGGTCGGTGGCGATCTGCCGCTCGATCTCGGCGCTGCGTGCCTCGGTGCGGCGCAACGAGGCGTCGGAGGTGGACGCAGCCAGGTCGTCCCCGGCGTTGTCGAGCAGGGTGTCTGTCATCGTGATGCTCACTTTTTCGTCGGGTCCGAACATGCAAAAGGCCGCCCGCGGACGGCCTCGGATCGTGCTGCAACGAGGGCGTCAGTGGTTGTGCCAGCCGGTCGCTCGGTGCATGGCGCGAGCCTATCACCGCCGCCCTGCGTCACCCGCGTGGGTGACGGTTTGCGTGAGGCTTAGTACTACTACGCGTAGTATCGTTGTGCGAGTAGGGCAAATCGCAAGGGTTTCGACACCTACTGTGGGATCACGCGATCAATCAAATCTAGGATGATGATGAAGAAGAAGATTTTTGTTGCCGTCGCTGTTGCGGGCGGCGCTCTCGGACTGCTGGCGTCGCCGGCCGTCACTGCCAGCGCTCACGCGACTCCTGCACGGGCATCCGTGGTCGTTCCCGCAGCCAGTGCGGCACCGAAGTACAAGTTCAAGAACTGCACCGCTTTGAACAAGGTCTACAAGCACGGCGTGGGCAAGTCGAACGCCAGGGACCACACCAGCGGCACCCGGGTCACCAACTTCAAGCATTCCACGTCCCTGTACAAGAAGGTGATCGGCTACCGCAGTGGCCTCGATCGTGACAAGGACGGCATTGCCTGCGAGAAGCGCTGAACCTGCGCTACAGGTTTCCGCCGCGTGACCTGATGCGCCGGACGAGTTCGTCATAGACCTCGTCCGGCGTTGTCTCGCAACCAAGGTCGTTGCGCAGCTTTCCGAGCCCGTGGTAGTCGGACGAACCCAACTGCAGCAGCCCCAGCCGTTCCGCCAGTGAACGCAGCCGTGCCCGGGTGTCGGCGTCGTGGTCGGGATGATCCACCTCGACGCCTTCCAGGCGGTACTCCATCGCCATTTCGGACATCACCGCCGGGGTCAGCTCCTTGTCGCGGCCGCGAGCCCACGGGTGCGCGATCACGGGCACGCCATGAGCCCGCCGGATCAGTTCGATCCCGCGCCTCAGAGCGCAGGAGTAGCGGTTGGCGTATGCCGGGCCGCCCTCGTACAGGTAGCGGTCGAAGGCCTCCTGCCGGTCGCGCACGTATCCCTTGGCAACCATGGCGTCTGCCACGTGTGGCCGGCCCAATGACGGGCTTGAGCCCACTTGAGCCGAGATCTCGGCCTCGGTCAGCGGCATGCCGAGTTCGGCCAGTTTGGCCAGCATTTCGGGCAGCCGGCCGGTGCGGCCGACGCGCACCCGGGCCAGCTCGTCCAGTAGCGCCTCGTTGTGCGGGTCGCAGCCGTAGCCGAGCAGGTGGACGCTGGCGCCGTCCAGCTGGCACGACATCTCCATGCCGGGCAGCACGCCGATGCCGGCCGATTGAGCGGCCAGGCCGGCCTCCCGTAGCCCGTCGAACGTGTCGTGATCAGTCAGTCCGATCACGTCCAGCCCCTGCTCGGCCGCCTTGCGGACGAGTTGGGTGGGCGTGTCCGTGCCGTCCGAGACGGACGTGTGGGTGTGCAGGTCGATCCGCATGCGTTCATCCTGCCGCACCGGTGCGATTCCGCCCGCCAAACCAATGCCCGTGGGCGTACGACTCGGGAGGGACGCCGATCTCGACACGCTCGATCAACCGGTCTGGGCGATTCTCGCCGTCCCCGGGGGACGACGGTGATCTCGACACGCTCCGATCAGCCGATGACGCCGACTACGCAGGCAGCAGGGAACGCACCAGACGGACGCCGACGCTCACGCGGGCGACGTCCGGCTCTTCGCAGACCAACGCGAGGGTGGCCACCTTGTCCGCGATGCCTGGCGTCTGCCGCAACCACTCATCCACCTGCTCCGCCGCCGGCCGGGACGGATCCACCAGCACGGCCGAGGTGAGCTCCCCGTGCACGCCCAACAGGTCGTCGCGCAACGCGGCCCGCGCCATCGTCTGCCAGCGATCGTATTGGGGTAGGGCGACGATGACGTCGTGCAACTGGTCCAGCCCGAGCCGCTCAGCCAGGCAGAAGGCGATGCCGGCGACCGTCATCACCGGCGCCTTCCTGGCCCTGGCGATCTCGACGATGGTGAGGGCGAAATGTGAATAGGCGTCCTGGGCGACCTCTTCGGCCAACGGCCGCGGCACACCAGCGGCGACCATCCGCTGGACGTGCCGGTCGGCGTTGGCCGCCTGCCGGGGAGTCAGCAGCGATCCCAGGCCGGCGCGCACCTCGCGTACCCCGTCGGTGAACTGGGCGGTGGCGGCCACGATGTCGAGGGGTGCGCGGCGGCTGGCCAGCAGCCAGCGGGTGGCCCGCTCGACCATCCGTCGCAACGCGACTCGCAGTTCGGTGACCACCTGCGCGCTCAGCCCACTGGCGCGACCGAGCTCCGTCTCCGACCGGCCGACCTGATAGATCGAGCGGGCCGCCAGCTGCGCCCTGATGACCTCTGTGACCGCCGCGTTGGTCTCGTTGTTCAGACGGTGGTACGCGGTGATCCCCTGTGAGTCGACGAATCGGTTGACCGCCACGGTGGTGATGATTTCGCGCGCCAACCGATGCCGAGGCATGTCGGCCGCGTACCTCCGCTGCAGTTCCCTCGGGAAGTACTGGATGAGCCGATCGGCCAGATAAGGGTCGTCCGGCAGGTCGGAGGCCAGCACCTGGTCGGACAGATAGATCTTGGTGTACGCCAACAGGGTGGCCAACTCGGGCCGGGCGAGTCCCTGGCCGGACTCTCGCAAGGTCTCGAGCCGGCGGGCGGTCGGAAGGAACTCGATCTGCCGGTCGAGGTAGCCGGCATCCTCAAGCGAGTGCATCCAGCCCTCGTAGGCGCTGGTCAACTCGGCGCTGCGGCTCATCGAGTTCGACAACGCGAGGTTCTGGTCGACGTTGTGGGTCACCACCAGGCGCGCCACCTCATCGGTCATCGAAGCGAGCAACTCGTTGCGCTGCTCGAGGGTCAGGTTGCCCCGCACCATCTGGTCGGCCAGCAGGATCTTGATGTTGACCTCGTGGTCTGAGGTGTCCACGCCGGCGGAGTTGTCGATGAAGTCGGTGTTGATCCGACCTCCCGTGCGGGCATACTCGATCCGGCCCAGCTGCGTCCAGCCGAGGTTGCCGCCCTCGCCGGCGCACTTGGCCCGCACCTCGTCGCCGTTCACTCGAACGGCGTCGTTGGCCTTGTCGCCCACGTCGGCGCTGCTCTCGGTGGACGCCTTCACGTAGGTGCCGATGCCCCCGTTCCACAGCAGGTCGACCGGCGCCTTGAGAATCGCGTTGATCAGCTCGGCGGGGGTCAGCTCCCCGACCCCTGTATCCAGGCCGAGTGCGGCGCGCACCTCGGGACTGATCGGCACCGACTTCAGGGTGCGGGAGAAGACTCCGCCACCGGGCGAGATGAGGGACTTGTCGTAGTCGTCCCACGTCGAACGCGGCAGCGCGAAAAGCCTCTCCCGCTCGGTGAAGCTGGACGCGGCGTCCGGGTCGGGGTCGAGGAAGATGTGCAGGTGGTTGAACGCCGCGACCAGCCTGGTGTGCCGGCTGAGCAGCATGCCGTTGCCGAACACGTCCCCGGCCATGTCACCGATGCCGACGCAGGTGAAGTCCTGCGTCTGGCAGTCGCGGTTCATCTCGGTGAAGTGCCGCTTGACGGATTCCCAGGCACCCCGGGCGGTGATGCCCATCGCCTTGTGGTCGTAGCCGTCGGAGCCGCCGGAGGCGAACGCGTCCCCCAGCCAGAAGCCGCGGCTCAGCGAGATCCGGTTGGCGATGTCGGAGAACGTCGCCGTGCCTTTGTCCGCAGCCACCACCAGGTAGGGGTCGTCGTCGTCCCAGCGGACGACGGCGTCCGGAGGCTGCACTTCACCGTTGACGATGTTGTCGGTGACGCTCAACAGGGCGCTGATGAAGGTTTCGTAGCAGGCCACCCCCTCGGCCAGCCAGGCCTGCCGGTCGACCGCCGGGTCGGGAAGGAACTGGGGCACAAAACCGCCCTTGGCCCCGGTCGGCACGATGACGGTGTTCTTCACCATCTGAGCCTTGACCAGGCCCAGCACCTCGGTGCGGAAGTCCTCTCGGCGATCCGACCAGCGCAGCCCACCCCGGGCGACGGTGCCGAAGCGCAGATGCAGGCCCTGCACCCGTGGTGTGTAGACGTAGATCTCGAACATCGGCCGCGGTTCGGGCAACAGGGACAGTTCCCGCGGTAGCAGCTTGAAGGCGTGTGCCGGGGCGTCCGGCTGGAAGGCGCTGGTGCGGATCATCGCCTTCAGCACGGCGGCGAATGAACGCAGGATGCGGTCGGCGTCCAGACTGGCCACGTCGGCAAGTTGCCGGTCGATGCCGGCGAATGCGTGTTCGACCGATTGGCGACGCGCCTCCAGGTCGGCGAAATCGAGCGCCGGATCGAACTTGGTGCGGAAGGCCGACACCAGCGCGGCGGCGATGTCGGGATTGTCGTTCAGCGCAGCCGCAACATATTGCTGGCTGTAGGGAATGCCGGCCTGCACCAGGTACCGCGAGATCGCCCGAAGCCAGGCGATCTCGTCCCAGGTCAATCCCCCGGTCATCACCAGCCGGTTGAACTTGCCTGCTTCCGCGCGGCCTCGGTAGGTGGCGTCGAAGGCGTCGATGAACCGTCCCTGAAGCTCGGGTCCCCAATCCTCGGCCGGGTCCATGTCACCGGTCAGCTTCAGCCCGAAGTCGTACAGATAGACGGGGCGCCCGCGCAGCACCCACTCGTACGGACGCTCGTCGACCACCTCGACGCCCAGCACGCTCAGGTGCGGCATGGCGTCGGCGAGTGACATGTGCCGGTAGCCGATCACCTTGAACCGGACGTCCGCCTCGTCGGCCTGCCAGATCGGTGCGTACAGGTCGTACGCGCGATCGGTGTCGGCGGTCAGGGAGTTGGCCAGCAGCAGGTCGCGGACCGCGACGGACGCGGGGAACTCCTCCTTGTAGGCGTCGCTGAACTCGACGCCCCGGGCCTCGCTGGCCAGCTCACGTGCAGCCCGCTCGAAGTCGTCGTCCCAGCTGCGGGCGGCGGCCACGATCCGCTCCTGCAGGCTCGCCAGGTCGGGCTCGTCGGTGAGCGGCCGGCCGTCTGGACGCTTGACCACGAAGAAGAGCCGGGCGAGCACGCCCTCGGACACCCGGGCCTGATGCTCCAGCGATTCGCCGCCGAGCTCTTCCAGCAGGATCTGCTGGATCTCTTCGCGCACCTCGGTGGTGTAACGGTCACGGGGCAGATACACCAGCACCGAGACGAACCGTCCATAGGTGCCGCGCCGCACGAACACCCTGACCAGGCGACGGTCCTTGAACTGGGCCTCCTGCGAGATGACCGGGAACAACTCGTCGGGGCTGGCCTGGAAGAGCTCGTCGCGGGGATAGGTGGCAATGGCCTGCCGGATCGCCGACCCGCCGTGGCTCTGCGGGTCGAAGCCCGACATGTCGACCAGCTTGTGCGCCTTGTTGGCCAGGATCGGGATCTTCCAGACGGTCTCGCCGTAGGCGGTAGCCGAGAACAGGCCGAGGAACCGACGCTCCCCGACCAGTTCGCCCTTTCCGTCGAACAGCCGGATGCCGATGTAGTCCAGGTAGGCCGGACGGTGGACGGGCGAGCGCCGCGAATCCTTCGTCACGACCAGCAGGTCATCGTCGCCGGGTTGCGGAAAGGCCTGGAAATCGGCGTCGTCGCCCTGATCCCCGCGCAGAATGCCCAGACCGGTGCCGGGCACGCTGGCGTAGCTGTCAGCGGCGCGGCGGTATTCGCGGTAGCCGAGCAGCACGAAGTTGCCGGTCGACAACCACTCCAGCAGGTCCGTCACCGCGCGCACCTCGTGCGGGCTGACCGGCTGTGCATGGTCGTTGATCAGATCGATGGTTTCAGCCACCCGGTGCTGCATCGCCCGCCAGTCGTCCACGGCCGCCTTCACCGCGTCCAGCCCCGTGCTGATCCAGCTGACCAACTGCTCGGACGACTCCTCGGCCGCATGGCCCAGGGGCGGAAAGACCTCGACGCAGATCCACGACTCGGCGATGCCCGCATCGTCATCCTCAGCCGCGCCTGTGAGGGCCCCTTCGGCGTCGCGGCGAACGTGGTACTGGGGATGGTAGACGGCGCGGATCGACCAGCCCCGCCTGGTGATATTCATGCTGACCGTGTCGACCAGGAAGGGCCGGTCGTCGCTGACGATCAGAATCAGGGTGGAGCGGCCCGGATGGTCGTCGTCGGGCACCACGACCTTCACCTTGGTCTCGCCCGGCCGTCGGACGGCGCCGAGGGCGACGTGCGCCCGGATCAGGCTGGCGACCCGATCCGGCTTCATGTCCAGCAGTTCGGCATTCGGCAGGTGCTTCACGTACTGCTCGATGAAACCAGGCGGCAGGTGCAAGCCCGGTGAATCTTCGGGCGGATCGGAGAGCCTGGCGGTCAAACTGGCCATCCAGTCGTCTCGGGACGCAATTGCTGCGGTCACGACGCCTCCTTGCCCGATACACGCCGGTGTGTCCCAACACTCTAGCCAGCAATCGTCCGGACCGCTGCGGCACAATGGCCCCCATGCAGATTCAGGCCCGCAACGACTTCGCCGCGGACGCGTTCGCCACCCACCGCATGCTCACCGATCCCGCCTTCCTGACCGAGGTGTGCGTCGCGTCCGGCGACGTGTCGTACCGGGTGGACGCGGTGCCCGAGCACAGTGCCGTGGAACGACGAATGGTCACCCCGTCGGTGGTGAAGAAGTTCCTGGGTGACACGCTGACCCTGACGCAGGACGTCCGCTGGCACGTCGCGTCGGCAAACGGTGCGCGAACCGGCACGCTCAGCCTCGTCGTCAAGGGCATGCCGGCCAAGGCGGACGTGCGGATCGACCTGCGTCCGGGTGGCCGGGGCACGATTGTGGACTTCACCGGCGACTTCACCATCAAGGTGCCCTTCGTGGGATCGAAGCTCGAAGGTCAGGCCGCTCCGGCCCTGCTGGCCGGGTTCGGCGTCCAGCAGCAGGTCGGCGACACGTGGCTGGCGGAGTCCGCTGGTTGAGCCTGTCGAAACCCCTGGGCCCCCACGAGGTCGACCAACCGACCAGCTCGACGAACCGCCGGTTCAGCGCATGTGCGGGTAGCCGGTCTCCGTGGGCGCGACCAGGGTTTCCTTGATGGATCGGGGGCTCACCCAGCGCATCAGGTTCCACATCGAGCCGGCCTTGTCATTGGTGCCGGACGCCCGTGCCCCGCCGAACGGCTGTTGGCCGACGACCGCCCCGGTCGGCTTGTCGTTGATGTAGAAGTTGCCGGCGGTGAACCGCAGCCGGTTCATCGCCAGTTCCACCGCCGAACGGTCGGTGGCCAGGATCGCCCCCGTCAAGGCGTACGCGGACGCGGTGTCGACGACGTCCAGAACCGACTCGAAGTCGGCGTCGTCGTAGACGAAGATGCCCAGGATCGGGCCGAAGTATTCCGTGACGAAGATGTCCTGCTTGGGGTTGTCGGACGTGATCAGGGTGGGCCTGATGAACCAGCCCTCGTCACGGTCATAGCTGCCGCCGGCCACGATCTCGGCGTCGGACGAGTCCCGTGCCGCATCGATCGCACCGGACAACTTCACGAACGCCCGCTCGTCGATCACCGCCGACGTGAAGTGCGAGAAATCGCGCACGTCGCCGACACTGAGCGCCTCGGTCTGGGCGATCAGGTCGTCCTTGACCGCGTTCCACAGCGACTTGGGCAGATACGCCCGGGACGCCGCCGAGCACTTCTGGCCGGAGTACTCGAACGCGCCGCGGATCAGGGCGGTCTTCAACACCTCCGGATCGGCGCTGGGATGCGCCACCACGAAGTCCTTGCCGCCGGTCTCGCCGACGATCCGCGGGTAGGACCGGTAACCGGCGATGTTCGCACCGACCTGGCCCCAGAGTCCCTGGAAGACCCGGGTCGATCCGGTGAAGTGGATGCCGGCCAGGTCGGGGTGCGCCAGGGCCACGTCCGAGACCTCGCGGCCGTGGCCGGGCACCAGGTTGATCACGCCATCCGGCAGTCCAGCGTCGCGCAGCACGTCCACGATGACCTCGGCGGCGAACATCTGGCTCAGGGCGGGCTTCCACAGCACCGGGTTGCCCATCAGTGCGGCAGAGGTCGGCAGGTTGCCGGCGATGGCGGTGAAGTTGAACGGGGTGATCGCGTAGACGAAGCCCTCGAGCGGGCGGTAGTCCATCCGATTCCACACCCCGGCGCTGCTCAGCGGCTGGTTGGCGTAGATCTCCTGGGCGAAGTGCGCGTTGAAGCGCAGAAAGTCGATCAGTTCGCACGCCGAATCGATCTCGGCCTGCTGGACGGTCTTGGCCTGGCCGAGCATGGTCGCGGCGTTGATTCTCGCCCGGTAGGGTCCCGCGATCAGGTCGGCGGCGCGCAGGAACACCGCGGCGCGCTGGTCGTAGGGCAGCGCCGACCAGTCCCCCGCCACCGCCATCGCCGCCTCGACGGCCTGCTTCGCGTCCGCGTGAGACGCCTGCTGAACCACCCCCAGCACAGTGGAGTGATCCGACGGCATCCGCACCTCGTATCGGTCCGCGCCCGTTCCGGGCCGCCGCTCCGCACCGAAGGTGCCGGTCAGTTCGGCCGGCTCGGCGGCGCTGACCCGGGCCAACTCGGCCTCGATCTCGGCACGTTCCGGGCTGCCAGGGGCGTAGGTCTTGACCGGTTCGTTCACCGGCACGGGCACACGGGTGATAGCATCCACGCCACGAGATTACCGCACGGAGCAGCGCCGCACCATTGATTATTGCGGTTGGTAGCGATCAGCACGAGGTAATCTCTCGTACCTCACCCTGCCTTCGCGGCTTCTTGGCGTCGCTTCTTTGCTGCCTCGACGGACGCCCGCAGCGCCGCAACCAGGTCGACGACCTCGGCCTCCTTGGGCGCCTCGTCGGTTTCGGTCGGCATCGCCGTGCCCGCCAGTTTCGCTTGGACGACCTCTTCCAGCGCCTCGCGGTAGGAGTCGGTGAACTGGCTCGGGTCGAAGTCGCCGGTCAGCTGGTCGATGAACATGCGGGCCATCTCGACCTCGGGGTCGGACACCTTCACGTCACCGGCGGGCTCGGCGAACGATCCGTCGCGCAACTCGTCCGGCCAGAGCATGGTGTGCATCACCAGCAGGTCGTCCTTGGCCCGGATCAGGGCCAGCGACTCGCGTGAGCGCAACGCCACCTTCACCACTGCGGCCTTGCCGGCCTCGTGCAACGCCCGTCGCAGCAACACGTAGGGTTTGGCGCCGGGCCCGTCCGCCTCCAGAAAGTAGGTGCGTTCGAAGTAGGTCGGATCGATGTCGTCGGTGTTGACGAACTGAACGACGTCGACCGCTTTCGAACTGGGCAGCGGCAGGTTGTCGAAGTCCTCCGACTCGAGGATCACCATGCGGCCGTCGCCGGTCTCGTAACCCTTGGCGATCTCGGTGTAGGGCACCTCCTTGCCGCACACTTCGCAGACCCGCTTGTACTTGATGCGCCCGCCGTCCTCGGGGTGCACCTGCCGAAACGACAGATCCTTGGTCTCGGTCGCGCCGTAGACCTTGATCGGAATCGTGATCAGGCCGAACGAGATCGCGCCCTTCCAAATGGATCGCGGCATGGTTCCTCCTACCCTGCGGTTTGGTCTAGCCTGCCGCATCGCCCCAAGTCACGCCAGAGTGGTGAGCCCGGATCAGAGCGGTCGGACGTGCCGCTGCGCGATCTCGGCGACCTTGGCGACCCGTCTGGCGTACTTGGCGTCGGTGCTGCCCAGCCACTCGGTGGTCATCCAGGACTTGGCCACTTCCATCGCCAGGGCCGACCCGATGATCTTGGCTCCGATGCACAGCACGTTGCTGTCGGAATGCGACCGCGCGAGCCACGCGCAGAACGGATCCTGGGCGACGGCGGCGAACACATTGGGCAATTTGTTGGCGATCATCGCCGAGCCGTACCCCACGCCGTCGACGAAGATGCCCCGCTCACACTCGCCTCGGGCAACCGCCAGCGCGGCCGGATACACGTGGTCCGGAAGGTCGCAGGCCTGCTCGTCCGGCGCCCCGAAATCGACCACCTCGTGACCCTCGGCCTTCAGCCAGGCGGCAATCTCGAACTTGAGGGCCGTGCCCGCATGGTCGTTGCCCATCGCGATCCGCATGGGCGCCACGCTACTCCGGTTCAGTCGGTCCGAGGGGCAGGCAGTTGGTCGAGCTCGATCAACTGGTCAGGACGGACCACTCCCCTGGGCCGTGCCACAGCAGTTCGTGCTCGGCCAGCAGTTCTGCGACCGCGGGGTCGTCCCAGGCATCCTCCACGGAGCGGTCGGCAATCATCCGCTTCATCGTGCTCGCCTCGTCGTCGGCACTCTCGCCGAACAGGGCCGTCACCGCCGGCCAGACCACGGAGCCGACCCGGACGACCCCGAACTCGCTGCTGGGAACCGGCTCGGCGGACGCCTCCGCAACGGCCACCAGGCGACGATCCGCGGACACCAGGGACGCCAGCGCGGCGATGTGCAGGGCGGTGTGTTCGGCGTCCTCGTCGTCGCCGGTCGCGAAACCGAACGCCGCGCGCATCGCGGCGGTGACGGCGAAGGCGAGGCTCGGCGTGAAACTGCCGGACTCGGCCCAGCTCTTCAGTTCGGCCGGCGTGAGCGGCACGAACACCATCATCGGCGCAGTTCGCGGGTCAGCACGCCGAGTTCGTCGCTGACCTGACGGGTGAGATTGGCAACAGGTGCATTCGCGGTGAACGCGAGGCCGACCCGTCCGGCCAGGCTGCTGACGCCCACGCTGATCGCCTGCTCGTCGACCGTGGACTCGAAAACCATCAGCGAACGCACCCGCTGTTCGCCCAACCAGCGGATCGACGAGGGCCCGGGAACGTTCACCACGAGCGCTTCGTGGCCGCGTCCGGTGCTCACCAGTCCCGCTGCCACCGCGTGCAGGGTCGGGGGTGCGAAACCGGCCAGATCGATCAGGTCGCGAGCCCCCACCAGCCGGTCGGAATCGATCCGGGCCTGGGTCATGGTGGCCAGCGCGGCCAGCCGTTGGATCGCCGTCGTCGTGGTGACCGGCAGTTGGATGAACTGTGGCGCCACCTGGCAGCCCATGGCGCTGGCGCCCTCGTCGTCCACGGCCAGCGGCACCAGCGCGACCGGATCGTGGAACGGCTGTCCGGAATCCAGTTGCCACCCCCGGACGCCGGCGGTGACCAGTGCGAGCACGACATCGTGCACGGTGCACTCACCCCGCTCAGCGATCGCCTTGAGGTCGGCCACGTCGAGCTCGAGCGCGGCCACGTGTCGGGGCGCCGCTTCGGTGCTCACGTGCCGCAGCCCGTGCTCGGCCAGCCCACCCAGGCCGGCCGCCGCCTCACGCAGTGCCTGGATCGGGTCGCTGGCATGGCGCAACAGGCCGCCCAAGCCGGTGGCCTGCTCCGGGACCGGGTTCCAGGCCGGCGGATCCCCCTCGATCAGGGTGGGCTGCTCGTCGAGCAGTTCGTGCAACAGGTGCACGTTGTCCTGGCCGTCGACCAGTGCCGGGTGCGCGCGCACCGCGAGCGCCCAGCAGTCTCCCGGTAACCCGTCCAGGATCAAGGCGTCCCACAAGGGGTGCAACCGTTCCAGCGGAGTCGCCAGAAGTGTCGCCACCCGCTGCTCCAGGCTGCCGGTGAGAGTCTCTGCCCGCAGGTGCCCGGCGACATTCAACCCGCGATCATCGACCCACGACTGCAGCCCACCGCCGGCCAGCTTCTGCCGGAACCGCGGTGCGTAGACGAGCCGCTGCGCAACCAGCGTGGCCAGCAACTCGCGGTCGGGCGCGGCCCCGTCGATGATCAGCACGCTCACCTGGTGCCAGGGTTGCGCCGGCTGGTCGCGGGCGAGTAGCAACGCCTCGTTCATGCTGACCGGATCGGCCACAATGCCTCCTGTCGGACGTTCTGTACCCATCGGTTGGGCTGCCCCCAGCCTACGTGCGACAGCCGACACGTCGACCGTCGGATACCCCGGCCGGGCCCCGGACAACCTGCCTCCGCGTGCAAGAATCAGGCAGTGCGCAGACTCCTTTCCGCCCTTGCCGCTGCCCTGTTGGCCGCCGGTTGTTCGGCTCAACCCGGCAGCACCCGGACCCCGTCCGTGAGCGCCGGCGGTTCAGCCATCACCACGCCGGCGTCGCTGGGCGCGACGGCTAGTGGGCTGACCACTCCGAGCACGGCTCCGACGCCCGGCGTTGCCACCATCACCATCGTGCTGAAGAACGGCAAGGTCTCCCCCAACGGTGACCGGGTGATGCTCGATCGGGGTCAACCGTTCGTGCTCGACATCACCTCCGACCGCGATGACGAGGTGCACGTGCACGGCTTCGACGAGCAGGTCGAGGTCAAGGCGGGCGATCACGTGAAGCTCGAGTTGATCGCCGGCCAGAGCGGGCGGTTCGAGGTCGAGTCCCACCATCCCGAAATGCTGATTGTCGTGTTGCAGGTCCGGTGATCCTGCCGCTGCACGGCCTGGGATCGCGCCAGGACCTCCCGCTGCCGTTCGCATTCGTGCTCTTCGGGGCGGCGCTCGCGCTCGTGGTGTCGTTCGCCGTGCTGGTGGCCGCCTGGAAACGGCCCCGCTACACGCGTCCGGCCGGCCTGGCACTACCGGGCCTGACCCGGCTGCTCGACGCCCCCGCGAGCCGCGCCGTGCTGCGACTGCTGGCCCTCGCACTGTATGCCTGGATGGCCATGGCACTGTGGTTCGGCCAGGACCGGGTGACGAATCCGATCTTCGGCTTCGTGTTCGTCTGGCTGTGGGTGGGCCTGGTGCCGCTCTCGCTGCTGTTCGGTCCGGTCTTTCGCCGGACGAATCCGCTGCGCACGATCAGCCGGCTGGCCGTGGCGCCGCGCGGACCGCTGCGTGAGCTCGAGGTGAAGACGTGGCAGCGGATCGGTGTGCTGCCCGGTGTGGTCACCCTGCTCGGATTCGCCTGGCTCGAACTCGTCCAGCCCGACAACAACACCCTTGCGGTGCTGCGGTGGTGGGCGGTGGCCTGGTTCGTGCTGGTCGTCGGTGGCGCGGCGCTGTTCGGCGAACGGTGGGTGGCGGCGGCCGATCCGTTCGAGGTCTTCGCCGAGCGCATCGCCACGCTGTCGCCCTGGCAGCGGATCGGCGGCGTCATCCACCTGGTCAACCCGCTTCGGCACGCGTGCACCGCACCGGTTCCGCGCGGCACGGCCGCCGTCGCCGCCACCCTGTTGGGCATCACCGCCTACGACAGCTTCACCAGCACCACGGGCTGGGTCGGCTGGGTGCAGACCTCCCCGCTGCCCCGCGAGTTGTGGGGCACCATCGGCCTGCTCACCATGACCGCGCTCGTCGCCGGCACGTTCGCACTGGCCTCGCGGCTGACCGCGGCGGGCTGGACGGATCGACTCGCAGCGAGCCTGATACCGATCGTGGTCGGCTACAACATGGCTCACTACCTCAGCCTGCTGGTGCTCGAGGGCCAGCGGACGGTCATCCTGGCGTCCGACCCGCTGGGCATGGGGTGGAACGTGTTCGGCACCGCCGAACTGGGCGTCAACACCGGGATCTTCGACTACCCCGACGTGGTCGCCGTCATCCAACTGGCCGCCATCGTGGTGGGGCATCTGCTCGGGGTGCTGATCGCCCACGAGCGCTCGCTGGTGGCCCTGGACGGGCGGCGCGTCGTGCGTGGCCAGTTGCCGATGCTGGTTCTGATGGTCGGCTACACCTGCGTCGGGCTGGTGCTGCTGTTCTCGCCCTGACCCGCGTGGCGATCCCGCGTGCGCCGGGATGACGGTGCCCGCGGACAGGGTCTCGACGGGCTCGACCGACCGTGCCGGATCCGGCGCGACCGACCCGGAGTTATCCACAACTTTCGTCGCGAGCGGCGACCGGGGGTGCGGCGTGGGTGACCCTTGGACGCATGCAGCAGACGACCTTCGGTATCAGCCGTGCACCCGTGGCGCTGGCGCCGGCCGTCCGGCTTCTCGAACCAGTGCTGCTCGAGCCCGTCCAGGAACCATTGCTGCCCTGGCCGGTTCCCGCCGCCGCAGTGGTCGACCCGGTGGCCATCTCCCCGCGGGTGCAGCGGATCGTCAGCCGGCTCACCGCCGGCGTGGTCGAGGTTCTTCGCGGGCAGCGTCCTCTGGAGCATCTCGCCGGACACGCCAGCGCCGACGTGCACGACCTGATCGGCCACCTGCGCCGGGCCCGTTCACTGAGCACCCTGCGGTTGGCGTCGATGCATGTGTGCCAGCCGTCCACGTGCGTGGTCGAGGTAGCCGTGCGGCTCAGCCTCGACGGGCGATCACGGGCCGCAGCGCTCTGCTTCGCCGAGCAGCTGGGACGGTGGCGCCTGGTTCAGCTCGAACTGGCACTCGACCCGGCAGTGATTGTGCGGGCGGGCTGACTCAGCCGCGCCGGCCGTGGCAGAGCTTGAACTTCTTGCCGGAACCGCACGGGCAGGGTGCGTTGCGCCCCACCCCCGCGTACGGATCGTCCGAAGCGTCGGCGCTCTTCACGGCCTCGCCGGTCTCGGACGGCGCCGAGTAGCTGACCGCGGTGGGCTTGCGTTCTCCGATGCCTTTCGCCTTCACCACCGGACGCGCCTTGGCCTGTGCCGCTGCCGGCTGCTCGGGCTCGGAGTCCTCTGACTCATCGGACTCATCGACGGTGTTCACGGCGCCGGGCAGCGAGCCCAGCGCGTCGGCGTCCGGCCCCGAGGCGATCAACTCCTCCAGCACCTCGGCCGACATGGGTACCGCCCTTCCGGACGCGTCCGGGATCAGCCCCGGCTCCTGCACCTTCACCTCGAGGTTGAACAGGAAGCCGACAACTTCCTCCATGAACGCCTCCATCATGGCGTTGAACATGGTGCCGCCCTCGCGCTGATACTCCACCAGGGGGTCACGCTGGGCCATCGCCCGCAATCCGATGCCCTCGCGCAGGTAGTCCATCTCGTAGAGGTGCTCGCGCCACTTGCGATCCAGCACGGTGAGCAGGACCTGACGTTCCAGTTCGCGCATGGTCTCTTCGCCGAGCTGCTCTTCGCGCTTGTCGTAGGCCGCCTGGGCGTCCGCCTTGAAATCGTCGACCAGTTCGTCCGCGCTCAGGTCCACGCCCTCGTAGTCGGCGCGGTCCAGGCCGACCGGGTACAGGGTGCCCATCTGGGTCCAGAGCTGCTCGAGGTCCCAGTCCTCGACGAACCCCTCGGTGGCGCCGCGGACGTACTGCTCGACCACCGAGTCGACGGTGCCGCGCAGCTGGGCCTCGACATCGACACCTTCGAGCACCTTGCGACGGTCACCGTAGATGGCGTGCCGCTGGCGGTTCATCACGTCGTCGTACTTGAGCACGTTCTTGCGCATCTCGAAGTTCTGCGCCTCGACCTGCTCCTGGGCCTGCTGAATCGACGAACTGACCCGCTTGTTCTCGATCGGCATGTCGTCGGGCACCTTGAGCGCCTGCATCACCCAGTTGATGATGTCGGACTTGAACAGCCGCATCAGGTCGTCGGCCAGGCTCAGGTAGAACCGGCTCTCGCCAGGGTCGCCCTGACGGCCGGAGCGGCCCCGCAGCTGGTTGTCGATTCGCCGGGACTCGTGCCGTTCGGAGCCGACCACGTACAACCCGCCCAGTTCGACCACTTCGTCGTGCTCGGCGTCGACCTGCTCCTCGATCTCACCGATCACCTTCGCCCAGGCCGCCTCGTACTCATCGGCGTGCTCGACCGGGTCGAGGCCCTGCGCTCGCAGGGTGGCGTCGGCCAGGAACTCGGGGTTGCCACCGAGAATGATGTCGGTGCCTCGGCCGGCCATGTTCGTGGCGACGGTGACCGCGCCCTTGCGTCCGGCCAACGCGATGATCGCTGCCTCACGAGCGTGGTTCTTCGCGTTCAGCACCTCGTGCTTGACGCCGGCCTTCTTCAGCAGTTTGGACAGGATCTCGGACTTGGCGACGGACGCTGTGCCGATCAGGATCGGCTGGCCCTTCTCGTGCCGCTCCACCACGTCGGCGACGACAGCGGCGAACTTGGCCTCTTCGGTGCGGTAGATCAGGTCCTTCTCATCCACCCGGATCATCGGCTTGTTGGTGTCGATCGGCAGCACGCCGAGGCCGTAGATCTTCTGGAACTCGCTCTCTTCGGTCTTGGCCGTACCGGTCATGCCGGCGAGCTTGTCGTACATCCGGAAGTAGTTCTGCAGGGTGATCGTGGCGAGGGTCTGGTACTCGTCCTTGATCTCCACACCCTCCTTGGCCTCCAGCGCCTGGTGCAGGCCCTCGTTGTAGCGGCGGCCGACCAGGGTGCGTCCGGTGTGCTCGTCGACGATCAGCACCTCGCCACCGAGAAGCACGTAGTCCTTGTCCTTCTTGAACAGTTCCTTGGCCTTGATGGCGTTGTTCAGGTAAGAGATCAGGGGCGTGTTGGCGCTCTCGTACAGGTTCTCGATGCCGAGCCGGTTCTCGACCTCGGCGATACCGGTCTCGAGGATCGCGACGGTGCGCTTCTTCTCGTCCACCTCGTAGTGGGTGTCACGCACCAGCTTGGTGGCGATCTTGGCGAACTCCGGATACCAGTCGTGGTTGTCCTCGGCGGGCCCGGAGATGATCAGCGGGGTACGGGCCTCGTCCACCAGGATCGAGTCGACCTCGTCGACGATCGCGTAGTGGTGGCCGCGCTGCACGCAGTCGTCGATCGACAGCGCCATGTTGTCGCGCAGGTAGTCGAAACCGAACTCGTTGTTGGTGCCGTAGGTGATGTCGCAGGCGTACTGCTTGCGCCGCTCGGCCGGGGTCATCTGGGACAGGATCACGCCGACGCTCAGGCCGAGGAAGTGGTGCACCCGGCCCATCTGCTCGGACTGGTACTGGGCCAGGTAGTCGTTGACCGTGACGATGTGCACGCCCTTGCCGGAGAGCGCGTTGAGGTAGGACGGCATCAGGGCGACGATGGTCTTGCCCTCACCGGTCTTCATCTCGGCGATGTTGCAGCGGTGCAGGGCGACGCCACCCACCACCTGCACGTCGTAGGGCCGCTTGCCGAGCACGCGTTTGGTGGCCTCGCGGACGGTGGCGAACGCCTCGGGCAGGATGTCGTCGAGCGACTCCCCCTCGTCGATCCGCTTGCGCAGCTCATCGGTCTGGCCGCGCAACTCCTCATCGCTCATCGCCTCGTAGTCGGGCTCGATCATGGCTACCTGATCGGCGACCTTGCGCAGTTCCTTGAGCTTGCGCCCGTCGCCCATGTTGAGCAGCTTGTCCAGAACACCCACGGTGGTTTCAACGCTTCCTGGTCGACGACATTCTCAGCCATCGTAGTGCCTGCCGACGAGGTGGGCGGCACCCGGCCCCGTCACCCCACCGGCAATGGTGAGCGCCTGCCGACTACGCGCCGGGCTACCGGACGAAGGTGAACAGCAGGGACGCCATCGCGAAGCCGACCACCGACAGGACGGTCTCGAGCACCGTCCAGGTCTGCAGCGTCTGCTTCACCGTCATGTTGAAGTACTTGGAGATGATCCAGAACCCGCCGTCGTTGACGTGGCTGGCGATGATCGAGCCCGCCGAGATCGCCATCACCAGCAGGGCGAGCTGCGGCTGGCTGTAATTGCCCGCCAGCACCGTCGGGGCCAGGATGCCGCCCGTGGTGACGATGGCCACCGTGGCCGAACCCTGGGCGATGCGCATGCCGCACGAGATCACGTAGGCGGACACGATCAGCGGCAACCCGGCCGCGGCGAGTGTGTTGGCCACCGCGGTACCGACCCCGGTCGCGGCCAGTACCGCCCCGAAGAATGCGCCGGCCCCGACCACCAGAATGATCATGCCGATCGGCTTCAGCGACGAACCGGTCAGTTCGGCCATCTCGTCGGCGGTCATCCCCCGGCGGTAGCCCAGCAGCCACATCGCGAGCAGCACGGCGACGGTCAGCGCGATGGCCGGAGTGCCGAAGAAGATCAACGTGTCGCGCAGGGGGCCGGGCGGGGCGAAGATGTTGCCGAAGGTGCCACCCAGGATCAGGATCATCGGCAGGCCGATCACCAGCAGCACGATGCCCAGCGACGGCTCGTGTTCCTTGGCCGAGTCGGACTCGGCGACGATCCGGTCAGCCGGCACCTCGATGAAGAGCCGCTTGCCGATCCAGGTGCCCCACAGGATGCCGCCGACGAACCAGGCCGGAATGCCGCAGGCCAGGCCCATGATGATGATCCAGCCCAGCTCGACGTGGAACAGGCCGGCGGCGGCGACCGGTCCCGGGTGCGGGGGCAGGAAGGCGTGGGTGATCGAGAGGCCGGCCAGCAGCGGGAGTGCGTACAGCACCAGCGACTTGCCGCCGCGCACCGCGGCCACGTAGATCAGTGGGGCCAGCACGAAGATGCCGATGTCGAAGAAGACCGGAATGCCGAGAACGAAGCCGGTGACACCCATCGCCAGCGGCGTGCCGTTCTCGCCGAAGATCCTGACCAGTCGGCTCAGCAGCACCTCGGCACCGCCGGATCGCTCCAGGATCGCTCCGAGCACGGTGCCCAGGCCGATGATCAAGGTGATGTGGCCGAGGATGCCCGCGAAGCCCTTCTCGATCAGGGCGTCGGAGGATTTGATCGGCGTGCCGACCAGCGCCTCGATGGTGACCCCACCGGCCAGGGCGACCAGGATGCCGACACCGAGCAGGGCGATGAAGGGCTCCACCTTCACCTTGATGATCACGAAAAGCAGCAGGGCGATTCCGGCCGCTGCCAGGGTGAGCAGGCCGGCAGTGTCGTGACGCAGCCAGTTGAAAAAGGCGTCCATCGTTATCCTTATCGGGTTGGGGGCGGCTGCCGCGGAACGGCTGCCCGGGAGGTGATCAGTCGCCCGAAGGGGCTGTTCCGTGCGGGGTTCGGCGGAGTGCACGTCCGGCCCGGGCGCCGGTCGGGGCACCGTCGGCGATCGCGGCGACGCCGTTGACGAAGACGTGGCTGATGCCGACCGCGGGTCGCCTCGGCTCCTCGAAGGTGGCGCCCTCCGCGATCGTCCCGGGGTCGAAGAGCACCAGATCCGCCGCGTACCCCGCACGGACCAGGCCGCGTCGCTGCAGTTTCAGTCGCGCCGCTGGGCGTCCGGTGAGGTGGTGGACGGTCTCCTCCAGGCTCATCAGCCCCAGTTCGCGACAGTAGTGCCCCAGGTAGCGCGGGAACGTGCCCCACGCCCTGGGGTGCGGCTTGCCGCCGACCAGCAGGCCATCGCTGCCCGCGGTGTGGGTGCGGTGCACCATGATCGCGCGGACGTTCTCTTCGTGGCCGACGTGCTGCAGGATGCCGGTGCCGCAGCGGTCGCGGACCAGGAGGTCGCAGAAGGTGTCGAACGGCTCCTCGCCGCGGTCGGCCGCGAGTTGTTCGACCGTGTGGCCGACCGCCCCCTCCAGGTCGCGGTTCTGCACCCCGCTGATCTCGATGGTGTTCCATTCGGCGGTGACGCCGTGGCAGCCGTCCGAGCCGTCCACCTCGAGCGCCTGCCGGATGCGGGCGCGCGCGTCAGGGTCCTGCAGCCGGGTCAGGATTCCGTCAACCCCGCCGGAGGAGCTCCAACTGGGCAGCACGGCCGCCAGCGTGGTCGCACCGGGCAGGTACGGGTAGGTGTCCAGGGTGATGTCGACGCCGTCGGCCAAGGCGTCGTCGATCATCGCCAGCAACTCACCGGCCCGGCCCTTGTTGACCGCGAAGTTCATGGTGGCGTGCGCCAGGTGCAGGGGGCAGCCGGTCGCCCGGCTGAGTTCGATCATCTCGGCGTAGGCCTCCAGCGCGCCCTTGCCGTAGGAGCGATGGTGCGGGTCGTAGAAGCCGCCCAGTTCGGCGACCACGCGCAGCAGGGCGGCGAGTTCGGAGGTGTCGGCGTACATGCCGGGGGTGTAGGTGAGTCCGGACGACAGGCCGACGGCACCCTGGTGCATCCCCTCGCGGATGACGGCCTGCATGCGACCGATCTCGCTCAGCGTCGCCGGTCGCTGGTCGAAACCCATCACCAGCGCGCGCACCGTGCCCTGGGGGAGCAGGTAGGCGGCGTTGGTGGCGATCCGGGCGCCGTCGGCGTCCGGCCGGTCGAGCCGGTCCAGATACTCCCCGACCGTGCGCCAGTTCCAGTCGAAGTCGTCCGGATTGCTGTTCCAGCCTGCGATCTGGCGGCGGATCCCGTCCAGCACCGCGTCGTCGACGGGCGCGTACGACAGCCCGTCCTGGCCCAGCAGTTCGGTGGTGACGCCCTGGCTCAGCTTCGCGTAGTGGTCGGGGGCGATCAGCAACTGCAGGTCGGAGTGGGCGTGCATGTCGATGAAGCCCGGGCTGAGCACCATGCCCGCACCGTCGATCCGCCGATGCTCCGCGCCGGACGCGCTGCCGGGGGCGTCGATCGCGGCGATCCGCCCGCCGGCCAGCGTCACGTCCGCGAGGTGGCTGGGGTCGCCGGTGCCGTCGACCACCAGCACCTCGCTGATCAGGGTTGTCATCGCGCCGCCGTCAGAAGAACGTCCGGACGGTGGCCACCACCGCCGGATCGGGCTCGTCAATGCCGTCGAGCACCGGGATCAGGGTCCACTTGTCGACGGCCGTGCACGGGTGCGACAGGCCCAGCCGGACGACATCGCCGGGCTGCACACTCAGGTGCTCCGGATAGCTCATGAAGGCGTGCTGGTCGTTGACCGCGGTGATGCTGGCTCCGGACAGCGGACGCAGTTCGGCACCCAGTTCGGCAGCGATGCCCTGCGGCACCGGCAACCCCTCGTCGACGGAGAGGTCGCGCTTGCCCCCCTCGAGGATGGCCAACCCCGGTTCGGTCTGCGACACCACCCGTGCCCAGCAGTGCATCGCCGACCGGAACGCCGCCGGGGCGTCCGGGTTGCGACGGGACAGCGGTGAGATGCCGCGATAGAAGCCGTCGTCGTGGATCAGGTAGGCACCACTGCGCAGCACCACCTCGACATCGTCGGACGCCAGCGGGCCGAGAATGTCGACCACGTCGTCGAAGTAGGCGCTTCCGCCGGCGCTCAGCAGCACCGGTCCAGGGGCGTAGCCGTGCTCGGCGGCCAGGGTCTCGTGCAGCCTGCGGAAGTCCCACAGGTAGTCACGGACGGGGGCCAGGCCGGGTTCGTCCCAGGTGTGCGAAAGGGCACCCTCGTACCCGCTCACGCCGACCAGCCGGAGCCGGTCCGCCCCGGCCATCGCTCGCGCCACTGTCAGCGCGTCCGCTGCTCCACGCGCCCCGGTGCGGCCACCGTGCGCGCCGATCTCGACCATCACTTCCAGCGGGCCGGCGCCGGCCGAGGCGAGCACGCCCTGCAGCCGCTCGACGCCCGCGATCGAGTCGACCCAGCAAACGATCCGGGCGCCCCCGGCCACCTCGCCGGCGACCCAGCGGATCGCCTGCGGGTCGGTCGGGCAGTTGGCCAGCATCAGGCTCTGGACGCCGAACCGGCGGCCCACCCGCAGCTGCGCGGCGTTCGCCAGGGTGATTCCCCAGGCGCCGGCGGCCAGCTGGCGCTGCCACAGGGCGGGAGCCATGGTGGTCTTGCCGTGCGGCGCCAGCCCGACGCCGTGCGCTGCGCACCACTGCGCCATCAGGCCCAGATTGTGCTCCAAGGCGTCGGCCGCAAGGGTCAGCACCGGGGTCTGAAGGTCACTCAACCGCAACTCGCCGGCACCGAACCGCTCCGCGGTCCAGCCCTGGTAGGACGCCGGCACCGCCTTGTGCCGCCAGTCGAGCACTTCGTGGGCGAGTTCGCCCACTGCGTCGGCGTCGATCGCCGCAGCCATCGGGCCCCCTTCGGGTCGTCGGAGGCCGGGACGCGTCGTTGCCTGCGGCCACCCCCTTGTCTAGCGTGGCGGTACAGCGCCGTCAACGACGTCCGGGTCGCCGGGGACGCTCGGAACCGTCCTGCACCGCGGGCCGGTCACCTCGGAAAGGACAGCATGAGCAAACGAATCGTCACCACTGAAGGCGCCCCTGCGCCGGCCCACACGTTCTCTCAGGGTGTGGCCAAGGGCGGCCTGCTCCAGGTGTCGGGCCAGGGGCCGATGGACCCCGAAACCAATCAGTACATCGGGGCCGGGGACGTACGTGCGCAGACCACCCGCACACTGCTGAACATCAAGGCGATCCTGGACGCGGGCGGCTGCAGTGTGGAGGACGTCCTCATGTTCCGGGTCTACCTGACGAGCCGAGACGATTTCGCCGCGATGAACGAGGCCTACGGCGCGTTCGTCGCGGAGCACTGCCCGAGCGGAGCTCTGCCGTGCCGCACCACCGTGTTCGCCGGCCTGCCCCATGAGGTGATGCTGGTCGAGATCGACGCCTTGGCGGTCACCGGCTGACCGCGCTCAACCTGCCGCTCGCACAGCCGACGCCAGACCGCTCGCCAGCGTGCCGCGGTCGCTGACGACGACGGACGACAGGCCGAGCCATTCGGCCATCGCCGCCAGTTCCGACGCCAGCCGTGCCGCAACCTGCGCCGCGCGCGGCTCGGCGTGCTCCTCGAGCCACGCCGACTGCACGAGCAGGGCGCCGGTCGCGACCCGGTCTGCCTTGAGGTCGACCCGGGCCACCAGTTCGTCGCCGAGCAGGAACAGGTAGACGTAGTAGCCGAAATCGCGCTTGGCCGCCGGGGTGTAGATGCCGATCCGGTAGTGCACGCCGAACAACTCCAGCACCCTCGGCCGGTGATGGACCAGAGTGTCGAACGGTGCGATCAGGGCCTGGCCGTCCACCCGGCGAGGCCGTCGCGCGTCGGCGTCCAACCAGAAGGTTTGCGGCAGCCCGGCGACCTGTACCCGGTCAAGTTCGCCAGCGCGTTCGAGCCGGGCGATCGCTGCGCGCGCACCCTCGCCGCGAAGGTAGAAGTAGTCGGTCAGCGCCTTGCCGTCAGCCACTCCGAGAGCACGGGCGGAGCGGCGGATCAGGGTGTCGTACGACTCCTCGTCGGACGGGTCGGGGCGGGCCAGCACCGCGACCGGCAACACTCGGTCGTTGAGATCGTAGAGCCGTTCGAATGCGGAGTTGCGGCGAGCGACGCCGACGGCGCCGGAGTCGAACAGGTACTCAAGCACGTACTTGGCCTCGGACCAGTTCCAACCCCAATCGACCTTGCGGCGCACCTCGTCGTTCTGGATCTGCCGCGCGCTGAGCGGCCCCCCGAGGCGGAGGTCGTCCACAACGCGGTCGACCAGGTCGGGCTTGGCGGCCAGGATGCGTTGCAGCGCTCCACGCTCGCCTGTCGCCCGTCGGCGCATCGCCATCCGGAAGGCCGGTTGCAGATTCACGTCCACCAGGCAGGCGGCATGTGCCCAGTACTCGAACAGCCGCCGTGGACCCCGTCCGGAAGCCCGGTCGAGCAGAGCCGGGTCGTAACCGCCCACCCGACTGAACAGCGGCATGTAGTGGGCCCGGACGGCCACGTTCACCGAGTCGATCTGAAACTGGCCGACCCGGTCGATCACCTGCTGAAGGTGGCGCGCGGTCACCGGGCCGGTGGGCCGGCGACGACCGAAACCCTGGGCCGCGAGCGCGATGCGGCGGGCCTGGGCGCGGGTCAGATCGGGCATGGTCCTGACACTAGACGGCGCCTCCGACACAACGGTGTCAGGCGCTCTGCTCCTTGGCCGCCTCGTCCAGTTGAAGGTGGATCACGCCGTAGTCGTAGGCCTTGCGGCGGTAGACCGCGCTGGGCGCACCGGTGTCGGCGTCCACGTAGATGAAGAAGTCGTGGCCGACCAACTCCATCTCGTCGAGGGCCTGGGCCAGGCTCAGCGGGGTGGCCTTGAACAACTTCTCGCGGACGACCAGGGGCCCGTCGCCGTGCACCTCAAGCCCGGCGATCTTGCGGATCTCGGGACGATCCTCGTCCTCATGCCCGCCGCTGGGCGGCAGCGGGGGCTCGCCGAACTGCTGGCCGGCCCGCAGCCCGCGGTGCACCTTGCGGCGGTCGGCGGCCCTGCGTAGTTGCGACTTGAGCCGATCCAGGGCGTGTTCGAAGGCGATCAGTTTCTCGTCGGCGCTGGCCTCGGCGCGCACCACCGGCCCGCGACTGCGCAGGGTGATCTCGACCGTGGTCGATTGATCGGGTTGTCGCGCGTGCGGGTTGGCCGAAACCTGGACCTCCACCCTGATCACCCGGTCGCGGAGCTTCTCCACTCCGCTCAGCCGCTCCCCCACGTGCGTGCGGAAATCATCGGTGATCTGGCAATGCCGGCCGGTGACGAGAACGTCCACTGCAACCTCCTGATCGATCGGGCCCTGCTCCGGTGAGTGGGCGGAAACCGAAGGCGCCAGGCTCACCCCGCGAAGCGGGTGTGCAGCCGTGGCGCCATGAACCGACCCTACTGGCGCGGCCTGTGCAATGCCAGGGTGCTTGCCGTGAGTCGAGGGACGGGCCGCAACACAGCTGTAACACGGCGCAATCCAGGCGTAACGCAGTCCGAACGCTTCGGAAACACCCACCAGCGATTGTTCTGACATGACAATGCTTGAAATCAACTCCGGCGACACCGCCTGGATCCTCGTCAGTGCCGCCCTGGTGCTGTTGATGACCCCCGGTCTCGCGTTCTTCTACGGGGGCATGGTCAGGGCTAAGAGCGTTCTCAACATGATGATGATGAGCTTCATCTCAATGGGTGTGATCGGCGTTCTCTGGGTTCTGTTCGGCTACTCGATGTCGTTCGGGAACTCGGTCGGCGGTGCCGGAATCATCGGCAATCCGCTCGAGTTCGCCGGCCTCAAGGGTCTGCTCACCTACAGCCCCGACGCCACCTACCCGGCGCTCGCGTTCGTCGCCTTCCAGGCCTGCTTCGCGATCATCACCGTCGCGCTCGTGTCCGGCGCCGTCGCCGACCGGGCGTCCTTCGGTGCCTGGACGGTCTTCACCGTCCTCTGGGGCGTGCTGGTCTACTTTCCCGCCGCGCACTGGGTGTTCGCCTTCAGCAGCAGCGACGGAACGGTCGTCGGCGGCTGGATCGCCAATGTGATCGGCGCGCTCGACTTCGCCGGTGGCACCGCCATCCACATCAACGCCGGTACCGCCGCGCTGGTGCTCGCCCTGGTGGTCGGCCCGCGGCTGGGCTTCGGCACCAAGCCGATGCGTCCGCACAACATGACCCTGGTGATGCTTGGTGCCGCCCTGCTGTGGTTCGGCTGGTTCGGCTTCAACGCCGGCTCCGCAGTCGCCGCCAACGGCCTGGCCAGCCTGGCCTGGGTGAACACCCTGTCCGCCACCGCCGCCGCGATGCTCGGCTGGTTGATCGTGGAGCGCTTCCGCGACGGCCACGCCACCTCGCTGGGTGCCGCGTCGGGCATCGTCGCCGGCCTGGTCGCGATCACCCCGGCGGCCGGCTCGGTCGACCCGCTGGGCGCCATGGCGATCGGTTTCATCGCCGCCGTCGCCTGTGCCTACGCAGTGGGCCTGAAGTACAAGTTCGGTTACGACGACTCGCTGGACGTCGTCGGCGTCCACCTCGTCGGTGGCCTGGTCGGCACCCTGCTGATCGGCCTGTTCGCCTCGCCTGAGGCGATGACCACCGTCGCCGACTCCGAGAACCCGGCCCTGGCGCACGCCCCGGGCGTGGCCGGCCTGTTCTACGGTGGCGGTCTGGACCAGCTCGGCAAGCAGGCCATCGGCGCCTTCTCCGTGATGGCCTACTCCGCGATCGTGACCTTCATCATCGCCATGATCATCAAGCACACGATCGGCTGGCGGATCAGCACCTCGGACGAGATCAGCGGCATCGACCTGATCGAGCACTCCGAGGCCGGCTACGACCTGAGCCCCGTGTACTACAGCAACAAGGTCCAGCGCACGCTCTTCCTGACCAAGGACGACATGCCCGAGAACAAGACGACAGGAGCATCCAAGTGAAGCTGGTCACCGCGATCATCCAGCCCGAAGTGCTGGAGCAGGTCATGAAGGCAGTTGTTCGACACGGGGTCGGCGGCATGACCATCAGCGAGGCATCCGGCTACGGACGTCAGCACGGTCACGTCGAGGTCTACCGCGGCGAGGAGTACACCATCGACTTCATCACCAAGGTCCGATTGGAGATCCTGGTCGACGACCCCGAGTGTGAAGAGGTCGTCCAGGTGATCGCCGGCGCCGCCCGCACCGGCGAGGTCGGCGACGGCAAGGTGTGGGTGACGACGGTCGACGAGATCGTCCGGGTCCGCACCGGCGAGAGCGGCCTGGCCGCCGTCTGATCCATGGCTCCGTGACGCACCGCAGGGGGGGCGACGCTCACGGCGAAACAGTGCAGGGGTTCCGACTTCGGTCGGGGCCCCTGCACTTAGGTTCGGCTCCGCACGCGGTTCAACTCGCTGCTGTGGCCGGACGGCCGGTGCGCCGGGTGGCGGCCACCACTGCAGCTCCCAGCACAGTATGACCGGCCGCCTCCAGCGCCCGCGCGGCCTCGGTCAACGTGGCACCCGTCGTGACGAGGTCGTCCACCAGCAGCACGGCCGAGGGCGGGCCCGATGCGGCAGTCAGGCTTGCGTACCGATTCGCCCGGCGCTCGGCAACGCCCAGCCCCGCCTGGTCCTGAGCCGCCCGGGACTGGCGCAGCCCGGCCGTGGCGAGCGCCTGGACGCCGCGCCGGCGCAATCCGCGGGCCACTGCGGCGGCCATCATCGAGGTCAGGTCGAAGCCCCGCTCGGCCACCGTCGAGCGGGCGGACGGGATCGGCACGATCCGCACCGGCCCACGCGGCCAGCGATCGACCAGCACGCCTGCGGCGGAGCCCAAGGCCAACTCGCCGAGGATCGGCACCAACGTCAACCCCTGCCGCTCCTTGCAGGCCAGGATCACCTGCCGCAGCTCTGCGGCATAGTCGCCCCTGGCCACAGTGAACGGCACCCCGGGCCGCACCGGCACCACCGCCGGCGGAAGTGCCCGAAACGCCTCGGCGCAAGGGCGGCAGATCAGTGGGCCGGGACGGGCGCACGCCGCGCAGGCGCCGCCCCAGGCCAGATCGGCGGCGGCCGCGAGCACCGATCGCCACTGCATTGAGCGATCATGCCCACCTCCGGTCTCCGGTGGGGGGCTATCCACAGCTCAGGGCAGCGATACCTGCTGAATCTTCGACAGCCAGGGCTCCCAGGTGAACGCGTCCACGAATCGCCAGGTCTGGCCGTCCGAGCCGCGCAGCATCGCTCGCCCGGCGTTGCCGACGGCCAGTTGCGCGGCGGTGGCCGAGTCGGTCGGCCCGACGTCGATGGCGATCGCAGCCTCGCTGTCGACACTCACCACCCGCGCCGTGACGCTGGTGGCCCCGAGCAGCACCAGCAGCTCGGCCGGGCCGGACCAACCCACGTCGAGTGCCGGCTGGGTTGTCGGTGACCAGGAAAGCTCCCGCCAGCCGACGAAACGCATGCCCGCCGCCGAGCGGACGATGGCCGCCACGCCCAGCGTGCGACGTCCCTGCTCCTCCAGCACGAGTGCCACCCGGACGCCGTCCGGCGCCACCGCGAAGCCGCGGATCCGGCCCAGCGGAAGGGCTTCGGTGTGCACCGGGGTTTCATTCCCGTCGCGCACCGAGCGCATCCGGGTGCCTTTCGTGCGGTCCAGTGCCACCATCATTTCGCCCTGGCGCGTCCAGCGCACCAGGGTCATGCCCTTGCTGGCGAGCTCCACGCGGGCGGTGCCGTCCCGCACCGTCACGCTGCGCAGTTTGGAGCCGCCGTCGGTGATCGCGGCCACCACCTGGCCGTCGAGGCGCGCCGCGAGGGAACCGACCCGGCTGACCGCAGGCCCGACGGCCTGCGGCTCGGCGCTCGGGGTGTCCCAGGGCGCTCGCTGGATAGCGCCGTCGCGCACCAGGTAGACCTGATCGGAGGTGTTCGCCGGCTCGGGGGCGCCCTGGCCGAAGTCCGACGTGGTGACGATGCCCCCGTTGCCGCCCAGCTCCCACAACGTGCCGTTGCCCCGCACCCGCAGGCCCGTGACCCCTTCGAGGGTGGTCAGGGACCAGACCAGTTCGCCGGCCAGCTTGCGCCGCGCGTCCGCGCTCAGGTGATCGACGTCGCCGGTCAGCTCGACGTTCGCGGCCCCGTTCGCGCCCAGGCTGACCGCTGACACTTCCAGCTTCGCCCCCAGCGGCGCCCGGTACGCCTCATGCGCGATCGCCGACGGGCCGCTCAGCACCGCACGCGCGGTGGCCAGCAGGCCGGCGGAGCCCTTGGGAACGAACCGGGGGTCGGGCACCAGCCAGTTGCCGGTGGCGTCCCAGAAGCACACGTCCGCACGGACCCAGGTGCTGCTGAACAACGATTGCGAGATCAGCAGGCCGCGCGGCGGTCGCGAGATCCGCCACTGGCCGTCCTCGTCGCGCACCAGCCCGAAGTCGTGCACGTTCTGGGTGCCCGCCCCCATCGTGCTGTACACGCCCTGAGCATTCAGAGTGCCGACCAGCGGCGCGGCGAGCACCACGCCGGTCGCACTCGCCTGCGGGGGGAAGCCTGCGGCGTAGATCTCCACTCCCGTCTCGGGCTGCCAGGTGTCGCTGGCTTCGGTGGTCAAGAACTGCCGGGCCACCGAATAGCCGGCCTGGTAGGTCGCCATCGCATGCAGGAAGCCCTCGACGATGAACCCGGGCAAGGCGCCCTGCGCCGGCGGGACGGGTGCGATCTCGACGCCGGGATTGGCCTGTTGGGGGGCGGCCGAGTGGCGTTCCACCGGTCCGGAGACGGGCACGCCGACACACCCGGTCAGGATCAGGGCCAGACCGACGATCAGCATGGCGAACCGTCTCATGCGATCACCTTCACGTCGTCGGGAACCACCGGCCACGGCGAGGAGAAGACCTGCTCGCCGGCCCACCGCGGCACCGTCAGCCGGAACTGCGCGCCCTGCCCGGGACGGCCCCAGGCGTTCAGCCAGCCACCGTGCAGCCGGGCGTCCTCCATGGCGATGGACAGCCCCAGCCCGGTGCCGCCGACAGAGCGTCGCCGGGCCGGGTCGGCCCGCCAGAACCGGTTGAACACCTGGTGGGCCTGGGCGGCGCTGAACCCCACCCCGTGGTCGCGGACGGCCACCGCCACCGCACCCTCGTCAGCCCGCACATGGACGGTGATCTCGTGGCCCTCGCCGTGCTCGATCGCATTGGTGATCAGGTTGCGCAGCACCCGGCGGATCCGCCGGGGGTCCACCTCGGCCACGCAGGGCATAGGGGCGTCCAGCACCAGGGGTGTGCCGTGACTGGCCGCGAGCCGGGCCTGGGCCTCAAGCTCCTCGGCGGCGATCCTGCTCAGGTCGACGTCGTCCAGGCTCAGCTCGGCGGCGCCGGCGTCGAACCGGCTGATCTCGAGCAGGTCGGTGAGCAGTTCCTCGAAGTGGTCGAGTTCGGCGGACAGCAGTTCGCTGCTGCGGGCGGCCAGCGGGTCGAAGTCCTGCCGCTGGTCGTACAGCACGTCGGCCGCCATCCGCACGGTGGTCAGCGGCGTGCGCAACTCGTGGGAGACGTCCGAGACGAACTGCTGCTGCACCGAGGACAGGTCCTCCAACTCGGTGATCTTGCGATCGAGTTCGGCGGCCATCCGGTTCATCGACCGGGCCAGGCTGGCCAGGTCTTCGGTGCCGACCACGTCCATCCGGTCGTCCAGATGCCCGGCCGCCAGTCGTTCGGCCGCCAGCCGGGCGGCGCGGATCGGCCGCAGCACCTGCACCGCGATCAGGTACACGGTCGCGACCACGCCGACCAGCACGATCAGACCGGCCACCAGGGTGGCCCGCTGCACCACCGCCAGGGTCTCGGCCTCGGCCTGGTTGGTGAACAGGAAGTAGGTCGGGTAGCGGACGCCGCCGCCCGGTCCCGTCAGGGCCGAGCCGATGGCGAGTCCGGGGACCGCCGGCCGGGCGTCGGAGAAGGTGATCTCGGTGGGCGTGGAGTAGACCCCGTCCGCGGCCAGCACGGCCCGCCGCAACGACTCCGGGACGCTGCTGTAGTTCAGCCCCGCCGACCCGATGTCGGACACCGGCCCGGCGACGACCACGTAGTACTGGTTGCCGACCGAGCCGCGGTAGGCGGCGTCCCTGGCCAGTTGGGTGAGCCCTTCGTTGATGGATGAAGTGCGTAGGTTCAGCGTGCGCAGGTCGCGCTGCATGCCGTCCAACACCACGGACGCCTCGGCGAGGCTGGACTGCTTCTTACCGTCCAGGACGCCGCGCGAGGACTGGTCCATCAGGAACCAGCCGGTGGCGGCCAACACCGTCAGCGAGGCCACCACGCTGGTGATCACCACGCGGAACGGTAGGGAGCGCGACCACAACGAGCGTCGAGGCGGACTCTGGTCGACCTCGTCGGTCATGAGCCCTCTCGGGCGTCGCCGGCCCGGTAACCGACGCCGCGGACGGTGACGATGATCTCGGGATGCTCGGGGTCGTGTTCGATCTTGCTACGCAGCCGCTGCACATGCACGTTGACCAGCCGGGTGTCGGACGCGTGCCGGTAGCCCCACACCTCTTCGAGCAGCACCTCGCGGCTGAACGCATGCCGCGGACGCTTGGCCAGTGCGAGCAGCAGGTCGAACTCGAGCGGGGTGAGCGTGATCAGCTCCTGGCCGCGTCGGACGGTGTGTTCCGGCACGTTGATCGAGAGGTCACCGATGGTCAGCACCCCGGAGTCCTCGGTGGGCACATGTCGGCGCAGCCGGGTGCGGATCCTGGCCAGCAGTTCCTTCACCTTGAACGGTTTCGCCACGTAGTCGTCGGCCCCGGCCTCGAGGCCCTCCACCACGTCACGGGTGTCGGACTTGGCCGTCAGCATCACGATCGGCACCCCGGACACCGCCCGGATGTCGCGACAGACGTCCACCCCGTCACGACCGGGCAGCATCAGGTCGAGTAGCACCAGGTCGGGATGATGCCGCTGGAAGGCCTCGACCGCGGCGTCGCCGGAGCTGCACCAGGACGCGTCGAACCCGTCCGCCTTCAGAACCAGCTGCAGCATCTCGGACAGAGCCGCGTCGTCGTCGACCACGAGAATGCGTTGCATCCGCTGGAAGTTCTCCGACACCGCCACCTCACTCGCCGAAGCCCGTCACCTGGCTCGAAGTCTACCGGCCGGGCGAAAGGTCACCGGCCAGGACCCGGCGGCCACGTGTCGTGCGGCACACCTAGTTGCGTTCGGGGGTCGCGGTCCAACTGGCCAGGAGCGCCAACGCGCCACCCTGGCGGCGCAGCACACGGCGCCACAGGGTGTCGGGATCGGGGTCATAGACGTCGGCGTAGGTGGCCCGCACCACGTGCCACCAGGCCTGGTCGAGTTCGTTCTCGAGCTGGCCGGGTGCCCACGCCGCGTACCCGGCGAAGATGCGCAGGTCGCGGTAGGCGCCCTCGGCGATCTCGACGGGGGTGTCGAGGTGCAGCAGGCCGACGGCGTCGAACAGTGAGCGCCAGCCCGGCGGCTCCTCCTCGGGACGGCGCGGCGACGCCAGGCAGATGGCACCCTCCTGCGAAACCGGGCCGCCCTCGAACAGCACCTGGGGATCGCTGACCAGCGGCGCCCAGGCCGGCAGCGCAGTGCGCAGGTCGATGGTCGCCTCACGGTTCAGCACCACGCCCAGCGAACCGGAGTCGTCGGCGTCCAGGATCAGCACCACGGTCTGGTCGAACACCCCGTCGCTGAGTTCGGTACTGGCCACCAGCAGCACACCGGGAGTCGGCTGTTCGGTCATGCCGATCGCCCCCTCATGAAGATCAAGGATGCCATTGTGGCGCGGCGCGCGGGAGCACCCACAAGGCTGGTCGGCCAGACGCAGCCAGGAACGCGAAACGGGCCACCCCCGGATCGGAGGTGGCCCGTTCGCAGGCCCTACAGGGTGGAGGTGGGGGGAGTCGAACCCCCGTCCTCTGAAGGTGAACCAGGACTTCTCCGGGCGCAGTTGACTAGTCGGTTTTCTCGGCTCCTACCCTCGCGTCAACACGTGGTAGCCGAGCCCAGTTCCAGAAAAGTCCCGAGCCGCCCCTGGAACCCAGGCGGCTCAGCAAGCCTTCTATACGAGGCCAGTGATCGGACGGAAGGCTACGTCCGGACTGACCCTTCGTTCACTGCTCAGGCAGCGAGAGCGAAGTCTGCGCGAGAGTTATCGGCAGTTATTGGTTGTGAGGAATCGTTTACGAGATGTGCCTCATCCTCGGCCCGCTTCTCCTGGGACTACCGTCCCGAGTCGAAACCAGTCACCCCCTGTTGAGTTGTCACTCACCATCACTGGTGAGCACCGCAGTCTATCAACGTCCGCGCTCGGACAAAACTTCCAGCGGGACGAGGCGCCGGATCGGGTTGCTCCACTCGGCACCCTTTGACGCCATCACGGCGCCGATCACGGTCATGACGACCCAGATCGCGGTCCAGACGCCGGCGACCGGATTGCCATCGCCGGGAATGATCCAGCCCAGCGCCGACACCACCATGCCGATGACGAAGGCCAGCAGCTGCCAGTTGAACGCCTTCGCGGCCTCCCGACGGGTGTACGAACCCTTGGCGCTGAGGGCCCAGATCACGGCCGGCCCGATCAGCCAGGTGAGGAACGGCGACAGGTGGGCCAGCAGCGCCATGCCGGTGCCCCGGTCGGAGATGCCGTGCCGGGCCTGCTGGACGGTGCCCGCGAAGGTGTGGCCGCGGTGCGCCCTTGGGGCGGCCGGCTCGGCGTACGCCTGGCCGTAGGACGGTTCGGAGTAGGCCTGGCCGTAGGAGGGCTCGGAGTAACCGGCGTAGGACGAGCCGGCGCTGGGCTGGGTGTGGGGCATCGGCCCGTCCACCGCGGCAGCCAGTTCGTCCAGTCGCTCGGCGGCGATCACCCTGGCGATCCGGGCGTCGAACTCGGCATCGTCGATGCGGCCGATGCTGTGCGCCTCGCGAAGCCGCTGCTCGGCGCCCCGGCGGTCGGCGGCGGACACGCTGTCGATGGGTGCGAAGAAGTCACTGTTGGTCATGAACCCAATCATCGTCGTCGCCGCGGGTGCCCGGTATCGGGCAATGCCCGGTTCCCTCCCCCATCCGCCCCTAGGGGTGGGGACCCATTACGGTGGAGCCCATGCCCCAAAGCCTCGACTTCGCCGGCCTCGGCGAGGCGATCGGAAACGCCACGGCGGTCGTACGCAACAACGCCGCGAGTGCCGACCTCGGGGTCGCCGTGCCCACCCGTCCGGGCTGGACCATGCGTGACCTGGTCGTCGACCTCGGCTGGGACTATCTGGCCTCGACGGCTGCGCTGCGCGGCGACACGTCTCCGACGAAACAGGCTGTGCTGACCGAGGCGGCGGCCGCACCGGACCTGCTGCAGTGGCTGGATGACGCCATGGTGGATCTGCTCAACGCGCTGGCGGCAGCCGCCGAGGACCGTCAGGCCTGGTTCCACACCGGCGAGGCCCCGGCGGATCGGCAACGTGCCGCCCGCCGGCTCTGCCACGCCGGCACCCTGCACGCGGTGGACGCAATGGCTGCCCGGCTCGGGCGGACTCCCACCGCCGACGAGGTGTGGTTCTCGCCCGAACTGGCCCGTGACGGCATCGAGTGGATGCTCGAGCAGCAGCCGGTCTCCGCTGAGCTGCGCGCCACCGGCTCCGATTGGACGGTGGTCGCCCGCGCCGAGGGTCAACCGGACGGCACGATCGTCGGTTCGGCGAGGGCTCTCTATCTGGCGCTGGCCGGGCGCGGGAAAGACGTCCAGGTGACGGGCGACGGGGCCTTACTCGACGCCCTCCGTGTTTCAGGGTGACGGGGACTTCCTGACCCGTCCGGGTAGCCGGTGCCGGGCTCGCTTCGACGCTGCCGGACGTCCACCGAGCAACCAGCCGGCCCGCCGGGCTCCGAACCGCGACAACGCCCGGCGGATCACCGCCGGGCGTTGTTGCGTAGCGTCAGGACTTCAGGCTCAACAACCAGGCCAGCGTGTAGCTGTAGGTGTTGCCGTCGTCGATCTTCGACTTGTCGAACTTTCGCAGGGTGTCCAGGGCCTTGACCCGGGCATCCTCCCCCGCCAGGGCGGAGTACATCAGGATGTAGTCCCCGTACTGCTGGTCGAACCCCTTCGACCCGATGCCCTCCGTGACGTTCTCGGAGATCCGGGCCGCGTCCCCCTTCAACTGGTCGGAGCTCGGGCTGACCGGAATCAGCAGGATCGCCAGCGCGGCTGCGGGTTCGGCCGAGAACCAGGTGGCGTAGTCCCGCTTGCCACCCCAGTTCAGCGGCATCACCTTGTGGGTGAAGCCCTGGTACACCGGGTCGGCGAGGTTGAAGTTCGTCCAGTACGCCTGGGCGGACGCCCCTTCCAGGGCGTGCATCCAGCTGGCTTCGACCTCCAGGTCCTTGTTGCCGGACGCCTTCGCCCACAGGGTCAGCCCCGCGTAGGCGGTGACCGCCTCGGACGCCGACTCCTGGTTGTTGCCGTCGGCGAACGGAACCGTACCGGAGGCCCACGAGTGGGACGCGTAGCTGTCGAAGTTGCGCCGCGACACGAAGTACTCGTTGGTGGGTGAGGTGGCGATGTCGGCCGCCACCAGGTCCATCACCGGCGCCAGCTTCTTGGCCAACTCGGGGTCGTCCGCGGCCAGCACCCCGGCGGCGTACAGGAAGTAGCCGTAGTGGAAGTGGTGGTCGTTGAACTCGTCCGAGCCGAACGACGGGGTCTGGCCGACGATGCCCTTGTTGGTGGTGTCGTAGAAGAAGCAGAAGGCGTCCCGGGTCTCGCAACCCTTGGGGTCGGTCCACTTCACCAGTTCGTCGGTGACCTGCTGCTTGAGCTTGTCGGCCACGTCGTCGGCGCCCACCTGGCGGGCGATCTGCATCAACTGCGCGTCGCGGTAGAGCGCCTTGCCGCCGAAGTAGGTGTCGGCCGGGTAGGCCTCCGCCTCCGCCACATCGGACTTGACCGCGGTCGCCACCTCGGCCTTCTCGGCGTCGGTCAGCTTGGACAGGTCCAGGCCGGTCCGTGCCGCCAGCAGCTCATCGGTCCAGGTGAGCTTGTTGCCGCCGTACAGCTTCAGGGTGCCGTACGCGCTGGCGTAGGTGCCCATCGGCTCCCCCGCACCAGTGAGCGTGCCCTGCTGGTGCGGCATCGCCGCGAACGCGGTGCTGCCGCCGCCGGCGGTGGTGTAGGTCAACGTGGTGGTGACCTTGTCGCCCACCTGGTACTCCGCCGCGGTCGACTTCACCGGGTCGGCCGCCAGTGGAACCATCGCCTCCAGGCTGCCGCCGTCGGGGACGGCGAACCAGGTTGCGGTCTGGCCCTTGGCCACGGTGACCGTACCTCCGGACACCTTGGCCTTGGTGACCAGGCCGTAGCTGGACGCGCCACCCTGCACCGAGTAGGCGTCCCCCGCTGCCGCGAACGGCAGGTTGGTGGTCAACGCGGTGTCCTCGGCGGCGGTGAAGGTGACGAAGGGCGAGCCCTCCGCGATCAACACCGTGCCGACGGGCTTGCCGCCGGAGGTGCCGGTCAGGGTGACCGACAACTCGTCGTAGCCGGTCACCTGCCAGGTGGTGTTCGCACCAGTGCCGATCTGGATGATCGGTGCGTAGCCGCCCATGATGTTCTTCTCGGTGGTGGTCACCGTGGGCAACCCGAACGAGAAGCCCTTGCCGTCCACCCCGAAGGTCAGCGGCAGCGGGAACACCGGCTGGGCGGTGTCACCGAAGACCAGGCCCGAGAACCACTTGTTGGTGGGCGGCACCAGGCCGTCGGCGAGCCGCTCGGTCTTCAGGTCCTTGCCCGCCTTGTTCACGATCGCACCGACCAGGGGCGCGACCGCGTCCTGGCCGAACACGGTGGTGGACGCGCCGCTGGCTGCCGGCTGCGACGGCGCCGCGGACGTGGGCTGCGGGGACGCCGGCGACGAACAGGCGACGACGGACGCGACCAGTCCGCCGGCCAGCACTCCTAGAAACGTTCTTCTGGTGGTAGCCAAGAGGCTCACCTCAATCCGATCTTGGTGAAGAAGGCGAGCATCGACTCGGACGGGCCGGCGAGCCAGCCGTCGTCACGCAGATCCATGATCGCCGTCACCGGGGTGTCCAGCCTGGTCAGGGTCACCAGAGCCGGGTCCGTCAGTGCGTCGCTTTCGATGGTCACGTAGGTGATCGCATTGCCCTTGTCGTCGGTCTTGACCTGGACGCCGGCGACGGTTCCGTTCACCGTCTGGTTGTTCGGCAGCACGACGCGTGCGGCGGCGCCCTGCTCGACCCGGCCGTAGTCGGTCGGATCCAGCTTGAACTGGGCGGTCACGGTGCGCTCACCGTCGGCGACCACCACGGCCATCGAGGAACCGCTGGCCAGGTACGAGCCCGGCGCGGCTTCGATGGACGCCACGTAGCCGTTCGAGACTGCCTTGTAGGTGATGGTGCCGTTCTTGTTGTCGAGTTTGTACGCCTCGGTGGAGCCCGGCTTCAGGCCGTTGCCGACGTCCTGCTGAAGCTGAAGGCTGGACAGCGTGAACAGCTTCTGGCCGGCGGTGACATTGTCACCCGCCTTGACGTAGACGTCGGTGACGACGCCACCGTAGGACGAGCCGACGACGGACGCAGGTGCGTCCACGGCGGCGCTGATGCTGGCCACCTGGGACTGGCGCTGGTTGAACAGCACGGTGAGCCCGAAAACGAGCGCGGCGATGCCCAGGATGCCGCCCCATAGCTTGAGTCGATTGATCCAGGTCATGATTGCTGTGCCTCAGAACTTTCTTTGATGGTGTGATGAATCAGCTGGGGACTGTCCCCGTGATTCGGATTTGGGGTGGGGTGAATCACCGGGGACTGTCCCCGAGATTCCGTGGTGAAGAATCCACCGGGACTGTGCCCGTGATTCAGGGTCGGTCGGTCAGTTGATCGCGTCGGCCGGTTCGGCGGCGCCGCGAGGAGTGGATTCGGCGACGAGGTCCGACGGGTCGTCCGGGATCTCGGAGAGCTCGGCCGCAGCCAGCTTTTCGACCGTTGCGCGAGCCTTGGTGATGTCGTCGCGGTTGAGCGCGATCGGCACGTCCAGGTCGGTCACGGCACTGGCCAGGTCGACGTCGGTGGGATCGGCGACACCCTGCGGATCGCGGGCCTCACGGAAACCGACCACGATGAAGGCGGCCAGGATGAAGGTGTTCACCACACTCCAGAAGGTTGCGACGTTCATCTGTCCCTGCAGCAGGTCGCGCCAGATCGAAACGATCGACGTACCCAGCAGGAAGACGAAGGTGAGCACCTGCGGAATGATGAAGTTGAAGGCGGACGACTTCTTGGTGGTGCCGGTGACGTGCCACTTGGTGTCCACGCCGACGAAGGCGTTGCGCAGTGCCCGGAAGTAGATCGGGAACGAGTTCGCGGCCAGCAGCAGCACTTCCCAGCGGAACGTGCCCAGGGTGAGCGCGGCCAGCAGGATCTGCAGCACGTAGAAGCCGGCGTAGAACAAGAACCAGGTCCAGACGTCCACCTGCAGGTTCACCGGGTGCAGGTCGAAGAAGACCTCCAGAGCGGGGACGAACAGCAGGATGCCGGGCGCGATACCGGTGAAGTAGAAGGTTGCGGTGACGAAGTACATGAACCGCTGGTCCAACGTGAGCTTGCGCTTGGGGTTGAACGGGTTGTGGGTGAACAGGATCTCGAAGCCACCGGTCGCCCAGCGCAGCTGCTGCTTGGTGTAGGCCTCGATGGTCTCGGTGGCGTCGCCCACGGCCAGCGTCTTGGAGATGAAGATCGACTTCCAGCCACGCTCATGCAGCATCAGGGACGTCCAGACGTCCTCGGACTTCGATTGGGTGTACATGCCGCCGATGTCGAGCACCGCGGTGCGACGGAAGAGCACGTTGGTTCCCACGCAGAAGGCCGCGTTGAACTCGGTGCGGCCCGGCTGGATGAACTTGTAGAACATCGACTGCATGTAGCCCGCACCGCGGGAGATGATGTTGTGCATGTTGCCGTAGGTCTGCGGCGTCTGCACGAACGCAACGTTCGAGTCGGTCATGAAGGGCAGGGTCTCTTCGAGGAACTCCGGCAGCGGCACGAAGTCCGCGTCCAGGATCACGAAGTAGTCGCCCTTGGCGACCGTCAGCGCGTTGTTGACGTTGCCCGCCTTGGCGCCGTGGTTGGTCAGCCGGCGGATGTAGCCGATGTGCAGGCCGGCGGCCATGTCGCGCACGGCGTCGGATTTGCCGTCGTCCAGGATGTAGGTGTTGTGTGCACCCCGGACGGCCTTGGCGGCCTCCGCGGTACGGCGGATCACGTCGATCGGCTCACCGTAGACCGTGATCAGGATGTCGGCGGTGACCAGCTCGCCATCCAGGTGCAGCGGCCACTGGGTGGGGTCGTAGGTGACTCCGAGTTGCTCGTTGACCTCGGGGTCGTAGAGCGTCCGCTGGGCGTCGTGGAACGCGAAGGTGCGGGGGTCCTTCTGACCGGCCAGGATCGCCCACATCGCCATCAGCGCATGGAAGATCAGGATCGTCTCGGCGACCATGACCATGGCCCAGGGCAACAGGTCGCCCCGGTTGTTCGGGTTCAGTAGGAACCACGCGTAGGCCAGGATGCCGATGGTGGCCGCGATCGAGACCGCGATCATCACAGGGGTGTACGGGTTCTTGGTTCTCGCCCGTCGGGCCTCGGGTACGAGACCGTCGACCGGCGCAAAGTCGTTGGTAATGATGGGTGTGGACATAACTCTCCCTTGGGAGCGCATCTTCGGGTTCTTGGACTGCCACTTCCGCGGTCGTGCCGCAGGGGCTTTGTTCACCGGCCGGTGAAGCCGGCTCCGGGGAGTTCGGGAATCGTTCCTCGCCTGGAGTTGTCTCCAGAGTAGACAGGTCGACCACCGAAAAGCAAAATATTGGTCTCACATACTAAAACTGTTGCATCGCGGTAACACGAGGACGACCGGTCGAGGACGCCGCGAGGCCGGCCAAACCAGCTGCGACTACCAGGAACCCGCTCCCCCACCGCCACCGCCGCCGCCGGAGACCCCGTTGCCGCCGCCGAAAGCGGATCCGCCGCCGAACCCCGTGCCGCCCGAGAAGTCGGGCACACCGGCCGCCGTCGACACGTTCGAGTTCAGCGACGCGACCTGGCCGTCGAAGCCGTCCAGGTTCCACGAGGGTCCGTAGTACCACGACGGCGCGGCGTCCGACAGCCGGCCCTGGGCGACCAGTTGCCGGCAGACCCCGGTCCAGCGTCCGGTGAGGTCGAACAGTACGGCCCAGGGCAGGTAGCGGGAGAAGATGTCCTCCCCCTCTTCGAACCGCAACTGGTCCGCCTCAGCAGTGGCCAGGTAGTTGCGAAATCCCGCGACCTGGTCGGTGTACGCGCGCCCGGTGGCGCTGCGCCGGCCGCGCCGCATGCTGCGGTTCACCACGAGCAGGGTGACGAGCACCGAGACCAGCAGCGGGGTGAGGTACAGGGCGATCGTGCCGAACACGATGAAGGCGACGTAACCGATCGCCAGGGTCGCGATCACGATGCTTCCCCCCGAACGCCGGCTTGCCTGCCGAACGAACCACCCGTCCTGCTGGGACCGCTGATACGCGGTGGCGATGACCCGGTCATGACCTTCGGCGAGCGCCCCGGCGTTGAGCTCGGCGACCGTTCCGCCACCGTCGAACAGCTCGTTCAGCAGCACCGCGGACGGCTTGTCGCGGGCTCGACGGGCATCGATCAGCCGCGCCTCGGAGTCCTTGCCGCCGCGCAGCCGGATCGCGCCGTCGACGGCTAGGCCGATCAGCGTGGCGGTGGTCTGCCGCACCTCGGCCCGGCCGTCCAGCAGCAGGCCCGCCTCGGCCAGCGGCAGGGCCGGCGGTGCGAACGCGACCGGCACCTCGACACCCGGGTCACGGACCTCGGGCACATTCTCGTCCGGACCGGGGAGGACGCCGGGCGGCAATCCGGCGAATCGGCGGTCGGAACCGTTGCGCCGGTGGTACCACCAGCCCAGCAGCGGCACCAACAGGGCCGCCGCGCCGCTCGCCGCCAGTACCGTCAGCTCGGTGCGCCGCTTGATCAGGTCGGCGCTGTCCACCAGGATCGGGTGATTGTCGGTCACACGTCCCGGCTTGAGTTTCGCCGCGATGGTGAGCGGATCACCGGCCGCGATGTCGGCCGCTGCATAGATGCCGACCCCGTTGCGCACCCGGCTGGACTCGCAGGGCGCACCGGCGCCGGCCCGGCCGGCGGAGCAGAACACCTCGTCCACGCCCCCGGGCACCTGCACCCGCACGGACGCGGCCAGCACCCGGGGGAACTGGGTGCCGGTCACATCCCAGTAGAGCTCGTCATAGCCGGTGAAACTGCGCAGCGCGCCACGGACGGTGTAGCTGAGCGCGTAGGTCGCCGTGGGTTCGTAGATGGTGCGATTGGCGTCGCCCACCCTGATCCGCATCGACTGGACGCGACCGTCGCCCTGGTCGCGCTGCACCGCCACGGGCGTCGAGACCAGCGTGGGGCTGGTCACCACCGGGTCGGTGATCTCGTAGACGATGTCGTGGGTTTCGTCGTAGGGCTCGCGGGTGATCAGCCAGCGTTCCAGCCCGTGCCGCCCCGAGGTCGCGCCGAAGCGCAGGGTGATCAGCTCATCGACGCGGAGCGACCCGTCGTCCTGCACCGTGTAGGTGACCGCGAGATTGTCGATCTGGTCATCGGTGGCCGCCCCGGCAGGCGCAGCGAAGCCACCGAGAAGCGCAAGGGTGAGTGCGACCCACCCCAACACCTGCCAGGGTCGGCCACGTATCATTCGCCCCGGTTCCGCTCCGCCAGTGCTCGTTCGGCGTCACGACCGGCTTCGCGCTCGGCGATGCTGTGCCGCTTGTCCCACTCCTTCTTACCGGTGCCGACGGCCAGTTCGACCTTGGCGTAGCCGTCGGAGAAGTAGATCGCGAGCGGCACGATGGTGCGTCCGGACGCGACCGTGGCCCGCTCGAGCTTCTCGATCTCGCGGCGATGGAGCAGCAGCTTGCGGTTGCGTCGCGCGGCGTGGTTGGTCCAGGTGCCGAAGGCGTACTCGGAGATGTGGGCGTTGCGCAGCCAGACCTCACCGTCGTCCACGGTGGCGAAGGCATCGGCCAGCGACGCCTTGCCGAGGCGCAACGATTTGACCTCGGTTCCGGTGAGCACCAGGCCCGCTTCGAAGTGGTCGCCCAGGTGGTAGTCGTGACGCGCACGGCGATTCTGGGCGACCATGATCCGCCCCTTCTCACGTGGCATCGTCCGACTCCTGGAGGGTTGCCCGACCGCGCCCGGCCCGGCGCCGGGTCATTCCCGGCGAGCGTCAGACTATCAACGACGCAGAGTGCGTCGCCCAAGCGGTCGGGACGACCCTGAGACGCGAGCGATCAGGGCACCCAGTTCATCGGGTTGACCACGCCGCCGTTGACGTAGACCTGCAGGTGCAGGTGGCAGCCGGTCGACAAGCCGGTGGTTCCGACATAGCCGATCAACTGGCCCTGCCGCACCCGCTGCCCGCGGTGAACCACCATCCTGCGCTGGTGCGCGTAGCCGGTGGAGACGTACCTGCCCCGGACGAAGCCGTGATCGATCACCACATAGTTGCCGAAGCCACCCTGCCAGGCGGCGCTGGCCACCCGTCCGTCCGCGGCGGCATAGATCGGCAGCCCGCAGGCCGCACCGAAATCCTGCCCGCGATGCATCCGCCAGACGTGCAGGATCGGGTGGAAACGCAGCCCGAACGGCGATCCCGGCGACGCGGCGACCGGGCGAATAAAGCCCTTGGTCGATTCGTGGCGCGGCACGTAGACCTTGTGCGCCTTCTTCGCGGCGGCCCGTCGCCTGGCCTCATCGGCCAACCGCTTCTTGCGGGCGATCTCGGCCCGGCGCTTGATCTCGGCAGAGATCGTCGCCTCCTGCGCCTGTAGGCCGTCGTACTCCTCCTGCTCGGCCTTCAGGTCGCCGGCGGCGTCCTTCTTGGCGGCGGACGTCCGGGTGACCATGGCCGCCACGGTCGCCTTCGCCGTCGCGGCCCTGCCCTGCAGCACCTTCAGCCGTTCGACGTTGGCGGCGGCCTCGGCCTTGTCAGCCGCGATCTGCCGCTCGATCTCGGCCTGGGCCTGCTGGGCCGCGACCAGGGAGGTCTTCAGTGCCCGCAACCTGGCCATCTGGGCGCTGGTGGCGTCGAAGATGGTGGTCGACCACTGCAACCGCTGGGACAGGTCACCGGTGTCGGCCGACTCGAACACCACGCTGAGCCCGACCAGGTCGGTCTGCTTCTGGTACGCCTCGCGCGCCGCCTGGCCCATCAGGGCCAGTTGGGCATCGACCGCGGCCTTCGCCTCGGCGACCGCCCGCTTGGCCTGCGCCAGCTTCCTTCGGGCCCGATCGAGGCGCACGCCGATGGCAGCCTCGACGGCCTTGGCGTCGTCAACCGCCACCGTGGCTGCGGTCAGGGTGCGCTGGGCCTTCGCAAGGGCCTCCTGAGCCTTCGACAGGCGCGCGACCGCGGCCGACATCTCGGCCTTCGACTCCGCCACGTCGTGCTTGGACGCCACGATCGCCTTGCGGACGTGATCGCGCTTGTCGTTGAGGTCGTCGGCGCCGGCGGGCGCGACCAGGGTGACGGACAGCCCGATCGCCAGGGCGGCGATCAGCGGACGCAGCAGCCAGGGATGGGCCCGGTGCGGACGATTCGTGGTGGTGCAGGTGGGGGAAGTCACCTGGTGCACGATGTGGCCCCAATCGGTTCGGCTGAGGGCTTACACCCTCAAATACTTGCGAGTGGCTATCAACGTGGGAACGATCGAAAGAACGAGACCCACGGCGATGACCCCGAGCATGGCCAAGCCGACCTGTGACCAGCCAATCCACTCAACACTCTTGAGTGAGGGTTGAGCCTTGTCGACGATCAGGAACTTTTGTAGTGCGGCCAGCGAAAGGCAGGCCAACAGGGCGCCACTGAGTGCCGCCACGAGAGATTCGAGCAGGAAAGGCAGCATGATGTACCAGTTCGAGGCGCCCACCAGACGCATGATTCCCAACTCTCGACGGCGCGAGAAGGCGGCCATCCGGATGGTCGTGGCGATCTGCAGCGCCGCGGCGAGCAGCAACAGCAGACTCAGGCCGATGGTCATCCACTTGGCCACGTTCAGCCACTCGAACAGGGGGTCCAGGTACTGGCGCAGGTCGGACACCGCCTGCACCCCGGGCAGCCCGGCCACCGCCGAGACGACCCCCTCGTACTGCTCAGGATTCTTCAGCTTGACCCGGAACGAGTCCTGCATCATGTCCACGGTCATGTCGGCCAGCACCGGGGAGTCCTTGTAGACCCGCTTGAAGTCCTCGAACGTCTCCGCCTTGCTCTCGTAGTAGACGGTCTGCACTTCGGAGTTCTGTTCAAGGGCCTGCCGGACGGCTTCGCGCTGGGCGTCCGTGGCGTCCTGGCCGGGGTCGCAGTTGCCCGCCTTGGAATCCTGGACGCACAGGAACACGCTGATCTCGATCTTGTCGTACCAGCGTCCCTTGAGCAGTTCGACCTGCTGCGCGCCGAGCAGGCCGGCACCGAACAGGGTGAGCGACACCCACATGGTGACGATCACCGCCAGGGTCATGCTGAGGTTTCGACGCAGGCCGGACCAGGCCTCACGCAGGGTGTGCCGCATTGCGGGCTCCTTCGGCGGGTCGGGAGGGATGAAAACGTGTCGATCGAAGGGTGCTCACTGGTAGCCGTAGACGCCCTTGCTCTGGTCGCGGACCATCTCGCCGTCGACCAGCTCGATCACCCGCTTGCGCATCTGGTCGACGATGGTCGAGTCGTGGGTGGCCATCACCACCGTGGTGCCGGTGCGGTTGATCTGGTCGAGCAGCCGCATGATGCCGATGCTGGTGGTCGGGTCCAGGTTGCCCGTCGGCTCGTCGGCCAGCAGGATCGCCGGACGGTTCACGAACGCCCGGGCGATCGCCACCCGCTGCTGTTCGCCGCCGGACAGCTCATCGGTCTGCCGGTTGCCCTTGCCGTCCAGGCCGACCAGTTCGAGCGTCTCGGGCACCACCCGCTTGATCGTCGACTGGGGCTTGCCGATCACCTGTAGCGCGAAGGCGACGTTCTCGGTGACCGTCTTGCCGGGCAGCAGCCGGAAGTCCTGGAACACGGTGCCGATCTGGCGGCGCAACGCCGGCACCTTCCAGCTGTGCAGCCGGGTGAGATCCTTGCCGGCCACGAAGATCCGGCCCTTGGTGGCGCGGTACTCACGCAACACCAGGCGCAGGAACGTCGACTTGCCCGATCCGGAACTGCCGACCAGGAAGACGAACTCGCCCTTGTCGATGGTCACATCGACACCCGTCAGCGCGGCACGCTGCTGGCCCTCGTAGATTTTGGTGACGTCTTCGAACGTGATCACGTATGAACTCCGGTCGGTGTCGGTACTGGAGAAGGATCCTGAGAGAAGCTCAGCCGACCACGGTGGAGTCTAGGCGAGCCGTCGCCACGCATCGAACCCGCCACACCCGGTTCAGCGTTCGCCCTGCTGGCGGCGCCAACGGATTCCGGCGTCGATGAAGCCGTCCAGATCGCCGTCGAAGACCGCGTCGGGACTGCCGACCTCGTAGTCGGTGCGCAGGTCCTTGACCATCTGGTAGGGGTGCAGGACGTAGGAGCGCATCTGCGACCCCCACGAGTTGCCGGCGTCGCTCTTGAGTGCGTTGAGCTCGGCCTCGCGGTCACGGCGGGCCTTTTCGAGCAACCTGGCCTGGAGCACCTTCATCGCAGCGACCTTGTTCTGCAACTGGCTCTTCTCGTTCTGGCAACTGACCACGATGCCGGTGGGCAGATGGGTCAGCCGCACCGCCGAGTCGGTCGTGTTGACGCTCTGCCCGCCGGGACCGGAGCTGCGGAACACGTCCACCCGGACGTCGGCCTCGGGAATGTCGATGTGGTCGGCCTCCTCGGTGACCGGCAGCACCTCGACCCCCGCGAAGGACGTCTGTCGGCGGCCCTGATTGTCGAACGGGCTGATCCGGACCAGCCGATGGGTGCCCTGCTCGACACTCAAGGTGCCGTACGCGAAGGCCGCCTTGACGGTGAAGGTCGCCGACTTGATGCCCGCCTCCTCTGCGTAGGAGGTGTCGTAGACGTCGGCGGCGTAGCCGTGCCGCTCCGCCCAGCGCAGGTACATCCGCAGCAGCATCTCGGCGAAGTCCGCTGCGTCCACTCCCCCGGCCTCGGACCGGATGGTGACCACCGCATCACGGTTGTCGTACTCGCCGTTGAGCAGGGTGCGGACCTCCAGGCCCTGAATGTCCGTGGCCAGCCGGCTCAAATCTCGTCCGGCCTCGGCGAGGGTGGCTTCGTCCGACTCCTCCTGGCCCAGTTCGATCAGCACGGCGAGGTCGTCCACGCGCTGCCTGAGGCCCGACAGGCGATCGACCTCGGATTGCATCACGGACAACCTGGACGTGACGAGCTGGGCGTTCTCCTGGTCGTTCCACAGGTCGGGGGCGGACGCCTCCTCCTGCAGTTCGGCGATCTGCTTGCGCTTGGCGGCGGGGTCCAGCACCGTCTCGATCGACGTCAGGGTCTTGTCGAGTTCGGCGAGGTCGGAAAGCAGGTCAGCGGAAGCCACAAGAGTGCAGCTTAGTCCAACGAGCGCGATCAACCTGGCCGATAGGGTCCTGCGCATGGCACTCTCCGTACTCTCGATCACCGTCGACAGCACCGACCCCATCGCTCTTGCGCAGTGGTGGGCGGACCGCCTGGGAGCCGAGATCACCGCAACCAACGACGGCTGGTTCGTCACCGTGCAGGGCGGGGCGGCACCGGTCCAGCTGGCCTTTCAGAAGGTGGACGAGGTCACCCCCGGCAAGAACAGCTGGCACCTCGACCTCGGCTCACCTGATCGAATCGCCGAGGTGGCCGCGCTGGAGGCCGCCGGAGCCACCGTGATCGGTGAACACAGCATGGGCGACTTCACTTGGAGCGTGCTCACCGACCCTCAGGGCAACGTTTTCTGCGTCGCGCCGCACTGAACGCGCGCGACGGTCAGGACAGCGTGCCCCGAAGCAGGCTGTCACCGGAGTGCTGCGGACGATCGTCGAACGGCTCGCGCGAGATGTCGACGATCACGTACCCCTGCTCGAGCAGCGTGGACGTGATCGGGAACTCCTGAGCGTTCGAGCCGTTGGGGAGCACCCCCACCGACACCATGCGCTTCAGGTCCGTATTGATCAGCCAGACCTCCAGAAAACCGGTGCCGGCGGTCTGGGGCTGCACCTGCAGATTCAGGTCCAGGGCGGTGCCCTGCCCGGTCACCGTCGCCCGACCCTGGGTTTGGCCGGTGTCGAGGGTGCTCAGGCTGGCTTTGGCGACCACCTCCTGGGGTCGGGTGAACTGGGGCACCACGGTTGCGGTCAGCACCCCCACGGCCACGCCTGCGGCCACTGCTCCCCACAACCAGGTACGGCCGAAGCGTGGTGGCGCCGGTTCGAGTGTCGGTCCGGCCGCCTCAAGCGGGGCGTCCGATGCGCCGCTCTGGTCCGGCTCGTCGCGCCGGCCCTTCTGCAAGCCTTGCTCTGTCGCGCCGCCTTCGCCGGTCTCGTCGGCGATCCGGCTCCACACCGCGTCCGGGGGCTGGTGCAACTGTTCGGCGGCTGCGTCCGCGACGCGGGCGATCAGTTCGCGGAGCTCGTCCAGGGTGGCGCCGCAGCGGTTACAGGTACGCAGGTGCGCCTCGACCGCCTCGTCGGTGTCGTCGCCGATGGCCACGCCCGCCAGCACATCGTCACTGGGATGCATCGTGGCCCACCCCCTTGATGGTGTCGCGCAACTGGAGAAGTCCACGCCGCAGGTGACTCTTCACGGTACCCAACGGCAACCCGAGCCGCCCGGCGATCTGCTCGTGGGTCAGGTCGTCGGCGAAGGCGAGCCGAAGGACGCTGGCGCGGGGCTCGCCCAGGTCGGCCAGCGCCTGGGCGATCAGCACCCGGTCAGTCACGGCTGTGTCGAGAGCGGTTGCATGCTGCTCCATGGTCGGGCCGGCTGACACCGCACGCAGCGTGCGAGCGGTGCGTGTGCGTTGCTCCACGTGGTCGGCCACGGCGTTGCGCGTGATGCCGACCAGCCAACCGGCGGCTGATCCCCTGGCCGGGTCGACGGTGTGCCGACTGCGCCACGCCCCGATGAAGACGCGTTGGGTGATGTCCTCGGCCTCGTGGTGATTGCGGACGGTGCGCAGCGCAACGCTGTAGACCACGGCGGCGTACTGCCGGTAGAGCGCGGCGAGTGCGTCATGGTCACCCTGCCGCAACCCGGCCAGCAGGTCGCCACTGGCGGACCTGCTGTCGTCGCTCGGCACGGGATCAGCATAGAGGGAGGGTCCCCCGTGCCGGGGGGAGAGGCACAGGGGGACCCGGTATTGGGGATGCTCAGAGATCGGCCGGCCGAAGGACGAGCAGGATTCCGTGGGCGACCTGCTTGTTGCCCTTGTTGATGTCCAGGGCGAACGGGTTGACCAGCGGATTCGCGTCGTTGCGGTCGAGATCCTTGAGCACGATCAGCTTGAAGACCCGGCTCTTCACCTGGACGGTGATTCCGGCCCCGGGCAGAGCAGTGGCCAGCGTGGCCCCGTCGGCCTTCAGCGCGTCCTTGGCCAGGATGGTGGCCCCAGGTACCACGTGATAGAGCAGCACATTCTCGATCGCGTCCACACCGACGGCGTCCACCAGCTTGCTGAACACGCCCTTCTCGGACCAGATCCAGCGACCGGTCAGATCGCGCACCAGGAGCTGGAAGGCCCGGTCGTTGGGAATGAACGCGGTCAGCGGCACCGAACCGTCGGTCAGCAACTTGACCGGGCTGTTCGGTTTGGCCGCCAGCACGGCCAGCACGGCCTCGGTGACGATGTCGTAGTCGTACCAGTTGCGGTCGAACTGGTTGCCGTCGGACGTCAGCACCGCAGCCAGGCTGCGCTCGCCGAGCGCCGTGGTCTGAGCATTCGCCGGGGCGGCGGCGAATGTGGTCCCGAGCAGGCCGGCGACCAATCCGGCGGCGATGCCGGACAAGGTTCGTCGAAGCTTCATTGGGGAATCCCTTCGGTCGTGAGCCGCTGTGTTGCTGCTCGTCCTTAGTTCCCCCGCGGCACCCGGTTTGGATGCACCTACTGCGGAATTCGTGTCCGCGAAATGTCAGGCAGGGAGTCGCCCGAGCCTTGTGCAACCGGTTCGAAGATCCCGGCGCTTTCCGGGCGACCCCGCGGGGTCTCCCCGTCAAGACCTACCGCTCGGCCGGCACTCGTACGGTGACCCTCACGGTCACCGACAACAACGGCGCCCGCGGCAGCACCACCCGGCAGGTGACGGTCAGCCCGGTGAATCCGGGCGTCGTCGCCGCGGACGCGTTCAACCGGACGATCGCCAACGGATGGGGCTCTGCCGACACGGGGGGCCTGGACGACCACCACCGCGAGCAGCAACTTCGCGGTGGCCGGCGGCGTCGGCACGTTGCAGATGGCGGCCGGATCCGGCCCGTCGGCCTATCTCCAGGGGGTGTCAGCGCTGAACGTCGACCTGATCAGCACACTCGGCTACGACAAGGCACCGACGGGCGGAGGAACCTTCACCTCCGCGGTGGTGCGGCGGATCGGGACGTCGGACTACCGGGTCGAAGGTGCGCGCGACCGCGTCCGGCACCGCCCTGGATCTGGTTCGAACCGTGAGCGGCGGCGAGACCGTCCTGGCCACGCAGGCCTTGACCGGGTGCTGCTCGACGGCCGGCGAGAGCATTCCAGCTTCGGCTGCAGGCCCAGGGATCGGGCACCACCACGCTGCGGGCCAAGTTCTGGGAATCCGGAACATCCGAGCCGGCTGGCTGGACGCTGACCAGCACGGACACGACCGCGGCCCTGCAGAACCCGGGTGGAGTGGGCTTCTACAGCTACCTGTCCACTTCGGCGACCAATGCCCCGATCACGCTGCGGGTCTACGACCTCCAGGCGACTCAGCTTGGTTGACGTCCGGGAGGCTGCGGGCTGGACGCCCAGGCCAACTTGTGTGCGACGCGGAGCACTGAACACGCCTCGGGGCACTCGTGCCACGCGTACCAACGGCTGAATGAAGGCTTTCCGGGTGGGCGCAGAGGGACTCGAACCCCCGACCACCTCCTTGTAAGGGAGGTGCTCTAACCAACTGAGCTATGCGCCCGGACGCACGCCGGCGACCATTGTGCCAGTTACCGGCGGGCAGCCTTCGGACGGACCAGCTTCTGCGCTTGCCAGTTGGCCGACACCGTAGCGGGGTTGGTCAGCGACAGGCCGGCGGTCAGGGCACCCTCGGCGACGTCGGTCGGGTCGACATAGCCGTCGCGGCCGACCTTGGGTGTCAGCAGCCACAAGAAGCCGGTGTTGGCCAGATCGGTCAGTGCGTCCACCAGGCCGTCGACGATGTCGCCGTCGCGTTCGCGCCACCACAGCAGCACGACGTCCACCGCTTCGGTCGCCTCGTAGAGCAGGTCGCCGTCGACGGCGTCCATGATCGCTTCGCGGAGCGCCTCGTCGACGTCCTCGTCCCAGCCCAGTTCCTGCACCGCCATGCCGGGCGCGAAACCGAGGCCAACCACACCTGTCGGCCGCGCCGACCCTTCAGTGGTGGCCACCTGTCCCGTCCCCCGTCCGTGAATTACCTGCGTGTTGGTCACCAGCCTGCCAGATTCCCGCGCGGGACGAAAAGCGTCTACCGGCCCGGCACAAGCGGATAGGCCGGCATCCGGATTCCCGGATGCGGGCCGACGCGGTTCGATCAGGCATCGCCGCCCGCGTTACCGGAGGCCCCGGCGGTCACATCGAGCAGCCGGTACTTGTCGGCGGCCCGACGGGGCACCTCCGCGTCCACGGCACCATCGGCCGCCAGCGACTGCAGCGTCTGCACCACCATCGACGGCCCGTCGATGTGGAAGAACCGGCGTGCCGCCGCACGAGTGTCGGAGAAGCCGAAGCCGTCCGCGCCCAACGAGTGGTACGAGCCGGGCACCCACTGCGCGATCTGGTCCTGCTGCAACCGCATGTGGTCGGACGTGGCGATCACCGGGCCGGGACGGTCCTGCAAGCGCTGGGTGACGAACGGAACGCGACGCTCCTTCTCGGGATGCAGGAAGTTGTGCTCGTCGCAGGCCAGCGCCTCGCGGCGCAACTCGTTCCACGAAGTGACGCTCCAGACATCGGCGACCACGCCCCAGTCGTCCTTGAGCAGGCCCTGCGCCTCCAGTGCCCACGGGACGCCGACACCCGACGCCAGCAGCTGCGCCCGCGGCGCGTCCTGGCCGACCCCCTCGAAGCTGCCTTCCTTGAGCAGGTAGATTCCCTTCTTGATGCCCTCGACATCGACGTCGGCCGGCTCGGCCGGCATCACGATCGGCTCGTTGTAGAGGGTGATGTAGAAGATCACATCCTGCGGGTCGTCGCCGTACATCGTCTGCAGACCGTGCTGCATGATGTGGGCGATCTCATAGGAGTACGCCGGATCGTAGGCGCGAATCGCCGGGTTGGTCGAGGCGAGCACGTGGCTGTGACCGTCCATGTGCTGGGTGCCTTCGCCGGCCAGCGTGGTGCGCCCCGCGGTGGCGCCCATCAGGAAGCCCCGGGACAGCTGGTCGGCGGCCGCCCAGATGCTGTCGCCCGTGCGCTGGAAGCCGAACATCGAGTAGAAGACGTAGATCGGCACCATCTGGACGCCGTGGGTGGCGTAGGCGCTGCCGGCCGCCGCAAAGGCGCCCACGGAGCCGGCCTCGTTGATGCCCAGGTGCAGGATCTGGCCGGTCTTCGCCTCTCGGTAGGCCAGCATCAGCTCGTTGTCGACCGGGGTGTAGGTCTGGCCGTGCGGGCTGTAGATCTTGATGGTCGGGAAGAACGAGTCCATGCCGAAGGTGCGGGCCTCGTCCGGAATGATCGGTACGACGTGCGGTGCGAACTCCTTGTCGCGCATCAGGTCCTTGAGCAGCCGCACCCACGCCATGGTGGTGGCGATCTGCTGCTGGCCCGAGCCCTTCTTCACAGACTTGTACGAGTCATCGCCCGGCAGCTTGATCGGCTTGGGATCGTTGCGCCGCTCCGGCAGCGAGCCGCCGAGGGAGCGGCGCCGTTCGAGGGCGTAGCGGATCCGGTCGTCGCCCGGCCCCGGGTTGATGTAGGGCGGCTGGTAGGGGTTCTCCTCCAGGACCGCATCGGTGACCGGCATGTCCAACTTGTCGCGGAACTGCTTGAGGTCGTCCAGCGCCAGCTTCTTCATCTGGTGGGTGGCGTTGCGGCCGGCGAAGTGCGAGCCGAGGAAGTAGCCCTTGATGGTGTGCGCCAGGATCACTGTCGGTGCCCCGGTGAACTCCGAGGCCGCCTTATAGGCCGCGTAGACCTTGTGGTAGTCGTGGCCGCCACGGGTGAGCATCCAGACCTTGTCGGAATCCCAGCCCTCGACCATCGCCGCGACGCGTGGATCACGTCCGAAGAAGTGCTCCTTGACGTAGTCGCCGTCGTTGGCCTTGAAGGTCTGGTAGTCGCCGTCGGGGGTGGTGTTCATCAGGTTCACCAGGGCGCCGTCGCGGTCGGCCGCCAGCAGCGGGTCCCATCCGCTGCCCCAGACCACCTTGATCACGTTCCAGCCGGCGCCGCGGAAGAACCCCTCGAGTTCCTGCATGATCTTGCCGTTGCCGCGGACGGGGCCGTCCAGTCGCTGCAGGTTGCAGTTGATCACGAAGGTGAGGTTGTCCAACTCGTCGTAGGACGCCAGCTGCAGTGCGCCGCGGCTCTCGGGCTCGTCCATCTCGCCGTCGCCGAGGAACGCCCACACGTTCTGCTGGGAGGTGTCCTTGATGCCGCGGTTGTGCAGGTACTTGTTGAACTGCGCCTGGTAGACGGCGTTCAGCGGGCCGAGTCCCATCGACACCGTCGGGAACTCCCAGAAGTTCGGCATCTGCCGCGGGTGCGGGTACGACGGGAGCGCACGGATCTTTCCATCCACCACGTGGCTGTGCTCCTGGCGGAAGCCGTCCAGGTCGATCTCGTCCAGCCGGCCCTCAAGGAAGGCGCGCGAGTACATGCCGGGTGACGCGTGGCCCTGGTAGAAGATCTGATCGCCGCCGCCGGGATGGTCCTTGCCGCGGAAGAAGTGGTTGAAGCCCACCTCGTAGAGCGTCGCCGACGACGCGAAGGACGAGATGTGGCCGCCGACGCCGATGCCCGGACGCTGCGCCCGGTGCACCATGATCGCGGCGTTCCAGCGCACCAGCCGGCGGAACTTGCGCTCCAGGTCGACGTCGCCGGGGTACCAGGGCTCGCGCTCGGGCGGAATGGTGTTGATGTGGTCGGTGACCGTCAGCGAGGGCACGCCCAGGTGCCGTTCGCGGGACCGCTCCAGCAGCTTGAGCATGATGTATCGGGCGCGGTTGCGCCCACCTTCGTCGATGATCCCGTCCAGGGATTCCAGCCACTCGGCGGTCTCGTCCGAGTCGATATCGGGAAGGCTGGTGGGAAGTCCGTTCAGGATCGGGCCGACGTTCTCACTCATCGCCACTCCAGGGTCCTTTCTCAAGCACGTCCCCGGCCGCTCGCCACGGATCGCGTGGCAGCACATACCCGGGTGGGTCGGGTCCATCCTGCCCCATCCGGCAACCGAGCACACCGGGGAGCCCAGGTTTTCACCCACCCGTGCGTGCTCGGGTGCTCCGCCGACCAGCCGGCGCTCGCGAAACTGGCGTCACTACGGCGAGCACTCGGTAGTGCGGCGTGCGGATGGGCTCAGCCGCGTGCCCAGGCCAGCAGGCGCTCCACCGGCCAGGTGGTGATGATCCGGTCGGGGTCGATCCCCGCTTTCTGGGCCCGGTCCGCGCCGTAGGCGAGGAACTCCAGCTGGCCCGGCGCATGCGCATCGGTGTCGATGCTGAACAGGCAGCCGGTCTCGGCTGCCAGGGCGAGCAACCGATCCGGCGGGTCCTGCCGTTCTGGCCGGCTGTTGATCTCGACGGCCACATCGAAGGCACGGCACGCCTCGAACACCACGTCGGCGTCGAACGCGCTCTCGCCACGGGTGCCGCGCTGGCCGGTGATCAGCCGTCCGGTGCAGTGGCCGAGAATGTTGGTGCGCGGGTTGGCGATGGCGGCCACCATGCGATGGGTCATCGATTCGCTGTCCATGGCCAGCTTGGAGTGCACGCTGGCCACCACGATGTCGAGCCGGTTCAGCATGAACGCCGACTGGTCGAGCGCTCCGTCATCGAGAATGTCGACCTCGATGCCCTTGAGCACCTGAAACGGCGCGAGCGCCTCATTGAGGTCGTCGATCAGGTCGAGTTGCTCGGCCAGCCGTTCGGCGGACAACCCGCGGGCCACGGTGAGCCGCGGCGAATGGTCGGTGACGGCCGTGTAGTCGTGGCCCAGCGCCCGGGCGGCAAGCATCATCTCCTCGACCGGGCTCCCCCCGTCCGACCAGGTCGAATGGGTGTGCAGGTCGCCCCGGAGTTGCTTCAGTAGCGGCGGTTCCGGATCGACCAGCGGGGTCGCCTTGGCTCGTTTGGCGGCCAGATAGTCCGGGACGCCGCCGCGCAACGCCTGCTCGATCACCGCCACCGAGGTCGCCCCAAGGCCCTGTACCTGCTTCCATGACCCCGCGGACGCGTGCGCGGCCCGCTGGTCGGCGCTCATCGCGTCAAGAGTGTCGGCTGCCCGGCGAAACGCCCGGACCCGGTAGGTGTCCGCGCGTTCACGCTCCATCAGGTATGCGATCTCGCGCAGTGCCACCACCGGATCCATGCGAACCTCCTGGCAGCAACTGTGGCACGGACGATCGTGGACGTGCTGCAACGGATCTGGCCGCGCACAGTTGGTGCGGCCCACCGACGAGATCCGGCGCGGGCAACGGATGCCCCGGGATGATGAAACCAACCCCGTCATCACGGCGAACGCCGGGATCCCCGAAGCCAGGCCGGGACGACGAGGCCACCCGTCCGCCCACGGGTTCGCAGATGGCTAGGCTGTGGCCGCGACGAAGGGAGACCGGTGGCAGCGATTCCGGGCATCGGACGGGGTTGGCAACCCTCGGCGCGACAGCGCACGACCATCGCCAAACGTCTCGCCGCCGCTGCAGCCGACCTGACCACCGAGGCGCTCGCCGAGATCCAAGCCCGGCATCCGTGGTTCGCCGAACTGGACGCCGAACACCGCTCCTGGGTCACCCTGGTCGCCCGGGCGGGCATCGACGGGTTCGTCCAGTGGTTCGCCGAGGACGGTCGCGCCGCCAACCCGCACGCCGTCTTCGACGCGGCCCCGCGCGCCCTCATGCGGCGCATCACCCTGCACCAGAGCGTCGACCTGATCCGCACCTCCATCGACACCGTCGAGGGCCAGCTCGACCGGCTGATCGCACGCGGCGAGCGTCCGATCGTCTACCTGGCCATCGTCCAGTACTCCCGCGAGATCGCGTTCGGCGTCGCCGAGGTCTACGCCCGGGCCGCCGAGGCCCGCGGCGGCTGGGACGCCCGGCTGGAGGCGCTCGTGGTCGACGCGGTGATCCGTGGTGAGGCGGACGAGACGGTGCTCAGCCGGGCCTCGACGCTGGGCTGGCGCTCCCCCGCAGCCATCACCGTCACCATCGGCGGCGCCCCAGCCAAGGAACAATCGGTCGAGGCGATGCGCCGGCTGGTCGCCGAGCGGGGGTTCGACCTGCTGGCCAGCACCCAGGGTGACCGGCTGGTGGTGGTGCTCGGCGGCCCCTCCGGTACCGCCGGCACCGCCCTGTCGGTGATCACCGAGGTTGCGGAGCACTTCGGGCCGGGCCAGATCGTGGTCGGGCCCGAAGTCAGCGACCTGGTCGAGGCGGCGGCCTCGGCCCGCGGTGCACTGTCCGGCATCCGGGCCGCCGGCGCCTGGCCGAGCGCCCCCCGTCCGGTCGCCGCCGAAGACCTGCTGCCCGAGCGCGCGCTCGCCGGCGACGGGCACGCCCGGCGGATCCTCGCCCGCGAGATCTACGGCCAGTTGCGGGACGCGGGCGCCGATTTGCTGGAGACCCTGGTCGCCTACCTCGACAACTCCGGGTCGGTGGAGGCGACGGCCCGCGCACTGTTCGTGCACCCGAACACGGTGCGATACCGGTTGCGGCGGATCGCGGAGGTTTCCGGCTACCACCCGGCGGACGCCCGGGGCGCCTACGTGCTGCGTCTCTCCGTGACCCTCGGTCGGCTGTTGGCGTCGTAGTACCACAAAGCCGACGCCGGTTCTTCCCGTAGTGACTGTGACGCCCTTTGTGGGAATCCCACAAGAAGCTCTGTCACATTTTCGTCACGTCCGACTGTTACTTGGAGCGGATTTCGCGCAAGAGTAGTGCCGTGCTAGCAATCCTCGCACCCGGTCAGGGCGCCCAGACACCGGGCTTCCTCGCTCCGTGGTTGGCCGACGACGCCGTCCGTGCCGAACTCCAGACGTTGTCGGACGTGGCCCAGGTCGACCTCGCCCACTACGGCACGGACGCCGATGCCGACACCATCCGGCAGACCGACATCGCGCAACCCTTGCTGGTTGCCGCCGGTCTGGTCGCCGCGGCGGCGCTGCTGGACGACGGCCCCCGGCCCGACGTGGTCGCGGGTCACAGTGTCGGGGAGATCACCGCCGCCGCACTCACCGGGGTGCTGTCCCCCAGCGACGCGATGGCCTTCGTGGCCACCCGGGCCCGGGGCATGGCCGCAGCGTCGAATGCGCGCCCGACCTCGATGATGGCCGTCATCGGCGGGGTTCCGGACGAGGTGCTGGCCGCCATCGAGGCCGCCGGACTGACCGCCGCCAACAACAACGGCCCCGGTCAGATCGTGGCCGCCGGAACCGTGGAACAGCTCGGTGTACTTGCCGCGAACCCGCCCGCCCGGGCCAGGCTGATCCAGCTCAGCGTCGCCGGCGCCTTCCACACCGTGCACATGCACCCGGCCGTGGCCGCGCTCGAGACGCTGGCCGCCACACTGACCCCGTCCGATCCGACCACCTGGCTGCTCAGCAATTCCGACGGCGCCGTGGTCGACAGTGGTGCCGAGTTCCTCAGCCGGCTGGTCAGCCAGGTCGGCAACCCCGTCCGGTGGGACCTGTGTCTGGGCACGCTCGCAGAACTGGGCGTCACCGGCATTCTGGAGCTGCCCCCGTCCGGAACCCTGACCGGAATCGCCAAACGCAACCTCAAGGGAGTCGCGTTGTTCAACCTCAACACCCCCGATCAGTTGGCCGACGCCAAGGCTTTCGTCGCCGAGCACGCCGGAGCAGCGGCATGACCGGCACGATCGCGGCCAGCTCCGGGGCGACGTTCGCCGCCATGCTCTCGATCGCCTCCGCCGTGCCGTCGCGGGTGGTCGACAACGCCGAGATGTGCACCTACATCGACTCCTCCGATGAGTGGATCCAGCAGCGCACCGGCATCGTCGAGCGGCGCTGGGTCGGCGAGGGCGAGACCGTCGAGACCCTGGCGTTGGACGCGGCCAGGTCCGCCCTTCAGCGGGCCGGCATCACCGGCTCTCAGCTCAGCGCCCTGATCGTCAGCACCGTCACCTACTTCCACCAGACGCCCAGCATGGCGGCCAAGCTAGCCTTCGCGCTGGACAGCACCGCCGCCGCATTCGACATCTCGGCCGCCTGCGCGGGCTTCTGCTACGGCCTCGCCCAGGCCGAGTCGCTGGTGCGCAGCGGCGCCGCCGAGTACGTGCTGGTGATCGGCGTCGAGGAACTCAGCCGATTCACCAACCGGCACGACCGCGGCACCGCCTTCCTGTTCTCCGACGGGGCGGGCGCCGCAGTTGTCGGCCCCAGCGACGTGAACGGCATCGGCCCGGTGGTGTGGGGCTCCGACGGTAGCCAGGCGGACGCGATCAACCAGACCCTGGAGTGGAGCGACGCCCTCGACGCGGGCGAGCGTCCCTATGTGCACATGGACGGCCGCGCCGTGTTCAAGTGGGCGACCGGGTTCATCTCCGAGGCGGCCCGAAACGTGCTGGACGCGGCCGGCGTGCAGCCCGAGGAGCTGGACGTGTTCATTCCGCACCAGGCCAACAACCGGATCACCGACGCGATGCTGCGCAGCCTGAAGCTGCCCGAGCACGTCGTGGTGGCCCGCACCATCAAACAGTTCGGCAACAACTCGGCGGCCTCGGTTCCGATGGCGATGGATTCGCTGCTCGCATCCGGCGAGGCGAAATCGGGCCAGACCGCGCTGCTGATCGGGTTCGGTGCCGGCCTGGTCTATGCCGGCCAGGTCGTCACGCTGCCCTGACCCCCAAGTTCTTCCGGAATCCCCCGGAAAGAGGCCCTCTACGACAGGAGAACCCCTTATGGCCACCACCGAAGAGATCCGCGCTCAGCTCGCTGAGCTCGTCAACGACGTCGCCGGTGTACCGGTCGAGGACGTCCAGCTGGACAAGTCCTTCGTCGACGACCTCGACGTCGACTCGCTCGCGATGGTCGAGATCATCGTCGGTTGCGAGGAGAAGTTCGGCGTCACCATTCCCGACGAGGACTCCAAGAACCTCAAGACCGTCGGCGATGCCGTGGCGTACGTCGAAGCCCACAGCTGAGCTTGCGCTCACCATTCAGCGTGCGGGGCCTCCGGGCCCCGCACCCAATGCTTCCAAGCAACCCGTCGGAGGACGCATGACCGAGATCGTCATCACCGGACTTGGCGCCACCACGCCACTGGGCGGAAACCTGCCCACCACCTGGGCCAACTTGCTGGCCGGCAAGTCCGGCGTCCGGCGGATCACCGAGGAATGGGCCGAGGAACTGCCGGTGAAGATCGCCGCCTTCGCGGCTCAAGATCCGTCCGAGGTGATCGAACGGGTCAAGGCACGACGCCTAGACCGCTCGACCCAACTGGCGCTGATCGCGGCCCAGGAGGCCTGGGAGGACGCCGGCTTCGACTGGTCCGCCGACGAGAACGAGGGCGTCGACCCGCGCCGGCTGGTGGTCTCCCTGGCCAGTGGCATCGGCGGCCTGCACTCCCTGCTCAACGCCTGGGACGCGCATCGCGACAAGGGGTATCGGCGGGTCAGCCCGTACACGATCCCGATGCTGATGGCCAACGCCCCGGCGGCCAACGTAGGCATGCAGGTGCACGCCAAGGCCGGCGTGCACGCGCCGGTGTCGGCCTGTGCGTCGTCGAATGAGGCGATCGCGCTGGCCCTCGACCAGATTCGGATGGGCCGTGCCGACATCGCCGTGGTCGGCGGCACCGAATCCACCATCCACCCGCTGCCGATCGCCGGCTTCGGCCAGATGCAGGCGCTCAGCCGGCGCAACGACGACCCCGAGGGCGCCTCCCGGCCCTGGGACAAGGGCCGCGACGGTTTCGTGATGGGCGAGGGTGCCGCGGTGATGGTGATCGAGACTCTCGAGAACGCCAAGGCGCGGGGCGCGACGATCTACGGCACCCTGGCCGGTGCGGGCATCACCGCCGACAGCCACGACATCGTGCAGCCCGATCCCAGCGGCGAGGGCCAGTTCGGAGCCATGACCAAGGCCATCCAGGACGCGGGGCTCTCGCAGTCAGACATCATCCACGTGAACGCCCACGGCACGTCCACCCCGCAGGGCGACGTGACGGAGGCTGGTTCGATCAGGGTGGGACTGGGCGCCGCGGTCGATCAGTGCGTGGTCACCTCGACCAAGTCGATGACGGGTCACCTGCTCGGTGGTGCCGGGGCGCTGGAGACGATCGCCACGGTGCTCGCACTGCGCGACCGGATGGTGCCGCCGACGATCAACCTGCACGACCCGGAACCCGGCCTGGGCATCGACATCGCGGCGAACGTGGCCCGTCCGCTCGGCGACGGTGACCTGGCCGCTGTGAACAACAGCTTCGGTTTCGGCGGCGCCAACGTGGCGATCGCCGTCACGAACGCCAACGTCACGTCCTGACCGGCGCTCGAACCGGTCGAGCTTGTCGAGACCCGAGCTTGTCGCTGGTCGTGCTTGTCGAGACCCATCCATCGAGGTCTCGACAAGCTCGACCAGCAGCGGTCGACAAGCACGGCCGACCGAGGGGTCGACCGACAAACGACTCACACCACTTGATGAAGCCAACGGACGTCCGCCCCAGCACCGGCGTGCCGGAACGCCTCCAGTTCGTCGTCCCATGGCGTGCCGAGCAGGTCCCGGACGGCCTCGTGCAGGCTCCGCCCGCCCAGTGCCTCGCGTGCGAGGGCCGCCTTCAGCCGCTGTTCGTTGATCATCACGTCGCCGTGCAGCCCCGTGGTTGCGTGAAAGACGCCCAGGGCCGGGGTGTAGGAGTACCGCACAGCTTCGGACTGGACGGTGGCCTGCTCGGTCACCTCGAACCTCAGCCGCTCCCAGCCCTTCAGCGCGCTGGTGAGCTTCGCCGAGGTGCCCACCGGGCCCGTCCAGGCGTACTCGGCCCGATAACTGGATCGCTGCGCCGGCTGCGGGTTCCAGTCGAGTTGCACGGGCACGCCGATGGCGCCGCCCACGGCCCACTCGACATGTGGGCACAGCGCGGACGGCGCAGAGTGGATCTGCACCACTCCATGGGTGGTCGCCATGGTGTCTCTCCTTAGGCCGGGTAGCTGCCTTCCCCTGCATCACCCGTTCGTCGGAGAGTGCGACCATTGTGCCCCACGCGTCCCACCCGGTCCAAGCGCCGCGGCGATCACCCTCTCGGGCGTTCCCTGATCGGCACGGCCGGAGGCAGACTGACCTCATGCCGAAGACCTCCAAGAGCGGAAAGCCGATCAAGGACGAGTTGCCGACGCCCGTCCAGCGCTCGGACGAGCACGCCAGGGCCACGTTCGCCAAGACCTACGACTCGGCGATGGAGCAGTACGACGACGAGGGACGCGCCAACGCGACCGCATACGCGGCGCTGAAGCACACCTACGAGAAGGTGGGCGACCACTGGGAGGCCAAGGACGAGCCCGGCCCGTCGGACGACCGTGCCGAGAAGGGCGGCTTGAACGACGAGGAATCGGCCGGCGGCGTCGACGCCAATGCGACCAAGCAGCACCTGCTCGGCATCGCCCGCCGGCTGGACGTGCGCGGCCGCTCGTCGATGACCAAGGCTGAACTGGTGGACGCCATCGGCAAGGCCAACGAGAAGGCGAACGCGAAGGCACGGCAGAACTGAGTCGGGCACGCGTGCGCTGACAAATCCGTTGCCGCACGGTTGGATGGACCGGTGAGTGACGAACATGTGCTGGTCGAACAGCGTGGGCACCTGCTGCTGATCGGGCTGAACCGGCCTGACAAGCGCAACGCCGCAGATCTCGCCATGCTGCATCAGCTGGCTCGCGCCTATGCGCGGTTGCACACCGATCCCGAGCTGAGGGTGGGCGTGGTGTACGGGGTGGGTGAGCATTTCACCGGTGGTCTCGACCTGGCGGACGTGGGGCCGGCCCTGGTCAGTGGGCAGGTGGACCTCGTACCTCCCGGCGCGATCGACCCCTGGGGACTGCTCACCGAGCCGGTGGCCAAGCCGGTGGTGATGGCCGTCCAGGGCACCTGCCTGACCCTCGGCGTCGAGCTGGCGCTGGCGTCCGAGGTCGTCGTCGCCGCCGACAGTTGCCGGTTCGCCCAACTGGAGGTGGCCCGGGGCATCGTCGCATTCGGCGGCGCCACGATCCGGCTGCCCAGGCTGGGCTGGGGTGACGCGATGCGCTGGCTGCTGACCGGCGACGCCTTCGACGCGGACGAGGCCCTACGGATCGGGCTCGTCCAGCACGTCGTTGCGCACGGACGGCAGTTGCAGGGTGCCGTGGAGATCGCCGAGCGGATCGCCGCCCAGGCACCGCTTGCCGTGCAGGCGACCCTGGCAAACGCCCGGCTCGCGCTGAGCGACTCCCGGGCCGCGACGGAAAGGCTGCATCCGCTGGTGGCGATGCTGGCCCGCACGCACGACGCGCAGCGGGCGATGCAGAGCTACCTGAGCCGTGCCCCGGTGGCGTTCGAGGGCAACTGAGGGGTCTGGACACTTGGGGTTACAGTCAGCACACCCCCTGAAAGCAGGCCCGCCGTGACCACTCTCACCCGGTGCGCACTGAGCGTCACCGCAGCAGCCGCCCTTGTCGCCGGCACCCTGATCGGCTCGCCCGCCGCCAGCCGGGCCGCCGCAGCACCCACCGTGACCTCCGTGGCAGCTGGACTCACCATTCCGTGGGACGTCACCTGGGTGGGCAGCACGATGCTGTTCAACGAACGTCCCGGACGGCTGTGGTCGCTGCGACCGGGCGGCACCCCGCAGCGGGTGAGGCTTGCCCTGCCGTCGCTGTGGACCGACTCCGAGGCCGGACTCACCGGCATGGTGGCCGACCCGGCGGCCGCCGCCAACGGCCTGTTCTACACCTGCATGTCGGTGGCCGCCGCCGGCAAGCCCAAGGACGTCGAGGTCTGGAAGTGGCGGCTGACCACCCCCACCACCGCCGAGAAGGTGGCGGCGATCGTCACCCGCATTCCGATCGGCTCAGGACGGCACAACGGCTGCAGGCTGCGGTTCCGCTCCGCCGACCGGCTCTACATCTCGACCGGCGACACGGCCGAGGGCACCGTGCCGCAGAACCTGTCGTCGCTGGGCGGCAAGGTGTTGCGGGTGCGGGCGGACGGCACACCCCCGTCCACGAACCCGTTCTACAAGAAGCGGGGCAATGCCCGCTATGTGTGGACCTACGGGCACCGCAACCCCCAGGGCCTGGCCTACCGGGCGAGCGTCAACCAGATGTGGTCGGCCGAGCACGGGCCGTCCCGCGACGACGAGGTCAATCGCATCGTCAGGGGTGCCAATTACGGCTGGTCACCGACGCCGGGCTACGACGAGTCCCGCTCGATGACCGATCTCACACGCTTCCCGAAGGCGAAGAAGGCGCGGTGGAAGTCGGGTTCACCGACGGTGGCCACCAGCGGCGCCACGTTCCTGGTGGGCACGCAGTGGGGCACGTGGAACGGCTACCTCGCGGTGGCCCTGCTGAAGGGGCAGGGCATCCTGCTGTTCCGGGTGAGCGGCACCGAAACCCTGACCAAGGTCACCGAGATCGCGACCAGCTACGGACGCGTCCGCACCGTGCAGCAGGGCCCGGACGGCGCTCTGTACTTCACCACCTCGAACGGCGGCGGCAAGGACGGGTTGTACCGGCTCACGGCGTGAGGGCGGCGAGGCCTCGATCGAGAGGCCTCGAAGGCTCGACCCACGGCCGATCGACGCGTCTCGTCACGATCGGCCGACCGGTCTCGCCGCGCTCGACCAACGGGTCAGGGCCAGCGTGCGCCGAGAGCGATGACCGCGACGGATGCCAGGACTGCAAAACCGAGGGCCCAGCCGGCGTAGTACTCGGTGACCTCCTGCTCGACCTTCACGTAGCCGATCGCCTGCGCGATGCTGGCGTAGACCTCCTTCAACTTGCCGGAGGAGTCGGCCGAGAACTTCTTGCCGCCCGAGATGTCGGCCACCCGCTGCAGTTCCTCGTGATTGACCGGCACCGGCTCCCGGCGGCCCTGGTCCATCACGTAGCCGTCCTCGGTGCCGTAGGCGATCGTGTAGATCGGGATCTTCTGGTCCTTCGAGGCCTTCGCGGCGACGGAGGAACTCCGTCCGATGTTGGTGTAGCCGTCGGACAGCAGCACGATCGCGCCCGGGGGCGGGTCGTTCGGATGGTCCGGGTCGGGCGGGGCCAGAGCCATCGCGTCGAGGGATGAGTAGATGCCTTCGCCGATGGCGGTCGAGGGCGCCACCTGCAGGTTGTCGATGGCGCGCGACACCAGGCCGCGGTCGGTGGTCGGCGCAACGACGACCGAGGCGGAGCCGGCGAACGCCACCAGCGACACGTTGAAGCGCACGGGCAGCATGCCGAGGAAGTCCTTGGCGGCGGCTTTGGCCGCGTCCAGCCGGTTGGGGTCCACGTCCTCGGCGATCATCGACTTCGAGACATCCAGGGTGAGCACGATGGTGGCCCGGTCACGCGGCACGTCCACCTGGTCGCTGGGTTTGGCGAAGGCGACGTTGAGCGCGGCCAGCGACAGCACCGCCGCGCCGACAGCGATGTGCCGCTTCCAGGCCTGCTGCTTGGGCAGCACCTTGTCGAGATTGGTGATGCCGGTGGTGCGGCTGCGCGCCCCCTTGCGCCGCAGCAGCCCGAAGTAGAGCAGCAACAGCACGGGGATCAGCACCAGCCACCAGAGCCGGTCGGGCTCCAGGAAGGAAATCATCGGAATCATCATGGCCACCTCGCTCCGAGTGAGACGGCCGCCAGTGCAGCGACCACCGCGAAGGCCAGGCCGTACCCGGCCCACGTCGCGGTGATCTCCTTTCGCACCTCTTCGTAGCCCACCTCACTGCGAATGTTCTTGTACACCGAATCCAGTTGGCCGACGTTCTCGGCCGTGTAGGCCTGCCCGTTGGTCATGCTCGCGATGCGCTGCAACAACTCCTTGTCGGGCGGCACCGGTTCACGCTTTCCGTCAAGATCGACATAGCCGTTCTCAGATCCGTAGGCGATCGTGTAGATCGGCACCTTGGCCTTGGTCGCCTCGGACGCCGCCTGGGTGGGCGAACGACCGGCCGTGTTCTGCCCGTCCGACAGCATCACGATGGCGCCCGGGGGCACCGAGCCGTCGGCCGCCTTGGGGGCCGATTGCAGCGTCGCCATGGCGACGTTGATCGCGTCGCCGACTGCGGTGGAATCCTGCAGCGCGAGCACGTCGACGGCGCGGTTGAACTGGCCGCGATCGGTGCTCGGGGGCATCCGGGACGCAGGGTTGCCCGACAGGCTGACCAGCGCCACGTTGAACTGCGGCGGCAACGAGGCGACGAACTTCTTGGCCTCGTCCTTGGCCGCGTCCAGCCGGTTGGGCTTCACGTCGATGGCGGCCATCGATTGCGACACGTCGATCACCATCACGACCGTGGCCCGTTCCCGGGGCACCCGGTCCACGCCGGCCGGCCGTGACCACGCGATGGTCAGCGCGATCAGGCTGAGCAGGGTGAGCGCGACCGCCAAGTGGCGACGCCACTGCGATTGCACCGGCACCACGGCCCCCAGCACCGCGGTGTTGGTGAACCGCATGCCGGAGCGGTTCTTCCGCCTGCTCAGAAAGATGTAGCCGGCCGTCAGCAGCGGGATGAGCAGCAGCCACCAGAGTCGTTCCGGGTTCAGGAACATTTGTTCCACATTCACTTGCTCACCCCCTGCGGCGGTTGGTGCAACATGCCCGCCACCCGCCGGTAGGCGAGTACGAACCGTGCGATGTCCTGCACCCAGTCTCTGTCGGTGCGCAACTGGATGTGGGCGGCCCCAGCGCGCCGCAGCGCGATCCGGATGCGTTCCCGCTGGGCGGCCGACGCCGCGTCCATACGTTCGCGGGCGCCACTGTCGCTGGTGTTGACGTAGCGCTGGAAGTCGGTTTCGGGGTCGCGGATCAGAATGTCGCCGACGTCGGGGAACTCGATCTCACGGTTGTCGACCACCTCGACCGCCAGCACCTGGTTGAGCACGCCCAGCTGACGCATCGGACGCTCCCAGTCGGGCTCCACGTTGGGATCCAGTTCGGAGTCGCCGGCGCTGAGGAAGTCCGAGACCACGATGCGCATGCCGCGGCGGCGCTGCATTCTCGCCAGTTGCCGCACTCCGGCGGCCAGAGTGAACGGGCCGGCGGCGTGATCGGGAACGATCGGCTCGTCCAGCATCCGGCGCAGCAGTCCGTACAGGGCGGTGCGGCCCGACCGCGCGGGTAGCCGCTTGATCGCCTCCGGGCGCATGATCAGGCCCCCGAAACGGTCGCCCATGCGTTGTGACAGGAACCCGATGGTGGCGATCGCGGCGATGCCCAGGTCGCGCTTGGTGACCCCGCCGGTACCCCAGTTCATGGATGGGGTGACGTCCAGCAGCGCCCACACCTCCAGCTCGCGATCGGCGACCGTGTCACGCACGTACGGCGCCTGGGTGCGCGCCGTCACCGCCCAGTCGATCCTGCGGACGTCGTCCTGGCCCGGCACGTAGAGCCGGGCGTCGTTGGTCTCGGAACCGGGCCCCGGCAGCAGGCCGCGGTGGTCGCCGTGCAGAAAGCCCTCCAACCGCCGGACGATGGTGAGTTCCAACCGGCGCAGGGCGGCCTCGGGCGCCAGCTTGCTCAGCGGCAGGGTCGCCCGGGTGGGTTCACGCAGCACCGACTCGACCGCCCCGAGGTCATCGGCGGGCTGCTGGAACTGCGGCTGCTGGGACAAGGCGCTCAGTTGGAGTAGCTGGGATTGTGCCGGTGCTGGGTGTGGGACTGGTCACGCTGCTGCTGGTTCCACACCGGGGTGGGCGGCGGCACCATGGCGACGATCCGCTCGACCACCTGGGCGGGCGTGATGTTGTCGGCGACGGCGTCGAAACCGAGCACCAGACGGTGCGACATGACGTCCTTGGCGACGGCCTGAACGTCGGTGGGCAGCACGTAGTCGCGCCCGTGGATCAGCGCCAGTGCCCGGGACGCGGCCACCAGACCGAGGGTTGCACGGGGCGAGCAGCCGATCTGGATCACCGCGGTCAGGTCGGGCATGCCGAACTCGGCCGGGGTGCGGCTGGCCAGCACCAGTCGCACGATGTACTCGGCGACCAGGTTGTGCACGAACACGTTGGACGCCTGGTCCTGCAGTTCCTTGACTTTGTCCGGGTTCAGCACGTTGGTCGGCTCGGGCGGCGACACGCTCATCCGGCGCAGGATCTCGAACTCTTCGTTGCCGCGCGGGTACGGCACGTCCACCTTGAGCAGGAAGCGGTCCCGCTGCGCCTCGGGCAGCGGATAGACGCCCTCGGACTCGATCGGGTTCTGGGTGGCGATCACGATGAACGGCTTCGGCACCGGGTAGGTGGTGCCGCCGATCGAAACCTGCCGCTCGGCCATCAGTTCGAGCATCGCCGACTGCACCTTGGCGGGGGCGCGGTTGATCTCGTCCGCGAGCACGAAGTTGACGAACACCGGGCCCAGGGCGATGTCGAACTTCTCCTGCCGCGCCGAGTAGATGCGGGTGCCGACGATGTCGGACGGCACCAGGTCGGGGGTGAACTGGATGCGGCTGAAGTCGCCGCCGACCACGGTGGCGAAGCTGCGCACGGCGAGGGTCTTGGCGACGCCGGGCACGCCCTCGAGCAGCACATGCCCCTTGGCCAGCAGCCCGACCATCAACTGTTCGACCATGTGTTCCTGACCGACGATCACCCGCTGCACCTGCGCGATCGCCTCACCCAGCAAGCGGGCGGCCTCGCGCGTGGCCGGATTGCCCTGGGGCGGCTGCTGGCCCGGGGCCTGGGTCGGATTGGACACGCGTGTCTCCTGCTCGCTGATCGCCGTGGCGCGGGTGGTGCCCGCAGTCTGGGCCAACCTTACCGGGCGGTTGAGTGACGTTTTCAGGTGCCGGACGGGTCTCGACACGCTCGACCGGCGCGGGCCAGTCATCCCGGCACCCACCCCCGATTGGTCTCGACACGTTCGACCGGCCGGACGCCGTCATCCCGGCGAACGCCGGGATCCCCCGTGCGCATGCCGGGGACTGCATCGACAAGCTCAAAAGGCCGGACCAGCGTGCGGCAGGGCTCCCGGCATCGGGCAGAATGGAGGCCGCCCTGGAGTCCCGCCGCCGGTTTTGGCTCCTGTGATGAGATGGGAGCCGATGTCCGAGCCGCACGAACCCGAACCCGGCGACCCAGCGTCCCCGGGCGACCGGGTGCCGCCCCGGCCGGACGCCGCCCCGCCGTCCGACGTGCCGCCCACGGCGGAGCAGCCGATCAACGTGCCCCTCACTCCGCTGCTGAGCGAGGACCCGCCGAAGGTCGGTGATTTCTGGCTGGACGCCCGGCTGGTCGCGACCGCGTCCGGCGTCGCGTTCGCCGCGCACGACGAGGCCAACACCCCGGTGATGCTGCTGCTGCTCTCCGAAGGTGCCTCGAACGACGCCGCGGCTCGCGACCGCCTCGCCGGCGTCGTCAACCAGCTGCACATCGACACCGTCGTCGCCCGCGGTGGGCACGGCCAGGACGAGGGCCGTCTCGGGCACCGGTACCGGCACGAGAGCGACGACCCCGTCGACCCCGACGATGCGCCGCTCGCGCCCTGGGTGGCACTGGCCTACGACGGCTCGCCGGCGGCGATCGCCGAGGCTTCGCGGATTCTGGACGAGGTCGCACTGGCTCGGCTGCCGTTGCAGGGCACCCCGTCCGGACCCGACTATCGGTTGCACTGGATCGACCGGGCCGGGCCCGGGGTGGCCCGGCTGTGGCCGCTGCCCTGGCCGGGCCGGCACGACCGGGCCGGTTGGGTGTCGATCCTGGCGTCGTGGCTGCTGATGCTGCTGCTCGCCGCGCTTGCGGTGCTGATCGCCATTCTGATCTTTCAGCAGTCGCCTCAGCAGAGCCCGCCGCCACCGGTGCCGCCGACCGGGTCCCCGCCACCCCAGTCGGGATCCCCGCCACCCCAGTCGGGATCCCCCTCGCCGCAGTCGGGATCGCCGTCGCCGCAGTCGGGATCGCCGTCGCCGCAGTCGGGTTCGCCGTCGCCGCAATCGGGTTCACCCTCTCCGCAGTCGGGATCCCCGTCGCCCCAGTCGGGATCCCCGGGAGCCGGTAGCCCCACCCCCAACTCCCGGCTGTGAGACCGGCGCTCTTCGTCACCGATCTCGACGGCACTTTCGTCGATGCGGTCGGTGAGGTGTCCGCGGTCAACCGCTCAGCCCTGCAACTGGCCGCCGACTGCGGCGTTCCGGTGGTGGTGGCGACCGGACGTCCGTCCCGCTGGCTGGGCGTTCTGGACGGACTGCCGGGTCTTCACCAGGCAGTGGTGGTGAGCAACGGCGCCGGGGTGTTCGACCGTGCCGCGGGCACCCACAGCCAGATCAACGGGCTCGACCCCCAGGTCGCCCTGGAGGTGGCCCACGACCTGCGGGCGGCCATTCCAGGCATGACCTTCGCCTTCGAGTGGGGTGAACACTTCGGCTGTGAGCCGGGGCTGCGCCAGGAGCGTGGCGAGTGGCTGCGGGTCGGGCCGCTGGAGGAGCTCGCCCGCGAGCCGGAGCCGGTGCTGAAGCTGTGCGGCTTTCACGATGAGCTCGGCAGCGACGAACTCGCCGCACGAGGCCGGCCGGTGATCGGTGACCGGCTGACCATGACCCACTCGCACATGGGCGAGTACGGCCTGCTCGAGATCAGTGCCCCGGGGGTGACGAAGGCGTCCGCGCTGGCGGGGCTCTGCGCCGAACTGGGCGTGCGGGCCTCCGAAGTGGTCGCGTTCGGCGACATGCCCAACGACCTGCCGATGCTGGCCTGGGCCGGCCGGGGGTACGCGATCGCCCAGGGCCATCCGCTGCTGTTGCAGGCGGGTTTCGCGCGGACCGAGGGGCCTCAGGACGAGGCTGTCGGCCGCATGATCGTCGCACTGCTCAGTTGATCACCCCTCACCTTTCGGGGTGAGGTGACGACACGTGTAACGGATGGGGCCGTCATCGTGGGGACTGGAGTAGCCTCCGGCCATGCGGCTTCGCGGGCGGCTGTGGATCCGCATTGTCGGGGGGGTCGTCGCGCTTGCCATGATCGGCGCGATCGCTGCCTACTGGTGGGTGCGACCGTTGCTGCGCACCGGCACCGGGTACGCCGCCCACAACGCCTGCGCGCTCGACTCGATCGCCCATCGGACGCCGCTGACCGCCGACCTACCACCGAATCCGCTGGTGCCGTATCTGCACGTCGACGCCGACTCAGGCGGCTACCGGGCCACGGTGCTCGGCCTGCTGGCCAGCCAGCATGCCTGGGCCAGCGAAGGCTTCGGCTGCACCCTGGCGGTCAGCCGGCCGTCCTTCGGCGCGGCCACTCGCATCGACGCGGCCCTGAACCCGATCACGACCCAGCCCGTCCCGGCCGCGAACGTGCGCCTTGATCGTGCCGTTGCCCACGCCTTCGGTGACGACCTCGACCGGGCCGGCCGCGACACCCTCGGCACCCGGGCGATCGTGGTGCTCAAGAACGGCCGGATCGTGTCCGAACGATACGCACCCGGCTTCACCGCCGGCACTCCGCAACTGGGCTGGTCGATGGCCAAGAGCGTGACCAGCCTGATGCTGGGCCGCTTGGTGGCGCAGGGCACGTTCGCGCTGAGCGATGACCACCTGCGTCCGGAGTGGACCGACGACCGCGCGAGGATCACCATCGAGGATCTGCTCCGGATGCGCAGCGGGCTGGCCTGGGACGAGACCTACGACCTCGGCACCCCGATCACGGAGATGCTGTACAACTCTTCCGACATGGCCGGTTTCGTGGCGTCGCAGAAGCTGGTTCATCCAGTCGGCAGCGTCCAGCAGTACTCATCCGGGTCGACCACGTTTCTCTGCGCGGTACTCAACGCCACGCTGCACCAGGGCGCCGACCTGCCCCGCCGGCAGTTGCTGGCGGAGTTGGGCATCGCGTCGGCGATCTGGGAGGCGGACGCCACCGGAACACCGGTCTGCAGTTCATACCTGTGGGCGACCCCCAGGGATTGGGCGGCGATCGGTCAGTTCGCGCTGGCCGACGGGGTCTGGAACGGCACCCGCAGGCTGCCGGCGGGGTGGATGAAGGCGACCACCACAAGCCAAGCGATCGCCACCCGGGAGGATCCCAATTACGCCGCCGGCTGGTGGACGAACCTGACCCCCGAGGGTGCGCTGGTCGAGAACTCTTTGCCCAAGGACACCTACTGGGCCAGTGGGCATGACGGCCAGCGGCTGTACGTGGTGCCGTCCGAGAAGTTGGTGGTGGTGCGGCTCGGCTTCTCGCCGTCGGCCGACGACATAGGTGCCGTGCAGCTGGTCGCGGACGCGATCGCCGCCCTCAAGTGACGCCGCCGTGCTTCTACGGGCGACCGTACTGCCTCGTAGGGTTCGCGCGGAGATCCCGGCATTCGCCGGGAAAGACGAACCCGTCCGAGCCAACGACCCGTCATCCCGGCGAACGCCAGGATCGCATCCCACCGTCCCCAGGCAACGACAGGATCCCGGCGCGCGCCGGGATGACGCAATAAGCCGGATCAGGGCAGCTGCGCCAACAGTGCGTCCGGATCGTGCCGGTAGGTGTCGACCGGCAGGTCACCGCTGCTGAGGGCCTCCAGCGTGTCGGTGAGCAGCGCATTGACGGGGGTCGGAACGCCGGTGCGCTCACCCCCGCGGACCACCGCGCCGTTGAGAAAGCCGACCTCGGTGCGGCCGCGGCCGCTGCGCAGGTCGATGTGAAAGCTGGGCATCTTGTCACCCCGTCCGGACCCGATCACCCTGGTCAGCGCCGGCTGGGCTATGAACCGGGGCAGCCGGGTGGCGAGGGCGAGGGCCTTGACGGGGGTGCCCGGCAGGTTCACCACCGCAAAGCCGCTGGCGCGCATCACGGCGAGGCATTCACGCAACACGGACACCTCGAGGTCGTAGCACCGACGGTCGGAGAACAACGCGGACACCGAGCGGTCCAGAATCGCGGACGAGGCGTTTCCGGTCAGGTTGGTCAGCAGCTTCGACCACTTCATGGAGTCGGCGTGCTTGAAGGCCTTGCCGGACAGCCCAGCGCGATCGAGCGCCGCGACCACCGGTTCGCTCAGCGGGTTGCCCAGGGCGATGCCGATGCCGCGATGCTTTTCCTCTACGACGGCACCCATGCCCGGCTTGCTGACCGCCGTCGCCACAGTGCCGGCGATCACCCGTCCGTGCCCCAGCCTGGCCGCGATGGTGGCTTCGTTGTCGACTCCGTTCTGCAGCGACAAGATGGTGGGCACCTCGTGGCCGCTCGCGATCAGCTCGTCCAGGGCGGTCAGGGTGTCGAACGACTTGAGCGCGAACACGCCGATGTCGTACGGTCCGGCCGCCAACGCATCGGCGGCCGAATCGTGCATGGTGACGTTGCGGACGACCTTCGTGCCGCGCTTGGTGACCACGGTGAGCCCAGCCTCGAGGATTGCTTGCGCGGTGTCCGGCCGCTCGATGAACGTGACGTCCTCACCCGCGGCCGCGAGGCTGCCGCCGACGTAGGTACCGATGGCGCCCGCGCCAAGGAAGAGGAACCTCATGGCAGGACTCTTCCCGCTGCGGACCGCCACGGCAAGCCTCCACGCACACCTGCGGCGGGCGGGAGCGCCATCCGCGTGCGGTCGGCCGTGACTACTTGACGACAGCGGCCAGCTTGGGCACCAGTTGCTCGATGGCGTATTCGGTGGCGAGGGTGGTGCCCAGCGAGTATGCGGACGCCAGGTCGCCGTCGATCACCACGGAGCGGCCGTCGGCGACCGCCGGAACGGCCTTCCAGGCAGGGTCGCCGGTCAACTTCTCGGTTTCGATGAAGATCGGGAAGGCGACGATCACGTCAGCGTCCGCCTGATCCAGGTTCTCGGGCGACAACGTGACCGAGAATCCGGTGGCATTGGCCTGCATCGCGGCAATCGTCGGGTTCTGCACAAAGCCCAGGTTCTGCATGAAGGTGACCCGTTCGCTGCCTTCGATGTAGGCACCCCACGACTCGGCCGTCTTCGTGACCGCGCTCATCGTCTTGCCCTTGAACGCAGGATTGGCCGCGGCTGCGGCCGCGAACGCGTCGCTGACCTTTTTGAGCGCCTCTTCACCCGCCGCAGGCTGGCCCAATGCAGCGGCGATCATGGTCATCTGCTGGGTCTGGGTGGTCAGGTAGCTGTCGGCGCCGGCCGGCACTCCGATGGTCGGGGCGATGCTCTTCAGCCGGTCGTAGCGCGCCTGGTCGCCGGACCCCTTCACGTCGAGGATCAGGTCGGGCTTGAGCGAGGCGATCTTCTCGTACGACGGCTCCATCGTGCCGATGATTTCGGGAGGGGTGGTGTAGAGACCCTTGGCCCACGGTCCGACACCTTCACCGCCGAAGCCCAGCCAGTCGGAGGCGCCGACCGGCTGGACGCCCAGGGCGAGCGCCGTTTCGGCGTCACCCCAGCCCAGGGCGACCACCCGGGTGGGTTTGGCGTTGACGGTCACGTCGCCGAACTTGGTGGCGATGGTGACCGGAAACGCACCCGCGGAGGCGGACGTGGACGCCGGGGCGGCGGCCGTGGTCGCCGGGGCGGCTGACGAGCACGCTGACAGACCGGCCGCCAGAGCCGCGACGATGGCCGCCGCGAGGACGCGAACACGCATGGATTTCCTCCGGATGATCGGGCACCGTATTCGGAGATCGTCGTCCGAATCCTGCGCCGTTCGGTGAACTTAGGTAAGGCTAGCCTAGGATCCATTTCGTGATTTCCGTCCGTCCGCTACCCGACACCGAGGACGTCCGGAACACGCGCACCCGAAGCCGGCTGGCCCGTGCGGTGGGCCTGGTGGCTCTGCTCGCCGCCCTGTCGGTGGCGATCCTTGCCAGTCTCGCGATCGGCGCCCGGGCCATTCCGCCCCTCGAGGTGATCCAGATCCTGATCGGCACGGACGCCGGCCAGAACGCCATGGTGATCCATGACCTGCGGATCCCCCGTACCCTGATCGCCATCGTCGCCGGCGCGGCGCTCGGTGTGTCCGGCGCATTGATCCAGGCGGTGACCCGCAACCCGCTGGCGGACCCCGGCATTCTTGGCGTCAACGCAGGCGCCGCGTTCGCGCTGGCCGTCGGCACCGGCCTGGCCGGAGTGAGCGGAGCACTGGGCACGCTCAGCCTGGCCTACCTCGGCGCCTTCGCGGCTTCGCTGGTGGTCTACGCCATCGGCTCGCTCGGCCGGGACGGTGCGAGCCCGGTGCGGTTGATCCTTGCCGGGGTCGCCCTGGGCGCGGTGCTGGCTGGCATCACCCAAGCGATCGTGCTGACCGATCGGCAGCGGTTCGCCGTGATGACTTCGTGGCAGTCCGGCTCGCTGCTCGACCGGGATTCGAGCCTGCTCACCCTGGCCGCCCCGTTGGTGCTGCTCGGATTGTTGATCGCACTTTTCATCGGGTCGTCGCTGAACGCGATCGCCCTCGGCGACGACCTGGCGTCCGCGCTGGGCGCCAATGTTCTGCGTACCCGCATCTTTGCGGTCACCGCCGTGATGCTGCTGGCCGGCAGCGCCACTGCCCTGGCCGGGCCGATCGCGTTCGTCGGCCTGATGGTGCCGCACGTCGTCCGTTGGATCGTTGGGCCGGACCAGCGTTGGATCATCGCGTACTCGGTGCTGGCGGCGCCGACCCTGCTGGTGCTGGCCGACGTCGTCGGACGGGTGTTGATCCCTCCGGGTGAACTGCCCGCCGGCATCGTCACGGCACTGATCGGCGCTCCGGTGCTGATCGGGCTGGTCCGGCGCCGCAAGGCGAGCGAGCTGTGAGCGCCGCCGTCCGATCGTCGGCGCCGACGGTCGATCCCCGGCGCGGCGCGCTGCGCGTCCCGGTGCTGGGTACATGGGTGCCGCGTCGGGGGGTGATGGTCGCCGCGGTCTCGGGAGTGCTGACGGTTGCGCTGGCGATCGTCGCCCTCGGCCTGGGCGACCTGCCGCTCTCCCCCGCCGAAGTCGTCCAGGCGATGTTCGCCACCGACGGCGGGTTCACCAGCACCGTGGTGCGCGAATGGCGACTGCCGCGGGTGCTGGGGGCGGTGCTGTTCGGCACCGCACTGGCGATCTCGGGGGCGATCTTCCAGTCGCTGACCCGCAATCCCCTCGGTTCGCCGGACGTGATCGGCTTCTCCACCGGTGCCTTCACCGGCGCCCTGGTCGCGCTCACCGTGGTCGGCACAGGGGCGATTTCGGCTTCGGCCGGCGCGCTGGCCGGCGGACTGCTGACCGCCGTGGTGGTCTACCTGCTCGCCTACCGCGGCGGAGTACAGGGCTTCCGGCTGATCATCGTCGGGGTCGCCGTCACCGCCATGCTTCATGCGGCGAACCTGTTCCTGTTGCTGCGTGCGCAGCAGGAGGTGGCCATGGCCGCCTCGATCTGGGGTGCCGGCACGCTGGCGTTGCTGAGCTGGTCGACCCTGGTGCCGGCGCTCGTCGCCCTGTTGCTGTGCATCCCCGGCCTGCTGCTGGTGCCTCGGCTGCGCCAGCTCGAACTGGGTGACGACGCCGCCGCAGCGCACGGGGTCGGCGTGGAGCGGGCCCGGATCGGCCTGGTGCTCTTCGGGGTCGCGCTCATCGCGATCGTCACCGCAGCGACCGGGCCGATCGCGTTCGTCGCACTGGCCGCGCCCCAGGTCGCCCGACGGCTGGCCGGCAGCGCGGGAATCCCCTTGGTGTCGTCGGCGATGGTCGGGGCGGTGTTGCTGCTGGGTGCCGACCTGGTCGCCCAGCACGCCCTGCCGGTGGACGTGCCGGTCGGCGTCGTCACCGTCGTGTTGGGCGGCATCTATCTGCTCAGCCTCTTGATCCATGAAGCGAGGAGCCGCCCATGAGCGTGCCCGTCGACGTTCCCGCCACCGCTCGGCTGTGTGCCGATACGGTCACCCTGCGCTACGACCAGCGGGTGGTGAGCACCGACCTGAGCGTCGACATCCCGTCCGCTGAGTTCACCGTGATCATCGGGCCGAACGCCTGCGGCAAGTCCACCCTGTTGCGGGCGCTGTCGCGGCTGCTCCGTCCGGCGCAGGGCCGGGTGACGCTGGACGGGCGTCCGATCCACTCGATTCCTCCCAAGGAGTTCGCGCGCACCGTCGGGCTGCTGCCGCAGTCGTCCATCGCACCCGAGGGCATCACGGTGGTGGATCTGGTCAGCCGCGGCCGGTTTCCGTACCAGAAGCTGATCCGGCAGTGGACGGACGCCGATGAGCACGCCGTCCGGGCCGCGATGCAGGCGACCAACGTGGCCGGACTGGCCACCCGCGAGGTGGCTGAACTGTCGGGTGGCCAGCGCCAGCGGGTCTGGGCGGCGATGGCGATCGCCCAGGAGACACCGATCCTGCTGCTGGACGAACCGACCACGTTTCTCGACCTCACCCACCAGATCGAGATGCTCGACCTGTTCGCGCGGCTGCACCGCAGCGGAACCACCGTGGTGGCGGTGCTGCATGACCTCAACCAGGCCGCCCGCTACGCCACCCACCTGGTGGTGCTGAAGGCCGGCCAGGTGGTCGCCACGGGAGCCCCTGCCCAGGTGATCACCCAGGCGCTGGTGCACGAGGTGTTCGAGCTCAACTGCATGGTGATCGACGATCCGGCATCCGGCACCCCGCTGATCGTGCCGACGGACGGCCACTGGCGCTGACGGACCGGCCGCGCGTCCCCGGGACGTAGGAGTCGACGCACCATTGGGGACGGTTCCTTTTGGTGCGAAACCGCACCACGGGGACGGTTCCTTTGGTGCGAAATCGCACCATAGGGACGGTTCCAATTGCGCGGAAACGCACCGAAAAGGGAACCGTCCCCAACGCGCGAAAACGCACCAAAAGGAACCGTCCCCAACGCGCGGGCAGTCAGTTGAGCCGGGTGAGGGCGACCAGGTGATACTGGACCGCGCCGGAGGGTTCCTCACTGCGGCAGGTGAGCAGCTCCGCCGGCTTGGCGCCGTGCCGCAGGTCAACGCGGTAGGTGCGTCCGCCGGCTGCGAGCGTGACGCTGAACAAGGTTCCGTCCCGGCGCAGCCGCTGGACGCGCACGGCGCCCAGTTCCCGAAGCCCCAGCCGGTCGCGCAGGGCAAACTCAGCGGCCTGTTCGGGCCACGGAACGGTGCAGTGCCCGCGATAGTTCGCCAGGCTGAGCAGTCCGGCCAGGTGGTCGGCGACGACGTCGGGGCCGGCCTCGGGGGTGACCCTGCCGTAACAGTGCGCGTCGGGCATGATCATCAGATTGGCCGCGAACCTGTCCCCGCCGAGATGGGACGACTCCCAGGTCAGCGCCGGCCAGCGCTCGGCGAGTTCGGCGGCCAACGGACGTCCACGCTCGGCGCAGCAGGCGTCGTGCCGGCCATGGGTGCAGACCAGCAGCACGGGTTCGTGGTGCGGGCGGAGTCCGACCCCGGCCCCACCGGTGATCCCCGCCAGGTCGAGTTCAGCGAGTTGTCCGAGATCGTCGGTCATCATGGTCTCGCACCAGCCGTACCGCGCGTTGATGACGAACACCTGGCGCGGACCGGCGTGGTGCCGACCGGGCCGTCGGATCAACAGCGGCCGCACGCCGAGTTCGCGCTGCCAGTGCCGCAGCGCCTCGCGCAATGCCAGCGGGAGCCGCTGGCTGCGCAGAATTTCCGGGCCCCACGGGCCGGGATCCTCGATCAGCATGAAGTACCTGACCGTGGACGCGGTCGCGACCAGCCCTTCCTCTCGCTGCTCGCTCGCGATCGAGCAGCGGTAGGTCACCGGACGACTTCCAGCAGGCCCTCGCGGACCAGCCGTCGGCTCAGCACCAGGGCCCCCGAGGCGTCGAGGTGGCGATGCAGGTCGCGGGGCCGCAACTCGACGGCGGCGATCAGTTCGGTGACCGCCGGGGTGATCCTGGCGGGAACCGTCACCGAGTGGTCGCCCAGCAACAACTGGAGCTGGTCATCGGCGGGCCGCAGCAGGCAGGTGCTGCCCGGACGCCGGCGCAGCAACGTGTCGTCGTCGATGCTGGGCGCATCGAGCACGTCCAGCAACCCACCGGCCAGCAGCGGCTGCCGGCCCGTCGCGAATGCCCGCTCGTGCCTGGTCACCACGTCCGCCGCGTCCGCGTCGCGCACCGCCTCGGCGAAGTTCGCCAGTCGCTCGCGGAGGGCCGCGGCGAGGGCGTCCGGATCGTTGAAGAGGGCGGCCGGCAGCGGATCGTCCGCCGACGCGAGCAGCGGGTCGACCACCCGCTTCAGCAGGTCGCGCCACATGAAGCGGTTGATGCCGAGGGTGACGTGCAGGGAGGCGGTGGCCTGGGTGCGGGCGGCGTGCGGGGTGCCGGTGGGCAGGTACATCGAGACCCCGGGCACCATGGCGACCTCGTGTTCGCCGGCGTCGTCGTGCACCTCCCACAGCTTGGCGCCGTAGGTCTGGAAGACGAAGACGTCGTGGGTGTCGGAGTGCAGCGCGAAGCCCTGCGAGCCGGGTGGGGTGAGGTAGGCGTTGGCCTGGCAGGGGTGGCCGAGTTGCTCCTCCAGCGCGCGGACCAGGGCACGCAGCGGTTGCCAGTAACGCTGTAGGCCCTGGAACACGATGGTCGCGCCGCCGTTGAACTCGGCCAGAACCTTGCGGGCATCGACCAGTCCGGTCAGTTGCTGGCCCGCGATGGTCGCGTGCCGGGTGAACTGCGACTCAGGCAGCACCGATCCGTTCTTGGCGAGCCGCACCTGAGGAGTGCGCAGCGCGGTCTCGGTGATCAGGTGGTCGGCCATCGAGATACCGAACACGCCGTCCAGCAGGGCGGGATCCACCTCATGGACGAGGATCCGGCGACCCCAGACATCGTTGACGAATGCGGTGGGGTCGCCGGAAAGCAGGCCGAGCGGGTCCATGCTCAGGCGTCGACTCCATCGGCGTCGCCGCCGTCGGTGCCATCGGCGTCGCCGCCATCAGTGCCGTCACCGTCCGTGCCGTCGCCGTCGGTCCCGTCGGTTCCGTCGCCGTCCACACCGTCGGCGTCACCGCCGTCAACTCCATCGGCATCGCCGACCGTGCCCGCACCGGGCACCACATCGGTGAGGATCTCGTCGTCGGACAGGCTTTCCTGCGGGGTTTCGCTCATCTCGCACTCCTTCGGGTCTGGGCCACGCTGAGCGGCCCGCGGTCAGGGGGATCGCGGTTTCGACCTTAGTCGGGCGGATGCCGCCCGACCACACCCCCGAAGACGATGGACCGACGAAGCCCCGACGTCAGCCGAACCTCATCAACCGAGCCTCTTCAGATAGCTGCCGATCGCTGCCACCATCGCGTTCTCGGCCATCTCGCGCCGCACGGTCGGAGCCCCGTCGCCCTGCTGTGGGCCGTAGCGTCCGAAGAAGGCGTGCACCGAACCGGGGATCACCACCAGCTTGCTGGTCGGCGCCAGCTGCGCCATTCCGGCCCGCACTGTGGCCGCGTCGGCGACCTCGTCATGCTCGCCCAGCAGGGACAGGCTGGGAAAGGCGGTGACGCTCACCCCGGACGGAGGGTAGGCGCCCTCGAGGATCATTCCGCTGAGCTGGCCGGAATGCCGCGACGCATAGTCGGCTGCCATCGCGCCGCCCAATGAATGACCCGCGATGACGACCCGGCGACCGTTGGCGTAGTGCGCGATCAGGGCGTCGGCGCGGTCCTTGCCCGTGACGGCCAGATCGGCGAAGAACTCGGGAATGACGGTCTGCACACCCTGCGCGGCCAGCGCCCGTCCGAGCCACTCGTAGGCCTGGGGACGAACCAGTCCACCCGGGTAGAAGACCAGCAGCAAATCGCCCGGACCGTTGGCCGGGCTGATCGAGAGCACCCGTCCGGAGACATCGTCGATGCTGACCCGCGCGGTGAGGCTGGCCGCGTCCGTCACGGCGTCCTGACCCACCATCAGCGGCGGACGGAAGATGAACGGCTGGATCCAGGCGATGCCGTAGCCGATCAGGCCGACGAGCACGAACAGCAGGACGCGGCCCAGACGTTTCATGACTGGAGCCTAGGACTCTCCTCGCGGCAATCGAGGCTCGATCACGGCCCGGTCACATTTCTGGACCGGACGCGATTGACTCGCGTCCTCGCCCATACTTGTGCTTAGGTTAGGCGACCCTAACCAAACGTGCCGCCTTCACAACGCATGGACGGCGCTCACCGAGAGGACTCGCGGATCCGACGTGCTGGCAACTTTCATCATCGGCCTGCGCGAAGGGCTTGAAGCCGCCCTCATCGTGGGCATCGTCGCCGCATTCTTGAAGCGGAACGGACGCTCCCTCACCCCGATGCTGATCGGTGTGGCTGCCGCCCTCGTGGTCAGCCTCGGCGTCGGAATCGCGCTGAAGGTGGTCGAGCAGAGTCTTCCGCAGGCACAGCAAGAGGGCATGGAGGCGATCATCGGCATCGTCGCCGTCGTGTTCGTCACCGGCATGGTGCTGTGGATGAACGCCCATGCCCGCGGCCTCAAGCGCGAACTCGAGGGCGCGGCCGGCCAGGCGCTCGGCACCGGATCGTCCCGAGCCCTGGTTGTGATGGCGTTCCTGGCGGTGTTGAAGGAGGGCTTCGAAACCACGGTCTTCCTGCTGGCAACCTTCTCTGCCTCGGCCAACTCCTGGTTGGCCGCCACCGGCGCCGCGCTGGGCATCCTGACCTCGGTGGTGATCGGCTACGGCCTGTTCACCGGCGGCATGAAGCTCAACCTGGGAAAGTTCTTCAGCTACACCAGTGTCTTCCTGCTACTGGTCGCGGCGGGCCTCGTGGTGAGCACACTGGGCACGATGCGCGGGGCCGGTTGGCTGGACGCAGGACAGCAGCGAACCGTCGACCTGTCGTGGCTCGCTCCCCCAGGGTCGATCCAGGGCGCCCTGCTCACCGGCGTGCTGGGCATTCCGCCCTACCCGACGCTCATTCAGGTCGTCGGCTGGTTCGCCTACATGATCCCGATGTGCTGCTACCTCTACTGGCCCAAGCGGTTCCGGCCCAGCCCTCGGGGGGCCGTCCGCCTACGTTTCGCCATCGCCGGGCTGCTGGCGGGTGCGGCCGCGCTGATGTTCGCGACCCTCGGCGCGCCCAGCATGCCCGCCCTCGGCCCGGCCACACTGCTCGACGAATCCGGCCGGCAGGTCGGCAGCGTGAGCGCCGCGCAGGTCACCGCGACGATCACCGTGGACGGCGCCCAGTCCACCATGCCCCTCAACGCGGGTGTCACCACATCCCATGGCAGTGTGCCGGACGCCGTCGAGTACGGCCAGGCCCTGGACGCCGCCGCGGTCGACACCCTGCCGTCCACCCTCAGCCTCGAGGCACTGATCCAACTGTCCGGTGGCCGGCTGCCCGTCGGGGTCAACCCGCAGGTCGCGCAGGGACCGTTCAACGTGACCTGGACGATGTCGGGCCAACGGACGCTGTGGCTGGCCGGCGGCCAGGTACTGGACTTCACCCAGACCCGCACCACCACCGCAACCATCACCGGCGGCGGACTGGCCACTCCCCGCACGGTCACCGCGAGGGGCCAACTGCCCGGCGGCGCGCATGCGACCACCGGCACACTCAGCGTCGATCCGGCGCACGTCGCCCTCGCCGAGACCGCCGCCGCGCAACTGCGGGCCGAGCAGGTGGAACGCCAGTTCTGGGGCCGCACGATGCCGGTGCTCCTGCTCGTCGCGGCCCTGCTCACCCTTATGGCAGCCGTGCGCGCTCGGCGTCGGCTCGCTCCCCCGCCCGAGCCGCAGGTCGAGGCCCCACTGACCGAAACCAGGAGGAATCTCCATGTCCGGTAAGTTCCGAGCAGCCGCCGGCCTGGCTGTCACTGCGGTGGCCCTGTGCACCGCAGCGTGCGCCGGTCCGGCGTCGTCGGCCACCAGCACGTCCGCGTCAGCTCCGGCCGACGGCACGGCGCCGGTCAGCAACGGCGCCGCTCAGGTGAAGCTCACCCTGACCAACGACGGTGGCGACAAGTGCACCGTTGACTACGGCAGCGCGGCCGCCGGCCCGGTCACCTTCACGGTCGAGAACATCAGTTCCAGCGCCATCACCGAGGTGGAACTGCAAAGTGAGTTGAAGATTCTCGGCGAGAAGGAGAATCTGGCGCCCGGTCTGCCCACGACCAGCTTCACGGTCACTTTGGACGGTGGCGAGTACTCCCTCTACTGCCTCGGCGCGACCCCCGAGAGCCAGATCTTCACGGTGACCGGCAAAGCAGCGGCGGCACCGAGCGGCAGCACCTCCAGCCTGCTCACCCAGGGGGCGAAGGACTACGCCCCCTGGGTTGCCGCCCAGGCAGCCGAGATGAAGACGGCTGTGGCGAACCTGAAGGCTGCGGTCGAGAGCGGCGACGTCGAGAAGGCCAAGGCCGCCTACGTGAACGCCAGGCCCTTCTACGAGAAGATCGAGTCCGACGTCGAGGGCTTCGTGATGCCCGGCTACAAGGTCGACGACAACGCGGGCAACCTCGACTACCTGATCGACATGCGGGCGTCCAACCTGGACGAGAAGGTGGGCTGGTCCGGCTTCCACGCCGTCGAGCGCGACCTGTGGAAGACCGGAAGAATCTCCGATGCGACCCGAAAATACGCCACCGAGCTGGACACCAACCTCGGCAAGCTCGTCGCCGTCGTGAACGACCTCAGCTACCGGCCCGAGGACCTTGCCAACGGTGCCGCCGCCCTGCTCGAGGAGGTGCAGTCGAACAAGATCACCGGTGAAGAGGAGGCGTACAGCCACATCGACCTCGTCGACTTCGCCGCCAACCTCGAGGGTGCCCGGCAGGCCCTCGCCTACCTGCAGCCCGGCTTGGAGAAGATCGATCCCGAACTGGTCAAGGAGGTGGTCACGCAGTTCAGCAACGTGGACGCCGCGTTGAGCACGTTGCGCGACGAGACTGCGCCGGGCGGCTACATCGCGTGGACCGCGGTCAATCGCGCCAAGTACGCCAAGGACCTCAGTCAGGCTGTGCTGGCGCTCCAACAGCCGATGCAGAAGATCGCCGAGAAGGTCGCCACCGCGCAGTGAGCGGCTGGCGCTGAGACGGAGAGGGTGACAAAGCCGCGATGCCCGAACATTCCACCGAACCTTCGGACGTGTCGTCCCCCTACCCCGGTTCGGGTGCATCACCCCAGCCCGCGGTGGGTCCGGAGCCGTCGGGAGGCTCCGCTTCCGAACCTTCGGCATCGGGCACCCCTGGCATGTCGCGCCGCAGGCTGATCGCCGGCGCAGCCGGTACCGCGGTGGCCGGCGCCGCGGTCGGTGCGGGGGTCACCGCCGCGATCATGGGTGGCGAGGCCCCGGGGGCGTCCGCGGTGCAGGCTACTGGTGGCACCGACACCGTCGACCTGACCACCACTGTGCCGTTCTACGACCAGGTGCACCAGAGCGGAATCCGCACGCCACCGCAGCGGCACTGCGTCTACATGACCTTCAACCTGACGGCGGGCGCCACCCGGCAGTCGCTGCAGGTTCTGCTGGCCCGTTGGTCGGCGGCGATCGCGCAACTGGTGCAGGGCAAGTCGATCGGGCCGGTGCAACCGGTGCGACCGGACGCCGTCGGCACCGACACCGGCGAGGCCGAGGGCCTGGCGCCGGCGTCCCTGACCGTGACCGTCGGCCTTGGGCCGAACGTGTTCGGCGACCGGTTCGGACTCGCCCACCGCAAGCCGGCGCTGCTGGCCGACCTGCCCCGCATCCCGGGGGACGTGCTGCAGCCTGCGCTGACCGGCGGCGACCTGTCCGTCCAAGCCTGCGCGGACGACCCCCAGGTGGCCTACCACGCGGTACGCAACCTGGCCCGGATGGTCACCAGCACCGCCCAGACGCACTGGGTGGTGCTCGGTTTCGGCCGCGCCAGCGCCGGACCCGGACAGGAGACACCACGCAACCTGATGGGCTTCAAGGACGGCACCCGCAACGTCTCCACCGACGCCGACTACGAGAAGTTCGTGTGGCTCAAAGACGCCGACTGGATGACCGGAGGCACCTACCAGGTGGCCCGCAAGATCAGCATGACCATCGAGACCTGGGACTTCGACCGGGTCAGCGACCAGCAGCGTATCTTCGGCCGCACCAAGGACGAGGGCGCGCCACTCTCGGGCAAGCACGAGTTCGACACCCCCGATTTCACCCTGCGGGCCGAGGGTGGCTACGTGATCGACCAGACCTCGCACATCGCCCTCGCCGCACCGGAGAACAATCACGGTGTGAAGATCCTGCGCCGCGGGTACAACTTCACCGACGGGCTGAACGATCAGGGCCTGCTGGACGCCGGGCTGCTGTTCTTGAGCTACCAGAACGACCCGCAGCACTTCATCGACCTGCAGAGCAAGATGGGCCGGTTCGATCTGCTGAACGAGTACATCCGGCACGTCGGGTCGGCGATCTTCGCGATCCCGCCCGCGCCGAAGACCGGTGAGTACATCGGCAAGGCGCTGTTCGACTGAGCCTGGCCGATCGGATGTGCCCGGCATCGCTTTGGCCTTGCGCCTCCGTGGCCTCGGCTCAGTTCGTTTCCGATGAGGAAGAACCGACTTTCGTTCGTGGCAATTGTGACCCCTGGCGGCCGGACGCTCGTCGTCCTAGCGTCAGATCCAGTCGCGGACGGGGGTGCGCGGCAGAGGAGGACACGCGATGACGCTGCAGGACAATGCCGCCTTCTACCGGGAGGTCGGGAAGCGGCTCGAGGACTGGGGTTGGGGCGACTTCCTCAACTTCTGGCCCGGCTGGGGGACCCGCACCAACTCTTCGACCATCAAGATGCCGACCGGTGTCACCATCCATCACACCGGAGGCAAGGCGACGGCGACCAGCTACCTGATCAATCCGGTGGACCGTCCGCAGTTGAAGGTGCTGGCAAACGTGCACATCGACGTGCTGGAGCGACGGATCCGCTTCATCTGCGCCGGCGGTGCCAGCCACGGCGGATTCACGTTCGAACCCTGCTTCGACCGCATCGTGGCGGGCACCGCGCCGCTGGATCGCGACCTGGAACCCGGCCCTGATTCGGAGACGTTCTCCATCAACAAGCGGACGGTCGGCGTCGAGGTCGACGGAGTCGGCGGCAGCGGCGAATGGGACGACTGGACGTACCGGGCCGCCGTGGCGTTGTCGGCCGCCTGCCAGCACGTGGCCGGTTGGCCGCTCGGGGACGCGCCCCGGGTCGGCGCTCACAAGGAGCACACCCGCCGCAAGCCCGGCGACCCCTTCGTCAACATGGGCACGTTCCGGACCGACGTCAAGGCGTGCCTGGCCGACCCGTGGGGGCCCAACACCGGCCGTCCGGAGTTCGTGCTCGGTGACCGGGTGCTCTCCCGCGACGGCATCGACAGCGGGCCGGACGTCTCCGCGCTGATCGACCTGCTGGTCGAACTGGGCTACGAACTGATCGACGACGGGCTGTTCGGGCCCGCCGTGGAACGCGCGGTGACGGACTTCCAGCTCACGCACGGCCTCGTCGCGGACGGCATCGTCCGTGGTGACACGGTGCAGGCGCTCAGGCTGGCCCTTACTGCGCCGGCCAGCAACGAGACCGAGACGCCCGGCCCGGTCGAGCCCGAGGCGGTGATCGGGCCGGTCGCGGAGCAGACTGCCACCGAGCGCGACTTCCGGTTCGGCCAGGCCAACCTGCACGCCGAGCGCTTCGGCGGCCCGGAGCGAAGCACCCCGAACCGCGGTGAGTTCCTGCGCGACGTGATGAAGTGCTCGATCTACGCACTGTGCGAGATCTCCGAAGAGGGCCGGGACGCGATCCGCGAGGTGCTCGGCATGGACCGGGTGCTGACCTTTCCGATCGGCCTGGTCTGCGTCATGTGGGACGCCAGAAAGTGGAAGCACCGCGGCCGGAAGGTCGTGGCGTTCCCTACACCCGTCCACGGCGCGGTGCGGGTGACCTTGGACGACACGTTGGGCAGCGGCCTGAGCATGGACGTGATCTCGGTCCACATTCGGCCCGGAGCCGTCACCGACCTGGCCGGCAAGCAGGCCGACATCCGGAAGGCGCTCACCCTGGTGCGCGACGGCGTGCCGACGATCATCGCCGGCGACTGGAACACTGCGACCGCCTTCGACCTGATGAAGCCGAAGGGCTTCGTGCGAGCGACACCCAAGGTCGACACCCTCAACGCGGTCGGTGAGCAGCGCCTGGACGCGGTGTTCGTGACGCCCGACTTGACGATCCGCGGCAGCAAGCTGATCGACCCTGGGGGCATCTCCGACCACAAGGTCTGGATCTACCAGGGCACCCTCAAGGCGCGCTGACCGGGCCGGGCCGCGTCGCCTCAGGCGCTCTCCGGCGCCTCCCGGCTCTTGGCGATGGCGAACTGCCCAGCCGGTCAAGGGTGGCGAGCGCGTCACCGACCATGGCGTGCTGGACGCTTCATGGGGCCTCCATCCAGGGCCGTTGCGGCCGGATCGTGCCCACAGCAGCCGTCGGTGCCGCGCTCCCCCTCGCCCTTTCGGCTGGTCCGAAGCCTACGCACATCTACCCAGAGGAGTATTTCCGGACGTCTGTCCCGCTCCAGACATCCGAGTGGCCGGCCCCCGATGGGCGGCCCTGAACCGAACGGGAGAACCCATGACTCACCCGATCTGGACGCACCTGAACCGCGTCCTGTTCCGCCCCGCCGTCTGCGGGGCCGTCATCCTGGCCGGAGCGGGCGCCGTGGTCGCGTCCGCACCCTCGGCCGAGGCCGTGCCGATTCGCACCGAGAACGGCTGGTCGGTGCTGCTCTGCCGGTTCTCGGACGTGGCGGCCACCCCGCAGCCGGCCAGTTTCTTCGGCCGATTCTTCGGGGCCGCCGGCGCCGGCCAGAAGGGTCTGTACGACTACTTCTACGCCCAGAGCTACGGCAAGCTGCGGATCAATGCCAACGTCCGGGGCTGGTACACGATGCCGTACACCAAGGCCACCGAGGCCCCCAAGTCCCGCTGGGACAAGATCAACGACTGTGTGGCCACGGCGGCCGCCAACGGCTACAGCGTGCCCGCCGGCAACCGGATCGCGGTGATCACCAACTCGCAGCAGGACTCCGGCTCCGCGGGCGGACGCGTACTGCTCGACCCGGGCGCCTGGAACATTCGGTTCGCCGCCCACGAGATGGGCCACGGCTACGGCCTGGACCACTCCTATTCCAACGACCTGACCTACCAGAACGCGTCATGGTCACAGCCCGGCGAGTACGACGACATGTGGGACGAGATGAGCGCCCAGCACGTGTACAGCGTCAACGGCGGCACGTTCGGCGAAACCGGTACGGGGCTCAACGCCTATCACCGGGACAAGCTCGGCTGGCTGCCGATGAATCGGGTCCGCAGCTTCGGCTCCGGCGGCGAGACCGCGGGAACGGTCACGCTGGCACCCGTCCAGAAGCCGTCGGTGAGCGGGACGCTGCTGCTGCGGGTGCCGTTCAACCCCGGTGACCTGTTCAACTACTACACGGTGGAATACCAGCGCAAGGTCGGCTGGTCACGCGGAATCCCCGCCGACACGGTGTTGATCCATGAGGTGAGCAACGGCCGGGCCACCCTGCTGCGGGCGCTGCGCACCAGCGGCAAGCCGCCGGTTCAATCGGTGAACGCCAACGGGGTGACCATCAGGGTGCTGTCCCACGGCACGCGTGCCTACGTGCGGGTCACCTCGGCAGCCGCCGAGCGGTGCCTGCAGGGCTGGGTCTGGCGCGAAGCGCGTCCGGGCGACAAGGTCTGCGTGACCGGCGCCACCCGCTCGCAGGTGGCCCTCGACAACGCCGTGAAGGCGACCCGCTGGGTCCCCGGCGCGTACGGCCCGCACACCTGCGTGATGGGGTACGTGTGGCGTGAGGCGTACAGCGGTGACGACGTCTGCGTCACCGGCGCGCAGCGCACCCAGGCCGCCGCCGACAACGCGTCCGCAGCCTCGCGACGCAACCCCGCGCGGTTCGTCTACGGACCGAACACCTGCGCCAACGGCTACGTGTGGCGGCAGGCGGACAAGTCCGACTACGTCTGCGTGACCGGTGCAACCCGTTCGCGGGCGGCCGCCGACAACGCCGTGAAGGCCAGCCGGTGGGTGTCGGGAGCCTACGGCCCGCACACCTGTGTGAACGGTTACGTGTGGCGCGAGGCGTGGGTCGGTGACGACGTCTGCACCACCGGGCTGGTCCGGGCCCAGACCCGAGCCGACAACGCCCAGACGGGTGCTCGGGTCGCCAGGGTCGGCGGCTGATCCACGCAATCGATCGGCCCCGGGGGTGTCCCCGGGGCCGATCTGTGCGTGGGTCGCTTGGACAGTGGACGTTCGGCCTGGCTACGTTGGCATCACCCAGAACGGGGCGGTAGCTCAGCCGGTCAGAGCAGGGGACTCATAATCCCTGGGTCGTGGGTTCGAGCCCCACCCGCCCCACTCCTAGCCAGAGCGCTACAATATGCCTGTGACTAGACACTTCACCGTCGTGGCAATCGTGACACAGGGTGCCATGAGTGGTCAGGACAGCACTCCTGTATCGCACGTTTATCGCACGATGTTGCACGTAGATCGCACGAAGAGCCGGCCCATGGATCAGGTGTCCCGATGACCCGTCGATCCACGGGGCACATCCGCAAGTTGCCGTCGGGCAGGTTTCAGGCTTCCTACATTGGACCAGACCAGACACGACACGCTGCCCCGCGGACCTTCACCGCTCGCATGGACGCTGAGGGTTGGCTGCGTGATGAACGTCGCATGATCGAGAATTCGGAGTGGAAAGCCCCATTTGAGCGAGTGCGCGCTCAGCGACGCCGCGACGTGTCACCAACATTCGCCGAGTTTGCCGAGCAGTGGGTGAGCACCAGGCGGACTGCGCAAGGCCGTCCTATACGCGACTCGACAGCAGCCGGCTACAGGTCGGTCCTGGCGCACCACCTGCTGCCCATCCTGGGCGACGTGAGACTGACGGACATGACGGCTCAGCACGTTCGAGATTGGTACGCAGGACTCGATCAGCGGAAGCCGCGAATGGCTTCCAAGGCGTATGGCCAACTGCGGGCAATCATGAACTCGGCAGTCGACGACGAACTGATCTCCGCTTCGCCCGTGCACATACGCGGCGCTGGCGCTACCGCCCACCGCCGAAAACTGGAACCGGCCACCCTGAACGAGTTGCAGGTGATTGCGGAATCCATGCCGGTGCGCTTCCAACTCATGATCTGGCTCGCGTCGTGGTGCGCACTGCGGTACGGCGAGATCGTCGAACTGAGACGCTCCGACATAAGACTTTCCCCGGACGCCGCCTCAGCGCTGATCAGGGTCCGCCGCGGCGTCGTATTCCTAAAAGGTGCCAAGCAAGTGACCGCCCCAAAGTCCGATGCTGGCGTAAGAGACGTCGCCATGCCCCCCCACCTGATCCCAACGCTGGTGGACCACCTGCAACGACATGCTGCCAGAGGCGCCGACGGACTCCTGTTTCCAGCCGACGGCGGTGGACACCTGTGGTCCTCAGTCATGCAAAAGCACTTCCGGCTGGCACGTGAGCGGGCAGGACGCCCCGACCTTCGGTTCCACGATCTACGGCATACTGGTGCCGTTCTCGCTGCGCAGCAGGGTGCCACTATCGCCGACCTACAGGCACGACTCGGGCACTCCACGGCAGCTGCAGCACTGCTCTATCAACACACTGCCGCAGGCCGCGATCAACTCATCGCCCAACGCCTCTCGCAACTGGTGGAGTAGCGGGTAGGAGCTCATCGCAGCGAGAACGTCGCTTCCGGGACAGTGGCGCCACCGCAGCCGTCCCGCTCCAG
>CAVOPC010000002.1:0-738894 GCA_963697765.1 uncultured Actinomycetota bacterium
CGCCGACGCCATCACGTAGCAGACCCAGCCGGCGACGGTCAGGCGCTCGATTTCGAAGCTCGGGCCGCTGACCAGGTGACCGAGGTACGGGGCAGCGAGAACAATGGCGGTACCCGCCGCCGGCGCGCCACCCATCATCATCAGGGAGGCCCGCCAGGCCCGGCGGCGCAGGGCGGGCACGCCCAGTTGCTGGTCACGGACGTAGCTGGACAACAGGTAGGAGCCGAGGCCCTGGACGATCAGCAGGACCGGCGCCACGAAGATCCGGGCGCCTCGACCAGACCGAGGGCCAGGCCGCCGGCGAAGGCGATTACGAGCACCCGCGACAGGGTGAGCATGAGTTGCGGCACGGCGACCTGTGCGCCCCGCCAGGCGCCGAAGGCGGCCACCTCGCGACGGTCGGACCCGGGCCGGTCGGACCCAGACCCGTTCCGCGGCCGGCAACAGCAGGATGCCGGCGCCGATGGCGGCCGTCTGGCCGACCAGCAGCGCTGCGAAGAACGACTCGACGGTGATGGTGTGGGTGGCGGCGGCGGTAGCGATGATGCCCAGCGCGATCACCAACGCCACGGTGTCCACCACAACCAGCCGCCAGAACTGCATCAGCCCCATGAACACCCGGCGGACAGCTTGTTCGAACTGGAACGCGACCAGCGCGCCCGCGAACAGCAGCGCCTGCACCGGGGTGAGCACGGTGGCACCCATCGCGAGGGCGGCCACCACGCCGGTGACAGCAGCGAGCAGCAGCGCCCACGTCTGCAGCGCACCACGGACTGACGGCTTCCCCCGGTCGAGAATCACCAGTGAGTCACCGATCATTCCGCTCGCGAGGGCGGTGCTGAGCACCACGACGCCGAGAGCCAGGCTGATCAGCCCGAGACCGACGGGACCCAGCGTCCAGGCAGCGACGATCTGCAGCCCGAAGCTGCCGACTGCCTGCCACACCTGCGCGACGGCCGCCCCCGCGGCCTTGGAACGCACGAGTGAGACGACCGGGTTCGCCATGGTCAGCTCAGCCCGCCGCGGAACACTGCGGAGCTGTGCACGCCGTCGAAGTCGACGACGACGGTGACCTTGCGACGAGAGTTGGTCGGAACCGCGAACGCGTATCGCGCCTTGGCGGTGTCGCCCGACTTCAAGTCGCCGGCGAAGTCGGAGACGCTTTCCTCCTCGACGTAGACCGGGGCAACCGGCTTACCGTTCTTGTCCAGCACCGTGACCACGGTGGTGTCGAGCGAGAGCGTCTTGTCGCCGCCGTTCTGCATCTGCAGGTCCAGAATGGCGTATGCGCGACCCGGGAACATGCCGGGGCCTTGGCGCCTCTCCTTGCCGAACTTCACATCGGCGATGCGCAGCTGCACGCCGTCGGAATAGCTCACCTTGCCATTGATGCCGCTCGGCTTGGCGGTGATCGACGGTGCGGCCTGACCGCTGCGCTGCACCTTGGGCGCCGGCTGGTTCTTGGTGGTGGTGCTCCCGGTCGACGATTTGGTGGTCGACTCGGTGCTGGGCGAAGCAGTCGGCTGGGCGGACGCGCCAGCGCCCGCCGTACCGCCCGTGGACGGTTGCGTTCCTCCCGTACAGCCGCTCAGCAGCACCACCGCAGTGATGGCTGCAGCGCCCGATAAACGAATAACATTCCCCACAGCGTTCCCCCCGAGACGCTCGATAAACACGTGGAGAAGTGTTCCGCGGTGATACATCCCCCGACGTCACACCGTGCGAACACGTCGCACTCCCCCCAGGGATCATGGTAGCGGGTGACTCGTCAGGTTGTCACCTCGACGAGTCGCCTCACGGTGCAACCAGAAAGTCAGCCGTCCACTCGGTGCTGGACCGTGAACTCTGCAGGGTCCACGATCGAGTGGCTCCTGAGATACCATGCGCGGATGAACGAAATGCCTGCCGGGCCGATTGTGCATTCTTCGCTGTTCCGCGAAATTGAGGCTTCGCGAGGCGGCTGATGCGGCGCTGATCAACGTGACTCGCCCGCAGGACCGCAGGAACGACGGTGGGTCGCGCTTCCGGCGCGACCCACCGTCGTTCCTTCACATCTCACGGAGTCGAAACCCGAACTCCATCGGTTGAGAAGACCTGCGGGTTGCTGGTGGTCGAGCTCGACATGTAGTAGTACATCCCGACTCCTCCGGCGACCTGGAGGCCGGCGGTGCCGTCGGTACCCGTGAGGGTCCAGGCGGCCGGCTCGGTCGTCCCGGACTTCCAGACCTTGGCGCGCAGGGTGGTCGGGGAGCTCCCACCGCCTGCATCCGCACCTCGAACCGGTCACCGGCCGCGACCGTGAGCCCCGACACGACGCCGCCACCGGGGATCAGCGTCTCGGTGCCTGACACCGTGCGGGCGAGCCGCAGGGACACGGTCCAGTTGGCCGCCAGCTGCACCTTGGCGCGGTAGTCGGTCGTCGCGGCGACGCGGCGGCCGATGAGGCTGATGTACTGGCCACCGCCCGTCGCCGCCTTGTCGGCCCCGACGTTGAACTTGACGTCCGTGGACGCCGCCGACAGCACGTTGAGCGAGGCGGTGTAGCCGTTGCCGGCGTTGAGGCTGACGTTCCTCGACCGCCGCTCGCCGACCACCGGTCGGCCGGTACCCAACGGTCCACGCGCCGCCGATCTCTGCCGAGCCCCAGCCGTTGGCCACGGTGCGACCGAAGTCGTCCCGCGCCGAGGAACTCCGGCGCCGTCACCGTGACCTGGTGGGTCACGGTGCCGGTCGCGCCGCGGTTGTCGGTCACCGTCAGGGTGACGTTATAGGTGCCGTCGACCGGGTAGGTGTGCGACGGTGGCAGTGGCGGTGGTGTCGCCGGGTCGCCGCAGTTCCACGTGTACGACGATGGTGCCGTCGGTCGGTGGAGGTCGACGTGACCGGGACCGCAGGTCCGCCTCGGTGTGCGTGAACGCCGCGACCGGCGGCGGGTGTGGCGGGTCGATGACCGTGACCGGGGCGTCTCGGTGTCGGTCGCGCCGTCGTTGTCGGTGACCGTCAGCGTCACCGTGTAGGTGGCGGCCGCCGCGTAGGTGTGGGTGGGCGTGGCCAGCGGTGCTGGTGGCGCCGTCACCGAAGTTCCAGGCGTAGCCGGTGATGGTGCCGTCGGCGTCGGCCGACGTGGTGGCGTCGAAGTCCACCGACAGGTTGTCGACCGACGTGGTGAACGCCGCGCTCGGCGCCTGGTTCGGCGGCGGATCGCTGACACCGTCACCTGCTGCGATTCGTCGCGTCCGCCCCGGTTGTCCGTGATCGTGAGGGTCAGGTTGTAGGTACGCCGCGCGCGTAGGTGTGGCTGGCGGTGGCGTCGGGCCGGGTGCCGCCGTGCCGTCGCCCCACTCCCACGAGTAGCCGGTGATGCGTGCCGTCGGTCGGTGGAGGTGGAGCCGTTGACGACACCTTGACGTCCGCGGTTCTCGGTGTGCGTGAACGCCGCGGTCGGCGCACGTTCGGCACGCCCGCCACCGTCGCCGAAGTGCGCGGTGACCGGGACGCCGGCAGCACCGACAGGTAGACGGCGGCCTCGTCGATGGTGCCGGTCAGGAAGCTGCTGGGAGTCCCAGGCCCGGTGTCGCCGCCCACCCTCCAGTACCCGGCGTATGGCGGGGTGCCCTGCGGGTCGGCACCCACGAGCACGCCGTCGACGTAGAGCTTCATGCCTTCGGTCAGGCTCTGGCTGGCGACCACGTGGTGCCACTGGCCGTCGTTGACCGGCGTTGGCGCGGTCGTGGTGTGGAAGCCGTCGCGGTACACGCCGAAGGTCACCCTGCCGTCGTTGGTTAGGTAGATGTGCCGGTCGTAGCAGCCGGACAGCCCAGTCTGCGAGCAGCCGAACCCGATGATCTTGCCGCCCTGGTCGTACGTGGTCTTGAACCACGCCTCCACCGAGTAGTTCTGCGGGTTGTCGAACTGCGTGTTCGACGACACGAACCCGTCGCGTGCCGTTGAAGCCGACCGCCTTGTTGGTGGCTCCGTCGAACGCGCCGGTCTGGCCCTGGGTGTAGCCACCCTGGTAGGTGCCGTTGGACTCGTTCGGACCGGAGTCCTTGGCCGTGCCGTTGCTGTCGCCGAGGCGCCAGTACAGGTCCGGGTTCGCGTCCCAGACGGCCTGACCGTACGCGTCGGCCGGCCGGGTGGCCGGCTCACCGTGCGACCACTCGCGGTGTAGTGCGACTGGACCGCCGTCAGCGGGACTGGTCGGGTAGATGGCGACGTCGTCGATGTCCCCGGCGAAGTACGCGTTGCCGCTCCAGGGAGAGTCACCGCCCACTCGCCAGTACCCCGAGTAGGGCTGGGCGGTCGAGGTGCCGCCGTTGCTGCCGATGCGCTTGCCGTCGATGTAGAGAGTCATTCCGCTCGGACCCATCGTTCCGACCGCCTGGTGCCACTGGCCGTCGTTGAGGGCGCCGGGTGATGAGGCGGTGTAGGAGCCGTTGTTGTAGACACCGAAGGTGACGCGACCGTTCGGCTCCATGTAGATGTGGCGGTCATAGTTGGACGAGTTGCCCGTGTTGACGTTGCCGAAGCCGACGATCTTGCCGCCGCTGGTCGTCGTGGTGCGGAACCACGCCTCGAGGCTGAACACGTTCGGACCGTCGATCGGGGACGATGTCGCCCCGAGACCGTCGGCGCCGTTGAACGTGGTGGCCTTGTCCGTCGCCGTTGATCGCGCCGGCGGTGCCACGGGTGTAGCCGCCGCTCATGGTGAGGTCGTCGAAGCCGGCCCAGTCGAGGGCGAGGCCCGAGGGCTCACCAAGCCGCCACAGGTGCTGGGCGCCGTCGGCGCGGACCGCGTCGGCGTAGGCGCTCGGTGACCCGGTGCCGATGGTGACGTTGTTGGACACCGGGCTCCACAGGATGTTGCCGCTGGGGTCGGTGATCTTGACCTGGTACCGGTAGGTGGCGCCGGGGGTCAAGTTCTTGTCGATGAAGCCCAGGCGCGGCAGCGTCCAGAAGTTCGACTTGGCCTTCTGCGAGGTGACCCACGTGGTGTTGTTGCGCAGCACGTCGTAGGTGAGCTCCTGGTCGTCCATGTCCCAGGCGGACCCGAAGGAGACCCTCGCCTCGCCCGCGGCGAACGAGGCGGCCGTGGTCGTCGGGGTCGGCGTGGCTGGGGTCGTCGAGTACGTCGGCCCCGAAGTGTTTGGTGCCCCTGCGCGGGAGCGGAACCGCACGAGGCCCTGCTGGGCCACGTTGTTCACCCGCGGGAACTCGCCGCCATAGACGACCCACTGGCCGTCGCTCGAGGCGTCGACCGCCCATGCGGCCTGGCCGGCGCTGGTGTAGGAGCCGAACGCGAAGTTCGGGTACCAGTGCAGCAGCTTGGCGTATGAAACGCCGACCAGGCCATTGCGGCCGGCCCAGCCGTAGGCGTCGTCCTTTGTCGAGTGGTCGCCGGTGGTGGCGTGCGAGTACTGCGCCGCCGCCTTCTGCCAGCGCACGCGCGGGTTGGTGTCGGGCCACCCGCCGACGACGTTGCAGTCGTGCTGGTGCGATGCGCTGTAGAGCACCTCACCGGCCGGCGCGATGTCGTAGGTATCACCCAGGCAGTCGTTGGCCCAGTTGATCTGGCCCGTAGTGGGGTCGACCGCGAACGTCCCCTCCCAATCGGCGGTTCCGTTCTGCGTAAAGCTATAGGCGGTACCGTAAATCTGCGTCGCGTCGGCCTTGACGGAGGTAATGGCGCCGTCGGCACCCGCGTCGCGGATCCTCTCCTGCGCCGGCCACGGGTTCACTGAGCCGTCCGAAGCCATGATCGATCCCATGCCGTAAGCCGGCTGACCGCCCAGCGTGGTGAACGATCCGCCCGGGATGACGCGCGTCCGGTCCGGTGACATCGTCATCGCCCAGACATACCCACCAGCAGCCGCCGGAGCCCAGGAGGACATTGCGCCGGTGGTGGTGGAGAAGGCCGCGAGACGAGTGCGTGCCACACCGTTGGCGGAGAGGAAGTTGCCGCCCACGTAGATGGTGGTGGGCGTGATGCCGAGTCCGCGCACCTGGCCGCCGACGTTGGGGGGAACGAAGCCAGCGCCGGTGACGAGGGAGCCGTCAGCCGGGTTGAGGGCCGCGAGGTGACCACGGGCCGTGTTGTTCACTGCCGTGAAGTCACCGCCCACCCACAGGCGGCTGCCGTCAGCCGACGCGCGGATGACCAGGCCCTGGGCGTTGAGACCGGGTGACGTGGCGAAGGTAGTGACCCTGTCCCCGGTGGACAACCGGTAGGCGAAGATGTTGTTGGCGACGACCTCGCCGGCGCCACCCGCGGCAACGCCCGGCGGCCTGGCCCTGGTGAACGAGCCGGTCACGTACACGACGTCACCGATGATCGCCTGGCTCCACACCACGCCGTTGATCTGCCAGGTCGGCAGCGCATCGGCGGTGACGGTGGCAGGCGGCGGCGTGTCCACGGCGGCTGGGGCCGCCAATGGCTCGGCCGCGTCGCTGCGGACGGCGGGTAGCGAGAATACGGCCAGCACGGCGGCGAGCAGGATGGTCACGCCGGCACGTATGCGGGCGCGCGTGAAAAAACGGATCATGGCATTCCTTGTATTTGGGCCACCTAGTGGCCGACGTGTCTCCCCCGCGTGCGACGTGCGCCCAAGCTCCCGATGGGCACCGCCGCGACACGCTCAACCCTGAGCAAACCTGACCACAACCTACGGAATCAGATCCGAGCCCAAGCCCGAGTGCAGCACACTCTAGAGCGGTGACCGTCGAAGGGCAATTCGGGAGATTCTCAGGTACGAAGCTCACACCGACTCCCTCGACGTGGTCACCTGGGCCGGCGAGGAGCCGCTCGTGACTGGGCGGGGCGATGTTCGACTCTGCAGGCGTGGTGGCCCCGGACCGGGCCCATTGGTCGCCCGCTGTCGACTCCTCTAAACTGTGCAGAGGTGGCCCCCGCCCTCACCCGCCGCCCACCAAGCCCAACTCGACAAGGGGAAATACGCGTCATGACCGCGCCACAGCGACCCGCCTTCAAGGACAACTACGCGCTCTTGCAAGGGGCGCAGAAGAGTTCCAAGGGTGCGCCACTGTATTCGCTGCTGGTCAATCGTCCGCTGGGCCGGGTCTTCGCCGCGGCCGCGCACAGAATTGGCCTGACCCCCGATCAGATCACCATCGTCAGCGCGCTGTTCACGTTCAGCGGGATCGCGGTGCTCGCCCTCGTCCCGCCGAGCTTGGGGGTCGGCGTGCTGGTCACACTGCTGCTCGTGCTGGGCTACGCGCTGGACGCGGCGGACGGCCAGCTCGCCCGGTTGCGGGGCGGCGGCAGCCTCACCGGCGAGTGGCTCGACCACGTGATCGACTCGTTCAAGATCGCGACGCTGCACCTGGCGGTGCTGATCTCGGTGTACCGGTTCTTCGACGTGGCGCCGGCCTGGTTGCTGGTGCCGATCGGGTTCTCGGCGGTCTACGTGATCCACTTCTTCGGCATGCTGCTCACCGACCTGCTGACCAGGAACGCGCGGCTCACGCTCGCGCTAGGCCCCGAGGCGCCACAGCCCGCATCGCCGCTGAAGTCGCTGCTCAAGCTGCCGACCGACTACGGGGTGCTGTGCCTGGCCTTCCTGCTGCTGGCCCACCCGCCCGCGTTCCTCTGGTTCTATCTGCTGCTGGCCGTGGCCACGGCAGGCTACACGGCGCTGATCCTGGTGTCCTGGTACCGACGGCTGCGCGCCCTCGACGTGCAGCTCAAGGCCGCGGCCGGCTCAGCCGGTTAACCCGAGGGCGTCCACCAGTTGGCGCCGGTAGGCGTCGGCGGAGAACCTGGCGGCGACCCGGTCGGCGTCGCCGCGCGCGAGCCGACTGACGTTCGTCCAGTCGCTGATCATTCCCTGCACCGCGTCAGCCAGTTCCGTGGCGTCACCCGGGGTGACCAGAGTGACCGATTCGGACGCGCTGGTCGCCTCACGCAGCCCGGCGATGGCACTGACCACCGCCGGACGGGCGGCCAGGGACGCCTCGGCGGCGGTGTTGCCGAAGCTCTCATCCTCGGTGGCGGGCACCACGGCGATGTCGGTCTGCTCGAGGAAGGGCCACACCTGCGATTGGAAGCCGTGGAACTGCACGCTGTCGGACAGCTCATGGGCACCGATCAGTGCCCGGAGGTCGCGCTCGTACTGCTCGTTGCCGGGAAACACCGCGCCGACGATGTCCAGCCGGGTGTCGATCCCGCGGCGGCGCAGCAGGTCCATGGCGCTCACCGCGACCTGGATCCCCTTGCGGTGCGAGAGCCGTCCGACGTACAGCAGCCGCACGTCCCCGTCCAGTTCGTTCCGCGGCGGCGTCACAGACGCCGGCCCCGGGACGGTGTTGTGCACGATCGCCGTGCGGCCGACCAGGCCGACGCTGGAGTCGGCGAGAACCTTCCTGGTGTACGCACTGTTGGCCACCACGCCCGTGCAGAACTGCAGGGGCAGGTACATCGCCCAGCGCACAGCGGCATTGACCTGGCTTTCGGCCTCGTGCAGGTGGCAGAACACCTTGACGTCCCGGCCAGCCGAGCCAGCGGGAACCACAGCGGCGGGGTGATCGTGTTGACCACCACAGTTCCGGCGTTGGTGTGCTTGAGCAGCCGCCAGGACGGTGCCCAGGCCGCAGCCGTCTCCTTGGCCAACTGGACCAGTCCCGCGGGCGACAGCAGGCTCTTGCGGATGATCGGAGTCGGCTGCTCCAGCACCGTTGCGCCGGCCTCGGTCAGCAACTCGATCAGCGGACCGGGACCCGGCACCGTCACGAACACCCGGTAACCGGCGGTGACCAGCGCTTTCACGCTTTCCACCGTCATTCGGTCGGAGCCGTACAGGTCGGCTCCCGGGTTGGCGATCAGAACGGTGCGCGGGTCCCCCGCCATCACTTCGTCCAGTACTTGTCGACGAGCTCCTTGGTGCCGGCGATGTTGCGCCGGGACGAGGCGCCGAAGACGATCGCCTCGATGTTCGGCTGCTCGCAGACCCACTGGATCGCCTCGTCCGCCGGGATCGCGCCGGACGCGTAGACCGACATCGCGACCGGACGGAAGTCGTGCGACTGCAGGGCCTGGTGGTAGGCGTCCATGCCGCCCGACATCCGGAAGCCGATCTTGTTGATGTTGGCGCAGATCAGCGGCGAGGCGATGTTCTGCTTCTCGAGCACACCGGCCAGCATCGGCAGGTTCATCGTGATGAAGCCCGGCTCGGCGTTGTAGCGACTGCGGACGTGGTCGGCGAAGATGCTGAACGCATCGTTGAAACCCATGCCCAACAGCAGGTCGGTGACCACGTTCTGCAGCCAGATGACCGGCGTCGGCAGGCCCTCGAACATCTTCATCTCGGCGTCGATCAGCAGCGTGACGATGCCCTCGATGTCCTTGCCGACGAGGGCCGAGGTGCCCCGCATCGCGGCGTCGACCACACCCTCATTGGGCGTGAACCGGCGCAACGCGCCCATCATGCCGTCGGTGGTGATCGCGTTGGCGTACTTGTGCGCGTACGGCATTCCCGGAAAGAAGGTGAAGTCCGGGTACTGTTCGCGATTCTCGCGGAAGTACTGGGCGACCTCGCCGATCCGGTCGTGGGTGGTGCACATGAAGGTGGTGACGCCCTCGTCGTAGGCGTCCTTGAGCACGTCGATCACGGCATCGGTGTTCTGGAAGCGCATCTGCTGTTGCCGCGCCTTCTCCTCCGACATGTGGTTGACCCCGAAGAACTGGTTGTCCCCGAACAGCAGCTTGTCCATCACCGACCTCACTTCTTGCCGGGCAGCACGGCCCGGACCCGCTTCACGCCGGACCGCACCGCGTTCCGGACCTTGGCCGGCAGCGACTGCTTGACCGGCTCCTTGATCACGTCGTCACTGATCAGTACCCGCGGACCCCGCTTGGAGTCTTCGATCATCCGCTCGATCAGCCGGTCGGTAACCACGGCCGACGCGAAGGTGTTGACCCCCTCGGTCTCCCCGTTGGCGACCCGCCCGATGAAGTGGGCCAACTGGGCGGTGTACTCCTCGCCACGCAGGTAGAAGTCGACCTGCTCGGTCAACTCGGTGGTGTAACGGACGTTCCAGCCGGCCTGGTAGCCCTCGGGAATGACGCTGTCCTCCCGCAGGTAGACCTGCACCTCCTGGCGATCGGCGAAGATCCGGCCACCGGTACCCCACAAGGTGATCCGGGTGGTCATCTTGCGCACCGACTCGTCGGACCAGTTCACCGAGACCGAAACGGTCTGGCCCTCGGGGAAGTAGACGGTGGACGACACCTCGTCGTCGATCTCGGCCGAGAAGACGCTGTTCAGCACCGTCCCGCCGACGCCCTGCGGCTCCCCGAGGTACCAATTGATCAGGTTCAGCGGGTGGGCCGCGTAGTCGTAGAGGCAGCCGCCGCCCTCGTTGCTCTTGCTGCGCCAGGTGCCGCCCTGCTGCTTGAGCACCACCGGGCCGTAGGCCTCGGCCAGGCCGTGGCTTACCGTGCCGATGGCGCCCACGTCCAGCAGCCGCTTGACCTCACCGAAAGCACCGACGAAGCGGTTGTGGTAGCCGACCTGGGTGACCAGCTTCCTGCTCTGGGCCAGTTGCACCAGCTCGTCGCCCTCGGCGCTGGCCAGGGTGAACGGCTTCTCGCAGAACACCGAGACGCCCGCCTCGAGCAGTTGCTTCACCATCGGGTAGTGCAGTCGCGACGGGGTCGCGACGATCGCCGCGTCCGGCGTCACCTCGGCGAGCAGCTTGTCCAGCGAGGAGTAGGTCGCCAACCCGGTGTACTTCTTCAAAACGCTCAGCAGGTACGCGGTGGCATCGACGACGCCGACGACCTCCACGCCGGGCAGCGCCCGCACCATGGAAAGGTGCGAGATGCCCATCTTGCCGAGGCCGATAACGGCCACTTTCACCATCGTTCAGTGCCTTCCGGATCGGGTCTTGTTGAGGTTCTCGGGCAGGTACCGGTTGAGCAGCAGCCGGTACTGCTCGCCGATCTGGTACCAGGTCAGGCCTGAGCGGTAGCGCTCGCGGGCCGCATGGCTCATCGCCTGCAGCGTCTCGGGATCGGCCAGGATCGCGTCCAGCTCGACGGCGACGTCCTCGGCGGTGGTGAAGTACGACTGCCGCGGGCCGGCCGTCCAGCGGTTGTAGGCGTTGTCGTGGGCCAGCACCGGGTTGCCGGCGCCGAGCGCCTCGACCAGGGACGGGTTGGTGCCGCCGACGGTGTGGCCGTGCAGGTACATCGCACTGTGGAACCGCAGCGGCTGCACGACGTCGGGGTCGAAGATCGCACCGAGGAAGACCACGTCGTCGGACGCCGCCTCGACCACTTGGCGGTGGTAGTCGTCGGTTTCCGGGTCGTAGTTGCCCAGTATCACCAGCTTGTAGTCCCGCGGCTTCGCCGAGAAACCCTGGACCAGTTCGACGATGGAGTTCTCCGGGATCGGCCGGCAGATCAGGGTCAGGTACTTGCCCGGCTCCAGCCCGAGGGCACGGACGGGCGCCTCGTCGGCCGCGAGCACCTCGTCGGCGCCGTAGGCGATCATCGTCACCTTGCGCTTCGGGGCGCGCGTCCACAGGTACTTCTCGATCTCGGGATGGTCGGCGATCAGATGGTTGCCGACCGCCGCCGAGAACCGCTCGTTGACGTAGAGAATCGCCTGACGGGTGAACCCCCAGCGGGCCCGCGACCATTCGATGCCGTCCATGTTGATCACCATCGGGATCTTCTTCAGCCGCTGCCAGGTGTTGAAGATGCCGGTGTTGTAGCCGAACACCAGGCACAACTCGTCGAACTCGCTGGCGTGCCGTACGCATTTCAGGTCGAACAGCGAGGTGCCTCGCCAGCCGGGAAGATCGACCGGCACATTGACCCGCTCGATGCCGTTCCATTCGTCGTAGGTGATCGCGCCGCTGCCGTCCACCTGGCAGTAGATGATCACTCGCCAGCCGGCGCTGAGCAGGTGCAGTCCGACCTTCTCCGCGGCGGTTTCGAAACCGCCATAGTTTGCCGGCACCCCATGGGTGCCGAGGATGCGGACGGTCGGCCTTTGATCGGCCTCGGCAACGGGTTCGTCCGAAATGGTGTGGACGTGGCTCTTGGACAAGCCTGAAACTCCTTTGAAAACTGTCGATCGGTTGGCGCAGCGCGAACGCTGGCGCAGGGGTGTGACCGGCCCGCCCACCTTAGCGGGAAGCGGGCGGCTGACGATGGTCAACGAGTGGCGAGAACCTGCCGCAGGGCGGTGGTCGAGGTGTGCGCCGTGTACGGGAAGTAGTGCACCGCGGCACCGACGCTGGCCATCTCCGACTCAAGCCGGTCGCCCTTGGGTGTGCCCTGCCAGTCGGTGCCCTTGAACAGCACGTCGAAGTGGACCCGTTCCCACACGTCCAGCTTGCTGCTGGAGAAGTCGACGACCACGGCGTCCACGATGTTCATGGCTGCGACGACCTGCATGCGCTCACGCAGCGGAACGATCGGGTACTTGCCCTTGGCCTGGAACAGTGCGTCGTCGGTGACGACACCCACCACGAGCCGCTCGCACTGTTGGCGGGCACGTTTGAGGATGTTGAGGTGCCCGATGTGGAACATATCCCACGCACCGGGCACATAGCCCAACACGCCGTCGGTCCTCGCGAGCCGAGCTGTCTGGCCCAGGGCATCGGCCGGCTGCGCCGTGGTGCGCGGTTTCAACCAACGGTCGATCGGCACGGCGCCGACATTCACGTCGCTTCGCGCGTAGACGATGTCGGACTCGCGCGCCTTCAACGGGACGTCGGGGTCGAAGATCGTGGCGTCCGAGACCTGGCGCATGGCGCCGACGATCTCGAGTCGCTCGTCGGCGGGAACGACCGGAACCCGTCCGGTCAAACCGAACACGGCTTCGTCGGACAACACCCGGGCGACGACCCGGTCAGTGCGTTCGGCGGCCTGTTGCACCACATCAACGTCTCCCACATCAACCATGTCGAAGACGGAAAGTAAATAGCCCGTTTTCACGTGCGTTTTCCCCCCGGAAATCCCATGACGCGCCCCCCGCCAATCACGTCGAGGGCAATACTCCCATGAGCGCCCTCCCTCTGCCAAACGGCGTCTGAAAAGATGGCGCAATTCTGCTCACCGCAACCGCGGTGTCCAGGTTGCCAGGCATCCGACCTTGTGGAACACTTCCCCCGTAGCGCTTGGGGGAGCGCGTCGCGAGTTCGGGGAACTCGCAGGATTTCCCGGGGGGGACCAAGAAATATGACGACTCTGGACGCGTACGTTCAGGCGACCCAGGCACGCTTCCGGCAGCCGACTGGCCGCACGCAGGTCCTGGGAGGCGCCGGCCGTCTCGCAAGGCGGCACTGGCCCTTGCGGATGCCATCTTCATCACACTCGCGGCGCTGGCAGCGTATGCCGGCCGGTTCGGCATCACCTTCCTGGACGACAAGCCGGGCCCGACGGCACCGCGTGGATGTACTACGCGCATCCCGGCGATCTGGATGGCCCTGTTGGCGATGTGCGGCGCCTACTCGCTTGAACCATCTGCAGACGGGCATGGTCGAGTACCAGCGTGTCGCCCTGGCGCTCCGGCTTCTTCGCCAGCGCGATCGGCATCGGGTGCTTCCTGACCAAGTACGACCTGTCCCGCGGCTTCTTCGTGCTGCTGTTCGTGATCGGTGTGCCTGCCGATGCTGCTGCTCGGTCGCTTCGTTCGGCGCCAAGCGCTTCAACCGGTTGCGCCGGCAGGGTCTGTTCCAGACTCCCGTGCTGGTGGCCGGTTCGCCGTCCCACGTGGACGAGATCGCCCGGGTGCTGCGCCGCGAGAAGTGGCTCGGCTACCAGATCGTCGGTGCCGTCACCCCCGCCGAACTCGAAGAGACCCCCGGCGGTCTGCCCGTCCTGGGCCGGGTCTGCGAGGTCGTCGACCTGGTCCGCGACAGCGAGATCGACGCGGTCATCTTCGCCGAGGGATCCTTCCCCGACAGCCAGCACTTCAAGCGCATGGCGTGGGAGCTCGAAGAACACGACACCCAGATGATCGTCGTTCCGGCGCTCACCGACATCAGCTCCGAGCGGCTGAACCCGCGCCCCGTCGCCGGCCTGCCGCTGGTGCACGTGGAGCGTCCGCAGGCGATGGAGGCCTCGCGCTGGATCAAGCGCCTGTTCGACCTTGTCGGTTCGGGCCTGCTGCTGCTGGTGGCCGCGCCGATCATCGCGGCGGTCGCCATTGCGATCAAGTTCGAGGACCGCGGCCCCGTCTTCTTCAAGCAGGTGCGCGTCGGCCGCCGCGGCGAGGAGTTCGAGTGCCTGAAGATCCGCTCGATGGTGGTCGACGCCGAGGCGCGCAAGGCAGCCCTCGCCGCGCAGGACCAGGGCAACGGCGTACTGTTCAAGATGGCCCGCGACCCGCGGATCACCCGCGTCGGACAGTTCATCCGCCGGTTCTCGATCGACGAACTGCCGCAGCTGTGGAACGTGTGGCGTGGTGACATGAGCCTGGTCGGCCCGCGTCCGGCGCTGCCCATCGAGGTCGCCCAGTACGACCGTGACGCCGTCCGCCGGCTCGACGTCCGTCCGGGCCTGACCGGCCTGTGGCAGGTGTCGGGTCGCTCTGACCTGCCCTGGGACGAGACCGTCCGACTCGACGTGTACTACGTCGACAACTGGTCGGTGATGCAGGATCTGTCGATCCTGATGCGCACCGCCGGGGCCGTACTCGGCTCGCGCGGCGCCTACTGAGCGCTCCCTGAACGAGCCTTCCCCTCTAGGCTCCCCGCACTGCGGGACCGACCCACCCAGCCGGTTCCGCAGTGCATCCCTCGGTTGGACCGTAGCGGCGTCGAAGCCCCTGGTCCTTCCCCCGATCGAGCCCATCCCCCCGGGCTCAAAGGGCACTGCGGGGTCGGACATCCGACCTCGCAGTGCCCGAGTCGTTTCCGTTCGCCGCGGCGATGGTTAGGCTCAGGCGCATGACCGAGCTCACCAGTACCGCTCCCCTGCCAGGCGTCGAGGTTCGCCCAGGATCCGGGCATTACGCGGTGTTCGACCACGGCGCCCACGTCTGGGCGTGGCAGCCGGACGGCCACCCGCACCCCGTGCTCTGGGTCAGTTCCGCCTCGGCATTCTCCGACGGAAAGGCGATCCGTGGCGGCATCCCACTGTGCTTCCCCTGGTTCGGGCCCGGGCTCAGTCGTGACAAGAAACCGGCGCACGGTTTCGTCCGCACGGTCTCGTGGCGGCGCGGGCAGGTGCGCGATCGGGCGGCCGCGGGCGGGGCACTCGAGGTTGAACTCGCGATCGATCCGTCGATCACGGGTGAGCGAGCCCGAGTTTCCCCATGACTACCTGGCCACCCTGACCGTCCGGTTCGCGCCCGATCACCTCGAGGTGACGCTGCGTGCCGAGAACACCGGGCAGGATGCGTTCACCATCGAGGAGGCCCTGCACACCTACCTGGCGGTCAGTGACGTCCGTTTGGTGAGCGTCGACGGCTTGGACGGTGCGGCCTACCTCGACAAGGTGGCCGACGACACCGGTTTCGACAACGTGCAATCCGGCCCGCTGGCGATCACCGGACCGACCGATCGGGTGTTCGTCCACGACGGTGAGGTCACCCTGGACGACCCCGGGTACGGTCGCCGGTTATCGCTGACCAGTTCGGGAGCCGCCAACGTGGTGGTCTGGAACCCCTGGTCGGACGGTGCCGCCGCGATCGCCGACATCGGTGAAGGCGAGTGGCAGCAGTTCCTCTGCATCGAGGCGGCCAACGTATTCGACAACGCGATCACCCTGCTGCCCGGCGACCACTGGACGATCACCCAGCGCATCCAGTTGGACTGAACGCCGGCCGGTCGAGCCCCCGCCGGTCGAGCCTGTCGAGACCCCTGCGCCGGTCGAGCCTGTCGAGACCTCGACCTCGACAAGCTCGATCAACTGAGGGCGAAGACCCGCTGATAGAACGCGAGTTCCGCCTCCAGTGCGCGCTCGACCGTTTCGGCCCGACGAAAGCCGTGGCCCTCGCCCTCGAACACGATCAGTTCGACGTCCAAGCCCTTGGCCGCGACAGCTTTCGCCATCGTCTCGGCCTGGTTCGGCGGAACCACCGCGTCCTCGGCTCCCTGCAGGATCAGCATCGGGCAGTTCAGGGCGTCCACATGATTGATCGGCGACCGCTCGCGGTACAGCTCGGCGGCCTCGGGCCAGGGTCCGATCAGCCCGTGCAGGTAGCGGGATTCGAACTTGTGCGTGTCGGTGGCCAGCGCGGTCAGGTCGCCGATGCCGTAGCGGCTGCAGCCCGCCGCAAAGATCGTGGACGTGGTCAGTGCCCGCAGCGTGGTGTAGCCGCCGGCACTTCCGCCGCGGATCGCCAGTCGCTCGCCGTCGACCCGACCCTGCATGGCCATCGCCTCGGCGCCCGCGATGCAGTCGTCCACGTCCAGCACCCCCCACTCACCACGCAAGCGATCGCGGTATGCCCGCCCGTACCCACTGCTGCCCGAGTAGTTGACGTCGAGCACGGCGAAGCCGCGGGTGGTCCAGAACTGCACCCCCGGGTCGAATCCGCTGGTCGAGAACGCGGTGGGGCCGCCGTGGCTGAGCACGATCAGCGGCGGGAGTTCTGGGGCCTCGGCACCGTCGACGTCCTCGCCGTCCGCGATCGCGGCAGCCGGCGCCGTCGGCTGATAGAACCAGCCCTGCACCTCGCCCGCCGAACCGGGCCACTGGACGGCCTCGGCATGGCTCACCCAGGCCGGCTCCAGAACGGTCGGCGCGGACGATCGCACCAGCCGGCGGTGTCCGGGCGTGAGCTCAATGATCTCGGCGGGCACGTCGGCGAACTCGGCCAGCAACACGATGCGATCCCCGGACGCGTCCAGGCTGTCGCAGTCCAGCACCTCCGCGCTCAGCTCCAGGTATTCACCCTGGTGTCTCAGCACCGGCTTGCTCAACCCGTGCTGGCGCGGGCGCAGCACCTCGTCACCGGCCGGCGTCAGGGCGTACGGCCGTCGCCCGAACACCCAGAACGGCTCGACCAGGTCGGCCTCGAGCTGAGTGAGTTGGGTCTCGGCTCCGTTCGGCTGACGGGAGTAGAGCTCCCAGAATCCGGTGCGGTCGGTGCAGAAGAGCAGCTCCTCACCCCGCCAGAGCGGATGGACGGCCGCCTCGCCCGGCCCGCCCGCGACAGCCGTCACCTCGCCCACCTGCAAGGTGTCCGGGTCGAGCCGCGCCGTCATCACCCGGCACGCGTCCCAGGGCATGGCGGGGTGCCGCCACTCCATCCAGGCCAGCGTTCCGGCGTCGCTCAGCTCAGGGCAGGCGTAGAAGTCGGCACCGGAGACCAGCACCGTGCCGCCGTCCTCGTTGAGTCCGTCCAATCGCAGCACCACCAGGGTGTTCACCGGTTCGCCGGACGCGTCGTGGCACTCGCGCACGGCCAGCACCAGACCCAGTTCGGGGCGTACCCGAAGGTCGGCGAACCGCCAGCGACGCCCAGCGGGGGTCAACTCTGCCACGTCGTCCCCGGCCACCCTGAGCAACTGTCCGGACGGATCCGCACTCACCACCACCACGCCGTCCCGGGCGTCCCAGGCGCCGCCGCCGTACTCGTGGACCCGCGTCCGCACGCTCAGGCCCGGCGCGACCTCGTCCACGTCACCTGCGCGCTCCCGGAGCAGCGCGACCCGGCCCTGCTCGGCGGGGCGGCTCTCCGTCCAGTAGAGGTCCGGTCCGTCGTAGCGAGGTTCGCCCAGACGCACCCCGGAAACTGCAAGATCGGCAGCCGTCAGCGGCGAGGGCCAGGTGCCATAGGGAAGGTCCACACCACTACCGTAGGACTTTTCCTGCGGCGCCGGCGCACGCTCATTACGATGCTGAACTGTCAGCCGGAAGCTAACGAAGAGGTGGCCATGTCCCGCGTGCAGAACAAGAAACTGCGAAAAAAGATCACCACCGCCGAAGAGGCGGCCACCCTGATCAAGCCTGGTTCCAACGTCGGAATGAGCGGCTTCACCGGTGCCGGCTACCCCAAACACCTGCCCGAGGCCCTGGCGGCACGGATCAAGGCGGCGCACGACCGCGGCGAAGACTTCACCATCGGCCTGTTGACCGGCGCCTCCACCGCGCCGGAACTGGACGGGGTGCTCGCCGAGGTGGACGCGATCAACTTCCGCACGCCCTATCAATCCGACCCGATCATGCGCCGCAAAATCAACGAGGGCACGTCCGAATACGCCGACATCCACCTGTCGCACCTGGCCCCGATGATCTGGTCGGGGTCCATGGGCAAACTGCACACCGCTGTCGTCGAGGTCACCGCGATCCACGAGGACGGCGAGTTGGTGCCGTCGTCGTCGATCGGCAACAACAAGACCTTCCTGGATCAGGCCAGCGAGATCATTCTCGAGGTCAACTCCTGGCAGTCGACCGACCTTGAGGGCATGCACGACATCTACTACGGCACCCGCCTGCCACCCGAGCGCCAGCCGGTGTTGCTGACCCATACCGGTGACCGGATCGGTCAGCGGAACTACAAGATCGACCTCGACAAGGTGGTCGCGGTCATTGAGACCGACGCCCCCGACCGCAACACCCCATTCAAGCCCGCGGACGAGGATTCCCAGAAGATGGCCGGGTTCTTTCTGGAGTTCCTCACCCATGAGGTGAAGCACGGACGGCTGCCCAAGGACCTACTACCGCTTCAATCCGGCGTCGGCAACGTGGCGAATGCGGTTCTCGCCGGACTGGGCACCGGCCCCTTCGAATACCTGACCTCGTACACCGAGGTGATTCAGGACGGCATGGTCGACCTGATCGATTCCGGCAAGATGACCGTCGCTTCGGCGACGGCGTTCTCGCTGTCGCCCGATTACGCCAACCGCATGAACGATGAAGCGCGCAAATATCGCGACAAGATCGTGCTGCGTCCGCAGGAAATCTCCAACCATCCCGAGATGATCCGGCGATTGGGCGTGATCGCCTGCAACGGCATGATCGAAGCGGACATCTACGGCAACGTGAACTCCACCCACATCATGGGCTCCAAGATGCAGAACGGCATCGGAGGTTCCGCCGACTTCACCCGCAACTCATTCATCTCGGCATTCGTCACGCCCTCGATCGCCAAGGGCGGCGCGATCTCGTGCATCGTGCCGATGGTCAGCCATCACGACCACACCGAGCATGACGTGCAGGTGTTGATCACCGAGCAGGGTCTGGCCGACCTGCGCGGCAAGTCGCCCAAGCAGCGGGCCAAGCTGATCATCGACAACTGCGCGCATCCGATGTTCCGGCCGATGCTGCAGGACTACTTCGAGCACGCCAAGAAAGTGTGCAACGGCATGCAGACCCCGCATGACCTGCGCCAGGCGCTGAGTTGGCACCAGCGGTTCCTCGAAACCGGGACGATGCAACCGGCCTGAACCTCGAACGCGGTCGGGCCGTCACCGGGCCAAGCAGGCTCAAACACCCAGCAGCCGGCGCAACTCGTCCACCGTGCTGGCGATGGTCGCTGGGCCGGTCGCAGCCAGTTCCTCGGCGCTCGCCGCACCCCAGGTGACCCCGACCGCGCGCCACTCCTGCGGCATGGGCGGCCTGCATGTCCACCACCGCGTCGCCGACGTAGATCGCGTCCTGTGGGGTGGCGCCCACCTTCGCCAGCGCGAACAGCAGCGGCTCAGGCGACGGCTTGTGTTCGACGGTGTCCTCTTCCGTGGCCAGCAGCGGTATGCGTCCGGTCAGGCCGGCGCATTCCAGGCTGACCACCGCCGATTTGTACCGCTTCGATGTGGCCACTCCGAAATTCCGCCCTGAGGCCGCCAATGCGTCCAGTAGCGCGTCCACCCCCTGAAACCCACGAACGTGGGCACGGTGATTGGCGAGGTTCCACTCCAGGTAGTGGGCGGTCAGCTCGGCTCCCCGCCCCGGTGCCAATGTCTCGAACGTTTCCCGTAGTGATCGGCCGATCCATGCCCGACATTCGTCGTCGGTAGGCTCCCAGCCGAGCAGTTCTGTGACGGTGCGCTGAAAGCTCGCGATAATCAGCGGCACCGTGTCGGCGATCGTTCCATCAAGATCGAACAGAACCGTGCTGCGGGCGGGTAAATTCACTACCCAAGCCTAACTGGCCGACGGCACTCCAAAGGACGGCGCCATGACGGACACCCCCCGAAGGCCGCGCGGACGACGACCCGGACGAGCCGACACCAAGGCCACCATTCGCAACGCCGCTCTGACCCTGTTCTCGTCCATCGGCTACGACAAGGTCTCATTGCGCGCGATCGCACGCGAGGCCGACGTGGATCCTGCGCTGATCCACCACTACTTCGCCAGCAAGTCCGACCTGTTCGCGCAGACCGTGCTCGACCTTCCGGTCGAGGCCGACCAGGTCATCGCGCAGGTGCTGGCCGGGCCGAGGGACGCCATCGGTGCCCGGGCCGTCGCTGCCTTCATGGCCGCCTACGACAGTCCGGACGGGGGCACGGAGCGGTTCACCGCCATGCTGCGATCAGCGGTCGCCGAAGACATCGCGCACCGGCCGCTCAGCGAGTACATGTCGAAGGAGCTGTTCGGACCGATCGCCGAACGACTCGGTCACCGCGACCACAAACTGCGCGGCCAGCTGGCGGTCAGCCTGGTGCTGGGCATGGCGCTGAGTCGCTACATTCTGAGGCTTCCGGCGATCGAATCGGCGGCCGATGACGACCTCGTCCGGGGCCTCGGACGGGCGATGCAGGAAATTCTGGTCGAACCCTGGTGATCGGGTGATTCGCAGGCTCGGTAGGCTGGGCGCTGACTCAGGAGGACGATGAGCTGGCCAGCACCCACCGGTGAACCGATCCGCCCCGCCACGGGTGGTGCGGGCACGCCGCCGATGGCTGATCCGGGGGGCCAGGGCGCTGATCGGGCCCCGATCGGGCACACCTGGCCGGCAGCTGCAAGCAGCCACCAGCCGCCCGCTCCCACCCTGCCTTTGCCCGTACCCGGTTCACATACGTCCGGCGACATTCAGACCCTGACGGCGCAGCCGCTCACGCCACCCACCCTGGCCCCGCTCAGCGAACGCAGCGGGCAGCCCGTCCGGCCCTGGACGATCTGGACCTCCGCCACGCTGCTGTTCGCCGGAGCGATCGCAGTCACCGTCGGGTTGCTGCTGGCGATGTGGGCGATGGCCTCGCCCTACCAGCGTGAGGGTGACGGTTGGACGAAGGTCGACCGGTACAACGAGGCCACCTGGCTGACGGCGCAGTTCCCGTCCGAGCCGGCCACCGGGTGGCGGGTGTTCTTCGCGATCCTCTGCTGCGTGATCGCCGTGCTGGTCGCCGGCGCCGCCTCCGTGGTGGGCTACTACGCCTTCGCCGGCTACCGCTGGACCCGGATCGGCGCATTGGTAGCTCTCGGCGTGTCACTGCTGTCGCTGCTGCTCACGCCGATCGCGTCGATCTCGATCGGCTTGGTGGCGCTCGGATCCATACCCCTGTGGTTACCCGCGTCGAGGCGGTTCTTCGCCCGGTGGCAGGTCATCCGGCACCCCCAGATCGCCTACTCGGAGCCGATCGAGAACGTGTTCTACGGCCCGCTGCCCCGCTATCGCTGACCGGCCAGAGTCGGACGAGCCCGGCCGGTCGAGCGGATTCGACGTTGCCCACCGGGCCGAAGACGCCGAATCGTGGGACGATCCAAGAGGGCGGCCACCGCCAGCCACAGCGAGACGGAGCAGATATGAATGACGCCGGAGACCTGGCGCTGCTGAGCGATTTGAACGATGAGATCGCCCGGGCAGAGGACCGCGGCGACGCCGCATTCTTCGAACAACTGCTGCACCAACGCTTCGCGATGCTGCGTCCAAACGGGGCCTGGGAGGGCCGCGACGGTTTCATCGGTCGGCTGGCGGCGGGTGGCAGCAGGCAATCCCGGCCCGGCGAGATGCACATCTTCGGCCACCGGGCGACGGTCTGGTGCGTGGTCGACAAGGCCGACGACGGGGTGGTGAACAGCAATCACAACCTGCGCACCTTCGTCCGGAGTTCACCGGAGGGGCCCTGGCAACTGGTCACCTGGCTGAACGAACCGCTAGCGGAGCCCGGCTGAACCGCTGCGGTCTGCCGGCTTGGAACCGATCCTCCGCTGATCCACCAGCCCGCAAGCGCTCCGGGTCGAGTGCGTCGACGTGGTCCCGGCCCCGTCGGCTGATCCGGCGGCGGTGAGCCTGGTCGGATCACGCGCCGTATGCTTCGCTCATGACACATCGGGCGCCGTCGATACTGGGCGTCTTCTCGTCCGGGGAGGGCGGCTTCGACCTGCATTGGGGCGTGGACACGTTCTTTCCCGACTCTGATGCGCCGGAGAAGGTGCTCGTCGACCTCAATGGCGTCGCGTTCAAGGAACTGGACGGGGATGAGGACTCGGTCGAGGTGCCCCTAGCCGTGATCACTGCCCTGGGTTCTCCGGCCATCTCCGTCAGCGTGTCCTTCTGGTGGTCCGGACCGCCGGCCGAAGAACTTCAAAGCAGCCTGATCGTGCCGGTGTCAACGGGAACGGTGGCCGGCAATGCTGGTGTGTTTCCCGCGATGAAACCGATCGTGACCCTTGTGGGGATCCAGCCACGCACGGCGAACAAGCCGAGCAGCATCACGATTGCCTGGCGAACCAATAACCACAACGACGGGAACATCTTCTGGGGCCCCGCGTCAGCGCCGCGCTCCTTCGGCAAGAACATCAAGCCGGCGAACGCCTCGGTGACCAGCGGCACGTTCACCACCGACAGGCCGCTGACGGCGAACACCCAGTACTTCTTCACCGTCGAAGTCCGCAACACGCTGCACAGCACGCAATGGCTGGCGACCACCGTCGTAGCCAGGTCGGCGACCGAAGCGCCTCCGGTGGTGAGGACCAACTCTGTGCACCAGTACCTGCAGCAGACCGGTCGGCCGGTGACCAGCAGCCTAGCGACCCTGGTCGGCCCGTCCCGCAGCCTCAGGAAGTTGATCCTCGGCTGAGCTTCAGCCCTGAAGGTTGATCAGCACCCGCACCGTGCTGCCGCGCCGCACCGGCGTGCCCGCGGGTGGGCTGATGCTGATCACGTCCTCATGACCGAAGTTGGGATTCAACTGATCGATGTCGAACTCCACCACCAGGCCCAGCGCCTCGGCCGAAGGCGTCACCAGACCCATGTCGTCACCCTCCTCGACCTCGAGCTTGGTCCGCCACTGCGGAACGAAGACGGCACCGACGAGGTCGACCAAGGCGGTGATGGTCTGCTCCAACTGGTGGATGCGTGCATGAGCCTCCTCCAGTTGGGCCCCTAGTCGCACAGCACCCACCCTGACATCCCCGGTCACCGCCAGATCGCCCACCACCGTCACTCCCCCGCGATAGTCGTTGGCAAAGTTGATCGTCAGGCGATCGCCGCCGTCGTGCACCAGCGCACGCCGATGATCACCGCCGTTCCCGGCCCGGCGGGCCGGGGAATCCAGCATCAGGTCGGTACCGGTGCACTTCAACACGGCCCCCTCCACGAGCACCCAATTGCCGCCCTGCTGGTCAAGCTTGATGTCGGTTGCCATGGGCATCTCTCTTTCCTTGTGGGCGAGCCCGGGGCCTCGCCGCGCTGACCGGGAAGCAAACGCTCGTCACGGTTGCGACCGGGCCGATCTGGATCGCGGTGCTGAGTCTAGGGCGGGTTACCGGTCCGCCGTCGTCCTGGGTGGCGTCCGGCGATTCCGAAGCTCCGCCAATCAGCGACGCCGAACCCGCGTTGGAGTGGAGTCGCCCGTCGGCACATCGAGACTTCGACCCGTCGGCGCACAGGTTCGTCGGATCGGTGCATGCCCCGAACGCCGTACCCCGCGAATGTCGGCCCCGCACCGACGAGGACGTATGACGGTGCCCTATTGCATCAAATGGGTTCGATGTAATGTGCGTGGATGGTCAATCCGACCCACATCGAAGTGCCGCTGTTCATCCAGTTGGCGGACCACCCGTTGAGGTGGCTGCTTCTGACCGAACTCGCCTCGAGCGACCAACGGGTCCGCGAACTGGTCGAGGCTGTGGGACAGCCACAGAATCTGGTCTCCTACCACCTCCGGGTGCTGCGCGACGGCGGCCTGGTCACCGCGCGCCGCAGCAGCTACGACGGGCGGGACACGTACTACCACCTCGATCTCAGCCGATGCGCCGAGGGCCTGACCTCGGCCGGCGCGGCCCTGCACCCTGGGCTTCGGATGGGCACCCCGTCGCAAAGCCGCAGATCGATGACGGCGACACCCAGCGTCCTGTTCGTCTGCACCGGGAACAGCGCCCGTTCCCCGATCGCCGAGGCACTGCTCCGGCACCACCTTGGAGGGCGCGTCGTGGTGGCCAGTGCCGGCATCTCTCCGAGGACTCGCATCCACCCTGAGGCTGTCCGGGTACTGCGCGAGCAGTTCGACATCGACATCCATGACCACACGCCCCGCACGATCGACGAGGTGACCGGTCACGCCGGATCCGGCACCGTCGCGACGTTCGCCCGAATCGTGACCCTGTGCGACAAGGCTCGCGAGCACCTCCCGCAGGGCTGCGTTGGGCGGCGAATCCATTGGAGCCTCGCTGACCCGGCGGACATGCCCGCGCGGGCGCAGCACGCGAGCTTCGGCTCGACCACGGCCGACATCGACACGCGGGTCCGTCACCTGATCCTTGCGCTCGAAAACGAGAGGTAGCTCCCATGACCGACGACAGCACCCACAGCGCCCGTTCCGAGGACGGCTACGGCAGCGTCCGCTACATCGTGCACGACGTGCAGGCGGCAATCGACTTCTACACCACACACCTCGGCTTTACGCTACGCAGCCATCCGGCGCCACCCTTCGCCGACGTCACCCGGGGGTCCCTGCGGGTACTGCTGTCCGGCCCGGGCAGTTCCGGTGCGCGCGCCACACCCGCGACGGCTGGCGGCCCTGGGCGCAACCGCATCCACCTGGTTGTCGCCGACCTCGCCGGTGAAGTCGACAGGCTTCGCGCGGCCGGCGTACCGCTGCAAGGCAGCGTCGTCAGCGGACCCGGCGGGCGGCAGGTCCTGGTCGCCGACCCCGACGGCAACCTCGTCGAGCTGTTTGAGCCCGTACAGTGACCACCGACCAGGGATCCGGTGCCGCGCCTGCGTCGAAGCCCGGGACTGAACCTCGGCTCGCCCGGGCCCTCGGGCTCGGCGACGCGGTGTTCATCGGCCTGGGCTCCATGATCGGCGCAGGAGTGTTTGCAGTCTTCGCCCCAGCGGCCGAGGTGGCTGGCTCCGGCCTGCTGATCGGTCTTGTCATCGCCGCCGTGGTCGCCTACTGCAATGCGACCGCGTCCGCCCAGTTGGCCGCGCAGTACCCCGCCGCCGGCGGGACCTACGTCTACGGCCGCGAGCGGCTCGGCGAGTGGTGGGGGTTCCTGGCGGGCTGGGGCTTCGTGGTCGGCAAGACGGCCAGCTGCGCGGCCATGGCCCTCACCTTCGCGGCCTACATCGCGCCACCCGCGTGGCAGCGCCCGGTCGCCGTCGTCGCTGTCCTCGCGCTCGTCACGGTCAACTACCGCGGGGTGACCCGGACCTCGCGGCTGACGCGCATCATCGTCGTCCTCGTACTGGCCGCAATCGCCATCGCCGTCCTCGCCAGCCTTCGCGGAGGAGATCCCGACCCGGGCCGGCTCCGACCGCAGGTCGGCTTCGGCCCCGGCGCCTACGACGTCCTCCAGTCGGCCGGCCTGCTCTTCTTCGCGTTCGCCGGCTACGCCCGCATCGCGACGCTGGGCGAGGAGGTCCGCGACCCAGCACGCACCATTCCGCGCGCCATCCAGCTTGCCCTGGCAGGCGCTGTCGCCGTCTACGCGGTCGTCGCCGTCACCGTTCTGGCGGTGCTCGGCCCGGACGGTGTCGCCGCCTCTCACGATCCGCTGACTGCGGCCGTCCGCGCGGGGTCGTGGACGTGGGCCGTCCCGGTCGTTCAGGTCGGCGGCGCACTCGCTGCCCTCGGGGCTCTTCTCGCCCTCATTGCAGGCATCGGCCGCACCAGCCTGGCGATGGCCCGTGAGGGCGACCTGCCGAGCTGGCTGGCCGCCGTCCATCCGCGCTTCCGGGTGCCGCACCACGCCGAGGTCGCGCTGGCCGTTGTCATCATTGCGCTCGTCCTCACCATCGACCTGCGCAGCGCTGTCGGGTACTCCTCGTTCGGAGTCCTGCTCTACTACCTGACCGCCAACCTCGCGGCCTTCACCCAGGACCGCGACCACCGCAGGTTCGGCCGGCCGCTCCAGGTTCTGGGCGCCCTAGGATGTGCCGTCCTGGTTCTCACCCTGCCGGTCGGATCGATCCTCGGCGGCGCAGCCGTGTTCGCCGCCGGCATCGGCTACCGCGTCCTTCGCCTACGCCACCGGCGACGCTAGCCTCAAAGACTCGGATGGCGTGCCACAAATGCAGATGTGCGGCACGCCTGGTAGGCATGCCGCACATCCGCAAGCACGTGTGCTCAGCCGAGCACGGCCAACAGCTGGTTCAGCAGCTTGGTGATTCCGTTCAGAATTCCGTTCAGACCGGTCGATCCGTCAAGCAGACCCGCGACCGCGCACAAGAGGTTTCCGAGCAGGTTGCCGGGTCCGCCCTGGGCCGTGATGTTCAGTTTGACCGTGTCGAGGTGCACCTTGAGACCGAGCAGGTCGAGATCGAGCGGGCCGAGCACCAGGTCGAGGATCTGGCAGCTGAGCAACGCGGCGGCCTGCGGGGCATCAGGTGCTGCCAGTTGCTTCATCGCTTGGGGCGCCAGTTGGTTCGCGATGCCGGCCTTCTTGTCCGCAACGGCCGGCTTCTGAGCGCCAGCGGCGGGCACAGCTTTCAGCGGCATGGATATCGTCTTTTTCACCGTAGTCACGGAACCGGCGGCATCGGTGATCGTGCCGGTGAACTTTCCCACCGCCACGAGCTCACTGCCGTGGCGCTTGAACTTGGTGATGTTCAGCAGCCCGGCCACCTTTCCGGTGCCGTCCTGCAGGGTGCCCGTCACGACCCCGCTGATCGCGCTGGGTTCTGGCGATTGGGCATGTGCGGGAGCGGCGCCGACGAGTCCGGCGCAAACTGTGGTGACGAGGGCGACCAGCGTCACCAACATTTTCCACGCTCGGCTGCGCTGGCCTGGCTGCAGTGCCTTGCCCTCCATCAGTGTCTTACTGTCCATCGGTCTGCCTTCCTCTCGCATTTCGGCCAGCCGTCGTCAGCCCGGGTTTGGGATCCTCGTCCCCCCTATTCGTGGCCTTCAGACGTCTTTCGGCCCTTCACCTCTGACGACGCCGTCACCGCGGCGCCATGACGCGGGCATGATTGCAAATTCGACTCCCACGCGAGGCGATGCGAGCGGTGGATAACGGCGGAAGATGAGGGCAGGGCTTCGAACTCACGTCATGCATAGGGCACGTAGTAGTCCGGTGGATCACGAGTTTGGTCACGGGGGTGCGATTGCTCGTGAGCGGCATGGAGCTACAGCGCTGGACGGGTGCCGGCAATGTGACGCTGGGGCGCACGCGTGCGACGCGTGGCGTGGTGCGATTGTCAGCATTCATGGAGTGCGGTGACAGCGCGCGCGATGCGTTTGGCGGCGCCGTTGTGGCTGGCGAGGTTGCGCCTCGCTACAGCTTGCCCGTCACCTCGGCCGGTTCGGCTAAGAAGCGCCGTTGAGCGAGTTCGTAGGTTGCCAGCACTTCGACCAAAAAATCTGCGGCGACATCGATCAGGGCGTCGACGTCCTGGTCGGGAGTGGTACCCAGTACCTCAACCAGGACGCGATGATGGACCTGGACGAGATCCAGCAGGCTGAGCCCGCCGGTCATCGCCGCCCTGCCGATCTGGTAGCCCCGGTGAAGGGCAGCCTCATCCCGGCTGGAAAGATAGCGCAGGAAGGCGATGCGATAGTTGCGCTCCAGCCTGTCGAGTTGGCTCACCCGAAGAATCCTATTGAGTGGGGTCGGCCCGGATCCGGGCTGCGTGCGCGGTTGAGGTGGCGCACGCCCTCCTCGAGATCCAAGGCTGTCTCGATTGTGGCGGTGTTCATCCCGAGTTCGACCATTGCGTACGCAACGTCGGGCTGGATGCCAACGATTACCGTCCGGGCGCCGCGCAGCCTCGCCATTTCGGCGAGGTTGCGCAGCGTTGAGGTGGCGAACGAGTCGATCACGTCGAGTGGGGCCACGTCGATGATCACACCGCGCGCGCGGTGCCGCCCGACTTGGTCGATGAGGTCCTGTTGAAGCCTCAGCATCTGGGAATCATCCAGCGCTGTATGGATGGACGCGATCAGATAGTCACCTTGGCGCAGGATCGAGAACAGCGCGGGGCCTGCGTCCACTTATCCGCCCTTCTCTTCGCTCCGGGTCACGGTGTAGCCGAGCATCCGTTCGGCTGCTTCCAAACCTCCTTGCAGGTCGCCGATTGTGTTCATCTTGTTGAGGTCGACGCCGATTGTCACCAGGGTCTGGGCGATCTCGGGGGAGACGCCGGTAATAATCACACTTGCTCCCATCAACCGCGAAGCGTCGACAGTTCGCACCAAGTGGTTGGCGACGGTTTCATCCACGTCCGGGGCACCGGTGATGTCGACGACCACAACCTGTGCTCGGTGGGTGCGGATCGCGATGAGCAACTGTCCAGTCAGTTGACGGGCGCGCTCACTGTCAAGTACGCCGATGATGGGCAGGATCAACAACCTTTCCCGAACCGGCAGGACGGGGGTGGAGAGTTCGCGGATCGCGTCCTGCTGCTGTCGGATGACCCGTTCACGCTCTTCGACGAAGCTCACCGCCACCGTGTTCGCGATCCGGTTCGCGGCCGGCTCGTACGCGTCCAAGACACGGTTGAGATAAGGCGAAGTCACCCTGGTACTTCTCGAACAGGGAACGGGCGAGGACATCACGCAACAGCAACACAATGCCCACGACCTCGTGGGTCTCGACACCGCGCGGGATGATCCGCTCGGAAAGATCGCGGGCGTAGTGCTGTAGAGCCTCTACGCTTCCGGTCTCCAGGACCTCGACATAGTTGTCGTACACCGAGGTGGTCTCGGCGGCCATCTCCTGCGGGGTCATCGCCTGTAGAAGATGTGCCCCGCTCGATCCGACCGGCCCAATCCTGGCGCAGCCTTGTCCGGTGCTCCCGCAGATGAGACACCAACTGGGGTAGCAATTGCTCCTCGTCTGCTCGGTCAATAGTTGGAAAGTCGGCCGACAGCTTCTCGGCCGAGGGAGAGTCCTGAGTCATACGTCATCCTTCCGAACGCCATTTTGTCATTGTTACCGTGGTGCCCTGCCCCACCTCGGACGTCAGCGAGAACTCGTCCATCAACCGGCGGGCACCGGGCAACCCGAGCCCCAACCCGTTTGAGGTGCTGAAGTCGTCGGCCACTGCAAGCTCGACGTCCGCTATGCCCGGTCCGCTGTCCCGGGCAACGATCCGCACGCCCTTCCGGGGTTCCTCAAGGAGCGTCATCAAGATCCAGCCGTCACCCGCGAAGCGCACAATGTTGCGGGCGATTTCCGACACTGCCGTGGCGAGCAAGGTCGCGTCTGTCCGGGAGAAGTTCGAGTGGGCGGCCAGTTGGCGGGCCCGCTTGCGTGCTTCGACGATGTCCGGGTCGCCCTTGACGCGGATCCGGACCTCATCGTCCTCTGTCTTGCCCCTCTTCAGAAGCGGTCCGCTCAGCCGGGCGCAGACGTCACACTCGAGCAGGTGCCGGGCGGCGTCCACCTCCCGCTGCCGTCGCCGGTCAGCGCCGGACAGGGCGAAAAGGACGGGCCGGCATTGAGGAGTCGGGGGCTCGAGCGCGTGTAATGCAAGGAGGTACTCCACGCGCATCCGGGCCCTGGTGCGGTTGAGCCGAGCGGCCACCGCGCCGGCGCTGAGACCCAACTCCGCGCCCAGCGATCCGGTGTCGAGCCCTTCGACCTCATGCGCTAGGAGCGTCCGGCGGTCACGTTCGGACAGCCGCTCGAGCGCTGCGGCGATGGCCTCCTGCTCCTCACCTCGGAGCAGCCCTTCGTCCAGCGGCTCCTCGGGGGTCAACTCAACCACCCGGTGTCGGTTGCGAAGGTCACGGTCCTGCCGCTTCCACGTGGATGCGACGACGTTCCGGGCGGTGGCGATTGCGTACGGCTCGAGCATGCCGTCCTCGACGCGATCCGCGGCGGCGAGCACCCTCATCAGGGTCTCCTGGATGAGGTCCTCCGCTATGGTGGCGTTCGCCACCCGGGCACGTACAACGCGACCCACGATTGCGATCAGTGACGCGACGTCGGAGTCAACCTCTGACTCCGAAGCCACCGGGGATGCGTCGCCGCCGCGCACGGCAGGAGCATACCCAGCGGCGCCGGGTTGAACCGGGGGAGATGCGGGGGGCCGCTGTTCCCGGATGGGCACACCGCTTCATGGCAGCGCCGTCGGACATGGCCGCTGGGGCATCATTTCCCATCACGGTTGCGAGTGTCACGGAGCCTCGCACCCTGGCGAGGCAGATGAGTGTGAGAAGGTTTCAAGGAACGGAGAGAGTATGGACCCGTTGGTGAGCGTCATCATCCCGGTGTGGGATGTGCAGAAGCTGTTGCCGCGCTGCTTGGACTCCGCGCTGGCCCAGACGCACCGACCGTTGGAGATCATCGTGGTCGATGACGGGTCGACCGATGGGTCGCTGGCGGTGATGCAGGCGTACGCACGAGCGCACTCCGAAGTGCAGGTGATCAGCCAGCGTCACCGCAGCCTCGGCCCGGCACGGAATGCCGCGCTCAGCGTCGCGCAGGGTGAGTTTGTCGCCTTCATGGATGCCGACGACTGGGTCGAGCCCGATTTCATTTCCGATACCGTCCAGATCGCGCAGGACATGGGCGCGGACGTCGTGGTCGGCGGGTTCGTGTTCCACCTGGGCAGGCTGCGGATGCCGTTCCCGTTCCTGCCGAGGGTCTCGTCGATGACCGGCGCTGAGGCCGCGAAACTATCCATCCACATGACCCGCTTCCCCGCCTTCGCGTGGAACAAGCTGTACCGGCGCAGCCTGTTCCTCCCCGACGACCCGCCGTTCCCGACCATCGAGTACGAGGATCTTGCGACTACGCCGCGGATTCTGCAGACGGGCCGGCACGGTCGCGCTGACCCGCAAGGTCTACTACCACTACTGCCTGCGCAGCGACAGCATCACCGGGGCGTTCAGTGCGAAGAATGTCTTCTCCTTCGCGGCTGCCATCGACCTGCTGCGCCACGACCTGCACGAGAACGACCTGTGGGACGGGTGGAACCGTTCCTATCGTCGCCTGCTGCGGCAGGCCCTGATGATCATGGGCATGCAGACAATGTTGCAACCCAACCGCATCCCGCTGCGCCAGCGCGGTCCCCTGATGGTGCGTTTCGCCCGTCGGCTACGGGGCCTGTCCGAGCGACCCACCGACGGCCAAAGGCTGCGCGCCAGGCGGATCCGGACGACCAAGGCACGCGGCTCGATGCCCCGCCAGCCGGTGAGTGCGACGATCACCGTAACGCAGGCGGACCAGACAGAATCCCAGGCGTAGGTTTGGTCGCAGTCGAGTGCCTCGCCGTCTTCAGCCGGGGTCACAGTAGGGCCGGTTCCGGAGGGCCATGCACCAGTCAGTCCACCGACGGCCTGGCCCGCAAGGCGCGCTGAGGCAGTTCACCCCTCGGAAGAGTCGTCCGCGTCCGCTCGGTCGGACGGGCGTGGCCCCAGGTATGCCGTTAAGGATGTATCGCGGTTGTCACAGACGTGTTGGGCTGTGCCAGGAGTCAGGCTGGAAGGAGCCCAATCATGAGTCGTGCCACCCGATCCGCCCCGCTGATTGTCCTTTCCCTCGCCGCGCTGGTCGTGCCCATGGTCGACGCAGCCGCCGCGGACGGGACCGCGCACGTGCCGCTGGTCGTCCCGATGGTTGACGTCGCCGCCGCGGGCAGGCCCGCGAAGCCGCTCGATCCGTCGACCGGTCCTGAACTGACCGAGACCACCCGGCTGGCGGACCGGCGTTCTGTGGTCATCGGCGACCGGGCGTACGCAATGAGCACCGCCGACACGCTGTATCCGGCGGCCGGCTGGCACATCCGCGGGGAGATGGGCGGCGTGTGGTCACAGCCGATCAAGCTGGTCGACGGGGTGTGGTTCCGGGTCGCCGACAAATGGTTGGGCGACGCAGACGGCGCCCAAGCAACCTCGACGACCGCGGGTTGGGGCTACACCAAGACCTCCTTCGCGCCGGTGGACCGGATCACCGTGCGGCGCACCGATTTCGTGCCCGACGGCACTCGCGCCACACTGGTCGGCCTGACCCTCACGTCCCCCACTGCTCGCACCGTGCCGCTGTCGATGGACGCCCATTCGGAGTTGATGTCGTCGTACCCGTGGGGCTGGACGACGCCGAATGCCGGCACCTTCAACCTCCAGGACACCGGCGCCTTCGACAAGGGCGCCCTACTGTTCCGCGACACCGGCACACCGCCGGTCGCCAACGCGGCGCACCACGACTGGGCTGCCCTCGTCGCCGGCCGGACGCGGCCAAAGGCTCACCAGCTCGGCGCCAACCACCGCGGCCCGCAGGACCCCGCGGTGGTGTGTCCCGGTGACGGCCCCGCGCCGACACGGTGCGACGACGGGGCCTTCGGCAAGGGCACCGGCGGGCAGCTGACCTGGGAGGTCAAGCTCAAAGCCAACAAGGCGACGACGCTGTGGTTCGCCGTCGCGGGCTCTGACAAGGGTGTCAAGCAGGCGCGTCGCGAACTGAAGTCGGCCCTGGCGAACCCCGCCAAGGCGCTGCAGAAGAAGATCAATGCCCGCCTCCAGGTCAACGAGAACAGCAAGGTGAAGTTGCCGGGGGATCCGCTGCTCGAGCGGAGCATCGCGTGGAGCAAGCAGAACCTCGCCGACTCGGTGCAGGAGGCCCACGACCTGCAACTGCGGCCGGTCGACGAGGGCCGGGCGTACCCGGCCCCGATCGGCGCGCTGAACAAGGCCCGCTGGCTGGGTGCCGGCTGGCCCGACTACCCCTGGCTGTTCGGCACCGACGGCGAGTACACGGCGTTCGCCAGCGTCGCGATGGGGCAGTTCGCCGACATCAAGGCGCACCTGCGTACGCTGCGAGACATCAGCGAGGCCGCCAACGGCGACAGCGGCAAGGTCGTCCACGAGGTGACGCCGGACGGCTCGATCTACTACGGCACGCTCGCCTCTGCCGGCAACACCGATGAGACCGCGAAGTTCCCCAGCGCCGTCGCCCTGATCTGGCGGTGGACCGGCGACGACGCCTTCCGAGACGACCTGTACCACTTCACCGTCCGCAACATGCGGTATGTCGTCGGGCAGCTCGACGAGGACGGCGACGGCTGGCCGGAGGGCCTCGGCAACGTGGAGCGCTCCGGCATGGGTGTGGAGAAGCTCGACAACACGGTGTACACGATCCGTGGACTGCGCGACCTGGCCGACATGGCCGCCAGCGTCGGCGACCGGGCAATCCGGCGTTGGGCGACCGTTCGCGCGGCGGCAATGGAGAGGGCGTTTGAGAGTGCCTGGTGGTACGGCGGGGACACTCACCAGTACGCCGACTCCATAGACGACCCGGCCAACCCGGCCAACGACAACACGAAGATCCTGCAGCGGCACTGGATCGGGGTGACCCCGATGGACGCGATGCTGGTGCGCAGCGGCCAGGTCGCCCGGCCCCTCGCGACAAACCAGCATGGTCAAGAGTCGCTGGAGCAGCGGCAGCGAGACTGCTACTCCGGTGAGTTCGGGCTGTTCCATACCGGGACGGGTCCCACGTCGGACCCGAAGGGGAACGCCGGTGCGTCCTGCGACAGTTCGGTGTCAACGGTGCCGAGCGAGCGCTCCATCTTCTCGCTCAACACCGGAATCATGGCGGTCGCGGAGGGCAACTTCGGCCGCCTGGGGGTTGACGAGCAGCAGCGCTACACCACGGGGAATGCCCGCATTCAGCTCGACCCTGCTGTCTGGGAGATGCCCGGCGCCATGCCGGAGATCGCCCCGAGCCCGGACTTTCCGGCCAACATCGGGCGGCCGCTCTACGACCGGTCGATGGTCCTGCAGGCGTGGGGCACCTACGGCACCCTGTGGCCTGTCGTGCACCAACAACTGGGTGTCAGCCCCGACCTCGGACGGGCCTATCTCGAAGTCGTCCCGCAGGTGCCGGCCGGCCAGAGCAGGATATCCGGCAGCAACATCCGGCTCGGCAAGGGCTCGGTGGACGTCACGGCGGAGCGCCACAACAAGACGCTGGTGACGACCGTCAAACCCCGACAGCTCGCCGCCGACCTGTTGATCGGTCACGTGCTGCCCAACGGTGCCGAGGTCGCGAAGGTGACCCTGGACGGTCGGCGGACGTCGTACGACGTGCGGCACACAGCCCGCGGCCGCGAGGTAGTCGTCGATGCCGGTAAGGGCACGGACACCCGGAAACTCGTGATCACCCTCAGTTGAGTCTGACGGGAATCAGGCCCCTGGGGGGTCGGCAGCCGACGGGGGTCGTGCGCTTCCGGTGATCCAGCATGTCGCCATGACTTCCGTCCCCTTCGACCACTCCCACCGCCGCGCGTACCGCTGGGGAGAGGACGGAATCGCGGGGATCTGCGACCGGTACGGCTTCCTGAACCTCGCGCTGGCCCTGTGGAACGGCCAGGACGACCGCCTCAAGGAGCGCCTGTTCGGCTTGACCAACCCGCAGGGCAACCATGGCGAGGACGTCAAGGAGTTCTGGTGGCACCTCGACGCGACACCCACGCACTCCTACGCCGAGTAGCTGAATCGCTCTGTGTCGTCGGCTGCTTTCGGGGTACAGAGACTTCATGATCTTCTCTGACCGCATCGCATTGGTCACCGGCGCCGGCTCCGGAATCGGTTTGGCCTGCGCCAGGCACTTGGCTGCGCAGGGTGCCGAGGTCGCCGTCGTGGCGCACAGTGCGGAGAGCGCGGCGAATGCGGTGGACCTCATCGTCTCCGCCGGCGGCACCGCCGAGGGTTTCGCCGCCGAACTGGGCGACCCCGATGCCGTCAACGAATTGTTCCAGCGGGTGGCCCGCCGTTGGGACCGCCTCGACGTACTGGTCGCCAACGCGGGCATCAACGGCGTCTGGGCGCCATTGGACGACCTCTCCGTCGAGGAGTGGACCCGAACGATCACGGTCAATCTCACCGGTACCTTCCTGACCGTCAAACACGCACTGCCGTTGCTGCGGGCGGTCGACGCCAGCTCGGTGGTCATCACCTCGTCGGTCAACGGCACCCGGATGTTCAGCAACAGTGGTGCGTCGGCCTACGCCGCCAGCAAGGCCGGTCAGGTGGCCTTCGCCAAGATGATCGCCGTCGAACTCGCCGCGGACCGGATCCGAGTGAACGTCATCTGCCCCGGCGCGATCGACACCGAGATCGGCGACAACACCGAACAACGCGGCACCGAGAACCTGCGGCTTCCCGTGGAGTTCCCCCAAGGTCAGATCCCCCTCACGGGCACCGAACCAGGTACGTCCGATCAGGTGGCAGACCTCGTCTGCTTCCTGGCATCCGATGCCGCATCGCACATCACCGGAACCGAGGTGTGGATCGACGGGGCGCAGTCACTGCTTGCCGGCTGACCCCCCAGGTCGTGGGCGTGTACCCGGCATGGGAAATGCCCAACCGCTGAGGGATTCCGAGACTTCGACTGCCCGCTCGTCGTCATGGCTCACGCGCGCTTCGCGGCGATTCTGGCCGTGTTGATGCCTGTACGCTCACGGTATGTCTTCAACCACAGGAGCCGGCATCGCGTTGCTGGTCGTCGGAGCGGTGCTCAGTTTCGCTGTGAAGGATTCCATCAGCGGCGTGAATCTGGCCCTGATCGGCTACATCTGCATGGGCGCCGGAGTCCTGGCGATCGTGATCGGCCTGATCACGAACGCCCAGGCCACCAAGCGCACCAACATCGTCGAGCATCGGGACGACGCAGCCTGACAGAAGTGAGCGCACCTGCGACGTCGCTCGACATGTGACCTTGCCGCAGGGGGGACTGCGTCGGACCTGGTCAAGGCGCGAAAAGATAAGCTCGGGTTGCATCTGATCTCGTCCACGGACAACCGACGCCAAAGCGTTCGCATTGGATGTCACCAAGCCGCGGGCGGTTGCTGCAGGGCGGCAGGGGGTCTCGATGGGGAGGCTCGCCAGAGTCCGCGTCCACGCGTCGTCGATCTGCGCCGGGGGTCGTCCCACCACGAACCCGGCCTCCGGTGACCAAGGCAGGTCGGTGGGGAACATTCCGCGCGGGCCGCCCACGCCACCAACCAATCCTCACCCGAGGCCATGGCCACCTCCCGTCCGCTTTTCATCTCAATATGGCGCCCGCGACGGGCTCGAACTGGACATACATGCCGTCGTGATCGGCGGAGGCAGCGTGCGCCTTGCGACCACGGATCCTTGGGAACTCCCGCCGCCACTCGAAGGCACAGGCACACTGTGTGGCCGCGCCGCGGATGGTCGCTGCGTGGCCATCACACTGCTCCGGCGAAGGCCTAGATTTGAGCGACCGGCCGGTTCGACCGGTTTGAGCACGGTGACCAGTCTCGACCGTCGTGGCCGGCGCCCATCGTGGAAGGTCGCTACTTTCTGGTGTTCGCGCACGTGTTGTCGGGGAGCCGTCCCGGATTGTTGCGCCATGCGTTACGCAGTGCAATAGCGCAGTCGGAGGACCCGAGCACGTTGTGTGTCTGCCCCGGGATGCTAACGCTCCATGAGGCGGGTCGGAAATTGTTTGGCCCAGGCGTGGGCCCATTCCGGTCGGGAGAATGAGTCGTATTCACCGGTAAGCAGCAGAGCCGGGGTCAGGCTTGGAGCGGCTGCTTTGGCGGGAGCGGACGGGACGCGCCAGATTGCGCAAGCTTCCTGATAGGGGGATTCACCGAACACTTTGCGGTAGGCAGGTCGGCCGGCGATGGCACGCTCCAGGGCCGCCCGGTCCGAGGGCAACTGTTCACAGAAATCGGTGAGAAACGCTCCGAGTGAGTACTGGGGGCGGTTTTGGCACAGTGGAATGTATCCGGCACAGAAGGGCGGGTCGCTGACAGCAAGGCTGAGCAGGTGGGGGTCAAGTCGCCCATTGGCGGCGGCGGCGATCATTCGCGGGACGTACCGGACGTTTCGGGGTCCGTCGCCACCGAGCGCGAATCGGATCAGCCGAACGAGCTTGGCGTCGTCGACAACGATGGCGACGCTTCCCCGGTTCGCCGCCAGAGGTTGCCGACCGGTTGTTGTCAGGGCGCGTTTCCAGGCCTTCAGCAACCCAGGATTGTGCCGGTCCAGCGCCAGCAGCGCGGAGTCCAGGCCCAGTGCGCCGGCCGTGAGCGGATCGAGCGTGGGTGATGCGGGTGAGTCAAAGAAGGCGATTTGAGCACGATCCGGATGGAGCGCCAGGTAGCCGGCCAGCATTCGGGACATCGTGCCGTAGCTGCCCCCGGTAAGCCATGAATCGACGCCGATCGCTCGTCGGAAGTCCTCAATGTCGCCGATGACTGCCGAGGAGCCGAAGTTGGCCGGTTCCACGCCGCTTTGGCGAAGACGCGCGGCGCAGGCCTCGACCGCGGCCCGAAAGTCGGCGCGAACGCCAGGATCTCGATCCCCGACCCCCGAGGTCGACATTCCTTCCACCTCCGGGCAGGCCAGCGATGGATCGGAGCCGACCGCACTTCCCCGGAAGGCCAGATCCACAACGAGCGTCCCCGCTCGTGTCGCGCCAGCAGCGATGCCGCCGCCGAAGCCACCCGGGTCGCCCGGGTTGCCCCCGAATCCCAACGCGAGACCGGGCTTGGGTTCGATACCGACCGGCCAAACCTTCAGAACCAGCAGCCGGACACGAGGCCCCGTCGGTCTGTTCCGGTCCTGTAGGACGGTCAGCTCCCCGCACTCGTGGCGCGATAAGAACTGTGCATCGACCTGGGCGGGGCAGGGGCCCCAGGCCAGGCTGGGAGCAAACGGCTGTTCATTCGGCGCGGTGCACCCTGAAAATACGATCAGCAGCAACACCATGAGCACGCGGCTCATGGCGTGGCTCGCCCGTACTCGCCCTCTGTCATCATCCGCACCACGGCCAGATCCCCGGACGACTTGGCTGGCACTCCCAGCATCTTCAGTGTCAACCGGTCCTGCTCGACGTGGTATGCGAACCTGAGTGTGTCCCCACTCGTCGAACTCAGCACCAGATTCCCCACCGGGTCATAGTTGTAGCTGCCGCCATCCCCAGGCTGCTGCGGTCCACCGTTGTAGTTGGCGAACTGGGTCCAGGCACCACCATTGAACTTGAAAATGGTGGTCAACGTCCGGTCGGGGGCCCACTCCATCTTCTTCAACGAGAGGCCCACGTTGAATTTCTTCACGTCGGCCTCGGTGAGAGTCTTCGACCAACTGGACCCTTCTGGGATCCCCGCGATCGACGCCACTGGCGAAGCGACCGATGGGCCGCTCGACTCCGGCGACGCTGGCGCCGAGGCGCAACCGGAAAGCACGGAGGCCAACGCCAGGGCTGCAGTAACGACTTTCACGATGCTCCTTCCGGATCCATTCACTTCAAGACAGTCAGAGCTCGACTGCTAGGTTGACCGCCACGTGTTTCCGGCGAGGAACGCGCGTCGGGCCGCACACGACTCGCCGATGGCGGTGAATGACACAAAACCCCGGCTGCGAACCCAGGTGTAGGCGCCGATGCCGTGGCCGGCGCACACGTCCTCTTGAAACAGGGTGGTCCGGAACTCGGTATTGGTGCCCTGGTACAAAACGGCGCTGACCACCCCGTAATAGCCCGCCGGCGGGGAAACATCGACCCGGCCGTCCGCGCGGAGCGTAAGCGTCCAATCACCCGCGAGGCGAACTGGTTCCACCACGGTCGCCGAATAGCGACCAGCCAGGGAGGGTGCAGAGGATCCGGCCAGCGGGGCGGGCGGCAATCCCTTCACATGGTCCTGCTGGAGCCCGCTCACGGTACCTGCGATAACCGCTCCTGCCGCGACCGCTGACACGCCCGCGATTCGACCCGCCGCCATACGTGCCGCCGTCGAACCGCTGCCAGCGAACTCTCGACCGCCGGGTCCCAGCTGTACGCCTGCGAGCGAAGACCCGCCCGCAGCCGCTCCTCAACCGACATCCTCCGTCACCTCCTCGCCAAGGATGTCGGCCAGCCGTGCGCGAGCCCTGAACAGGTGCTGCTTCACTGTTGACTCAGACACTCCCAAAGTCCGGGCGATCTCCAGGACTGGTTGATCGGCCCAGTAGTACAAGACAACAGCTGCCCTCTGCATCGGGCTGAGCGAGCGGATCGCCACGGACACTTCCGGATGAGGGATGGGATCAGTGCCGACGTGTTGGGCAAGTCGCTCCAGCCGGGGGCGCCGACTCTCCCGCTTCACATGCCTGACCGCCATCCGAATCGCGACCCGCCGGACCCACGCATCCGGTTGCTCATAACCACCGACCGTCCGCCAGTGGCGCAACAACTGCAGGAACGCCTCCTGGGTGATGTCCTCGCTGCGGACCTGGTCATGAACAATCAGGAACACGGTCCGAGCAACTCTCGGATAGGCCGTCCGGTACCACCAGTCGAACTCGGCGTCACCACCCCAACCCACGGGACACCTCCTTGCAAACCGCCCCTACATCAAAGACAGTGCCCAGTCGAGCCCACGGTTGACAAGCAAACGGCGGCACACACCCAGCCATGGATGAAACGCGGCAGCAACGCGGACTCGTACGGCTGGGTGATGTCGTCGCGCCGGTCAGACCTCGGCGTCCATATCGCTGCCCTACTGCATCCGAGGGCACTCAGGCAGCCTGGCGGTGCACAGTCTGGTTGCCTGAACGAGCGAATTCCGGTCGGCCTACACGGCCACCCTGGACCAAATCCAATTCTCAGCTGGACCAAGTCGACGCAGGCCTCAAGCGGCTGTTTCTGCGCAGCAGTGTAGTGCTTCCGCCGCGAGCCCCGATGACGCTACTGTTGCACCACGATCCACGTAGGGGGAAATGGTATGGGCGACAGGTACAATTTGACAGTTCAGGGCGTCGGTTGGGCCGAAGTCGAGCTTCTCACCCCCTGCGAAGCACCGGTCGTCTTCACTGGCCGAATCACGGGCGCGGCTCCCAAAAACATCGGAGAGCCGCTGCGCCTGGATACGATTTCCGCCAAGATCGGCGCTGGCGAGCATTCTGAATTTCGAGACCCCCTTACCGGCCACGAATACGATTTCTGGTCGAAGACGGTGCACTTGACGATGTCAGGCGGCGCAGGAATCGCATGGTATGAACTCGACGGCACACACGACCGACTGGAAGCGGTTGAGGAGCCAGAAGGTTCCGACACCTACGTGCTCGTCAAAGACGGGCAAACCGTGGGTCGAGTTACAGTACTTGGCCCCGTGATTGAAGGTCCGGCCTGACACCCAGGAGTTGACGAATCGGGCTCGCTGCTTGCCCCGCGATTCGAGTCCGCTCGCTCCTCGGCATAATGGGCACCCTGGTCGAGCAGTTGGGGCTGGTCAGGGTTCCGATTTCACGACGTGCGTGCGACCGCGATCGTGCTCTGGATTCGGGCCGGTATCCCGTTGGCCGTGGTGCGGGAGATGGCCGGCCACGCGTCCCTGGCAACGACCGACAAGTACGTGCGACCGGCCCGGAATGAGCTGTCTGCGGCGGCCGCGGCGATCAATGCGTACATGTCGCCGTACACGGGTGCGAACGGGGCGCAGCGCCACGTGGCGGGAATGACGGGCTGACTAGGTGGAGCGGGCGACGGGAATCGAACCCGCACTATCAGCTTGGGAAGCTGATGTTCTGCCATTGAACTACGCCCGCGCGATCGACGGATCGGCCGTCAGTCTAGCGGGACGGGATCACTGGTCGCACAATCGACCATTGCCCGCGCACTCAGGGAGTCCCCCACCTCAGCCCTGGCGAGAGCCGGAAACCCTGTCGGACGTCAGAGCGCGGGATTAGCGTCAGGCCATGACCTATTCCGAACCTACCGATGTCGGGCCCGCCTTCGGCGGCGATCTTCCTGTCAACGCGGGTGACCGCACGAAGGTGATGACACTTCTCGACTCCGCCTACGCCGAGGGTCGGCTCACGCCCACCGAGCACGTCGAGCGCACCGAGGCCGCCAAGCTGGCCCACACCTTCGACGACCTGGTGCCCCTGACCCGCGACCTGGTCGCGTTGGACGGGGCATCCAGCTCGCCCGCCTGGGCGTCCGCCCCGGCAGGCAGCGACCACGGACCCGAGATGATCGTGGCGATCTTCGCCGGCGCGAGCCGAACCGGCCGGTGGCAGCCGCGCCGCAACCTCAGCGTCCTGGCCATGTTCGGCGGCGTCGAACTCGACCTGACCCAGGCGGTCTTCACCGAAAACACCTGCGAGATCAACGTGTTCTGCCTATTCGGCGGAATCGAGGTCAAGGTGCCCGAGGGCACCAATGTGCGCAACGAGTGCATCGCCGTCTTCGGTGGGGCCGACACCAAGACCGACCCGCCACTGCCCGGCGCCCCGAGCGTGATCGTCAAGGGCTTCATCGGCTTCGGCGGCGTTGAGGTCCGCGGGCCCAAGAAGGAGGACCACCGCCAGCGTCACCACCGCAAGTGACCCGAGCGCGCGCGAGGAACGTCAGGCACTGCTCGTAATCTGGGTGCATGGACGAACTGTTCGCCCCGCCGTCCGAACACTGGCGACGGCTGTCACCGTCCTATGCCACGGTGCTGCGGATCCGGATGCTGATCGTCGCCGTCGTGGTCACAGCCACGGCGGCCAGCCTCGTTTGGCTCGCGTTCGGTCCGCCCTGGGCCATCGCGGTGATCGGCTGCGCAGTCGTGTTCGTGCTGTGGCGATGGTTCCGCATCGCTCGCTGGGTGCGCGCCTGGGGCTACGCCGAACGGGACGAGGACCTTTACCTGTCCCGTGGTTTGTGGTTCAAGGAACTGACCGCGGTGCCCTACGGCCGGATGCAGGCGGTGAAGGTCGAGAGCGGCCCGCTGACCCGCTGGAAGGGGCTCGCCAGCGTCCACCTCGTGACGGCGAGCCTGCAGTCCGGCGCCACCATCCCGGGGTTGCCGCAGCAGGAGGCCGAGCGACTGCGTGACCGGCTCACGGCGATCGGCATCGGCGACGAGGCGTCGCGGTGAGCGTTCCGCCGACCCGATTCTCTGGGTGGTCCGAAGCCGGCCGCAGCACCTGGTCGTCCCCGGTCGCACCCGCGGGCGCTGCACAGGCGGCCGGTTCCGTCCGGCTGGTCGAGCATCCCCACCCGTTGACCCCACTGGTGCGGGCGTGGGTGCTGGTCGTCGCGGCGGTCTGGACGATCGGACGCGAGATCGTCGGCCACGAGTACCCGGGTTTCCGGCTGCCGCCGCTCAACTGGGTGACGGCGGCCGGGGTGGTGATCGTGGCTGGCTTGCTGCTGGGCGCCTACCTGGATTGGCGCGCAACGTCCTTCATCGTCGACCCCGGCGAGCTTCGCATCGAATCGGGGGTGTTCGTGAAATCGTCCGAGCGCATCCGGTTCGACCGGATCCAGGCAGTCGACGTCGCCCAGCCGTTCCTGCCCCGCCTGCTGGGCATGGCCGAGATCACCATCGATGTGGGGGCCGAAAGCGGCCACCGGCTCCGCTACCTCCGTCGCGAGCGAGCGGTGGCGATCCGCGACTACCTGCTGGCCAGGGCACACGGGGTCGACGCCGCGCCACACCAGCGCGTCCGCACCAGCGTGCTGACCGACCTCGCCGACGGGGACGAGGTGCTGGTGCGGGTGCCACCCGAACGCCTTCTGCTGGGTGCTCTGCTGTCCCACGAAGTGTTGCTCGGCGCCGTTCCCTTCGTGGCGATGGTGGCATGGCTGAGCTCCCAGGATCCGGACGGGTTCAGCGGCCTGCTCACCGGCTGGACGCTGTTCGGGATCCTGCTGCCGGCACTCGCAGCGTTTTGGGGTTTCATCGTTCGTCGAGTGGTCGGCCAGTGGAACTATGCGTTCGTCCGCAGCGGACCGGGGCTGAAGATCACCCGCGGGCTGACCAACCTGACGAGCCAGTCGGTGCCACGGCACCGGATCCAGTCACTGCTGATTGCCCAACCGCTGTGGTGGAGGCCACTGGGGGCATATCGGGTCGAGATGGCGGTGCTGGGCAACGCCGGGCTGGAGGTCGAGGCGGACCACGGCACCACCAGCAACATCCTGCTTCCGATCGGCACCGCGGCCGAGGTCGACCTGGTGCTGGCGACGATCTGGCCGGGCCTGCGCCTCGACCGGATCGTCCTGCACCGCTCCCCCGGTCGCGCCCGCTGGCTCCAGCCACTCAGCCATGACTGGGTGGGCTGGGGCACGGACGGCGGGGTGCTGGTCACGCAGGCCGGTTGGCTGACCCGGCATCGCACGGTGTTGCCGCACGCCCGCCTGCAGTCGCTGGCGGTGTCCCAGGGACCGGTGCACCGGCGGTTCGGGCTGGCCTCGGTCACGTTTCACACCACCACGGTGCTCGGTCGCTGCCGGGCGTCGAACATCGACGCACGGACGGCGCGGGAACTGATGGCCAGCGAGGTGACAGCGGCGAAGTCGGCCGGCCTGGCCCGCCTTGTTGCAGTCAATCGCACGTCTTCCAGCTGACCGGGGTTCGTCGAGATCGGGGGCTCCGGGCAATCGAGCCTGTCGAGCTCAGACTCCAGTCGATCGAGCCTGTCGAGATCAGGGGTTCGGTCGATCGAGCTTGTCGAGATCAGGGGTCTCGACAAACTCCACCAGCACACGCATCTCGTCCCAGTTGATCGAGAGTGTCGATTTCCTCTTGTCTCGACACGCTCGACCAGCAAAGGGGGATCACCCGTGAGCGCGCCGGGCGCTCCACGCGCTGGCCACCATGTCGTCCACGGTGTGGCGCATCTTCCACTGCAGGTCCTCCGCGGCCGCCTGGCCGTCGGCCACGATGCGGGCGGGGTCACCTTGACGGCGGACGCCCACCTCTGGTGTGAAGTCGATACCGGTCACCCGGCGCATCGCGTCCATGATCTGCAGGACACTCAGGCCCTCGCCGCTGCCCAGGTTGTAGGACGGTCGCAGGGGTCGTCCGGCTTCCAACGCCTGGGCCGCCGCCACGTGCGAGACGGCCAGGTCTGCGACGTGCACATAATCGCGGACGCAGCTGCCGTCGGGAGTGGCGTAGTCGGTGCCGTTCACCCGGGGCGTGCGGCCTTCGATCAGGGCCTCGAGCACGATCGGGAACAGATTGTGCGGACTCACGTCGTACACCTCATCGGTCGCGGACCCGACCACGTTGAAGTAGCGCAGGCTGACCCCGTGGAAGTCCGGCCACGCCCGCTTCACGTCGTTGATCAACCACTCGCCGACCAGCTTCGACTCGCCGTAGGGCGATTCGGGCTTGGTGGCGGAGTCCTCGGTGACCAACTCGGTGTCGGGGGTGCCATAGACGGCAGCCGACGACGAGAACACCATCTTGTTCACCCCGGCACGGTGCATGGCGTCCAGCACCTTGAGCGTGCCCGTGACGTTCTGCGTGTAGGTGTGCAGCGGGCGCTTCACCGACACTCCGGCGTACTTGAAGCCGGCCACATGCACCACGCCGGTGCAGCGGTGGCGATCGAGGGTGTCGGTGAGCAGGTCGACGTCGAGAATGTCGCCGTGCACGAACTGGGCATCGTCAGGCACGAACCCGGCGCGACCCGACGACAGGTCGTCCACCACCACCGCGCCGATGCCCACCGCAGTGAGAGCCCGCACCACGTGCGCACCGATGTACCCGGCTCCGCCAGTAACCAACCATGAACTCACGACCCCAGTCTGGCGTGCGGCACTGCCGCTGGCCAATGCCCACTCACTAGGGTGAGCACATGACGAACAACCTCGCTCTTGGCATCGACATCGGCGGCTCCGGCATCAAGGGGGCCTTGGTCGATCTGGCCAAGGGCGACTTCGCCGGTGAGCGGCTGCGCATCGACACGCCGCAGGAATCCACCCCGGCCAACGTGGCCGCTGTCGTCGCACAGATCGTGTCCAGCTTCGCCACGGAACTGGGCGACGGACCGATCGGCTTGACCATTCCGGCGATCGTGCAGCACGGCGTCACCTTGTCGGCGGCGAACATCCACAAGGATTGGGTGGACTGCCCGGCCGAGAAGATCTTCGAGGAAGCGTTGGGTCGCCATGTGGTGCTCGTCAACGACGCCGACGCCGCCGGCGTGGCTGAGGTGAAGTTCGGCGCCGCCAAGGACAACCCGGGACTGGTGATCGTCACCACGTTGGGCACGGGCATCGGCTCGGCGATCATCCACCGCGGGGTGCTGGTGCCGAACTCCGAACTCGGCCACCTAGAGATCGACGGCTACGACGCCGAGAAGCGCGCCGCCGCGAGCATCCGCGCTAAGGAAGGACTGAGTTGGGACGAGTACGTCCCCAGGCTGCAGCGCTACTACGAAACCGTCGAGTTCCTGTTCTCCCCCGACCTGCTGGTGGTCGGTGGCGGAGTGAGCAAGAAGGCGCATAAGTTCCTGCCGAAACTGAAGCTTCGCACCCCGATCGTCCCGGCCGAGTTGCAGAACCGGGCCGGCATCATCGGTGCCGCCTGGTTGGCCGTGGATGCCGCCGCCCATCCCGACCCGTTGCGCTGACCGGCCGTCCTCGATGGGGCACTGAGTCGGACCCTGGGACAAAAGGGGGACGGAGTCGACTTTCGTCCCACCAGAGACCCTGGGACAAAAGAGGGACGGAGCCGACTTCCGTCCCACCAGAGACCCTGGGACAAAAGAGGGACGGAGCCGACTTCCGTCCCACCAGAGACCCTGGGCCTCCGTGGGACGAAAGTAGCTCCGTCCCCCTTCCATCCCACCGGTCAACGACAGCTCCGTGGGACGAAAGTAGCTCCGTCCCCCTTCCATCCCACCGGTCAATCGACAGCTCCGTGGGACGAAAGTAGCTCCGTCCCCCTTTTGTCCCAACGGCCGTTGAGTGAGCCCGTCGACATCCCCGACACCGCGGAAACGCTCTCGCCACGATCGGCCAACGGACTGCCCCTGCTCTGCCAGCTCGCCGATACCCGTCAGTGCCGGTCACTATGCTGACCGGGTGAGCATGACAACGCAGTCGAGCCTGACTGAGGTGACCGCGTCCGACGCCTCGCTGCGTCGCTTTCTGCACGGGCTGCCCGGCGTCGACCAAGTGGGGGCCGACCAGCGGGCCGCCGCCCTCGGCTCCCGGTCGATCAAGACAACCAGCAAGAAGTGGGCCCTCGATCTCGCGATCCGCATGGTCGACCTGACCACCCTGGAGGGCATGGACACCCCCGGTAAGGTCCGTGCCCTGTGCAGCAAGGCGATGCGGCCCGACCCGGCCGACGCGACAACTCCACACACTGCCGCCGTCTGCGTCTACGGCGACCTGGTCGGGGTGGCCAAGCACGCCCTTCAGGGCTCGGACGTGCACGTCGCCGCCGTCGCCACCGCCTTCCCGTCCGGACGGGCCTCGCGTGCGGTCCGGCTGGCCGACACTGCTGAAGCCGCGGCCGCCGGTGCCGACGAGATCGACATGGTGATCGACCGCGGCGCGTTCCTGGCCGGGCGCTACCTGGAGGTGTTCGACGACATCGTGGCCGTCCGTCAGGCCTGTGGAAGTGCCCACCTGAAGGTGATTTTCGAGACCGGCGAGTTGCAGACCTACGACAACGTGCGCCGGGCGTCCTGGCTGGCGATGCTGGCTGGTGCGCACTTCATCAAGACCTCGACCGGCAAGATTCAGCCGGCGGCGACCCTGCCGGTCACCTACGTGATGGTGCAGGCCGTCCGCGACTTCCGGGAGGCGACCGGCACACAGATCGGGGTCAAGCCCGCGGGCGGTATCCGCACCGCCAAGGACGCGATCAAGTACCTGGTGATGGTCAACGAGGTCGCCGGACCCGACTGGCTCGACCCGCGCTGGTTCCGGTTCGGCGCCTCCACCCTGCTCAACGACCTGCTCATGCAGCGCACAAAGATGGCCACCGGCCGGTACTCCGGCCCCGACTACTTCACCCTGGACTGAGGCCGATGACCACCACCTTCGACTACGCCCCGGCGCCGGAATCGCGCGCCATCGTCGACATCCAGCCGTCGTACGGCTTGTTCATCGGCGGCGAGTTCACCGACGGCCACGGTCAGGGCTTCAAGACCGTCAACCCGGCCAACGAAGAGGTGCTGGCCGAGATCTCCGAGGCGACGGACGCCGACGTCGACGCCGCCGTCCAAGCTGCCCGCAAGGCCTTTCGCTCATGGTCGCGGATGTCCGGCGCCGAACGCGGCAAGTACCTGTTCCGGATCGCCCGGATCATCGCGGAACGCTCCCGCGAACTGGCCGTCCTGGAATCCATCGACAACGGCAAGCCGATCAGGGAGTCGCGCGACGTGGACGTGCCGACCGTCGCCGCGCACTTCTTCTACTACGCAGGCTGGGCCGACAAACTCGACCACGCCGGGTTCGGCCCGAACCCGAAGCCGCTCGGGGTGGCCGGGCAGGTGATTCCGTGGAACTTTCCGCTGCTGATGCTGTCGTGGAAGATCGCGCCCGCGCTGGCCTGCGGCAACACCGTGGTGTTGAAGCCGGCCGAGACCACCCCGCTGACCGCGCTGCTGTTCGCCGAGATCTGCCAGCAGGCCGACCTCCCGCCGGGCGTGGTCAACATCATCACCGGCGCCGGCGACACCGGACGGGCCCTGGTCGCGCACCCCGACGTCGACAAGGTCGCCTTCACCGGCTCGACCGAGGTCGGCAAGTCGATCGCCCGAGAGGTGGCCGGGTCGGCGAAGCGGGTGACCCTTGAACTCGGCGGCAAGGCGGCCAACATCGTCTTCGACGACGCCGCGCTCGACCAGGCCGTCGAAGGCATCGTCAACGGCATCTTCTTCAACCAGGGCCACGTCTGCTGCGCCGGGTCTCGGCTGCTCGTACAGGAGTCGGTGGCGGACGAGGTGCTGGCCAAGCTGAAGATCCGCATGGGCACCCTGCGGGTCGGCGATCCGCTGGACAAGAACACCGACATCGGCGCCATCAACTCCGCCGAGCAACTTGCCAAGATCCGCGAGTTGTCGGCGATCGGCGAAGCCGAGGGGGCCGGCCGTTGGTCACCCGCCTGCGACCTGCCCGACAAGGGATTTTGGTTCGCCCCGACCATTTTCACCGGGGTGTCCCAGGCCCACCGGATCGCCCGGGAGGAGATCTTCGGGCCGGTGCTGTCGGTGCTCACCTTCCGCACCCCGAAAGAAGCGGTCGAGAAGGCCAACAACACCCCGTTCGGGCTGTCCGCCGGCATCTGGACCGAGAAGGGCTCCCGCATCCTGTGGATGGCGTCCCAACTGCGGGCGGGTGTGGTGTGGAGCAACACGTTCAACCGCTTCGACCCGGCCAGCCCGTTCGGCGGCTACAAGGAGTCGGGGTACGGCCGCGAGGGTGGCCGGCACGGGCTGGAAGGGTACCTGCAGTGAGCCGCACCGACGTCCGCAAGACCTACAAGCTGTACATCGGCGGGGCCTTTCCGCGTTCGGAGTCGGGACGCACCTATCTGGTCAGCGACGCATCCGGGGGGTCGGTGGCGAACGCCGCGAAGGCGTCCCGCAAGGACGCCCGCGACGCCGTGGCGGCCGCGCGCAAGGCGTTTTCGGGCTGGTCGGGCCGGACTGCGTACAACCGCGGCCAGGTCGTCTACCGCGTCGCCGAGGTGCTTGAGTCGCGACGTGTCCAGTTCGAGGCCGAACTCGCCGCCGCGTCCGGTGTGGGGGTCGGCGAGGCCCGTGCCGAGGTGGACGCGGCGATCGACCGGCTGGTCTGGTACGCGGGCTGGACCGACAAGATCGCCCAGGTTGCCGGGTCGGCGAATCCCGTGGCGGGACCCTATTTCAACCTGTCGTCGCCCGAGCCGACAGGGGTTGTCGCGGTGCTCGCGCCAGACTCGGCGCTGCTCGGGCTGGTGTCTGTGGTGGCCCCGCTGATCGCCATCGGCAACACGTGTGTGGTCGTCGCCTCGCAACCTGCACCACTGGTGGCGATCACCTTCGCTGAAGTGCTGGCTACGTCCGACGTGCCGGGTGGGGTGGTGAACATTCTCACTGGGGACGCCGCCGAGATCGCGCCGTGGCTGGCGTCCCACATGGACGTCAACGGCCTCGACCTGACCGGGGTGGCGGATGCGGATCTGGCCCGCGACCTCGAGGTGGCGGCCGCGGACAATCTGAAGCGGGTCCGCCGGGCAGGGGTGGACGATCTCGCGGCGGCCCCCGAACTCGACCGGATGACCAGGTTCCTGGAGATCAAGACGGTCTGGCACCCGATCGGTCTCTGACCTGCCGCCATGGTCGACCTCGAAGTCGTAGTGGGACGTGGGCGGCACGTTCGCCAATGCGTACGTAGGCACTACGTACCCCGCCCCGGCCCGCGACCGCCCAGGGCAATTCTGCGCAGGGCTCAGGCAATGCGTGAGATGGACGATTGTTGAGGCCGAAGTACCCCCTAGGCATGGATCGAGGCTGCCATGGCCGATCAGTCTGACATCACCAAGCGTCCCGCAGACCCCTTCGTCGCGGCGAGGATCTCCGACCCGGCAGTCGACCGACTGGAGTCTCGGCACGGTCGACTCTCCGACTCTCTCAACCTACGGATGCCCACGCGGCAGGCGCTCCAGCAACATCCGCAGCGGCTCGGGCGCCGACCGCGGTTCGAGCGCTTCGGCGAAGGCGCCGGCCAGCAGTTCCTTGCGACCGGCCGCCACCCCGCAGAACCGGTGCAGCTGCTCGGACAGCGGACGATCCCGCCACGCCTGCTGGCCGCGCAGCGTCCGCAGCTTGCCGCCCAGCCCGATCCGTTCGACCACGTCCACGGCTCGCCGGGTGCCGAGCGAGCGGATGAGTTCGTCCTCGAGGTCGGCGACACAGACGAAGAAGCCGAACGCGGGTAGGTCGGTCTCGTCCCGCAACGCCAGTCCGGATCTGCGCAGGGCACGGAGGACGACGCCGGCCTCCGCCGCATCGCACAGGCCGACCACCGGGGCCTCCGGCGATTGCTCGCGCAGGGCGGTCAGCGCCCTTCCGACGTTGGTGACGCCACCGAGGTCGACGAACCGCACTCGGCCGGTGTCGACGCCGGCGGAGGCTGCGAGTGCACGAAGTGCGGCCACGTCGCTGGCACCCTCGAGCAGCACGGTGACCTCGGCGGCCATGGGCATGCAGCCACCCAATCACCCCGTCGAACCGCGCTCAAGGTGCCCGGAGCTCGGCAGCTACATCCGTTCGGGCGCGACGATGCCAAGCAGGTCGAGTCCTTGGGCCAGCACCGTACGGGTGGCGGTGCAGAGCGCCAGCCGGGACGTCCGCACCTCGCCCTCGCTCTTCAGCACGGGACACTTCTCGTAGAAGCTGCTCAGCGCGGTCGCGGTTTCGAACAGGTAGGTGCACAACTTGTGCGGCTGCAGCCCTTCGGCCACCTCGGCGACCACCTCGCCGAACCGGGACAGCAGCAGCGCCAACGCCTGCTCGGCGGGCTCGTCCAGAACGGTCACGCCATCGGTTGCCCAGCCTTCGGCCTCGGCCTTGCGCAGAATGCCGCTGACCCGGGCGTGCGCGTACTGCAGGTACGGGCCGGTGTTTCCGGTGGTCGCGACCATCCGATCGGCATCGAAGACATAGTCCTTGTGCAGCGAGGTGGAGAGGTCGGCGTACTTCACCGCCGCCATCGCAATCTCGGGTGCCGCGACGTCCTCGGCCAGGTCCAACAGGGTGTCGAGGGTGACCGCCTTGCCCTCGCGGGTCTTGAACATCTTGCCGTCGGGCCCGAGCACGGACCCGAAGCCGACGTGTTCCAGGGTGGCACCCGCCGGCACCCAACCCGCCATGGCCGAGACAGCGAAGACCTGGGAGAAGTGATGCGCCTGGGGCGAGCCGACAACGTAGATGATCCGCTGAGCGTCCAACTGGCCGAACCGGTACCGGACGGCGGCCAGGTCGGTCGCGGCGTACCCGTAGCCTCCATCGGTCTTGCGGACGATCAGCGGGGCCTCGTCACCAGGCACGAAAACCACGAGGGCGCCGTCGTCCACGACCGCGATGCCGGCGGCCTCGAGGTCGGCGGCGACACCCGCAAGCAGGTCGTTGTAGAGCGACTCCCCCGCCAGGTCGTCGTCGGTGAGCAGCACCCCCAGCCGGGCGTACGCACGGTTGAATCCGGCTTTCGACACCTCGATCAGCGAGCGCCAGGTCTCCAGCGTCTGCTCGTCGCCCGCCTGAAGGGCCACCACCCGTCGACGTGAGGCGTCCGCGAACGTCTCATCGGACCGGAAGTGCTCCTGGGCCCGCCGGTACAGCGCGACGGAAGCGTCCAGATCGAGGGTGCCGGCGTCGATGCCCTCGAACAGGATCTGTTCGACCAGCATGCCGAACTGCGTGCCCCAGTCGCCGATATGGTTCTGGGCGATCACCGTGTGACCCTGTGCCCGCAGCACGCGGGCGAAGCAGTCCCCGATGATCGTCGAGCGCAGGTTGCCGACGTGCATCCGCTTGGCGACGTTGGGCGCGGAATAGTCGATCACGACCCGCTGTGGGTCTTTAGCCCGCTCGATGACGGCGCCGGGGTCGGTCACGATGCCGGTGACCACGTCGGCCAGCACCTGCGTGCGCAGCCTGATGTTGATGAAGCCGGGACCGGCGAGTTCCAGCGGTTCGCAGAGGTCGGCCACGTCCACCTCGTCGATGATCCGCTGGGCGATCTCGCGAGGAGGTTTGCCCTCCGCCTTGGCCAGCCGCAGCGCGACATTGGACTGGAAGTGCCCGAACTGCGGCTTCGTCGCCGCACGGAGTTCGGGGTCGACACCCGTGACGGCCTGGAAGCGTTCGGTCAGCAGCACGGGCAGGGAAGGCACGAGGGCAATCCTCCCACGCCCCGACGGCCATCCCGGCGTCCGCCGGCATGACGAACAGTCGGCGGAACGTCCGCGCCGGCGATCACGCCGACAGCCATCCCGGCGAGTGCCCACCTTCATCCCGGCGTTCGCGGGATCTGCACTGCGAGGCCGGGGACTCTGGTGGCAGAAGTACCCCTGTGCGAACGTTCTGCCGCTTTGACAGGATCGGGACGACGTCGGCCCGGGAGGATTCCATGCTCAGCTCGCAACTCTTCGCCGGTGATCCCCTGCTCGAGGCGATCGCGGCCGACGGGCCACAACGCATCTCGACCTTTCAGAATCAGAATGATCCCGCCGTGGCCAAGGTGCAGCAGGCGCTGCTGCTCTGGCGTCCCGACGTGCTGCCCGTCCACGGCACCGACGGCCACTACGGCTCGGAGACGGCGGCAGCAGTCACTTCGTTCAAGATTGACGAACTCGCGGTTCCCCCAGAGCAGGTGATCGCCGACGTCGGGCCCCAGACCGTCCGCCGGCTGGACGAGATCGCGGTGGCGGCGGAGCAACCGCCGATCCCCCCCGAACCGACCACCTTCGTCCGGCAGGACGTCTACCAGCTGCAGCCGCCCGGCGCCCCGGTGCATCCGATCATCGCTGCGTACGCGGTGGCGGTTCGCGAACTGAAGCGGAACAACGGTCCGCAGCATCGGCTGTGGAGCCACCACACGCAGGTGCACGGCATGAACCCCGACCCCGGCGACGGGCTGCGCAACCAGTGCCAGCATTTCTGCTGGTACTTCCTGCCCTGGCACCGCATGTACCTGCATGCGTTCGAGGCGATCTGCCGCTCGATCATCGTCGAATCGGCCGAGGTGGATGATGAAACCAAGGCCACCTGGGCGCTGCCCTACTGGGACTACGACCGTGCCGACAGCGCTGAACTGCCGCCCGCGTTCCGCGACCCGGTGCTCAACGGTGCCCCGAATCCGCTTTTCGAGCAGGCACGCGATCTGGGCATCAACTCCCCCGTCCAGTTCCGCGGGGAACCCGCGCCGCGGCTCGCGCGGCTCGTCCCGGAGCAGACCGGCGCCCGCGGCTGGTTCACCAACAGCCCGTTCTCGAACCCGTTCGTCCCGGCCTTCGCGGGCACCGAGACGGGGTTCAACCATGCGGGCGCACCCAATGCCATCCCGGGGCCGCTGGAGATCAGCCCGCACGGCTCCGTGCATGTCTTCGTCGGTGGCCGGTTCGGCAAGATGAGCGACTTCGATCAGGCGGCCGGGGACCCCATCTTCTGGCTTCACCACGCCAATCTGGACCGGCTCTGGGAGGTCTGGCGCGGCAGCACCGGCCTGGGCCTTGATCCCCGGTCCAGCCGGTTCAGCGATCAGACCTTCGAGTTTCTGGACGCCTCGGGGCAGCGGATCCAGCCGTCCTGTGGCAGCGTGTTGAACCTGGCGAATCTGGGCTACGGCTACACCGACACCTCGATTCCCGCGTCGGCGGGTGCAGGAGGTCCCATGGACGATCCCAACCGCGGCCCGCAGCGGCCGCGGGAGCGCAACCGTCCGCCCCGCCGGGTGGGTGCCGTGGACGAGCCCGTCCGGTTGCAGGGTGATGCGACCCGGGTCGAGTTCCCCACCGACGCGCCCGCGACCCGCGGCGACGAGCGATTCCTGGTCTCTGTGGAGCACATCCGGGCCGACGACCTGCCCAACGCCGAGTGGGGCGTGTACCTGGAGCCGACGTCCGGTGAGCCCGTGCTGGTCGGCACCCTTCCCCTGTTCGGCATGCGTGAGTCGCAGCAGGGCAACTCCGACCACGATCTCAGCTATCTGTTCGACATCACCGACCTGGTGCAGCGACTGGACGCCGAGGGACGCTGGGACGCGGAACGGTTCCGAGCCACCCTCGCGCCGGTGAACGCTGTGCCGGTGGAAGCCGAACCCGACCCGGAGGTTGTGATCGGCACCATCGCCTTACTGATCCAATGACCCTCGCCGGGCACCTGGGACAAAAGGGGGACGGAGTTCATTCCGTCCCACCCACCGACCTGGGACAAAAGGGGGACGGAGTTCATTCCGTCCCACCCACCGACCTGGGACAAAAGGGGGACGGAGTTCATTCCGTCCCACCCACCGACCCGGGACAAAGAGGGGACGGATCCCAAACGGCTCCGCCAGGCGAGCAGGACGAGACCAGAACTGTCCCCCTTTCGTCCCACCCGCCCGCTTGGGACGAAAAGCAGGTCCGTCCCCTTTTCGTCCCACACACCCGTCTTGGGATGGAAAGAACTCCGTCCCCCTTTCGTCCCACCTGCCCGGTTGGGACGAAAAGAACTCCGTCCCCCTTTCGTCCCAGGAACCCCTCATCCCCCGGAGGTCTTGTGACAACCCGGCGGTGGTTCGCCGACCACCCGGAGTGGTTGACACTCACGATCGCGGCGGTCCTCTGGGTTCCGCTCATCGTCGCGCTCGCGGGCACTTTCACGCTCGACCACCACCACGGCCCGGATGGTTCGCCGCACCCCTCCGCGGGCTTCGACACCCACCTGGTGCTCTGGGTCGTCATGGTCGCGGCGATGATGCTGCCGACCACCGTGCCGCACCTGCGCTACGTGGGCTTCAACACCCGCGGGTCGCGTCGGCAGCGCTCGATCCTGCTGTTCGTGCTGGGTTACCTGGCCGTCTGGTTCGGACCCGGTTTCGTTCTCGCCCTGCTGCCCATGCCGGTGCCGGCGGCGGTACTGGTGATCGTCATCCTGGTCGCCGGGGGGTGGGAACTGACTGCCGCGAAGCGCTTGGCCATGCGCCGCTGCTGCCGCACCTGGCCGGTGCGCTACACCGGGGCCGCAGCGGACGCGTCCGCCGTCGAGTACGGCCTGCGGCACGGCGGCTACTGCCTGCTCGTCTCGGGCCCGGCGATGGTTGCGCTGATGCTGGCCGGCCATCCCGGGTGGGCGACCGTCGTGCTCGCCGTCGTGATGTCCGCCCAGAAGTTGCTCACCCAACCGCACCGCTGGCGGACGCTCGTCGCCCTCGGCTGGCTCGCCACCGGACTGGCGGTCGCCGGCGCTACCGCCTTTGACTAGGCGTTTCGCCCCGCCAGGAGCTCTCGGCCGAGTAGTACACCCGTTTGGACCCTGTGCCACCGATCCGGACTGGCTAGGCTCGAAGCCGTCAACGAACCCGACCGAGGAGCATTTGTGAGCATTCCCACCATCACCCTGAACGACGGCCACACCATTCCGCAGTTGGGCCTGGGCGTCTTTCTGATGGATCCCGGAATCACCCAGAAGCATGTCGCATTCGCCCTTGCCAACGGCTACCGGCACATCGACACCGCGGCGAGCTACGGCAACGAGCAGGAGGTCGGCCGCGCGATCGCCGAGTCCGGCCTGCAGCGGGATGAGTTGTTCGTCACCACCAAGCTGTGGAACGACCGACAGACGGACGCTCCCGCGGCGCTCGCCGAGTCGCTGGACAAGCTCGGCTTGGACTACGTCGACCTGTACCTGATCCACTGGCCGACGCCGAAGTTCGACACCTATCTGGACGCCTGGCACAGCATGGAGGGGTTGCGCGCCGATGGGCTGGCCCGATCCATCGGTGTGTCGAACTTTCACGAGAAGCACCTACGCCGGCTGATCGCCGAGAGCGATGTGGTGCCTGCGGTCAACCAGATCGAGGTGCACCCGACCCTGGCCCAGTTCGACCTGATCGCCGTCAATGACGAGCTCGGCATCGCCACCGAGGCGTGGAGCCCGCTGGGTCGCAAGGCCGACCTCGACAACGAGGTGATCGTCCGGATCGCCGAACGGCAAGGCAAATCACCCGCCCAGGTGATCCTGCGTTGGCACATCCAGCGCGGCAACATCGTGTTCCCGAAGTCACAGAACCCGGACCGCCTGAAGCAGAACTTCGACATCTTCGACTTCGAACTGAGCGACGACGACGTGCTGGCGATCGACGGCATCGGCGGCGAGAACCGGGTCGGCCCCGATCCGGAGACGTTCAACCGGCACTAGGGCACAGTCAGCTGCGGACGGCCTCGTCCACAGAGCGGTCGCGGGCACCCAACTCGGGCTTGCGCTGGCTGATCACGTCCCAGACCATTTTCAGGTTGGCCCCCAGCTCACGCAGCGTGCCGTAGGTCCACAGTCCGCTGTTGGTCATCACAGTCTGGTCACCCACGCCCCAGGCCTCGAGCCCGATCGCCCGGCAGGTGGCCAGCGCACGCGGCAGGTGGAACGTCTGGCTGACCATGATCACCTTCGTGACACCGAACACCTGCTTCGCCCGCACGCACGAGTCGTAGGTGTCGAAGCCGGCAGGGTCTTCGATCACCTTCCTGGCCGGAATGCCCCGCTCGAGCAGGTAGTTCCGCATGCCGTCGGTCTCGCTGTTGTGCTCCGGACGGTTGTCGCCCGAGACCAGAATCGCCTTGACTTTACCGGCGGTGAACAGCTGATAGGCCACGTCCAGCCGGGCGCCGAGGTATCGGGACGGCTGCCCGTCGGAGTACATTTCCGCACCCAGCACCAACGCCACCGGCTGGGCGGGTACGTCCTCGACGGACATGATCCGGTCGTCGGTGACGGTCTTCACGTACCAGGCCGGCCCGACGACGGCGGCGGCGGCTACGATCGCGCCGATCACCGTCACCCGCAGGAGGACCCTGCCGACCACCCACCCGCGTCCCGCCATGACCCGATGGTAAGCAGCGAAGCCCTTCACCGGACGATGGCGCGCGGGCCGCGACGCGCGATGATAGGGCGGTGACCGATGAGCCGAACAAGGCAGCGCTGGCAGCATCGTTCGACGCTGCCGCCGACACCTATGAGAAGGCCCGTCCCAGCTATCCGGACGAGGCGATCGACTGGCTGCTGGCCGCCCACCCGCGCGAGGTGCTCGATCTGGGTGCCGGTACTGGCAAGCTGACCCGCGCGTTGGTGGGACGGGTGGACACCGTCTTCGCGGTCGACCCCAGCCCCAACATGCTGGCCGAGCTGGGCGCAGCAGTGCCCGAGGCGATCGCCGCGGTGGGCTCAGCCGAGCAGATCCCCTTGCCGGACGCCTGTGTGGACGCCGTTCTCGCCGCCCAGGCCTGGCACTGGGTCGACCCCGCCACGGCCATTCCCGAGGTGCGGCGGGTGCTGCGCCCCCGAGGGGAACTAGGTCTGATCTGGAACGTGCGCGACGAATCGGTGCCCTGGGTGGCCGAACTGACGACGATCATCCACGCCTCGGCCGCCGAGACCTTCGTTGAGGAGCTGGACGGCCACATACCCGGCGACTTGGGACCCGTCCAGCGGCTGACCGTGCACTGGCGCCGTCCGTTCACCCGGGAGAGCCTGCTCGATCTGGTGCGATCGCGCAGTTACCTGATCACCGCACCCGACGATGAACGGCGACACATCCTGGGCAGGGTGGACGAACTCCTGGACACCCACGCCGACCTGGCCGACCACAACGAGTGGTACCTGCCATACCGCACTGAAGCCTTCCGGATCACCGTCGGCTGAGCCGACGCCCGCGCCGCCCCGACTAGACTCGCGAGGATGACCCATCCACCTGCGCGCGTGGCGGCAGCCGCCGTGCTGAGCAATCCGCTGGACGCGGCCCGGCTGGCCGCCGCGGTCGACAACCAGCATGCCGGCGCGGTGGTCACCTTCACCGGCGTGGTGCGCGATCACGACCACGGCCGCGCCGTCACCGGCATCGAGTACGTCGGCCATCCGAGCGCGCAGCAGATCATCGCCGACGTCGCCGCCGAGCTCGCCGGACGCGAAGGCGTCCACGCGATCGCAGTCGAGCACCGGGTCGGCACCCTCGCAGTCGGGGATCTGGCGATGGTGGCGGCGGTCTCCGCCTCCCACCGCGCGGAGGCGTTCCGCACCTGCTCCGACCTGGTCGACCTGATCAAGCAGCGGCTGCCGATCTGGAAGCACCAGCAGTTCGCCGACGGCACCGCAGAGTGGTCGAACTGCCCCTGACACCGGTGGGCCGAGCGGGCCCGCACCTCGCGTCCGTCGGCTCGAGGTCGGTCCGAACCGTGGGTTTCCGAAGGTGACCAGGTCACGGATTTCGTGAACTCAGACGTCCTCTGGAAACTTCAGCCAGCCGACGACCGACAGCTCGTGAGCCGGAGTCCCCTCGAAGTGCATGCCTCCGATGACGCCCTCGAAGTCACCTTCCGCGATCGAGATCATGGCGTCGGCCGTGACCGTCTCGTGACTGCCGATGGCGTATGCCAGGCATTCGATACGACCGGTCCGCCCCCAGCACGTGAAGGTTCCGGTGGCGATGATGGTGCCGGTGATGAAGCCCGTCTCGGAATGAATCCGGGCAACGTTGAAACCCGTGTAACTGCCGGTCATCTCGCCCGACATCACCCCTTGGGTCAGGGTGACGACCGTGACGGCCGGAAACGGATCCGGAACCTCGGCGATCGGCTCCGTGTGGGTGTGGTCGTCGAGCATCGTGCTGGTGAAACGAATCCACCCGCGATCACCTGGTCTGCCGCCGAACCGAGCGACGGCCAGGGCGTCCTCAGCCGAGAGTTCCGAACTCATCGTGGCCTCCTCACCCATCAGCCAACCGTGGTTGGAACGGTCGATCACCCGGGCCTACCCAGCCACGAGCGACAGTATCGCCGACAGGGTGACCTGGGCCCCTCCGTGCTGGAACGCCGATGTGCAGCCGCATGCTGCCCGAGCGACGACGCCAGCGGCAGAAACAGGCGGACCGCGACCCGTCAGTTCTTCTTCGGCGCTCCCGGACGGGCGTAGCCATCCCGGTGATGGCCACGCATGTCACGGCCCAGGTGATGCCGATCAGGTAGAAGGTGGTGGCCGACATCAGGGTCAGCCCGACGCCGGCGAATCCGCAACCTCGGCGAAATATCCGGCCAGCCCTAGGCTGACCGCATGACCAGACTGTTCGCCATCATTCTGGCCGGGGGTCGATCCGCGCGAATGGGCCGGGACAAGGGAAACCTCAGACTGGAAGGTCGGTCCCTGGTGGCTCGTGCGGTCGGGGCTTGCGCCGGTTGCGACGGGATCGTGGTGGTCGCTCCAGAGTTGCCGGACGAGGTGGATCCCGGCGCGGTGGGGCTGGCCTTGGAGGATCCGCCGTTCGGTGGACCGGTGGCGGGGATCGCAGCCGGACTCGAGGCGCTGCCGACCTGCCGCCCCAGCGACGAGGTGTTGCTGCTCGCCTGCGACCTGCCCCTGGTGGTGGACGTGGTGCAGCATCTCCGGGCCGTGCCGCTCGGGGCGGACGGAGCCTGCCTGGTGGACGCCACCGGCTACTCGCAGTTCCTCGCCGGCCGCTACCGCCGGCCGGCGCTTACCGGCGCCCTGCCCAGCCTGACGCAAGCGCGTGGACGCTCGGTGCGGTCCGTCCTCGGGCGACTCGACCTGGCACTGATCGCTGCGCCGGGCATCACCCACGACCTCGACACCCCGGCCGATGCAGCAGCAGCGGGGGTGCAGCTGGACTGACGACGCCCGACTCGGTCATCCCGGCGAACGCCGGGATCCCGACGCACCAGATCCCGGGGGCAAGCCCGGGATGACCGGAAGTCATCGCCCAGCCGCTGGTCGAGCCTGTCGAGACCCAGGATCCCGGGGCACTCCCGGGAGGTCGGGACGTCTGATCTCGACCAGCTCGACCGGCGAGAAATCCCTGAGACTACGCAATTCTCCCTCTGGCTGCCGCCCTGCCGAGAGCAGAGACTGGTCCGTGCGCCCACACTCGTGAGGAGGTTCGCATGCCCGGACCGAACGACCCGGCTCTCGGCCGCAAGGCCAAGGCACTCGGCAAGAAGCAGCGCGTCGACCCCGTCGAGCGGGTCGAGCACACGCCGCCGATCGATGCCGGCGCCGTCCTCAAGAAGGCCAAGGCCACCCGCAAGCGACCGATCGACATCCCCGTCGAACGCGCACCGGTGGACCGTCCGGCCGACATCCCCGTGCTGCGCGTGCCCGTCGGTGACGGCCCGCTCGCCGGCCTGCATCCCGTCGAACTCGGCGGACGGGTCGCCCTCGACCCCCGCGTGCCGCCGATTCTGGTCAACCCCAACCTGGAAGGCCCACGCAAGGTCTGGCCGCTGCCCAAGGGCTCCTCCCAGGTGCCCGACGCCCCGCCCGCCACCCTGGACCACCACTTCCAGGTGATCCGCTCGGCCGACCTGGTGTCGATGATCGTCAGTTCCGCCGGCCTCGAGTTCGCCGACGGCATCCTCACTGCCGCGGCCGACGGCCCCGGCGGGCTCCTCGTCTACACGCTGCCGTTCCAGCACCTCGGCGAGGAGGCCACCTACGAAGGGCTGGCGCCGGTGCCGAACGAGGCCCATCCCGACCAGCCACCGACGCCGTCGCCGGCCGGTTTCGACCCCGAGCCGACGATTCCGGTCGGCGGCATCCCGGCCCGCGCGAGTCGGGTCGTCGTCTCCGTTCCGGCCGGCGCGTCGATCACGGTCAGCAGCACCGGCTTTCTGGGCGCCCTGGAGCGCTACTCCATGGCCGTGCACCCGCTGGCCACACCCGGCCCGTCCCGCACCCTCGCCACCTTCGATCCGGGCCTGGTGCAGGTGCTCGTCAACGCCGGGCTCATCCAGCAGGCGGCCGCCGCCGCGCCCGCGCAGGAGATCCACCCGATCAAGTCGGTCGCCGGAGTTGCCCAGTTGGCGCACACCCTCTCCCAGGTGCGTGCCACGCTCGCCGGACCGGACCGCCGCGCCACCGTCACCGAGTTGGTGGACGACTTCCGGATCGGCCCACGGGTGCCGATCTTCCGCAACCCGGAGAAGCTCAGCCGTCCCCCCGGAATCAGCGAAACCGCTATCGAGGCCCCCTTCCGGCTGGTGGTTTCGCCCTCGTCCGACAGTGGCTGGACGCACGCCGACGACCCCGTCCCGGACGCGTCCGGCACCGCGGTCGAGCTGTGGCACACCCGGCTCGGTCACCGCCAGCAGGACCAGGTGGTCGAGGGTCCCGAGTGGATCAGGGCTGTCTGGGCCCGCGACCGGGAGCGGTTCGACGACTGGGCCACCACCGAGTTCGCCCACGACAACGTGCCGATGCGCATGTCGCTGGACTCCAAGGACCGGCACATGATCGTGCGGCAGTCCAGTGAGACCTGGGCCCGACGGCGCATCAAGATCACCGATCCGGCGCCGGTGGACGCGACCCGGTTCTATCTGTCCAGCCTGGGCTCCTGGCTCGACCTGCACGCCGGCTGGGAAACCCTGCCGTGGTCGAACGTCGGCTTGGCGTCCGTCCTGTCCTGGGACCACGAAGCACCGATGGGACGCGACCAGTACGTGCGCGTCGCCTACCCCGGCTACCTTTTCCCGTTCGGCCACCGGGCGACGCTGGTCAAGGTGACGGAACGCAAGATCAAGGCCAAGGCCGACCCGAAGGCGGCCCTCTACCAGCGCAAGTTCCTGGTCGTCGGCGAGCCGGTGAAGACCTATTCGGCGCGCGACCTTCCGTTCAAACGGGTCGAGATCGCGCCGACCATCACCCCGACACTGTCGCCGGATCCGGGTGCCAGGCAGGACTCGTTCTTCGTCCCCTTCGTGGGCGGCCTGCCGTTCCAGTTCGTGCTGCACTGCATCGACACCGACGACCGCGAGGTCAAGCTGCCCACACCACTGGTCTGGGTGGCTGAGCACTTCAAGCCGCCCTTCCCGGCTGACAACGATCCGGTCAAGGCGTTCATCGATCTCGGCGAAATCAACGGCCTGGGCCAGAGCATTTCGTTCGCTCCGTCCGAACCGGGAGGCGTGGACACCTCGGTTCCCACCGTCGGACTCGCCTTCACCGGAACAGCACTTCTCGGCACCTCGGTGCCGCACCTGGTCAACGCCCGGGCGACGATTCCGGCCGTCGAGCGGATGAACCCCACCGGACCCCAGCAGTTCAAGTACTCCCAAGGCTGGCTCGATCACGGCTTCGAGGCCGGTAACGAAGGTGAAGTCTGGGCCGAACTGACCGCGAGCACCACCCTGGGCTTCGGCAAGAGTGGGGCTTCCAGCGGCGGCGCCGGTGGCTTCATCGCCCCCTCACTGCCGATCGAGGGGTTGAGCCGCAAAGCCGGGCCCGTCGGCGACGTGGCCGGAGCCGCGTCCGGCGACTTCGACCCGATCGCCTACCTGGGTGCCGCCCTGCCGAAGCTGTTCGGCTTCGTCTCACTGATCGACATTCTGGACGCGGTCGGCATCGACCTGCACGACGCGCCCGCTCTGGTCACCGAGTCGCTGGCCAAGGTCGAGGCGTTGATGGCCGACCTGAAGGAGCTGCAGAAGACCGTCGAGGACGCAGCCGCCCAGGCCCAGCAGGCTCTCGTCCAGGCACAGCAGACGGCCGCCGACCTAACCAGCCAGGGCCGCGCCGCACTCGCCGGCGAGGTGCTGGCCACCGCCCAGGACGCCGCCAGCAGCGCCACCGACCTGGTCAATCCGGTGATCACCGCCGTCGAAGGAGTGCTGCAGGCGATCATCGACGCCCCCGCCGACCTGGCCAACGCCCCGGGCAAGCTGGCCGCCGCCCTGGCCACCCTGGCCGACGCGCTGAACGCGGTCGAGGCAGCCGCCGCCAAACTGACCCCGCTGGCCAAGAACAAGCTGACCGCCCTCACCGCAGCACTGCGCACCGCCGCCACGGACGTCGAGATGGTGCAGTCGGTGATCGACTTCGTGCAGGGCATCGCCACCGCCGTCGCCGATGCCCGGTTCTCATTCAAGTGGCAGCCCAAGCTGAAATCGCTGATCGTCGCAGGCGAGCCGCTGCTGGTGCTGCCCGAACGCGGCCTGACCCTGGCCGTCGAGGGCCAAGCGGGCGCCACACCCAAACTCGACATCATGGCCGAGCTTCGCGGCTTCGCACTGATCCTGCCGCCCGGCCTGCCGATGATGAAACTGCCTTTCGACCACCTGAGCTTCAAGGCCGGCAGCTCGGGCAAGGTCGAGGTGGACGCGTCCGTCGGCAACATCGAGTTCGTCGGCATCCTCAGCTTCGTCGAACGGATCAAGCAGCTGATCCCGCTGGACGGGTTCTCCGACCCCCCCTACGTGGACGTGTCACCCGACGGCGTGGTGGCCGGCTTCTCCCTCGAACTGCCCAACCTGGCCATCGGGGTGTTCAGCCTGTCGAACATGGCCCTGTCCGCGGACGTCCGGGTGCCCTTCCTGGGTGACGTCGTGTCGGTCGGCTTCGGATTCTGCAGCCGCGAGCGTCCGTTCAACCTGGCCGTGCTGTGCCTGGGCGGCGGCGGCTGGTTCGCGATCCGGCTCAGTCCACGCGGCCTGGAGGTGCTCGAACTGGGGCTCGAGGCGGGCGCCTACCTGTCGATCAACCTCGGCGTCGCGTCCGGCTCGGTGTCGATGGCGATCGGCATCTACCTGCGCATGGAGGCCGACAAGGGCTCACTGACCGCCTACTTCCGGCTCCGCGGCGAAGTCAGCGTGCTGGGCCTGATCACGGCATCGATCGAGCTGTACCTGTCGCTGACCTACGACTTTCCCAGCGGCAAACTGACCGGTACCGCCACCATCACCGTCAAGGTCAAGGTGCTGTGCTTCTCGAAGTCGGTCTCGATCACCTGCCAGCGCTCGTTCGCGGGCAGCAACGGTGACCCGACCTTCGCCGAGGTGATGGGCGTCCAGCCCGACTTCACATCCCCGCTGTGGACCGACTATTGCCTCGCCTTCGCGGAGGAGTGACCCATGCGTGAACAGTTCAGCGTCGTCGCACTGCCCTACTCGTGCAGCCCGGACGAGGCCTTCCAGGTCTCTTTCTTCGTCTCGCCCGACGTCGAGGTGGACGATCCGCGCGACACCCTTGCCGTCACCGAACTCTTCCAGCACTGGACGAAGGCCCTTGTCGACGCCAAGTTCGTGCTCGAGGACCAGGCCGGCGAGATCGCCTGTGAGCCGCTGCTCGGGGCCATCGAGGACGGACTATGGGAGGAGGTGTTCCCGGCCGAAACCCCGGTGAACTCCTACACCCCGCCGGAGTGGACGCAGCGGCCGTGGCGCACCTTCCACCCGGGCACCACCACCGGCATCGCCAAGACCGTGAACCTGCTGGCCACCATGGTCAACGGGGTGGACGCGCCGACCGTCCAGCAACTTCCATGGTTCGGCACCGACGTGTTCGGGCCGCTCGGCGGCGACGGAGAGGGCCGGCAGCGACGCAATCCGCTCGACCTCGTCGGCCAGTTCGAGACGAACCTGACCGAGCAGTTGGACGCGGCCACCCGTGAACGGGTGCCGTTGCGCGAGTTCCACAGCCCCAGGGAGTACTTCGCGGGCGGATCGCTACCGGACAACTTCATCGGCGGCGCGCCGATGGCGAACGCGCTGGTCGAGCTGCACCGGGCCCGCCGGTTCTACTCCCACCCTGAAGAGGAGACCGACTACCGCGAGCGTCCGGAGGCGGACAATCCCGGCCCGCCCGCGCCCGAGAAGCAGATCCCCGACTTTCACGCCCGAGTGTCGCTGGTCAACGACCACGGCCCGCTGCAGCGCAAGCTCGGGCTGGTCGTCGACGTGAAGGCCGACACCGACCGGTTGGTGAACAGCGAATGGCTGTGCGGACGCATCGTGATTCCCGGCCGCGAGGACGCCGTCAAGGTCGTCCGGGTCGCCACCCGGCGGGTGGGCCGCACCCTGGTCACCCGGGCCGAGAACGAGGCCCAGTGGATCAACGGACGGCTGCCCGTCGGCAACGCCGACTCCTTCGACCTGCTCGACCTCGATCCGGACGCCGCCGCGCTGAAGACCGAGCAGTACCTGTCGTCCTACCTGCGCACCGTCGCCGCCGCGCTGCAGGGGGCACCGGCCAACGCCGCTCCCCCGGCGTTGCGCACCACCGGGTTCACGGTCGCCCGAAAGAACAACGGGGCAACCACCGCGGGCGCAATCGGCCGGCAGACCTCGGTGCTCGACACCGTGCGCACCCAGCCGCCGAACCAACCGGCCGTGGACGCACCGCTGCTGACCACCGAAGACGTGATGCAGGGCGTCCGGGTGGAGGTGCACGACGACAGGACCGGCCTGTGGCGCTCGCTGCATCAGGTGAAGGTGACGGCCGACGTGGTCGGCGGACGCAGCCTGGAGTTCGACGATGTCGCCTTCCTGCAGGAGTCGGCGCCCACCCATGCGGGCAAGGACACCTCGCCGATCCACGTGCACGAGGCCGTCTTCGGCTGGGACGGCTGGAGCCTGTCGTCCCCCCGTCCGGCGCTTCCGGTGGTCAACGAGGGCGGCGTTGAAAAGGTTGTCACCGATCCGCAGCCGCCCGCGGACCCGTCCACCCCGGTGATCATCGAACGTGCCGCAGCCCCCGGCACGCTGCCCCGGCTGCGGTTCGGCAGGCGGTACAGCTTCCGGGTCTGGGGGGTCGACCTGGCCTGCAACTCCCGGCCGCACCGGGTGGGCGCCCCACCGGCACAGCCCGATCCGAACGAGCCAGACCCGAATGCACCGGGGCAGGGCCATCAACCCGACCCACAGCCGGCCGATCAACTGGCGGGCCGGGTCGCCGCCGACCTCCGGGGGTCGCGCGCGTTCCGCGCCGGGGCCCTTACCCGGATTCGGGCGTTGGTCGAGCCGTCCGAACCCGCAGTCCAGCCGATCGATCCGGGTCAGGGCGGTGCCGGGCTGGAGTTGGCGCAGGCGCTGCCCGAGATCGTCGGACGGCTGCAGGTGAAGCGCGGCGAGGGTGTGGCGCAGCCGCAAACGTCTGGCCTGGCCGAGGTGCGCAGCGTGCTGGCCGGCGGCCTCGCCGACGACGACGTGGCGCCAACCGCGACCGCAAGGCTCAACCCGGCGGTGATCGCGTCCGGCCTGGCGTTGGACCGTGATCTGCTTGCCGGGCCGATCGCCGTCGCGGAGGCGCTGGCGATCTCGGCGGAACTGCCCTTCGTCCGCTACCAACCGGTGCCGCCGCCCGCCGTGGTGCCCCGGCGGCTCTTCACCGAGGGCGAGTCGAACGCGGTCATGGTGATCCGGTCCTGGGTCAGCCAGGATCCGGCGACTCTCACCGTCGCCTCGGGCACGGCGCAGGAGTACGCGGACGCCAACCCGGGCCGGTTCGCCACCAACGAGCGCCACCTGGTGCCGCCCAAGACGAGCCAACTCGAAGCCGAGGAGCACGCTGCCTTCGACGCGGCGATCGCGTCCCCCGACGCAGGCGCCCGCAACCTGTGGTTGCACGCCGCGATCCGCGAATCCGGCACCCTGTTCGACCTCGACGTGCCCAGGCTGGACGACCCGTCCGTGCGCGACACCCAGGACGGGATCGCCCTCGTGCACGGTCCAGGCGCCTCACCCGGTGAGTTGCGGACGCTGCCGCTGCCGCCCGGGGAGGCACCCGGTCCAGGTCAGTACGTCGTGCACGACACCGACCTGGTGCACACCCCCTACCTGCCCGATGTGATCGCCCGCGGCCTCGGCTTCGTGTTTCCCGATGCCGGCAAGGACTGGTCGATCGTGCCGCCGTTCGGTGTCGAAGGGTTCACCGCCCGCTACCCGGGCGCGCTGGCTACGGCCGATGCACCCTCGGCGTGGCCGAGCATCGACGGTTACCGGCTGGTGCTCGACGGCGCGGCCGAGCTCAACGGCGTGGTGACACCACACCGGATCACCATCTCGCTGCCGCACGGAACCGTGCTGCGCAGCCGGCTCTCGTCCACACTCACCCTGGACGACCTGGCCGTGATGGGGGCCTGGCTGCAACTGCCGGAGGCGATCCGGCAGCTGCCCGGGGTGGCGCAGGCGGCCGCGAACGGCTGGCTGTGGGCGCTCACTCCGCCGACACCGCTGACGATGGTGCATGCGGTACCGCGCCCGGTCGAAGCGCCGGAGCCGATCGGTTTCCGGATCTACCGCGCCCAGAACGCCACCAACGTGATGCTGCTCGGCGGTGTCGAACTGCACGGACCGAGCACCGACTCGCTGATCGTGGACGCCCGCTGGGACGAGGTGCTGGACGATCTGTCCGACCCGCAATGGAAGACGCTCGCGAACCAACGCCAGGTGGCCGCCACGACCGCGATCGAACCCTGGGAGGACATCGCCGTGCTCGCCGGCGGGCACCCGGACCAGACCTACAACGATGCCGTTGTGGGGCATGTGCGTTCGCACAAGGCGGTGCACGAGTTCGGCGACACCAAGCACCGGCTGGTGCACTACCGGCTGCGGGCGACCACCCGATTCCGGGAGTACTTCGCACCCGAGGAACTTGCGCCCCTGCCGCCCTCCGACGACCCGTCGCTGCCCGTCGACGACGGCCGCAGCACGGTCAGTGCCGAGATCGACCTGCACGTGCCGAACACGTCCCTGCCGGCACCGCCGATGGTGCATTCGGTGATTCCGCTGTTCCGCTGGGAGGACGGCACCGAGCCCGACCAGCCGATGGCCAGGCGGCGCACGCGGCGAACGGGCGTCCGGGTCTACCTGGAGCGGCCCTGGTTCGTCACCGGCGCCGACGAACAGGTGGGCGTGGTGCTGGCGATCGGGGCGCGTCCGGACAGCACCTTCACCAGTCAGTGGGGCGGCGACCCGTTCTGGGTGGGCAGCACCGTGGCCGACCGCGAGGCGGTGCAGGTCACCGACCTGCTGAGCGCGATCGGCCTGGACGACTACGACTCGATCGCGGGGCCGTCCGGCAAACCGGAGATCTATCCCTCCGCCGAGGACCCCAACGTGAAGGTGATGGTGATCCCCTACCGTCCGCAGTACAACCTGGAGCGGCGCAAGTGGTTCGTCGACATCGGCTTTCCGGCCCGGTTCTGGCCGTTCGTGCAGCTGTCCCTGGTGCGGTATCAGCCCTACAGCGTGGACGGCCGGCACATCTCCAAGCCGGTGCGCTGCGACTACGTGCAGGTGCCGCCCGAGCGGACCGCCGCCGTCAGCCGCACCAGTGAGGGCCGGGTGCGCGTGCTCGTGTCCGGACCGGTGGGCTACCACGACGGCTTCCCGGGCCGGGAAGGGCCGCGCTCGGTCAGTGTCAGCGGGTTCGCCGGGGCGGCCAATGTGCTGGCCGCAGTGGCGGCCGTCGGCGCCAACCGGGTACTGCGGGCACGACTGCAGACCCGGCCCGACGGGGCGACCAGCGACTTGGCGTGGACCGACCTCGACCAGACCGACCTCATCGTCCGCGGCTATGCCGGCTCGCTGGCCAACCTGGTCTGGACCGGTGAACTCAACGTGCCCGAGGGACTGCCCTTCGCCCGTCCGACGACCCCGGGAACGCACCGGGTGCGGGTCGAGGAGTGGGAGATCTTCCGCGGCGACCCGGTCGACCTCGGCGACCCGCACAGCGCACCGACCTGGGAATACCGGTTGATCTACGCCGACGAGTTCGAGTTGGGCAGCATTGAGTAGCCCGCCCTTGTTGATCGAGCCCTCCGTCGTTGATCGAGCGTGTCGGTCGTTCATCGAGCGTGTCGAGATCGGAACGCCCACAGAACGAACCGGAGCTCAACAAGCTCGACCACCCTCGATCATCCGTTCGCAGCGAACTCTTCGCGTCGCCGCAATGCAAGAGCAGGTTCGCTGACCAGCACCGCCACAACGAATGCGATGCCGGCAGCCGGTTGCCAGTACCAGAGCACGACGGCAGCGCCGGCGTAGAAAACACCCTTGACCACGTAATACACGAGCATCGGTAGCGGATACCTCGCCTTCGGGGCCATGAACAGCCCCCACAGGGTGACCACCACGAGAAAGATCAGCACCGCAACGACCCAGGCTGCGCCACCACTCAGCGCCAGAAAGGCCAACCCCGCCGTCGCGCACCAGGCGGCGATCTCGACAAGGAACGCGATCGTGTACAGCACCCACTTCATGCCGCTCACGCTACGTGTGATTCTGAAATCGTCCCGGCGATCGGGGCGCTGAGGCCGCCCCACCGGCGTGTCGCAACCAACTGACCGCAGATTTCAGAACTTCAGGCCAGCACCGGTTGCCGCAGGATCGTGCGCAGCTTCGCCGGCGCGATGCGGCGCGCGTCGCTGAGGTAGATCTCATGATGCTTGCCGGTGAGCCGCAGCCCCTGCGCCGGTACGAACTCGTGGTGCAGCCGATGCAGCACAGGCCCCTCGTCGTCGTAGGCTCCGACGTGCAGGGTCTGCACGCACAGGCCCTCGTCCAGCCGTTCGAGGCGAACCGCATCGATCAGCGGGGCGGCACCTTTGGCGGCGACCGTTCGCCGCATTGCCTCCAGCTGCTCGCCGGTGATCCACTCAGGCAGCAGGTTGAGCAGCGTCCAATGCCAGCGCGACTTGTCGCGGCGGGTGGTGAAGGTGTCCATGTCGTCGGCCCACCACAACGCCTCCAGCGGCATCACCCCGTAGTCACGGCCGAGTTCGCGCTTGCTGAAGAACTTGATCGCGTACGCCAGTGGAAAGATCGAAGCGATCGCCTGGGCGTAGGCGGGCGCGGTGTTCGGATCGCCCTGGCCGTCGATCATCAGGTACTGCAGGGGCGGCACGGTGATCAGTGCGAACCGCTGCTTCGGTGCCGAATAGGTGCCGAGTTGCTTCTTCAAGTCGATCTTGATCTCCACGGGATGCGCCCTTCGTCTGCCGGTCTCGCTGCCCGACCCCCAAATCATCGCCCGAGTGGTCGCCAAGCGGGCCGTTCTCGGCCTGTCGTCTTCCGTCGGGTCGGATTCGGGTCGTTGTTCGCGTGGAGCCGCTCGACAGCACTGCCCGGCTGCAGCCAAGGTGATGCCATGGCCGAACAGCTTCGGGTGTTGTCGATCGACGGCGGCGGCGTGCGCGGCTACCTGCCGGCCCTGCTGCTGGCCGAGCTGGAACGCCGAGCGGGCCGTCCGATAGGTGAGTTGTTCGATCTGATCGTCGGCACCTCCACCGGCGGCATCATCGGAATCGGGGCCGCGGTCGGCATACCGGCTTCCGAACTGGCCCAGTTCTACCCGCTTTGTGGCCGCCGCATCTTCGGCGGTACCGACGACAAGACACCGTTGCAGCAGCACGTCACCGGCAAGGGATCCGGCCTCGCCGAGAGCCTCGATCGCTCCGCCCGACGGTTCGGTGCCCTGTTCGGGGGCAACCCGGAATCCGGCGGAAACGCCCGGCATCGTCCGGACGGTCTGGAGTCGGTACTGCGCGACGTGTTCGGCGACCTCCGGCTGTCCCAGGTGCACACGCCGCTGGCCATCACGACCTTCGACAGCGTCGCAGCGGTGCCGGTGGTGCTGGCCAGCCGGGACGCACTCGCCGACCCGATCTTCGACCTGCCGCTGCGCGAGGTCGCCCGTGCCACCTCGGCCGCACCGACGTTCTTCCCGCCCTTGGCGGTGCCCTGGGCGGGTGCCGAACGGCGATTCGTCGATGGCGGAATCTGGGCGAACAACCCTGCAGCGGTGGCTCTCAGTGAGGCGTTGGCGCTGTCCGGCGGCGCGATGCCGGCGACCGCAATCACCATGGTGTCGCTGGGCACCGGGGCAGCCCCCGGTAGTTCGGTGCTCGACCAGAACGGCTCCTGGCTCGGGGTCGCCAAGGATCTGGCTGGGATGGCGACCAGCGTCTGGGCCGGCGAACTTCTCGCCCGGCGGGCCCTGGATGCAACCAGGTTCCATCGCTTTCAGGTGGTGGACGCCAGGGTCGCCGGGGCGATGGACGATCCGAGCCGCGAACGGCTGGCCGCGCTCGAGCAGGCCGCGCAGGGACTCATCAGCAAGGAGTCGGTGGCCCTGGACACTGTCGTCGCCCAGTTGACCGGTTCGTGACACCGGTCTGCACCGGCTCGACCAACAGTGGGCTACTTCACGAGTGTGCGCCAGCCGCCGGCGCGGTTGTTGGCGATCACCGCACGGAACAACGCGAGCAGGGCGGCCTCGTCCAGAACATCGTCCTGGTACAGCTGAATGGCGCGCGCCGTCGCGTTGCCCTGGCCCTGGTTGATCAGCCCGGTCGGATCGGGAGCGATCGGGTCGTAGATGAACACGTTCAGGTGATCCTTCGTGCCCAGCAGGGCGGCCACGTTGCCCTTCAACACGAAGTACGGCCGGTGGGTGCGCTTGATGGTTTCTTCGAGTTCGGGGTCGGCCTCGTGCAATAACGCCCGAATCCGCTCGGCGAACGCCGCCTGCCACGACGGCAGGGTGGCCAGGTAGTCGTCCACCCGTGCGTCACGCGTGCCCATGTCGCTCCTCTCCTCAGGCACGATTGTGCCGCTCGGGTCAGGGGTTCAACAGGCAGGTCTCGACAAACGGGTCTCGACACGCTCGACAAGCGCGGTCTCGACACGCTCGACCAACGGCGGGGTCCCGACCAGCCGGGTCTGGTGAAGCGCGGACTCGACGAGTTGGACCAACGGCTCCGTCAGATCTTGGTCCGGACGCATGCCTGCAAGCCCACTCAGTTCAGCGCGTACCTCAGGGGTTGCCCGGCGAGATAGCGAGCGATGTCGGCAGCACCGAGTTCGGCGGCCAGGTGGGCGGACTGTCGGCTCGCGCCGGCCAGATGCGGAGTGACGATCAGCCGGTCGGTGTGCAGCAGGCGATGATCGGACGGCAGTGGCTCGGCGGGCAGCACGTCGCAGGCGGCGGCGTAGAGGTGCCCCGAGTCGAGGGCGTCGCATAGCGCGTCGTAGTCGAGGATCGGCGGACGGGCACAGTTCACCAGAACCGCACCTTCGGGCAGCAGCGCGATCTGCTCCGCGCCGATCATGCCGCGGGTCTCGTCGTTCAGCCGCGCGTGCAGGGTGAGGATCTGGGCGCGTCGCAGCAGATCGTCGAGGTCGTCGGTCTTCTCGGCGTGCGGCATATCGGCCGCGTCCACGTAGGGGTCGTAGGCCAGCACGTGGGCACCCATCGCGTGCAACGTGCTCGCCACCCTGGAGCCGACCGCGCCGTACCCGACCAGACCCACCGTCGAGCCCCGCACCTCGGGTGCCACGTTCTCGTAACAGTAGTAGTCAGCCCGCCATTCGCCGTTGACGAGTTCGTTGTGCCGATCGACCAGCTGGCGCACGGCGGCCAGGATCATCGCCACGCTGTGCTCAGCAGTGGCGGTGGCGTTGCGGCCCGGGGCATTGGAGACCTTGATGCCGTTCGCGGTTGCGGCCGCGACGTTGATGTTGACTGGGCCGCCCCGTCCGACCGTGATCAGCTTGAGGGTCGGCGCGACTGCCGCCAGCACCTTCTCGGTGAACGGGGACGCGTGCACGAAGGCGATTGCGCAGCCGTTCAGGGCCTGGATCAAGGCGTCCTCGTCACCTTCGGCCTCGTCCACCTCAGCGATCCGGACGAAGGGTGACACCGGCCACTGGCCCTTGATGATCGTGGTCTCAGCGTCGGGAACGTGCCTGCTCAGGGCGTCCAGCAGGATTTCCGGCAGGATGAACCGATCCCCTGCGACCAGGATTTTCACCACGGCGTTCACTCCTTTGTATCGATCATTGAGCTTGTCGAAATCTGGAGGTCTCGACAAGCGCGGGTCTCGACAAAGCGTGGGTCTCGACAAGCTCGACCGACCGACAGATGGTCATCCCGGGCCGAGGCCCGGGCTGTCCTGTCGACCGAGATCCCAGCGTCCACCGGGATGACGAAGGTGCCCGTCGGGATGACAAAGGGGCGACGGCGTCACTCCCAGTCGTCCATGCCCCAATCGGCGCCGCGGAACCTGGCGGTCAGGTACTCGCCCACCACCGCACTGCCCAGGTCGTTCAGGTCGGGGGCGATCACCCGTCCACCTGCCCGTTGGGCGAGCTGCAGCAGGAAGCGCTCCAGGCCGGGGTCGTCGCCGAGCCGGAAAAAGATCGGGCTCACGCCGGTGCGGGCCAGCTTGTCCAGCTCGGCCACGGTCATCCCGATCGTCTCCGGGTCCGGCGGCCAGTAGAAATAGGCGTCGCCGCCACGGGTCAGGTGCGCCGTCGGTTCGCCGTCGGTGACCACGAGCAGAACCGGCTGCATGGACGGGTGCTTGCGGAAGAAGCGGTTGGCCAGCAGCAGACCGTGGTGCAGGTTCGTGCCCTGTTCGCGCATCGGCGGCAGTCCGGTCAGCTCGGCGATCTCACGCGACTGCGCCCACCGTCCGAACGTGATCAACTGCAGCTGGTCACCCCGGAACTTCGTGCTGACCAGGTGATGCAGGGCCAGGGCGGTCTTCTTCATCGGCACCCAGCGGCCCTCGGCAGCCATCGAGAACGAGGTGTCCACCAACAGCACCACGGCGGACGACGTGCGCGCCTCGGTTTCGCTGACTTCGACGTCGCGGACGTCCAGGCGCAACCCCGCCGCCGGGTCACCACCCTCGGTGGCGGTGCGGATGATCGCGTTGGTCAGACTGCGAGTCACGTCCCAGGGCTCGGAGTCGCCGAACGCCCACGGTCGGGTGGCCCCCGTCAGTTCGCCCGCCGCTCCCGACAGCCGGGTGTCGCGGTTGCCCTGCCGGCCCGAGAGGCTCTTCGCGGCATCGGCGAGCAACGCCTTGCCCAGCCGGCGCATCGCAGCCGGTGACAACCTCAGGTCGCCGGACGCGTCCTTGCGCAACAGGCCGCCCTCCCGCAGGGCCTTCTCCAGTTCGGCCAGCATGCGGGCGGTGACTGCGGCGTCCTGGCCGAGCTGGCGGGCCAGTGCGTCCAGGTCGAGGTCGTCCAACCGTGCACCGCCGTAGTTCTGGCCAAGTTGGTCGCCGAGCTGGTCGAGCTCGGCCAGGTCCTGCAGCACGCCGGTGCCGTCGCCCAGTCCCATGCCCTCATCGCCGCTGAACTGCTCGCCGCCCGACCAGTCCTCGCCCGGACGCAGTGCCTGCAGGTTGCCGTCCAGCCGGTCGAGTGCGCTCATCAGTGCCGGTGAGCCGAACGCCTGCGCGGACAGCTGCATCAGTTCCTGGCGCTGCTCGGCACTCATCGAGCGCAGCATTCGCTGGGCGGCCGCCGCCCGCTGCGCCATCGCGTCGATCAACTCGTCCACGTTCCGCGGGTTCTCGGGAAAGAAGTCGCCGTGCTTGGCCATGAACTCGTCGAAGTCCTCGGGGGTGTCCTCGCCCCGGCGGTGCTTGTCGAGCAACTCGTTGAGGTCGTCGAGCATCGCGTTGATCGCGGCCCGGTCCTCGTCCGTCGCGTTCTCCATGGCCTGCTTCATGCCGGCGAATCGCTGGTCGAGCAGTTCGCGGCCGAGCAGGTCCTTGATCTGGTCGTATGCCTGTTTGGCTTCGGACGACGCCCAGTCGTAGTCGCTCAGTTCGTTGACCGCGGCGGCGGTGGACGGCGACAGGTTGTCCAACCGCAGCTCGCGGAAGGCGCGGTCGTCCTCGTCCATCATCGCGTCGCGCAGCAACTGCTTGCGCTCGGCGTCGACGGCCTGGTCGAGCAGTTTCCGGACTTCTTCCAGGGTGCCGTCCATGCGGTACCGGCTGAGCAGTTCGCGACGCTTGGCGTTCACCCGTCGGGCCAGATCGTCGAGCCCCTCGCGCCCCTGGGCACCGCGACGCAGGTACTCGCGCAATGCCCGCTCGGGGCTGTAGCCGGCCATCACGTCGTTGCCGATCTCGTCCAGCGCCTCGCTCAGGTCGACCGGCGGCGCGAGCGGATCGGGGCCGCCGGCGTACCGGCCGTAGCGTGAGGAGCGACGAGGGGGCATTCGTCCGGCCTAGCCGTAGATGGTTTCTGCGCCGTCGGAGTCCTTCGCGATCCGGCGGGCCAGGTAGAGGCCCTCCAACGCCAGCTCGATCGCGCTGGCCCGGCGGCCGGGGGTGTCGGCGTCGAACCGCTCGGCGATCGCTTCGTAGGCGACACCCGCGGGCGGCAGTCCGTCCAGGAACTCGGCCGCGGTCACCTGCTCACCGGTGGTCACCGTGGTGCGGCCGTCCAGTGCCTCGACCAGCGGCCCGAGGTCGATGCCGCGAAAATGTGCCCGCGCGGTGTCGGCGGTGGCGGTGCGCAGCAGATGACTCAGGATCGCCTCTTCGCGGCCCTCCTCGCCGGCCTCGAACTCGATCTTGCCGCCGAGCACGTCGACCGCCGACTCCAGGTCGACCAACCGGGCGACCGGATCGTCCTCGCCCCGGACGACGGCCCGGTGCAGTGCGGCGGCGGCGACCGTCTCGGCGCCCGCGATGGCGAAGCGAGCCGAGACTCCCGAACGTTGGTTGATCGCCGGGGACTCGCGCAGTGCGCGGGTGTAGCGGGCCAGAATCTCGAGCAGGGCGTCCGGAATCTCGCCGACCAGATTGGCCTCCTGGCGGATCACCGCGATCTCGTCCTCGAGTTCGAGCGGATAGTGCGTGCGGATCTCGGCCCCGAACCGGTCTTTCAGCGGTGTGATGATGCGGCCGCGGTTGGTGTAGTCCTCGGGGTTCGCCGACGCCATCACCAGCACGTCGAGGGGCAGCCGCAGCACATAGCCACGGATCTGGATGTCGCGTTCCTCCATCACATTGAGCATCGCGACCTGAATGCGCTCGGCCAGGTCGGGCAGCTCATTGATGGCCACTATCCCGCGATGACTACGGGGAATGAGTCCGAAATGGATGGTCTCGGGGTCGCCCAGCCGACGGCCTTCGGCCACCCGGATCGGGTCGACGTCGCCGATCAGGTCAGCGACGGAGGTGTCGGGCGTGGCCAGCTTCTCCGAATAGCGCTCGGAGCGGTGTTTCCAGGCGACGGGCAGGTTGTCGCCGCATTCGGCGGCCCGGCGCTTCGACTCCGCGGTGATCGGCTCGTAGGGATGCTCGCCGAGTTCGGAGCCCGCGATCACCGGGGTCCACTCGTCCAGCAGCCCCTCCATCGTGCGCAGCAGGCGGGTCTTGCCCTGCCCCCGCTCGCCGAGCAGCACCACGTCGTGACCCGCGATCAGGGCCCGCTCCAACTGGGGCAGGACGGTGCGCTCGAAGCCATGCAGCCCCGGCCATGGGTTGCGGCCCTCGGCCAGAGCGGCGAGCAGGTTGCCACGCAACTCCTCGCGCAGATGCTTGTACTGATGGCCGGACGCGCGCAGTTCGCCGACGCTGCTGATGGTGGGACGCTCTGTCACACCCTCACGCTAACCCCAGCGTCAAAGCCTGAGCCATATTCCCGTTTGCGCTTGAAGCGGACAGGGTCGGCGTCGATTCCGCCCGTCGGCATCCCCGCGGACGCCGGGATCTCAGCGCATCCCCGTCATCCCGGCGTCCGCTGGAATGACGGCACCGCGTTGGATCGGAGCCCAGCTCTCGGACACGTCCGAACCCGCGACTACGCTCGAGCAATGGCGCGCAAACCCGCCGCAGGCACCCTCGTGCTGCTGGTGCGACACGGACAGACCCCGACCACCGGCACTGTGCTGCCCGGCCGGGCACCGAACCTCCATCTCTCGGACGTGGGTCGGGCGCAGGCTGAGGCGGTGGCCGAGCGCCTGCGTGGCCTGGCCATCGACGCCCTGTACACCTCGCCGCTGGAACGCGCACGCGAGACCGCGGAACCGTCCGAACAACTGACGGGACTCACCGCGACCTCCGACGACGGCCTGCTGGAATGCGACTTCGGCGAGTGGACCGGCGAGAAGTTGTCCGCGCTCGCGAAGCTGCCGCAGTGGCGCACCGTGCAGCAGGCACCGTCCACCTTCCGGTTTCCCGGCGGGGAGAGCTTTCCCGAACTCCAGTCGAGGATGATCGCAACCATGGAGCGGCTTCGGACCGTCCACCGGGGCGGCGTGGTGGTCTGCTTCAGCCATGCGGATCCGATCAAGGCGATCTTGACCTACGCCATGGGCACGCACCTCGACCACTTCCAGCGAGTGGACGTGGGCACCGGTTCGATCTCCGCGATCGAGTGGCCGCACGGGGCCGCCCCGCTGGTGCGGATGGTGAACTCCATCGGCGGCGACCTGGCCGGATTGCGGGCAGGCTGATGTCGAGCGACCCCGCGGACGCCCCCGCCGAGCGGGTTCCGGTCACCCGCGCCGAGCAGGAGAACCTGCTGAGCACGGGCACCATCTCGATCGTTGGCCGGGTGCTCGACAGCAGCAACGCGACCTACGCGCTCGAGGTGACCGACGGCGACGCCTACACCTGGGCGATCTACAAGCCGGAATCGGGTGAACGTCCGCTGTGGGACTTCGATCCGGGCCTCTACAAGCGCGAGTACGCCGCCTACCTGCTCAGCGAGGAGTTGGGCTGGGGGTTGGTGCCGACGACGGTGGTCCGCGCGGACGCACCGCTGGGGGTCGGGTCGCTGCAGTGGTTCGTCCAGTTCGATCCGGCGGTGCACTACTTCACCCTGATGCGTCAGCACCCCGAGACCCACGACGCACTGCGCCGGCTCGCCGTCTTCGACGTGGTCAACAACAACACCGACCGCAAGGGCGGTCACGTTCTGCGATCGGCGGACGGCCGGATCTGGGGCATCGATCACGGCCTCTGTTTCGCGACCGAATACAAGCTACGAACTGTGATCTGGGACTTCGCCGGCGAAGAGGTCGAGCAGCACCTGCTGGACGACATCGCTCCCCTCGCCGACGAGGTGCCGGCCCAGCTGGCGGAACTGCTGGACGCGCGCGAGGTGCGCGCGTTGCGCCGTCGCACCCAGCGGCTGCTCGATTCGCGCCGGTTGCCCGTGGACCACACCGGACGCGCGTGGCCCTGGCCGCTGGTCTAGGGAGAGATCGCGGCTTGCGCCGAGATGACGGGGGTAGTCGTCATCCCGGGCTCGCCCCGGCGATCTATTCGCGCCACCCAGAGTGCATCGTCAAGTCCGGGAAGGCCTGGGTCAGAACTCAGGGCCCTTGGCGCGCAACTTGTCCACTTCCTCCATGGCGGTGCGCAACTCGGCCAACCAACTGTCGGTGTGCCGTCCGACCAGCTTCACCGCCCAGGCCAGGGCCTCGGAGCGCGACCGGGCCACCCCGGCGTCCACCAGGGTGTCCAGCACCCGGCGTTCGGGCTGCTTCAGTCGCGTCATCACCGGCACGGAGATGTGGGTGAACATCGTCTGCTTGTCGCCGAGCTTGACACCCCACGACACCTTGCGGTCGTAGCGCGCCTCGGCCTCCAGGGCGATGCCGATGCGACGATCCCGGCTCTCCTCTCGGAATCGGGCGATCCGTCCGTCCGCCATGGCGGGCTCGACACCCTCGTCCGGCAATTCGCCGATCACGGTGATCTCTTCGCGGTCGACGGCCACCTCGACTGCGACGAACCACTCGCCGGGCAGCCTTCCTTCGAACCACGCCTGCGCGTCGTCAGCGGGCGGGACGTCGGCGTTCTGCCATCCGCCGGGCCTGCCGAAACCTCGTGGACCCATCATTCCTCCTCGTAGATGATTACAAGATTACATTGTAATCCGTCCACCCAAGAGGGCAAGAGAGCTAGGCGAGGCACCGAACGCGCGCACGACCACCCGCTGATCGGCGTGTCGACGGCACTGGCCCGCAGCTTTCGACGATTCGATGCGTGCCGGGTGAGCAAGGGGACGATCAGCCGCCGGCGAAAGGTGGCAGTACGTCCACCTGGGCACCCGGACCGACGAACTCGGTGCGAGCGTGGGCCGGGTGACCGTCCACCAGCAGCGTGGATACGGCCAGCACCTTGGCGAGCCGTTCCCGTTCGCTGCCGAGTTGCTCGACGAGCTCGGCGACGGTGACCTCGAAGTCCGACTCGATGGTCTCTTCGGCCACGCCTGCCGCCTCGGCCGCGCCGGCGAAGTAGCGGATCCTCACGGTCAACCTCCGATTGCGCTCATGGTGCGGTCCGGCTGGACGAAACCCGGCTCGCCGATCGCGTGCGCCGCGGCCTTGCGGCCGTGCGCGCCGGCCCACAGTTCTGCGATTTCCTGGTCGGACGCGCCCCCGCGCAACGGGGTGCGCAGATCGGTCTCCGTGCGGGAGAACAGGCAGGTGCGGATCTGTCCGTCTGCGGTGATCCGGGTGCGGTCGCAGGCGCCGCAGAACGGTGCGGAGACGGACGGGATGACGCCCAGCAACCCGCCCGGCTGCGTGTCGTCCGGTGCCACCTGCCACAACTCGGCCGGCGCCGAGCCACGCCCGGTGACGGCCGTCAGGGTGAACCGCGCGCGCAACAGGGCCAGCACCTCGGTCTGGGTGACCATCTGGGAGCGGTCCCATTCGTGCTGCGGGCCCAGCGGCATCTGCTCGATGTAGCGCAACTGGTAACCGCGCTCGAGGCAGAACTGGGCCAGCGGCACCACGTCCGGCTCGTTATGGCCGCGCATGATCACACTGTTCACCTTCACCGGCGTCAAGCCGGCTGCTTCGGCGGCGGCCAGCCCGGCCAGTACCGCGTCGAGCCGATCACGGCGCGCCAGGGCCGCATAGCGGACCCGGTCCAGCGAATCCAGGGACACGTTGACCCGGTCCAGGCCGGCCGCGGCGAGAGCGCCGACCCGCTTGTCGAGGCCGATGCCGTTGGTGGTCAGCGAGAGTTCGGGGGTGCCACCGGTCCGGGTGCGGAATCGTTTCGCCCCGCCCACGATGCTCTCCAGCGAGCGGCGCAGCAGCGGCTCGCCGCCGGTGAACCGCAGCTTCTGGACGCCCAGCAGGGTGACGGCGATGCCGATCACGCGCAGAACCTCGGCGTCGGTCAGTACCTCCTCGGTGGGAAACCACTGCAGTCCGTCGGCGGGCATGCAGTAGGTGCACCGCAGGTTGCAGCGGTCGGTCAGCGAGACCCGCAGGTCGGTGGCCACCCGGCCGTGGGTGTCGGCCAGCGCAAGCGGTACCCGCACGCCGATCGTCATGTGGCACAGGGTACGCGACCGCCCGCAGGGTCTGGTCGGGCTCGGTGCCGCTTAACGGCTCAGATGCCGACGTCCTCCAGCAGGTCGGTGACCAGGGCGGCGATCGGCGACCGCTCGGAACGGGTCAGGGTGATGTGGGCGAACAGTGGGTGGCCCTTGAGCTTCTCCACCACCGCGACCACCCCGTCGTGGCGTCCGACCCTCAGGTTGTCGCGCTGGGCGACGTCGTGGGTCAGCACCACCCGGGAGTTCTGGCCGATCCGCGACAGTACGGTGAGCAGCACGTTGCGCTCCAGGGACTGCGCCTCGTCCACAATCACGAAGGCGTCGTGCAGGGACCGTCCGCGGATGTGGGTGAGTGGCAGCACCTCGAGCAGGTCGCGGGCCATCACCTCGTCGATCACGTTGCGGTTGGTCACCGAGCCGAGCGTGTCGAACACCGCCTGCGCCCACGGCGACATCTTCTCGCCCTCGGTGCCGGGCAGGAAGCCCAGCTCCTGACCACCGACCGCGTACAGCGGACGGAACACCAGCACCTTCGAATGCTGCTGCCGCTCCAGCACGGACTCCAGGCCCGCGCACAGGGCGAGGGCCGATTTGCCGGTGCCGGCCCTGCCGCCCAGCGACACGATGCCGACGGACGGGTCGAGCAGCAGGTCGAGCGCCACCCGCTGCTCGGCCGAGCGGCCATGGATGCCGAAGCAGTCCCGCTCGCCACGGACCAGCCGCACACCTCCGTCGGGCAGCACCCGGCCCAGCGCGGACGACCCGGACGCGTGCAGCACCACGCCGCTGTGGCAGGGCAGGTCGACCGCCTCGGGGACGATCGCGGTGCCGTTGGCGTACAACTGGTCGATGCTGGCCGCGGCCACCTCGACCTCGGCCATGCCGGTCCAGCCCGTGTCGGCGGGCAACTCGTGCAGGTACTCCTCCGCCGCCAGGCCGACCGCGGACGCCTTCACCCGCAACGGCACGTCCTTGCTGACCAGCACCACCTCGCGCCCCTCGGCGGAGTAGTTGAGGGCGACCGCGAGGATCCGGGAGTCGTTGTCACCCAACCGGAAGCCGAGGGGAAGCACCGTCTGGTCGGAGTGGTTCAGTTCCACATGCAGGGTGCCGCCCACGTCGTTGACGCTCAGCGGCAGGTCGAGGCGGCCGTTGGCGACGCGCAGCTCGTCCAGGTAACGCAGGGCGGTGCGGGCGAAGTAGCCGAGTTCGGGGTGATCGCGCTTCGCTTCGAGCTCGGTGATGACCACGATCGGCACGATCACTTCGTGCTCGTCGAACCTGCGCAGGGCATGCGGATCACTGAGCAGCACCGAGGTGTCGATCACGTAGGTGCGCAGGGCGCTGTCGCCGGCAACCGACGTGGTGCTGCGGGACCTGCTGGCTGTACGGGGCACGAGCGCTCCTGTTCCGGGCCGGACGCTGCACCCGCGCCGGCCGCACACGTGGGTGTCAGCCGGGGGAAAGCGCTGGCCTTGGTGCAGGCCGGCGGGTTGAACCGGTCAGGGTCAACCGACGCATCGTTCCTCCTGGACGGCCGACCGAAGCGGCCGTGTCTGAACGGTAGCCCAGGGCGACGTGCAGGCCGGTGCAACCCGCGCCCGAGTGTCGCCGCGTCGCACGATGTTCACCTGGAGGGGTGATCAACTGCAGGGGTTCCCAGGTGCCGCGCCCGGGGTGCACACTCACGGCAGACCGGCGAGGAAACGGAGCACAACCATGCCGCAGTTCACCGGCGTCGACCATGTGGCCCTCAGCGTCACCGACGTGGCCGCGAGCCACCGGTTCTACACCGAGGTGCTGGGCTTCGTTCAGGTGATGGACATCGGCCATGGACGCATCTACCTGCACAACCCCGCCGGCTTCACGCTGGCGCTGCTGCAACAGCCGCGGGGCAAGGGGGAGAAGTTCACCGAGCTGAGCACCGGCTTGGACCACCTCGGCCTGAGCGCCAGTGATCTGGACGAACTGCAGCAGTGGCAGAACCGGTTCGACGATCTGGGGGTGACGTACACACCCATCCGCGAGGCGGAGAGCGGCTATCACCTCAACTTCCGCGACCCCGACGGGATCGCGCTGGAGTTCTTCGCGCCCAAGCCGTGGTTCGCCGAGGCGGTCGCGATGATCCGCACCGGCGCGCTGAGCGACGAGCAGATCCAGCAGCAGGCGGGAGAGTTGTTGGCCATCAACGCGCAGGGCTGACGCGACGTCGTCCGGGAGTGGGCATCGTCCCTAGACTGTCGGCCCATGAGCCTGCCCGAGCGCCTCGTCCTGCCCACCACCCCCGTTGCCCCCGGCGCGTCCCAGGTGCGCGGCGAGAAGTATCGGATCACCGTGCTCACCCCGGCGCTGCTGCGGCTGGAGTATTCCGACTCCGGCGAGTTCGAGGATCGCGCCACTCAGATGGTGATCGACCGGGCGTTCGAACCGGTCGATTTCACCGTGCACCGCACCAAACACGGAATCGAGATCGTCACCGACGGAGTCCACCTGAGCTACGACGAGCAGCGGTTCAGCCCGGGCGGGCTCTACGCCCACCTGGGCGGCGGCACCGGACACCGGCGCACGTGGCGCTACGGCGAGCGGCAGCAACTGTGGGGCGGCGGCGACGCGAATCTCGGCGGCACCGCACGCACCCTGGACGAAGTCGACGGCCGCACCGATCTCGAGGACGGTGTCCTCAGCTTCAACGGCACCGCGATGCTCGACGACAGCACCACCATGGCCCTCACCGCGGACGGCTGGATCGCGCCGCGGATCGCCGGCAACACCGACGTCTACCTCTTCGCCCACGGGTCCGACTTCCGGGCGGCGCTCGACGACTTCCACCGGCTGACCGGCCCGCAGCCGCTGATTCCGCGGTGGACGCTGGGCAACTGGTGGAGCCGCTATCACCCCTACTCCGCGCAGGAGTACCAACGCTTGATCGAGCGGTTCGAGGCCGAGGGGATCCCGTTCAGCGTGGCGGTGCTCGATATGGATTGGCACCTGGTGGATGTCCCTCCGCAGTACGGCACCGGATGGACGGGCTACACCTGGAACAGGGAGCTGTTCCCCGACCCGGCGAGGTTCATGGCCTGGCTGCACGAGCATGGGCTGAAGGTGTCGCTGAACGTGCACCCGGCGGACGGCATCCGAGCCTTCGAGGAGCCCTACCCACGGATGGCTACGGCGATGGGCATCGATCCGGCCACTGAGCAGCCGGTCGACTTCGACATCGCCGACCAGAACTTTCTGCTGAACTACTTCGAGCAGGTGCACCACCCGCTGGAGGAACAGGGCGTCGACCTGTGGTGGCTCGACTGGCAGCAGGGCACCTTCACCTCGATCGCCGGCCTGGATCCGCTCTGGCTGCTCAACCACTTCCATTTTCTGGACAGCGGACGACGGGGACAGCGTCCGATCACGTTCTCGCGCTACGCCGGGCCCGGTTCGCACCGGTATCCCGTGGGTTTCTCCGGCGACTCAGTCAACTCGTGGCCGAGCCTGGAGTTCCAGCCGGAGTTCACCGCCACCGCGTCCAACATCGGCTTCGGATGGTGGAGTCACGACATCGGCGGCCACATGTTCGGGTATCGCGACAACGAACTGGTCACCCGCTGGTACCAGCTCGGCGCGTTCTCGCCGATCAACCGGCTGCACTCGTCGATGAGCCTGTTCATGGGTAAGGAGCCGTGGACCTACCCCGACGCCTTCGCCGACGTGATGGTCGACTTCCTGCGGTTGCGGCACCGGCTGGTGCCGTATCTGTACACGATGAACGAGCGCACGCATCGCCTGGGCGAGTCGCTGTGCCGTCCGCTGTACCAGGAGATCCCGGCCGGGGACGTGTTCAATCCGCAGAACTTCGGCTCGCGCAACACCTACTTCTTCGGCACCGAGTTGCTGGTGCTGCCGATCACGGCACCGTCCGATCCCGATACCGGGCTCGCTGAGGTGACCAGTTGGCTGCCCGAGGGACGGTGGACCGACTTCTTCACCGGCGTGAGTTACCGCGGCGGACGGACGTTGCACCTGCATCGTCCGATCGGCCAGTACCCGGTGCTGGCCCGGGCGGGGGCGATCGTGCCGCTGACCGCCCGTGGCGAGCTGGGGGTGGCGAACCCGTCCGGGTTCGAGGTGCACGTGTTCACCGGGGCGGACGGCGACTTCAGTCTTTACGAGGACGACGACGCGGCCCGGCCGCGGGCCGTCCGGACCCGACTGAGGTGGGACGAGGCGTCCGGGGTGTTCACCATCGAGGCCGCGCAGGGCGAGCTGGACGTGGTGCCGGCCGTCCGCACCTGGACGTTGGTGCTCCACGGGGTTGGTTCCGCCGAGGTCGACGGCGGGTCGTTCGAGGTCGAGCCCGGCCGGCTGGTGATCGAGGTGGGCGAGGTCGACACCGCTTTGGGGGCTGAGGTTCGGTTGACGGATCGGCGGCCGCCGGAGCGTCCGACCGTGCGGCAGCGGCTGTTCGACCTGTTGCACGTCTCCCAGGGCGAGTACATGGTGAAGGAGCGGGCCTGGTCGGCGATCGATCAGCCCGGGGACGTCCTGGACGTGCTCCGCAGGCTGGATGGGGTGGACCTGCCCGATCCCCTGCGCGCCGCGATGACCGAGTTGCTGTTGTCGGACGGCTGAGCCGCAACCGCACCTCGGGGACGGTTCCGTTTGGTGCGTTTCCGCGCAAAAGGAACCGTCCCCACGGTGCGTTTCCGCGCAAAAGGAACCGTCCCCACGGCGCGGGGCCACCCTCAGCGGCCGAACCGGCGCTCCCGCTGGGCGTAGGAACGCAGGGCGCGAATGAAGTCCACCTTGCGGAAGTCGGGCCACAGCGCCTCGTGGAAGTAGAACTCACTGTGCGCCGACTGCCAGATCAGGAAACCTGAGAGCCGCTGCTCCCCCGACGTGCGGATCACCAGGTCGGGGTCGGGCTGTCCCGCGGTGTACAGGTGCGAGGCGATCTGGTCGATCTCGAGGGTCTCCGCCAGCTCGGCCAGCTCCGTGCCCTTCGCCGCCTCAGCGGCCAGCAGCGAACGGAAGGCGTCGCGAAGTTCGTGTCGGCCGCCGTAGCTGACGGCCACGTTGACGTGCATGCCGGTGCGGCCCTCCGTGCTCGCGGACGCCTCGCGCAACCGTTCCGCCATCGCCTCCGGCAGCAGGTCGAGGTCGCCCACGATCTGAACCCGCCACGGACCGTCCGCCGCCAGCTCGACCACCAGGTCCTCGATGACTTGGAGCAGCGGCGCGAACTCGTGGTCGTCCGAGCGATCCAGGTTGTCGGTCGAGAGCACCCACACGGTGACGGTCTGGATTCCGACCTCCTCGCACCAGCCCACGAACTCCTTGAGCTTGTCAGCGCCCGCATCGTAGCCGACCGACACCGATTCGTACGGTGCGTTGCGGCGCGCCCAACGGCGATTGCCGTCCGCCATCACCGCAACGTGCCGGGGCAGCCGGTCATGTCTCAGTTGGGCGAGCAGCCGCTGTTCGTAGGTGCGATAGAGCAGGCCGGACGGGTCGAGCGCCGCCAACGCCCGGGCGACACGACCGGGCCACACCATGCCGGCAACCCTACCGTCGAGAGAACGGATCAGCGCGCCGCCAGATTCCGCAGTGACTGGCCGGTGAGCAGCCGGTGCAGGTTGTCGGTGATGAACTCCTTGGTGTGCAACGGACGGCCGCCCGCGTTGTGCGGGGTCAGGATCACATGAGGTGCGTCCCACAGCGGCGACTCCGGCGGCAGCGGCTCCGTCTTCATCACGTCCAGGCCGGCCCCGCCCAGGGTGCCCGCGTGCAGCGCGTCCGCCAGGGCGTCCTCGTCGATGGCGTTGCCACGGCCGACGTTGATCACCCAGGCGTAGTCGGGCAGCAGCGCCAGCCGCCGGGCGTCCAGCACGTCATCGGTCTCGGGACTCTTCGGCAACACCAGCACCAGGACGTCGGTGTCGGGCAGCACCTCGTCCACCTCCTCGGTCGCCCGGACGGGGTAGCCGTCGCGCTCGCCGGCGCTGCGGGCGATGCCGGTCACCTGCGCACCGAAGGCGGCGAACCGGGCAGCGACGGTTTGGCCGATCGAGCCGAATCCCCAGATGGTCACCCGGGCTCCGATCAGCGTGGTCAGAGTCTTTCCGTCGTGCAGCGGACGGAACCCGCTCAGCTCCTCTGCCCACCGGTGCTCCGCCTGGGCGTTCAGGCATTCGGGAAGCTGCCGCAACCCGGCCAGGGCCAGTGCCACCGTGTGTTCGGCCACCGTCTCGTCGTGGAAGCCGCGTCCGGTGGTCACCTGCACCTCGGCGGGGAATCCGGCGGCCAACACCGGGTCGGGGCCGGCGGTCAGCGTCTGAATCCAGCGCAGTCCTGGTGCGGCGAGCAGCTGGTTGATGATCGGCGAGGCGAAACCCCACACCACTGCGGCATCGGCGGCCAGATGAGCGTCGGTGAGGTCGGCCTCGGGGTCGTAGCCGAGCACCTCCACCCCCTCGGTGGGATCCAGTTGGAACGGGGCGTCAGTGGGAACGATCAGCAGCATGTACCCACTGTTCCATCTCAGGCCAGGGTGATCATGGCGATCGCCACGAAATGACAGATCGCAGCAACGATGGTGCACGAGTGGAAGATCTCGTGATAGCCGAAGACACGCGGCCAGGGGTCCGGCTTGCGCAGCGCGTACACGACCGCCCCCGCGCTGTAGATGAAGCCACCCAGCGTGATCAGCAGGAAGACAGACAGGCTGGCGTTGGCCCAGAACTCACCAACCCAACCCAAGGCGGCCCAACCCATCAGCAGGTAGAGCGCGGTGTGCAGCCAGCGGGGCGACTCGAGCCAGACCAGGTTGAAGAACACCCCGAGCAACGCGGTCGGCCAGATGATCCACAACAGCATCGTGGCGCTGCTCGGGCTGAGCAGCATCAGGGCCAGCGGCGTGTAAGAGGCCGCGATGAAAACGAAGATGTTGGCGTGGTCGAGCCGGCGCAGCATGGCTTCGGTGCGCGGACCCCAGTGCCCGCGGTGGTAGGCGGCGCTGACCCCGAACAGTTCGACCGCCGCAAGCAGCCAGACCGCGCCGCCGATCCGTCCGGTCACGGTGGGAGCCAGCACGATCAGCACGATGCCCGCAACGAGGGCGATGGGTGTCATCGCCAAGTGCAGCCAACCCCGCATCAGCGGCTTGGGAACCGGAACGGTATCGAGTTCCATGTCGCGTCCTTGAGTCGTCGTCACCCAACCTACGGTACCGTAGGTCCCTTGTCGGATACAACTCGTCGGATGATGAAATAAGCGAACGAAGAGGCCGCGGCATGATTCCTCGCTTCAGCCAGGAGAACCGCGACGCCAACCAGGCGCCCGTGGACCACGTCCGCACCCTCGCCGAGGCCAAGGACGCCGCACCGGGCCAGGTCGCCCTGGCCTGGCTGCCGGCCCAGCAGCCCTGGACCGTGCCGATTCCGGCACCCGGCGAACCAGCCTTATCGCCGAGAGCGCCGCCGCCACCCAACTGGCACTGGCGGCCGACGAAGTGGACGACCTCAACCGGACCGCCGCCCAGATCAGCGTCCGCGGCGACCCGATACGACAGCCAGCCCATGGCTACGTCGGACGCTGACGAGGCCACGCGGTCGCGGGGTCAGAGAGAGCACGACGTGCTGCCGTCTTGCCAGGTTGATCGATAAAGTGTAACGTTTACTTTATCGATCAACCTAGGAGGCGGGAAGATGGGAACCTCATCTGGCGCACCGGTCACCATGAAGACCCTCGCTCAGCAACTCGGCGTATCTGTGACCACCGTCTCCAACGCGTACAGCAAGCCCGACCGGCTTTCGTCCGAGTTGCGCGAGCAGATCTTCGCCACGGCGAAGAGTCTTGGCTACTGCGGCCCCAGCGCGGCCGGTCGAGCGCTCCGCTCGGGCAGGACCGGCATCTGCGGGTTCCTCTTCGGCAGCCACCTCTCGGCGGCCTTCTCCGACCCCTTCACCGTGCTGCTGCTCGCCGGCCTCAGTGAGGCCCTGGAGGAGTTCGACACCACCGTGCTGCTGCTGCGCGGCGACGGTGACGAGAACCAGAGGCTGCAACGCGCCCCCGTCGACGCGGTGGTCAGCGGATCACCGACCGGGGCGCACCCGGGGCTGGAACTGCTTCCCCGGCGCGGGGTCCGGGTGGTCAGCACCCAGCAGTCGGACGAACCCAGTTGGGTCGCCATCGACGACCGGTTCGCCGGACGACTGGTCGGCCGCCACCTCGCCCGTCTCGGTCACCGCCGGGTGACCGTGCTGGTTCCCGGTCACCTGTCGAACCGCGGCGAGGTGGTCGACGAGCTGCTGGGCGCGGACGGAAGACTGCGACCCGACTTTCCCGGACTGGGCTGCGGCTACGCCGAAGGCCGCCTCGCCGGACTGCGCGAAACCATGCCGGAAGCGACCATCCGGGTCGTCAGCGGCGGCGAGAACACCCGTGAAACCGGACGCTCCGCCGGCGGCTACGTGCTCGACGACCAGCTCCGTCCCAGCGCCGTCGTGGCGCTCAGCGACGTCCTCGCACTCGGTGTCTGGGACGCGATCCAGCAGCGTGGACTCGTCCCTGGCCGCGACGTGTCCGTGGCGGGTTTCGACGACCTGCCCGACGCGGAGTTCATCGGCCTCACCACCGTCCATCAGCCGATCACGGAGAAGGGCCGGCTGGCCGGCCGGCTCGCGATGGATCCCGACTACCCACAACAGCAGATCCTGTTGCCGATCGAACTCAAGGTTCGCACCAGCACCGGACCGGCCCCGCTCACCACACTCTGAAGGAAACGCATCATGACCTCGACCCACTTCGTGAACCTGATCCAGGCGGCCGAACGCGGCCCCCGCCCGTCCGGTTCCATCCATGACCCACGGTTCGTCCCGACTCGGCGTTCGCACCCTCGGCTCATCCTGGCTGCGGGCGAACGCGAGGGGCAGCCTCTGGCTTGCCGACCGGATGGACCCGCAACGCGAAGGCCAGCGCCTCGCAGCCTGATCCATCGCCGATTGTCGATTTCTTCCTCGACGATTCGTCGTCAGGGCGAAGAAGGAGGAGAACATGACCACCCATTTCGTCACCCTGATTCAATCCGCCGAGCGCGTGGGACCCTCAGCCCCGCCGTCTTCGGTTGGCGGTCGATACGTCCCACGCACGGGCCTGCGCGGACTGATTGCGCGCTGGATGCGTGCAGAGACAGCGCACGAACAGCAGCTGGCCGCCTGAATCACGTGAGATGGTGTGAATCTGTGTACCGACTTCGGTAGGCAGAATCACACGCTATTTCTTGCTACCCGTCAGGGCCGCTGCCACAACGCCTTGCGCAACTGCGCGGTTGTGGTCGCCGGGGCGAAACAGACCGTGCCGCGGCACACGTAGCCGGTGGCCCCGCCGCGGGCGGAGCGATCCTCGAAGTGATGGGCGAATCCCTCGGTGCCGGAGGGGCCCAGCACGATCGCCGTCCCGGCCGGTGCCACCCGCCATGCGGCCGTGGCCAACGAAGGAACGCCTTCGTCGGAATCGTTCACGATCACCGCAACAGCCGGAATGAGCCCTCCGCGGGCCTGATCCTTGGTCAGCACGTCGGCCAGCGCCCAACCGGCGAACCGTGGGGCCGCCTCGACCATGCCGTGCATGGTCAGGGCGGCGGCGTCGGCGCGTGCGCCGAAGTCTGCCCGGTCGGCAAGCAGCCCGGCCAACCGCAGCCCGGCCACCAGGCACGCGGTTCCCGACGGGGTCGGATTGTCCGAGGTGTCCCGCGCCCGGGCGAACGGACGCAACCCCTCGGTCAGCGGCGCGTCGTGGAATCCGCCATCGCCCGCATCGAAACGGACCAGCGCCTCCTCGAGCAGGGCCACCGCCCGATCCAGCCACACCGAGTGACCGGTCGCGCCGGCCAGCCGCGCCAGTCCCAGCGCCAGCGCGCCGTAGTCCTCAGCCATGCCGGGCGCCTCGCCCGCAACGCCTTCGATGCCGACCCGGCGCAGGCCACCATCGACCCACAACCGCCACGTCGCCTCGGCGCTCCGCTCGGCCAGGGCAAGCCATTGCGGCTCGCCGAACACCATCGCCGCGTTCACCAGCGAATCGATCGCGAAGCCGTTCCAGGCCGCCACCAGCTTGTCGTCGCGGGCCGGCACGAACCGGGTCGCACGGACGGCTCGCAGCCTCTCGAGCACCCCCTCCAGCCGGGCCCAATCAGGCGTTCCCCGTAGCTGGAGGGTGGACAGCCCGTGCTCGAAGGTTCCCGCGGAGGTGACATGGAAGACCTCGCCCGCCCACCCGGCGTTCGGTTCACCCAGGGCATCGGCAAGCAACTCGGGTGACCAGACGTAGTAGATGCCCTCGTGCACCATGCCGCGGATGTCGCACGAATCGGCGTCCAGGCTGGACGCGAACCCCCCCGTGTCGAGTTGCAGATCATCGGCGAGGAACCGGACGATTCCCCGCACTGCCCGCTCGAACAGCAGCCGCAGCCCCTGGTCGTGATCGGCGGTGCGGCACCAGGCCCGGGTGTAGCTGCCGAGCAGCAGGGCGTTGTCGTAGAGCATCTTCTCGAAATGTGGCACCACCCAGCCGGCATCGACGCTGTAGCGGTGGAAGCCGCCGCCGACCTGGTCGTGGATGCCCCCGCGGATCATCGCCTCGAGGCTGCGCTGGGCGGCGTCCACCGATGCGGGCTCGCCGGTCACCAGCAGCGCGTCGAGAAGCCCCGGAGTGGGGAACTTCGGGGCCCGGCCGAAGCCGCCGTGCACTGCGTCGAAGTCGGCAGACACCTTCGCGAGCACCCCGGCGAGGTCGATTGCTGCCGGGGCCGGCAGCGCGCCGAACTCGCCGGCCACGTGGGCGACGACGCTCGCGGCGCTGGTCACGACCTCGTCGCGCCGGTCGGTCCAGGCATCGGCCAGGGCGGTCACCACCTGGCTGAACGACGGCATTCCGCCGACCGGTTGCGGGGGGTAGTAGGTGCCGGCGAAGAACGGGTCGCCGTCGGGGGTCAGGAAGACCGTCATCGGCCAGCCGCCCTGCCCGGTGAGCGCCTGGGTGGTCTTCATGTACACGGCGTCGACGTCCGGACGTTCCTCGCGGTCCACCTTGATCGCCACGAAGTGGGCATTGACGAGGGCGGCCACCTCGGGGTCCTCGAACGATTCGTGCGCCATCACGTGGCACCAGTGGCAGGCGGCATAGCCGACCGAGAGCAGGATCGGTACGTCCCGGGCCCGGGCCTCCGCGAAGGCATCAGCGCCCCACGGCCACCAATCGACGGGGTTGCCGGCGTGCTGCAGCAGGTAGGGACTGGTGGACTCGGCGAGCCGGTTGCTCACCGGTCGTCCGCGTCGTCGGGGGACTGCGGGGTGACGTCAGCATGCGGCTGGGGGCGTCCCGGCACACGGATCTTGCCGATCTCGTGGCGCATGCTGCGAAAGAGCAGGTAGAGAACTACCCCGATGACCAGGATCATCACCAGGGGGAACCAGCTCTCGTCGGCTAGATCGAGTAGGACCATGTGTCGAGGGTAATCGGCGATCGGGTGTCTATCCCAGCGAACAGGTCGTCCTCGGGCAGGGTCACCGGCACGATCGACTTGACCAACTGGAAGTCCTCGGTCGGCCAGCCGGCCTGCTGGATCGCCATCGGCACCGCAAACCAGGGCCCCTCCGGGTCGACCTGGCTGGCGTGCGCGCGAAGGGCGTGATCACGCAACGGAAAGTACTCCCCGCAGGGCACGAAGGTGGTGAGCCTGTTGGTGACGTCGTCCCGCTCCCAGTTGGCCAGCCACTCCGCGTAGGGGCTCTCCAAGCCGTGCGCGTGCATCAGTTCGTCGAGCTTGGCGAACCGGCCCCGGTGAAAGCCCATGTGGTAGTAGATCTTGAGCACCTGCCAGGCCGGGCCGTGCTCGGGCCATGCCGTCGGGTCGGCCGCCGCCGTCGCCGCCGCCATCGAGATCTTGTGGCACATGATGTGGTCGGGATGCGGGTAGCCACCGTTCTCGTCGTAGGTGGTCAGCACATGCGGACGGAACTGGCGGATCACCTTGACCAGGGCGCCGGCGGCCTCATCGGCGTCCATCAGCCCGAAGCAGCCATCGGGAAGCGGCGGCAGTGGGTCACCCTCGGGCAGGCCCGAGTCGACGAAACCGAGCCAGGTCTGCTCGATGCCCAGGATCGTCTTGGCCCGCGCCATCTCAGCGGTGCGCAACTCCGAGATACGCGCCCAATTCTCGGGGGTGTCCATCCTCGGATTGAGGATCGACCCCCGCTCGCCGCCCGTGCAGGTCGCAACCAGCACCTGGACGCCCTCAGCCACATACTTGGCCGTCGTCGCAGCTCCCTTGGACGACTCGTCGTCGGGGTGGGCGTGCACGTGCAGCAGCCGCAACGGCTCCCCGGCAGCGTCGACACGCATCGTGGAGGTCTGTGACATGGTCGCCATTGTGCCCACCGGGTGGCGTGGACGCATCTCGATCCAGCGTCCGGACGGGCACAATGGGCCCGGTGACCATCACCGAGGCCGACCGCGAGCGGATCCGGCAGCGCTATCCGCGACAACGCCTCTCCCCTGCGCTGATGGTCGTGCTGGCCGTGGTCGTGCTGACCATGATCGGCTACGTGATCTGGGTGGCCGCGCATCGGGCCAACCCTGCGGTGACCGGACGGATCGACACCTTCCAGGTGGTCGGCGACAACGAGCTGAAGGCGACTCTGACCGTCGACCGGCCGGACCCGTCCGTCGCCGTGAAGTGCTTTCTCGTCGTGCAGGCGGTCAGCTACGACCGGGTCGGCGAACGCTGGGTGGAGGTGCCCGGCGGCGCTGCGCGGCTGACCACCGTGGACGTCTCGGTGCGCACGTTCAAGCGCGGTACGGCGATCAGCGTTGATTCCTGCCGACCTGCGTCGTGAGACCGCGGCCCGACTGTTGCTAGGCTCTCCCGATGGCTGACGAGCAGATTGAAACCATCTGGCTGACCCAGGAGGCCTTCGATGCTGCCAGCGTTGAGCTGGAGCACCTGAAGAGCACCGGGCGCGCCGAGGTGACGGCGAAGATCGCCCGAGCCCGCGACGAGGGCGACCTGAGCGAGAACGCCGGCTACCACGCCGCGCGCGAGGAACAGGGCCAGCAGGAGTTGCGGATCCGCCAGCTGGAATCGATGCTGCGCAACGCCGAGGTGGGCGAGGCGCCGGCGGGCGATGTGGACGAGGTCACCCCCGGCTGCAAGGTGACCATCGCCTACGACGGCGATCCGGACGACACCGACACCTTCCTGCTCGGCTCACGTGAGCTGATGGCTCTGGACGATTCCACCGACATCGAGGTGTTCTCGCCCCAGTCACCGCTGGGTCAGGCGATCACCGGCGCCAAGGTCGGCACCAAGGTCAGCTATCGGACCCCGAACGGCCACCCGGTCGAGGTGACCATCCTCGAGGTGCAGCCCTTCCAAGGCTGAGGTTCGCTGTGCGAGTCCAGGCGGCCTGTTCACCCTCGGTCCAACGAGGGTCAGGTCAACTTGGCGAGCAGGATGGCCGCCTGCTCGGGTGAGAGGCTGCCGTCCGACACCTGCGCGAGCACCTGCTCGCGGGGGTCGGCCGGGCTCTCGTCCCCGGCGAGCCCCAGCTTCACCAGCAGATCGGTGAACCTGGCCCGCGCCGTCGGGTATGACACGCCGAGGTGCTTCTCCACCTCACGCAGGTTGCCCCGTGAGCTGAGAAACACCCGCAGCAGTTCGAGTTCCTTGGCGTCCAGTGCGCAGAAGTCGCAGCGGGCGAAGTGGCCCGACAGCTCGGTGCCACAGCCCGGACAGCCGAGTCGGCTGGTGACGAGCTCCACACCACAGACCGGGCAGTCGCTCGGTGGCCGGTGTCCCGAACTCATCGGAGGTCGGCCTTGATCGTCGCCCAACCCATCACCACGCCGACGTCCAGGCGGGCAGCGCCGGTGCCGATCACCACTTCGTCCACGTTGTCGTTGTCGGTCCCGGTCCAGTTGACCTTGCCCAGTTGGACGTCGGTGCGCACCGTCACGCTGGACCGGTCGCCGAGACGGATGTCGAGCGAGCCCGACTCACAGCGGATTCGCGACCGTCCACTGGTCAGGTCGCCGCGGATCGAGGCCGAGCCCGCCTGCACAAGCACGTCGTTGGCCTCGACGATCCGGTCCAGGGTGGCACCCCCGGCGGTGACCCGCACCTTGCCGAGGAACGGCACGCCCTCGGTGGCCAGTGCCCCGGCCGTCACCTCGGCGTCCACCACGATGCTCGGGTTGACCCGGACCAGCAGTTCCTTGCCCAGGCCGATCGCGCGCAGGTCGTCGAAGCTGCGCGGCGGACGCAGGATGAAGCCGTCCAGGTTGGGGCCGACGTCACCGTCGCTGGTGACCTCGAGCACCGGGCCGGTTCGCCGCAGCACGTGCGGGCCGTCCACCGAGACGGTGGCAACGGAGGAATCGCCGACGATCCGTACGCGACGACCGACCGCGCGCACGCTGACCCGCTCGACTCCCTTGGCGCCGGTCGGCCGGTGCGGACGCGGCGGCTCCTGGTCGACGAATGGCGGCTGATTGAAGACGCCGGACGCGTGCTGGCCCGGACTGTCGGTGTCGCCGACGATCTCGTCGTCGCTGGGTTCACTGCCTTGCGCGGCTTGGGCCTTCAGGGTGTCGATGCGCCGGGCGGCCTCGGAGGCGTCGATGCGTCCCGCGGCGAGGTCTTCAAGGATGGGAGTGAGGTCTGGTTCAGTTGCCATGCATCAAATGTAAACCCCTGTTTACAGAATAGAAAGCGCAGGGCCTCAGGGGTTTCCCTTACGATCAGGCTCATCCACTGCCTCGTCCCTGAGTGAGCGAGTGAACGCCACCAGGAAAGCCATCACCGGAATCACCACCAGCGCTCCCACGATTCCGGCGACGGTGCCCCCGACCACGATTCCGACCAGCACCGCCAACGGGTGCAACGACGTCGCCTTGCCCAGCAACAGCGGCTGAAGGAAGTGCGACTCGACCCACATCACCACGACCGTTCCACCGGCCATCACCAGCGCGGCGACCCAGCCATGCGTGATCAGCGCCAGAGAGGTGGCGACGGTGCCGGCGATCACCGCGCCGACCACCGGGATGAAGCAGAGTATGAAGGTGAGGCCGAACAGGGCCAGGGCCATCGGCACCCCGATCGCCGCCGCGATGAGAGCGACGCCGGCGGCGTCCACTGCTGAGACGATCACCTGGGCCCGCATGTAACTGACCAGGGACGTCCAGCCACGCTCGGCGGCTCGTTGCGTCGACTGTATGTAGCGCGCCGGCAGCAGTTGGGACGAGGCGCGCCACATGTGCTGCCCCTCGGCCAGGAAGAAGAAGGACGCGATCGCAACGATGGCGATGCCTGCCAGGAAGTGGCCGACGGAGGCGCCGACCTTGGCCGCATAGCCGGCCAGCACCTGACGAGATTCGCTGATCCAGGTGGTGAGCGAGTTCATCCACTGGTCGATCTGTGCCTGGTCGATAGCCAATGGACCGGTGGCCAGCCACTGCATGAACTGGTTGAACCCCGCGATCGTCTGATCGACGAGTGCGGGCGCCTGGCTGGCCGCGGTCGCGCCGATGCCGAAGGCGAGGGCCGCGATGATGAGCAGGATCACCACCAGGCAGGCGGCCGCCGCGAGCAGCGGGTGCCAGTTCCAGTTCTTGAGTTTGTCTGCCAACGGACTGAATAGTGCGGTGATCAGCACGGCGATCGCCAGCGGCACCGTGACGCCCGAAAACTCGGCCATCAGCCATCCGAAACCCCAGACCAGGGCCGCGAACAACAACGCCCGCCAAGCCCAGCCCGCCGCCGTCCGGACGCCCTGCGGGATCGGGTTCTCGGGCTGTGAGGGTGGCGCATCGATGACCACGACCGAGGGTTCCGTGCGTACCGCAAGGGCGGCCGATCGTCGCCGGGTCCGACCGAACAGACTGAAGGCCACGCGCTCGTCCTCTCGTAGGTGGGGCGTCCCACCCTACTGCGCCGGTCGGACACACCCGCCGCGACGGCAACGCGGCGTGCGCGGCTATGGGGCCGTGGACGGTAAGGGTTCCGTTCTTTCTTGGCGTCACCAGCGCGCATACGCTCAGGATCAGACCAATCCGCTTGCGCGGCCGCACCGAATCACGGGTGACAAAGGAGGCTTCATGCCCAGCGACAGCCCCACCCATCCACGGCTGCGGGCCGGCGTCGCGGGAGTGATGGCCGTGCTCAGCGGCCTGGCCGCGGGTCACCTGGTGGCAGCACTGATCGCGCCGAGCGCCTCGCCGGCGCTGGCCGTCGGCAGCCGACTGATCGACCTGACCCCGACGCCTGTGAAGGAATGGGCAGTCGCCACCCTCGGCACCTGGGACAAGCCGGTGCTGATCGGCGGAGTGTTGGTGATGACCCTGGCGCTCGGTGCCCTGGTCGGTCTGCTGGCGCTGCGCTTCCGCTGGATGATCTGGGCGGGCCCGGTGGCCCTGACTGCGATAGCGGCGACCGCTGCACAGACCGCCCCCGCCGCGGGACCCGTCGCTTTTCTTCCTGCGCTGGTCACCGGTGCGGTGGGCACCCTGGTGCTGTGGTGGTTCATGCGTGGGACCGGCGAGGCGGCCGATGGCAGCGGGGCCGTGTATGCGTTGCCGCGGCGGGCCTTCCTGACCGGAACCGCGGTGACCGGGGTTGGCAGCGCCATCGCCCTGCTCGGCGGACAGTACCTGGTCGCTGGCCGCAGGATTCCGACCGACGTCACCCTGCCCACTGCGGCGAAGCCGCTGGCCCCCCTGCCGTCCGGCCTCGACGTCACCCACATCGCGCCCTGGGTGACCCCGAACGCCGACTTCTACCGGGTGGACGTGAATCTGATCGTGCCCAGCATCGACGTGGACAACTGGAAGTTGAGCATCGACGGCATGGTGGATCGTCCCTACATCATCACCTGGCCGGAACTGCTGGCGATGCCGATGATCGAGCAGGACATCACCCTCAACTGCGTCAGCAACGAGGTCGGCGGCCCCTACATCGGCGGGGCGCGGTGGATGGGTGTTCGCGTGAAGGACCTGTTGGCCCGGGCCGGAGTGCAGGCGGGCGCTGACCAGGTGCTCAGTCGAGCCACCGACGGGTTCACCGTGAGCACTCCGGTGCAGGCGCTGACCGATGACCGCAACGCCATGGTTGCGATCGGCATGAACGGCAAGCCGCTGCCGTCGGAGCACGGATTTCCCGCTCGGATGATCACCCCCGGCCTGTACGGCTACGTCGGCGCCACCAAGTGGCTGAGCCAACTCACCCTCACCACCTACGCGAAGGATCGGTCCTACTGGACCGAGCGCGGCTGGGCCGAGCAGGGGCCGGTGAAGCCGTCCAGCCGAATCGACACACCACGTCCGCTGTCGCGGCCCCCGGCCGGGCAGGTGATGATCGCCGGCGAGGCCTGGGCGCAGAACATCGGGGTCAAGAAGGTGCAGGTCCGGGTGGACGGTGGCCCCTGGCAGGAGACCGATCTCGGCCCGGACGGCGGCATTCAGTACTGGCGGCAGTGGAAATACGCCTGGGCGGCGTCGTCGGGACAGCACACTCTGGAGTCGCGGGTGATCGATGACACCGGGACGAATCAGGCCGAGACCCGTGCCGCACCCTTCCCCAACGGCTCGTCCGGCCTGCACAGCGTGGTCGTGATCGTCGACTGACAAGTCGGTTCACCCGCCGCCCTGCGCGCAGTGGAGACTGTCGCCTTGGGTGCGATTCCGCCCCATGGGGACGGTTCCTTTTGGTGCGATTCCGCCCCATGGGGACGGTTCCTTTTGGTGCGATTCCGCCCCATGGGGACGGTTCCTTTTGGTGCGATTCCGCCCCATGGGGACGGTTCCTGTTGGTGCGATTCCGCCCCACGGGGACGGTTCCCACTGGTGCATTTCCGCCCCACGGGGACGGTTCCCACTGGTGCATTTCCGCCCCACGGGGACGGTTCCCACTGGTGCATTTCCGCCCCACGGGGACGGTTCCCACTGGTGCATTTCCACCCCACGGGCACGGGTTCACTTTCCCGCCCGGATCCGCCGTCGCCACCAATGCGCACAAAGATCTCCGAACTTTCTTTGCGATCCGACCCATCCAGCGCCCGTACCGCTCCGAACAGGTGATGTCAGAAGTTACGACGCCGGAATCCCGGCAGAAGGAGACAGCGCCATGCGCACCTCGACCAAGATCCTCGGCCTCAGCGCCGCCCTACTGATTCCGCTCGCGGCGTGCACCAGCACCGCATCCGCCCCGAGCAGCTCGGCGCCCATGACGTCCAGCTCGCCTTCGATGAGCTCGCCGTCCATGACGCCCTCCACCTCCACCTCGATGATGGCCGAACCGTTCGGGCCGGCCTGCGCCTCGGTGCCCACCAGCGGCTCAGGCTCGTTCGAGGGCATGGCGAAGGATCCCGTCGCCACCGCGGCCAGCCACAATCCGGCCCTGTCCACCCTGGTGACGGCGGTCGAGAAGGCCGGCCTCGTCGACACCCTGAACAACGCCCAGGACATCACGGTGTTCGCGCCGACCAACGATGCCTTCGCCAAGCTTCCGAAGAAGGACCTGGAAGCCGTCCTGAACGACAAGGCGCTGCTGACCAAGGTGCTCACCAACCACGTCGTGGCAGGCAGGCTCAGCCCCGAGGAGCTGGCCGGCAAGCACGAGACCCTGGCCAAGACCACGATCACCGTCACCGGTTCCGGTGAGGACTTCATGGTCGAGAAGGCCAAGGTGGTCTGTGGAAACGTCCAGACCGCCAACGCCACCGTCTACATCATCGACAGCGTGCTCGTGCCGAAGATGTGATCTGACTCGTGGCCGATGGCCACGACAGTGGGGGAAATATGGACGTGGCGTCTCATCGGGGGGTGGGACGCCACGTTCGCCTACCCGGCCTGACCACCCGGGCAGCTAATGTCGGTGTGGTGGAGGTGAATCCCGTCCAGACGACGACGCATGCGGATGCGGTCTCGGACGCGCTACAGCGTTGCGCGACCGGCGATCAGCACGCGGTCGCCACGCTCTACGACCTCACCGCCGCCAAGGTCTACGGCCTCGCCCTGCGGGTACTGCGAAACCCCGCCCAGGCCGAGGAGGTCACCCAGGAGATCTACGTGGAGGCGTGGCAGAACAGCAGCAGTTACGAGCCAGGACGCGGCAGCGGCCTGGCCTGGCTGCTCACCATCACCCATCGACGGGCCGTCGACCGGGTGCGTTCCGCCCAGGCCGCCACCCGACGCGACACCGCATACGGGCTCCAGGCGCTTGCGACGACTCCCGTCGATCCTGCGGACCAGGCGATCGCGACAGTGCAGGCCGAACGGGTGCGGGGCGCGATGCGTGAGCTGACCGACCTGCAACGCGAAGCCCTGGAACTGGCCTACTTCGGCGGCCGGACGCACAGCGAGGTGGCCGCCGAGCTCGAGGTGCCGCTGGGCACCGTGAAAACCCGGATCAGGGACGGCCTGACCCGATTGAGATCAGCATTGGGGGGTGACTGATCGTGGATGACACGCAACACGACCTGATCGGCGCCTACGCCGTGAACGCTCTCGACCCCGATGAGCGGCTGGCGTTCGAGCAGCACCTGGCGACCTGCGACGACTGCCGCAACGAACTGATCGGCTTCGGCGACACGCTCGCCGAACTGTCCGCCGACTACGAGGTGGAACCGCCGGCCAGCCTGCGCGGTGCCGTGCTGAGCGCGGTGGCCGGCCTGCCCGGTGCGACGTCCGGCAACGCCCCGGCACACGTCGCCGGTCCGTCCGCCCGCGAGTCAGAGCCGGACGCGACCCTGCCCGAGCCCACCCCACTGCCGCGCCGGATCGACGAGCCCGCGGCGGACTCAGATTCGTCCCCCGACTCGGCGGACGACACCGGCTCGGCCACCGTGACCCCATTGCGGCCGCGCTCGTCCGGCCGGTCGAGATGGCAGGTGCTGGTCGCTGCGGCCATCGCGGTCGTTGCGGTGATCGGCATCTCGGTCTGGCAACCGTGGGTGCAACACGCGGTGACCGCCGCCGATGTGCTCGCCGCCCCGGACGCCGTCCGCGCCACCACGCCCGCGAAGGGTGGCGGAACCGTCACCGTCGTCCGTTCGAACCAGTTGGGCAAGGCGGTGATGATCACCGACGACCTGCCGAACGCTCCCTCGGGCAAGGCGTATCAGGCCTGGCTGCAGCAGCCGCCGGCAACGATGGTGTCCGGGGGCATGCTGCCCGTCGGCTCTGACGTGACGGTGCTGCTCGAGGGGGACGCCCGAAACACCCTGGGCGCCGGGGTCAGTATCGAACCACCAGGGGGCTCGGCTCAGCCGAGCAAGGACGTGGTTGCGCTGGTCGAGTTCTGACGGCCTAGGTTGTGCTGGTGAAGTTCACGCTGCGCACGGCGCTGCCACGCACCGTGGTCATGCTGGCCGTCTCAGCCTTCTTCGTCGCTGTCGGCTTCGGGGTGATGATCCCGGTTTTGCCCCTGTTCGCCGCGTCATTCGGAGTGACAAACTTCCTCATCGGGCTGGTGGTGTCGGCCTTCGCGGGCTTCCGGCTGGCGATGAGCCCCTTCGTCCGGCGGATCTCCGATCGCATCGGTCACCGCCGCACGATCGGCATCGGCATGTGGATCGTGGGCATCTCGTCCGCGCTGTGCGGCTTCGCCCACGAGTACTGGACGCTGCTGCTGTGGCGTGCGGTCGGTGGAGTGGGCTCGGCCATGTTCACCATTTCGGCCACCGCGCTGCTGCTGGCCAGCGTCGGCCCGGAGTTGCGCGGCCGCGCCAGCGGGCTCTACCAGGGCGGGTTCCTGCTCGGCGGCATGACCGGCCCCGCGATCGGCGGCCTGCTCGCCGGCATCTCACTGACCGCTCCGTTCTTCTTCTACGCCGGCACCCTGGTGATCTCGGGAACCATTGCGTTCACCCAGCTGCACGACCCGCCCGGCATGGCCGAGGCCGCGGGGGAGGCGCCGACCCGCTCGATGTCCACGGTGCTGCGCGACGCTCGGTACCAGGCCGCCTGCATGCTCGGCTTCGGCACCGGGTGGCAGTCGTTCGGCGTGCGCTCGGCGCTGGTGCCGATCCTGATCGTCACCTACCTCGGCCAGTCCCCGTCCTGGACCGGCCTCGCCTTCGCCATCGCTGCGGTCGCACAGACCCTCGCCCTGCAGCCCGCCGGCCGAGCCACCGACGTGATCGGCCGCCGCCCGGTGATGATGACGGGCGGCCTGCTCGCCGCGGCGGCCACCCTGGCAACGCCGTTCGCTCCCAACCTGGCCGTGCTGGTGGTGCTGTTGTGCGTGTACGGGGTGGCGTCCGCGGCGCTCGGCACCGGGCCGACGGCCGCGCTCGGGGATGCCGCCAAGGGCGCCGGCAGCCAACCGATCGCGGTGTTCTCGATGGTCGGAGACACCGGCGCGATCCTCGGACCACTGGCGGCCGGGCTACTGGCCGACCACTTCGGCATGGGCGCGGCATTCGCCTCCGGCGCCGCGATTCTGCTGGCCGGAGCCGTACTGTCGTGGCGGATTCCCGCCAGACTCGATCGCCGCACCCCCCAGGAGGCGTGATGACCCCACAGCCACTGCCCGATTTGGTGGCCCCCGACTGGGCTGAGGCGTTGGCTCCGGTGGCCGACCGCGTCACTGCGATGGGCGAGTTCCTGCGCGCCGAGATCGCCGCCGGACGTGGCTATCTGCCGGCCGGCCCCAACGTATTGCGGGCGTTCAGCCGTCCGTTGGCCGACGTGCGGGTACTGATCGTCGGCCAGGATCCCTACCCCACGCCGGGTCACCCGGTCGGCCTGTCGTTCTCCGTGGCGCCGGACGTCCGGCCGCTGCCGCGGTCGCTGGTGAACATCTACACCGAACTGACCGCCGACCTGGGCATCGCCCCTTCGCCGCACGGTGACCTGTCGGCCTGGTTCGAGCAGGGCGTCCTGCTGCTGAACAGGGTGCTGACGGTGCGTCCGGGAGCGTCCGGATCGCATCGCGGCAAAGGATGGGAGCAGGTGACGCAGCAGGCGATCGAAGCGCTGGTCACCCGTGGCGGGCCCCTGGTGGCAATCCTGTGGGGCCGCGACGCGCAGAACCTACAGCCGATGCTTGGCGACACCCCGGTGATCGCTTCGGCGCATCCGTCGCCGCTGTCGGCGCAGTCGGGGTTCTTCGGCTCCCGTCCGTTCAGCCGGACGAATGCCGCCCTGACCGCGCAGGGCGGCACGCCGATCGACTGGCAGTTGCCCCCCGGCTGACGAGACCGTGGGGACGGTTCCCACGGTTTCACGCATTCCGATGACGGAACGGTTGGCCGTCCCACGTATTCCGACTACGGAATGCGTAGGAACCGTCCCCACGTTCCGGCGAAGTCTCAACTCCTCTGGTTCCGGACGACCCGGTGTGTCAGGGTGGCCGGGATCCCCCCTTTTCTGGAGCCCGCCATGACCCGACCAGCCCGTCTTCTCGCCGTCCCGACCCTGGTGCTCAGCGCCCTGGGCCTGGCGCTCTTCCCCACGGCTGCCGGTGCCGCTCCGCTCGCCCTGCCCGCCCGGGCATCGGACGCGGCCCTGGCCACCAAGGTGGCCGCGGTGCTGAAGGACTCGCGCGTCACCACGGCCACCGTCGGCGTACTGGTCGCCGAGGCCTCGTCGGGCACCGAGTTGTACGGGCGCTCGGTAACAACCGCCATCTCGCCGGCCTCGAACATGAAGCTGCTCACCGCCGCCGCGGCTCTCGACCTGCTCGGCCCCAACCGCACCTTCTCGACCGAGGTCGACTCCGCAGCCCGGCCCGTCAACGGCGCCGTCGGCTCGCTCTACCTACGCGGCAACGGCGACCCCACCCTGCGCGAGGCCGACCTGAAGTCACTGGTCGAGCAGGTCAAGGCGGCCGGCGTGACGAGGGTGACCGGCTCGGTGATCGCCGACGCCGGTTATTTCGACCAGGACAAGTACAACAACTACTGGGACGCCAGCGACTACAGCTACTCCTACGCCCCGCAGATCCAGGGTTTGACCATGTCGCCGTCGTCGGCCTACAAGGTGGGCACCATTCTGGTGCGCTACCGGCCGGGCGCGGCCAAGGGGGCGAAGGCGCTACTGAGCGTGGTTCCGGCGGCGGCGAAGGGATACGTGACGTTGGTCAACAAGACCACCACCACCAGCGCCGGCAGCGGCTCCACCATCTCGGTCAGGCGCAAGGACCTCACCAATACCATCACGGTCTCCGGACGGGTCGCCCTCAAGCGCGCAGCCGTCGACCAGGTGGTCACCGTCAGGTACCCCGCGTTGTACACCGCGCACGTCTTCACCAACCTGCTCAGGGCGGCCGGGATCAGCGTCACCGGAACGGCGAAGGCCGGCAGCCTGCCCAGCACCCGCACGATGCTGGCCACCGACACCTCGGCGCCCCTCAGCACCATCGTGTCGCTGCTGCTGAAGCCGTCCAACAACGGCATGGCAGAGACCCTGATCAAGACCATCGGACGGGTTGACGGCAGGGCGGGCACCTGGGCGGCCGGCGCGGCGGCGATCAAGCGCTGGCTCGGCACCACCCAGGCGGTGCCGTCCAGCGTTGTGATCAGGGACGGCTCCGGGCTGGCCCGCAGCGACAAGTTGACCGCACGGGTGATCGTCCGGCTGCTGCAGTACGCGCGGAGTCGGCCCTGGTTCGCCAGCTTCTACGCGGCATTGCCGGTGGCCGGCAACCCGGACCCGGCGGTCGGCGGCACCCTGACCGAGCGCATGGTCGGCACCGCTGCGCAGAACAACCTGCGTGCCAAGACCGGCACACTCTCGGGCGTCACCGCGCTCAGCGGCTACGTCACCGACCGTTCCGGACGCCTCTACACCTTCTCGATGCTCGGACGGTATTCGGGCAGTTCCCCGCGGATCGTGTTCGACACGGTTGGTGCGACACTGGCCGGCTGGACGAGTTGAGGAATGCCGGCGACCCCCCGCCGGTTGCACAGGCAGGAGGCAAGCATGTTGTTCACGAAACCGAGCATGGTCGACCCGAGGGTGGCCCTGCGCGGCCGCGAAACGCCCGTTCTGAACCAGCCGTTCTTCCATCGGGTGTTCGGCCACCGGATCGACCGGGTGCCCGCAGGTGCCGAGGTCGCGATCCTCGGCCTGGGCTGTTTCTGGGGTGCCGAGAAGCTGTTCTGGAACACCCCCGGGGTGCTCAACACCGCCGTGGGCTACGCGGGCGGCTACACCCCGAACCCCACCTACGAAGAGACCTGCTCCGGACGCACCGGGCACGCCGAGGTGGTCAGGGTGGTCTTCGACCCGAAGCAGTTGTCCTACGACGACGTGCTGCGCATCTTCTTCGAGAACCACAACCCGACCGAGGGCTTCCGGCAGGGCAACGACCGCGGCACCCAGTACCGATCGGCCATCTACACCATCGGTGACGACCAGGCTGCCCGGGCACGCGCCGTCCGCGATGCCTACGCGCCGCAACTCGCGGCCGCCCGGTTCGGTCCGATCACCACCGAGATCGCGCCCGCCGGCGAGTTCTACTACGCCGAGGGCTACCACCAGCAGTACCTGGACGCGAACCCGTACGGCTACTGCCCGGTGCACTCCACCGGCGTGGCCTGCAACCCACCCGCCCAGAACGGCTGACCGCGCGCCGCGACCATGCACGGCAGCGAACTATCCTGACCGACATGATCGACGCCGACCTCGCCACCCGCCTACGCAGCGCTGGACTGGACTGGCGACCGGCCAGCGGCGACCGGTTCACCATCCCGAACGGCGAACTGGCCGACGAGGTGTTCGTCATCGCCGAGATGACCATCGAGGTGCAGGACGTGCCCGGCGGCAACAGCGTGGTCAAGTTCAACGGCACCACCGAATGGGCGCTGGACTCGATCGACGCCGGACGGGTGCTCTGGCTGCCCCGCGAGGACCAGCTGCGCGACGAACTGGCGGACGACTTCGTCACCCTCACTGCGGTGCCGGGCGGCTTCGCGGTGACTCTGGCCGACGGCACCCGGCACCTCGACATCGACGCCGAGCGGACCTACGCGCGGGCGGTGCTGCATCGGCTCCAGCGCCGATGAGTGTGAGGATCGAATATCGGTACCGTGGCCCGAACCATTCGGGCAACGGCGGCTACAGCGCGGGCGCGGTGGCTGCCGCCCTAGGCCTTCCCCTCGGACCCGCGGAGGTGACCCTTCGGGTGCCCCCGCCGCTCGACCGGACCCTCGCTGCGGTACCCGGCGACGACGGCGTGACGGTGTGCCTCGACGACGTGACGGTCGCCACCGCACGTCCCGTGGCGCTGGACGTGCAGGTCCCCGAGCCGGTGTCGTTCGCGGCGGCCGAGCAGGCGTCCGGCCGATGCCCCTGGCTCACCGATCACCCCTACCCGGAGTGCTTCGTCTGCGGCACCCACCGTCCGGACGGCCTGCGGATCTTTCCCGGCCCGGTCGAGGGACGCCGGATCGCCGCCGCCCCCTGGGTGCCGGACGCGTCCGTCGCCGATGCCGGCGTGGTCCGTCCGGCCGTGGTGTGGGCGAGCGTCGACTGCCCGTCCCTGTTCGGCTACGGCTGTTTCGAGCAGTGGGACGCGCTGATGCTGCTGGGGCGCTTCACGGCGCAGGTGCACCGGCTGCCTACGGTGGGTGAACGCTGCGTCGTGACCGGTTGGGCGCTGGGCCGGGACGGTCGCAAGCACGACACGGCCGCCGCCCTGCACACCGCGGACGGCGAACTTCTGGCGCTCAGCCGCGCCCTGTGGATCACGCTGAAGTAGGTTCCCACGGCGGTGGGCGTGGCGCGGGGTGCGGGCCGCGTCCGTCTAGGGTGGATGCATGCAACAAGCTGCCGAACCCCAGGCCCGCCCCGCTTGGCACAATCAACAGACCATCGACCGTTTCCTCGACGAGGCCCAGGTGTGGGCCGTGGTCGGCCTGTCCGGCGATGCGAGTCGCACCGCGTTCGCCATCGCTGACCTACTGCAGAGTCGGGGCAAGCGCATCGTGCCGATCCATCCCGATGCACCCACCGTGCTGGACCAGCAGGGCTACGCCAGCCTGGCCGAGGTGCCCTTTCCCATTGACGTCGTCGACGTCTTCCGCCGCTCGGAGGCGGCCGGCAGCTTCGTGGACGACGCGATCGCGGTGGGCGCCGGAGGGGTCTGGTTCCAGCTCGGCGTGATCGACCACGACGCGTTCGAGCGGGCCGAACGAGCGGGCCTGCCGATGGTGATGGACACCTGCCCGGCGATCGAGTGGAAGCTGCGCGAAACCGCCTGACTCAGCCGATCGAGCTTGTCGAAATCAGCGTGCTCGCGATCAGCCACGACAGCAGACCGTTGTTCACGGCCAGGAGCACGCCGACCAGCAGGTAGTCGCGCAGCAGGCCGGCAGCACCGCTGTGCCGCCGATCAGCAGGCGCCGCGACGTCCGCGCGGTCAGTGGGGAATCACTCATGGATCCGTTCCAGGGACCCGGTCTGTGCACTCGCTGTGCCGGTGCTGCCCGCTGCCTGGGTGTCGCCAATAGATCCGGGGCGGACCGGGATGACGGGGTCGGCCTCAGTCATCCCGGCGCAGACCCGACAGGACGGGCTGGGCCTCCGTCATCCCGGCGGATGCCGGGATCTCCGCTCGCCCGAGGCCTCTACAGTGACTTCATGTGTCGCAACATTCGCCAGTTGAACAACTTCGAGCCGCCGGCCACCAGTGACGAGGTGCGGGCAGCCGCGCTGCAGTACGTCCGCAAGGTGTCAGGTATGAACAAGCCCTCCCAGGCCAACGAGCAGTACTTCAATGAGGCCGTGAACGAGATCGCCCACGTGACCGCGCACCTGCTGGATCATCTGACCACGAGCGCAGCGCCGAAGAACCGCGAGGACGAGGCCGCCAAGGCCAGGGCCCGTTCGGCCGCGCGCTTCGCGAGCTGACCTCCCGGCCGCGAACTCATGGCCGGCGTTCCACGCGGGCCGCTTCGGGTGCGCCCCTTTCGGGCGCAGGCGGTCAGCTGGCCTCGACGAGCCGGTCCAGGGCCGACTCCCAATGTTCGGTGATCGCCTCGGCGTTCCAGCCGCCGGGAATGTGCTCGTGCCGGATCTCGACGACGGTGGAGTCGTCCGGCTGCTTGACCAGCTGCAGGTCGACCAGCGACTTGGGCGCCTGGTCGTCCGCGTGCCAGCTGAACCGGATCTGCTCCAACGGGTGGTAGCTGCGCACGACGCCGTAGCTGCCGTCCGCGGAATGCCAGCTGTCGCCCTTGTCACCCAGCACGCCACCGGCGCCGAGTAGCGCCTCGGAGCCTGCGGGGGTGGCGAGCAGGCGCCACACTTCCTTGACTGGTTGGGACACCGACCGCTGCACGACCACGGTGGTGTCCTTGGACTCTGCGAGCGTGTCGCCCGCCATCTGATCTGTCATTGAAACCTCGATCCGACTCGGTCCGAACCCGGTCGTCTACGACCGGTGAGCCTCACCATACCCGGCTCAGGTGGGGTGCGCGCCGCGTGTCGGTACACACTTCCCAGTGTGTGAACGACTAGAAATGAATCGCGACCGGACCGCGTATGAGGTGGTCCGGTCGAATCGTTCCTGGAGAAATCCGTGACTGTCGTGACTCGTGGGACGCAACGGATCGCCTGGGGCAGATGGAAAATCTGCCTGGCAGATCTTGCCAGATTCGCAGCCGGATCTTTCTGATCTGGTATTGCGTAGGCGTGCGGCACCGGAGTACAAATACTCCTACGTCGAACCCGACGAACCAGAAGTCGCAAGACGGAAGGCTCGTCACCAGTGGTTCAACGCACGGACGATGACCGAGGTCCACTGCCCGCGGAGCAATCCGCAGGCGCTCTGCAAGACGAGCGGACGGATCAACGGATCGCCCGGAGTTCGGAGGTCGTCTTCCCCGAACGAACTGGGGCCGGACCAACTCATACTTGGTCCGGCCCCGCCTCACGTTCTGCGGGTCAATTCTCGTCCAGGTCGTCCAAGGCGCCCGGCAGCATCCGCGGACTGGGACGGTAGGCCGACACCGAAGGCTCCCCCACCAGCCAGAACCGCCACGGCCGTCCGGCCGCCACCGAGACGCCCACCCTGGGGCCGGACGCGATCGCTCCCACCTCACCCTGCGGCGGCCGAAGGTCCAATCCGGGCTCGCCCAGGCGGCGTCCGGAGTCATTGAGACTCAGGGCCAGCACCTGGCCGAGACAGCCCGGACCACGGGCCAACCGGGCGTCCGGCACCCCCGCGGGTCGACGCGAGCGCGCCAGTTCCAGCCCTTCGACCACTTGCCCCGCCCGCAGCAGGACGGCGGAACCGCTGCCGTCCGGCCCACTGACCAGGTTGGCGCAGACGTGGATGCCGTAGGAGCGGTAACAGTAAAGGGTGCCGGGCGGCTCGAACAGGTGTCGGGTGTGCGGACGCCAGCCGCGAAAGGCGTGGGCAGCCGGGTCGCCGCTGCCGGCGTACGCCTCGACTTCGGTCAGCCGCACGGTGATCGCACCCACCCGGAAATGAGCGCCGAGCAGTGCCCGGGCGAGGGTCACTGAGTCGGCGTCGAGGTCCACCGGCACAGTCTGCCCGAGCCGCGGTAGTCTCGAACGGTGCGCATCCGAGTACTGGCCGCGGCGATCGCCCTGGGCCTGCTCACGGGTTGCGTCCAGCCCCCGACGACCTCGCCCAGCCCGAGCCTGAGCGAAGTCAGCGTCGACCTGACCGAGCCGGGCCACGCGCGCATCATGGTGCGCAGGCTGATCGCCAAGGCGGGCTCGCGCGACCTGATCCAGGTCGAGATCACCAAGGACTGGGCTGCGATCACGGTGGTGAAGAACAATCAGGCCGAGACCTGGGCCTGGCGCGACAACACCATCAAGCAGGTCCAGAGCGACGTCGCGTACGTGCAGCAGAAGATCTTCAACATCGAGGACTTCAACATCAACGACGTGGGCGCCCTGTTCCGCTCGGCCGCGGGAATCTCCGGCTCGGACAGCAGCCAGCAGTTGCAGATCGTCGATTCGTCCGCCGGCGAGGTGTTCATGAGCGTCTCCACCAACCCGGAGTCGCGCACCGTCTTCTTCAACCCCGACGGCAGCCTGCTACCCACGCTCGACTTCAACACCGAGAGCGGCATCGAAGGCGGCCTGGAGGACGTCGCCGGTCCGCGGGTCACTGCGCTGGCGATCGGCATCCAGTCGAATCTCGGCGCCTGGCTGGATTTTCCGGGCAGCACCACGACCACGATCCGGCGGCTGCGCACCTCGACGGTTCCGGTCACCATCAACGAGCGCTCGCAGCGGCCTGATCTCCCGCTTTTCGGGGTCTCCAGGGTGCACTCCGAGGCCATCTGGAAGGTGCTGGACGCGGCGCGCGTGCGAGGCGATTTCGACGGCGACACGAGTTGGGAGGTGACGATCGACGACCGGGCCCGGCTGGGCACGCCGCACATGTACTTCACGATCGGCAGGGAGTCCTTCGAGACCAACCTGGCCGGCGAGCCGATCACTCCCTGAGCACCGGGCGGTCGTCGATCGAGTGTGTCGAGATCCATACCGGCGATCAGTCGATCGAGCTTGTTGTGATCCGGATCGAGAATCGCCTTGGTCGGCGCTGGTCTCGACAAGCTCGACCAGCACACGGTCTCGACACGCTCGACCAACAGGTGTAGCGACCTACTCAGCCACCGAAGGTGTTGCACTTGTTGGGGTCACCGGAGTTGAAACCCGTGGCCAGCCAGTTCTGCCGCTGGGCGGCGGAGCCGTGGGTCCAGGATTCGCGGTCCACCCGGCCGGTGGTCTCCTCTTGAATGCGGTCGTCGCCGACCGCGTTGGCGGCGTCGGCTGCCCTGAGAACGTCCTCCTTGGTGACGGACGCGATGGGCGAGTTCGGATCCTTGCTCGCGTTCGCCAGCCACACGCCGGCGTAGCAGTCGGCCTGCAGTTCGAGCTTGACCTGCGGTGAGTCCGGACCGGTCTGACGGCCCGCCTGCTGCACCCTGTCCAGCACCCCGGTCAGGTCGGAGATGTGGTGCCCGTACTCGTGGGCGATCACGTACGCCTCGGCAGCGTCCCCGCCCTGGGCGCCGAGTTGCCCGGTGAGCTGATCGAAGAAGCCGGTGTCGAGGTACACGACCTTGTCGGCCGGGCAGTAGAAGGGGCCGACCTCCGAGGTGGCGGTGCCGCACCCGGTGCTGGCCTGCCCGGTGAAGATGTGGGTGGTGGTGGCCTCGTAGCCGGGGAGGGCCTTGCTCCAGTAGCTCTGGATCGAGTTGGTGTAGGCGACGAACCGGCAGTCGCGGTTGCGCTCGATGTCGGCCCCCGTCTTGCACTGGGCGTACTGATTGGTGTTCTGCTCCGGGCCGGCTTCCGTACCCGAGGTGAGGGCACCCGGGTCAAAGCCCAGCACCATGGCCAGGATCACGATGATCAGACCGCCGATGCCACCGACCGCCAGTCGTCCGCCACCACCGCCCCCGCCGGAACCACTGGTGACCTGGGAGCTGTCGAGGCTGGCCGAATCCCTGTACTGCACTGCATCCTCCTTACCCGTGGCTGTGCTCGGAGTGTACTGGCCGGTTCCATTCGCGGCAGTTCCCGCGCCCTGGGATCGACCCTGCGGCCGAGTGCTTTTGCCGGACGTCAGGCTCGTGCGTCGGTTTGGTTCGCCTACCCGGCTCAGTCATCATGGGCAGATGCAGATCGTCGGCGTCGTGGTCGCGGGAGGGTCGAGTGTCTTCGTCCGGCCCCTCGCACACGGCACCGACCCGCATCGGCTCGCCTGGGAACTCGGGTATCGCATAGTCCGGCCCCTCTCGGCGACCGGCGAAGGCGACGCGTTGACCTTCACCGTTCAGGTCTCGGCGCATGGACGCAAGGTGTCCGAGCGGGGCACGCAGGGCCGCCGGGCCCTCGACCGGGACCTCACCGAGGCCGAGCTCGTCGAGCCGCTGGTGCGACAGCGCCTGGCCGCCTATGCGATCGTGCTGAGCGAACGTGGCGTGCTGGCCACCGAGTTCTCCACCCGCACCGCCGTACCCGGATCGTGGGGGCTTCCGGGCGGCGGCATCGACCCCGGTGAGAATCCCAGCCAGGCGGTGTTGCGCGAGGCGGTCGAAGAGACCGCGCAGCACATCGAGATCGCTCACCTGCTCGACATTCAGACCGATCACTGGATCGGACGCTCCCCCAGCGGCGTGATCGAGGACTTCCACGCCGTGCGGATCATCTATGCCGCCACCTGCCCGCATCCCGGCGACCCGGTCGTCAACGATGTGGGCGGAACCACGGCATCCGCTCGCTGGGTGCCGCTGCACCAGTGGCAGCGGATCCACTGGGCGGCCGGCACCCGGGCGCTGCTGGACCGGCACCTCGTCCGGCTGTCGATGGAACTGGGCTACCGACGACGCTGGGCCACCGGCTGACCGGTGCCGCGGGTGGACCGCTAGACAGCAGAACGCCGCAGGGAGAACCCTGCGGCGTTCGGTTGACCAGACCTGTGTCAGTTGCGGAAGTACGACAGCAGCCGCAGCATTTCGACGTACAGCCAGACCAGGGTGACGGTGAGGCCGAACGCGGCGCGCCACGACTCGGACGCCGGAGCGCCGATCGCAATGCCCTGCTCGACGTAGTCGAAGTCCATGATCAGGTTGAACACCGCCAACCCGACGCCGAACGCCGAGATCAGCAGCAGCAGTGCCAGGTTGCCGTGGCCGAACAGGAAGTTGACACCGAACAGCGACATCACGAAGTTGACGAGTAGCACGCCTGCGTAGGCGAGAGTGCCGATCATCACCATCTTGCGGAACTTGGCGGTGACCTTGATGCGGAAGAACTTGTAGGCAGCCAAGGTGGTGGCAGCGGTCACGACGGTGGCCAGCACCGCAGCCGGAACGATGCCGTTCCACGCGGTTTCGTACACCTTGCTGATCGCCCCGATGAACACGCCCTCGATGGCAGCGTAGGCCAGCACCATTCCGGGGTTGATCAGCCGCCGGGCCGCCACCACCATCACGGTGCCGAAGCCGACCAGGGCGCTGACGATGACCGCAGGCCAGAGCAGCTGAACCGGAAGGAACATGAAGGTGATCGTGGCGGTGACGATCAGCGTGCCCATGGTGATGGCGGACTTGGTGATCACGTCATCGATGGTCATCAGGCCGCCGGGCTGCGCCGGCGCCTGGGCGGGATAGTGCTGACCCGGGGCGGGGGGCTGGTAGCCGCCCTGCTGGTACGGGCCCTGCTGACCCTGGGGCTGCTGGTAGCCGCCCTGGGGGTATCCGGGCTGCTGCGGGTAGCCGGCCTGGGGATATCCGGGCTGCTGCGGGTATCCGGGCTGGGAGTACCCGGGCTGGTTCTGCTGTTGCGGAGTGAAGGCGTCCGGCCTCGAAAGTACGGGGTTGGAGCTGCGCATCTGTTGGTTCCTTCTCTAGGGTTTACATGCCCATTGTACGGAACATGCGGAGTGCCCGAAAGCTTCCTCGCCGCGGCTCAGGGACGGCTGGGGGTCAGGCGGTGCCGAACGCGGCGGGTCACCGTGCGGCGGAGTTCACCGAATATTCCACGATCACCACGCCGGTGGTGGTCGGCAGGGCCTGCTCCAACGTGAGGTCGACCCGGTCGGCGTCGCCGAAGAGCCGTCGTCCGCTGCCCATCACGATCGGGTGCACAAGCAACGTATAACGGTCGATCAGACCCGCACGGTGCAGCGTCCGCACCAGTTCGCCGCTGCCCAGGATCTGGATCGGCAGGGTGCCTTCGCGGCGTAACCGCTCCACGGTTTCGGTCGCGTCCCCGGCCAGCAGGGTGGAGTTCGGGTATTCCAGCTCGACGTCCGCTGATCGTGAGACCACGTACTTGCGCGCGTTCACCAGCCGCTCGGTGAACGGGTTCGGGGTGCCGACGGACGTCCAGTGGTTCATCAGGTCGGTGTAGGTGCGATGGCCGAACAGCAGCGCCCCCGGGCTCTGCATGCCTGCACCGAGGAACTGCATCAGCACGTCGTCGGTGAAGCCGTTCCCCCAGCCGCCCTCGGTGAAGCCGTCGCGGGTGTCCTCGTCCGGACGGCCGGGGCCCTGCAGCACTCCATCCAGGGTGACGCTCTCGAATGCCGTGATGGTCGTGGACATGCAGTTCCTTCCGATACGGCCTCACACGCGAGACGCGACTTGCAGCGGTGGGCAGTGCCCCCGGCGGGGTTCGAACCCGCACTGGAGCGGGTTTAAGCCGCCTGCCTCTGCCGATTGGGCTACGGGGGCACGTCCAGGAGTGTAGGGCCTCAGCCTGCCAGCAGGCCGAGGGCCAGTCCGTCCAGAATGTCCGACTCACTGATCGTCAGGTCGACCCCGACCCGGGCGCCGACCCGGTCGGCGATCAGGGCGCCGGCGCAGATCACGTCCGCGCGCTTGGGGTGCATGGACGGCAGCGCCCTGACCTGCTCGATCGTCGAGGTGAGCAGGCTGGTGGTGAGGCTGTGCAGGTCGGCACGGGTCATGGTGGAGCCGTGCACCGCAGCCCGGTCGTAGGCGGGCAGGTGTTGGTCGAGCGCCGACAGCGAGGTGGCGGTGCCGCCCACCCCGATCCAGGTCTGCACGGCCGAGAAATCGACTCCGGCGCCGTCAAGCAACCCGTCGACGTAGTCCGCGGCCGCAGCGATCTCATCGTCCGTGGGCGGATCGCCCGCCAGGAACCGCTCGCGGACGCGCACGCTGCCGATGTTCAGCGAGATGGCGTGGTCGATGGTCGGGGTAGGGCTTCCCGAGCCGGTGATCAGTTCCGTGGACCCGCCGCCGATGTCCATCACCAGAGCGGGTGCGGCGACGTCCGGCAACGCGGTGAGTGCGCCGGTGAAGGACAGCCGAGCCTCCTCATCGCCGGTGATGATCTCGGCGTCGACGCCCAGCCGCGCACGCGCGCCGGCGAAGAACTCTTCGCGGTTGTCGGCGTCGCGGGCGGCCGACGTGGCCACCAGGCGCACCCTTTCGACACCCAATCCCGCGATGACTTCGGAGTACTCGGCGAACGCGTCCAGGGTGCGCGCCAGTGCGTCGGGGTGGAAACGGCCGGTGGCGTCCACTCCCTGGCCGAGCCGGGTGAGGATCAGGCGGCGGTTCAGGTCGGCCAGCCCACCGTCGGTTCCCTCGGCGACCAGCAGCCGCACGGAATTGGTTCCGCAATCGATCGCCGCAACCCTCATCGCTTCTCCAGACATTCGCCGAACGGATGGCTCTTCAATAGTTCGATCGCCTCGTCACCGAGTGGATTGACCCCCGGCCCGACGGCCAGCGCGTGCGCGACCAGCACGTGCAGGCACTTGACCCGGGTGGGCATGCCGCCGGCGCTGACCTGGTCGATCTCGGGCACGGCGCCAAGTGCCCGGCGATCAGCCAGGTAGGCCTCGTGGGCGGCGCGGAACTGGGCTGCGAGGTGCTCGTCCTGGCCGAGCCGATCGGTCATCTCAGCCATCACCCCCAGCGACTCGAGGGTTGACACGTTGGCGACGGCGACCGGACAGGTGAGGTAGTAGGTGGTCGGAAACGGCGTGCCGTCCGGCAGCCGCGGGGAGGTCACCACAACACCGGGCTGACCGCCGGCGCACCGCCACGCCACCCGCAGCAGCCCGCGCGGCTGCCGTCCGAGTTGCTGCTCGATGGACGCCACGTCAGCGGGGTCGATCACGAACTGGGTGGGCACCGATTCATTCTGCCAGGGTGAATCGTGGGGACGGTTCTCGTCTGGGGTGAAAATCGTGGGGACGGTTCCCACGTGTTCCACAATGGCGCTGGGTGGAACGCGCGGACGGTCCTACTCGTTCTATCGGGAGTGCCGTGGGGCGAGTGGAACACGTAGGAACCGCCCCGCGTCTCGGCGCCGACTTCGGCAGTCGAGCCTCAGCGGCCCAGTTTGCGTTCGGGGCTGTCAGCGGTCTGCACCGAACCCCACATGCGGTCGAACCACATTTCGCCGTGTTCCCCAGGCGGCAGTTCGCTCTGCGAGGTCAGCACCACGCCGGTGCCGAGCGGTTTTCCGTCGGGTCCGACCACCCGGAAACCGGTTTCGCCCGGCAACAGCCAGCCGAGCCGGTCGCGGGCCTGCGCCTTCACGAAGGCGGGGTCGTTCCAGCGGCTCAACTCGTCCTCGAGTTGGGAGATGCGCTCGGTTCGGTCCTGGATCTGTTGCGTGGCCACGCCGATGTCGCGCTGCTGATCGAGGTAGATGCGCAGCGAGTTGGCATACGACAGGGCGAGGACCACCAGCACACTGAGGACAGCCAGGGCACGGCGGGTGAGGCCCAGCCGGCGCGGCAGTCGGGGCAGCCGGCGGGGAAGTTTGGTTTCCGCCGGGGTCACCGGCCCTTCGGACGGCTGCCCGGCGGACCTGGGCGTGGACGCACGAAAACCGGCCCGGGTACGTGCGATACGTCCCGGGCCGGCCGGCGATGTACGTGCTGGCCGCCTGTCGCGTGCCATCAGACCTGAATCCTCATCAGGTGACAGCCTACGGTCAGTTGGCGCTGAACCTCGGGAAGGCGGAGGCACCGGCGTAGCGTGCCGCGTCGTCCAGGTCTTCTTCGATACGCATCAGCTGGTTGTATTTGGCCACCCGCTCAGTACGGGCCGGTGCGCCCGACTTGATCTGACCGCAGCCCAGGGCGACGGCCAGGTCGGCGATCGTGGTGTCCTCGGTCTCACCCGAGCGATGGCTCATCATGGTGGTGTAGCCGGCCCGGTGCGCCATGGTCACGGCGTCGATGGTCTCGGTAAGCGAGCCGATCTGGTTCACCTTGACCAGCAGGGAGTTGGCCGTGGAGCTGTCGATACCGCGCTTGAGCCGCTCGACGTTGGTGACGAACAGGTCGTCGCCGACGATCTGCACCTTGTCGCCCAGTGCCTGGGTGAAGGAGGCCCAGCCGTCCCAGTCGTCTTCGTCGAGCGGGTCCTCGATGGACACCAACGGGTAGTCGGCGACCAGGCCCTCGTAGTACTCGATCATCTCGGCGGACGACTTCTGGGTGCCCTCGAAGGAATACGAGCCGTCCTTGAAGAACTCGGACGCGGCCACGTCCAGCGCCAGGGCGACGTCGGCGCCTGGGGTGAAGCCAGCGTTCCCGATCGCCTCGACGATCAGGTCGAGCGCCTCGCGGTTGCTGGCGAGGTTGGGTGCGAAGCCGCCCTCGTCGCCCAGGCCGGTGGCCAGGCCCCGGCCCTTGAGCACTGCCTTGAGGGCGTGGTAGACGCTGGCGCCCATCTCGACGGCCTCGGCGAAGGTCGCAGCACCGATCGGAGCGATCATGAACTCCTGGATGTCGACGTTGGAGTCGGCGTGCGACCCGCCGTTCAGGATGTTCATCATCGGCACCGGCAGCAGGTTCGCCGTCGGGCCACCCAGGTACTTGTAGAGCGGAAGGCCGGCGGATTCGGCGGCGGCGTGGGCCACCGCGAGGGAGACGCCGAGGATCGCGTTCGCGCCGAGCTTCGACTTGTTGGGGGTGCCGTCCAACTCGATCATGGCCTGGTCGATCGCGCGCTGCGCCTCGGCCTCGAAGACGTTGGTGATCTCGGCGGCGAGTTGCTGCTGCACGTTCTCGACGGCCTTGGTCACGCCCTTGCCGCCGTACCGGTCGTTGTCGCCGTCGCGCAGTTCGGCCGCCTCGAAGGCGCCGGTCGAAGCGCCGGACGGCACCGCGGCCCGTCCCTGCGAGCCGTCATCGAGAATGACCTCGACCTCAATAGTGGGGTTGCCGCGGGAGTCCAGGATCTCGCGAGCATCGACGAATTCGATGGTTGCCACGATGCAGTGCCTTTCGCTGTGTGGAGACGTCCGGTCTTACCTTATCGGTCCTGACCGCGCTGGGAATGGCCGATGCCTGGATAGTGCTGAGACGGCGGGGCCGGTCGGAGCCGCTGCCCGGATGGGCTGGAACGCGGGGACGGTTCCGGATGGTGCGTTTTCGCGCGGTGGGGACGGTTCCGGTTGGTGCGATTCCGCGCGGTGGGGACGGTTCCGTTTGGTGCGATTCCGCGCGGTGGGGACGGTTCCGTTTGGTGCGATTCCGCGCGGTGGGGACAGGTCCCTTGGTCCGCTTAGGCGGTGAGGACACTGAAGTTATCCACAGACAGGCGACTCAGGCGCCACCTCGCCCTCGCTGATGCATAGGCTCGCCGTGCCCACAGGTCTTGGAAGGACGAAACATGGCTCGGCACCCCAGGCAACTCGCCGAATCCGGGATCTATCACGTCATGATGCGCGGAACGAACCGCGATGCCATCTTCTTGGAGGACGAAGACTTCCAGCAGTTTCTCAAGGCGTTGGTCGAGACCAAACAGGCGTCGGGGTGCCTGGTTCTGGCGTACTGCCTGATGACGAACCACGTCCACCTGGTGCTACGTACCGGCACCGAACCGATCGGCGTCGTCATCAAGCGTCTCGGGGTGCGCTATGCCGGGTGGTTCAACCGGAAGTACAGCCACGTGGGCCACGTCTTCCAGGACCGCTTTCGCAGCCGGCCCGTCGAAAATGATGCATATCTGGTCACGCTGCTGCCCTACATCTGGAACAACCCTGTGGCCGCGGGCATGACCCCGCGGCCAGAAGCGTACGAGTGGAGCAGTCGCAGGCTTCTGGACCACCCGACGACGCTCGTGGACGATGCCGCGCTGCGTGAGTTGCTTGCGATCGATCCGATCGAACTCGCGACCGCGCACGTCCCGACCGAGGATGAGGCAGTCGCAAAACTCGACCGTCCGCACCACAACCTCGAAAGTGCGGCGGACCTACTCCGACGGATGTGTGGTGCCACCTGCCCGGAAGAGTTCGACGATCTCGGCGCAGTCACGCAGCAGCGGGTCGTCCGCGAACTACGCACCCGTTCCCTCTCATATGCGCTTATCGGAAGGCTGATCGGACGTAGTCGCCACCGAGTTCAGCGGATGCATGTGGCGGCTGACGGACACCGAGGCTGACAACGTCCCTACCAACCAGTGCATCACCACTCGATAAACCTCGAGTGCAAGCTCATTACTGTGCCCGCCCCTCCCTGGGCGCCCGCCCGCACTGAGTGGTCCGTCCCCACCGCGCGAAACCGCACCAAACGGAACCGTCCCCACCGCGCGAAACCGCACCAAACGGAACCGTCCCCTAGGTGCGGGTTTCGGCGTCGCGGACGCGGCGTTCCAACTGCCGGACGGCTGCCCGGGTGGCCTGCTCGGCGTCCACGCCGGCGGCATGCGCCTCGGCTACCAGGGCCAGGATCCGACCTCCGATGTCGCTGCTGGGATCATCGAGCAGGGCCTCGGCGTCGGTGCCGTGCCAACCGGTGCGGCCGATCACCTTGGCGGCCCGGCTGAGTGCCGACAGCTGGTTCGGGATCCCGTCCAAGGCCGAGGTGCGACCCTTCTCGGCACGTTTGCGCTGCTCCCAGGAGGCCAGCAGGTCGTCCGGAACGGCCTCGTCAGCGAACACGTACGGGTGCCGGGCGACCAACTTGTCGGCGATGCCGCGGGCAACGTCCTCGATGCCGAACCGGTGCTGCTCGGACGCGATCTCGGCGTGGAAGACCACCTGAAGCAACAGGTCCCCGAGTTCTTCGACGAGGGCTGGGTCGGACCCGTCCTCGATCGCTTCGACCACCTCGAGCGCCTCTTCGACGAGATAAGGGACGAGCGACGCATGGGTCTGCTCGGCGTCCCACGGGCACTCTCGGCGCAGCGTGTGCATCACCTCGATCAGGCGCTGCACCTCCGACCCCGACATCGGCCGATCAGGCCGGCGGGGTGGGGGTCACCCACGGCTCGGACAACTGGCCGCCTGCCGGCGATACCGCGGCCGTCGCGACCGACCAGGAGCCGTACCGCGGATTCACCTGGACGTCAGCCTGCGCGACCTTCGCAAGGAAGGCAGGCTGGCCGATCGTGTTGACGACGATGGTGGTGTCGACCACATCGTCGATGAAGCCCGCCACCGTGGGATTCTCCGCGTACTTGGCCAGGCCGGGAGTGGCGGTCAGCACAGCGGTGCGCGGGTCGCCTTTCAACTGAATGTTCTGCTCCGCGGCAATGGTGCGGGCAACCTGACCGCGGATCGCGTACGACAGCACGGTGGCATGAGCGTCGGCGAGGGCACCCTCCTCGGCTGTCGTGCCACCGATGGCCTGCACCGTTGCGTTCACCGACTCGACCGGGATCTGCTGATTGTTCACGGTGGCGGCCGTGTTGGCGCTCGGCGTGGTGCAGCCGGCCAGGACCAGCAGTACCGCCGCAATCGCAGCACCCAACCAACGCACGCTCTTCATTCCATCTCCTCTGCCACGTACCGGAGCGATCCTAACCGCTGGACGAGGGGTCCGTTGGCCGGGCCCGCCCGGGCGGCCGGGTTGACGTGGGCGGTCGGCGGATGGCTCGGCGCGGCCGGCCTCGATTAGCGTGTCTCGACACGCTCGACCAACAGGGGTCTCGACGAGCTCGACCAGCAAGGGTCTAGAAGATGTCGTTCAGCACGGTGCTCGCCCAGGTGAGCAACGGCAGGTCGACGATCGGTTGGCCGGCGATCGGCCGGGTCATCGGACGCGGGACGAGCACGTGCCCGGCCGTCTTGCGGACCTGGGCGCCCGGGTACAGCCGATTCAGCCGCAGCACCTTCGACTCGGGCAGGTCGGCGGGCGAGAAACGAACGGCCGTGCCCGCCATGATGATCTCGGTGATGCCCTTCGCCTTGGCCAGCAACCGGAACCGGGCCACCGCCAGCAGTGCTTCGGCTTGCTCGGGCAGTGCGCCGTAGCGGTCGAGCAGTTCGTCGCGGACGGCGTCGATGCCCGCCTCGTCCGACACCTGGGCCAGCCGCTTGTACATCTCGAGCCGCAGCCGCTCGGACTCCACGTAGTCGACAGGCAGGTGCGCCTCGACGGGCAGCTCGATCTTCATCTCGGGCTCGGGCTGCACGCTCTCGCCGCGGAAGTCGGCGACCGCCTCGCCCACCAGGCGGATGTAAAGGTCGAAACCGACCTCGGCGATGTGCCCTGACTGCTCGCCGCCGAGCAGGTTGCCCGCGCCTCGGATCTCGAGGTCCTTCATGGCGATCGCCATGCCGGCGCCGAGATCGGTGTGCGCCGCCATGGTCGCCAGCCGGTCATGTGCGGTCTCGGTGAGCGGCTTCTCCGGCGGGTACAGGAAGTAGGCGTAGCCGCGCTCCCGGCCACGGCCGACGCGTCCGCGCAGCTGGTGGAGTTGGGACAGGCCGAGCAGGTCGGACCGCTCGATCAACAGGGTGTTCGCACTGGAGATGTCGAGACCCGCCTCGATGATCGTGGTGCAGACCAGCACGTCGGAGCGGCGTTCCCAGAAGTCGACCATCACCTGTTCCAGGGTGTGCTCGTTCATCTGGCCGTGGGCGACCGCGACCCTGGCCTCGGGCACCAGGTCGGCCAGCCGCTTGGCCGTCTTCTCGATCGAGTTCACCCGGTTGTGGATGTAGAAGACCTGGCCCTCCCGCGCCAGTTCTCGACGGACCGCGGCCCGCACCTGTGCCTCGTCGTAGGGCCCGGCGAAGGTGAGGACGGGGTGCCGCTCCTCGGGCGGCGTGGCGATCACGCTCATCTCGCGGATTCCGGTGATCGCCATCTCCAGCGTGCGCGGGATGGGGGTGGCGCTCATCGCCAGCACGTCGACGTTGAGCCGCAGCTTCTTCAACGCCTCCTTGTGCTCGACGCCGAACCGCTGCTCCTCGTCGATGATCACCAGGCCGAGGTCCTTGAAGCTCACCTCGTCCGACAGCAGCCGGTGGGTGCCGACCACCACGTCGACGCTGCCGTCGGCGATGCCCTCCTTGGTCTTCTTCACCTCGGACGCGTTTTGGAAGCGGCTGAGCGGGGACACCGTGACCGGAAAGCCGGCGTAACGATCGGCGAAGGTGGCCTGATGCTGCTGGACCAGCAGTGTGGTGGGCACCAGGACGGCGACCTGCTTGCCGTCCATCACCGATTTGAACGCGGCCCGCACGGCAATCTCGGTCTTGCCGTAGCCGACGTCGCCGCAGATCAGCCGGTCCATCGGGATGACCTGCTCCATGTCGGCCTTCACCTCGGTGACGGCTGCCAACTGGTCGGGGGTCTCGACGTAGGTGAAGGCGTCCTCCAGCTCGCGCTGCCAGACGGTGTCGGGGCCGAACGCGTACCCCCGGGACGCCTGCCGCGCGGCGTACAGCTTGATCAGCTCGGCAGCGATCTCGCGGACCGCCTTTCGGGCCCGAGACTTGCGCTTGGACCAGTCGGCGCCGCCCATCTTGTCGAGCGTCGGGCTCTCGCCGCCGACGTAACGGGTGATCAGGTGCAGCTGATCCATCGGCACGAACAACCGGTCGCCGGGCTGGCCGCGCTTGGACGGCGCGTATTCCAGCACGAGGTACTCGCGGGTGGCGCCCTGCACGGTGCGCTGCACCATCTCGAGGTATCGCCCCACCCCGTGCGTTTCGTGCACCACGGGGTCGCCGGGGTCGAGCTCGAGGGGGTCGATGGTGTTCTTGCGCCGGGCCGGCATCTTTCGGGCGGACTTGTCGAGCTCCCGCTGACCGGAGAGGTCGGCCGCGGTGACCACCGACAAACCGACCGCGGGAAGGGTGAAGCCGTGTCGCAGGTCGGCGACCACCACGGTTGCCAGCCCGGGTTGGGGTGTCTCGGACAACTCGACCGAGCCGCGGGCCGGCACGCCTGCCTCGGTGAGCACCTCGCCCATTCGGGTGGCGAGGCCGGGACTGTCGGCGACCAGCAGCACCCGCTGCCCCGCACCGACATCAGAGCGGATCGCGGCGACACCCGCCTCGGCGTCGCCGCGGTACACGTCGGCTTCGCGGGCCTCCACGGTGCGCGATTCGACGCCGGCCAGGGCCGCATCGCCGACCCCGATGTCGATCGGCTCGTCCCAGTCGTCGACGGGGGCAGCCACGTCGGGGGCAGCGGCCCAGGGCGAGAGCGACCACCACGACTGGCCGCGCTGCAACGCCCGCTCGCGGACGTGCGCCAACTCGCGGTACGCGCCGGCGCCCAGGTCGATCGGCGCCTTGCCGCCGGAGGCCGCGGCGGCCCAGGACGCCTGCAGGAACTCCTGGCTGGTGGCGACGAGTTCGTGCGCCCGGGCGCGCACCCGATCCGGATCGGCGACCAGTACCAGGGTGTCAGCCGGCACGACGTCGACCAGCAGTTCAAGACCGTCGACCAGCACCGCCGACAACGCCTCCATGCCGTCGACGGCGTGCCCTTGGGCGATCTTCTCGAACATCTCCGACAGGTTGCCGGGGGTGCTGCTGGTCTGGTCGGCGAAGCGTGCCGCCCGCGCCCTCACCTCGTCGGTGATCAACAGTTCGCGGCACGGTGAGGCGGTCACCTCGTCGAGCAGGTCGCCGAAGGAGCGTTGATCGGCCACCGCGAAGGTGCGGATCTCGTCCACCTCGTCGCCGAAGAAGTCGACCCGGACGGGATGCTCCTCGGTCGGCGGGAACACGTCCAAAATGCCGCCCCGCACGGCAAACTCGCCCCGCCGCTCGACCAGGTCGACCCGAATATACGCGGCGTTGACAAGGGCTTTCGAGACGTCGGCCAGGTCGTGCTCGGCACCCTTCATCAGTCGGACGGGCAGCAGGGCGCCCAGTCCGGTGACCTGGGGCTGCAGCACCGAACGCACCGGCGCCACGATCACCCGGGGCGGCGGCATTTCGTCGTTGCCGGCCAATCGCCGCAGCACTTCGAGTCGGCGTCCGACGGTGTCGGAGCGAGGGCTTAGCCGCTCGTGCGGCAACGTCTCCCAGGCCGGGTAGTAGGCCACCTGCGTGTCACCCAGAATCGAGGCGAGCGCTGCGCTCGCGCTCTCGGCCTCGCGATAGGTGGAGGTGATCAGCAGCGCGGGACGATCGGAACCGGACGTCAGCGCCGCGACCAGCACCGGACGCATCGCCTCGGGTGCGGTCAGGTCGAGCGCCCGCAAGCCCCGGTGACGGGCGTCGGCGATGGCCGAGGCGATGGTGGGGTCGGAGGAGACGAGTTCCACCAGTCCCGACAAAGTCACCGGGCAACCCTACTGCCGGCCACCAACAGTTTCGGACGGGGCCTCGGCAGGTCGATCTCGGAGGACCGAGGGCATAGATGAGCTCGGCGCGGGTCTGCACGAGTGTCTTGGGCGACGACCCGACCCAGTCCACCTGCTGCTGGGACCGTGCCGCCGGCACCATTGGGCCATGTCGTCGTCGGCCGGGATGCCCAGGGCCTCAAGGGAGCGATCAGTAGTGGCCGGCGAAGTCTGTGGGGCCTTGGAAGCGGGCTGGGGCCCGCCCATGGTGTTGCTGCACGGAAGCGTCGCCGACCGCGACCGCTGGGCTGCTCTTTCACCACGATGGCGTCGATGAAGATCGCCGCATAGACCCGACTCGGGGTGATCAAGGTGTCGAGGCAGATCCGGGGTCTCGACAAGCTCGACCGACCGACACGCACGACCAGGGGTCTCGGCAAGCTCGACGACCGACACGCACGACCAGCGGGTCCCGACACGCTCGACAACCGACCAACTCGACCGACGGGTCAGCTGTTGAACCGGTTCTGCGCGTTCTCCAGGCCGTTCAGGATGAGCGTCTCGACTGCGTCGGCGGCCCGTCCGACCTCCAGTGCCAACTCCTCCTTGGCCGACGCCGGAAAGTTGGTCAGCACGAAGTCGGCCGGCGCCTGTCGGCCGGGTGGGCGTCCGATTCCGAAGCGCACACGGTAGAAGTCGCCGGTACCGAGCACCGCGCGGGTGGACTTCAGGCCGTTGTGTCCGTTGTCGCCACCACCGCGCTTGAGCCGCAGCTGGCCGAAATCAATGTCGAGTTCGTCGTGAACGACGATCACGCCGGACGGCTGCACGCCGAAATAGGCGGAGGCCTTACCGATCGCCGCGCCGGAGTCGTTCATGAACGTGCGCGGCTTGAGCAGCACGACACGCTGCGCGTCGGCTCCGATGCCGCCGATACCCGTGGCGGTGATGCGCGTTTCGCACACGTCCGCCCGCATGCCGCGCGGGGCCGCGAAGCCCGCACCGGCCCGGTGGGCGAGCTCGTCCACCACCATGAAACCGGCGTTGTGCCGGTGAGATGCGTAGGTCGGGCCCGGATTACCGAGCCCGACCACCAGCCATACAGCCATGCAGGATTACTCCGACTCGGTCGCGTCCTCTGCCGCGGCCGACTCGTCGGTGGCCTCGGCGTCCTCGTCACCGGCAACAGCGGCGTCGAGTTCGGCGTCGATCTGCTCCTGGGTCTTCGCGGCGCTGATGCTGAGGATCAGGTCGTCGGGCTCGCCCGGGAAGACTGCACCCTCGGGCAGGTTGAGGTCCTGCGCGGCGATCGAATCGCCGATCTCGAGCGACGTGACGTCGATCTCGATGGCGGCCGGAATGTTCGTGGCCAGCACTTCGAGGCTGATCGTCTGCTGATCCATGTTGACCACCCGGTCGGGGCGATTCTCGTCGCCGATCACGTGCAGCGGCACCTCGACGGTGACCTTCTCGCCGCGCTTCACGATCACCAGGTCGACGTGCTCGACGGTGCCGCGAACGGGGTTGCGCTGCACCTGCTTGGGCAGTGCGAGCTGGTCGGACTGGCCCTCGATGCTGATCGCCAGCAGGGCGTTCGCGGCGCGCAGCGCCAGCAGCGTGTCATGCCCCGGCAGGGACACATGCACCGGGTCGGTGCCGTGGCCGTAGAGCACGGCCGGAACCAGGCCGTCGCGGCGCGCGCGCCGGGCGGCGCCCTTACCGAACTCGGTACGGGCTACTGCGGAAATCTTGATCTCAGCCACTGTGGCTTCTCTCCTCTTACCTCGTCAGCAACACAATCTCGGACGAGGGAGGGCACGCGCATCGCGCACACCTTGTCGATCACGGGCCCGGGGCCCCTCGCCGAGGCAACCCCAATAATCTACCGTGTCCGCCGACCGGGTAGGAAATCGCGTCCGGGTTGTGCGTGCAGGCCCTTCCGCATGTTGGACGCGGTGCTGCTCAGCCGCTGTGGGCGGCCCGATGTCGGCAATGTCGGACGCGGCGACTAGCGTGGGCCTGATGACTACCTGGGTGTGGACGGTGACGCGGGTGCCTGCGCGCCCGCACCGCCCGGCGTCCGCGCCGGCGCGGGGGTGGGTGCGGTGACGAACCCGCGGTACCCGGCCTGGACGCACGAACTCGGCGAGCGTCGCCTGGTCGAAATGTTCGGCGAACTGACCCTTGCCCGTGGCCAGGAGTACGCGCGCGAAGGCCGGGTCACCCAGATAGCGGTGGGCTCGGGCACCGGCGGCAGCCTGATCCAGGCCCAGGTGCGTGGGTCGGGGTACCGCAGCTACCAGACCCTGGCCAGGCAGTACGCCTCGACGGACACCGTCGTCACCACTTGTTCCTGCCCGGTGCGTGCCGCCTGCAAGCATGGCGCGGCGCTGCTGTGGCATCTGCGCACGGCGAACCTGCGGGCCCTGACGCCGGCCTGGCAGCGCGCGCTGAACGAGATCGTTGGCCAGGTGGCGGCGCCGAGCGTCGCCCAACCGCTGGCCATCCAGGTGCAGCGAAGCTCGAACGGACGCCTGCAGCTGCGTCCGATGATGCAGGGCAGGGATGGACGGTGGGTGCGCCGGGGGATCTCGTGGGACAGCGTCGACAACTCCTGGAACGCCCAGTATCCGGCTGAGCAACGGCGGGTGTTGAGCGGGCTCGCGCACACCCGTGAGCAGCGCCACGGAAGCACCTCGTACACGCGCCGCTTCGACGTTCTGGAACTCGACGACCTGGGTGCGGCGATGTGGCATTGGCTGCGCGAGGCCGAGGCCGCGGGAGTGCCGCTGATTGCGGGCGCGGGCACGCCGACGGTGCGACTCGCCGAGGGCCTGGCGCGGGTGAGCAGCCGGCTTGAAGGCAGCGGGTCGGGCCTCGAACTGCGCACCTACGCCAGCACGGGCGAGCGGGAATGGCCGGTACAGCAGAGCAACCTGATCGGTTCGCCACCGCACGGTTTCATGGTGCCCGCAGCGGAGGAGATCCTGCTGGTGCCGTTCGCGGACCCGCTGACCGCCGCCCAGCAGGGGCTGCTGCTGCGCTATGCCCGGCTGCAGATTCCGAACGCGGATGTGCCCGGTTTCACTGCCGAGTTCTATCCGTTGCTGCAGCGCCTGACCGACGTCGAACTCGCCCCCGAAGTGGAACTGCCACAGCCGGCCCCGCCCAGGCTGGTACTCGACGTCCGGTTCGAGGCCGATCACGTCACCCGGTTGTCGTGGTCCTTCCGCTACCAGATCGGGTCCGGCCACGTGGACGCGGAGCTCTACCCGTTCGGGAAGGTGCCCGGCTACCGCGACCGTCAGGCTGAGGCGGCCTTGATGGACGCGCTGCCCGAGGGTCCGTGGCCGGCGACTGTCGACGCGTCCGGCCGCCGGATCGCCGAGACCGCGACGCTCACCGGCGGGGCCACCGCGGACTTCGTCACACGCTGGCTCGATCGGCTGCGTGAGTGCGGCGTCATCGTCGAGGTGACCGGCGAGCCGCAGGCCTACCGGCTTGCCGACTCCGCGCCACTGGTCAGTCTTGCCGTGACCGACCCTTCCGAGGGCACGGACTGGTTCAACCTTCAGGTGCAGGTGAGCATCGACGGCGAGCCGGTCGAGTACGCCGAGCTGTTCACCGCGCTCGCCACGGGGCAGACGCACGTGATCCTGCCGTCCGGCACCTGGTTCAGCCTTGAGCGGCCCGAACTCGAACAGCTCCGGGCGCTGATCGCCGAGGCCGGCGACCTGCAGCCCCGCGAGGGCGAAGGCCTTCGGTTGCGCACCGAACACGCCGGGCTGTGGGAGGAGTTGACCCGGCTCGGGGTGATCGCCGAGCAGTCGGCCACCTGGACCTCGGCGGTGTCGGCACTGCTTAACATCGACGAACTGCCGGCCGTGCCGACCCCGTCGGGGTTGCGGGCGACGCTGCGTCCGTACCAGGAGGCCGGCTACCGCTGGCTGCACTTTCTGCACCGGGCCCGGCTCGGCGGCATCCTGGCCGATGACATGGGGTTGGGCAAGACCCTGCAGGCCCTCGCCCTGGCCTGCCGCCTCGCTGAGACGGGACGGCTCGATCGTCCGTTGCTGGTGGTGGCGCCGACGTCGGTGCTCGGCACCTGGGCCGCGGAGGCCTCCCGGTTCGCCCCGGATCTGCGGGTCGTGGTGGTGGAAAGCACGGCGAAGCGGCGGACGCGGTCCATCGACGAGTTGGCCGGCGCCGCGGATCTGGTCGTCACGTCGTACACCCTGCTGCGCCTGGACGCCGAGGAGTACCTCGCCCAGTCGTGGACCGCGGTGTTCCTTGACGAGGCACAGTTCGTGAAGAACCGGCAGGCGCAGGTGTACCAGGCGGTGCGCAAGCTGCGTGCGGACGCGAAGTTCGCCATCACCGGCACCCCGCTGGAGAACAACCTGATGGACCTGTGGTCGCTGCTGTCGATCGCCGCCCCGGGACTGTTCACCGATCCGGTGAAGTTCGGCGATCGCTACCGGCGTCCGATCGAGTCGGGCGACGCGGAGGCGTTGGGCCGGCTGCATCGGCGGGTGCGTCCGTTGATGATGCGGCGCACGAAGGAGGCGGTGGCTGCGGAACTGCCGCCCAAGCAGGAGCAGGTGCTGTCGGTGCCGCTCGCGCCGGCGCACCGCAGGCTGTACGACAAGCAACTGGCCGCCGAGCGCAAGAAGGTGCTCGGCCTGGTGGACGACCTGCGGCACAACCGGATCACCATCCTGGCCTCGTTGACGCTGTTGCGGCAGCTGGCGCTGTCCCCCGCCCTCGTGCTGGACGGGCAGCCCGCCATGTCGGCCAAGCTGGACGCGCTGGTCGAGTTGGTCACCGAACTCGCCGCCGAGGGCCACCGGGCGCTGGTCTTCAGCCAGTTCACGAGCTATCTCGGCATGGTGCGCGACCGGTTGGAACGTGAGGGAATCGGCGCCTCATACCTGGACGGACGCACCCGCGACCGTCCGGCCCGAATCGAGGCGTTCCGCTCAGGAACGGACCCGGTGTTCCTGATCAGTTTGAAGGCCGGCGGTTTCGGGTTGACGCTCACTGAGGCCGACTACGTGTTCATCCTCGACCCGTGGTGGAACCCCGCCGCCGAGCTGCAGGCGATCGACCGGACGCACCGGATCGGTCAGGAGCGGAGCGTGATGGTCTACCGGATGGTCAGTGAGGACACCATCGAAGAGAAGGTGGTCGCCCTCCAGCAACGCAAACGCGACCTGTTCGCCAAGGTCGTCGGCGAGGGCGGCGATCTCGCCGCCCCGTTGACCGCGGACGACATCAGGGGCCTGCTGGAACCGTAGGCGCCGCGGGATTGGCGCTGCCGTCAACCGAAACCGGGGGGACACCCGCAGTCAGCTGGGACGTAAGGGGGACGGAGTCGACTTTCGTCCCACTGAGACACACGGTGGGACGGAAGGGGACGGAGCCGACTTTCGTCCCACGGACACAGGTGGGACGGAAGGGGGACGGAGCCGACTTTCGTCCCACGGACACAGGTGGGACGGAAGGGGGACGGAGTCGACTTTCGTCCCACTCAGAACAAACCCCTTGCCAAGGCCATGTTCATCCGAGTTTGGGACGGAAGTCGACTCCGTCCCCCTTATGTCCCAAGGCCGAATCTGGGACGGAAATCGACTCCGTGGACAGACCTCTGGTCAGGGGGACCACGTACTCGAGAACGGCCAACCCGGACCGGACGGACCTGGCCGAGGGCCCTCAGGATCCGTCCCGCGTGGGCAGCCTGCTGGCAGCGGGAACGATGACTACGGTGGACGGGTGACCACGACTGCTGCCCCACCGGTGTCCGCCAAACCCAGGGTTCGCTGGGGCCGGGTCGCGCTCTTCTACGGACTGGCCTTCGGCTGGGTGTGCCTGGTGGCAGCGGGCCTGTATCTGCTCGGGCAACGGGACCTGTCCGGCGCGCAGGGACCCACCCTGGTCACCGCCGCCGTGGCCGTGCTGTACATGCCGGCGCCGATGGTTTCGGCGTTGATCGTGAACCGGCTGGACAAGCGCCCGTCCGGACTCGGCGGACTGTTCACCGGGCTGCGCCGCAGCTGGCTGCCCATCGTGGCGGTGGCGGTGACCGCCAGCGCCGCGCTGCTACTGGTGATGCTGGGACTGAGCTGGCTGTTGGGCAACGTGCTGGGCGTGGACGGTGCCGGACGGGTGCTGAGCAGCCATGACGACCTGGTGTCCAACGCGCTGCGGCTCTTCGGCAGCATGGATTCCGATCAGGTGGCCGCCCTGAGCGCGGGCATGCCCTCCATGGCCGTTCTGCTGCTGCTGGCCCTGGTGGGTGGGCTGATCGCCGGATTCACCATCAACGGCCTGTTCGCCCTCGGTGAGGAGTTCGGTTGGCGCGGGTGGCTGGCGGACGAACTCGGTCCCCTGGGTGCGTTCTGGACCAATGTGCTCACCGGCGTGCTGTGGGGGTTGTGGCATGCGCCGCTGATCGTGCTCGGGTTCAACTACGGCAGCTACGGACGGATCGGCACCGCCTTCATGATCGCGTGGTGCGTCCCGCTGTCGTTCCTGTTGTGGCGGGCGCGGCAGGTGACCGGGTCGTTGCTGGCTCCGGCGGTGCTGCATGGTTCGATCAACGGCTTCGCCGGGGTGTTCACGGTCGTGCTCTACGACGCGAACCCATTGATCGCGGTACCGGTCGGGCTGGCCGGAGCGCTCGCGACCGCTGTCGTTGCCGCGGCGTTCTGGTTCTTCACCCGCAACCGGGTACGCCGATCCGTGAGTTGATGATCTGGTCGAACCTGGTCTGGGCTCGACGCCTCGGGTCTCGGGTCTCGGTCTCGACAGCTCGACCGATCGAGGCTGTCTCGACAGCCGACCGAGCCGGTCTCGACAAGCTCGACCGACCGAGACCTACTCCACGCCGCCGAACAACGAGGTCACTGAGCCGTCCACGAAGACCTCCTGGATCGCCTTGGCCAACAACGGGGCGATCGACAACACGGTGAGCTTCGGGATCACCAGATCGTCGCGGATCGGCAGCGTGTTGGTGACGATCACCTCTTCGAAGGCGGACGCGTTGAGCCGTTGCGCCGCCGGTCCGGACAGGATCGGGTGGGTCGCCGCCGCGATCACGGCGGACGCTCCGTGCTCGCGCAGAGCCGCAGCCGCCTGACAGATCGTCCCGGCGGTGTCGATCATGTCGTCCACCAGTAGGCACACCCGGCCCTGCACGTCGCCGACCACCTCGCCGACCGCCACCTCGTTGGCCTTGTTCGGGTCGCGGCGCTTGTGAATGATGGCCAGCGGCAACCCGAGCCGGTCGGACCAGTTGTCGGCGAGCTTGACCCGGCCGGCGTCCGGCGACACCACCGTCATGTTCTTGCTCGGGTACTTCGCGGCGACGTAGTCGGAAAGCACCGGAATGCTGAACAGGTGGTCGACCGGGCCGTCGAAGAAACCCTGGATCTGCGACGCGTGCAGGTCGACGCTCATCAGCCGGTCGGCGCCGGCGGTCTTGTAAAGGTCGGCCACCAGCCTCGCCGAGATCGGTTCGCGGCCGGCGTGCTTCTTGTCCTGCCGGCCGTAGGGGTAGAACGGCGAGATCACGGTGATCCGCTTGGCGGAGGCCCGCTTGAGGGCGTCGATCATGATCAGCTGTTCCATCAGCCACTCGTTCACCGGGGCCGGGTGGCTCTGGATCACGAAGGCGTCCGCGCCGCGCACCGATTCCTCGAAACGTACGTAGATCTCAGAGTTGGCGTAGGTGACCTGCCGGGTCGGGATCAGGTCGACGCCGAGCAGCTCCGCGATCTCTTCGGCGAGTTCCGGAAACGCCCGTCCGGTGCACACCATCAGGTGCTTCTCGGTGGGCCGCTTGATTCCGCTCACTGGCCGTCCTCCTGCGGTTCGGTCGCGCGCAAGGCGGCTTCGGCCGCCGTGGCAGTTCTGGTTCCGGCGCGCTTTCTGGCCACCCAGCCCGGAATGTTCCGCTGTACCCCGCGGGCGACGGCCAGCTCGCCTGGCCCGACCGCGCCGGTGATCGTCGAACCGGCGGCGACGTACGCCCCGTCCGCGATCTCGACGGGGGCGACCAGCACGGAGTCGCTGCCGACGAACGAGTGTGCCCCCACGGTGGTGTGCGACTTGGTCACGCCGTCGTAGTTGGCGAAGATCGTGCCGGCACCGATGTTGGCGCCCGGTCCGACGGTCGCGTCGCCGCAGTAGGTGAGGTGCGGCACCTTGGCCCCGTCACCGATCGCGGCGTTCTTGGTTTCGACGAAGGCGCCGATCTTGCCCTTCGCGCCCAGCCGGGTGCCCGGACGCAGGTACGCGAACGGTCCGACCTCGGCGCCGGGTCCGATCACCGCCAGCGTCGCGTGGGTGCGGACGACGTGCGCGCCCTCGTCCACTTCGACGTCCACCAGCGTGGTGTCGGGGCCGATCACGGCGCCGGTCGCGATCGACGTGGCCCCCTCCAGTGAGGTGCCCGGCAGCAGCGTGACATCGGACGCGAGGTCGACCCCGTCGTGCACCCAGGTGGTGGCCGGGTCGATCACCGTGACGCCGGCTGCCATCCAGCGGCGCAGGATGCGCCGGTTCAGTTCGGCGTTCAGGGCGGCCAGCTGGATGCGGTCGTTGACCCCCTCGGCCTGCAGCGAGTCGGCCAGCACACTGGCGCCGACCCGGCGTCCCAGGCCGCGGGCGAAGCCGATCACGTCGGTGAGGTACAGCTCACCTTGGGCGTTGTCGGTGCCGAGATCGGCCAGCCCGGCCCGCAGTACCTCCCCGTCGAAGACGTAGATGCCTGCGTTGATCTCGGTGATGCCCTGTTCGGCCGCGGTGGCGTCGCGTTGTTCGACGATCCTGGTCAGCTCGTCGGCCTCGCGGACGATCCGGCCGTAGCCGGTGGGGTCGGCGGCGATCGTGGTCAGCACGGTCACCGCATTGCCTTCGCCGCGGTGGGTCTGAACCAGTGCCCGCAGGGTGTCGCCGGTGAGCAGCGGGACGTCCCCGCTTGTCACCACCACTTCGCCGGTCAGCTCGGCAAGGATCGACAACCCCGACCGGACGGCGTCCCCGGTGCCCAGCTGCTGCTGTTGGACGGCCGTCACGGCATGCGGTGCGACCTCGCTCAGGTGCGCCTCGACCTGTTCGCGCTGGTGGCCGACGACGACCACCAGGTGTTCGGGTTCGAGGGCGCTGGCAGCGTCGACGGCGTAGCTGATCATGGATCGTCCGCCAAGGTGATGGAGCACCTTCGCGGTGGCCGACTTCATTCGGGTGCCCGCACCGGCCGCCATGATGACGACCGCCGCGACCCGTGCGTGGTCGGTAGTGGACACGAGTTCTCCCAGGTGTAGCGCCGAGCGGCGTTCGAATGCGGGCTCGGGGTGAACCGACGCTCCCGTCCGAAGCATGTCGTGGTCAGCCTAGTGGACCGGGCCCCCCGGACGGCCACGGCCCGGGGACGCCGGCACCTCGGCCGAACTCAGGGGTTCGGGCTTACTGATAGCCACTCCGGAGAGGGGGAACAAAGAATCAGGCCGCCCAAAGGTCGATCGATCCCGGTGAGCGGCTGTAGAAACCCGCGACTTCACGGCACGGCGAATGCAGCGGGTGATGTCGACGTGGGCGACGCCGCCTCGTCCGCACCGATCGGACGGCAGACCGGCTCCCCGGGCAGGAGTCGAACCTGCTGCGCTAATCCTGATTCAAAGTCAGGCGGGCCCTACCGGAAGACCAACCGGGGATCGTCCCTGAACTCTACGGTGCCACGGCGGGCACCGCATCCCGGTCCGGTTTGGTGCGCCGACCCCGAGGGGTCAGACTGGTCAGATGGCGAACCCCTCAGCTGCCGCCGCCGGCCGGGCGAGGCGCGTCCGCGTCCGGATGACCCGGGCCGAGCGGCGCGAACAGCTGATCGAGGTCGCCCGCGGACTGTTCGCCGAACGCGGCCTGGACGGCACGTCGGTGGAGGAGATCGCCGCCCACGCCGAGGTCAGCAAGCCCGTGGTCTACGAACATTTCGGTGGCAAAGAAGGACTCTACGCGGTCGTCGTCGACCGTGAGGTGCGGCGTCTGCACACTGCGATCAGGGCGGCGCTGACCAGTCCAAAGGCGAGTGCACGTCGGTTGATCCAGCTCGGCACCATCACCCTGCTGGACTACATCGACGCCTTCCCGGACGGTTTCGCCATCATCTCGCGCGGGTCGTCCGCCACCTCGCCGGCGGGATCGTTCGCGACCATCCTGTCCGACGTCGCCAGTCAGGTCGAAGACCTGTTGGCCGCAGAGTTCGTCAAGACGCGCTTCGACCCGGCGCTGGCACCGATGTATGCGCAGATGCTGGTCGGACTGGTCGCGCTGACCGGTCAGTGGTGGCTGGACAGCCGCGAAGCCGCCCCCCTCGACAAGGATGTGGTGGCGGCGCATGTGGTGAACCTGGCCTGGAACGGCATGCGCCATCTGGAGATCGACCCGGCGCTGCAGCGTCCCCGTCCGGTGGCGATCGTACCGGACGATCCCGAGGTGCTCGGCTGAGCGGACCCGCTTCGACGGCACCGCCGCCGCGTCGATAGGGTCGCCCGCATGCCGCCCGCACTTTCTGCCCGGACGTCCGCCCCGGCCGTGGTCAATCTGTTCACCTACAACGGATTGGTGATCGGCACTTGGGCCGCATCGCTGGCCGCGCTGCGCGAACGGCTCGGACTGGACGCCGCCGGCATCGCGATCATGCTCGTCGCCGCCGGGGTGGCGGCGATCACCGCGATGCAGGTGGGGGGACGGCTGGCGGACCGGTTCGGCGCCCGCCGGGTGGTGCTCACCTGCTTGCCGCTGCTGATCGCCGGCCTGCTGGTGGCCGGGTTCTCCAGCAGCTACGCGATGCTGATCACCGCCGCGTTGCTGCTCGGTCTGGGCAACGGCGGCATCGACGTAGCGATGAATGCGATCGGCGTGCAGGTCGAGGCCAACCGTCCACGCCCGATCATGAGCTTCTTCCACGGCATGTGGTCGATCGGTAACTTCACCGGCGCCCTGTTGGTCTACATCGCGGCATTATCGGTGCCTGGCATCGCCGTCGAGAGCGCGGTGATCGTCGCCACCGTGGCCGGGCTGGCCGCCACCGCGATCGCTTTGCGCAACACACCCGAGACCGCCGTGGTCAGCCACACCGACTCCTCAGGGGTGAAGACCCCACTCCCCCGCTGGGCGTACCTGCTGGGGTTGATGGCGATCGCGTTCGGGCTCGGCGAGGGCACGGCGATGGACTGGTCGGGCCTGCACGTCACCGAAGTGGCCCAGATCCCCGCCGCCCAGGGCTCGCTCGCGGTGGTCGTGGTCGCCGGCTTCATGGTGGCGATCCGGCTGCTGGGGGACGGGTTGGTGGCGCGGTTCGGGCGCCGGGCGGTCGTCCGCTTCGGCGGGGCATGCTCAGCGATCGGCTATCTGATCGTCGCCATCGCCACCCCGCTGCCGATCCTGCTGGTCGGCTGGGCGGCGGTCGGTTTCGGCATCGGCATGATCGCGCCGCAGGTCTATGCGGTCGCGGGCCATGCGGCCGGCGGACGGGGCCTCGCGGTGGTCGTCACGTTCGGCTACGCGACCTTTCTGATCGGCCCCGCCGTGATCGGGTTTCTGGCCAGCCGGGTCGGCCTGCAGCACGCGATGTTCCTGCCGGCCATCCTGCTCGCCACCCTGCCGTTCCTGGCAGCGGTGATGCCGGACGACGAACGTCCGGCGAAAATCTCCGGCTGAGCAGGAGTTGGCGAGGGACGCGTCCGGCTCGTAGCGGCTGACGTGGCTCTGGGACAGAAGGGGGACGGAGTTGACTTTTGTCCCAACCGGGCGGGTGGGACAGAAGGGGGACGGAGTTGACTTTTGTCCCAACCGGGCCGTGACTAGGTGAGCGGCGACTTTGGGACGGAAGTCAACTCCGTCCCCCTTTCGTCCCGGATCGTCGACTTTGGGACGGAAGTCAACTCCGTCCCCCTTTCGTCCCGGATCGTCCTCTGGGACGGAAGTCAACTCCGTCCCCCTTTCGTCCCGGAGCTCCTCCGTCCACACCTGGGAACGCGTAGGAACCGTCCCCCGGTCAGGTGGTGATCAGGCGGGCACCGGGGACTGGGCCCGTGACACGGCGGACAGCGCGGCACAAACCCAGGCTGGACAGCTGCACCGAGAGGTCGACGGCGGCCTCCTCGTTGGTGGCCAGGAACGCACAGGTGGGGCCCGCCCCCGACACGATCGCTCCCAGGGCACCCAGGTCGGTGCCGGTCTCCAGAATCCGGGTCAAGGACGGACGCATCGCCGTCGCCGCCGGTTCGAGGTCGTTGACCAGCGCGTCGCCCAGCGCTGCCGCGTCGCCGCCGACCAGGGCGTTCATCACGTCGTTAGGCATCGGCAGGTCCTCGGGCGCGTCGGTGTTCAGCGCATCGAAGCGCCGGAACACCGCCGGGGTGGACAACTCGTCCGCACTCAGCGCCAGCACCCAGTGGTAGCTTCCCCGGCTCAGCACCGGCACCAGTTCGTCCCCCCGTCCGGTGCCCAACGCTGTGCCGCCCATCAGTTGGAACGGCACATCGGCGCCCAAGTGGGCCCCGAAGCTGCGGAGTTCGTCGGGAGCGGTGTCCAGATCCCAGAGCACCGAGCAGGCGAGCAGCGCACCGGCCGCGTCTGCGGAGCCGCCCGCCATGCCGCCCGCCACCGGAATCGTCTTGCGAATGGTGATCTCGGCGCCGAATCGGCCCGGACCGTAGTGATCGGCGAGCAACTGGGCGGCCTTGACCGCGAGGTTGCGCTCGTCCTGGGGCACCTGATCGGCCTGCTCGCCGGTGACCTTGACGGTGAAACAGCCCGGGTCCGCCCATCGGACGCCGATCTCGTCGAAGAGCGACACGGACTGGAAGACGGTCGCGAGTGGGTGGTAGCCGTTGGGGCGCACCGCACCCACCCGGAGAGCCAGGTTGATCTTGCCGGAGGCCCGAACTCGGACCCACTCGGTCTCGGGGGCTAGGGGTGAGGCCACGTCGGCGAGGCTATCCGATGGATCAGGTCCTTGGCATCGGGTCACGGCCTCGGCTGCTCGGCCAGCCGGGCGAAGTCGGAGACGTCCAGTACCTCGCCGCGGGCCGTCTGCTCGATTCCGGCGGCCTCGAGAGCCTCAGCCGCACGTGCGGACGACCCGTACACCCCCGCCAGGGCGGATCTCAGCATCTTGCGCCGCTGCGCGAATGCGGCGTCCACCAGGGCGAACACCTGCTGCCGGGTGGCCGTGGTGGTAGGCGCTTCGCGGCGCTTCAGCGCCACCAGGCCGGACTCGACGTTGGGCACCGGCCAGAACACCGGCGGCGGCACCGAGCCCACCCGCCGCGCCGAGCAGTACCAGGCCAACTTCACCGACGGCACCCCGTACACCTTCGAACCCGGTCCGGCGACCAGCCGGTCGGCCACCTCGGCCTGCACCATCACCAGGCCACTCGTGATCGACGGGAAACGGGCCAGCACATGCAACAGCACCGGCACGCTGACGTTGTAGGGCAGGTTCGCGACCACCGCGGTCGGCTGCGGATCGGGCACCTCGTCCACCCGCAGCGCGTCCGCCTCGACGACGGTGAGCCGTGCCTCAGCCCTCGGTAGGCGCTCCGCGACGGTCCGGGCGAGCCGTCCGGCCAACCGGTCGTCGATCTCGATCGCGGTGACGTGTGCGACCGCCTCGAGAAGGCCGAGGGTGAGCGAGCCCAGTCCCGGGCCGATCTCCAGGGCCACGTCGTCGTGCGTCACACCGGCGGCGGCGACGATCCGCCGCACGGTGTTGGCGTCATGGACGAAGTTCTGCCCGCGCTGCTTGGTCGGCCGCAGGTCGAGTTCGGCCGCGAGTTCACGGATCGTCCGCGGATCGAGCAGCCCGTCAGCCATCGGAGTTTCCCCACGCCCCGAACAGGGCGGACGCGTTGGCGTCCAGCAGGCGGCAGAAGTCACCGAGGTGAACGCCGCGCCGAGACGCCAGGAACCGGACGGTGTGCGGCAGCAGGTAGGACGCGTTCGGTCGGCCGCGCAGCGGCACCGGCGTCAGGTAGGGGGCGTCGGTCTCGACCAGCAACCGGTCATCCGGGGTGAGGTCGAACGCCTCGCGGAGCGCCTCGTTGGGTTTGAAGGTGACCGTGCCCGGGAAGGACAGCCAGGCGCCACGATCGAGGCACTGCCGGGCGAAGTCCGCGTCGCCGCTGAAGCAGTGCATCATGAACCGCTCCGGAACGCCCTCGGCGTCGAGCACGTCCAGAACGTCGGCGTGCGCGTCCCGATCATGAATGACCACCGCCAGATCGTGCTCGCGGGCCAGGGCCAGATGGGTGGCGAACGACTGCCGCTGCAGCCGTCTGCCCTGGTCATCGGTGGTTCGGTAGTAATCGAGACCCGTCTCACCCACACCCCGGACGCGTTCGCTGCCGCCGACCAGCGCGGCCACCGCGTCGAGTTGCGCAGGCAGGTCGGCGCCGGCCCGGGCGGCGTCGTTGGGGTGGATCGCCACGCAGGCGATCACCCCCGGGTACTGCTCGGCGATCTCGACGGCGGCGCGCGAACTGGGCACGTCGCAGCCCACCTCGACCAGCCGGTGGACGCCGACCGCGGCGGCACGGGCGACGGCGTCCGCGATGGTCAGGCCCGAGAACTCGCTGGTGCTGAGCAGGTGGGTGTGCGCGTCGGTGGTCGGCGCGGGCAGTGCGTCCGGGGCTCCGGGCAGTTCGCGTGTCATCGGCCGGCCCGCTGCTTGAGGGCGGCGTCGTAGAGTTCGCGGCGCGACACGCCGTGGGCCGCGGCCACCTCGGCGACGGCCTCGGACAGCCGTCCGCCACCCTCGACGGCCGCCTGCACGGCGGCGAGCGCATCCGGCAGGCTGCCGCCCACCTGCGCCCCCTCGATCACCAGGGTCAGCTCGCCTCGCACCTCACCCTCGGCCCAGACGACCAAGTCCCCCAGGGTGCCGCGCCGAACCTCCTCGTGGGTCTTGGTCAACTCGCGACAGGCGACGGCCCGCCGCTGCCCGCCCAGCGCGTCCGCTGCGTCCGCCAGAAAGGCGGCCACCCGGTGCGGTGCCTCGAAGAACACCATGGTGCGGGGCTCGGCCGCCAACGCGGCCAGCCGGCCTCGGCGCTCCCCACCCTTGCGGGGCAGGAAGCCCTCGAAGCAGAACCGGTCCGTGGGCAGGCCCGACACGGCCAGGGCGGTGAGCACGGCGGACGGTCCGGGCACCGCGGTCACGCGCAACCCCTCGTCCGCGGCCGCCGCCACCAGCCGATAGCCGGGATCGGAGACGGCCGGCATGCCCGCGTCGGAGACCACGACCACCCGCCGTCCGTCCCTGAGGTGATCGAGCAACGGCTCCACGCGTGCCGACTCGTTGCCGTCGAAGAACGAAACGACGGACGCCTGTGGTGCGATGCCCAGCCGGCGGCACAGATCACGGAACCGACGGGTGTCCTCGGCGGCGATCACGTCGGCACCGATCAGCGCCTCGAGCAGCGCCGGCGATGCGTCCTCGGAGTGACCGATGGGTGTGCCGGCCAGCACCAGCACCCCCGGTTCGCCCATGGATCTACCTTGGCACATCGCCGTTTAGGATGGCCCGGTGACCGAAGCCACCGGGGCGTCCACCGTCGAGAAGCCCACCGCAGCCGACGACCCGGCGACCGAACCTGAACCCGGTGCGGATGCGGGTTGGCAACCGCCGGCCACCCGGTCGACCAGCCGGTGGCAACCCCCGGCGGCCCGCGACGACCTGAGCACCATCGAGCGCCTGCGCGACGGCACCATGACCGATGCCGCCGTCGGCTGGGCGGTGACCCTGGTGATCACCCTGCTCGCATTCCTGATCCGGTTGCAGAACCTCGCCTACCCGAGCAACCTGGTCTTCGACGAGACCTATTACGCCAAGGACGCCTGGTCGCTGTTGAAGTTCGGCTACGAACGTGAATGGCCGGACGACGCGAACGCCTCGATCGTGGCAGGCAACTCAGACGTGATCCGCAGCACCGCCGAGTTCGTGGTGCACCCGCCGCTGGGCAAGTGGCTGATCGCGCTGGGCGAGCACTGGTTCGGCCTGAACTCCTTCGGCTGGCGGTTCATGGCCTGCGTGTTCGGCTCGCTGCTGGTGTTCATGGTGATCAGGCTGGCCCGGCGGCTGTCCCGCTCCACCCTGATCGGCGGCATCGCCGGGCTGCTGCTGACCCTGGACGGGCTGGCCTTCGTGATGAGCCGCACCGCCCTGCTGGACATCTTCCAGTCGTTCTTCATCGTGGCCGCGGTGGCCTGCTGCGTGACTGACCGTGACTGGTACCGGCACCGATTGGCGGACGCGCTCGAGCACCGCGGGCTGTACGACCTGCACGGCGAGTTCGGGCCCGTGGTGTGGCTGCGTCCGTGGCGGCTGGCGGCCGGTGTGATGTTCGGCGCCGCTCTGGCCTGCAAGTGGAACTCGGTTTTCGTGCTGGCGGTGTTCGGCGTTCTCAGCGTGCTGTGGGACGTGGGTGCGCGACGCCTGGCCGGAGCCGACTGGAGGTCCTGGCTGGCCCTGTTGGTGGACGGGATCCCCGCCTTCTTCCGGCTGGTGGTGGTGGCCGCTGCGGTCTACCTGGCCACCTGGATTCCGTGGTTGATGACGAGCGGCGGCTACGACCGGGGCTGGGGGCTGAAGTATCCGGACCATCCCTGGGTGAAGGCCTTCGGCGAGGGTTTCGCCTCACTGTTGTGGTTCCACAAGGAGATCTATCAGTTCCACACCGGCGACTTCATCAACAAGGCCACCCATCCCTACGAGGCACACCCGGCCGGCTGGCTGGCCATGCTGCGCCCCACCGGCTTCGATGCCGTCAACGACATCGCGCCGGGCACCGACGGCTGCACCGGCCCCGAGAACTGCATCCGGGTGATCTCGGCGATGGGCACCCCCGTGCTGTGGTGGATGGCGGCCATCGCCCTGGTGGTTTGCGTGGTGTGGTGGATCGGGGGACGCGACTGGCGCTTCGGCGTGCCGGTGCTCGGCGCCCTGGCCACCTACCTGCCGTGGTTCAACTACACCGACCGGCCGCTGTTCTTCTTCTACGCGATCACCATCATTCCCTTCACCGTCATCGGCCTCGCGATGGTGCTGGGGCTGATCCTCGGGCCCGCGAACAGTCCGGGCCGAAGACGCGGGGCCATCATCGTCGGGGTCGCGGTCGCTCTGGTGGCGCTCAACTTCGCGTGGATCTATCCGGCGCTCACCGATGAGTTGCTGCCCTATTCGCAGTGGCTGGCCCGCATGTGGCTGCGCTCATGGATCTAGTGCCCGCACCCCTCGCGATGGACGACAACTACGGCGCGTTCGGCAGGATCGACTGGCCGGTGCGCACCCGGCGACTCACCCTGCGTCCGGCCGTTGCCGAGGATGCCCCGGTGACCTGGCTGTGGCGGCGGCTTCCCGAGGTGAGCAACTGGCTCGGCTCCGCCCCCGACCGGCAGGACTACCTGACCGCCTACCGCAGCACGGCGCGGCTGACCAGCACCGTAATCGTTGAGCTGCAGGAGCGTCCGATCGGCGACCTGATGATCAGGCTGGAGGACGCCTGGGTGCAGGCCGAGGTGGTGGAGCACGGCCGCGGCGTCCAGGCCGAACTGGGCTGGACCCTGGATCCGGCATTTCAGGGTCACGGCTACGCCACCGAAGCAGTCAGTGCGGCGATCGGGCTGTGCTTCGGACCACTGGGGCTACGTCGCATCGAAGCGCGCTGCTTCGCCGCGAACGAGCCGTCCTGGCGACTGATGGAACGGGTCGGTATGCGCCGCGAGCAGTACTCGGTGGCCGAATCACTGCATCGCAGCGGTGAATGGCTGGACGGGATGTGCTACGCCCTGCTGGCCACCGAGTGGCCGCCCGAGGACTGATTGAACTGGTCTTGGCGCGCCGGACGAGGGCACAACGTGGTCGCGCATGTCGAGACCACTGACCCCGGGCCCGACATCCTTGCCCTGATCGCTGGTCGAGCTTGTCGAGACCATCGGCCCAGGGTCTCGACAAGCTCGACCACCGGCCGACTCAGAAGGTTCCGCGAGCCCAGACGTTGCCGTTCGGCGCCACCAGTTCGATCGAGGCCGGCGGTGTGCCGGTGATCGGCACCAGCCAGGCACCGGACGCCTCACCGCGGCCGTACTCGTCGGTCAGGGTCCAGGCGCCACCGCTGACGCGGGTGCCGTCGGGATTGACCAGAATGCAGGTGTACCGGGTGCCGGTCTTGCCGTTGGTGACATTCAGCAACAGGTAGTCCTTGCCGTCGCGGTGGGCCAGGCCGACCGAGCCGACCCCGTCCCCGGTGCTGGTGATCAACTGCGCGGCGACCGTGTCGCGGGGTGCAGCGCTCGGAGCCCGGTTCACCCAGGCGTTGACGCCGAGCGTTCCCCCGATGCCGGCCAGCAACCCGATCAGCACACAGGCGACCAGCAGCAGGCGGGTCCGCGGCACGCGTCCGGGGTCTGCCGGAACGGCGTCCGCGGTCATCGCGGCCAGCACCCGTCCGGAGAAGCCGGCCGGCGGGGCGACGGCCGGGGTTGCGGTGAGCGCCTGCTGGACGCCGTCCGAAAGCAGCGCGTACTCGTCTCGGCAGGCGGGGCAGCCCGCCAGGTGGGCGAGCAGGCGTTCCTGCCCGGGGCCGTCCAGCTCGGAAAGGGCCAGCGCCACGAGGTCGTCGGGGTCCGGGTGCCACTGCGTCTCAGTCACGTTCGGCCTCCATCGCCAACCGCATGCGCAGCAGTCCTGCGCGAATCCTTGTCTTGGCCGTGCCCAGCGGAATGCCCTCGTGCTCGGCCACTTCGGCGGCCGTCCGTCCGCCGATCACGGCGAGAACGACCGCGCGCGCCTGGTCGATCGGCAACCTGCTGAGTCGCTGGACGGCGGCCAGCGCCTCGACGCGGCCGCCGGTGCCGTCCGGATTGCTGCCCCGCAGGGTGGTGGACAACAACAACTCCATTTGGTCGGCCTCGACCGGTGCGGAGCGCCGGGCGCGGATCGCGTCGATCGCGACGTTGCGGGTGATTGTCAGCAGCCAGGTGAGCACCGAGCCGCGCCGTTGATCGTAACTGGCGGCCGCCCGCCAGGCCCGTACGAACGCCTCCTGGGCGACGTCCTCGGCCAGCGCCCGATCTCGGGTGATCGAGATCGCCATGCCGAACACCGGTCCCTGGAACCGCCGGACGAAAGCCGTCGCCGCAGTCTCGTCACCCAACGACAGCGCTGACACCAGCGCCACATCGGATGCCCGGTCGGACAGCGAGAAGAGGCCCACATCTGAAGATACGGACGAACGCGTCGAACGGATTGCCGCGATCCGCAATCCGTTGGGCCGCCTGAGCCGTATCACCTTCGAGACCACCCGAATCCAAGGAGGAACCCATGGTCACACGTTCCTGGCCGGCCGTCATCGCCGTCCCCGTCCTGTCGCTGGTGTTGCTGGGCGGATGCACCAGCGCCGCACCGGCGGCATCCACCGGCGCGCCACCTTCCAGTGCACCCGCATCCAGCGCTCCGGCCTCCAGCGCGCCCGCGTCCCCACCGGCCACCGCAGACGCGGCCACCCTCGCACTGAAGATGGCCGACAGCACCCTCGGCTCGATCGTCGTCGACGGCAAGGGCATGACCCTCTACATGTTCACCAAGGACACCAAGAACACCAGTAACTGCTCCGGCCAGTGCCTGGTCGCCTGGCCGGCGCTGATCGGCAAGCCCACCCAGGGCAAGGGCGTGGACGATTCGAAACTCGGCTCCTTCACCCGTTCGGACGGCACCGTGCAGGCCTCGTACAACGGCTGGCCGCTGTACTACTGGCAGAAGGACACCAAGCCGGGCGACGTGACGGGACAGAACGTGAACAGCGTCTGGTTCGTGCTCGACCACGACGGCAACCCGGTGAAGGGCTGAGCAATGGATTTCTTCGGGCTGCCGATCCACCCCCTCGTGGTGCACGGGGCGGTGGTGCTCATCCCGCTGGCCGCTGTGGGCGCCCTGGCCGTGGTGGGTTCGGCCTGGGTGCGGCAACGGTACGGCTGGCTCACGGTGCTGTTCGCCGTGGCCGGGGCGGGATCGGCTCTGGCGGCCCGGCTCAGCGGACCGATTCTGGCCGAGACCAGGGGCGGCGGTCCGGCGTTCGCCACACACATGATGTGGGGCTCTCTCGCACCCTTCCCGGCCGTGGCCCTGGCCCTGTTCCTGCCGGCAGCGCTGCTGGTCGAGCAGCGATCACGGGCGGCGTGGTGGGTCATGGTGGCGCTCACCGGAATCAGCGCCCTCGCGGCACTGGTGCTGGTCGTCCTCACCGGTCACAGCGGGGCGACCGCGGTCTGGGGGTCGTGAACCTGGGCTTGGGCTGCGTCCGCAGGGCGTGCGTGTCCATTCGACTCGTGGACGCCCTGCGACTGTCTGAGGGCGGTCGTAGGGTGTCGCGGGAGGACGAGAGGATCACGAATGGCCTTGTGGACGCTGCACGGAGACGGACGACTGAAACCAGGCGACGTGGTCGCCCCGCACGAACGGCTTTCGTGGGGCAAGACCGTCGGGCTCGGCGCCCAGCACGTGGTGGCCATGTTCGGCGCCACGTTCGTGTTCCCGCTACTGATGGGTCTGAACCCGCAGCTGGCGGTGATGATGTCAGGCGTCGCCACCCTGATCTTCCTGCTGGTGGTGCAGGGCAAGGTGCCCAGCTATCTCGGGTCGTCCGCGTCCTTCGTGGGGGTTGCCACCGCGATCTACGGGGCCGGCGGTAACCCCGCCGACCTGACCGGGGCGATGCTCTGGGTGGGCGTGCTGCTGTTCATGATCGGCGTGATCATCCATTTCGCCGGGTCGAGGGTGATCCACCGGGTGCTCCCGCCGGTGGTCACCGGAGCGGTGGTGATGCTGATCGGCTTCAACCTGGCCCCCGTGGTGGCCGGCACCTACTGGCCCCAGGATCAGTGGATCGCCCTGTTCGTGATGCTGGTCGTGGTGGTGCTCAGTGTCGGGGTGCGGGGATTCCTGGGTCGGATCGCGATCTTCCTCAGCCTCGTGATCGGCTACCTGGTGAGCTGGCTGGCCGACGTGATCACCGGCCCGATCACGTCCTACGACCCTGCTGCCGGTGAGGTGACGACACACCTGCGGGTGGACTGGTCCGGGGTGGGTGACGCCCCCCTGGTCGGCTTTCCGCCGCTGACCGACCTGACCAACTGGCAGTTCAACTCGGCGACCAACGTGGTCGGCATCCATGCGCCCCACTTCAACGTCGCGTTCGCCCTGATCGCACTGCCCGTGGTGATCGCACTGATCGCCGAGAACACCGGCCACGTGAAGGCGGTCGCCGAGATGACCGGCACCAATCTCGATCAGAGCATGGGCCGGGCGATCGCGGCCGACGGCATCGGCTCGGTGATCGCGACCGCGGTGGGCGCCGGTCCGACCACCACCTACGCCGAGAACATCGGCGTGATGGCCGCTACCCGGGTGTATTCGACGGCCGCCTACGTGGTCGCTGCGGTGGTCGCGATCCTGTTCGGTTTCTCGCCCAAGTTCGGCGCCGTCGTTTCGGCGACCCCGGGCGGGGTGCTCGGCGGCATCACCGTGGTTCTCTACGGCATGATCGGCCTGCTCGGCGCCAAGATCTGGAAGGAGAACGGGGTCGATTTCGGCAAGCCGGTCAACCTGGTTCCGGTCTCGGCGGGCATCATCATCGGCATCGGCAACGTGTCCCTGCAGTTCAGCGAGGGCTTTGTGCTCAGCGGCATCGCGCTGGGCACCATCGTCACGGTCGGGGTTTACCACCTGGCCAACGCACTGGCGCCCAAGGAGTTCAAGGACGACACGGGCGGCGCCGTCCTGATCGTGGACGAACCGGGCATCTGGACCGACGGCGATAACGATCCGGCGGCGAGGTAGGGGTGCTGCACGCGGCGTTCTTCCGCAACATGAACCTCGGTCAGGCGCGCAGCCTGAGCCCGACCCGGGCCGTGTTGGAGGAGGCGTTCCGGTCGGCCGGGGCGCGGCAGGTGCGGTCGTTCCAGACCAATGGAACGGTGGCGTTCGACCCGGTCGACCGCACGCCGGCCGATGTGGTTGCCCACGCCCGGGCACGTCTGCACACCGCCACGGGTTACACCGACATCGCCCCGCACCAGCCGCTCACGGAGCTGGCCGTGCTGGTCGAGCACACCCGCGCCGCACTGGAGGTGGTCGACCGGGCGGTGTACGCCACGTTCTTCGACCCGGCCGCGAGGGCGGATTGGGCGGCACCGGAGGCGGTGCTGGATCGGCTGGGAACCTCGGTGCTCGCGTCCGGCCCCGGGTGGGTGGTCACAATGGTGGCGCCGGGCGGTGACCCGACCACGGCCGTCCAGGCGAAGCTCGGGCAGCGGGCGACCACCCGAGGCTTCGGAACCGTGGAACGACTGCTGCGCGCCGTCGGGGCGGACCGCGGTTAGGGTGCCCGGCGTGCCACCCCTGACCCCCGCCGTCCGTTCCGGCCTGTCGATCGCGGTGGCCGTGGGCATCTACGGGGTGTCCTTCGGCGCCCTGGGCGTCGCGGCTGGGCTGACCGTGGCGCAGACCTGCGCCCTGAGCCTGCTGATGTTCACCGGCGGCTCGCAGTTCGCCTTCGTCGGCGTGATCGCCGGCGGTGGAACCGGTTTGAGCGCGCTCACCGCGGCCAGCCTGCTGGGGTTGCGCAACGGCGTCTACGGCATGCAGTTGGAGGCGCTGCTGCGTCCGTCGCGTCGGATGGCACCGGTGTACGCACACTTCACGATCGATGAGTCGATGGCGAACGCCACCGCACAGCAGGATCCGGACGAGCAGCGCCGCGGCTTCTGGACGGCCGGACTCGGCGTGTTCGTGATGTGGAACACCTTCACTTTGGTCGGCGCGATCGCGGGCAACGCGATGGGCGACCCGAAAGCCTGGGGGTTGGACGGAGCCGCCTGCGCGGCCTTTCTCGGACTGCTCTGGCCCCGGCTGCACGGACGCGACCCGATCGCCATCGCGGTGGTGTGTGCGATCGCGACGATCGTGTTCATTCCACTGACGCCACCCGGAATACCGATCATCATCGCCGCTGTCGTCGCGGCCGCCGTCTGGGCGACCCAGGTACGCAGAGCGGCCGCCTGATGGAGCTCTGGGCCTGGGTGCTGCTGGCCGCCGCCGCAGCCTATGTGTTGAAACTTCTGGGCTACCTGCTGCCCAAGTCGCTGCTCGACCGTCCGTGGGTGCCGTCGCTGGCGGCGGCGCTCACCGTGGGCCTACTGGCGTCCCTGGTGGTGACGAACACGGTCAGCAAGGGGCAGGGGTTGGTGCTCGACTCCCGACTGCTGGGGCTGGCCGCTGCGGCGGTCGCCCTGAAGCTGAAGGCCCCGTACATCGTGGTGGTGATCGTCGGTGGGGTGGCGACCGCCGCCGGTCGGTGGTTCGGCCTCCCCTGAGCCCCGCACATCGGGGACGGTTCCATTTGGTGCGTTTCCGCGCGAAGGGGACGGTTCCATTTGGTGCGTTTTCGCGCATCCGGAACCGTCCCCACGGTGCACAACCGCGCGAAGGGGACGGTTCCATTTGGTGCGTTTTCGCGCATCCGGAACCGTCCCCACGGTGCACAACCGCGCGAAGGGGACGGTTCCATTTGGTGCGTTTTCGCGCATCCGGAACCGTCCCCATTTCGTCCTAACCCTCGAGCATCTCCGAACCGAGCCACTCGACGGGGATGCCGAAGCCCTCGACCAGGGCAGTCGCCCGCGGACGCAACTCGCCACAGACCTGGTTGATCTGCTTGCGGAGCGCCTTGGCGCGGGTGTCCGACATGCGGTTGTGGGCGACGAACCAACCCATGTCCGCCTCGAGGCTGGTCAGCGCGAACAGGGTGCACAACTCCTCGAGCGTCTGCTTGGCCGCCGGATCCTTGCAGGCGTCGATGCCGGCGATGAAGGAGTCCAGCACCACCCGCTCCATGTGCGCGCGGGCGACGAACAGCACGTGGTCCTGCATCGCGTTGCTGGCGTCGAACGAGTCGCGATCGGCGGACCGCATCCTCCGCGCCAGCGAATCCATGCTGTGCCGTTCGCGCTCCTCGAACATCCAGGCCTGCCAGCCGCGGTCGTAGAACGCCGACGCGTCCCCCTTACGCCGGCCCGCCACCGCCAAGCGCTCGGCGAGCAGCCCGGCGCCGGTCCGCTCGATCACCGAACTGCTCACCATGCGGGCGGACGCCTGCACCAGACCCAGCCGGTCCAGCCCGCCCCAGACTTCGCGGTAGTTGGTCAGCACGCCCTTCGCAACCAGCTGCAGCAGCACGGTGTTGTCGCCCTCGAACGTGGCGAACACGTCGGTGTCGGCGCGCAGCTGGGTCAGCCGGTTCGCGCTCAGGTAGCCCGCCCCGCCGCACGCCTCACGACAGACTTGGACGGTCGTATTGGCGAACTCGGTGTTCAAGGCCTTGAGCCCGGCGGCAAGGGTTTCCAGTGACCGCTGGTCCTGCGGCGCGTGCGCGGGATTGGCGGTGACCCGGGCGTAGGCGTCGATCAGGTCGTTCTGGGCGAAGCCGAGCGCATACGCCCGCGCGATGGCCGGCAGCAGCTTGCGCTGGTGGGCCAGGTAGTCGAGCAGGGGTGTCTCGGCCTCGGTGCCTGGGTGGCGGAACTGCGTGCGTCGCTCGGCGTACAGGGTGGCGATCGCGAGCGCCCGCCGGGTGGCGACGGCGGCGCCCCCACCGATGCAGATCCGGCCCCGGACGAGCGCGCCGAGCATGCTGAAGAAGCGCCGGTTCGGGTTCTCGATGGACGAGCTGTACGCACCGTCCGCGGTCACGGTGCCGAACCGGTCCAGCAGCATGTCGCGGGGGACCCGGACGTGGTCGAAGCTGAGTGAACCGTTGTCGACGCCGAGCAGGCCGCCCTTGTGGCCGTTGTCCCCGATGGTGACGCCCGCATGCACGGCACCGTTCTCGTCGCGGATCGGCACCAGAATGCAGTGCACCCCGCGCGGTTCACCGTCGACCACCAACTGGCCGAACACCGCGGCCAGGTGGCCGTGGGCGGCGGCGTTGCCGATGTAGGTCTTGGCCGAGGACTCCTTCGGTGAATGGACGACGAACTCCCCGCCGTCCGCGTCGTAGGTGATCGTGGTCTCCAACGAGGCGACGTCGCTACCGTGGCCGCGTTCGGTCATCGCGAAGCAGCCCAGGATCGTCAGGTCGAGTGCGCCGGTCAGGAAGCGCCGGTGCTGGCTGTCGTTGCCCAGCCCGGCGATCGCCCCGCCGAACAGGCCGTGCTGCACGCCAGACTTGATCGCCACCGAGAGATCGCCGTACGAGATCGTCTCGAAGTCGATCAGGGACTGGACCAGCGTGCCGTGGTCGGCCGACCCGGCCGGCTGGATGGCATGGCCGAAACCCGCGCCGGACAGCGACCTCAGCCGCTCCAGCGTCCACTCCCGGGACTGGGTCAGGTCGAGCCCGGGGTCGCGATGCATGCCCTCGGCCGGCCACAGCGCGCGGCCCGCGGCCCGACGGTGGTGGTGCTTGCCCTCCAGGCCGGCGTTGAGCGCCTCGCCCAGCGGTACTTCGGACGTCCGGCGCTCGACGTCGATCGGGGCGGTGGCGGTACTCATTGATGCTCCTCGCTGATGGTGATGAGTTCGGGGGTGCTGAACGCCGCCCCAAGCAGGTCGGCCAGGTCGTCGGCCACGTCTTCGGCGGGCCGCGTCATGCCGGCCCGGATCCACTGATCGGTCGCCGCCCGGACGCAACCCACCAGGGCGTGCCCCCAGGTGTCGGCGCGGGCGCCGGCATAGCCGTTGGACCGCAGGATGTCGGCGATCCGTTCGCCGATCCGCATGGTCAGGCCGGTGACCGGGTCCTCGCCGAGGTCGTCGTCCACCAACGGCCTCGACATCACGAACCGGTAGATCTCCGGGTCGCGCTGCACCAGTCGCAGGTAGCTGTGCGCCAGGTCTCGGACCAGGGCGGACAGGTCGTCGGTGCGTTCCCACCCGACTGAGGCCCGCAGGTCGTCCAGAATGAACTGGGCCACCTTCTCGACGACGGCGCGGTAGAGCCCGGGCCGGTCGCCGAAGTGCCGGTAGAACACCGGTTTCGACGTGCCGGCCTCGGCAGCGATCTCGTCGATGCTGACGGTGGCACCGCGATGCCTGATCGCGCGCAGGGTCGACTCCACCAGCTCGTTGCGGCGGAGCACCCGGTGCTCGGTCCAACGGGTGTCGCGCCCGTCCGCGTGCGGATTCACGAAGTCCACAGTACCCGGTACTTCACGTACCTGCTACTGTGAGTATCGACAAAATACCTGCGAAGGAGCAACCTGATGGCTGATCTGCGCAACGCCGTCGTCGTCGGCGGCAACCGCGTTCCGTTCGGCAAGATCGGCGGGGCGTACGCGTCCGCCACCAACATCGACCTACTGACCGCCGCCATCGACGGGCTGGTCGCCCGGTTCGGCTTGGCCGGCGAGCGGCTCGGCGAGGTGGGCGCGGGTGCCGTGCTGAAGCACAGCCGCGACTTCAACCTGACCCGCGAGGCCGTGCTGTCGTCCGCGCTGAGCGCGCAGACCCCCGCCTACGACGTGGGGCAGGCGTGCGCGACAAGCCTCACCGCAGCCGTCCAGCTGAGCAACCGGATCAGGGTGGGCCAGCTCGACGTCGCCATCGCCGGGGGCGTCGACTCCGCGTCCGACTCCCCGATCGCCGTGAACGACCGGCTGCGCAAGACGCTGCTCAAGCTGAACGCCGCGAAGACCCCGATGGACAAGGTCAAGACCCTGGCCACCGTGCGCCCGTCCGACCTGGCTCCCGAGGTTCCCCGGGCGGCCGAGCCGCGGACCGGTCTGAACATGGGGCAGCACCAGGCCCTCACCACCGCGCACTGGGGCATCACCCGGCAGGCTCAGGACGAGCTCGCCGCGGCCAGCCACCACAATCTCGCCAAAGCCTGGGACGCCGGCTTCTTCGACGACCTGGTCACCCCCTACCTGGGCCTGACCAGGGATCAGACGCTGCGCGCCGACACCTCGGTCGAGAAGCTGGCGAAGCTGCGTCCGGTGTTCGGCGACGGCCCGGACGCCACCATGACCGCCGGCAACTCCACGCCGTTGTCGGACGGCGCCGCCACCGTGCTGCTCGCCGAGGAGGGCTGGGCCCGGGACCGCAACCTGCCCGTGCTGGCCCGAATCGTCGACGCCGAGACCGCCGCCGTGGACTACCTGCTGGGCGAGGAGGGTCTGCTGATGGCGCCCGCCCATGCCGCGGCCCGGCTGCTCACCCGTAACGGCCTCGCTCTGCAGGACTTCGACTTCTACGAGATCCACGAGGCGTTCGCCTCAACGGTGCTGTGCACGCTGGCCGCCTGGGAGTCGGACGACTACTGCCGCACCACCCTGGGGCTGGACGGCGCGCTGGGATCCATCGACCGGGCCAAGTTGAACGTGAACGGCTCATCGCTTGCCGCAGGTCACCCGTTCGCCGCCACCGGCGCCCGGATCCTGGCCTCGCTGGCGAAGATGCTGGCCCAGCAGGGCTCCGGCGCGCGCGGGCTGATCTCGGTCTGCGCAGCCGGTGGCCAGGGCGTCGTGGCGATCGTCGAGGCGATCTGATGAACATCGACGGACTGCTCTCGTCCCTGCTCAACTCGCCGATCGGCACGAAGGCGTTCGCGGCGGCGGGGTTTCCGCCGGCGACCGAGCTGCGGCGTGGCGAGGCGATGCCCACCGGGCCGCTGATGCTCGGCGTGGTGGCGGACGGCACGGTGGTCGCCGACGCGCTGCAGACGCTGGGGCTGGCGTCCGAGCCCGCCCTGGTGGACTCCGCCGAGACCCGCACCAAGGGCGACGACGGCCGTGACAAGCCGCCCGCCTACCCCGGTCGGATCGGGGCGATCCTGGTGGACGCCTCCCGAGCCACGAGCATCGACGAACTGGAACAGGTCCGGGCCGTGCTGCGGCCGGCGATCCGGGCGCTCGAGCCGTCCGGCCGGGTGATCTTCGTCGCGGGCGACCCCGCGACCGCGTCCGATGTGCAGGCCGCCGCCGTCCGGCAGGCCCTGGACGGCATCATGCGCAGCGTCGGCAAGGAACTGCGGGCCGGTGCCACCAGCAACCTGGTTCAGCTCGCAGACGCGACCACCGCGGACGAGTTGGGGGCGGTCCTGCACTTCCTGCTCTCCGGACGGTCCGCCTACGTCGACGGGCAACCCCTGGTGCTCGCCGAGGGAGCCCACAACCAGGTCGCGGCCGACGGCCGCATCGTGGTGGTCACCGGGGCGGCCCGCGGCATCGGAGCGGCGATCGCGCGGCGCTTCGCGGCCGGCGGTGCCCGGGTTGTGGCGGTCGACGTACCGATCGCCGGCGAGGGGTTGGCCGGTGTGGCCAACGAACTGCACGGAACCGCCCTGCAGCTCGACATCACGGTGCCGGACGCCGGCGCCCGGATCGCCGAGCACGTCGCGTCCCGCTACGGCGCGGACGCTCGGATCGGCGCTCTGGTGCACTGCGCCGGGATCCTGCGCGACAAGATGCTGGTCAACCTGGACGATGCCCGCTGGGCGTCTGTCCTGCAGGTGAACCTGGCCGCGCAGCTGCGGATCAACGACGTGCTGCTCGATCCGTCCCGGCCGGGTGGGCTGGCGGACGGCTCGCGGATCATCGGCGTCGCCTCCACCAGCGGCTGGGCCGGCAACAAGGGCCAGACGAACTACGCCGCGTCCAAGGCGGGCGTGATGGGAATGGTGCGCGCGTTGGCTCCGGTGGTGGCCGACCGCAACATCGTGGTGAACGCAGTGGCACCGGGCTTCATCGAGACCGACATGACGGCGTCCATTCCGGTGATCGACCGCGAGATCTTCCGGCGCTCGTCCAGCCTGCTGCAGGGCGGCAGGCCGGTGGATGTGGCCGAGGCGATCGTCTTTCTGGCCGACCCCCAGACGCCGATCAACGGCCAGGTGTTGCGAGTCTGCGGCCAGTTGCTGGTCGGCCGCTGATGCCCGAGGTCATCGAACTCGACGCGATGCCCGCGGCCGCAGGCCTCTACCTGCGGGCGCTGGCTCCGACCCGGCGACCCTCCGCGGCGGCGGGGCTGCCGGACCGCGCCGTCCGGCTCACCGGTCATCGCGGCACGGTCGCGGACGTGGCCGCCTATGACGCCGTCTGCGGCTTCGGGCTGACCGATCGGCTGCCGCCCACCTGGCTGCACGTGCTCACGTTCCCGCTGCAGCTGACCCTGATGACGGCCAGTGACTTTCCGCTCGCACCGGCCGGCATGGTGCACGTCAGCAACACCATGACGCAGCACCGTCCGGCGCTGATCACCGAAGCCCTGACGCTGACGGCACGGGCAGAGAACCTGCGTCCGCATCGCCGGGGGGTGCTGGTCGACCTGGTCGGCGAAGCGCTCGTGGGTGAGGAGTTGGTGTGGCAGGGACGTTCGGTCTACCTGAACCGCTCGGCGACACTCGCCGGCGATTCCGTACCGCAACCCGAGCCCGAGCAGCCCCACGACCTGGCCACCAGCGGTTCCTGGCGCTTGCCCGCAGATCTCGGACGGCGCTACGCGGCGGTCTCGGGTGACGTGAACCCGATCCACCTCAACCCGGTGGCCGCCAAGGCGTTCGGTTTTCCACGGACCATCGCCCACGGCATGTGGACCCATGCGCGGATGCTGGCGGCCCTGGAGGCCCGACTGCCCGACGTCTACTCGGTGAGCGTCGACTTCAGCAAACCGGTGCTGTTGCCGTCCACTGTCCGGTTCGCTGCGTCCGCGACCCCGGACGGCTACGCGGCGCAACTGACCGACAAGAGAGCCGACAAGGTCTTCGTCACCCTCGGCGTCAGGCCCGGCTGAGCCCGCCCGCGGGTCGACCTTGTCGAGACCCGATTTCGACAAGCTCACTCACTCGATGGTCGAGCGTGCCGTCCGCTCAACCCCGGCGCAGTCGGCGCAGGGCCACCTCGGCGAGCAGCGCCGAGCAGTCGGCCAGCACGTCGTCGTCGAACAATGCCCGCGGCGAGTGGTTCGTGGCCGCCGTCCGCCAGTCGTCACCGGGGTAGGCCGAGACGAAGATGTAGGCACTGGGCACCTGCTGCCCGACCAGGCTGAAGTCCTCCGCGCCCGCCTCCGGATTGGGTTCCTCCACGTACCGGTCCGCGCCGAACAGGTCGATCACCGTGTCGGTGAGCAGGCCGTACTCGGTCTCGTCGTTGACGGTCAGCGGGTAGCCCACCTGGTAGTCCACGGCCGCGGTCATGCCGTGCGCCTCGGCGATCCCCCTGGCCAGCCGCTCGATCCGCTCGGCCACGACCTCGTGATTGGCCGCCGAGAAGGTGCGGACGGTCAGGTCGAGCTGGGCGTCGTCCGGAATGATGTTCTCCTTGGTGCCCGCAGCGATCTTGCCGACCGTGACCACCACGGGGTCGAACGCGTCGAACTGCCGGGTCACCATGGTCTGGAGGGCGATCGCGATCTCGCAGGCCACCGGCACCGGATCCTGCACCAGATGGGGCTGCGAACCGTGCCCACCGCGCCCGCGCACCGTGATGAAGCACTGGTCGGACGCCGCCATGAACACTCCCGGACGACCTGCCCACACCCCGAAAGGATGCTTCGCCGACATCACATGCAGCCCGAAGGCGGCATCGACCCGTCGTCCGGCCGCGTCCAGTACGCCCTCCTCGATCATCGGCCCAGCACCGCCGGGGCCTTCCTCGCCGGGCTGGAACATGAAGACCACGTCCCCGGGCAACTCGTCCCGCAACTCGTGCAGAATCTTCACCGCCCCGATCAGTCCTGCCACGTGCAGGTCGTGCCCGCAGGCGTGCATGGTGCCGGTCGTCGAGGCGAAGGACTGCCCGGTCTGCTCGTGCACCGGCAGGCCGTCCATGTCGCCGCGCAGCAGCACCACCGGACGCGGCCCCGAGGTCTCGGCCCGTCCGCGCAGCACCGCGACGACGCTGGTCAACGCCTCGCCGGTGGTGATCTCGAGATCCAGACCGCTCAGCGCGGCCAGCACGCGGGCCTGTGTGCGGGGCAGTTGGTTGCCCAGCTCGGGGTCGCCGTGGATCTCCCGCCGCAGGGCTATCAGTTCCGGATGCAGGCGGGCGGCGATGGTGGTGGCGGCTGTCATGGGCCCACCCTACGGAACCGCCGCCGCTCGGCGACGGCTCAGCCGTTGAGGGCCTTGCCGAGTGCGTCCAGCTTCGCCTCAACCGCTCCAAGCCGCGCCTCGGCATCGCCCGGCAACGCGCCCGCGCCACTGGGCACACCGACCTGGCCGGACGCCGGCGGTGGCCACGTCGACGCGGCCCCGCGAGAACTTCCACCAGCCGACTCCAACCGTCACCACGAGGGCGACGGTGAGAACCAGGAACCGCTGCCATTGGCCACCGGCCGAGACCCCCATCCCGACGGCGTAGATCATCGTGAACAGCCCACCCAGCAGGGCACCGTTGGCCAGCACCGGCCCCAGCTTCGCGATCGCCAGCGACAGCAGCATCACCAGCGTCGCGCAGACCAGCAGGATGATCGATGTGTTCAGCCGGTGTGACATCCAGGCGTCGCCTTCGTAGGCGCCGCGCGGCTCGGGATAGAAGGTGTTCACGCCGACGGCGATGAACGCGGTCACGACCAGGCCGAGAAAGAAGCTGAAGATCACCTGCAGCACCGAGCCGCCGAGATCGCGTTCCGCAGTCATGCCCGCAAGCGTGCCAGCACGGCGTCCGCGAACCGGTGCTCCACGCCGGGAACCAGATCCAGAAAGTAGCTGGGCTCGAACAACTCCAGCTCCATGAGCACGGGGCGACCGCTCGCCTCCCGAGCGATGTCGACCCGCGCGTACAGCGGCGGGCAAGCGTCCGGAAGTCCTCGTCCGGCGAAGATCGAGTCAACCGAAGCCAGGGCCGAGCGGGCCAGTTCACGTTCGTCGTCGGGCGCGTCCGCGACGGTGATGGTCTCCTGATATTCCCCGCCGAGCAGTCCGCCTCCGAGTGCGAGCAACGGCCCTTTGACTATCGCATGGACGAATTCGGCGTCGAAATGGATCAGCGACCGCTCCCCCACCGTGGCCACGGACGGGATCGCCGGCTGCACCATCACCACCTTGCCTTGGGCGAAGATCTGCTCAGCCAGCCGCATCGCCGCGCGATCGTCGGGGTCGAACAATCCGGTGTCGGCGGACGCGGCGGACACGCTCGGCTTCAGCACCACCTGCCCCGCGGCCGCGGCCAGGGCGGCCTGGACGTCCTCGATGCGCCCGCAGAACTCGGTCGGGCAGACCGCCACCCCGCGGGCCGCCAGGGCGGCCAGGTAGGTCTTGTCGAGGTTCCAGCGAACCAGTTCGGGGTGGTTGAGCACGGGCGCGAGGGCTTCGGCCTTCGCCAGCCAGGCCAGGAACTCGGCGGCCCTGGGGGCGTAGTCCCACGGCGACTTGATCAGCACCAGGTCGAGCCCGGAGTAGTCGGCGGACGGATCGCGCCAGTCGATCACGCGCCCGTCGACCCCGCGCTCGGCCAACGCCCCGACGATCAGGTCGAGCTCACGGTCCGCGTCGATCGGACTGCTCAGTGCGTACTCGGACGTGATCAGGGCGACGGTGGGCACGGCGTCCATTCAACCCCAGCGGCGGCCGCTGTGCAGCGCCCGTGAGTCGGCGCATGATGGTGCGGTGAGCAGCAACCAGGAACCGTCCGCCGACCTGCTGGCAGTGGTCCGCTGGCAGGCCTCTGGCGGCGAGGTCGAGATCGTCGAACCGGGTCCGCCGGTGGTGATTGCACTGCGCACCTGCGACGGCGGCCAGGAGATGCAACGGATCGTGTCGCGAGCTCCGGACCTACTCGCCCACCTCTCGACCCAGCGCGACCAGGTTCCTCCGCTTTGATGCCGCCTCGCGACACCCCGCGGCACTCGGTGTCGATACAGTGACAATCCCGGCGGCGCACCTGAAATTGCTTGTGGCCCCCGGGACTGGCCGATACTGTGCGGCCATGCCAGAGCCGCTTGTAGTGATCGATTCAGTCAATAAGCACTTCGGCGATTTGCACGTGCTGAAAGACATCAATCTCTCGATCGACAAGGGTGAGGTGGTCATTCTGATCGGGCCGTCCGGGTCGGGCAAGTCCACCCTCTGCCGCACGATCAATCGGCTCGAGACCTACGAGTCGGGGTCCATCACGATCGACGGAAAGACTCTGCCCGATGAGGGCAAGGAGCTCGCCCACCTGCGCGCCGATGTCGGCATGGTGTTCCAGTCGTTCAACCTGTTCGCCCACAAGACGATCCTCGAGAACGTCACCCTCGGGCCGATCAAGGTGCGCAAGACGCCCAAGGCGGCGGCGGAGAAGCAGGCCATGGAGATCCTCACCCGGGTCGGCGTCCAGGCCCAGGCCGAGAAGTACCCGGCTCAGCTCTCCGGCGGCCAGCAGCAGCGGGTGGCGATCGCTCGTTCACTGGCGATGAACCCGAAGGTGATGCTGTTCGACGAGCCCACTTCCGCCCTCGACCCGGAAATGGTGAACGAGGTGCTGGACGTGATGGTGGGGCTGGCCAAAGAGGGGATGACCATGATCGTCGTCACCCACGAGATGGGGTTCGCCCGCAAGGCTGCCGACAAGGTGGTATTCCTCGCCGAAGGCCAGATCGTCGAAACCAACACGCCCAACGAGTTCTTCGCGAACCCCACGTCCTCTCGGGCGAAGGACTTCTTGTCCAAGATCCTGACCCACTGACCGACAACTGAATGCACCTACACCAACAAGGAGCTCGCCCATGTCCCTGAAGTTGAAGATCGGCGCCGCCCTCGCAGCGGCAACTCTCGCCCTGTCGATGTCGGCCTGCGCCGGCGGTAGCAGCACCAACCTGCAGGCGCTCAAGATCGGGATCAAGTTCGACCAGCCGGGCCTCGGCCTCAAGGAGGGCGACAAGTACACCGGCCTGGACGTGGACGTCGCCACCTACATCGCCGGCAAGCTCGGCACCACCCCTGAGAAGATCACCTGGATCCAGGCACCGTCCGCCCAGCGCGAGACCCTGATCTCCAGTGGCCAGGTCGACCTGGTGGTCGCCACCTATTCGATCACCGACGCCCGAAAAGAGAAGGTCAGCTTCGCCGGGCCGTACTTCATCGCCGGTCAGGACCTGCTCGTCCGGGCCGACGACAGCTCCATCACCAGCGTGGACTCGCTGGCCAACAAGAAGCTCTGCTCGGTGACCGGTTCGACCTCGGCCCAGAAGATCAAGGACAAGGTCCCGAACGTCAACCTGCAGGAGTTCGGCACCTACTCCGAATGTGTCGCCGCCCTTGCCGCCGGCACGATCGATGCGCTCACCACCGACAACACCATTCTCGCCGGCTACGCCGCACAGCCTGAGTACAAGGGCAAGCTGAAGCTGATCGGCCAGCCGTTCAGCACCGAGAACTACGGCGTCGGGCTGATGAAGGGCAACACCGACCTGTGCAACAAGGTCACCGACGCGATCAAGTCGCTGATCTCGGACGGCAGTTGGCAGAAGGCGGTCGACGCCAACCTCGGCCCGGCCGACTTCAAGCCGGGCCCCGGCAACCCGCCGACTCCCGCCGCCTGCTCCTGACCCATCCGATCGAGGGTGCCGCCCACCCGGGCGGCACCCTCAGGCCAGTAGAAGGGAGGTGACCCGATGGGTGACATTCTCGCGAAGTACAACATCTGGGCCGGATTCCTGGTCACCATCGAACTCGCCGTGCTGTCGGCGCTGGGGGCGCTGATCATCGGCACCATGGTGGCGATCTGCCGGGTCTCCCCCGTCCGGGTGCTGCAGTTGATCGGCACCAGCTACGTCAACATTGTGCGCAACACCCCGCTGACGGTGTTGATGGTGATGAGCATTCTCGGCGTCAGCTTCATTCTGGGCCTGAGTTGGTCGAACGACGCAAAGACCAACGCCTTCATCTGGGCGGTGATCGTGCTCAGCATCTATCACGCGGCCTTCATCTGCGAAGCGCTGCGCAGCGGCGTCAACACCATTCCGGCGGGCCAGGCCGAAGCCGCCCGATCGATCGGACTGACCTTTCAGCAGTCGCTCACCGAGGTGTTGCTGCCGCAGGCGTTCCGGGGGTCGATCGCACCCCTGGGTTCGACCATGATCGCGCTGGTCAAGAACACCACGGTGGCCGCCGTGATCGGCGTGCCCGAGGCGGCGAACCTGATGGCGACGATCATCGAGAACGAGACGGGCAGCCTGGTGGTGTTCGGCCTCTTCGCGATCGGGTTCGTCATTCTGACGCTGCCGCTGGGCATCTGGTTCACCCACCTGTCGCAACGGCTGGCGGTGAAGCGGTGAGCGCGCAAGCCGTACTCTTCGACGCCCCCGGCCCCCGGGCCAGGCAGCGGCACCGCATTCTGACCATCGTCGGATCGGTGATCATCGCCGCCGTGATCGGCCTGGTGCTGTGGCAGCTCGGCGTCAAGGGCCAGTTGGACCCGGCCAAGTGGGCCCCGTTCCTGACCCCCAGCGCTTGGGTGAACTACCTGATCCCCGGCCTGATCGGCACCGCAATCGCCGCGGTGCTCTCGGTGATCCTGGCGGGCATTCTCGGCCTACTCCTGGGCGTCGGACGCCTGTCGCACAACCGCTTGTCGCGCACGATCTGCGGCGTCCTGGTCGAGTTCTTCCGAGCCGTGCCGGTGCTGATCATGATGATCTTCCTGTTCAACGCCCTCCAGTTACTGCGCTGGTTCCGCAACGACATCAACCCGCTCCTGGCGGTCGTGGTGGCGCTCACCCTTTACAACGGCGCGGTGATTGCGGAGCTGGTTCGATCAGGGGTGTACTCCCTGCCGAAGGGTCAGTCGGAGGCTGGGCTGTCGATCGGCCTGACATCCGGCCAGACATTGCGATCGATCCAGTTGCCGCAGGCGCTGGTGGCCATGCTGCCCGCCCTGATCGGGCAACTGGTCGTCGTCGTGAAGGACTCCGCACTGGGCTACACGATCACCTACCTCGAACTGCTCACCTGGTCGAAGACGCTCGGCTCGGCGTTCGCCAACACCGTGCCGGCCTACCTGGTTGCCGCAACCCTGTTCATCCTCATCAACTGGTCCCTGACCAGGTTGGCGTCGGCTGTGCAGCTGCAGCTCAAGCGTGGCGGTCGCACCGCCGCGCCGGTCACCAACACTTTGCCCAACATCGTGCAGGGCCATGCCGAGCCGGGGGACGTGACGACGGAGGACGCCACCGCCAAGTGACAGCCGGTTGAGCCGTTGGCGAGCCTGTCGAGACCTGCCGCTGGTCGAGCGTGTCAAGACCGATCTGGGTCTCGACACGCTCGACCCAGCGTGGGGACCGGATTGACTTGCCCCCGTGTCTAGTTGAGAATGATTGTCATGATGCTTTGGAGGGTGCTGGTGCTCGCGGTCTCGACGCTGAGCCTGGTGCCGGTGACCGGTTGCGGCGCGGCGACCCCCGCCGCCCCCAGCGGCACCCTCACGATCACCGCTGCCATCTACCCGTTCCAGTTCATCGCCGAACGTGTCGGTGGCAGCCTCGTCAGCGTGACCGATCTGACCCCGCCGGGGGCAGAACCGCACGATCTGGAGTTGTCGCCCAAGCAGGTCGCCGGGCTGGGTGAGGCCGATCTGGTGATCTACCAGAGCGGCTTCCAGCCCGCCGTGGACGCCGGCATCCAGACCGTCCCGCCCAAGCGGTCGGTCGACACGGCCAGCTTCCTCACCCTGCGTCCCGCGGCTGAGCAGGACGCTCACGAGCGCAGCGCCGAGGGTGCACTCGACCCGCACACCTGGCTGGCCCCGACGAACATGGTGACCATCGCCGAGCACGTCCGCGACGCCCTGGCGGCCGCCGACCCGTCCGCAGCCTCGACGTTCCAGGCCAATGCCACCAGCCTGATCAGCGACCTGAAGGCCCTGGACGCCGACTACCGCGAGGGCCTGAAGGGCTGCCAGCGGCAGGTGTTCATCACCTCGCACGAGGCCTTCGGCTACCTCGCCGAGCGGTACGGGCTGCAGCAGGTCGGCATCCGCGGCGTCGAACCCGACACCGAACCGTCCGCGGCCCGGATCGCCGAGGTGCAGCAGATCGCCCGCGAGCACGGCGTGACGACGATCTTCTTCGAGACCCTGGTCTCACCGGCGGTGGCGCAGTCCGTCGCGGGCGACCTCGGCCTCGTCACGGACGTCCTCGATCCGCTGGAGGGGCTCACCGCCGAGTCCCGTGGCGGCAACTACCTCGAGGTGATGCGGTCGAACCTGACCGCGTTGCGCAAGGCGAACGGATGCTCATGAGCACCTCTGCAGCCATCGAGGCGAACGATGTCGACGTCGTCATCGGCGGGGTGCCGATCGTGCGCCGGGCGAGCTTCGCGATCGCCGCGGGCGAGGTGGTCGCCGTCACCGGCAACAACGGCTCGGGCAAGACCACCCTGATGCGCGCCATGCTCGGACTGGTTCCGCACCGCGGCACCATCCGGCTCTTCGGCGCCGAGTTGGGCCACTTCCGTGACTGGCGGCGGATCGGCTACGTGCCCCAGCGCAGTTCGATCCTGGTGCAGCAGGCGACTGCCCGCGAGGTGGTTGCCACCGGTCGGCTCGGCCTGCGTCGTCCCTTGTGGCCGACCAGTTCAGCAGACCGCAGGGCGGTCACCGCAGCATTGGCGCAAGTCGGCATGGACGATCGGGCGGGCCAGCCCTTCGTCCGCATGTCCGGCGGACAGCAGCAGCGGGTGCTGATCGCCCGGGCATTGGCGGGCGAGGCAGACCTGATGGTCTGGGACGAGCCGCTGGCGGGGGTGGACCAGCTCACCCAGGGGATCCTGGCGACCGTGGTCGAACGGCTACGCAGCCAGGGCCGCACCGTGGTGATGGTGCTGCACGAACCGGGGCCGCTGGAGCCGCTGATCGACCGGGCGATCACCCTGACCGACGGACGGGTGGCCGGCGACGGCCCCTTCCTCAACCGCACCGGAGGTCACGAGACCCACGAGATCCCCCACACGCACACGCATCACACCGGGTTGGAGGGATCCGAATGGACTGGCTGACGCTGGAGTTCATGCAGCGGGCGCTGCTGGCCGCGCTGATCACCGGCCTCACGGCCCCGGCCATCGGCACCTACCTGGTGCAGCGCCGGCTCAGCCTGCTGGGCGACGGCCTGGGTCACCTGGCCGTCGCCGGCGTCGGATTGGCGTTCCTGACCGGCGCGGCTCCGCTGCCGCTGGCCGTCGCGGTGTGCGTGATCGGGGCCATCGCCATCGAACTTCTCCGCGAGTTGGGACGTACGTCGGGCGACGTCGGGCTGGCCATCCTGTTCTACGGCGGGCTGTCCGGCGGCCTGCTGCTGGCGGGCCTGGCCGGGCAGGGCACCGGCACGCTCTCGGCCTACCTCTTCGGCTCGCTGCTGACCATCACCGCTGGCGAGCTGTGGATCATCGGCGCCCTCGGCGCGATTGTCCTGCTGGTCTGCCTGGGACTGCTGCCGCAACTGTTCGCGGTCAGCGCCGACGAGCCCTTCGCCCGTACCATCGGGCTGCCGGTGCGGTTCTACAACGTGTTGGTGGTCGCCCTGGCAGCGATCACCGTCACCGTCTCGATGCGCACGGTCGGGCTGCTGCTGGTCAGCGCCCTGATGGTGGTGCCGGTGGCGACGTCCAACCACCTGGTGATCGGCTTCCGCCGCTCGATGCTGGTTGCGATGGGCCTGGGTGTGCTGGCCGCGGTGAGCGGGACGATCGGTTCCTACGAGTTCGACACCGCGCCGGGCGCCCTGATCGTGGTGATCGCGATCGGGCTGTTCGCGCTCAGCTGGCCAATCTCGCTGCTGCTGACCCGGCGGCAGGTTCCCGCGGTCGAACTGGTGGACACCACCCCGCCGCTGTCGCACGAGGTCACCGAGGAGGAGCACCACCACCAGCACGCCGAGGGCTGCGGCCATCTGGCCGTGCAGCACGGCGGCCACGTCGACTACATCCATGACGGCCACCGGCACGCCGCCCACGAGGGCCACTATGACGAGCACTGAACGCACTCCCCGCAACACGCGGCAGCGGGCGGAAATCCGTGACGCGATCGCGTCCGGCACCGGGTTCGCCACCAGCCAGGACGTGCACGACCGGATGCGCCGGGACGGCTCGAAGGTGGGCCTGGCCACCGTCTACCGGGCGTTGCAGGCGATGGCCGCAGGCGGCGAACTCGACACCATCCGCATCCCGGACGGCCAGATCGCCTACCGCACCTGTACCCCCGGCCATCACCACCACCTGGTCTGCCGCAGCTGTGGACGCACGGTCGAGATCAGCCTGCCCGGACTGGAGGAGACCACCCGCCGGATCGCCGGTGAGTACGGGTTCGCCGAGATCGATCACGAGGTCGAGTTCTTCGGCACCTGCGCCGACTGCAACGACTGAGGCCGCGTCCTGCGACCGAGCCGGCGACGCTGCCGACCCGGCACCTCGACTCTAATACGTCCGCCGGTGCCGCTGAACGGCTGGGACACCATCCGGCCCGGACGTGGACGCCGGCCGCCGGTATGTCGGCGGGAACCCGTACCGTTGCGCACATGTGGGGGACGGCGCCGAGGCAGCCTTGGCCGAGGCACCTGCGCAGTGGGCGTGCGGCTCGGCCCCGGCGCCTCAGGTGGTGGGGCTGGCTGCTCGTCGTGCTGCTGGTGGCGGGGCTGGCCGTGGGCGGCCTGATCGCGTGGCGCGCCTGGACGGCGTGGACCGCTCCTCTGCCCGGAGTGATCGTGGTCGAGGACGAGCCGCCGCCGGTGCCCGGCTACGAGCGGGGCTGCGGCGCCGGGCAGGCCTGCGTGTACGGACCGGCCTGGAGCGACGACGTCTCGGTGCGGTTGGGGCACAACGGCTGCGACACCCGCAACGACATGCTCAACCAGAGCTTGACCAACATCACCCACCGGCCGAACACCCACGACTGCGTGGTGCTCTCGGGCGACTTCGTCGACCCGTACACCGGTAACCGGATCCACTTCGAGAAGTCGCGGGCCTACCAAGTGCAGGTCGACCACGTGTTCGCGCTCGCCGTCGCCTGGAACCGTGGCGCGGCCGGCTGGACGCCCGATCAGCGCCGAAACTTCGCCAACGACCCCGACAACCTGGTGGTCACCTCTGCGGCGGCGAACCTGTCCAAGGGTGGCCGCACACCGGCGGCGTGGCTGCCCGAGCCGACGTCCGGCAAATGCCTGCTGACGAGCCGATTCACCGCTATCGCCGCCAAGTACCAGTTGCCGATCACCCGGGAGGAGCTGATCGCGGTCAACCGGGTCGCACCCCGCTGCGCCGATTGACCGCCCGTCCAGCCGGGTGACCGCACACCTGCGGCCGGCGGATAGCATCTGGCCCATGCTGGCTCAGCAGTACGACGCGGTCGGGGCGCCGATCCGGCTCGTCGACGCACCCGCCCCGGCCTGCCCGCACGACGGGGTGATCGTGGACGTCCGCGCCACCGGCATCTGCCGATCGGACTGGCACGCGTGGCGCGGGCACGATCCGGTGCCGCTGCCCCAGATACCGGGCCACGAGTTCGCCGGCGTCGTCTCCGCGGTCGGCCCCGCCGTCACGGCCTTCGACGTGGGCGACCGGGTGACGGTGCCCTTCGTTATCGGCTGCGGACGCTGCGCGTGGTGCCACGGCGGGCAGGCGCAGGTCTGTCCCGATCAACGCCAGCCCGGCTTCACCGACCCGGGCTCCTACGCCGAACAGGTCGCGATCGGGAACGCCGACTTCAACCTGGTGCGATTACCGGCCGGCGTCGATTTCGTCACCGCCGCCTCGCTGGGCTGTCGCTTCGCGACCGCTTTCCACGCCCTCACCGCGCAGGCGAAGGTGGCGTCGGGTGAGTGGATCGCCGTCCACGGCTGCGGCGGTGTCGGCCTGTCCACCGTGATGATCGCGTCGGCCCTGGGAGCCAGGGTGCTGGCAGTCGACGTGTCCGCGGCCGCGCTCGAGCGGGCGTCCGAGCTGGGGGCCGAGGTCACCGTGCAGGGCACCGACCCGGTCGAGGCGGTGCTGGATGCCACCGGTGGCGGAGCGCACGTCGCAGTCGACGCGCTGGGTTCATCGGCGACCGCGACCAACGCGATCCGCAGCCTGCGGCGGCGCGGCCGGCATGTGCAGGTCGGCCTGATGCTGGCCGACGCCCTGGCCACCCCGCTGCCGTGGGATGAGGTGGTCGGACGGGAACTGCAGGTGATCGGGTCTCACGGCATGGCCGCCGTCGAGTACCCGGCGATGCTCGACCTGATCGCCCAGGGACGCCTGCAGCCGCACCGTCTGGTCGGTGCGGTGATCGATCTGGCGGACGCCGGCCGCGCGCTGATGGAGATGGACCGGCCCAGCCCGGAGCGTCCGGGAATCGTGGTGGCCACCGTGGGTCCGCGGCCCGGAGTCGTGAGCTCACGTCCGATCCCGGGCCCGTCCAGCCTCGGCCGGGCTGACCCGGGTTGAAATCGGACGCAATCCCGCGAACCGCCGGCGCAGCGACGGCTCAGATCGTCCGCGGCGCCTTCGCGAGGTTGTCCAGAAGTTCGTCGCGGTTCTGCCGGACGACATAGGCGGGACGATCGCGTTCCACGCGCCACGATTCGCTCAGCGGACCGATGTCGACGGTGTCGAAGCCGAGCTGGTCGTACAACGCGGTGACGAACTCGACGGCCTCCGGGTGGTCGCTCGCAGTGGCCAGGGCCCGGCGCTGCGGGTCGCCGGACGGGTAGCCGTCGGTGGTGATGTCCTTGGCCGTGATGTGGTTGAACGCCTTCGCCACCTTGGACGTCGGCAGGTGCTCCTGCAGCAGGCCGCTCACCGTCGCCTCGCCGCTGTCGAGTGCCGCGATGTGGCCGTCGCGCTCCCAGTAGTAGTTGTTCGTGTCGAGAACGACCTTGCCCTCCAGCGGTTCGACGGGCACCTCCCGGTACGCCTTGAGGGGAACGGTGACGACGGCGATGTCCGCAGCCGCGGCGGCCTGCGCCGCCGTCCCGGCCCGGGCGGTCGGGCCGAGTTCGGCGACCAGGTCGGCCAGGGTCTCCGGATTCCGCGAGTTGGCGATCACCACGTCATAGCCGAGGCCGGTGACGGCACGGGCGACCTGCCCGCCGATGTGTCCGGCGCCGATGATTCCGATTGTTGTCATGACGTGCCCAACACCTGCCCGGCGGGGATATTCCAGACCTTCCATGCCGACCGGCACATCCGCGGCGGTTTACCCTCCGGGCTCAGGAACGGATGCGAGCGGGAACCGCGCCTCCTGGCGCCACTGGACGCCGTCGAAAGCCAGCACGGTCAGTGCGTCGACGCGGAACACGATCGGCAGCCGCGGCGCGACCATGGCCGACACCGCATCGAGCACCTGGTCCGGCTGCCCGTCGGCGATCGTCAGGTGCGGGACCGGCTCGTCGAAGAGGCCCCCATAGGGAGGGCACTGCGGCCAGCGCGTCCACGCCGTCCGGGTCAGGGCGGCGAACGCCTCGGACGGAGCCGGAGCCAGCCAGGCCACCTTGGGGAACCGACCGACCGTGACCAGTTCCGCATCGAAGGCCGGGGTCGCGGCGGCCAGGACGCGCAGCCCGTCCAGGTCGGCCTCGCCGATGGACCCGACCGGCAGCCAGGGGAACAGCACGGTGACGTGGGCGGGCACACCGTAACCGACCGCCGGGTCGTAGCGGGCCCGGACGTCCGCCACCGCTCGCTCGGCCTGCGGCACCGCGACGACGATCCCGGTGCTGCCGGTGACGTAGCGCTGCACCATGCGGGCAGCCTAGTGACCAGAGTCGTCCAGGCTGCATCCACAAGCCCCGACGGCGTCGTTGGCTGAGTCGGCATGGGTGGGTTGAGCCGCACTGGGGGACGTGGCCGGCCTTGACCGACCTGGCCCGATCGGCCACGAGCCGACCCGTGCCCTGTTAGGTTCGATCGGGTCAGATCGCGAGAGAAGGCTTTGCAGATGTTCCACGGCGACCCGCTGAGGCACCCCCTGAACGACCGTTCGGACGGGCGATGACCCGGCTGCTGGTGATCGGCGGCGGCATCACCGGACTGGCTGCCGCGTGGCAGGGCGTCCGCAGCGGTGCGGACGTGCTGCTGGTCGAGGCCGACCACCGGCTCGGCGGGGCGGTGCACACCCAACGGACCGACGGGCTGCTGATCGAGAACGGCCCGGACTCGTTCGACAAGCATCCGGACGACGCTCGCCGACTGGTCGACGAACTGGGCCTGGGCGGGCAGGTGATCCATCCCTCCCCGGTCGCCGGGGAGCGGGCGTTCGTCCGGTCCGGCGGACGTCTCCGGCCGGTTCCGGTGGGCTTCGGCCCGGTGTTGCCGACCGAACTCGGCCAACTGGCGACGACCCCGATCCTGTCGCCGCTGGACAAGCTGCGGGCCGCCGCCGACCTGCTGCAGCCGCGCCGGCTCGAAGCCGGCGACGCCGCGATCGGCCCGTTCCTGCGCGCCCGGCTGGGCGAGGGCGTCGTCCGCAAGCTGGTCGATCCGGTGGTGGGAGGCGGCTACGGCGGCAGCCTCGACGAGCTCAGCCTGGACGCCGTGCTGCCGGCGTTGCGCGGGCAGGAAGGCGAGTACCGAAGCCTGCTGATCGCGGCCAGGCACGAGCGGCCGAGTACCGCGGCCGGCGCAACGGTGCCCTTCGTCAGCCTGCGCGAGGGGCTCGGTTCCCTCGTCCACGCCCTGGCGGAACAGCTTGCCGCGGCCGGCGCCGAGGTGCGCACCGGGGTCGCCGCGCTGGGGATCGGCCGGCACCCGACCTGCAGCCGGGTGGCTCTGTCGGACGGCAGCACGTACCCGGTCGACGCAATCGTGCTCGCCGGCGCAGCGACGTCGTCTGCGCGACTGCTGGCACCGCATGCCCCCGCTGCCGGCGCGGCGCTGGCGGCCCTGCAGTCGGCGCCCACCGCTGTGGTCACCCTCGCCTACCCGGTGGACGCGTTCCCGGAGCCCCCCGGCTTCCACGAGTGGGTCGAGAACCAGCCGGGAGCGGTCCGCAGGGTGACGCTGAGTTCGGCGAAATGGGCCGGGCGGGCACCGGACGACGTCGTGCTGATCCGGGCCGTGATCGCGCGACGGGTCGCGCAGGCCCCACTGCCGGACGCCTCCCTGGCGGCCACTGTCGGCGTCCAGTTGCGTCGCGTGCTCGGGGTCGTCGGCGAGCCCGTGCATCGAACGGTGAGCCGCTGGTCGATGCCGCTGTACGCCGTCGGACATCGCGCTCGGGTGGCCGCTGCCACCAGCGCCTTGGCGGCCGTGCCGGGGTGGCACCTGGCCGGTTCGGCGTTCAATGGCACCGGTATCGCGCAATGCATCGCCGATGGTCGCCGGGCCGCGTCCATGGCGCTGGCGACCGCGGGCTGAGCTCGTCCGTCCGCCGGCGCTGTTCGGGTTTGGGGAGCGTGTGGCCAGACTGGAGCACGACCGGCACTCTTGGGTGCGAGAGGAGACCCGATGGCCACGATCGACCTGAACAGTGACGTCGGCGAGAGTTTCGGACGCTGGACCCTGGGCGACGACGCGGCGATGCTCACCGTGGTCTCGAGCGCCAACATCGCGTGCGGGTACCACGCCGGCGACCCGCGCGGCATTCGGCAGACGTTGCAGGCAGCGGCGGCCAACGGGGTGAGCGTCGGCGCGCACGTCGGCTACCGCGACCTGGCCGGCTTCGGCCGCCGCGATCTGGACGTGGCCAGCGACGATCTGGCGGCGGAAACCATCTATCAGATCGGGGCGCTGCGGGCGCTGGCAGCCTCGGTGGGCACGACCGTCCGCTACGTGAAGCCGCACGGCGCGCTGTACAACCGGATCGTTCACGACGAGCGGCAGGCGAGTGCGGTGGTGGACGCGATCATCGACCTCGATCCTGACCTGGTGCTGCTCGGCCCGCCCGGGTCGGTGGTGCTCGCAGTCGCGGCGGCGGCGGGTCTGAGCACGGCGACCGAGGCGTTCGCCGATCGTGCCTACACCCCCGAAGGACGGCTGGTCCCGCGCGCCGAACCCGGTGCCGTCCTGCACGACCCCGCCCTGATCGCCGAGAGGATCCTTGGTCTGGTGCGCACCGGACGGATCACCGCCGCCGACGGGTCCGAGATCGAACTCAACGCCGATTCGGTCTGCGTGCACGGCGACACCGAGGGCGCCGTTACGGTCGCGACCGCGCTGCGCGATCGACTCCTGGCTGCCGGGGTCACGATCCGCGCCTTCGCCGATGGGCCCTCGCCGACGAAGGGTCGGACGTGATCGTGCCCGGCTTCGCCGGGTTGGCCACGTCGCCGAAGGCTGAGCGTTGAGCACACCTCCAGTACGCGTGCTGCCGGCGGGTGATCGCGCCCTGTTGGTGGAACTGCCCGGCCTGGCGGGCGCGCTGGGCATGTTCGATGCACTGTCGGCGGCGGCGTTGCCAGGCGTGCGCGAACTCGTTCCCGCGGCGCGCACCGTGCTGGTGCACTTCGACCCATTGGTGGTGCCGGCGGAGTCACTGATTGAGTGGATCCGTGGCTTGGAACTGGCCGACGGGGTGTCCCCGGACGGCCGCACCGTGCAGATCGCCGTCCGATACGACGGCGAGGACCTGCCCGCGGTGGCCGCCCTGCTGGGCATCAGCGAGGCCGAGGTGATCGAGCGGCACACCGGCAGCGACTACCGGGTGGCGTTCGGCGGCTTTGCTCCGGGGTTCGCCTACCTGACCGGCGGCGATCCGGTGCTGGACGTACCCCGGCGCAGTTCGCCCCGCACCCGGATTCCGGCCGGTGCGGTCGGGCTGGCGGGCACCTTCTCGGGCGTGTACCCGCGTGAAAGCCCTGGTGGATGGCAGATCATCGGACACACCCCTTTGCCGATGTGGAACCTCGACCACGATCCTCCGGCAACCCTCCAACCGGGTGACCGCGTGCGATTCGTCCACCTGACGGACGCGCCTGTCGAAACCGCGCCCCCGCCGGTCGATCTAGTCGAAACCGCGCAACCGCCGGTCGAGCGTGTCGAGACCGCGCCCGGTCGAGCGTGTCGAGACCCCCAACGCACGGCTGCCGGCACTTCAGATCATCAACCCCGGCGCGTTGGCCCTGATCCAGGACGAGGGCCGTCCCGGCCTGGGGGCCATGGGAGTGGCCAGGTCCGGTGCGCTCGACGTCCGATCGCTGCACACGGCCAACCGGCTGGTCGGCAACCCCTCCGACGCGACGGTGATCGAGTTCAGCTTCGGTGGTGCGGTGCGTGCTCTCGGCGACGTGATCGTCGCCGTGGCCGGTGAACTTCTGGACCTGCAGCTCACCACCGCCGCCGGCGAAGTCATCTCGATCATCGATCAACGTCCGATCGCACTGCATGAGGCAGACACCCTGAGCCTGGCGCCCATCCTGGGGGCGCGCGGCTACCTGGCCGTTCGGGGCGGGCTCGACCTGCCCGCTGTTTTGGGTAGCCGCTCCACCGACACCATGGCGAAGATCGGTCCGGCGGCGCTGACGACGGGCACCGTGCTCCCGGTGGCGTCCGGGGCACGGCTCGCTGCTGTCGACGGTCCCCAACCCTGGCCCGGGCGGCTCACGTCCGAGCCGGTCGAACTGCCGGTGCTGGTTGGCCCGCGCGACGACTGGTTCACGCCGGACGCTCTCGAAATACTCTTCGCGCAGCAGTGGACGGTGACCCCGCAGTCGGATCGGGTCGGGCTGCGACTGCACGGCGAGCGTGCCCTGCAGCGCGCCGTCGAAGGCGAACTGCTGAGTGAAGGCGTAGTCAGGGGTGCATTGCAAATACCGTCCGACGGTCAGCCGGTGCTGTTCCTGGCCGACCATCCGGTCACCGGCGGGTATCCCGTGATCGCGGTGCTGCATTCGTCCGCGCTCGACTTGGCCGGCCAGTTGGCACCGGGAACCAGCGTGCGATTCGTCCGTCAGGCGAAGGGCGGACTCCTCTGACCAAGGGGGCGGATGGCGCGAACGGTGGCCACTGACACCCAGCCGCCGACTGACCCACGACCCAAAGTGAGGACGTACCCGCCGCGAGACCGATCTCGAGAACGGTGCTGCTAGCGTCTGCGCGTGACGATCCTGATCCTGCTGAACGGGCCTCCCGGCATCGGAAAGTCCACCCTGGCGGCGATGTACGCAGAGCGCCACACCGGCACCCTCAACCTCGACATCGACGCCCTGCACACCTTCATTGGCGGTTGGCGCGAACTCGGCGGACGGGTGCACGACTTCCTGCGCCCCCTTGCACTGGCCATGGCCGCAACCCACCTGGCGGGCGGCAACGACGTGATCGTGCCCCAGTACGTCGCGCGAGCGGAGGCCGCCGCCGCCTTCGACGCCGTCGTGGTAGCGCAGGGTGCCGAGCTGCGCGAGATCGTCCTGATGGACGAGCGGGCCGCGGCGCTGGACCGCTTCGACCAACGTCAGGACGACACCGAATGGGCAGCCCACAACCGCAGCATCGTGGCTGGTCTGGGCGGCCGTGAGTTCCTCGGCGGCATGTACGACCAGTTGCAGGCCCACGCCTCCACACGATCCGACGCCGGCTTCGTGACCACCATTCCCGGCGACCTGGAAGGCACCTACGCCGCCCTGATCGCAGAACTAAAGGTGCGGTGATACCGGCCTCCACCAGGGATCACGTGGGCCGAGGAGCCATGGTAGCCCGACCACCTGGCTGAACCTGGCGGCGGCCTGCGAGCCGTGCAACGGCCGCAAGCGCCACCGGACGCCCGAACAGGCCGGCATGCCGCTCGGCATCGTGCCCTTTGTGCCGACGCTGACCGACCTGTATTCCAGGTGTCTGAAACATGGTGTGAGTTTGTGTACCGACTTCGGTAGGCGGATTCACACCTTGTTTGTAGACGGCGCAAGAGCGCGCCCGCCTCCCGCTCAGGATCCGAAGGTGGACCCCGCCGCCTTGCATTTCACAACGAGGGTCAACATCGCTCCGGTCATCTGCTTCAGGGCCGAGCCGTCACCGGTCGCACCATTGCTCAGGGCCGCCAGCAGCGGGGCCATCGCGTCCTTGGTGGCCTGATCCCCCGCATCACTCACCGCCTGGAACTTCGGTAGATACGTGCCGAAACGCTGCCTGTCAGGAGCGGCCTGCCCATAGTCGGCCGACAGCGGCGTCAGCTTGTCGCACGACTCTTTCAGCGAGGCGGGGGCAGGGGATGGGGCGGCGGCAGGGGCCGAGCACCCGGCCAACACGAGTGCGGTCGTCGTGATCAGCGCGAGGAGTCTCATGACCTCACTGTGGCACTCCGCCATATCGGCTGCAGGCGTTGGCTGATTTTGCTGAGCAGACGGTCGACCGCATCCGATAACCGGTGGGTGAGAGTGGAGCTAAGGGGATTCGAACCCCTGACCTTCTCATTGCGAAGGAATGTCGACGAGGGAGCTCCTGAGACCCAGCCGATGCACTCCGTGCATGTGATGAACGCCGTGCACGCCGCTGCTGATCCGGGGGCACGTTGGGAGCACAGGCGGTCCTCGTCAATCGGCGCCCGCTTTCCAAGTCGGTGTCCCGATGTTCGGCGGGTGCGAGAGGGGGGCCTTCCTCGGTCCCGACGGACGCCGTCGAGGCGAGGCTGGCCCCATTGCACGAACACAACTGAGCCACAACTGGGACCGCTCACTCGACGTGGATCGACCCAAGCGGCGACCGTAGCGAGCCGTCCTGGTTGGACGCTTACTCGTCGTCTACGGAGTGCTGGGTGGCCTTTCTCCGCTCGAGTCGCCAGTGGATCTGGTGGGTGGTCGGGTGCCGCCATTCGATCATTCGGTACTCGAAGCCGGGTAGCAACACGATCGGGATCGGATCAGGGGAGGCCGGAGCGACCGCCCCGACCACGATCTTGGCGTCCGTGGGGATGAATGGGGACTGGGCGGGGACGGCCGCGGTGATGATCTCTACCGGGTCTCCATAGGGTCGTGGCATGGTCCGGATCATAACAGAGTCGAGCCAGAGCAGCCTGCTAGGGATCATTTTGTGAGTCCCATAGCTCACTGATAGAGTCCCCTCCGGAGTCAGATGCACGGGGGAAGCTTGACATCGCTCCTAAACCTAGAAAGCAGGACCACACATGCAACACACCAAGACCGCCACCAAGATCGGCGCCAGCGCCGCAATCGCGGCCGCAGCCCTGATCGCCACCGCAACCGGCGCCAGCGCCGCCACCCTCAACGCCGACGGCACCGGCTTCGTCGGCAAGGGCGAGGTCCAGTCGGCGTTCGGCTGGAACAACGCCAAGATCCAGGACGATCATCGACGCGAACGAGCAGGCGTTCACCTTCTCCGTCCACGCAGGGCGCCACGCAGGTCGCTCACGTCGAGACGCCTCGCAGGTCGTCACCGAGCACGCCACGCAGACGCGCACACCGCGTGCTGTCCTGCACCGTGACCGTGGGCGGCATCAAGAACCCGACGCGTGTTCGAGGCCGACGGCACCCGCGACGGCAGTCAAGCACCGGCAGCCGCGACCGGTGAGCCGCACCGGCACCCGCGACGGCATCGCTGAACGGCAGCCTGGCCGCCGACCATCGACGCCAAGGCGCGCAAGACCGGCCAGTGGACCGGCTGGAACCTCATCAAGTACGCGTCGGCGACCCGGCGTTCACCGCGACCGGCGCTCGAGCCCTTCGACGCTGCGGCATCTACGGCGACGTCCGACGTTCACCGGCGCCTACACCTTCGGCGACGTCGAGTGGAGCGGCTGGCAGGCCGAGCCCGGCAACAACCCGGCTGACTGCCTCCGCAACGACCAACGGCGCGGAGCGTCACCGACCTGAGCGACGTCACCACCGACGGCGACGTCGTGGTGGACGAGCGACCGCGACCGAGTTCGGCGACCGAGTCCTTCGGCCCGCACCGACGTACGGCGACGTCACGCAGCACCGGCCCGGCCAGGCTGTTCGTCACCTACGGCGGCAGCACCAAGCCGCTGACGATCACGGCCGCTCGTCTGATCCACCCGCAGCACAGCAGCCCCCGCCCCACCCGGGTCGGGGGCTGCTTCACGCATTACCAGCCCCACGCCGTCTCACCTCGCCGAAACTCGGAGGCCCGTTATTGCGAATGGCATCCGAACCCGGGAGTTGGTGATGGTGGGGGGCATCTGAGCGACGGGCACCGCCATGGTCGTCGCAGGTGTTGCGCGGCCGGGGGTCACGGTGCGGGCGAAGGCTGGTCAAACTCAATGTTCAGCCTGGAAATTCGAGGGGTTCCACCCGGACGAAATGGCTTGTTGGCCTGGGCTCCCACGGGCTTCCGGACATACGGGTCCATGACGAACGACAAGCACACCAGGGATCCGAACCCGGTGACCTTCGTGTTGCGGAGGAATGTCGACGAGGGAACCCTTCATATGCAGCGGATGGATCCCACCCGGCCGGTGTACCGTGACCATTTGGTGAAGCTCGGCGGTGCCGGCAGTCAACCGTCGTGCCGCCAGTGAGGTGTTCGAATCCCGACGAGCGCCTGTACATCCGAGTGGTCTCCGAGCCTCGCTGGTGGACTTGGGTTGAGTCCCCGGCGGATCAACGAACCCCCTGGCCTGCGCGCTCACGCGTGGTACCCGCCATGCATGACTGGACCCAGGTCGAGTCCAGATGCTGCCATGGTGCGGTCGGTTCGAGTGACGCTCCACCTCGCCTACCCTTCTTATTGCGAAGGTTGGTAGGGGGCTGCACGCCGCCAGCATTTAGTGGGTGCGCGCTGAATCTGCGCTTGCGCGGCGCACCGCTGGTGAACACGCCGCTCTCGGTTGCCGCCACCGGTGCGTCGGAGGAGTGTTGTGCCATGGGATACGAGCCTGAGGTCGACGCCGTTATCGCGCTGAGGGACGGTCGGAGGATCGCGTACTGCGAGTGGGGAGACCGTGACGGGCGGCCGATCATCTTGTGTCACGGCGCGCCTGCGTCGCGGGTTTTCGGTCCAGACTCGGATACGACCGCCGAGGCAGGCGTCCGGTTGATCACCGTGGACCGGCCCGGCTACGGACGATCGGATCCCAAGCCCGGACGGCAGATCCTTGATTGGCCGGCCGACGTTGAGCAGCTGGCTGCTGCCCTCGGCGTTGACGAGTTCGACGTCGCAGGCCACTCGTCGGGAGGTCCCTACGCGCTGGCCTGCGCGTCCAGGTTTCCTGAGCGGGTCAAGCGGGTGGCTTTGGTCAGCTGCATCGCGCCTTACAGTCTGCCGTCATCCGAGCAGGGTGACGATGACGACGAACTCACTCGGCTTGCCTGGAAGGATCTTGGCCAGGCCGCGGGCCAATTCGCCAGGTCCGTTGCGTGGCTGGTTGAGACTCCGGAGCGTTTCCTCGACCTGCCACGTCCGGAACCGGACCGGCAGCTCCTGGCGGATCCAGCCATCCGCAGCATGTTCGCCGGAACCGTCCGGGAGGCAGTCAGGCAGGGAGTCGACGCGTACGGTTGGGATTGCGCGTTGGAGCGTCGACCTTGGGGCATTCCGCTCGACGAGATCCACGCGCAAGTGTGGATCTTCCAGGGTGAGCAGGACCGCGCCCTCAACCCATCGCAGGCCCAGTATCTTGGCCGCGAAGCTGCCGGGCAGCCGTCTCAGGTTCTTCCCCGACGCGGGTCACGGACTCATCCTTGGTCAGTGGAGCGAGATTCTGGGCGACCTTCGGATCGGATCCCAGGCGGCAAAGGTGCCCGGACTGGACTGAACGATTGACTTCTGCCTTATCAGCGCGGTCGGGGGCCTTTGGCTCATGGCTGATGTTGAGCGTGGTTAACAGCCGATTAGCGTAGGCACCAGTGCAGATCTGGCCGGACTGGGGCGTTTGAACGCTGCGGGGCACACCGGGGGCACGCACGCGCCCGAGGCGGTCGATGCACGGAAGTCGAAAAGTGATGGATCGGCGTGAATGCCCTTGTCAGAACGCCAGTCGTGTGGTGGAGCTAAGGGGATTCGAACCCCTGACCTTCTCATTGCGAACGAGACGCGCTACCAACTGCGCCATAGCCCCAGGTGCTCAACGAGCAGAATTACTCTACCAAACCCTGGGCGAGTGTTCACGTTGAGATCCCGGCGTACGCCGGGATGACGGATGACGTCACTCGCCGACGGCGCGACGTCCCTCGTCCTCGTCGGCTGCCGGACGGTCCACGGGCAGCGGGTCGGCCGTCACCGGCAGGGTGCTGGCAGTCGCCGTCGGCGCGGACAGATCGATGGTGCGGACGGTGCGCGGGGCGAGCGGCTTGGACACATAGGTGGGCGCGGTGATCGGTATCGGCTCCCACAATGACCCGGGCTTGGTGATCGGAGCGCTCAACTCGACGGACGCCTCGGCCGACTCCTCGGTCTCGGACAGCACCGCGATGGCCACCGTTTTCTCGTCGCCGCAGTCGCGAATCCGTCGGGAACGCTCGTCCAGGTCACGGCGCATCGCCCGGACGCTGAACCGCGCCACCGCCAGGAAGGCCACCAGGAGTCCGGCGGGAATGATCGGGGCCCACCACTGCAGGTAGCCGAGCGCCGCCGGCACACTGACCAGCAGCAGGGCCGACACCAGTACGAGCAGCACCCGGCGGCGGCGTCCGGCTGCCTGCCGTTCCACCTGGCTCAACTCGTGCAGCGCCGCCCGGCGAGTCAGCGGTGTTGACACCACCGCGGTACCCTCGCCCGCCGTGGCCAGGGACGAGCCCTTGCGAACGATCGTCACGGTCGCCGAGAAGGGCGCGGCCGGGTCGACCTCGTCCGCGGCGGGGTCGTGGTGCCGCTTCAGAAAATAGGGAACGAGGTACACCAGCCAGGCAGCGGCGATCACGCTGAAAATAACTCCCGTCAACCCCACGCGGCTACCGTACGGGCCCGCACCAGCAGCCCTGTGGAGAAACGTCGGAGTGTCGGCTGATCAGGGGTGATGATCCGATCAGGTGTGCCGCTCATCCGATCCGGCGGGCCGAGCCAACCGCTCGAGCAGGCCGGCGCCCACCTCGTCGGCGTGCAGGGCGTACATCTCGTGGTCTCGCCAGTCGCCGGCCACATGCATGTAGTTGGCCCGGCTGCCCTCGTACCGGAAGCCCAGTTTCTCCACCACCCGCAGGCTACGGACGTTCTCGGGCCGAATCGCGATCTCCAGGCGGTGCAGGCGCAGCGTGCCGAAGCAGTAATCGGCGGCCAGCGCCAGAGCGGTCGGAATGATGCCGCGTCCGGCCCAGCGCTGATCCACCCAGTAGCCGGCCTGCGCCCAGCCCGCCGAACCGTGGGTGATGCCCGAAATGGTCAGCTGGCCGGCCAGCACCGCCCGCTGGCCCTCCGGGCGGAAGTCGACCGCGAACGGGAGCATGGTGCCCTGCCTGGCCCGCTGGTTGAACTGCCTGACCATGCCACCGAAGGTGAGCGCCGGTTCGATCGACTCGGGCGGCCGGGTCGAATCCCACGGCCCGGTCCAGGAGGCGTTGCGCTGTCGGATCTCGTTCCAGGCCCGCCGGTCCTGCAGCCGCCAGGCTCGCAACGTCACCGGTCCGTGGCTGAGCTCGACCGGCCAGCGGCCCGCCGCACTCATGGCGCCGGCGGCGTCAGAACCCACACCTCGACGTCGGAGTTGGCAGGCACCAGATGGGTTCCGGGTGGCAGCACGATCAGGGCATCGGCCCGGGCGACGTCGTAGGCCAACTCGGCACCCGGCACTCCGCACGGTTCGACTCCGCGGGCCGAGATTGTTGCCGGAATCAGTTCCGTGGCCTCGTCGTGGCCGTGCAGCGCCACCCGTGCAGGCAGCACCCGCCGGTGGGGAAGTTCGTCAGGGTCCCCCTGCAGCCGCCGCAGCACCGGACGGATGAACGCCTGGTACCCCACGAAGGCGGACGACGCGCCGCCCGACACGGCGATCACCGGCGTGCGGTCCTCACCCACCAGCGCATACGCCTGCCGTCGGCCGGGGTTGATCGTGACCTGATGGACGGACGCCTCGCCCAAGCGCTGCAGCACGGTCGGCACCGGACCGTCCAGGCCCCCGACGATGACCACCAGATCGGCCCGGATCAGTTGCTCGGTCAGTGCATCGGTGAGCACCGCGGCGTCGTCGCCGAACGTGCCGGCGGGGAACACCTGGGCACCGTCCGCCTTCGCGGCGGCAGCGATCAGGGTGGTGGTGGCGTCATAGCGGTGGGCCCGCGACGCCAACGGAAAGCCGGGCGGCACCAGGTTCGGACCGACGGTGAGCACGACCACCCGCGGCGGCTGACGGACGAGCACCTTGTCATGTCCCACTTCGGCGAGCAGGCCGATCGCACCGGCGTCCAACAGCCTGCCCTCGGGCAGCAGCATGGTGCCGTCCGCGATGTCGGATCCGGCGAGCCGCAGGTGCTCACCGGCGGCGACGGCCCCGTGCACCGTCACCTGGTCGCCGGCCGCGTCGGTCTGCTCGACGGGCACGACGGCGTCCGCACCCTCGGGCATCGGCGCGCCGACGGCGACCCGCACGGCGGTGCGCTCGAGCAGTGCCGCCCCGCGGTAGACCGGTGAATCCAGGGTGTCGATGACGGGCAGGGTGACCGGCTCGTCGGTGCTCGCGTCGGCCACGTCGGCGGCCTTCACGGCGTAGCCGTCGGCGGCGGCGCTGGTGAAGACCGGCAGGTCGAGATCGGCCACGATGGTCTCGCACAGGCGGCGGCCAAAGGCGTCCAACACCCCGATTCCGATCGGCGGCAAGGGCTCGATCACCGCCAGCAGCGCTTCGCGGTACTGCTCGACGCTGATCGGCTCCGGCTCCGGCGCGGGAGCCTGCTCCGGCGTCGTCTCGTCGATCTCGTCGGCCGTGTCGTCAGCCCGTTTCTTCCGTCCGAACAGCGCCATGGCTCTTACCATAGGACAATGCCCGAGGCTCACCGTCCGAACCCTCGGGGGCGGAACCCCGCCGATTCCGGAGCCGGCGCCGCGAAGGCCGCACTGCGGGCACAACTCGCGGCCGGCCGGCGCTCGGTCGAACCGGAGGACGCCGCGCGGCGTCGCACGTCCGCCGCCCTCACGATCAGTCACGGTCACCGGACCATTGCGCTGTACTGCTCGGTGGGCGACGAACCGGACACGTGGTCGCTGATCGACGACCTCTTCGCCGGCGGCAGCACCCTGTTGTTGCCGCTGCTCGGACGCCGTCCCGACGGCACCGTCAGGCGCGAGCCCGACTGGGCGGTCTATGCCGGACGCGACGAGCTGCGCACGGGCTACGCAGGCATCGCCGAGCCCACCGGCGGCGGGATCGGAGCGGACGGCCTGCGGTCCGCTTCTCTGGTCTGGTGTTCGGCGTTGGCCGCCACCCCGTCCGGCGATCGGCTCGGCACCGGCGGGGGCTGGTACGACCGGGCCCTGCGCTACGCCGCGCCCGACGCCCTGATCGGTGTGCTGCTGCGTGACCGCGAGGTGCTGGACGTGCTGCCCGTCGAACCGTTCGACCGTGCGGTCGACCTGATCGTCACCGAGTCGCGGACGATCCGCACCATCCGTGCGGCGGCGCCGGAATAGTTCCGCCGGTTCGGGCTGTTGTGCTGGCGACCGCTAGACTGCCTGCGGTTCACGCCCGTTACACCCGTTGGAAGTAGCAGATGCCCACCTATCAGTACCGTTGCCAGCAGTGCTCGAACGAGCTCGAGGTGGTTCAGAAGTTCACCGACGACGCGCTCACCGAGTGCCCCGCGTGCCACGGCACGCTGCGCAAGGTGTACGGCGCCGTCGGTGTGGTGTTCAAGGGCTCCGGCTTCTACGCGACCGACAGCCGGGCCAAGGCGTCGGCCAAGCCCGCTGGTGCGTCCGACGCCAAGACGAGCGGAGGCGACAAGCCGTCCGGCGGTGAGAAGACGTCCGGGGAGAAGACGTCCGGCGAGAAGGCCACCTCTGCCGACAAGCCGGCCAAGCTGGCGAAGCCGGCGGCCGGAACACCTGCCGCCTGACCCAGCGCCGATCAGGTCCGCCGCGGCGCGCATCGGCGCCGGTCATTATGAACACTTTCGCCGACCCGGTCGTTGAATGAAGATGTGAAAGCGCTGTTCGCCAGGGTCAAGCGGTTCGTCCGCACCCGCCGACGCCTGTTCGCCGCCGTGCTTGCGGCGCTGGCCGTCTGGGCGGGGCTGGCGGCGCTGCGACCGCCCGAGCCGACCACCGCTTCAGTACTGGTGACGAGTCGCCCGGTGAGCGGTGGCAGCACCGTGAGCGCTGACGACGTGCAGGTACGCCAGTTACCCGTGCAGATGCTGCCGGCCGATTACTTCGACGCCCCTGAGCAGGCGGTCGGGCGTCCGGTGACGGTGCCGCTGCCCGCGGGGGCGATCGTGTTGCCCAGCAGCGTGGTCAGCCGCGAGTCGCTGGCGGCGCCGGGCATGGCCGTCCTACCTGTCACCCTGTCCGCGGCCGCCACCGGGCTGGTCGTGGTGGGCGACCGCCTCGACCTGATCGGCCTGGACGAAGACTCCGGCCCGGTGGCCTCAGCCGCTCGCGTGGTGGCGGTGCTCGACCCCGACGATGGCGGTGGCTCGCTGTCGCCGGCCCGCTCCAGCGGACTGGTCGTGCTCGTCGAGTTGCGACCCGACGCCCTCGCCAAGGTGGCCGCGGCGGCGGCCCGGGGACCGCTCGGCTTCGGTTTCCGCTAGGCGTGCCGCGCCGTCCACGACCGGGACGGCGCGGCGACCCCATGCATGCGCTGGCTACATTTCTTCACCTGCGCAGCTCACAGCCCGACCCAAGGGCGGCTGCGCTCCCGGAGGGAACCGCATGCTCAAGGGCTTCCGAGACTTTTTGATGCGCGGCAACCTGATCGACGTCGCGGTCGCGTTCGTGATCGGCGTCGCGTTCACCGCCGTCACCACATCGTTCACCGCGGTGGTCATCGAGATCCTCGCCAAGCTTGGCGGCGCTCCCGACTTCAAGTCGTTCGCTCCCTGGGGACTGACCTCGGTCGGCCCGTTCCTCACCGCCCTGGTGTCGTTCGTGATCATGGCGTTCGTGATCTACTTCGGCATCGTGGTGCCTTACGAGAGAATCAAGAAGCTCTCCACCAAGGCCGACACCGCGCTCGAAGCCGGCGCTCCGACCACCGAGGAGTTGCTCACCGAGATCCGCGACCTGCTGCGCAAGGGCTGACCTCTCGGCCGCGCGATGTCAGCTGCCGTGGTGCGGGGGAACGTCCTGCAGCAGCCGGCGCTCGTCGGCGTTGAGCGCCCGCGGTATCGCCGTGCCTGCCGGCTGCCCGAGCAACTGAAGGTCCCCCTGCGCCTGCCGGACCGCAGCCATCAGCTGGGCGCTGCCCACCCGCAGCCGCAACTCGTCCGGCACCGGGTGCGGCCAGACTCCGCCGGCCGCGAGCACCGCCTGGGCGTGGCCGAGAATGGCAGCCCGGTCCCAGCCGGCGCCCGCCAGCGTGGCGTGAACGTCGCCGCCGACGGCGACCCGGTCACCGGTCAGCGCCCAGATCACAGCCGCGCTCAGGTCGGCGTCGGTCACGCCTGGTCCACACCGGCCACGGCCGGACGGCCGAGATCGGGGTACTTCGCGTCGCCACTGGCCACCACAGGACGGTCGAAGGTCCAGTCGCCTTCCACTATGAAAGACGTGGCGTCCCGCAGCGACGGCGGCACGCTCACCCGGGACTCGAAGTCGTCGATCAGCTTGTAGAAGCGGCCGTCCAGATCGACCCGGGGCACGTCGTCGACGGTCTGGTTGAGCCTGCTGTCATCACCCAGGTCAAACACATCCGAGCGCAGCAGCAGGAGTTCGTTGGTGGTCTTCACCGGCTGGAACCGCGACCGCGGCACCGCAATGGCGGTCGCGCCCTTGAACACCTCGATCGCCGCACCCATGGCGGTCTCCAGCTGGATCACCTTGGGCGAGGACGAATCAGCCGGGTCGACCGTCTTCACGTTGTGGATCAGCGGCAGCCCCAGCACCGCGCCACGCTCCTGCAGAGCGGCCTTGAGTTGCTCGAGGTCGATCCAGAGGTTGTTGGTGTGGAAGTAGGGGTGCCGGTGCTCGTCGGTGAAGAAGTCCATCTCTTCGGCCGCGGTCTGTGCGGTGTCCCGCAGGATCAACTGGTCGTCGGCGCGGCGGATCGCCAGGTGACCGCCCTTGCGGTCATTGATCGTACGCGGGCAGATCTCAGCTGCGTACGGCGCGCCGGTGGAGGCGAACCAGCCGGCCAGCTGCGCGTCGGGTGCAGCACCCAGGTTGTCGCCGTTGGAGATGCTGGCGTACTTCATGCCCGCATTCAGCAGGGCGTCGAGCACGCCGGAACCCACCAGTGCGGTGTACACGTCGCCGTGTCCGGGCGGGCACCATTCCAGGGTGGGGTCGGCGGGCCAATCGATCGGTTCGAGGGTGTCGGCGGTGATCTTGGGCTCCGCGTTCTGCAGAAAGTCGACCGGCAGGCCCGCCACCGCAAGGTCGGGGTAGCGTTCCAGATGGCCGAGGGTGTCGTCCCGGGTGCGGAACGAGTTCATGAACAGCAGCGGCAGCGGCGCGGCGTAGGTCGCGCGGGCCGCCTTGATCTGCTCGACGATCAGATCGAGAAAGGTCTTCCCCTCGCGGACGGGCAACAGGGTCTTGGCCTTGTCGAGGCCCATGGATGTGCCCAGGCCGCCGTTGAGCTTGATGATCACCGTCTTGGCGATGGCGTCGCGAGCGACCTCGTCGCTCACCTGGGCGTCGCTCAACTGGGGCGGGTCGGTGAGAGGCCTGATGGTGTCTTCGGGGATGGTGCCGCTGACACCGGCGGCGGCTTCGCGATAGTAGTGCGCGAACACTTCGATGGCGGGTTCGTTAGCGCCGTCCGCCTTCATCTTGGCGACGGCTGCTGCAAGTCCTGATTCGCTCATGATTTTAGTCTAAACGACTAATCCCAGAACCGGAAACTCGGTATCGCGGACCGGACGCAGGCATGACGAGAGCGACGCCTATCGAAGGGCCAAAGCCGTCTACCCACCCCCAGGAGACATCAACGAGCTGGCGTCGCTCTCTATCCACGAGCATAGACGATACGTCAGAGAAATGCACGCTCCAATGGTCACCCTTTTGATGGTGGACAACTTTTCAATCACTCATCCGCGGGCGGACGCCGTCGCCGGTTCCCGGGGTGCGACGCCACCGTCGGCGCGACCGCAGAGGTGGGCCTTATGATGGTCACCGGCTCCGAAGTCCGGGCCCCATAGCTCAGGGGATAGAGCAGAGGTTTCCTAAACCTTGTGTCGCAAGTTCGAATCTTGCTGGGGCCGCCGAGAAGACGAAGGTCCCTGCCCGGGGGGATGGGGCAGGGACCTATCTCATTATAGGCGAGTTGTGGCCGCCTTGTCACCCACGCGGGTGACACGGCGCGAGCGTGTCACGCATCGGCGCCCTGCTGGGAGGCTTCTGCTTGCTCCTTCAACTTCTCGATATCGAGGGCCTTGACCGCCTTGACCAGTTCCTCGAACTGCGGGCCGCTCATGGCGCCGGCCTCGCGGTAAACGAGATAGCCGCCGCGGAACGCCATCAGGGTCGGAATCGACTGGATGCCCAGCCCACCCGCCAACGCGCGCTGATCCTCGGTGTCGACCTTGCCGAACACCACGTCGGGGTGGCTCTCGGACGCGGTGTCGAAGACCGGCGCGAAGCGCTTACAGGGACCGCACCAGTCCGCCCAGAAGTCGACGATGACGGTGTCGTTGGCCTGGATGGCGTCGGTGAAGGACTGCTGATCGAAAGCTTGGGTAGCCATGTGGTGGTTCCTCTCTGGTTCACCGAGTCCAACGCATCGGCCGGAGTGCCTATTCCGCCAGTGCAGCCGCGATGTCTGCCCCGATCTGGCGGATCAGGGTACCTGGACCGACGCTGCGGCCGGCAACCGCGGACACCAGCGCTGACATGCCGGGCAGCGGCTCGCCCGGCTCAGGTGCGCCGAGTCCGGGCTTTGCCAGCGGGTTCGCGCCGTCACCCCACGGTGCCGTGAGCCGCGCCCAGGTGAGCGCCCAGGCGTCGGCGATTTCGGCAGTGGACGGCACCCCGAAGAAATGTCCCACCGGCGCGTGGTGGCGCAGCGCCACCACCGGGGACTCGCTGTAGAGCAGGGCGAGCCGCACCCGGGCGTCCAGGTCCCGGCGCTGTTCCAGCGTGCCGCGCAGTGCCCACTGGCACGGGTTCGGACAGGTGCCGGCCACGTCCGGACGCTCCCCCGCTGCGGTCGTCTCGTGGTTCATGGCGCACATCGCCAGCGTCGGCCCCAACCGGGAATGGAACCGGTCGAGGTAGGCGGTGAACCCCGCGACGTCGCCGTTGGCGGCGTTCAGCGACCGCTTGGCCGTCGTCCGCATCGCCGAGTTGTGCGGGCACGCGCGATCCGTCGTACCCCACCGTTCGCCGACGTAGGACGCCATCCGGAGCGGGTCGCCGGCGTGACCCAGGGTCGATTCCCAGGCCAGCTGCGGCAGGTATTCACCGATCAGGTGCGCGGTCACCACCACCTGCAGCGGCTCGTGACGCAGGGCGCGCACCTGCAGCACCTCGAGCATCAACCGGTACAGCGGCACCAGCGATCCCAGGGCGCCGCGTTGGGGCGATCTAGGCTCGAGCGGAAAGCAGGCCGCCCCGAGTTCCTCGGCCCAGTGCCGCTGTTGAAAGTCGCGGCTGATCGGCCAGTAGTCCTCGGCGTCCAGGTCAAGCACCCGCTTGGCCGCGACGGCGAGCCTCAGCGCCTGCTCCCGGGCGGGCGTCCGCAGCCCGGCGCGCAGCTCGGTGTCGAGAATCGCCGCCAGGGCGTCGTACCAGTGACCCTCGAGCAGCGGACGGGCATCAAGCGGGGCGAGCATCGCTGGCCACGAAGAGATGCTCCGCTACCTGCGCCTCGAACCGGCCCTCGTCCCTGCCCTCGGCCCGAAGCACCAGGGTGTGACCGTCCATGGACGCGGTCAACGCGGCGCCCGGCACGACGCCGGCGGCGTCGAACATCGACAGCAGCTGCCGGTCCGTCTGCAGGTACTCACTCAGCCGCCGCACCGACACGTTCGCCTGGTGCTGCACGGCGAGCACCTCCGACAGCGGGATCGCCCCGTCCAGGAAGGCCTCGGGTGCGGGAGCAGCGCCCAACTCGGCCAGCGCCGGGATCGGATTGCCGTACGGGGACTCGACCGGCTCATGCAGAAGGTGCACCAGGCGGCGTTCCACGTCGGTTGAGATGACGTGCTCCCAGCGGCAGGCCTCCTCATGGGTGTGCACCCAGTCAAGTCCGATCACGTCGATCAGCAGCCGCTCGGCCAGTCGATGCCGGCGCATCACCCGGGCGGCCAGCTTGAGACCGGCCGCACTCAACCGCAACTGACGGTCGGCGTCCACCGTCAGCAGGCCGTCGCGTTCCATCCGTGCCACCGTCTGCGACACCGTGGGGCCGCTCTGCTTCAACCGCTCCGCGATCCTCGCCCGAAGCGGTGGCACGCCCTCTTCGCCGAGTTCGTAGATGGTGCGGAGGTACATCTCCGTCGTGTCAATGAGATCGCTCACCGAGGCTCCTCCGTTCTACAGGTCAGATTAGGCCATTGGGCGGCGGGCAGGGGGCGTGCCCGCGTCGGGTGGCCCGGCAGCGGTCCGCGGCACGATCAGGCCCGGCCCGGCGCACTAGGCTGGCCGCATGATCGCGGAGCACCGGATCCAGGTCGCCCCGCTGCGCCTGGCCGGCTGGCTGGACGGTTTCGCGCAGCGACACGGCGAACCGGTCGCCCGCCCCACCCCCACAAGCTTGGAACTCGCCTCACCTGACGGCGCCGAGGCTGCGATCACCCTGATCTGGGGACCACTGGGCGGCCCCGATCCGGTCGCCGATCTGCTCGGCCAGGTCGTCCGGCCCCGCCGGCTGGGTGCTCTGTTGATCCGCAAGAGCTCGCACGCCGTCGGCATCTTCGACGGTGCCGACCTGGTCGCGCACACGGTCGGACACCACTACGTCCAGGGCCGGACGAAGGCCGGCGGCTGGTCGCAGCAGCGCTACGCGCGCCGCCGTGAGAACCAGGCGGGCCGTGCCTACGCCAAGGCGGCCGAGGCCGCGAAGCGCATGCTGCTCCCCGAGGCCGATGCCCTCGACGGGTTGATCCTCGGCGGTGACGGACGGGCAGTGCACGAGGTACTCGCCGATCCTGCGCTGGCCCCCCTGAACGCGCTGGCTGATCGGCTGCCGCGGCGGACGCTGGCCGTGCCCGACCCGAACCTGAAGGTGCTGCAGGGAAGCCTCGAACGGTTCGTCGCCGTGCCGATCGAACTCAACGCGGCGGCCCGCGCCACGTCCCTAACGCTTGCGCAGGACGACGACGAGTCCGGCCAGCAGTGACAGGGCGGCCGCGCTTCCGAGCGCGATCCAGGTGCCGGATTGATCCGGGGCAGGATCCGTGCCGTCATCGGTCGGGTCGTCGGCGGGATCCACGTCGGTGTCGGACTCGGTCGGTGACGGGCTTGCCGACGCGCTCGGCGACGCCGAGGCGGTGGTCGCCCGCGGCATTGGCGCTGCGTGCCCGACCAGGGGACCCGCGAACCCCAACAGCACGATGACTGCGGCGCCGACGGCCCCAGCAGCCTGGCTCACTATCGCTCGCCCCGACATCTGACTCCTTCCGGCGACAGTCGCACAGTGTAGTGCGGCGTGCGGCACGTGCGTGAACGGCCGTCTGCGGGTCGGAGGTTTGGCACCGCCACCGCACTGGTCAAGCGAAGAAGGCCCCGATCAGGGCGATCACCACCAGCGCCACCAGCACCCCGCTGACGATCAGGCGGCGCGATCGAGGGTTCACCAGGCCAATGTATGTCGCCACGCTGCGGTGAAGGTACGTTGTGCACATGGGCGAGTTGCGGCTCTACGCGATCGGCATCGACGAGGTGCGCGACGTGTTCTGCGCCCCTCCCGCGCTGGCCGCCGAGTTCCGCAGGATCGCTGCGGACGCCTTTCCGCCGCGGGCCACGGCGAAGTCGCCGGGCATGCTGGGAAAGCTCGGACCCCTGTTCCGGCGCCCACCGGACGCGCCGGTGCTGCGGCCCGACACCCCCATCGAGGCCGATGTGGCCGACCTGCTGGCCGGACACTTCGTCAGCCCGCCCCGGCAGCCCGCGGCCTGGCGACTGCTCGAGGCGTACCTCGCCGCCAAGGCGTGGAGTACCCACGGCATTGACCTGGACGTCAACCGGTTCAACGATCTCGAGTTCGACCTGGCCCGGGTGGGGGTGCCTCCCGAGTTCGGCCTGGGCAAGCTGGTGAACGGTGAACTCGGCCTGCCGCTGCAGACCTACCGAGGGCTGTCCACCGGCTGCACCAAGCATCCGCAGGCGCTGGCCGCGGCGTCCGCCTGGCGCGGCGCGCTGCCGCATCTGAGCCCCGGCAACCGGGCCATCGCCGAGCCGTACGCGGCCTGGCTGGCCCAGTTCCACCACTACGCCCAGGCGGCGCCGCAGGCTGGACGTCCGCTGCCCGACCTGATCGTCGTCTATCGGGCCGCCCACCCTTAGCCCCGATCCGGGCTCAACCGATCAGGCTCATCAACGCGCCCTGGGCGAAGTAGACCAGGAACAGGGCCGCGACCAGATAGATCAGCCAGTGCACCGAGCGGGGCTTGCCGAGAACCACTTTGATCAGGGCGAAGCTGATGAAGCCGGCGCCGATGCCCACGGTGATCGAATAGGTGAACGGCATGAACGCCAGCGTGAAGAACGCAGGAATGCCCTGTTCGGGGTCCTCCCAGTCGACGTGCACCACCTGCGCCATCATCAGGAAGCCCACGAAGACCAACGCCGGAGCGGCCGCCTCGGACGGCACCATGTCCACCAGGGGTGCCAGAAAGATGCTGAGCAGGAAGCCGGCGCCGGTGACCAGAGAGGCGATACCCGTCCGGGCGCCCTCGCCGACACCCGCGGCCGATTCGATGTAGGAGGTGTTGGACGAGACCGAGCCGAGCCCGCCGGCGATCGCGGCGACGGAGTCGACCAGCAGGATCTCCTGGGTCCGCGGCGGGTTGCCGTCGTCCGCCAGCAGGTTGCCCTCGGCACCGACCGCGACGATCGTGCCCATGGTGTCGAAGAAGTCGCTCAGCAGCAGGGAGAACACCAGCAGCAGCAGGCCGAGCACGACCGCCGGGCCGCCGGTGAAGGCGCCGAACAGGTCCACGCGGCCGAGCAGCACGAAGTTGGGCGGGTGGAACGCGCTCATCGTGGGCACATTGAGCATCCACCCGGTGGGGTTGTCGTCGGTCTTGGCCCCCAGGTGAAGCGCGGACTCGATGATCACCGCCAGCACCGTGCCGGTCAGGATCGCGATCAGGATCGCACCCTTCACCCGGCGGACGAACAGCGAGACCAGCAGCAGCAGCACCAGCACGAACAGCACGGTCGGCCAGCCCTGCAACGCCCCGGACGGGCCCAGCTGCACGATCGGGGTGCCCGGACGGACGATGCCCGCATCGACCAGGCCGATGAACGCGATGAACAGGCCGATGCCGACCGAGATCGCCGAGCGCAGCGAGCGGGGTACCGCGTTGAAGATCGCCCGCCGGAACCCGGTGAGCACGAGGATGGTGATCAGGATCCCCTCCCAGACCACCAGGCCCATCGCCTGGGGCCAGGTCATCTGGGGGGCGATCGCGTAGGCGACCACCGCGTTCAGGCCGAGACCGGTGGCCAGTGCCAGCGGAAAGCGGGCGTATGCGCCCATCAGCACCGTCATCAGGCCGGCCACCAGGGCGGTGGCCACGGCCACTGCCGCGATCGACGCGCCCTTGTCGGCGTCGGTCGCTGTCGCGAACGGCACGCCGGTGATCAGGTTGCCGGCCTGGTCGGGAGTGGTGCCGATGATCAACGGGTTGAGCACGATGATGTAGGCCATCGTGAAGAACGTGACCAGGCCGCCACGCACCTCGCGTCCGAGCGTGGAGCCACGCCTGGAGATCTCGAAATACGAGTCCAGCCCGGACGGGGCCGGGGCGACCGGGTGCGCCGCCTTCGGTGAGGAGTTGACCATGCCGCACAGGCTATTGGCGGCTGTCGGCAGCCTAGAGTGATGTCCGTGAGCCAAGATGACCCCACGCACCACTTGCCGGCGCTGCAGGCGCCGGTCAAGGCGCTCGACCCGCACGGCGTGCAGATCGTCACTCTCGGCACCATCATGTTCGCCGTCAGCACGCTGATCTGCTGGTGGCAGTTGCCGGCGTTGGAAACCATCGGCAAGGGTTGGTGGCTCTCCACCGCCATCGTCGGCACCGGCATCGGCGTCCTGGCCCTGATCGTGCTGCTGCTGCGCCGGCGCCGACTCAGTCAGTCACCGCAGTCGCAGTAAGTCCGGCGAGACTCGTTCAGCGCTGGTCGCGAGGCACCCACTCCACGCCGGTCGGCCCGACATAGACCTGCCGGGGCCGGTAGATGCGGGCCTTGGCGTCGTCGTTGATCTCTTTCCAGTTCGCGATCCAGCCCGGCAGCCGGCCGATCGCGAACATCACGGTGAACATCTCCGAGGGAATGCCGATCGCGCGCAGCAGGATGCCCGAATAGAAGTCGACGTTGGGGTACAGCTTGCGCTCGACGAAGTAGTCATCCTCGAGCGCGGCCGCCTCCAACTCGCGGGCGATGTCGAGCAGCGGATCGGTCTTGTCCAGCTGGGCCAGCACGTCGTCCACCGCCTTCTTCAGGATCCTGCTGCGCGGGTCGAAGTTCTTGTAGACGCGGTGCCCGAAGCCCATCAGCTTGACGCCGTCGTCCTTGTTCTTCACCTTGCGGACGAACTCCGCCACCGGCATGCCGGACTCGTGGATCTGTTGCAGCATCTGCACCGCCGCCACATTGGCGCCACCGTGCAGCGGTCCCCACAGTGCGCACACCCCGGCGGCGCAACTCGCGAACAGGTTCGCCTGGGACGAGGCCACCATGCGCACCGTCGAGGTGGAGCAGTTCTGTTCGTGGTCGGCGTGCAGCATCAGGAACAGGTTGAGCGCCGCCGCGACCTCGGGGGTCACCTCGTAGGGCTTGTACGGCAGCGAGAACATCATGTGCAGAAAGTTCTGCGCGTACTTGAGGTCGTAGCGCGGGTAGACCAGCGGCTCGCCGATCGACGCCTTGTAGGACGCGGCTGCGATCGTCCGCACCTTCGAGATCAGCACCGCCGCCGCCCGCTCCATGTCGGCCTGATCGCGGATCTGGGTCACCCCGGCGTCGTGGGCGCTGAGCGTGTTGATCATCGCCGACAACGTCGCCATCGGCGGCGCGCTGGTCGGGAAGGCGTTGAAGTGCTTGCGCATCACCTCGTCGATCATCGCGGACTCCGACAGCAGGTTGCTGAACCGGTCGCGCTCCTCGAGCGTGGGCAGGGAGCCGAAGATCACCAGCCAGGCCGTCTCGACGAAGGACGACCGGCCCGCCAGGTCCTCGATCGGAATGCCGCGATAACGCAGGATGCCGGCATCGCCGTCGATGTAGGTGATCGCGGACCGACACGAGCCGGTGTTGCCGTAACCATCATCAAGGGTGATGTAACCCGTAGTGGCGCGCAGTTTGGAGATGTCGATCGCGCGTTCGCCCTCGGTTCCCTCGAAGGTGTCGAGCTCGTAGACCTTGCCGTCGAGTTCGAGTTTGGCCGTGCCGGTCATGAGTTCTCCTGGGGACGAGTGGATGCCGCGGGGACACGATAACGGGTCGCCGCGCTCTGGCGTCACCCCGCACGTTCCGGTGCTGGGGCAGGCAAGGGGTCAGAACAAGCCGAAGTCGACCGTGGTGGTGTCCCAGGTCGGCGGCAGCGCCGGCTCGGAGCGACTCGGTTCGACGACGTCGGAGTGGGCGCCGCACCCGTGATCACGGCTGACCACCTGGCCGTCGGACGGCGTGAACTCGTTGGCGCACACGCCGAACACCCTGCCGACCGGGCCGCGCAGGGCGACGAAGTAGGCGCAGGTCTCGCACAGCGCCGGGGCCTGCGCGGTCATCGGGTTGTCGGGACCACCTGGGCCGGCCACCCACCGTTCGACGGCCTCGTCACGTCCGAACGGCGACAGCACCCGCTCGCGGCCCAAGCCCAACTCGGCCACCACCGCCCTGGTGACCGCCCACTCGGCCGGGTCGGCGTCCGGAGGCTCGTCGGCCGCGGTGAACCCCGCAGTCACCCGCGGATCATCGTCCGCGGTCGGCATCAGCACACCCGGCGACAAGTCGCCGCCCATGATCCGCTCCGACCACGGAACCCAGCGCGGCGCGAGCAGCGAACCCGGCCCCGGCAGCAGGGTGGCCTCGCTGATGGTGACCCCCTTGGCCCGCGACGCGCGGGCAACGGTCACCTGCCACGTCCAGCCGGGGTAGCCGGGATGGGTGCACTCGAACAGGTGCGTAGCGACCCGCACGTCGTCGGCGCTGACGCCGAGGTGGGCACCGACCCCGATCACGCCGGCGCGCGCCTCGGCGGCCGTCCTGGCCAGGTCGACTGCATCGGCGCAGGCACGATCCGCCTCGGCAACCGGCATGATCAGAGCTCCAGTTCGTCGGCGACGGCGCGCAGCACAGCGGCCACCGGGGCGGCCACCTTCGGATCAGGATGCCGACCGCGGCGATAGCCGTTGCCGATGCCGTCCAGCATCTTGATCAGGTCCTCGATGATGACGGCCATCGCATCCGGTGACTTGCGGGACGCCTTCGACAGCGACGGGGGCGCCTCCAGCAGGTGGACGCTCAGCGCCTGCTCGCCGCGCTTGCCGTCGATTACCCCGAACTCGACCTTCTGCCCGCGCTTCAGGCTGGTCACGCCCGCCGGCAGGGCGGAGGCGCGCACGAATACGTCCTCGCCGCCCTCGTCCTTGGAGACGAAGCCGAAGCCCTTCTCCGCGTCGTAGTAGCGCACCCTGCCTGTAGGCATGACCTTCTCCTGTTCCCACCTGATCGCTGCGGCGCCGAGAACGGCGTCATCGGACCGCGACCGCAAGCGTATCGAACCGCCGAACCCTCGGCAGCCGAGCATCGGCATCGGCTGATCCCCGGTGACTATCATGACCCCATGGCGAACTGGACGGACGGGCCCGAGTACGCGCCCACCCAGCGTCCGGTCGCCTTCGAGGCACCGCCCGGTGAGCCGCTGCAGGTTCCACCGGCGCAGCCGAACGCTGCCGCCGGCGCCCCGTTGGAGCAGCCCGCCTGGCAGCCCCCGCAGGGCGCGGTGGCGCCGCTGGAGGCCCTGGTGCCCGCTGTCGCGGAGATTTCGCGCGACCCGCACAGCGCCTTCACCACGACCAGTTCGCCGATGACCGGCACCTCGTCGGCCTGGGGTTCGGCGCATTCCACCACAGGCACGTCCGACCATCCGGGCTGGACGCCCGATCAGCCACTGGTCACGTCCGCCACCACCAGCGCCGGGGGCGTGCAGAACCCGAACCCGAGCACCTGGCCGGCACCGGCGGGCGACCCGGGTGCCGCGGCCATCGCGTCCCGGGGGCTGAACTTTCCGCCGCCGCAACAGGCCGCGCCGTCGTTCCCCCAGCCCGGCACGCCGGACTGGTTCGCCCCAGCCCCACAGGCACAGTGGCGCCCACCCGACCAGACCGTGACCGTCGCCCAGATGTGGCGAGGGGCGACGCCGGGACTGATGATCGCGCTGATCGTCGGCGCTCTGGTGAACCCCCTGTCGGTGGTGCTGCTCTTGGTGGCCGCCCTGCTGGCCGGCCGGGTCCGCTACCGGGTCAGCCGGATACGGCACATCTTCGCCTGGTCGTTCGGCCTGCTCGCCGCCGTGGGAACCATGGGCCTGCTCAACTCCGACCTCGACCTCGGCACGGCGTGGTCGGTGCTGTCCGGATGGGCACAGGTGATGTGCTGGGTGATCCCGATCATCGTATTGCTGCAGGTGGGCGCCGGAATCCGCGCAAACGAGCCCCCCAACCAGCCCTAGCGAACAGGCACGCCAGTGAACTCCTCCGACGGACTCGGCCAGCCGAGCCCTGGCCAACCCGACTTCGACGGGCCGCAGGGCGACGCACGGCCACCCGGTTCGGGAACCTCCGCCGGCTGGGATCAGACCCAACCGCAGTACGGCGCACCGCAGCATGCTCAGCCGGATCCCACGGGTCCGGCTCCGTCCTTCGGTTCGGCACCGACACCACCGGCGGGCGGGCAGGGCTGGTCTTCGCCCACCCAGGCCTATCCTCAGGGTGAGCAGTACCGCCCGGGCGAGCCATACCCGCCCACTCAGGCCTACCCCCAGGGTCAGCCCTACCCGCAAGGACAGCAGTATCCCCAGGGGCCGGCGTACTCCCCGGGTCAGCCGTACCTCCAGGGGCAGTCGCCCTACGCCAACCCCGGCCACCAGCCGCCCGGCAACGGCCAGCCCACCCAGCAGGGTTTCGGGAACCAGGCCTTCGGTCAGCCGGGCACCCAGCCGTTCGGGCAGGGCGGCTACCAACCCCCCGTCCAGACGGCACCGCCCCGCCCGAGCGGCTCGGGCGGCCGCGGGCTGATCCTCGCCGGGGTGGTGATCGGGTTGCTGATCGTCGGCCTGCTGGGCTGGCAGTTCCTCGGCCCCTCGGCCAGCCAGCAGCCGAGCGCCAGCGCCAGCCCCGCGACGTCCGTGCCGGCTTCCGCGCCGGCCACCGCGCCGGGCACCCCGCAGCCGCGCGTGACGCGGGCCTCGCAGAGTCCCGAACCGACCACCAGCGCGCAGGCGAGCGGGGGCGGCATCGGCACGAGCGTCAGCTTCAGGACCCGCAACGGTTCGGGCACGGTGACGGTGACCAAAGCCACCTGGGTCGACAACGGACTGCTCGAACCGACGGAGGGCCAGCAGTACCTGATCGTGGACCTGACCCTCACCGGGGTCTCCGGCGCAGTCACCACCGGACCCTTCTTCGCCTCGGTGGTGGACGCCGACTCCGAGAACCACATGCTCAGCATCGGCGCCGCCCTCGACAATCAACTGTCGATGCGTACCCTCAAGCCGGGCGAGGTGAACACCGGCCAGATCGCCTTCGAACTCGAACCCGGACCGGTCACCTTCCAGGTGCTGGACGAACTTCTCGAACCGGTCGCCAGGGTCGAGATCCCCGGCTGATGAGCGAGCCGTTCCGTACCCGGCGTTTCGTTGCGGTCGACCCGCAGCTCCGTCCGATCCGCAGCCGGCGGGCCGTCCGGGTGCTGGTCACCGACGGCACCTCCGTGCTGATGCTCACCGACACTGACCCGGGCGTCCCGGGGTCGAGCTGGTGGGTCACTCCCGGCGGCGGCATCGACCCCGGTGAACAACCCCTCGAAGCCGCCGTCCGCGAACTGGCCGAGGAGACCGGACGGATCACCGCCCCCGATGAGCTGGCCGGGCCACTGCTGCGGCGTTTGGTCGTGCACGGCTACAGCGACCAGGTGCTCGGCCAGTTGGAACTGTTCTACCTGCTGCGCATCGAAGCCCCGTTCGACCTCGACGTGTCGGGCTTCACCGAAGAGGAGAAGATCACCATCTCGAGTTGGGCCTGGCTGCCGATCGCCGACCTTGGGCGGCTGCCCCAACCGGTCTGGCCGACCGACCTCGTTCACCTGGTGGACCTCGCCCGGCGCCCGGACGAATGGCCGGTCGATGTCGGCGTCGTCGAGGAGTCGACGGTGGACGCGGGTGCCCTCACAGATCGCCTGCTTCTAGACTGGACAGGTTTCCCGAGTTGAAGGCGTCATGACAACCATCCCCCAGGAACCGGTCGAACATAAGCTGCTCGAACGCTATCTGTGGCTCTCGCTGGCGACCGCGGTGGCCACCGTCACCCTCAAAGCGGTTGCGGCGATGGTGACCAACTCGGTCGGTCTCTGGTCCGACGCGCTGGAGTCCACGGTCAACCTGCTGGCCGCCGGTGTGGCCCTGTGGGCGTTGCGGCTCTCGTCCCGTCCGGCCGACCACAACCACGATTTCGGCCATGGCAAGGCCGAATACCTGTCGGCGGCGGTCGAGGGTTCGTTGATCATCGGCGCGGCGGGCGCGATCATCTGGGGCGCTGTGCACCGGTTCCTGAATCCGCTCCCGCTGGAGAGTGTGGGGCTGGGCATCCTGCTGGCCACGATCGCGTCCGCGCTCAACCTGTTCACCGGCCTGCTGCTCATGCGGGCCGGACGGCAGCACCGCTCCATCACCCTCGAAGCCGACGGCAAGCACCTGATGGCGGACGTCTGGACGTCGGTGGGCGTGCTGCTCGGCATCGCCGTGGTCGGCTTCACCCACATCTACTGGCTGGATCCGCTGATCGCTATGGCGGTGGGCGTCAACATCATCTTCACCGGTTACCGGCTGGTGCAGCGCTCCGTGATCGGTCTGCTGGACGCCACCCTGCCGCCCGACGAGGTCGCGCTGATCCAGAAGGCGCTCGGCCCGATGACCGACGACCCGCGAGTGCGGGTGACCGACCTGCGCACCCGGGAGTCCGGGCGGCAGCGGTTCGTCCAGGCGACCCTGACCGTGCCCGGTGACTGGACGGTGCGCCGCGGCCACGATCTGGCAGACCACGTCGAAGCCGAAATCAGTCAGGTGCTGCCGGGAACGGTCACCTTCGTGCACGTGGAGCCGGACGCGGAGTAGGCCCTAGCTGGTGCTGTGCCGCATCTCGTCGTCGATCAGCCGTCGCCAGGCACCGACCAGATCGGAGTCGACGTAGGCCTTGTACGAGCCCTGCGGGCGCGCCGGCGACCCGATGTGGAACGACCGGACGCCGGCCCTGGCCAGCCAGGGCACGTGGTCGGCGTGCAGCCCGCCGCCGGCCATGATCACCCCCGCCTGCCACGGGTCGGCCTTGGCCCGGGCCAGCAGGTCATCCAGGCCGTGTTCGAGGCCGCGCGCCGACCCGGCGGTGAGCACCTGATCGAGGCGGGGCAGCCGTTTCAGCACCGCCCAGCCCCGATCCGGGTAGAGGCAGGAATCGATGGCCCGGTGGAAGGTCCACGGCCAGTCACCGTCGCCGACCAGTTCGGCGACCACCTGGGGGTCGACCTCGCCGAGGCCGTTGAGGAAGCCGAGCACCATTCCATCCGCGCCGGCGTCCACATAACTGGCGATCAGCCCCTTCAGCCGGACGGCCTCCCCGCCGTCGGTGCCGTAGCCGTCCCGCAGCCGAACCATCACCCGCAGTTGCACGGACGTGGCCGCGCGCACCTTCTCGACCAGGGCGGGCTCGGGCGACATGCCGCCCTCGGCCAGGGTGCCGCACAACTCGACGCGGTCGGCGCCGCCGGCCTCCGCACGCTCGGCATCGGCGGCGTGCAGGACGATCACCTCGAGCAACCCGCTCATGCCCCCATCATCGAGGCTGTCCGCCGCGGCCGACCGGCAGACACGCGGATGCCGGGGCGCGGGCTCAGCCGGGCAGGGTCTTCGGCTCGGCGGGAGAGTAGGCGGCCGACTCCACACCGCCCCGGGGCAAACCAAGCCCGGCCAGCAGCATGCCCACCGCGGTGATCGCAACAGCGACGAACACCCACGTGGAGGCCGCCACGATGGTGGCGTAGTCGTGTTCGCCCTTGCCTGCGGCGATCACGTTGGTGGCAATGGCGCCGAAGATAGCTACGCCGATCGCGCTGCCCGCCGAGCGGGCGAAGATGGTGAGGCCGGTCACCACGCCGCGCTCGTTCCAGTCAACGGACGCCTGGGCGGCGATCAGCGAGGGCGCGGCCGTCCAGCCCAGTCCGAAGCCGGTCACGAACGACGCCACGCCCACCGTCCAGGGGCTCGGATGGGGACCGCTGGCGGCCAGTCCCACGGTGCCGGCGACGGCGATCATCGAACCGATGAGCACCGTCGTCCGGTAGCCGTATCGCAGGTACAGCCTCCCGGCGAGTGAGGCCGACAACGGCCAGCCAAGGGTCAGCGCGGCGACCGCAGCGCCCGACACCAGCGGCACGACCCCGAGAGCGTTCTCAAGGTAGGTGGGCACGAAGCTGGTCACGCCGATCAGCAGGGCGCCGACGCCGAGCGAGATCAACGTGGTGGTCAGGATCAGCGGCCGGGCGAGGATGGCCAGGTCGAGCACCGGCTCGGCGGCGCGCCGCTCCACCGGCACGAACGCCAGCAGGGCTGCGATGCCGATTCCGAAGCTGACCAGGCTCTGCCATGACGTCCACGGCCAGGCGTTGCCGCCCTCGAGCAGCGCCAGTATCACCGCGGTCAGCCCGATCGTCAGCAGGCCGGCGCCGAGGTAGTCGATGGTGTGCCGCTTGCGGGTGACCTGCTCGTGGAAGAACCGGATCAACGCCCAGCCGGCCGCGAGGCAGAGCGGAATGTTGACCAGAAAGATCCAGCGCCACGAGGTGAACTGACTGAAGATGCCGCCCAGCGTCGGGCCGACCACGGACGCGACCGCCCAGACGCTGGCGATGTAGCCCTGCACGCGAGCACGCTCCGCGACCGTGTAGATGTCCCCGACGATGGTCATCGCCATCGGGGCGGTTGCGCCGGCACCCAGGCCCTGGACAACCCGGAAGACGATCAACGAGGTCATGCTCCAAGACAGCCCGGCCAGCACCGAGCCGAGCAGGAACAGTCCGACGCCGATCACGATTATCGGCTTGCGCCCGATGGTGTCGGCAAGCTTCGAATAGATCGGCACCGAGACCGCCTGGGCCAGTAGGTAGACCGAGAACAACCAGGGAAACTGGTCGAACTCGCCCAACTCCTTGACCACCGACGGCACCGCGGTGGCCAGGATGGTGGCGTCGATGGCGATCAGTCCTGTGGTCAGCATCAGCGCCATCAACACCTTGCCGCGGTCGGACCCGAACCCGACCGAACTGATCCGGTCGCCCTTCACCTCGTCCACACTCACCCCTGTACCAGCCCCGATCGGCGCGCAGGTATTCCCAACACCTCGGCTCGGCACCCGGAAATCACTTCCGAGGTAACACGGAAGGGGCCGGACGCCGAAGCGTCCGACCCCTCACCGGCTGTATCCAGCGGGACTCAGAAGTCCATGCCGCCCATGCCGCCGTCGCCGCCGCCGGGCATGGCCGGAGCCTTCTCCGGCTTGTCGGCGATGACCGCTTCGGTGGTCAGGAACAGCGCCGCGATCGAGGCTGCGTTCTGCAGCGCCGAACGGGTCACCTTGGCGGGGTCGATGATGCCGGCGGCCAGCATGTCGACGTATTCGCCGGTGGCCGCGTCGAGACCCTGGCCGGACGGAAGGTTGGCGACCTTCTCGACAATGACGCCGCCCTCAAGACCGGCGTTGCTGGCGATCTGGCGAAGCGGAGCGGAGCACGCACCCAACACGATCTGGGCGCCCACCGCCTCGTCGCCGGTGAGGTCAGCCAGGCTGACCTGCTTGGCGGCCTGCAACAGAGCCACACCACCACCCGCGACGATGCCCTCTTCGACCGCAGCCTTCGCGTTGCGAACGGCGTCCTCGATGCGGTGCTTGCGCTCCTTCAGCTCGACCTCGGTGGCCGCGCCGACCTTGATCACAGCAACGCCGCCGGCCAGCTTGGCCAGCCGCTCCTGGAGCTTCTCGCGGTCGTAGTCGGAATCCGAGTTCTCGATCTCCCGGCGGATCTGGCTGACCCGGCCGGCGATCTGGTCGGTGTCACCCGCGCCCTCGATGATCGTGCACTCGTCCTTCGTGACCAGGACGGACCGGGCCCGGCCGAGCAACTCCAGCGTCACCGCGTCCAGCTTCAGGCCGACCTCCTCGGAGATCACCTGACCGCCGGTCAGGATGGCGATGTCGGTGAGCATGGCCTTGCGGCGGTCGCCGAAGCCCGGGGCCTTGACGGCCACAGACTTGAAGGTGCCCCGGATCTTGTTGACGATCAGGCCGGGAAGGGCCTCACCGTCGACGTCCTCGGCGATCACCAGCAGCGGCTTGCCGGACTGCATGACCTTCTCCAGAACGGGCAGCAGGTCCTTCAGCGACGACACCTTGCCGTTGACGATCAGCACGTAGGGGTCGTCCAGGACGGCCTCCATGCGCTCGGGATCGGTGACGAAGTAGGGCGAGATGTAGCCCTTGTCGAAGCGCATGCCCTCGGTGAGTTCGAGTTCCAGCCCGAAGGTGTTGGACTCCTCGACCGTGATCACGCCCTCCTTGCCGACCTTGTCCATCGCCTCGGCGATGATCTCGCCGACGGTGGTGTCGGCGGCGGAGATCGACGCGGTGGCGGCGATCTGCTCCTTGGTCTCCACGTCGGTGGCCTGCTCGGCGAGCTGGGCCACGATGGCTGCGACAGCCTTCTCGATGCCCCGCTTGAGGCTCATCGGGTTGGCGCCGGCGGTGACATTGCGCAGGCCCTCGCGGACCATGGCCTGGGCCAGGACGGTGGCGGTGGTGGTGCCGTCGCCCGCGACGTCATCGGTCTTCTTGGCGACCTCTTTGACCAGCTCGGCGCCGATCTTCTCGTAGGGGTCCTCCAGCTCGATCTCTTTGGCGATGGAGACACCGTCGTTGGTGATCGTGGGGGCGCCCCACTTCTTTTCCAGCACGACGTTGCGGCCCTTCGGCCCCAGCGTCACCTTGACCGCGTCGGCGAGGACGTTCATGCCTCGCTCGAGGCCGCGGCGCGCCTCAATGTTGAATTCGATCAGTTTTGCCATCGGTACAGGCAATCCTTCTGCTTCGAGTGGGTCCGTGACCGGCCCACGAATAGTCAGTGTGGACGGATCAGTGTCGATGCCCGCGACGGACGGCCAAGTGGCCTCATCGAACTGATCAGGTAGCACTCTCATGGTGAGAGTGCTAACACCATGTTTAGCACTCGAGGTAGCCGAGTGCAAAGAAGTCCGGCCCGAATCTTGGCTCGAACCTGCCGCACCCCGACCGCCTACCCATCCGGCCGGTCGAGGATGCCGGCCACGGCCGGGACGTCGCGAGACCTCCCCGCCGCCTACCCTGGCCCCGTGTTCGCCACCATCTCGCGCTGGATCGCGTACCCGCTGTGCTGCGCGACCACCTGGCCGGGCTGCACCGGTTCGTCACCATGGCCGAGGCCGACCGGATCGCCTGGATGCAGAACGCGGTGGACGCCCGGCGCAGGGCCGACGGGTCCGACGGGTCCGACGGCAGCCTGGTCGAGCTGGACGAACCGCTGCTGACCTACGCGATCATCTTCGGTGCCGAGAAGACCTGGCGGCGGGCCCTGGGTGACCTGTACGACCTGCGTCCGGAAACATCCGGGCACCAGGTGGACGCCGCCGCACTGAGCCTGGCGATGAACTGGACGGACTCGCTGTCGAGCACCCGGGACTATCGACGGCGGGACGTGGTCTCCCAGGGCTTCTGGGATTCCCGGCCGGCCTGGGGTGAGGGGTGGGTGTCACGCTCCGGGTCCGCCATCGCCGACGGTTTCGACTCGTGGGCCAGCTCCCGCGACGACGACAGCGGCGGATCGTGGGGGTCCGGTGGCGGCTCGTCTCGGTCGTGGAGCTCGTCGTCGCACTCGTCCGGGTCGTCGGGCGGCGCAGTTCCGGCGGCGGCATGGGCGGCGGTGGTGGCGGGGGCTGGTGAGCCGGGAGCAGACTGGCCCGCATGATCGATCGTGCCGATCCCGCGCGCGCACCGCTGCGTCCGGCCCACCGGGTGCGTGCCGTCGGCAACGTGATCAACCTGTCGTCCGTGCTGGGCCTGATCGCGGCCAGGGCTGGCGGCGCCAGACTGCGGCCCGGCCCCTAGGGCCTGCTGCTCGCCGAGGGCTACACCCTCGATTTTCCCAGGGCGGGAGCGTTCACCCTCGGCAACGTGGTGCTGACCGGCGGAACCTTCGCTTCGCTCACCGAACGGCAGCCCGCCGTGCTGGACCATGAGAACGCCCACGCCTGGCAGTACCTCTGCTGCGCCGGGTTGCCGTTCCTGCCGCTGTACGCGCTGGCCGCGGGCTGGTCATGGCTGCGCACCGGCGACGTCGCCTCGGCGAATCTGTTCGAACGCGCTGCCGGACTGAAGCGGGGCGGCTACCGCGAGGCGCCGGTGACCAATCTGGGTTTCCGCCGCCTGGCGCGGCAGGCTCAGACCTTGATGCTGAAACCGAGCCGCTTGGCGGACCGCTCCTTCTGACGGGTCGCGCGCTGGCGGCGCAGCCGCTTGACCAGCAGCGGGTCGTGGGCCAGCGCCTCGGGGCTGTCGATCAAGTCGTTGAGTACCTGGTAGTAGCGGGGCGCCGACAGGTCGAAGCGCTCGCGGATCTCGGTCTCCTTGGTGCCGGCATACGCCCACCACTGCTTCTCGAACTCGAGAATGGCTGCGGCACGCTCGCTGAGCGCGTCGTGCGGACGGACAACGGGGTCGGACATGCCAGTCATCCTAGGCGCAAATGACAGGGCTGTCATTCGACCGGACGGCAGTTCGCGTAGGCCTGGAAGCCCTAAATCGGTCGGCTACAGTGGTTGCGCGGCGCCGCACTGGGGTGCCACGCGGCCCCCAAGGAAGACGACGAATGCAGCCACTCAGCGGAACCGTGCAGCGGTACGACTGGGGCACCAACGACGCGATTCCCGCCCTGCTCGGACGGCCGGCCGACGACCGTCCGGTTGCTGAATACTGGCTGGGAGCCCACAGTTCATCCCCCTCCCTGCTCGGTTCGCGCACCCTCGTCGAACACATCGGTGCCGTGCCCGCGGTGCTCGGCCGGCGCAGCCGGGAGGCGTTCGGCGAGCATTTGCCGTACCTGATGAAGGTGCTCTCGGCACGGCACGCGTTGTCGATCCAGGCCCACCCATCCCGGGAACAGGCGATCGAGGGTTTCGCCCGCGAAAGCCGGTCGGGAACACCCCTGGACGCCGCCGAGCGCACCTATAAGGACTGCTGGCCCAAGCCCGAGGTGCTGATCGCCCTGGACGATTTCCACAGCCTGGCCGGGTTCCGCGACCCGCACGAGACGGCCGCTCTGTTCGCCGCCCTCGGTGTCTCCGAGCAACTCGCGTCCGTCATCGGCCCGCTCACCGAGCGCAAGGGCCCGGCCGCCCTGGCCGAGGTGTTCCTCGACGTCCTGAGCCTGGACGACGACCGGCTGCACCTGGTCAACGAAACCGTGGCCGCCGCCATGCACCACCGCTACGACGACGGCCCCGTCGGTGCGTTCGCGCGCACCGCGCTGGAGCTCGACGCCGTGTTCCCCGCCGACCCGGGCATTCTGGCGGCCCTACTGATGAACCGGTTGCTGCTGCATCGCGGCCAGGCACTGTTCGTGCCGGCCGGCATGATGCACGCCCACCTGCGCGGCACGGGGGTCGAGGTGATGGCCAACTCCGACAACGTGATCCGCGGCGGACTGACCAACAAACACATCGACGTGTCCGAACTGGTCACCGTGGTCGACTTCAACCCGTGGCTGCCGGAGGTGCTGCATCCGGTGCGCACCCGTCCGGGCGTGTTGAAGTACGCCACTCCGTGCAGCGAGTTCGAGGCCTGGCGAATGCTGGTCGACGAACAGAGCGGCCCGATCCGGGTGCCCGGCGGCGGTTCGGCGCGGATCCTGCTCGCCATCGACGGTGCGTGCGTGCTGGACGACGGCCAGAACACGCTGCAGCTCCCCCGCGGCCGGTCGGCGTTCCTGTCCGCCGACGAGGCCGAGGTGTACGCGTCCGGTACCGCCGAGGTCTTCGGAGCGTCATCGGGCATCCGCTGATGTGCCGGCGGCCCGGCCGTCCGGTCGCGGTACGGCACAATGGTTCGCGCGGGTCCCACGACCCGATGCCTCCGTAGCTCAGTTGGTAGAGCGCCCGCCTTGTAAGCGGATGGTCGCGGGTTCGATTCCTGTCGGAGGCTCGTGACTGCACAACCTCCAGCCGGGCAGAGCCAATGGGCGCAGATCATCGCCCGCGACCCGGGCCACTCGCAGCGCTACATCGACCGGTTCGCCCTGCTGGCCGCCCAGGGCCAGGATCTCGTGGGCGAGGCCCGCCTGATCGACGCCATGGTGCCGCGCCATTCGACCCTGCTCGATGCCGGCTGCGGGCCGGGACGGCATTGCGGCTACCTGCACCGGGCCGGGCACCGCGTGGTCGGTGTGGACCTCGACCCGACCCTGATCGCCGCGGCGAAAAGTGCCGAACCGGGGCCTGACTACGTCGTCGGCGACTTGGCTGATGTTTCGCTGCCGGCGGAGTTGCCGCAGTCGTTCGACGCGATCCTGTGCGCCGGAAACGTGCTGGGCTTCGTGCACCCTGACACCCGCCGTCCGGTGCTGGCGGGTTTCGCCGCCCGGTTGAACCAGGACGGACGCGCCGTGGTCGGCTTCGGCGCCGGCCGGGGTTACGCCTTCGAGGACTTCTTCACCGACGTGGAGGCCGTCGGCCTGCGTCGGGAGCAGACGTTCTCTACCTGGGACCTCCGTCCGTTCAGCGAGGAGTCGGGTTTCGTGGTTGCGGTCCTGGTGCGCTGACCCGACCGCCTGCCTAACTACCGTTCGCCTGCGAAGGTTCGGAGGCGAACGGTAGTTAGGCAGGCGCTGGGGTGCGGCGCACGGCGAGTTTGAACACTTGGTGCCTCGGCGGGCAGTTACTGACGGCATGGAAGTGCAACCAACCCGTGAGCTCATCCAGCTGAGTCCCGGCCCCGGCTATCGAACGATCGCCCAACAGGTTCGGCGGGGCGAACTCGTCCGGCTCCGCCGTGGCGCCGTGCGCGACGCCGGCGAGCTCACCCCTGAACAACGATTGCGCCTCGAGATCGAGGCAACCGCGCGGGTGCTCCATTGCGGCACCTGGTTCAGTCACCGTTCTGCTGCGCTACTGCACGGGTTGCCGGTGTTCATCCTGCCGAGCACTGTTCCCGAGGTCATCCGCACCTTCGGTGGACACGGAGAACGCTCGCACCGCCTTCATTCCCGCGCCGCGGAGTTGCTGCCCGATGAATGCCACCTTCTGGACGGCTTGCCCGTCACCTCCGTTGTCCGCACCGTGATCGACCTGGCTCGCCTGCTGCCCTTCCCGCAGACATTGATGGCCGTCGATGTGGCTCTGGCCCGCGGAATCACCCGTGAGTGCCTGCTTGCGGGCATTCGTCCTGGACGGGGGGCCAAGCAGGTGGAGCGGGCAATGCTCGCCGGCGACGCCCTCAGCGAGAGTCCCGGTGAGTCGGAGAGCCGGGGTGTGATGATCTGTGCCGGCCTGCCTCTGCCAGCCCTGCAGGTATGCCTGTACGACAGGGACGGCCAGTTCCTGGCAAGACCCGACTTCTTCTGGAAGGACCGCGGCATCGTTGGAGAATATGACGGCGAAGGGAAGTACGCGGGCGCCTTCGGTGAGGCGCCCGAGCGGGTCTTCCAGTCCGAGAAGAGGCGCCAGGCGGCGCTGGAGGCGGAGGGCTACTTCGTCCTGCGGTGGGGTAAGGAGGTCCTCCGACAACCCGGAGAGCTAGCCAGACGTCTTCGCAGGGCGCTGGCGTCCAGGCCCCCTCGTGCGGCCTACCAACCGCCTGCCTAACTACCGTTCGCCTCCGAACCTTTGCAGGCGAACGGTAGTTAGGCAGGCGCCTGGTGGAGGGCTGCCGGGCCCGGGGGGTCAGCCGCGGCAGCGGGTGACTTCATACAAGGCGATGGACGCTGCCACTGACGCATTCAGCGACTCCACCTCGGACCCGATCGGGATCGACACCAGCACGTCGCAGTTGTCGCGGACCAGCCGCGACAACCCGTCCCCCTCGGAGCCGACCACGAGCAGCACCGGCCCGTCCACGCCGGGAATGGCGCCGACGTCCGAGTCGGCCTCGCCGGCCAGGCCCGCCACTACGAAGCCGGCGTCGGCGTACTGCTTGAGCACCCGGTTCAGGTTGGTGGCACGAGCCACCGGAATACGCGCGGCCGCCCCCGCGGACGTCTTCCACGCCGCTGCGGTGAGCTGCGCCGAGCGGCGTTCCGGAATGATCACTCCGGCAGACCCGAAGGCTGCCGCCGAACGGATGATGGCGCCCAGGTTGCGCGGGTCCGTGATCGAGTCGCAGGCGATCACCAGGGCAGGATCAGGACGGTCCAGGGCCGCGGCGAGCAGGTCGTCGGGATGCGCGTACTCGAACGGCGGCAACTGCAGCGCGACGCCCTGGTGCACTCCCCCATTGGTCAGCTTGTCCAGTTCGGCGCGGGTGGCCGCCAGCATCGCGATGCCATGATCGGCGGCGTACTTGAAGATGTCGCGCAGCCGGTCGTCGCGCTCGACGCCGTCCGCCACGTAGGCACGCTTGACCGGCAACCCGGCCTGCAGCGCCTCCAGCACCGGGTTGCGCCCGAAGACCCAGTCGTCGCCGGCCCGGGGGGTGTCCCGCTTGCCGGCACCACGCGACCCGGACGACTTGTTCACCTCGTTCGCCCCGCGCTTGCGGTACGACTTGTGGTACGGGCGGTCCTCGGCCTTCGGCGTCGGGCCCTTGCCTTCCAGGCCGCGGCGCACCCGGCCGCCGGACCCGGCCGTGTTGCCGCTGCCGATGCCCTTGCCGCGCTTGCGGACGGCTCCCTGGCGGGACGAGTTTCCGGGCATCAGGCCTCCAAGCTCCAACGTGGACCGGTCGGGGTGTCCTCGACCTTCAGGCCCAGCTCCTTCAGGGTGTCACGGATCGTGTCGGCCGCCGCCCAGTCCTTGCGCGCGCGAGCCTGCGTGCGCTGGTCGAGCAGGGCACCCACCAGCCCGTCCACGACGCCGGCCAGGTCGGCGGGCGGCGCGGCGTCCGCCCACTGCTTGTCGTGGGTGTCGAGCCCGAACACGTCGAGCATGGCCGTCACGGACGAGTACGCGGCACTGACCTTCTCGGTGTCGCCGGCCGTGATCGCGGAGTTGCCCTCGCGCACCTCGTTGAACAGCACCGCCAGCGCACCGGGCGTGCCCAGGTCGTCGTCCATCGACGTGACGAAGGTCTCGGGCAGTCGCTCCAGCAGCGGACGGGTGACCCCGGGCTGGTCGGGTGGCAGCAACGCCTCGGCCCGTTCGGTGAAGCTGTCGATCCGGGCCAGCTGGGCCGCCGCCTCGGCCAGTGCCGCGTCGCTCAGTTCGATCGCCGATCGGTAGTGCGGCCCGGCCAGCCACAACCGGACGGCGCGGCCGCCGTACTTCGCGACCGCTGCCGCCACGTCCGCGGTGTTGCCCAGCGACTTGGACATCTTCTCGCCGGCCATCGTCACCCAGGCGTGGTGCATCCAATGCCGGGCGAACGGACGTCCGGCGGCCTGGGACTGGGCCAGTTCGTTCTCGTGGTGCGGAAAGCGGAGGTCGAGCCCGCCGCCGTGAATGTCGAAGGTGTCGCCCAGATACTTGCCGGCCATCGCGGAGCACTCGATGTGCCAGCCGGGCCGGCCCCGTCCCCACGGACTGGGCCAGGACGCGCTCGCCGGCTCGCCCGGCTTGTAGCCCTTCCACAGCGCGAAATCACGCGGGTCGCGCTTGCCGCGCGGGTCGGCGTCCTCGGCGGGCTCCATGTCGGCGACCTTCTGCCCGGTCAGCACGCCGTACGACGGCCACGAGGCCACGTCGAAATAGACGTCGCCCGAGTCGTCAGCGGCCGGATAGGCGTGCCCGCGCTCGATCAGCTCAGCGATCAGGTCGACCATCTCGGGAATGTGTCCGGTGGCCCGCGGCTCGTAGGTCGCCGTCGGCACGCCGAGGGCCCGGTAGGCCGCGTTGAAGGCGTCCTCGAAGATCAGCGCGTGCGCCCACCATTGCCGTCCGGCCGCCTCGGCCTTGGTCAGGATCTTGTCGTCGATGTCGGTGACGTTGGTGATCAGCGTCACCTCATGGCCGCTGAACTCCAGCCAGCGGCGCAGCACGTCGAAGTTGACCCGGCTGCGCATGTGCCCCAGATGCGGTGCGGACTGCACGGTGGGGCCGCAGACGTAGACCGAGACCCGTCCGGGTTCCAGAGGCTGGAACTCGACGATCGCGCGCTGCAGGCTGTCGTACAGGTGGAAACTCACCGGCCGAGTCTATCGGGGCGCGTCCGGGTGCTGGACGAGGAATCAGCCCTTCGCGCGGCGCAGGGCTGCGATGTCGAGCACGCCGCTGGGCTCGGGAACCGACGCGAGGTCGCTCTCCCACGGGTCGTCGGGCATGGCACCCTCTTCGTCGAGGAAGCCCTGGGACGGGTCGAACGGGTTGGCCAGCTGGCGGCCACTCTCGGCCAGCGGACGGCTGTTCATTTCTTCGTCGGGCAGCCCTTCGAGCACGTCCTTGATGTAGCCCCAGGTGGCATCGAGCAGCGGCACGTCGCGGTTCTCGCGCTGCGAGGCGTACCACCGGTAGTCGAGCACCTCGTGGAAGATCTGGGCCGAGTCGCGCTTGCCGCGCAGGTGGACCGGCACGGCGGTCACCACCGGCTCGAACGACCGGGTCAGCCACTGATGCGCGACGAGCGCCTCGTCCGATTGCTGCTGGTCGGTGCGCAACCGGTAGGTGTCCAGATCGTTGAGCAGCCTGCGGGCCTGGTTCTCTTCCACGTCGAGCCCGGTCAACCGCAGCAACCGGCGGGTGTGGTGGCCGGCGTCGACGACCTTGGGCTGGATGGTCACCTTGGAGCCGTCCGCGGACGTCGCGATGTCGAGTTCGGCCACGTCGAAGCCAAGGGCGTTCAGCCGCCGCACCCGGCTCTCGATGCGGTCCAGCTGGGTGCCCGGGAACTCCTCCACCCCGGTGAGTTCGGCCCACAGGTCGCGATAGCGGGCGGTGATCGTGTCGACCAGGGCCAGCGGGTCGAGCGACTCGTCCAGCAACTGGCCGGCCTGCAGGTCGCTGAACTCGCCGAACAGGTTGGTGATGGCGATCGTCAGGTCGTGCTCACGCTGGCCGGGGGTCAGCGTTTCGTGCATCTCGGCGGTCTCGGCGTCGACCAGGTAGGCAGCGAACTCACCGGCGTCGCGCCGGAACAGGATGTTGGACAACGACACGTCGAGCCACAGGAACCCGACCAGGTGCAGCCTCGCGATCAGCACCACCATGGCGTCGAGCAGGCGGTTGACAGTTTCGGGCCGGACGCCCTGGCTGAACAGGGAGCGGTAGGGCAGCGAGAAGTCCAGGTGCCGAGTGACCAGCACCGGGTCGAGGGCTTCACCGGCCAGACCACGGCGTTCGGTGATCACGGCCAACGGTTCGACGGCCGGGGTGTCCTCGCGGGCGAGCTCCTGCAGCATGCGGTACTCGTGCACCGCCGCTGTCTCGATCACCTCTTTGGCCGCGTACACGTCGTTGCCCACCTTGATGAACCGCACCACGTGCCGTGAGATGCCCCGCGGAAGTGCGACCAGCTGATCGGCCGGCCACTCGGTCAGCGGCAGGTCCCAGGGCAGCGGGATCAGCCTGGAATCCGGCTTCGCCGAAAGAATGCGTGGCATGCGCCCATTCTGCCAGCCGGCTACGACAGACAGCTCCGACGAGGGCGTCCATCTCGCCCAGCACCGGCCTACCCGGGTTCGGACGTGCGGCGCGCCGTCAGGCGGCCGGCGCCTGATCGCCCGCGTCGGCGGAGTCGGCGGCTGCCAGCAGCTCGCTGACAAACCCGGCGAGCTCGTCGCGCAGTTCCGGTACGAGGTCTCCCTGGGCGTCGAAGGACTCGCCGAGCAGGGCCACCAGCCCACGGCCCAAGGGAGCCGCGCCGGCGATCCGCAGCGACAGCCGGACGTGCTCGAGCACGCCGGCGGCCCGCGCGTTCGACGCGGCGGTGACCACCCCGACGGGAACCCCGCTGATGGATGCACCCGGACGCGGCCTGGACGCGGTGTCGATCGCGTTCTTCACCGACGCCGACATGCTGCCGTTGTAGACCGGCGTCGCGATCACGATCGCGTCCGCGGCTGCCACCCCGCGGCGGAAAACGTCCACCACCTCACCCAGTTCGCCCGCCGCGTCGGCGTCCGCGTCGTAGAAGGGCAGTGTCGTGAGGTCGAATCTGCTGACGGCGACATGTGCGGGCAGGGCGGCCACCACTGCCTCGGCCATCCGGGCGTTGTACGACGCGGCCCGGGTGCTGCCGACCAGAACGAGCACGTTCATTGCTTCTCCGTTGTTAGTCAAGTACTTGACCAACATCTCAACACGGTCCTCACAAGAAAGTCAAGTTGTTGACCAATCGGCTATGCTGCTCCGATGGAGCCGAAGATCGAGGGGATCGCATGTGATCCGGTGGACGATCGGATCCCCCTGCCCGCCCTGCTCGCCGAAACCGTCGTCCGGTTCGCCGGCGAGTTCGATCACCGGCTGGCCGACAGCGAGTTCCCCGCCCTGTCGCTGGCCCACTCCCGCAACGTGCTGCGGCACCTCGGCTCCGGTCCACGCCGGGCCAGTTCGCTGGTCGGCGACGCGGGGGTCTCCAAGCAGGCGCTCAGCCAGCAGATCGCGTACCTGGAGGCGAACGGCTTTCTGGTCAGCGAGCCTGACCCCTGCGACGCGCGGGCACGGCTGCTGACCCTCACCGACAAGGGGGTGCGCGCACAACGGCTGGTGCGTCGCTTCTTCGTCGAGATCGAACACGACTGGGCATACCGGCTGGGCAGCACCGAGCTCGAAACCCTTCGCCGGACGCTGACCACGCTGGCGCGCGGCGACGTGCGCTGCTGAACCACGAACGCAGCGATGCCCCGGACCTTCGTCCGGGGCATCGCCGAGAGTTGCGAAAGGCGACTCAGGAGAGGCGCTCGCCGCTCTTGTTGCTGAACACGTGCAGCTTGTGTCCCTCGCCCGCGGCGAAGCGGACGGTGGCGCCACGCTCCGGCGCCTGGCGGCCACTCAGCCGGGCCACGATCTGCGGAGCTGACAGCTTGTCGTCGTCGCTGAGGCCGGCCAGCGTGCCGTAGGTGAAGGCGTCCGCACCCAACTCTTCGACCACCGCGATGTCGACGGGGATGCCATGATCGCCGAGCTCGAAATCTTCGGGCCGAATGCCGATGGTGAGGGTGTCCTCACCCTTGGCCTTGTCCAGCACGTCGCGCATGACGGGCACCGTCCAATCGCCGACCTCGACACCGTTTTCGTTGAGTTTGCCGCTGATCAGGTTCATCGCGGGCGAGCCGATGAAGCCGGCCACGAAGATATTCTCCGGGTTGTCGTACAGAGTCAGCGGGCTGTCGCATTGCTGCAGCACGCCGTCCTTCATCACCGCCACCCGGTCACCCATGGTCATGGCCTCGACCTGGTCGTGGGTCACATAGACGGTGGTGACGCCCAGCCTGGTCTGCAGTGCCGCGATCTGGGTACGGGTGGAGACCCGCAACTTCGCGTCCAGGTTGGACAGGGGCTCGTCCATCAGGAACACCTGCGGCTGCCGGACGATGGCACGACCCATCGCGACGCGCTGCCGCTGGCCGCCGGACAGGGCCTTGGGCTTGCGGGCCAGGAAGCCCTCGAGGCCGAGCAGGTGCGCGGCCTCCATCACCCGGGTGTCACGCTCGGCCTTGGGTACGCCGGCCATCTTCAGCGCGAAGCCCATGTTGTCGCCCACGGTCATGTGGGGGTAAAGCGCATAGTTCTGGAACACCATCGCGATGTCGCGATCCTTGGGCGGCAGGTCGGTCACGTTGCGATCGCCGATCCAGATGGCGCCGGCGTTGACCTCCTCCAAACCGGCCAGCATGCGCAGCGAGGTGGACTTGCCACAACCCGAGGGGCCGACCAGAACCATGAACTCGCCGTCGCCGATCTCGAGGTTGAGCTTGTCAACCGCGGGGTGATCGGCACCGGGGTAGACGCGAGTCGCGTCCTTGAAACTAACTGTGGCCATGCCAACAATCCTTTCCACGGGCAGGTACGTGCCCGACGATCCGTAGTGGAAACCCGCCGCGGGGACCCGCAGCCTGTGCATCGTCCCATACCGGGCGGGCTCCACTCAAACACGTTGAGGAAATACTGGACGCTGAATCCGTCCGCTCCCCCCACTACCGCACGCTCGCGGTCGGGTGGCCAGCTTGGCGAGCGCTCGGTAGTTAAGGGAGCGCTGCCGGCGCGGACCCGCACCCCGGACGGGCACCGGGTAGGCTCCCGGGGGTGACGACCACCCCGGGTGACGGCCCGACCACGTCCCCCGAACCGCAGCAGCCGCAGTCCGAGCCGGACGCCTCCGCGGCGACGCGGGAGTGGTGGGAGGAGCCCGGCCTGCCGTGGAAGCACAAGCCCACCCGGTCCGACATCGCCTGCCTGACCTGGATGGGCGTCGCCTCGGTGTACGGGTTGATCCTGCTGCCGCTGCGTCCTGTGATGCTGGGCCTCGCGCCGCACGTGCTGGGCTCGCTGGGCTACCGCACCGGATTGGTGATGGTGGGCGCGCTCGGTTCGCTGGGTGACCCCTGGTGGCCGCTGGTGCTGGTCCTCGGCAGCCTGATGGCGATGAAATTCGACTGGATCTACTGGTGGGCCGGAAAGCTCTGGGGTCACGGCCTCATCGAGGTCTGGTCCGGACGTTCCGAACGCGCCCGGCGGCGCAACCAGCGGGCCATCGCGTTCGCCCAGAAGTACGAGACCTGGGCGATCTTCGTCACCTACCTACCGATCCCGATCCCGTCCGCGGTCGTCTACGCCGCGCTCGGGGCCGCCGGCACGAAGCTGAGCAAGTTCCTCACCGTGAGCTTCATCTCGTCTCTGTTCACCTCAGCGCTCTACATGTACCTGGGTTGGGCGATCGGTGAGCCGGCGGTCAAGCTCATCGAGACCTACGGCCAGTACCTGTGGTACGTGTCCATCGCGATCCTCGTCGCGATCCTGGTGTCGGCCTGGTGGAAGTCCCGCACCCGCACCGGCGACGAGCCGCCGGTGCCCGGCCCGGCCATCTGAGCTGGTCGTCGGCCGAGCGTCGTGACCCTCCGACGCCGCTCAGGTGCGGTGGATCAGCTCGGCCCGCTCGCGGGTGCCGTCCGCCGCGAACAGGGAGCGCTCCTGTGCCGCCCACCGTTCCCAGTGCGGGCGGAACGCCTCTCCGTCGCGCTCGATGCCACGGGTCATCCGGACGTCCGGGGCCGCCTCCACCCAGACCCTGACCCCCACCAGATCCCCGGCCGGACGGACGGTGCTCGCGCACCCCTCGACGACCAGCATCGGCACCCAGGGCACTGACACCGTGTCGGCCCAGGCCGAAACCGTCCAGTCCCAGCGCCGGTAGCTGCCCGGGCGGCCCTGCGCCAGCGGCTCCAGCACTTGGTCGTGGAGCAGTCCGGACGCGGCCAGCAGGCCGTCCCAGCCGGGGAACAGGTCGTCCATGTGCACCACGGGACACTTCAGGCGGTGTGCGACGGCAGCCGCCAGGGTGGTCTTGCCGGAGCCGCTCGGACCGTCGATGCCGACCACCATGCACTCGCCGCAGCGCGGTCGGGCGGTGCGGGCCAGTTCGGCGACGGCGTCCGCTTGATCCATGCCTCGGGATCCTAGCCAGCCCCGGATCCCGCACGGCGACCATGCCCACCCCCGCTAAGGTGTTCTGGTCGCCTTCGAGGGAGAAACACGTGTCTGATCTTGCGGCCATCGCGTCCGAAAGCTACCGCAACGTCCTGTCCGTGATCGAGAGTGTGGAACCGCGGATCGCCGCAGCCACCCGCTCCGAACTGAACGACCAGCGCGGCTCGCTCAAGCTGATCGCCAGCGAGAACTACGCCTCGCTGCCGGTGCTGATGACGATGGGCACCTGGTTCTCCGACAAGTACGCAGAGGGCACCGTCGGGCACCGGTTCTATGCGGGCTGCCAGAACGTGGACACCGTCGAGTCCGTGGCCGCCGAGCACGCCCGCGCACTGTTCGGCGCCGAGTACGCCTATGTGCAGCCGCACTCGGGCATCGACGCCAACCTCGTCGCGTACTGGTCGATCCTGGCCCACCGGGTGGAGTCCCCCGCTCTGGAGCGGTTGGGCGCCAAGAACGTCAACGAGCTCAGCGAGAGCGACTGGGAGACCCTGCGCAAGTCGTTCGGCGAGCAGCGGGTGATGGGCATGAGCCTGGACGTGGGCGGCCATCTGACGCACGGTTTTCGTCCGAACATCTCAGGCAAGATGTTCCACCAGCGCTCGTACGGCACCAATCCCGAAACCCAGCTGATCGACTACGACAAGCTGCTCGCCGATGCCCGCGAGTTCAAGCCGCTGATCCTGGTGGCCGGCTATTCGGCCTACCCGCGCCGCATCAACTTCGCCAAGATGCGCGAGATCGCCGACGAGGTCGGCGCCACCCTGTTCGTCGACATGGCGCATTTCGCCGGGCTGGTCGCGGGACGGGTGTTCACCGGCGAGGAGGACCCGGTGCCCTACGCGCACGTTGTCGCCTCCACCACCCACAAGTCATTGCGCGGCCCGCGGGGCGGGTTCGTGCTGGCCACCGCCGAGTACGCACCCAGCGTCGACCGCGGCTGCCCGATGGTGCTCGGCGGACCGCTGTCGCACATCATGGCGGCCAAGGCGGTCGCCTTCGCCGAGGCCCGAACGGAGGCCTTCCGCAGCTACGCGGCCGACGTGGCGACCAACGCCCAGGTGCTGGCGGACGGGCTGCGCAAGCGCGGCGCCACCCTGGTCACCGGCGGCACCGACAACCACCTCGTGCTGATCGACACCGGCTCGTACGGCATCACGGGCCGCCAGGCGGAGTCGGCACTGCTCGACTCCGGCATCGTCACCAACCGCAACTCGGTTCCCAACGACCCCAACGGCGCCTGGTACACCACCGGGGTGCGGATCGGCACGCCCGCGCTGACATCCCGCGGTTTCGGCGCCGACGAGTTCGACACGGTCGCGCAGTTGATCGTCGATGTGCTCAGCAGCACCACCCCCAGCACCACCGCGGCAGGAACGCCCGGCAAGGCCAAATACGTCCTGGCCGAGGGTGTTGCCGACCGCACCAAGGCGGCCGCTGGGGAACTGCTGGACGCCAACCCGCTGTACCCGGGCCTGGAGGTCTAGGCCCTCGCGTCGAGCTCGTCGGGACCCTGCACCGGCCCCGTTGGTCGAGCTTGTCGAGACCCTGCACCGGACCCCCGTTGGTCGAACTTGTCGAGACCCTGCACGGGATCTCGACAAGCTCGATCGACCGCAGAGACGCTGGACCAAGCTCGATCGGCCGTGGGCTCAGCGGGCGAAGAGCTTGCCCTGGATCGTGGTGATCAGCCGGTTCATGGACGCGGGCAGGTCACTGAGCCGCCAGTCGTCCGGGGCGTGGTACCAATCCAGGTCGTTGGAGTCCGCGTCCGGATCGGTATCGGCGTCCGCCAGCGCCTGGAGCCAGCGCTGGTAGCCGCCGAGCACCACGGCGTAGGGCAGCACCTCGGACAGTTCGTGCAGTTCCTGGCCCTTCGGCATCTGATCGGTCGGATGACCCAGCAGCTGCGCCCGGAGCAGGCCCAGGCCGTTCAACAGCCCCACGCCGGTGCTCGTGCGGGCCGGCATCTCCTGACCAAGGAAGACCACCAGCAGCGACACCGCGATCAGCGCCAGGCCGAGAAGGCCGAAGGTGGTGAATGCCGCCAGCAGCATCGTCGCAACGACAGCGACCACGAAGAAGGCGAGTCCGGCCTTGAACCAGGTGTTGCGGGTCTGGTCCGGACGATGGGCGAACCAGCCGAGTTGCACGACGTCCTCGTAAAGCTGGTCCTGAACCGTGGCGATCACGGCACCCACCGCGTCGGGCAGGCTCGACACCGCGACCGGCTCGCCGCCCTCGGGCGCAACACCGTCCAGCAGAGTGCGCTCATAGGGACGGAGTTCGTCGCCGCCGGGCAGCCGGGTCAACGTCCACTCGCCCTGCGCATAGGTCGACGAGCGAGGCAGCTCGGTGATCAGCAGATGCCCGCGCACAGCCAGGTCGATCAGCGTGGCGGTCACGTCGATGGGATCCACCCGTTCGTCCGCCAGGGTGCCGACCTGGCCGGGCCGGACGCCGTTCAGCACCCGGAACTCGGCCTCGCCCGGGCCGGTGGGATAGAAGTCGGCGACCATGGTCTGCTCGCCCCCGCCGGCAGCATCACGGCCGACCCGACGGTGCAGCACCCAGAACCCGACTCCACCCAGAACCAGGGTCAGCAGAGCCAGGGTGAGCGGCAGGGGGGCGGTGGAAAATGCTCGTTCGAGGCTCCAGAGTTGCCGGACCTGCTCATTGGCCGCCACGGTGCCGGCCGGGAAGCGGATGATCGGCTGAACGATCTCGCCCGCCCCGCGCGGTCCGTCGGTGAAGGTGGGGTTGGGAAAGTCGTCCGTGCCGCCGCCCCAGAACGCGCAGACACCCGGCGACACCGGCGGACCTGCCTTGCACTGCACCGATTCGATCGTCGTCGGCACCACGATGGTCGCGGTGAACTTCTGCACGGGCAGGCTCAGTCCCTGCAGCAACGTCCAGGCGACCGTCGTCTGACCGGTCGGCTCCCTGGTCGCCGCTCCGCTCACGGTGTAGCTGAGCACCACGGGTGCGGTCACGCCCTGCGTGGGCAGGGTCACCACCGTCTGCGAACCCTCCTGGGTGACGGTCGCGTTGATCGGTTGGCCCGCCACGTTCGCCCGGACGTCCTTGACCTGAAACGTGTACTCGATGTCGCCCAGGGCCTCCGATGTGGTGGCGAACTTCTGCACCAGGGTCGCCGGGGCCGGCCCGGCGAACGCGATCGTCGCGACGACGGCGAGGTTGCCGTCCGGGCTGATCGAACCCTCGACGGCGTAGGTGGCCACCGACTCGGCGGCGAAGGCACGGCTCGCCGAGGGTCCGGCGAACACGGCGACCACGACCAGCAGACCGGCGAGCAGTCGGAGGAGCGGGGTTGTTGGCAGTCTCGACACGATCGGTCCTTCGAAGTCGGGCGACACGACAGCGCAGCGCGCAGCTAGAAACTATCGCAAACCGGGTCTGGTGGGACGGCGCTCGCGCAGCCGATCACGTGCCTGAGCCAGGGGTGGATCGGCCCTGCGCCCGTTACAGTGTTCGCGTGAGCCAGCAGTATCCGCCCCAGCAGCAGTGGGGTCAGCCGCAGGGCTGGCCCGCGCCCCAGGGCCAGCCCCAGGCCTGGAACCGTCCGCAGCAGTCGTTCGGGCAGCCGTCCTGGCCGCAACCGCAGGGCGGCTACCAGCAGCGAGGCGGATTCCCGCAGCAGGCACCGGCCGGCTACCCCAGCAGCCGGCCGGTTACCCTCAGCCGGGCCAGTTCAACCAGGCGCCGCGCCGGCCGAGTCCGCTGGGCCGCCTCCTGGTGCTACTGGTGGTGCTCTGCGGCGTGCTGCTGGCAGGCATCGTGATCGCCAACCTGCTCGGCGGATCACCGGGCAGCACCCCTCGTCCGCAGGACGGCTGGACCGCTCCCCCGCCCGACATGACACCGTCCGCGTTGCCCGCCCCGAAAACCTACTCGGAGGCGCAGGAGTGGATGACGAACAACAAGTTCTACAGCCAGAGCATCACCATTCCGACGAACTGTTCGGAGATGCAGCCGGTTGACGCGTTGAACGCCACCGAGGACGAGTTGAGCGCACATCTGCTCGACCTGACCTCATGCCTGCTTCGGGTCTGGAAGCAGCCGGTCGAGGCGGCGGGCTTCGAGTTGCCGCGCCCGCCGGCGTTCGTCTACAGCCAACCGATCCAGACCGCCTGCGGCAAGCTCGACAGTGTCAACGCCTCCTACTGCGGCGGTGACCAGCGGATCTACTACGCCAAACCGCTGCCGAAGATTTTTCCGGCCAGCCTGCAGGCGCAGAACTTTCTGATGGAGCTGGTCCTGGGGCACGAGTTCGGGCACGCGTTGCAGGCCCGCACCGGCATCTCGATCTCGAGTTCGGCATGGGAGCAGCGCGCCTCCACCAAGGCCGCGGCGAACGTCTTCTCGCGCCGCTTGGAGATGCAGGCGGACTGCTTCGCCGGAATGTGGACGCATTCGGTGTACCAGTCGCAGGGACTCACCGCCACCGACCTGGACGGCCTGCGCGTGATCGCCTACAACCTCGGTGACGACGTGCTGTCGGGAAAGCCCAACATCGACTCTGGTCACGGGCTCGGCAGGACCCGGCAGAAGTGGTTCGAGACCGGACTCACCGGTGCCGAGAGTGTTTCCCAGTGCAACACCTACTCGGTGCCAGAGGACCAGGTGCGCTGAGGGCGATGGTCGGTCGAGCGTGTCGAGACCACGATCTCGACACGCTCGATCAACCGCGCGACTCGACCGACCGATCTCGACAAGCTCGATCAACTGGGACCGTTCAATCGACCGGGTGATGGTGCAGCGGACGTCCCACCTCGGTGAAACCCAGCCGGCGATAGACACCTCGTCCGGCGGCGGTGGCCGAGAGGGTCGCCGGGACTGCGTCGGCCGCCGCGATCGCCGCTTCCGTGAGTGCTGCGCCGATGCCGCGTTCCCGCTGGGCCGGCATCACCGCCACCGCGCCGACGTTGTTCACCCGCGATGTGGCGACGGACAGCGCCGTCCCGACACCCTCACCGTCGATCTCGGCCACCAACAGGGTCAGGCCGGGCAGGTGCTGGCTGCCCGCCGGGTGGAGCTCGCCGGACCTGGCGGGCAGCTGACCGTCGGCGGACAGAAAGGCCACGTACTCGAACCACGCCACGTCGGCGTCGGTCACCATCCGGCGGATGGTCAATCCGGGCACCGCCGGCACCTCGACTGCACGTCCGGCCTCGCGGATCATCCAGTACCCGGACGGCTCCGCGACACGACCCGGCAGCCGCAGCCGAGCCCAGCTGTCGCAGACGATGCCGGGGACGTCCTCGGGTACCAGGGCGTCGGGGGCCAGGGTGACCGCTCCGAGCAGAAAGCGGTGCGGAACCGTCCCTCGCCCGCGGGCGAGTTGCCCGTCGTCGTCCCAGCCCGTTCCCAGGGAGGCGTAGGCCACCGCGTGCCAGGCGGCCTCACCGTGGGCGCACAGGGCGATCGGATCGGTCATACCTGCTGGATCAGGGCAGTGGCGATCGCCGCAACACCCTCGCCACGCCCGGTCAACCCGAGCCCGTCGGTGGTCTTGCCGGCCACCGACACCGGCGCCCCAAGTGCCTTGCTGAGCACCGCCTCCGCCTCGGCACGCCGAGCCAGCAGCCGGGGCCGGTTGCCGATCACCTGCACCGCCACGTTGCCGATCTCGAACCCTGCCGCACGTACCCGTCCGGCCACCTCGTCGAGCAGCCGCACCCCGGATGCACCCGCCCACTCCGGACGGTCGGTGCCGATGTTGCTGCCCAGATCGCCCAGGCCGGCCGCGGACAACAGGGCGTCACAGATCGCGTGGCAGGCGACATCACCGTCCGAGTGCCCAGCTAGGCCGCGGGGCTCGTCGGGAAAGTTCAGGCCCGCCACCCACATCGGCACCCCCTCGGCGAGTGCGTGCACGTCGCTGCCGATGCCGACCCGCGCCAGGTTCATTCCTCGCTCCGGATTACCGGCGCGCCCTCGGCGGGTTTCACCACCCACGCGAACGGACGATGCCTCAACACACGCCGGAACGAGTGCCGTCCGAGGCCCGCCCGCAGCTTCAGGAAGGCGTGCGCCAGGTCGAGGTCGGCGGCGGAAGTGATCTTGAGGGCTGTCATCGCTCCCTTCACCAGAACCACCGGATGCCCGGCCGCCTCGCATACCGACAGGTCGTCGGTGCAGGCGATCTGCTGCTCGGCGGTGTAGTCGTGGCTGGCCTCGAGCACGTCGAGGCTGAACCCCTGCGGGGTCTGCACGGCCCGCAGCCGGTCGCGATCGACGATCCGCAGCCGACCGTCCTCGGTCTCTTCGCGGATCGAATCGGACACCGGAATCGCGGGCGCGACCGCCACCGCACCGTCCCGGATGGTCTGGATCACCCGTGCGACCACAGTTGCCGGCACCAACGGACGCACGGCGTCGTGCACCAGCACCACCTTCGCATCGGCGAGTGCAGGATCCATCCGGATCGCCTTCAGGCCCTGACGCACCGACGCCTGCCGGGTCTCGTCGCCCTCGACCAGGGTGACCGGGATCGGCGACGCCGCCAGCGCCGGCTGAAAATGGTGCTCGGCGTTGCGCGGGATCACCACGATCGCATGGGTGCAGCCGCCGGCGGCCATCGCCTCGACCGACATCGCCACCACGGCCTTGCCGGCCAGGGTCGTCACCGGCTTGGGTACGGGCCCGCCGAAGCGCACCCCTCGTCCTGCGGCGACGATGACGGCAGGCAATGGCTCAGGCACAAGCGGCAGTATAGATGTGCCCGACCTGCCCGCCGCGCGTGCCGGACGACCTGCCCGCCGGCCCGTTCAGGCTCGCGCGCCTATCGCGCCGTCGGCTCGCTGCAGCACCGCCCGGGCGAGGGCGAGGTCGACCACCAGCACGTCGACCACGCCGGTCCGCAGGGCGCCCAGCACCCCGCGGGCCTTCTCCTGCCCCGCGGCCAGCCCGACCACACAGGGCACCCGGCGAAGGTCGTCCAGCGTCACCCCGATCACCCGCTCGGACGTCGGCGGCCCCAGTTCGATACCGCTGTCGTCGAAGAACCGCCCGGATATGTCACCGACCGGCTTCTGGGCCAGGAAGGCCGCCAGTTCGGCGTCGGTCAGCTTCATGTCCTCGACGATCGTCACCGATGACCGGATGCCCATGGAGCCGATGCCGACGAAGGCGTGGTCGACCCGTCCGGCGAGTTCGAGGGCGGCCCTGATGCCCGACTCGGACGTGATCGCGGCCTTGGTCTGCGGCGACTCCACGATCGCCGGAGCCAGCAGCCGGCTGGGCTCCACGCCGCAGCGCCGGGCCAGTGCCTGCACCAGGGTGCCCCCGGCCGAAGCCGAGTCGAGCCCGGGGTTGCCGCCGGCCAGCGGAAGCACCGTCAGGAACGGCACCACCCGCGAGGGGACCTCTGCCACGAACGTCTCCAGGGTGCTGCCCCAGCTCAGGCCGATTCGGCGCATCTGGCCGAGCCGTTCGGTGAAGAGGTCGGCGCCCAGCCGTCCCACCGAGCGCAGGGCACCGGTTTCGCTGCCGGCGTTGCCCACCAGGGCCAGGCTCAGCCCGAACCGGTCCGCCAGCTGCTGTTCGACCTCGTACACCCGCTGCACCGGTGAGCGCGGGTCGTGGATGCGAACCTCGACGATGCCCTGGTCGCGGGCCGAGGCGAGCACCCGCGACACGGTTGCGCCGGACAGGCCCAGCTGTCGGGCCACCTCGCCCTGGGAGAGGCCCTCCTCGTAGTACAGGCGCGCCGCCTTGACCAGGGTGTCGATCGAACGCGTAGCGGCCATCGGGGTGACCTTCCTGCCTCGGACCGGATCCGTCGGTGCCGACCGGTCGTGGGCACATTCTGGCCGACCGGACGACGCCCGTGCCCTAGTTCAGCGAACCGAGGGCTCCGTTGGCGAGCATGGCGTCTTGCAACCGGCGCATGGCGACGATCGGACGGTTCTCGTCCAGCTCGATGTCGGCATAGGTCACGGTGCTGCCGGCGGCCACGTCACGGGTCAGTACCGACCCGGCGATCAGGCCGATCGGCACGGCTGCGGCGGCCTTGGCGTCGGTGGCGGGCACGGTGAAGCCGTGCACGTGGTGGCCTCCGATGCCTTCGAGCTTCTGCCCGGCCTTGAGGTCGGACTTGGCCACGGCAGTGACCTCCGAGGTCCACGTGGTCGGATGGAAGGTCGACCGGCCGTCGATGACCGCTTCACCGATCGACAGGTTCGCCTCGATCGAGGCCAGGTGGTAGGGCCGGTACAGCGCGTAGTACGGACCCTTGCCGAGCTTCAGGTAGTCCAGTTCGTGGGTGACCACGTCGTTGGTCGACTTGGCGATCACGAACACCCCGGGTGCCACGTTGCCGGTGACGTATTCGACCACCGGTCCCTCGTCGCTGATGATTCCGCCGCTGGCTTCGGGCACCAGCGTGGTCGCCAGTTCGTCGACGGAGCAGGCAGCGCCGTGCATGCCGGGCTTGTCGACCCGGTAGCCGGTGGCGTTCGACAGTGCACACATCTCGAGTTGGGTCTTGGTGCCGTCAGTGAACGAGCACAGCATCTTGGGGTTCATGCCCTTGGCCTTGGCCTCGTCCGCCACGTCGGTGGGGGTGTCGGTGGGGCGCATCGGGTTGTTCTTGCCTTTGCCGGCCACGACCACCTGCAGGCCGATGTCCTCGGCGTACTCGATCAGCTTCAGGCACTCGGTCGGCTCGTCGCCGCGACAGACCGCGTAGATCGCCCCGCCCGGCTTGTTTCCCAGGCCGGCCAGCAGCAGGCCGACGGTGATGTCGGCCTCGACCGTCATCAGCAGCGTGTGCTTGCCGGCCATCAGGCTGGCGTACGCGATCTCGGCGGCCACGTCCGGAACCCCGGAGACCTCGACGATCACGTCCACCGGCAACGTGGTGAGTGCCAGGCCGTTGGCCAGCGCCACCGAACCCCCGGCCTCGATCACTTCGGCCGCCTTGGCCGCGTCGTCGGTGCTGGTCACCTGTTCGCAGCCGGCACCGGCCAGGGCCTTCTCGGCGCGGCTGATGTCGATGTCGGCGACGGCGGACATCACCAGGCCGGGCACCCGGTTGATCTGAGCGACCAGGCCGGAACCCATCTGGCCTGCGCCGACCACACCCACCCGGACGGGGCGGCCCACCTGCTGCTCGCGGGCGAGCAGGCGTTGGCTGTAACTCATTGGCTTACCTTTCGTTTTGCGGTGCCCGCGGTCTTCGGCGGGATGACGATGCGGCTCTCGCTGAGCCGGTTGCGGGTGGTGCTCAACTGGGTGAGCGCCATGTCGACCGCCTTGCGGGTCTGCTTGTCGGTGGCCCGGTCGGCCAGGTCTGCGACCGGCCCGATCAGGTCGGGGGCGTCCTTGGCGGTGGCGAAGATGGTGGTGCCGCGCAGTTTGCTGGCGGCGACCACCTGGTCGGCGGCGTCGTCGATGATCAGCATCACGATGGTGCCCCGCAGCCTGCCCAGGCCGCGGCCGGTGACCAGGATGCGGCCGGTTCCGTGGTGATTCTTGACCATCGCGTTGACGGACGTGGCGTAGCGGCCCTGCTGCCACAGGCCGAGCAGCACGGACACCACAAGTGCTCCGCCGAGAATGGCCGCGAACTGCCAACCCATGGCTCAGTCCCCCAGGAAGGAGATGGTCGAGCCGACGGTGGGCTCGGGACGGGATGCGCCGCTGGCCTTGACCGCGCCGGGCAGCAGGGGCTGTTCGGGGCTGTTGACGTAGACCACCACGTGGCCGAGGTCGGTGAGGTTGACGTTGGCCAGGTCGCCGACCTCATCGAGCCGCAGTTGCACACCACCGAGCTCGAGCAGGTCGCCGGCGGCGATCGGCCGGCTCGGTGCCTGCCGCGTCCGGTGCACGATGCTGATCTCGGCGAGGGCCTCGGGGAGCGGTTCGCCGAACAGGATGTAGCAGCCGCCCTCGATAAGTTCGTGGGTGAGTTCGCCCAGTCGATCGACGGTGGTCGACCACAGTTGGTTTGCCATGGGTATCGGTCCTTGTCTTCCTTGACGTTGGGGGGGTGGGTGGGGATCGCCGGTCGAGCCGGTGAGGATCGCCGGCCGGGCTTGTCGAGACTCCGACAAGCCCGACCAGCGGTGTCCCGTCAGATCGCGAACGATGCGCCGTAGGCGATGATCACCGCGAGCGGCGAGGTGATCAGGCGACTGAACAGCACGGCCGGCACGCCGACCGAGACGGTCTCCGGTTCGGCCTCGCCCAGCGACAGGCCGACGGGGATGAAGTCACAGCCGACCTGGCCGTTGATCGCGAACAGGGTGGGCAGCGCGTACTGCACCGGGAGCGCTCCCGCTGCGATCTGCTGGCCCATCAGCACGCCGACGACCTGAGCGATCGCGGCACCCGGGCCCAGAATGGGCGACAGGATCGGGATCGCGGTGATCACGCCGAGCAGAACCAGGCCGAGCGGATTGCTGACCAGCGGGGTCACCGCGTTGGCGATCCACTGCGACACTCCGGTGTAGGTGACGATGCCGATCAGCAGCGACACGTAGGCCATGAACGGGATGATGGTGTTCAGCACCAGCTTCACCGCCTGCCGGCCCGAGGACAGCAGCGTGTTGATGAAGTAGCCGATCGCCCCGCCGAAGCTCACCACGAGCTTGGTGAAGCCACCGCTGGCCACGGCCGCCTCCTTGGCCTGGGCCTTCTGCGCCTCGTAACGGGCCCGGTCGGCGTCCAGCGCGTCGACCTGCTCCGACACCGCGGCAATGGGCGCCACCAGATCACCGGCGACGGCGACGTCGCCCGGGGTCACCGCCGAGACGAAGATGTCCTCGGTGATGAACTGGGCCAACGGGCCGCCCGGCTCGCCCGGGTAGACGTCGACGGTGGGGATCCGCTTGCGCGGGTACACCCCGATCCGGGCGGTGCCACCGCAGTTGATCACCGCGCAGAGCACCCGGTCGTCGGCGACGTGGTTGGTGAACCCGTCCACCGCTTCGGCACCGGACAGTTCGGCGATCTTCGCCGCGACCGGGTGGACGCCTCCGCCGGTGACCGACAGCACGACGTTGTTCTTCTCGGTGGGGGTGAGGGTCAGGCCCGCTCCCCAGCCGCCGCGGCCCTTACGGATCGACACACTCTGGTAGGTCGAGGTCGTCTCGTTCGTCTCACTCATTCGTGACCTCCCTGAATGCGACCGGCCGCGTAGGCCGCGTCGAACTCGGCGAACCGGGTCTCGTGGCCGCCCCGCTTGATCAGCAGCTTGGTGACGTACTCGGTGGCGACGCCACGGATCAGGATGACCACGATGCCGACGATGAAGTACAGCGCGGCCAGCCGGGCATACGCGCCCGGGTTGATCGCCAGCACACCCGCCGAGACGCCGGCCCAGACGAAGATCTCACCCGCATTGGCATGCGGGAAGAACGACGTCACCGGGTGGACGAACGACACCGCGGAGTCATAGAACGCCGGCTTCTGCCGCTCGGGCAGGAACCGTCCGAACGAGTAACACATCGGGTTGGTCAGCATGATCACGGCGATGACCGGCATGATCGTGTAGCGGGTGAGCGCATACTTGCCGGCCCATTGCACGGCGCGGGTGACTCGCTCTTCGCCGATCCACGTGGTGATCGCATACATCGCGGTCAGCAGCACGATCAGCAGCGGCAGAATTCCGCTGACCAGTCCTGTGAAGCTCTCCGCAGCTGCCTTGAACAGGCCGATGAAGTGGGTGGCTATCCAGGTGATGACATCCATGTGATCCCCTCCTTTCGTTGTTTCGAGTTGTTGGACGCGAAGGTCGTTCTTCGCGCCAGCCCTTGGCTGCGGCTCAGCCGAGCAGCAGGAAAGGGTCGTCCAATATCTCCTGCATGGTGGCGAACGCTCTGGCCGCGTCCGCCCCGTCGGCCACCCGGTGGTCGACGGTCAGGCCCGCTTCGCACACCGTCCGGGCCCTGATGGCACCGACGGCGTCGAAAACCGGTTGCACCTCGACCGTGCCCAGCGACAGCGCGGTCGCCTGGGGTGGGGTCAGCAGTGCGTTGAACCGCTGCACTCCGAAGCTGCCCAGGTTGGACACCGTGCCGGTGCCGCCGCCCATGCTGCTCGGGTCGGCCTTCCCCGCCTTCACCGTGCCGGCGAGCTGCTTGATCGCCGCATCGAGTGCCTTGATGCCCAAGGTGTGGGGATCGCGGAGCACGGGTGCCAACAGGCCCGCGGGGGTGTCGATCGCCAGCGCCACCCCGATGTGGGGATTGGTGCGGACGCCGTCGCCGGCCCAGGTGCCGTTGAGCGAGGGGTACTCGCGCAACATCAGGGCGTAGGCGCGCAGCAGGATGGTGTTCCAACTGACGCCCTTGAGGGAGGCCGTGCGGGCCACCGCCAGGCGGGACAGGTCGAAGGCCCGCCAGATGGTGAACTGTGGGGTGAGTGCGGTGGCTTCCAGCACCCGCGCGGTGGCGACCCTGATCCGCCGCGATTTCGCGTCACCCAGCAGGTCGCCGCTGGTTGTGCCTGTCGAAACCGTGCTTGTCGACACCCCGCTGGTTGAGCTTGTCGAAACCCCGCTGGTTGAGCTTGTGGAAACCGAGGTCTCGACAGGCTCGACCGACCGGGTCTCGAGGGCGGCGCGCACGTCGCGGGCCCGGATCGTACGGTGCGGGCCGCCGGGCTGCACGCTGGCGAGATCGATGCCGGCCTCAGCGGCCAGCCTGCGGGCCAGCGGCACCGCACGCGGACGCTCCGCCGTCGATTCGTCTGCCTCGCCTGCGCCGGGCACCTCGATCGGCCCGTCGGAGATCGCGTCGCTCGGCACGGCGGAATCGGCCTCTCCCGCCCCGTCGGTCGAGCTCGTCGAAACCTCGGCTTCCGGCGCCGGTGCGAACAGGTCGCCCAGCAGGTCGTCCTTCTCGGACTCGATCCAGGCGATTGGACGGCCGACCGGAACCTCTTCCCCCGGTTGGGCCAGGATCTCCACCAGGGTGCCGTCGGTGGTCGACTCGACGTCCATGTCGACCTTGTCGGTGGTCACCACGACGATCGCGTCGCCGTCCTTGACGGCGCCGCCGACCTCGATCAGCCATTGCTCGACGGTGCCGAACTCCATCGTCATCGACATCTTCGGCATGTTCAGCGGGACGCGGGGCATCTCACCACTCCCCGACCAGGCTGCGGGCCTCGCGGACGATGTCGTCAACCTGCGGCACGCTGGCCCGCTCCAGCTTCGGGCTGTAGGGGATCGGCGTGTCCAGGCCGCACAGCCGGCGGATCGGCGCCTGCAGGTCGCCGAACACCTCCGACTCGGCGATCGTGGCGGACACCTCGGCCATGAAACCGTTGAACTTGGGCGCCTCCTGCACCAGGAGCACCCGGCCGGTCCGCGACACCGACTGCAGAATCAGCGGCACGTCCAAGGGCTTGATCGTGCGTGGGTCGATCACCTCGGCGCTGATGCCGGCGGCTGCCAGCTGCTCAGCGGCCTCCAGTGAGCGCTGCACCTCGACCGAGGTGGCCACGATGGTCAGATCGGTGCCCTCGCGCTCGATGCGGCCCTCGCCGAGCCGGGCGGGCGGAAACTCGTCCGGCACCTCGTAGCTCTGCTTGTAGAGCAGCTTGTGCTCCAGCACCAGCACGGGGTTGGGGTCGTCCAGGGCGGCCAGCAGCAGCGACGCCGCGTCCGTGGCGTTGGACGGCATCACCACCTTCAGCCCCGGCACGTGCGCGAACCACGCCTCCAGCGACTGGCTGTGCTGTGCCGCGGCACCGGTGCCGGAGCCGCCGGGCGCCCGGATCACCAGCGGCACCTCGGCCTGCCCGCCGACCATGAAGCGCAGCTTCGCGGCCTGGTTGACCACCTGGTCCATCGCCTGGCAGAGAAAATCGGAGAACTGGATCTCGACGATCGGCCGCATGCCGGTCAGCGCTGCGCCGACACCCATGCCGACGATGCCCAACTCGGAGATCGTGGTGTCGCGGACGCGGTCGGTGCCGAACCGTTCGTACAGGTTGTTGCTGACCCCGAAGGCACCGCCGTAGACGCCGACGTCCTCACCCATCAGGAACACCCGGTCGTCGCGCTGCATGGCGCTCGCCATGGCTTCGCGGACCGCTTCGGCGTAGGTCATCGTGCGGGTCATGCGCGGGCCTCCAACGGACGGGCATCCACGGGGGACGGTGCGTAGATGTCGGCGAGCATCGCCTCGACGGTCGGCTCCTCACCCTGGGTGCCGAACCGGACGGCCTCGCGGATCTCGGTGCGCACCTCGTCGGCGACGGCGTTCAGCTGCTCCTGGCTGGCGTCCCCGCGGTCGAGCAGTTCCGCGGCGTAGGCGGCGATCGGGTCGTCCGCCCGCCACTGCGCGATCTCTTCCTTGGTGCGATACAGGTTCTTGTCGGACTTGGAGTGGCCGCGCCAGCGGTAGGTGAGCGCCTCGATGAAGGACGGGCCCTCGCCGGCTCTCGCGCGGGCCACGGCTCGGGCAACCACCTCGTAAACCGCTTCGACATCGTTGCCGTCGACGGTTTCGCCCGGCACGCCGTAGGCGGCGGCCTTCTCGCTCATCCGGTCGACCTTGAACGCCTTCTCCGACGACATCGACATGCCGTACTTGTTGTTCTCGCAGATGAACACCACCGGCAGATTCCACATCGACGCCAGGGTGAGCGCCTCGTGCCACGCGCCCTCGCCGACGGCGCCGTCACCGTGGAAGCACAGGCACACCTGGTCGGTGCCGCGGAGCTGGTTGCTGAGCGCGGCGCCGGCGGCGATCGGGGGCCCACCGGCCACGATGCCGTTGGCGCCCAGGTTGCCGGTGGCGACGTCCGCGATGTGCATGGAGCCGCCACGACCCTTGCAGTAGCCGTTGTCGCGGGCGAGCAACTCCGCCATGGAACGGCCCAGGTCGGCACCCTTGGCGATGCAGTGGCCGTGCCCGCGATGGGTGGACGTGATCTGGTCGCCGTCCTTCAGGGTGGCGCAGGCACCGGTGGGCACCGCCTCCTGCCCGATCGAGAGGTGCATCGTGCCGTGCATCATGCCCCGCCCGTACAGATCCTCCACCGCTTCTTCGAAGAGCCGGATCCGCCACATGGTGCGGAACGCGTCCATTGCGTCCATGCCCGGAACACTAGGACACGCCGTTAGGGATCTGCAAGTCTATCCGAACTGTAAATATTTTTGCAGTTCGGGTCGTCAGTCCTGGAGCTCCAGGAGATTGGCTCACCAGGAACAGTCCCGGTGATTCACCCAGCGCACGCGAAACCGCCCGCCGCGCGGGTGCGCGACGGGCGGTTCGGTTGATCAGTTCAGGACGCGAGAACCTCGTCCAGCAGGACCTCGGCCCGATCTTCCTCGACCTTTTCGGCCAGGGCGAGTTCGGAGACCAGGATCTGCCGAGCCTTCGCCAGCATGCGCTTCTCGCCAGCGGACAGCCCACGCTCCCGCTCGCGGCGCCAGAGGTCACGGACGACCTCAGCCACCTTCAGCACGTTGCCGGAGTGCAACTTCTCGAGGTTGGCCTTGTAGCGCCGCGACCAGTTGGTCGGCTCCTCGGTGTGTGGTGCCCGCAGCACGTCGAAAACCCGCTTGAGACCATCAGCGTCCACAACATTGCGGACTCCGATCTCATCGAGGTTCTGTGCCGGGACTCGGACGACCAGATCGTTCTGGCCCACAATGCGCAGCACCAGATAAAGCTTGTCCTCGCCTTTGATCGTCCGGGTTTCAATGTCTTCGATGACGGCCGCCCCATGATTTGGGTAGACCACCGTTTCACCGACTTCAAAAGTCATCTTCAGCAGACCCCTTTCCCAGTCACCCATAGTAGCACGCAGGGGCTCCACCTTCGAAACGTTCGTCCTAGCCAGAGGCACTTTAGGGGGTTGACAATGAGTCACATCGTATGCCGGAACGGAACCGCACGGCGCTCGTCCGATCCGGCAATTGGGTTCTGACAACACCAAATGTCGGTCGGGCTGCTTTGGCTGCGGGTGCACCTGCGCCCAGGGCGAACAAAGGGCGAGCCCGCCGGACGAGGGTCCGGCGGGCTCGGTACAAGGCAATACTCAGGCGATGGCCACCTGCTTGACGGGCCAGAACTGCTTCAAAGCGACAACACATGCGGCGGCGACAACGGTGCCGGCGATCAGCGCGATCAGGAAGCCGAACGCGTTGGTCATCAGGGGGACGACCAGCAGGCCGCCGTGCGGGGCACGCGAGCCGACCCCCAGCGCCATCGACAGCGCACCGGTGACAGCACCGCCGGCCATCATCGAGGGGATGACCCGCAGCGGGTCGGCCGCCGCGAACGGAATGGCGCCCTCGGAGATGAAGGACGCTCCGAGCAGCCAGGCAGCCCGACCGTTCTCGAGTTCGACTTCGGTGAACAGCTTCGGGCGGAGCGTCGTGGCCAGGGCCATCGCCAGCGGCGGCACCATCCCGGCGCACATCACGGCCGCCATGATCTGGAAGGACGAGGTGGTCTGCGCGGCCAGGCCCGCGGTGGCGAACAGGTACGCCGCCTTGTTGACCGGACCACCGAGGTCGAAGCACATCATCAGACCCAACACCAGGCCCAACGCCGCACCCGCGCCACTGGCTGCCAAGCTGTTCAGCGAGTCGGTCAGACCGGTCGTGATGGCCGCCAGCGGCTTGCCCAGGAACAGGTACATGATCAGGCCGACCACGGCCGTGACCACCAACGGGATGATCACCACCGGCATCAGGCCGGCGAGCCAACGCGGCACATTGAAGTTCGACATCCACAACGCGATGACACCAGCGAGAAGGCCGGTGACCAGGGCACCCAGGAAGCCGGCGCCCAGAGAGCCGGCGATGACGCCACCGACGAAGCCGGGAGCGATACCGGGACGACCGGCGAGCCCGTAGGCGATGTAGCCGGAGAGGGCCGGCAGCAGGAAGCCGAAGGCTGCGCCACCGATAGCGAACAGTAAGGCCCCGATGTAGTTCATGAAGCCCGCACTCCAGCCGGCAGCCTGAATCAGCGTGCCGATGGTGTCACCGTCGGCGCCCGCGGCCTGTGCCGTGGCGCAGGCGGTCGGGTCGACGAATCCCAGCTCCGCACACATCCGGGCGCCGTTGTAACCGGGCGCCAGTGCGATGTCGAAGCCGCCCATGGCAAAGCCGAGCGCGATCAGCAGACCGCCGGCCGCGACGAACGGGATCATGTACGACACGCCCGTCATCAAGGCCTGCTGGATCCGCTTGCCGACACTGAGCTGGCTCCCACTCTGGGCAGCCGCGGCCTTGGCATCGCCGCTGACCCGCTGGGCGTTGGGGTCCTTGGCTGCGGCCAGGGCCCGGTTCACCAGGTCTGCGGGGTTGTTGATCGCGGCCTTGACACCGGACTCGATCACCGGCAGGCCGGCGAAGCGCTCCCGGTCGCGGACGCCGACGTCGGTGGCGAAGATCGCCGCCGAGGCGCCCTGGATGATCGCCGGATCGAGCGGCGTGACCTTGCCCGAACCCTGCGGCTCGACGAAGATCTTGACCCCTGCCGCCTTGGCGGCCTGCTCGAGTCCGTCCGCAGCCATGAAGGTGTGGGCGATGCCGGTCGGGCAGGCCGTGACGGCCACCAGCGAGGGCATCTCGGCGCTGCCACCCTCCGGCTCCGCGGCCGTTGCTGCCGCCGCGGCGGCCGGGGCGGCCTGAGCAGGCTCCTCGGGTGCGATCGCATTGTTGATGAGTTGCACGACCTCGTCAGGGGTGGACGCGTTACGCAGGCCCTCGGTGAACTCCGTGCGCATCAGGTTGCGGGCCAGTTGGGCCAGCAGGGCAAGGTGCGCGTCGTCGGAACCATCGGACGCGGCGATCAGGAAGGCGATGTCGGCGGGTCCGTCGAACGCCCCGAAGTCGACGGTGGGCTTGAGCCGTGCGAACGCCAAGGAGTTGGTGTTGACGGCAGCGGACCGGCAATGCGGAATGGCGATGCCGCCACCGAGGCCGGTGGCCGCCTTCTCCTCACGGGCGAGCGCGTCGGCCTCGAGGCCGGCAGCGTCCGCACGTCCGGCCTTGGCGACCAGTTCTGCAAGATTGTGAATCACGTCGTTCTTGGTCGGCCCAAGATCGACGTCGAGCACAACCAGATCAGCAGTGATCAGGTCCTGCGACATGGATATGTCCTTTCGTACTACGTCAGACGAGGTCGGTGATGACCACGTCGGCTTTGTTGAGGTGCTCGGGCCTGGGCAGGGCACTGCCGGCCATTGATGCTGCGGCGGAGCCGTACGCCACAGCGGTTCGAAGGCGGTCGGGGGCGGCTTCTCCCCGCAGTCGGCCAGCACATAGCCGGCCACCGATGAGTCGCCCGCGCCGACGGTGCTGCGCGGGACGATGGGTGGCGGGCTGGCGTGCCAGGCCCCTTCGGAGGTGACCAGCACGGCGCCGGAGGCGCCCAGGGTGCCCATCACGGCAGCGACACCGCGCTCGACAAGACTGCGAGCAGCGGTCACCGCGGCGCTGGGATCCCCTTGCTTCGCGGCCGCCTCGAGTTCTTCGGCATCGGCGCCGGTCAACTGGGCGAGCTCGTCCGAGTTCGGCTTGAGCAGGTCGGGTGCGGCCTCGGGAAAGTTGTCCACGAGTGCCTGCAGCGGTTCGTCGGAGGTGTCGACGGCGACCTTCACCCCGAGTGGACGCAGCCGCCGGATCAAGGTGGCGTAGAAGTCGCTGGGCACCCCGGGCGGCAACGAGCCGGACAGTACGACCCAATCCGCGCCGGCGGCTTCGGCGACCACCAGGGCGGCCAACTGCTCGACCAGGTCGTCATCGAGCAGGGGGCCGGGCTCGTTGAGTTTGGTGGTGGTGCCGTCGGCCTCGGTCAGGGTGAGGTTCATCCGGACCCCCTCCGAGACCGCCACGGTGCGATAGTCGACGCCGAGTTGGCGCAGGGCCGCGAGGATGGGATCCGAGTCCGGTGCTGGCAGCACCGCCCGGACCGGGTGGCCGGCATAGTGGATGGCACGAGCGACGTTGACGCCCTTACCCCCTGGTTCCACCGTGACCCCGCTGACCCGCTGCACCTGGCCGCGCGCCAAGGGCGCGTCCAAGGTGGCGGTCCGGTCGAGGCTGGGATTCGCGGTGAGCGTGATGATCATGCGACGACTACCTCCAATCCTGCGTTGACAAGCTGTTGACGATCAGATTCGGACAATCCGGAGTCCGTGACCAGCACGTCGACCTCGTTCAGGCCGGCGAAGCTGATCAACAGCGTCGCACCGACCTTGGACGAATCGGCGAGGACGACCTTGCGGCGCGCCGAACGCACCATCGCGCGCTTGACGGCGGCCTCGTCCGGATCCGGGGTGGACAGTCCGTGCTGGGGGGTCAGGCCGTTCGTGCCGAGAAAGGCGACGTCGCAGTGCAGCCGACCCAGGGATTCCACGGTCTCGCCACCGACGGTCGCCTGGGTGAGGCCACGCACCCGTCCGCCCAGCAGGTGCACTGGGCCGCCCTGGAGTAGCGCCAGTTGCGAGGCGATGTGCACCGAGTTGGTGACGATGGTCGGCACCTGGGCGCCGCCGAGCGCCGCGGCGAACCGGCCGGTGGTGGTGCCCGAATCGAGCAGTACCGTCGACCCGGCACCGCCCGGCAGGAACTGCAGGGCGGCCTGGGCGATGCGTCCCTTCTGCACCGAGAAGGCAGGTTCGCGATCGGCGACCGGGGTCTCGACGAGCCGGACGTTCTCCGCGGGAACGGCGCCACCGTGCACGCGGCGCAGGATTCCGCGGCGGTCGAGCACGTCGAGATCACGGCGGATGGTCTCGGTGGTGACATCGAAGCGTTCGGCCAGCTTCGTAACGGCGACCCGATCGAACCGCATCGCCAGATTGACGATCGTTCGCTGACGTTCCTCGGCGTACATACCGGTTTCAGCCCCATCCCTCGTTGGATTGCGTGGAGTCTTGCGGAAATTCTTGGATTTGTCAAACGTGTTCACAGAACAACCCAATAGAACTCACATGACTGGGCAGGTGGACGTGGGCGCGGTGAGCTTTCCCGACAATCCGGACGCCCCTGCGGCGCACCGTCCCAAACCGGCTCGCCATTGGTTAGGCTGACCCCCACAATCGGGCGATCACTAGGAGTTCAGATGCTCAGCAGCCTCCGCCGCATCGGAGCCATCCTGTGCGTGCCGCTCGCCCTGGTGCTGACCGGCTGTGGGGGGGAGTACCAGACCCTGCAGCCGTACACGCCGGCGGAGGGGGTCAACCAGGTGGCCGGCACGGTCAAGGTGCGCAACGTGCTGGTGATCGCCGACGACACCGGACAGGGCGTGATCAGTGGATCGGTGGTCTCCTCGTCCGACGAGACCCTGACCGCCGCGGCGGGCGTTCCGCACAAGGTGGACGGCACCGCCGGAAGCCCCCTGGTGGTGACCGCGTCCGGACTGCCGCTGGCGATGCCGGCGAACACCCTGTTCGTGCTGACCACGCCACCGGTGCGGCTGGCGGTCTCGTCCCCCGACCTCAAGCCGGGCCTGCTCGCCGAGGTGACCCTGACGTTCGCCAAGGCCGGACCGGTCACGGTGCTCGCGCCGGTGCTCAGTTCGTCCGACCCCAAGTTCGCCGGCATCACCGTCGGCTGAGGATTGCCGGCAAGCAGGGATCACCATCGTCATCCCCGGGCGAACGCCGAAATCTCAGGCCTCGAACTTGTACCCCAGTCCACGCACGGTGAGCAGCAACGCCGGCTCGGCCGGGTCGGTTTCGACCTTGGCGCGCAACCGCTTGACGTGCACGTCCAGGGTCTTGGTGTCACCCACGTAGTCGGCCCCCCAGATCCGGTCGATCAACTGGCCGCGGGTCATCACCCGTCCGGCGTTGCGCAACAGGATCTCGAGCAACTCGAACTCCTTCAGCGCCAGCTTGATCGGCGTGCCGCGGACCCACACCTCGTGCCGCTCCACGTCCATGCGGATGTCGTCCACCTCCAACACGTCCGGCTCGAGCTCGAAGTCCTGGCCACGACGCAGCACGGCGCGGATCCGGGCAACGAGTTCACGGTGACTGAACGGCTTGGTGACGTAGTCGTCGGCGCCAAGTTCGAGCCCGACCACCTTGTCGATCTCGTCGTCGCGCGCGGTGACCATGATCACCGGCACCGAACTGCGGGCGCGCAGCCGCCGGCAGACCTCCGTGCCGGGCAGGCCCGGCATCATCAGGTCGAGCAGCACGATGTCGGCGCCGCCGCGCTCGAACTCGGCCAGTCCGATGGTGCCGTCGGCGGCCTCGACCACGTCGAAGCCCTCTTTGCGGAGCAGGTAGCCGAGGGTTTCGCGGTAGGCGTCCTCATCTTCGATCAGCAGGATCCTGGTCATGCGGCCGTCCCTTCGGCGTGGTGGTCGGATGGGTACGCGGGCAACCGCAGGGTGAAGGTGGAGCCCTGACCGAGCCGGCTCCACAGGGTGACCGTGCCGCCGTGCGCGGACGCGACGTGCTTGACGATCGACAGCCCCAGCCCGGTGCCGCCGCTGGCTCGACTGCGACCGTAGTCGACCCGGAAGAAGCGTTCGAACACGCGGTCCTGATCGGCCGCCGAGATTCCGATGCCGTTGTCGGAGACGCCGATCTCAACCCACTCTCCGCTCGCGTCCCGGACAGTGCGGCTGGTCACCGCCACCCGGGCGCCGGGATCCGAGTACGCGATCGCGTTCTGGATCAGGTTGCGCAGGGCCGCCTCGATGTGGGAGCGATCACCCCGGATCACGGCCCCGTCCGAGCGCTGGTGGGCGAGCGTGACCTCGCGGTTGTCCGCCTGCGGCCGGGACTGGTCGAGCACCTCGTCGATCACCTCGTCGGCCACGATCGGCCCGGCGGCCAGCAACGGATCGGTCGACTGCAGCCTGGACAACGCGATGATCTGCGAGATCAGGGTGTTCAGCCGGCCCGCTTCGGCGGTCATCCGGCCGGCGAAGTGGCGCACGGCGGTGGCGTCATCGGACGAGTCGGCGATCGCCTCGGCAAGCAGTGAAATCGCTCCGATCGGCGTCTTCAGCTCATGGGTGATGTTTGCCACGAAGTCGCGCCGGGTCTCGTCGACGCGCAACGCCTCGGAGCGGTCGTCGGCCACCAGCAGCACCATGCCGTCCCCCAGCGGCGCAACCCGCACAGCGAGCCGGCGAGCCGGTATGCCCAGCCCGGTGGCGACGTCCAGGTTCAACACCCCCGGCTCCTCGCTGCGGCGCGCCTCGCGAACCAGTTCGAGGACGTCAGCGGTCGCGATCCGGCTCCCGCGGATGACCCCGGACGAGTCCGCGCCCATGGAGGCCACCAGCAGTTCATCGTGGGGGCCGAGGACGGCGGCGGCGCCGCGCAGGTGCTCGATGGTGATGCGCAGTTGATGCGACAGCAGGGGGCGCGGCTCGGACGCGGCGGTGGACCGGTCGCGGGCCCGCCACAGGGTCACCGCCAGCAGCGTGCCGAGAACGCCCAGAGCGGCGCCCACGACGGCGGCGACGAGCGGACTCACACGCTGGATCATAGGCCCCCGGTGACGACCCCGTTCCCGCCGAGGGCGGCGGTCCGAAGCAGATTTCACCGACTGTTCACCTGCACGTCGCCGGGCTGGGGCAATGGCGCACCACCCCGGCATAGTGTGGAACGGGCCGGTTCAGCCGACCCCGGTGAGCCCGAAAGAGGAGAGCATGCGCGAGAGCTACCACGAGGACCTGAACAGCGTCGTCGAAGACCTGGTTCGAATGACCGGACGGGTTCGAACGGCCGTGCGACTCAGCACCAAGGCGCTGCTGGAGGCCGACCTGGCGATCGCCGAGCAGGTGATCTCCGACGATGCCCTGCTGGATGCCCAGCATGACGACCTGGAGGCGCGCTGCTTCGTGCTGCTGGCCCGGCAGGCTCCGGTGGCCGGCGAGTTGCGCACCATCGTCGCCGCCCTGCGGATGGTGGCCGACCTGGCCCGGATGGGCGATCTGGCCTGTCACGTGGCCAAGATCGCCCGGCTGCGCTATCCGACCAAGGCCGTGCCGGAGGGGCTGGTGCCCAACTTCGACTTGATGGCGCGGGTGGCCGAGGACATGGTTGCCACCGCCGCCCGGGCGCTGTCGGATCGCAATGCGCACGACGCCGCCAAGCTCGCCGAGAGCGACGAGGAGATGGACGAACTGCGCAAGGGCCAGTTCCGGGTTCTGCTGGGCTCCGATTGGCCCTACACCGTCGAGGCCGCGGTGGACGTGGCGCTGCTCGGCCGCTACTACGAACGGATCGCCGACCACGCCGTGATCATGGCCGGCCGGGTGATCTACGTCGTCACCGGCACCCATCCGGTCGGCGAGAACTGGGCGCACGCCTGAGCCTCACCGCCCTCGGGCGACCTCGATGATGCTGCTCTCGTTCTGGTCGGCGAGCCCCGCGGCGAGCAGGGCGTCCAACCCCGCCAGAGCGGTTTCGCCGAAGGGCGCAGCCAGGCCCAGTTCGGCGGCCAGCCTGAGCGCGTAATCGGCGTCCTTGTGCCGCAGCCGACCTGAGAAGACGATCGCGTGGGCGTGATCGCCCGCCGTCATCCGACGGACGTTGCGGGCCACCTGAGGGCTGCCCGCCTGGCCAACGGCCAACGCCTCGGCGACCTGGCCGAGGTCGAGGCCGGCCCGCTCGGCCAGGGCCATGCCTTCGGCAGCGGACGCGATCTGGACGGCTCCGATCAGGTTCACGATCAGCTTGTACGCGGTGCCGCTGCCGACCGGCCCGAAATGCATCACCTGCTCGGACAGTGGCGCCAGGACGGGACCGGCGGCGGCGAGGTCGACCGCTTCAGCACCCACCAGCAGAGTCAGCGCACCGTCCGCGGCGGCCTGCGGAAGCCCGGTCACGGGACAGTCCAGATAGCGCAGCCCGGCGGCCCTGCACGCCCGCGACAGTTCCATCACCCAGGCGTGTGACAAGGTGGAACACTCGATCGCCAGGGCCGCGCGCGCCGGGCGACCCGCCAGCACCCCCGCCTCGCCCAGCCACACCTGCCTGGACGCCTGGTCGTCACTGAGCATGGCGATCACCACGTCTGCGTCGGTGACCGCCGCGGCGGGCGTATCGGCCCAGCGAGCCCCGTCCCCGACCAGCACGTCCGCACGGGACCGGGTGCGATTGGTGACCACGACCTCATGTCCGGCGGCCAGCAGCCGCCCCGCCATGCCCGAACCCATTCGCCCCAGACCGATCACCGACACCCGCGCCATGTGGTGACCCTATCCGCGGCAACGCCCCCGTCCGAAGGGACGGGGGCGCGACGCGACGCTACTTCTTGCCCTGGTTCTTGACCGCCTCGATCGCCGCCTTGGCGGCCTCCGGGTCGAGGTAACGGCCACCGGTGGTCACCGGACGAAGGTCGTCGTCCAGTTCATAGTGCAGCGGAATGCCGGTGGGAATGTTCAGGCCGGCGATCTCGGCGTCGGAGATCTTGTCCAGGTGCTTCACCAGGGCCCGCAGCGAGTTGCCGTGGGCGGTGACCAGCACCGTGCCGCCGGAGCGCAAGTCGGGCACGATCGCGTCGTACCAGTAGGGCAGCATGCGGACCACGACGTCTTTCAGGCATTCGGTCTTCGGACGCGCCTCGGTGGGCAGGAAGCCGTAGCGGGGATCGTCGACCTGGGTGTTCACGTTGTCGTCGGAGATCGGGGGCGGCGGGGTGTCGTAGCTGCGCCGCCAGAGCATGAACTTCTCTTCGCCGTACTCAGCGAGCGTCTCGGCCTTGTTCTTGCCCTGCAGGTCGCCGTAATGCCGCTCGTTGAGCCGCCAATGCCGGCGGACCGGGATCCAGTGCCGGTCGCAGGCGTCCAGCGCCAGGTTCGCGGTGTGGATCGCCCGCAGCAGCACCGAGGTGTGCAGAACGTCCGGCAGCAGGCCCGCCTCGGTCAGCAGTTCACCGCCCCGGACGGCCTCACCGAGGCCCTTCTCGTTGATGTCGACATCGACCCAGCCCGTGAACAGGTTCAGGGCATTCCATTCGCTCTCGCCGTGGCGGAGCAGAATCAGGTTCGCACTCATACCCGGGAGCCTAGTGGTCCGGAGGTGTGCCGGGCAGGGCTCGCAGGGGATTCGTCCACGGGTCGGGGCACGTGCCTCGCCGGCTGGCAGAATCTCAGCATGGCGACGCGACGTGCAGTGGTGACCGGGGCGAGCAGCGGAATCGGGGCGGCGACGGCCCGAGCATTGGCGGCGGCCGGATTCAGCGTGGTGTGCGCCGCCCGGCGCACCGACCGCATCGAGGCCCTCGCCGCCGAAATCCAGGGCACCGCGATTTCGTGCGACGTCACCCGCGACCGGGACGTCGGGGCGCTGGCCGAAGCGGTCGCCGGCAGTTGCGACCTGCTGGTCAACAACGCGGGCGGCGCCCTCGGCCAGGAACCGGTCGGCAATGCGGAGATCGACGCCTGGCAGCGCATGTACGACGTGAATGTGCTGGGGGCCGCCCGGGTGACCAAGGCGTTGCTGCCGGCGCTGGTGAACGCAGCGGGCACCGTGGTTTTCGTCACCTCCACCGCTGCCGAGGCGGCCTACGAGGGCGGTGCCGGCTATTGCGGGGTGAAGTCGGCCGAGCGCGCCCTGGCCGGATCGCTGCGGCTCGAGCTGTTCGACCAGCCGGTTCGGGTCTGCGAGATCTCCCCCGGCATGGTGCACACGCCGGAGTTCTCGCTGACCCGCTTCGACGGCGATCAGCAGCGCGCCGACGCCGTGTACGAAGGGGTGCCGGATCCCCTGGTGGCCGCGGACGTCGCGGACGCGATCGCCTGGATGGCCACCCGTCCTGCGCACGTCAACATTGACCGGCTGGTGATCCGTCCGCGCGCCCAGGCAGCCAACCACAAGGTGTTCCGGGTCAGCCGGTAAGGCTGCTGCGGGTTTCCCGGTACTGCTTCGGGTGCTCACGGTGGCGAGCGACGACAGCGGTCAGTTCCGCGGCGGCAGGTGGAAGTTGAAGAACGCCTTCCCGAACGACCACACCGCCAGCAACCCCAGCCCGCTGATCAGCAAACCGCCGGGGGGACCAGAACCGCCGTCGAAGTTGCCCAGCCCGATGCTGACGCAGATGACGCCCGCCACCAACGCCCCGAGTGCGACCAGGGCCCACCCCCACTGGGGTTTCGGCATCGTGCCTCCTGAGCTCGGGTTCGGCCATGCTCAGGCTAGCTCGATCAACGCCTCTCCACCGGCGACCGCGTCGCGCGTCTCGACAAGGATCCGGGCCACTGTGCCGTCGTACGGCGCGGTGATCTCGGTTTCCATCTTCATCGCCTCGAGTACCAGCAGCACCTGGCCCTCCTTGATCTCGTCCCCCTCACCGACCAGGATGCGGGCCACCGCACCCGACAGCGGCGCGACGACCGCGTTGGCCGATGCGGCCTTCACCGACGCCGTGACGGGAGCCGGCGAAGCGCCGCCCCCGCCGCCGATGATGACGGAGCCCAGCGACGGACGCTCCTGCTCCTCGACCTCGACCTCGATGTTGTAGGGGATGCCGTTGACCGTGACCTTGAGTTTCATGTCTGTTCCTCAGCCTTTGCGCGGGTGCAGCGGCTCGTGGGCGTGCTGCCGGCGGCGGGTGCCGCTCTGCCAGATGGCGGACGTGGAGAATTGGGCCTGGCGTCGCTTGGCCCGGTGCCCAAGATAGGCGGCGACGGCGGCCGCGATGGCCACCATCGTCTCCTCCGGGACGTCGGCCTGCTGCAGCCGCAGTTGCTTGATCTCGAGCTGCATGGCGTCGACCCGCTCGGTCAGCGCCTTGACCAGTTCGAGCAGTTCGGCGTTCTGATCGTTCATCATCACTCCGATCAGACCGGGCCGAGGCCGTGCTTCTTGGCCGGCCGCAGCTGGCGCTTGGCGATCAGCAGTTCGAGCGCCATGGCCACCTTGCGTCGGGTGTCGCCGGGGTCGATGACGTCGTCCACCAGGCCGCGCGAGGCAGCCACGAAGGGGGTCGAGAACGTGTTGCGGTACTCCTCGACCAGTTCGGCGCGCCGACTGACCGGATCGTCCGCGGCGGAGATCTCGCGCCGGAACACCACCGAGGCGGCCCCCTCGGCGCCCATCACGGCGATCTCGGCGGTCGGCCAGGCGAAGACCTGATCGGCACCCATGTCCTTGGCCGACATGGCGATGTACGCCCCCCCGTAGGCCTTGCGGAGCACCACGGTGATCTTCGGGACGGTCGCCGCCGCGTAGGCGTACAGCATCTTGGCGCCGTGCCGGATGATGCCGCCGTGCTCCTGGGCGACACCTGGCAGGAAGCCAGGGACGTCGACGAGAGTGACGATCGGAATGTTGAACGCGTTGCAGAACCGGACGAAGCGCGACCCCTTGTCGGAGGCGTTGATGTCGAGCACCCCGGCCATCGCGTTGGGCTGGTTGGCGACGATTCCGATGCTCTTGCCGTTGATCCGGCCGAAGCCGACGACCAGGTTCTTGGCGTAGCCGGCCTGCACCTCCAGGAAGTCGGCATGGTCGACGATCCGGCCGATCACCTCGCGCACGTCATAGCCCTTGGTGCCCTCGGCGGGCACGATGTCGTGCAGGGCGGGGTCGTATTCGACGTAGGGATCGGCATCGATGATCGGCGGATCCTCGGTGTTGTTCTGCGGCAGGAAGCTGAGCAGCTTCTTGGCGATGAGGATCGCCTGCTCGTCGTCGTCGGCGACGAAGTGGTTGACCCCCGACACCGCCATGTGGGCGTCCGCACCGCCGAGCGCGTCCCCGCTGACCTTCTCACCCGTCACCTGTTCGATCACGCTCGGCCCGGTGATGAACATCTGGGCCTTGCGGGTCTGGATGATGAAGTCGGTCAGGGCGGGGCTGTAGGCCGCGCCGCCGGCGCACGGACCGGCGATGATCGAGATCTGCGGCACGGCGCCCGACAGCAGCACGTTGGCGTAGAACACCTGGCTGTAACCCGAGAGGGAGTCGATGCCCTCCTGCACCCGCGCACCGCCGGAATCGTTGATGAAGACGAACGGGGTGCCGCACTTGAGCGCGGACTCCATCATCTCGACGACCTTCTTGGAGTGCGTCTCGCCGGCGGAGCCGCCGGCGACCGTGAAGTCCTGGCTGGCGATGTGGATCGGGCGACCCAGCACGGCCCCGGTGCCCGTGACCACTCCGTCGGCGGGCATGTCCGCCTTGTCCATGCCGAAGGTGACGGTGCGGTTGCGGCGGAACAGCCCGATCTCCTGGAAGCTGCCCTCGTCGATCAGGGCGTCGATGCGCTCACGGGCACTCAACTTGCCCTGCGAGTGCTGCTTCTCGATGCGCTTCTCGCCGCCGCCGGCGCGGGTGGTGACCCGCTTCTCCAGCAGTTCGTCGACGCGCTGCTTCATTTCCTTGCTCTTCGCCATCTCGCTCACGCCCTCTCGACGGTCACGCTGTGCTCGCGGCCGCCCATGCTGACCTTGTACTTGATCGGCCCTGTGACGGCGTTGCCGGAATCGGACTTCGCCTCGGACTCCGCCTTCACCTGCGCCTCGGACTTGCCCACGTTCTTCGGCCCCTCGGCGCGCGCCGCCAGGAAGCCGGGGGCGACCCCCGGGAACATCGCGTAGGTGAGTACGTCCTCGTCGCTGCCGTCGAAGCCGTCCAGAGCGCTGGCCTGGGCGACCAGGTCGTCCCACTCCGGCGGTAGCAGATCGGCCGGACGGTCCGTGATCGGCTCCTTCTTGGCCTGTGCCCGGGCGATCTCGACGACCTCCGGATTGCGCTCACCCATGCATTCGCCGTAGTAGCCGAGCATAAGGTCGGCGAACTCGCCGGTCATCACCTTGTACTTGCCCATCAGCACGTTGAACACCGCCTGGGTTCCGACGATCTGACTGGACGGGGTGACCAGCGGCGGATGCCCCGCATCGGCCTTGACCAGCGGAACCTCGGCCATCACCTCCTTGACCCGGTCGCCGGCGCCCTGCGCCTTCAACTGGCTCTCCATGTTGGAGAGCATGCCGCCGGGAATCTGGCTGGAGAAGATGTCGGTGTCGACCAGGGTCGCGGACTCGAAGGCCGCGTACTTCGGCCGGACGGCGGCGAAATGGTCGCGGATCCGGATCAGCCGGTCCTGGTCCAGGTTCGTGGTGTACTCGGTGCCTTGCAGCATCGCGACCAGGGACTCGGTCGGGTTGTGGCCCGGCCCCAGCGACATCGAACTGATCGCCGTGTCGACCACGTCGGCACCCGCCTCGATCGCCTTCATCAGGGTGACCAGGGTGACCCCGGTGGTGGCGTGGCAGTGCACGTTGATCTGGACGTTCTCGCCGTAGGTGCTCTTGATGCCACGGATGATGTCGTAGGCGGGCTGCGGCTGCAGCAGTGCGGCCATGTCCTTCAGCGCCAGCGAATGGGCGCCCATGTCGAGCAGTTGGCCGGCCAACTTCACGTAGCCCTCGACGGTGTGCAGCGGCGAGATGGTGTAGCAGATGGTGCCCTGGGCGTGCTTGCCGGACTTCTCGACCGCCCGCATCGCAACCTCCATGTTGCGCGGGTCGTTCAGGGCGTCGAAGACCCTGAAAACGTCCATGCCGTTCTCGGCCGACTTGTCGACGAACCGCCGGACGACATCGTCCTCGTAATGCCGGTAGCCGAGCAGGTTCTGGCCGCGCAGCAACATCTGGAGCTTGGAGTTGGGCAGCAGTTCGCGGAAGGTTCGCAGCCGGGCCCAGGGGTCCTCGTTGAGGAATCGGATGCACGCGTCGTACGTGGCGCCGCCCCAGCATTCGACGCTCCAGTAACCCGCGGCGTCGATGTCGGCACAGGCGTCCACCATGTCTTCGAGCGCCATGCGGGTAGCCATCAGACTCTGATGGGCATCCCGTAGGGCGACCTCGGTCACACCAATGGTTCGCTGGCTCATGGGGCAATCTTGGCACCCGCCCTACTACTACATGTGGTAGTTCGGAAGATTGCTCCGGATTGGTGGTGACCGTCGCGCGGAGGAGGGCGTGGCGCTGTGTCGGGTGCTGGCGGACGGTGGATCAGCACTCGATGACGTTCACGGCCAGCCCGCCGCGTGAGGTCTCCTTGTACTTGCTCAGCATGTCGCGGCCCGTCTCGCGCATGGTCTTGATCACGGCGTCCAAGGAAACCAGGTGGGTGCCGTCGAAATGCATCGCGGTACGTGCCGCGGCGACCGCCTTGACCGCAGCCAGCGCGTTGCGCTCGATGCAGGGCACCTGGACGAGCCCCCCGACGGGGTCGCAGGTCAGGCCGAGGTTGTGTTCCATGCCGATCTCGGCGGCGTTCTCGACCTGCAGCACGGAGCCGTGCATCACCGCTGCCAAGCCCGCCGCGGCCATCGAGCAGGCGCTGCCGACCTCGCCCTGGCAGCCCACCTCGGCGCCGGAGATGGACGCGGTCTGCTTGATGATCGAGCCGATCGCGGTGGCGGTCAGTAGAAAGGTGACAACACCCTCGTCGGAGGAGGCGGGCATGTGGTCGCAGTAGTAGGCGAGCACGGCCGGGATCACCCCCGCGGCCCCGTTGGTCGGGGCCGTCACCACCCGTCCGCCCGCGGCGTTCTCCTCGTTCACTGCAAGGGCGTAGGCGGTGATCCAGTCCATTCCGCTGAGCTGGTCGCTCGGGCCGTCCAGCAGGGCACGGTAGACCACCGGCGCCCGGCGCAGCACGCCCAGCCCGCCGGGCAGGACTCCGTTGGTGCCGAACCCGTTGTCGATGCACTGCCGCATCACCCGCCACACCGCCAGTACCCCCGCGGTGACCTCCGCCGGCGTGCGGGTGACGGTCTCGTTGGCCATCACCACCTGCTCGATGGTCAGATCGTCCCGGGCGCAGTAGGTGAGCAGTTCGGCGGCGCTGCCGAACGGGTACGGCTCGGCGACGGACGGCGCGGTGGCGGCGTCGTCCAGTTCGGCCGCGTCCACCACGAAACCGCCGCCGACCGAGAACAGCACCCGTTCGGCGACGATGGTGTCGTCGCCGGCGTAGCAGCGGAAGCGCATGCCGTTGGGATGCTGCGGCAGGGCTCGGCGGCGATGCAGGATCAGGTCGGTGGCGGGGTCGAAGCCGATGCTGTGCTCGCCGAGCAGGGCGATGCGACGCTCGCGGCGCACCGCGGCGACGACCGGATCGACAGCGACCGGATCGACGGATTCGGGACGCTCCCCCAGCAGGCCGAGCAGCACGGCGCGATCGCTGTGGTGGCCGACCCCGGTGGACCCGAGCGACCCGTACAGGTCGACCTGCACCCGGGTCACGCCGGCCAGCAGCCCCTGGTCGCGCAACCTCTGGACGACCGCGCGGGCGGCCCGCATCGGCCCCACCGTGTGCGAGGACGAGGGACCGATCCCTACCGTGAACAGGTCGAAGAAGCTGAGCGCCACGCCTCACTGTAGGCCCGCGCACGTCCGTTCAAACCTGATCGCTGCCTACTCGCCGCGAGCGACCATGGGGTTGTCGGCTACTTCGCGTCCTGCTTGCGGATCGTCGGCATCCGCTTGTAGAACTCCTCCTCGAACAGCACCCTGACCGCCTGGGAGTCGATCACCCCGTCGATCGTCGGCAACTTGCCGGCCGCCGCCCGCTGGCAAACGGTGAGCCAGGCCTGGCCCATGGCCAGGGTGAAACCGGACGCCACCGACGCGTTCACGACGCCGCCCGCGACACTGCCGGCGCCGGGAAGGAACTTGAGCAGGTTGGCGGCCGCCGTGCGGCCCAGGGTGGTGGCCACCGATGTGGAGGCGACGGCCAGCAGAGCGGCGCGGTCGAAGGGCATCTGGTAGATGTGCGCGATCCGGCCCATCATGCCGAGCTGCATAGGCACCAGCAGCGCCGCCGACGAGAACGGGATCGGCACCGCGGCGGCGCCGGCCGCACCGGCTACCGTCGCGTTGATGTGGCGCTGGGCGGCTTTTGCCTTGGCTTCCAGATCGATCGTTTGTGCGGCGGCGAGGGCTCCGTGGACCGCTTCAGGAACAACCCGAAAGGTGGCCTGTAGGACGTCCATCAAGCCGTATGGCGGCTGACCGGAGAACTGGTCCCTCATCGCGTAGGTCATGAACGGGCGGCCGCCCACGATCGGCAGTTGCTTGGCCTCGATAAGCCGGGCCAACTCCACTGCATCGGGATGGTACTGACCCTCGCGCATCGGCACCTGGGTAAGCACCATCAGCACGGGAATACCGAGTTCGTGCAGGGTGCGGATGAACTCGCCCTCGACCTCCTCGAACCGCCGGTCCATGCCGCGCACGCAGTACCAGGCCACGTGAATCTGCTCCGCGACGGGCTTGGAGCGCATCTGCCGCACGTACTTGGTGACCTCTTTGATCAGCTCACCGTGGTCCCGGCCGATCTCGAGCCCGCGGGTGTCGACCAGGCCGAGGGTGCCGCGGGTGTCGAGGTAGAGGTGGGCGTCCAGGGTGACCGGGTCGCCGATGCCGGTGGCCGCCACCGGCTCGCCGAAGATGGCGTTGATCAGGGTGGACTTGCCCACGCCCGTCTTGCCGAAGATGCCCAGGTTGAAGCGGCCGATCAGGGCGGCCTGCTTGTCGAACTCGGTACGGAACGCGTCCGTGAACCATTGCGTCACGGGCCAAGCGTATTCGCGTGGGGCTGCCGGGAGGCAGCGGCACACCCCCTAACCCGCCCTGAACCACCCCTTGGTGGGCTGATCGGCCGCGTGCCGTCGCGTGTAGCAGTTCACACCGCAGGCGGAGCGGAGGGGTCCAGCCTTCGGCCAGTTGACTTCCCGTGCGGGACTCCGCGCAATAACTTGTGACAACGCCGTTCACAGAACTAGCCCGCGGAGGTTTCGATGAGCGTGATGCGCACCAAGACGGTCGAGCAGTCGATCGCCGACACCGACGAGCCGGAGTACCAGCTCAAGAAGTCCCTGACTGCGCTCGACCTGACGGTTTTCGGCGTCGGGGTGGTGATCGGGGCCGGCATCTTCACCCTGACCGGACGGGTGGCGCACCAGATGACTGGGCCGTCGATCATCCTCAGCTTCGTCGTCGCCGCCATCTGCTGCGCACTGGCCGCGATGTGTTACGCGGAGTTCGCGTCCACAGTGCCGGTTTCGGGGTCGGCGTACACCTTCAGCTACGCGTCCCTGGGTGAGGTGTTGGCGTGGATCATCGGCTGGGACCTGATCCTGGAGATGTTCCTCGGGGCGTCCGTGGTTGCGCAGGGGTGGAGCGCCTACCTGAGTGTGCTGACCGAGAAGCTCGGGTTTCCGATCCCTGCAGCCATCAGCTACGGCGGCGTCGTGGACGTGCCCGCCATGGTGCTGGTGGTCGCGCTCGGCATCCTGATCACAGTCGGGATCAAGGAGTCGATGCGGGTCAACTTGGTTCTCGTCGGGGTCAAGCTGTTCATCGTCGTTTTCGTGATCGTGGCCGGATCCATGTTCATCAACCCCGCCAACTACACCCCCTTCATTCCGCCCGCCACGGCCACCGAAACCACCTCCGGCCTGACCCAGCCGTTGCTGCAGTGGATCACCGGTGCGCCCCCGATGGCCTTCGGTGTGAGCGGCGTCTTCGCCGGCGCCGCCCTGGTCTTCTTCGCCTACATCGGCTTCGACGTGGTGGCAACAACCGCGGAAGAGGCCAGGAATCCGCAGAAGGACCTGCCGATCGGCATCATCGCCTCGCTGGTGATCTGCACGATCCTCTACGGCGCGGTCGCCTTCGTGGTGACCGGCATGGTCAACTACACCGAGATCGATCCCAAGGCGGCGCTGGCCAGTGCCTTCGTCTACCACGGTCAGGCGTGGATGGCGACACTGATCGCCGCGGGCGCCGTCGCCGGCCTGACCACCGTGGTTCTCACCCTGCTGATCGGAGCCACCCGGATCATCTTCGCCATGTCCCGCGACAATCTGCTGCCGATCCGGCTGGCCAAGGTGCATCCGAAGTTCCGCACCCCCTGGATCATTTCGATCATCGTCACGGTGGTCTGCGCGGTCACCGCCGGGGTCACGCCGATCGGCGTGCTGGAGGAAATGGTCAACATCGGCACGCTCACGGCATTCATCATGGTCTCCATCGGCGTTGTGGTGCTGCGCAAGAAGCGACCGGACCTGCCCCGGTCGTTCAAGGTGCCGTTCTCGCCGGTGCTGCCGATCCTCTCGGCCGTGATCTGCCTCTACCTGACCCTCAACCTGTCGGTCGAGACCTGGCTCCGGTTCCTGATCTGGCTGGCGATCGGTGTCGTCATCTACTTCGCCTACGGCTACCGGAACGCCCGACTGGTCACCGGGAAGCCCTTGCCGCACGAGATAGAAGAGGCGATGGCGCAGGGGCACGGACCGCGACCGTCCGACGATGTGACGTGACCGGAGGGGAGACTACGAGTCCCTTCGGCACGGGTCATCGGTGGGGCTGATCGGCCCGCTGCTCGCGCTCGGCTCGGCGGTGACCTGGGGTGTCGCCGACTTCGCCGGCGGCATGCTCAGCAGACGGTTGCCGTCCGCCGCGGTGGTGGGTGTGTCGCAGGCCTGCTCGCTGGTGTTGCTGCTGCTGGTGCTGCCGCTGATCCCCGCAGCCGGCGACTGGGGCTGGGTGCCGTGGTCGATCCTGGCCGGTCTGGCCGGGTCCGCCGCACTGATCTGCTTCTACCGGGCACTGGCCTACGGAACTGTCGGAGTGGTCTCGCCGATCAGTGCCCTCGGCGCCTCGATCCCGGTGCTGGCCGGACTGCTCGGCGGCGAGAACCCGGGCCCGGTGCGGCTGGCCGGAATCGCGGTCGCCCTGACTGGTGCGGTGCTGGCCAGCGGTCCTGAACTACGCGGCGAGCAGCCGGTCAAGGCGCAGGCGATCTGGTTCGCGGTAGCGGCCGCGGGCGGTTTCGGGGTGACCATGCTGGCGATCACCCGCGGTGCGGCGTCCTCGCCGATGTTGACGATGGTGGGCATGCGCTCCGCCAGCGTGGTCGCGTTCGGGATCGCGGCGCTCGCGTTGCGCAGTGTGGGTGGGGTGACCGGACGCGACCTGCCGAAGCTGGCTCTGCTCGGGGTCGGCGACGTGACTGCAAACGCCCTGTTGGGTTTCGCCTCGACAGTGGGACTGCTGTCCGTCACGGCGGTGTTGTCCGCGCTGTACCCGGTGGTGACCGTGGCTTTGGCGGCCGTCATCCTGCATGAGCGGATGAAGCCGGTGCAGGTCGTCGGTGTCGTGCTGGCCTTCGTCGGGGTGGGCCTGATCGCGGGCGGGTGAGGTTCGGCATTCGCCCGGACGACGGAGCCCGGCGGGCGAGGTCACGGCGGGTGAGGTCCCGCCGATCACGGACGACGGACGTGCCGTCAGGACGTCCAGGAGCGGATCATGGTGATCCGCTGGTCCACCTGTTCGGTGGTCGCCTGAGCCAGGGACGGGCCCCCGCACTGCCGGCGCAGGTCGGCGTGCACGTGGCTGTGCGGAACGCCCTTGACCCGTGCGTACTGGGCGACCAGGGTGTTCAACTCCTTGCGCCGGCCGGCCAGGGCACGGTGCAGCGACACCTCGGGCGCGACCCGCTCGCTGCGCTCGGCGCGGTCGTGCCGGTCGAGTTGCCGACGCTGCCGCTCCTTCAGCAGGTGGGTGATCTGCTCGGAGTCGAGCAGTCCGGGCAGGCCCAAGTAGTCGGCCTCGTCCGCCGACGTCGGCGCGGCGTGCATGCCGAACTGCTGGGCGTCGAACAGCACGTGGTCGAAGGCGGCCTGCGAGTCGAGCGCCTCGAAGCTGCCCTCCAGCTCATCGGACGCCCCGTCGGTCCGGTTGGCCTCGTCCAGCAGAGCCTCCGTTTCCGCCCACAGCTCCTTGGCGGCGGGGGCGGCGAGCACGTGGTCGCGCTGCCGTTCCAGGGTGGCGGCGTGGGCCAGGATGATCGGCACCGTGGGCAGGAACACGGTGGCGATCTCGCCGCGCCGGCGGGTGCGGACGAAGCGTCCGACAGCCTGGGCGAAGAACAGCGGGGTCTGGGTCGCGGTGGCGTAGACGCCGACCGCGAGCCGGGGCACGTCCACACCCTCGGAGACCATTCGGACGGCCACCATCCATCGCGCGTCGCCCTCGGCGAAGGCCTCGATCCGCTTACTGGAGCCGGAATCGTCCGACAGCACCAGGGTCGGCTGCACCCCGGTGTGCGCCGCGAGCACCCTGGCGTAGGCGCGCGCGTGTGCCTGATTGGACGCGATCACCAACCCGCCGGCGTCGGGCACGTGCCGGCGCACCTCGGTCAATCGCCGGTCCGCGGCGGCGAGCACGGCGGCGATCCACTCGCCCTTGGGATCGAGAGCGGTGCGCCAGGCCTGCCCGGTGACGTCCCTGGTCAGCGCCTCACCCAGGTTCGCGCCGAACGTCTCGCCCGACTTGGTGCGCCACCGCATCGGACCGCCGTAGTTCATGAACACCACTGGACGGACGACGTGGTCGCGCAGCGCGTCGGTGTACCCGTAGGTGTAGTCGGCGCGGGAGACCCGTCCGCCCCCGCCGAGGTCGTCGTAGGTGACGTAGGGAATCGGGTTCTGATCGCTGCGAAACGGCGTGCCGGTCAACGCCAGGCGCCGGGTGGCAAGGCGGAAAGCCTCCCTGACCGCCTCGCCCCAGCTGAGCGCGTCCCCGGCGTGATGCACCTCGTCCAGGATCACCAGGGTGGGTTCGCGGGCGACCAGCGCTTCGTAGGCGAACATCGTCGCCGCGACCCCGGCATAGGTGACGGCCACCCCGTCGTACTGCTTCGAGCGGCCCTTGCGCGAGCCCGCCAGCCCGGGGTCGAGCTGAATGCCGACCTTGGCGGCCGCGTCCGCCCACTGCACCTTGAGGTGCTCGGTGGGCGCCACCACGATCACCTTGCGGACGGTGCGGGCGTGCAGCAGTTCGGCGGCAACCCGCAGCGCGAACGTGGTCTTGCCGGCCCCGGGGGTCGCCACCGCCAGAAAGTCGCGGGGGGCAGCGTCCAGGTACTGCAGCAGAGCCTCGGCCTGCCATGCCCGCAGCAGCGCCGACGTGCCCCAGGGGGCTCGCTGCGGGAACGCCGGCGAAAGCCGTTCGAAGGCGGACTGGCTCATGTGCGCAGGGCCGGCCAAGGCACGCCGGCGGAGGCAGTGGGAGGCATAGGTAGGCGACTCTAGCCCGGATCCACCGAACCCCGACGCAACCGCGCGAGGCAGTTGCGGTCGCATCGGCGCATCAGCTCGTGACAGATGAGAACGCCCGCGACGTGCGTCCACGGCCGGCGCCGATCGTCGACGCACGTGGGACGCACGACACCAAGGTCGGGTGTGGACGAGGGGTTGAGCGAAGTGCGCGCGGCCAGGATCCGGCCGATTCAGCAGCCGGTCGCGGTGCTGGTGGACCTGGGCCGGGTCCGGAGCAGGTACGGCTCGGAGACCGAGAAGGCGCTGGCCGAGTTGTTCGACACGGCCGAACGTGAGGGTTGGACGCTGGCCTTCGACGAGGCGGACACTCTGTTCACACGGCGCTCCGAGGTCGCCGACGCGCACGACCGGTTCGCCGACCTGGAGGTGAACCTGCTGCTGCAGCGGATCGAAGAACTTTCCAAGTCCATGGTGACGCGGCTCCCCGACGTCCAGCAGAACCCCGGGTTGGCGGCTTTCGCCGTTCGGCGCTTCCCACCGCTCTGAGCGGCGGGGTGCGCGGGCCAATCGCGAGTCTGAAGAACGGTCCGGCACGGTGTCAGCCCGAACCAGAGCGGCCGGGTCATACTGAGCCATGGCCGTTGACCTGACCCTGCCCCATCCGCACCTCATCGTGCTGCGCACGGCGGCCACCTTGGTGATCAGCGCAGTGATCGCCCAGGCCGGCTTCGCGGCCGCCGCGATCGGTCGCGACAAGAGCTGGTTGGCGTTCCACGCGATCGGAGCCTGGCTGGCCCTCGTGCTGGCCATCGGCTGCGCGGTGTGTTTCATCGTGTTGCGGGCCACGGCCGGGCCGGTACTGATGTGGCTCGCCGTGGCATTGGCCGCGGCGATCACTGTGCAGTTCAGCCTTGGCCGGCTCGGGATCGCCGATGCGCACATCTTTCTCGGCGTGCTGATCGCCATGCTGGCCACCGCGCTCACCTCGTGGACCTACCGGCACACCATGCCCGGCGAACTGACCTGACCGGGGCACTCGAAAGTCGCGCGAAGGGCGCGCCGGGCCGCCTTGGGGCGCGCGTCACTGTGGGGCCGAGGACCGACGGGTAATCGCGGCAGCCGCGAACCCGTAGAATCGTCAGGTTGTCCGAACCAAGGAGTCCGTATGCCCGTCCGCGCCGACCTGCGCAACGTAGCGATCATTGCCCACGTCGACCACGGCAAGACCACCCTCGTCGACGCCATGTTGTGGCAGTCCGGCGCGTTCAGGGCGAACCAGGACGTCGAGAAGCGGGTGATGGACTCGATGGACCTCGAGCGGGAGAAGGGCATCACCATCCTGGCCAAGAACACCGCCGTCGATCACTTGATGGCCGACGGCACCACGGCCACCATCAACATCATCGACACCCCGGGCCACGCCGACTTCGGTGGCGAGGTCGAGCGCGGTCTCGAAATGGTGGACGGGGTGCTGCTGCTGGTGGACGCGTCCGAGGGACCTCTGCCGCAGACCCGCTTCGTGCTGCGCAAGGCACTGGCCAAGCACCTGCCCATCGTGGTAGTGATCAACAAGGTCGACCGCCACGACGCCCGGATCAGCGAGGTCACCGACGAGGTGTATGAGTTGTTCCTCGATCTGCTCGAGGACGATGAGGCGCACAAGCTGGACTTTCCGGTCGTCTACTGCGCGGCCAAGGCCGGACGGGCATCCCTCAACCAGCCCGAGGACGGCGGCATGCCCGACTCGGAGAACCTGGAGCCGCTGTTCAGCGTGATCATGGACGCGATCCCGGCCCCCGAATACACCGACGGCGCCCCGCTGCAGGCCCACGTGACCAACCTGGACGCGTCCCCCTACCTGGGCCGGCTGGCGCTGTGCCGGGTGATCAACGGCACCCTGCGGCGTGGCCAGAACGTGGCTTGGTGCAAGGCGGACGGCAGCATCACCAACGTCCGGCTGTCGGAGCTGCTGATGACCCACGCACTGGAGCGGCTCCCCGCGGACGAGGCGGGTCCGGGCGACATCGTGGCGATCGCCGGCATTCCCGACATCATGATCGGTGAGACGCTGTCCGATCCCGAGAACCCGGCTCCGCTGCCGCTGATCCACGTCGACGAGCCGTCGATCTCGATGACCATCGGCATCAACACCGCCCCGCTGGCCGGCAAGGCGGGCAACAAGCTGACCGCCCGGCTGCTCAAGGGCCGGCTGGATTCGGAACTCATCGGCAACGTTTCGATCCGGGTGCTGCCGACCGAACGTCCGGACACCTGGGAGGTGCAGGGCCGCGGCGAGCTGCAACTGGCGGTGCTGGTCGAGATGATGCGCCGCGAGGGCTTCGAGTTGACCGTCGGCAAGCCGCAGGTGCTGACCCGGCTGGTGGACGGCAAGCTGCAGGAGCCGTTCGAGCGGCTGACCGTCGACATTCCCGAGGAGCACGTCGGCACCGTCGCGCAACTCATGGGCACCCGGCGCTCGCGGATGGAACAGATGATCAACCACGGCACCGGCTGGGTGCGCATGGAGTACGCGATTCCGGCCCGCGGCCTGATCGGGTTCCGCACCGAGTTCCTCACCCAGACCCGCGGCACCGGCATCATGCACCACGTCTTCGAAGGCTACGAACCGTGGGCGGGCGAGATCGTCACCCGATCCACCGGTTCGCTGGTCGCCGACCGCACCGGTGTCACCACCTCGTACGCCCTGTTCAACCTTCAGGAACGCGGAGTGCTGTTTGTCGGCCCGTCCGAGGAGGTCTACGAAGGCATGATCGTCGGCGAGAATCCGCGCAACGAAGACATGGACATCAACCCCACCAAGGAGAAGAAGCTCACCAACGTGCGCAGCTCGACCGGTGAGGAACTGGAGCGGTTGATCCCCCCGCGGCTGCATTCGCTGGAGCAGGCCCTGGAGTTCTGCCGCGAGGACGAGTGCCTCGAGGTGACCCCGGCCCACGTCCGGCTGCGCAAGGTGCTGCTGAACGCCACCGAGCGCGGCCGGGCCCGCAGCCGCAGCAAGAAGGGCTGACTTCGTTCGAAGCCGTCCAGATTCGGCACCACCACTGGTTCCGAATCTGGATCGCTTCGCAGCCGATACAGTCAGCGCCATGACCGAGCCCCTGAACGGCGTGCGCTCCGAGGTCGGACGGCTGCGCACCGTCATGCTGCATCGGCCGGGCAACGAGTTGCGCCGGCTCACTCCCCGCAACAACGACGCCCTGCTGTTCGACGGGTTGCCCTGGGTCGACCGCGCCCAGCAGGAACACGACGCCTTCGCCGACGCCCTGCGTGACCGCGGTGTCGAGGTGCTGTACCTGAGCACGCTGCTCGCGGAGACCCTGGCCGATCGGGATGCCAGGAAGCATGCGATCGAACTCACCATGGGCGACCTGCGGTTGGGTGACACCCTGCGCCGCTACCTGAGCGCATTTCTCGCCGATCAGGGGCCGTCCGAACTGGCCGAGATCCTGATGGCTGGCCTGCGCAACGACGAGGTCTCCGGCACCGGCAGCCTGGTCGCCGCACTGCACGCCCCGGACGACTTCCTCATCGACCCGCTGCCCAACCTGCTGTTCACCAGGGACTCCAGCGTCTGGGTGGCCGACCGGGTGGCGATCACGGCTTTGATGATGCCGGCCCGGCGCCGCGAGACCCAGCTGACCGAACTGATCTACCACTACCACCCGCGATTCGTCGGCACCCAGCGGATCCACGGCTGGGACAAGGAGTTTCTCGAGGGCGGGGACGTGCTCGCACTGGCCGAGGGGGTGCTGGCGGTCGGCGTCGGCGAGCGCACCCGGCCGGCGGGCGCCGAGCGGCTGGCCCGCACCGCCTTCGCCGAGGGTCTGGCGCACACCGTGCTGGCGGTGCCGATCGACCAGGACCGGGCCACCATGCACCTCGACACCATCTGCACAATGGTCGAGCCGGACGCGATGGTGATGTACCCCAACGTCGCCCACCGGCTGTCGGCGGTCACCGTTCGGCCCCAGGGTGACGGCGACCTGGCCATCTCGCCACTGGAGCCGTTCCTCGAGGCGGCCGCCCGGGCGATGGGCATCGACCGGCTGCGGTTGATCGAGACCGGCCTCGATCCGGTCACGGCGGAGCGCGAGCAATGGGACGACGGCAACAACACCCTCGCCATCGAACCCAAGGTCGCGATCGCGTATGAACGCAACGTCGAGACGAACGAACGCCTCACGGCGGCCGGTATCGAGGTGATCGCCATCTCGGGCTCCGAACTGGGTTCCGGCCGGGGCGGACCACGATGCATGTCCTGCCCGATCAGCCGGGACGCGCTGTAGCTCGAGGTCAGTCCTCCCGGGCGGAGATCCGGCGTTCGCCGGGATGACGTACGGAGCCGTCATCCCGGGCTTGATCCGGCCCACTCCTCCACCGTGAGTGTGTCGAGTTCGGCGTCCGGGCCGGGAAGCAGACTGCCGTCGGAGAAGCCCGGCACGCCCGGTACCGGAACCGCACATATCCGCGCTCGCGTGCCGCGGGCGGCGTTGACCCGGCGGATGAGTTCGCCCGTCGTCATGCCTTGCGGTCCGGCGACCTCGACCGATGGTGCCGGGGCCTCAGCCAATGCCGCCCGCACGAGCCGGTCGGCTACGAAACGTCCGGCGACCGGTTGGCAGGCCATCCGTGGCGCCAGGCCGATCCGGCCCAGCCGCCCCAGCGGTGCGGCCACGTAGATCATGTCGGCGAACTCGTACCACTGGGTGCTCCGCACCACGCAGACGGGCAGCGCACCGGCTGCGAGCGTTCGTTCCTGGACGAGCTTGCCCCGGTAGTACGCGATCCGCGCCAGGCCCGGCCGATCGACCCCCACGATCGAGACCACCACCAGTCGCTGCACGCCGGCGGCTTGCGCCGCCTGCCGAAGGCGCACGGCCGCCCGCCGCAGGTTCTCCGCACCGCGTCCGACCTCGGAACAGTCGACCGCCGCCGCGCAGCCCTCGAGTTTGCCGGCCAGCTGGGCACCCGTGCCCTCGGCGAGGTCGAAACCCGTGCGCCGGGACAGCGAAACTGCGCGCACACCCTGAGCTTCCAGGGCGCTGACGACCTGGCGACCCATCCGTCCGGTGCCACCGATCACGGCCACCCTCGTCGGCGACACGAGGTCAGCCGAGGTGCGTGAGCCAGCCGTGCACGTCGTCGACCAGGCCGTACTGCACGTCGAGCAGGTGCGAGCGGATGGCCATGCTGACCGGACCCGGGGCTCCGTCACCGACGGTGTAGTGCCGGTCGGCGCCATTGGTGCCCGGGGCCGCGAAGCCGACGATCGGTGTGACCACGGCGGCCGTCCCGCAGGCGAACACTTCGCTGATGGTGCCGTCGGTGACCCCGTCGAAAACCTCGTCGATGCCGATCTTCCGCTGAACCGGACGCAGCCCGTGCTCGGGCGCCAGGGTGAGGATCGAGTCGCGGGTGACCCCGTCCAGGATCGTGCCGGTCAACTCCGGAGTCACCAAGTCACCCTCGGCTGTGACGAACATGATGTTCATCGTTCCGCACTCCTCCACCCAGCGGTGCTCGGCACCGTCCAGCCAGATCACCTGCTGGCAACCGTGCTGGGTCGCCTCACGGGCCGCCGCCAGGCTGGCTGCATAGTTGCCGCCGCACTTGGCCGCCCCCGTGCCACCCTCGGCCGCGCGGGTGAAGTTCGGCGTCGCCCACAGGGTGACCGGCTCGGGGTAGTACGGACCCACCGGCGACGCGATCACGCAGAAGGTGTATTCGTGCGCCTCGCGGACCCCGATCAGGGTTTCGGTGGCGATCTCGAACGGCCGGATGTACAGACTCTGCTCACCCTCGGGTTGCGGCACCCAGTCCCGATCGAGGTCGACCAGGGCGGCGACCGCGGCGATGAAGTCCTCCTCGGGCAGTGGGGCCATCGCCAGGCGGGTCGCCGACCCCGAGAAGCGGACCGCGTTCCTGGCCGGACGGAACAGTGCGACGCTGCCGTCCGGTTGCCGGAAGGCCTTCATGCCTTCGAAGATCTCCTGGCCGTAGTGGAACGTGGCGGCACCCGGGTGCAGTTCGAACGGACGCCGTCCGATGATCGCGCGATCGTGCCAGCCTTCGTCCGGCGTCCAGGTGGCGAGGGCCATGTGATCGGTGAAGTTCGCCCCGAACACCGGCTTGGCCACGATGGCGTCGCGCTCGGCGCTCGGCATCGGCTGGTCAGTGCGGGTCAGGACGAAGGTGCTCATTCCCGCAGGGTAGCGCCGCCTCGAGAGAGCCGCGCTGGTGGCTCGGGTGCTGACCCCGCGGAACGGCCGGCTGACCGGGACAGTTCCGTGATCCACCCCCTAGGTAATTGCACACCCTTTCGGTATCGCTGCGCGCGGTCTAGGTTCGTGGCCATCGAAGGAGGCGGCCTTGTCCAGTTACCTGGCCATATCCGGCATCGAGGGTGACTCGGTCGACGACAGGCACCCGCACGCGATCGAACTCGATTACTGGCGGTTCGGTTGCGAACAGCCAGCATCGGACGCGGTCGGCACCGGTGCCCGGACGGGCCGTGCGCGCTTCACCGACGCCACCTTCACCTGCCGCAGCAGCAGCGCCTCCCCACGGCTGTTGGAGGCCTGCGCCACCGGCCGGCACTTTCCCGAGGCGGTGCTCAGCCTGGACGTCGGCGAGGGTGACTCCGGCCCGGCGACCGTCGTGCGATTCACCGAGGTTCAGGTGCGCGGCTACACGGCCACCGGCGGAGGGCAGGGGCTGCGTCCGACGGACGAGTTCCGGCTCGGGTTCGCCGGCATCACCTTCAGCGTGCGCCGCCAGCGGCCGGACGGCCGGCTCGGCGACGAGGTCAGCACCACCCAGCCGGCTCCCGTCGAAGCGGTCAAGGAACCGCCCCTGCCGACTCCGGGCAGCGGCGGGGTGTGGCGGCCCCGACCGCCGCTGCCCGAACACTGACGTCGCGGTGGCAATAGTGCCCTTCTGACCAAGGAAAGTGCAGCTCAGGGTGCGCAGCCGGCGTCCGGGCGTCCTACGCTGCGTATCACAGTGCTCCGCGCTGCCTCCTTGCACCGAGAGGAGTCGCCGATGGACCCCGTGGTGGTGCTCGACGCCGCGATGAGCCTTGCCGCGGCCCGGTCTGCGCTGACCCTGGCGCCACCGGGTGAGATGGTGGTGGTCAGGCGGCGCGATCCGCGAGCCACCGGTGCGATCCTCTGGTACCCGCTCAGCGATGACGATCGTCCGCGGGTGATGGGCCCCGACCTCGATCCGGCGATGCCCCTGGGAGTCTCGCTCGACCTGCATGAACACGGCGCGGCCGAGGTGCGCCAACTCACTCATCCGGACGTCACGGCCGGCCGCTGGACCGGCCTGGTGGTGGATGGCTCCCGCGCGGTCGGCTGGAGCACCGCGGACACCCGCACCGACCGGGGACCCACCCGCGGCATCGACTTCGGCCCCGGGCCGCTGCCCGGGGCTCCGGGGCAGGGTCTGGGCGCCGGTCCGCAGCCGGTGCCGAAGCCGTGGGGTACCGGGCTGAACTTCGGCCCCGGTGAGGTGCCCGTTCCGGGCGCCGAGCCACCCTTTCCGGGTGCCGAGCCACCAATCCCCCGCGCCAACCCGCCCATCCCGGGTGCCGACCCGCAGGCCCCCCCGGACCCGGCGGGCCAGACCGGCGTGCCCGCCTTCCCCCGCGTGGACGTGCCCGAGGCAGTCGCACCCGGCGCCACCTTCGACGTGGTGGTCGGCCTGTCCAGAACGGCGCAGCCCGGCGTCCAGGGGGCCGTGATGACCCTCGCCCCCGAGCCCAAGCAGCTGACTGTGCAGATCAAGGCCGAGAAGTTCACCGTCGAGAACGTGCGCTACAGCCTCGACTTCGATCCCGCCGACGTGGAGGCCCACACGGTGACGATCCCGGTCACCGCACCGTCCGTCGATCGGCCCTGGCTTGGCCGGATCGAGATCGAGTACGGGCTGGACGGCCTGATGGTCGGCACCGCGTGGCGTGACGTGCTGTGCACACCGCAGGCGCCGGCGGACGCCCCGATCTCGACCTCGGGCGGCGAGGTCGCCGTCGAGCTCGACCAGAGCGTGCCGATCGACCTGACCGTGTCGATCAGCCGGGGCCAAGCCGACGGCACCTTCTTGTGGACCTTCACCACGCCGCACCCGGTTACCCTGCCCGACGAGCAGGTGATCACCACCCTGGACGACGACACCGCCGAGACCTTCGCGCTGCGCAAGGTCCGCGAGATGGCCCAGGTAGACGGCAACCCGGCGGCCGAACTGCGGGTGAAGGGAGTGGCCCGTGAGGTTGCCGGGGTGATGCCGCTGTGGTTCTGGAAGGTGCTCGCGCCGGTCTGGAAGATCGCCAAGGACGACGGCAGGTTGCCCACCCTGCTGCTGGTCTCGCAGGAATCCCTGGTGCCGTGGGAGCTGGCCACCACCGATTCCGACTACATCGTGGACCGCGCCCTGGTCGACCTTGCCGCGCCCCAGGTGCTCGGCGCCCAGGCGATCGTCGGGCGCTGGCGTCCGGCGGGTCCCGAGACCCCGTCCGGCCTGCGCCGGCCGAGCACCACCCCGGCCCAGGCGATGACCATCGACGGGCTGGCCGTGGTGGTCGGCGAGTTCGGCCCGAGCAGTGGTATGCGCCAGCTCAAGCAGGCGATCGAAGAGGGCCAGCAGCTGAAGAAGGACTACAGCGCGGTGTGGGTGAAGGGCACCTCGACCGACGTGGCCGCGCTGCTCAAGGGCGAGTACACCAGCGACGGCGTGCCGCTGAACGCCCAGGTGCTGCACGTGGCGTCACACGGCGAGGTCGACCCCGACTCGCCGATCAACAGCGGGGTGATCCTGTCCGACTCCGCCGTGCGGATCGACGAGTCGATCGTGGCCGGCTCGGAGTTCACCCGCGCCTCGGCGCCCCTGGTGTTCCTGAACTGCTGCCAACTGGCCACCGACACCGGGGGCGCCCTGGTCGAGGGCGGCCTGGCGGCGGCGTTCCTGCAGTCGGGCGCGCGGGCCTTCGTGGCGCCGCTGTGGTCGGTGGACGACACCATCGCGAAGGACACCGCACTCAGCTTCTACGCCGAGACCATCGGCAAGGGCCGGCCGGTCGGCGACGTGATGCGCGAGTTGCGCGCCCGGTTCACCACCGCGTTCCCCCAGCACGACCAGACCACCCCGCTGGCCTACGCCTACTACGGCCATCCAGGGCTGATCCTCACCAAACAGGAGACCAACTGATGGCCACTCTCGACGGCAGCGGCCGTGAGGTCAATCTCGGCCTGGGCATCACCGTCCGGGCCCCCGGCCTGCGCGGCAGCGCCCAGGCGCACAACGTGGCCCCGGGCTCCGACACCCGCGCCCCCGAGGTGGACGGCTCCAGCCCGGCGCTGGACGAGGCGTTGACCAACGAAGGCTTCCTGCGGTTGCGGGTGATCACGCTGGACGTGGCCCCGGTGCCGAACGCACCGAGCGGCGACATCCGCTCGCCGGTCTCCGACCTCGACGGCATGGAGGTGAACGTTCCCGACCTCGGCGACGACGTCGCCCAGGTGCTGCTGGCGGTGGACGAGAACGGCGTGGTGAGCTGGAACTTCCCGGTCGACGGCGGCGGTGAACTGGCGCCGACGAACCGAGGCTCCGGGCCGTCCGTGCGCTTCATCGTGCCGGCATTCGCCAGCACGCCCGACCCGGGCGAGGGCGACGCGACCCGCGGCATCTTCGGCCTGGTCGGGCGCAAGGTGCTCGAACTGGTCGCCCTGCCGCTGGCCGGTCTGGCGGTCACCCCCCTGGCGGGTGCCGCCGCACGGCTGTGGGAGGCGAAGTCGCGGATCGCCCGCGCGCGTCCGTTCGCCCCCGACAACTACTCCAGCCCCGACGTGCCCAGCCTGGACGACGCCGACTGGAAGCGGTTGGCCTCCGGACGCAGCCTGTGGTTCGTGCACGGCACCTTCGTGAACACTCCGGGCGCCTTCCGCGCATTTCCGCCGGCCGTGCTGGCCGCGCTCAGTGACGCCTACGGCGGCCGGGTCGCGGCCCTGGACCACCACACCCTGGGGTTGTCGCCGATCGAAAACGCCGACCTGGCCCGCGAACTCATCCCGGACGGGCTCGAACTCGAGGTCGACATCGTCTGCCACAGCCGCGGCGGACTGGTCAGCCGGGCGCTGGCCGGCCAGGGCACCGACCCGGTGTTCAACGTCAGGCGCATCGTCCACGTGGCGAGCGCGAACCACGGCACAGCACTGGCCACCCCGTCGAACCTGGTGCCGATGATCGACCGGATCAGCACCATGGTGAACCTGTTGCCGGACGGGCCCGCGACAGTGGTCGAGGCGGCGCTGACCTCGGTGCTGGTGGTGGTCAAGGTCATCGCCAAGTACGGCCTGGCCGGCATCCCAGGACTGGCCTCGATGGACAGCGCGGGCGAGTTCCTGGCGGGTTTCAACGCCACAGCGTTGCCGACCGAGCAGTATGCGATCGCGGCCGACTTCAGCCCGTCCGGGGGTTGGCGGGCGATGGCCATGCGCAACGTGCAGAACGTGGTCGTCGACCGGGTGTTCGGCACCGCCGCCAACGATCTGGTGGTGCCGACCGAAGGGGTCTACGAGGGCGAGGACGCGATGGTGATCCCCGAGAATCGCCGCCTCGTGCTACCCCGGGAACGCGGCGTCTACCACGCCAGCTTCTTCGGCCAACCGGACGTGGCGAAGCAGATCGCCGGCTGGCTGACGGCCTGACTCGACGCCCACCGAGGAGGAACCGTGGCGGCGTTGGATTATCTGGACTTCGACCTGGAGGTCGAGGCCACGCCCACGCCCGGCGTGTTCAACGTGTCGGTGCTCGACTCCCCGCGCGGCGAGGCCAGCGGCCAGATGACCTTCCCGTTCGGCGCGGACGCGCTGGAGAACGTGATCCTCAAGCTCGGCCGCACCCGCTCGGGCGTCCGGGCCATCGGGTCGCCCACGCAGGACGTCGCGAAGAAGTTCGGCAGCAGCCTGTACGACGCGCTGTTCGGCGGCGAGGTGGGCACCTGCTTCCGGCGCAGCCTGGACGAGGCGGACGCTCGTGGCAAGGGGCTGCGCGTGCGGCTGCGGCTCGGCAACGCACCACAACTGGCGGACGTGCCGTGGGAGTACCTCTACCCGTCCGGGTTGCGGCAGTTTCTGGTGCTCTCCACCAAGACCCCGGTGGTGCGCTACCTGGAGCAGCCCCGCAGCGTGACCCCGCTGCAGATCACGCCACCACTGCAGGTGCTGGTGGTGGTCTCGTCACCGACCAACCTCGCCACCCTCGACGTGGGCGCCGAGGTGTCCAAGATCAACGGCGCGCTGGCCGAGCTGGAACGAAACGGCCAGGTGCAGGTGACGGTGATCGGCAACGCCACCCTCGCCGAACTGCGGCGCACCCTGCGGGTGGGCACCTTCCACGTGCTGCACTTCATCGGACACGGCGGATTCGACAACACCAGCGCCGAAGGCATGCTCGCCTTCGAGGACGACAACCACCTCGCCCACCTCGTGTCGGGATCGACCCTGGCGACCATGATCCACGACCACAGCACCCTGCGGCTGGTGCTGTTGAACGCCTGCGAAGGCGCCCGGCAGTCCCCGGCCGACCCGCTCGGCGGCGTCGCTCAGGCCCTGGTCGTGCAGGGCATTCCGGCGGTCGTCGCGATGCAGTTCGAGATCACCGACGAGGCCGCGACCGTCTTCTCCACCGAGTTCTATTCGGCACTTGCGGATGGCTACCCGATCGACGCCGCCCTGGCCGAGGCGCGGGTGGCGGTGTTCAGCGACGACAACGATGTCGAGTGGGGCACGCCGGTGCTCTACCTGCGGGCGTCCGACGGGCGGATCTTCGACGTCGCCGGGCACGGGGCGGCCCCTGCCGAGCCTCCGGCGACCCCACCCGACGGGCCGGCCGCACGGGTGATTCCGGTGGTGGTGCCGCCGTGGCCGCAACCTGCGTCTGCGGAGGCGCACACGGCACCAACGCAGCCCTGGTCGCCGGAACCGCTGCCGCCCGAGGTGCCCGCCGGTCCGAGTTCGGGCGCCGGTCCGAGTTCGGGCTACGGTCCGAGTTCGGGCGGCGGGGGCGGCGGGCCGCACAGCGGCGCCGAGTGGTCGAACGGCGGGGGCGGCGGTGGGTCGGGGGGCGGCGGCGTGGGTGCCCCGAGGAAGGGTCCGGCCGGATTGATCGTGGCCGCCACCGCCGCGGTGGTCGCGCTCGGGGTGGCGGCCTGGTTCTTCCTCGGACCCAAGGGCGGCGGCCCCGACCCAACCGGATCACCCGTGCCAACCATCATCGTCAGCCCCACCGTGGAGACTCCTTCGCCGACGCCGTCCAAGCGCGTCACCACACCGTCGTTGCCACCGGTGAAGGACGTCGGCACCCTGCGTGCCCTGCGGGGCGCGGTGAAGGTGGACGGCGACACCGGCGACTGGCAATGGCAGCTGGTGGCCCGCGCGAACAACCGCATCGCCGGCACCTCGGCGGCCAGCGGTGACATCTACCTGATGTGGGACGATGACGCGTTCTACCTGCTGGCGGTGGTGGAGGACGCCACCCCTCGTCCGCCCGACCCGTCCGATCCCGACCGTGCCTGGCGCGGAGATTCGGTGGTGCTCGAACTCGGGCCCGACAAGAGCCTGCTCGCCCCCGCCGATCTAGCCAGGCCGACCGATGCCTACTACATCTTCGGCGTGCCGCAGCAGCGGTACGCCGGTGATCGCCAGCTTGGGTCCCAACGCGCAGGGCACCGACTTCAGCGTCACTCGCGACGTGCGCACCCTGGACGCGGCGATCAGCCGAACCCGCACCGGGTACGTGCTCGAGGCCCGCATTCCGTGGACCGCCACCGGGTTGAACGGCGTCCAGGGCGGTGCCTTGTTCGCGGCCAACGTGAACGTGAGCGAACGCAAGGCCGACTCCTATGCGAACCTCGGCATGAAGAGCACCAATCCGCAGCGCACGGCGCAGGTGCGCGCCCACCCGGCGTACTGGCAGGGGCTGCAACTGCAGCCGTGACAACCACCGGTCGGCCTGCCGCGCCAGGCTTCTCGGGTTTAGGCTGCCGCCATGGCGCTGCCCGTCCTGACCGCTGACGAACAACGCGTGCTCGGCAGCCTGCTGGAGAAGCAACGCACCGTTCCGGGGTCGTATCCCCTGAGCCTGAACTCGCTGCGGCTGGCCTGCAACCAGACGTCCAGCCGCGATCCGATCAGCGACCTGGACGATGCCGCCATCGAGAACGTGGTCCGCGAACTCAAGGGCCGCGGACTGCTGCGGGTGGTGTGGTCGGGCAAGGGCGCACGCAGCTTGAAGTATCACCAGTTGCTGGACGAGGAGCTGGCCCTGCAACCGGACGAGCGTGCCCTCGTCACCGTGCTGCTGCTGCGCGGTCCCCAGTCACCCGGCGAGTTGAAGACCCGCACCGAACGGCTGCATCCGTTCGCCGACCGCCAGGAGGTGGAGGGGGTGCTGCAGCGTATGGCCGCCCTGCCCGACCCCCTGGTGCGCGAGCTCGACCGTCGTCCGGGTCAGCAGGACCGCCGCTGGGCACACCAACTCGGGCCGTCACCCGAGGCGGCCGGGCCGGCGCCCGCGGTCACGGTGGATCGTGAGGTGGTACTGGCGCAGGGCGTCGGTGCCCGCGACGAGCGGGTGCGGCAGACCTACGACGGGGTGGCCGACGCGTACTTCGTCGCGCTCGGCGACGAACTGATCGAGAAGCCGTTCGACGTCTGGCTGCTCGAACGGGTCGCGGCCCTGGCGGGGTCGAATCCGGTGGTCGACGTGGGCTGCGGCCCCGGTCACCTCACCGCGTTCCTCGCCGACACCGGTGCGCAGGTCAGCGGCGTCGACCTGTCGCCGGGCATGATCGCGGTGGCCCGCCGCGAGTATCCCGACCTTGACTTCTCGGTGGGCAACCTGACTCAGCTGCTCAAGCCGCGTACGGCGGCCGGCTGGGGCGGGGTGCTTGCGTGGTACTCGTTGGTGCACCTGGCGGCATCGGAGTTGGCTCCCGCGCTGGGTGCCCTGGCCCGCACGCTGGTCTCCGATGGCGTGCTGGCCCTCGCCGTGCATGTCGGCGACGAGGTGCGCCACGTCGAGCAGTTGGTCGGCGAGCCGGTGAGCATCGACTTCGTGCTGCACGATGCGGAGCAGGTGCTGGCGGCCGTCCGGGCGAGCGGGCTGATCAACCTCGAGTGGTACCGCCGCGGGCCCTACCCCGACGAGGCGCAGACCGAGCGGTTGTACGTGCTCGCCCGCCGGGAGTGATGGTGCTGCCGCCGCGCGCCGGATTCTGATTTGTTACTGGTCATTGAGCCGAGGAGCGCTTCGTGGCGGCGTGTCGTTGGTGATCGCAGGCAGGTTTCAGATTCCTGGGGGCGACATTGACAGCGGTCACTGAGCGGCCAGCCGTCTGAGAACTGCATGCGATTGCCTGCGACACGCCGGTACGCGGGGCATCCGTCCCGAATCGCAGGCACCTTTCAGAAGTGACAGCCTAACGCCGCCGCTCAGCCCAGCAATGACTCCAGGGTGGCCATCTCGGTCATCACTGCCACAGCAGCCCGCAGAATCGGAATGGCCAACGCTGCGCCGGTGCCTTCGCCCAAAGCCATGCCCAGGTCGAGTACCGGCGTGAGTCCGAGGTGGTGCAGCCCGACCGCGATCCCCGGCTCCGCTCCGGCGTGTGCCGCGATCAGGTAGCCGCCGGCTGCGGGGCACAACGCCACGGCCGCCAACCCGGCCGCCACGCCGGTGACCCCGTCTAGCAGGATCGGCAGCCGTCGTCGCGCCGCCCCCAGCACCAGGCCCGCCAATACTGCCTGCTCCACGCCGCCGACGGCGGCCAGCACCCCGACCGGGTCGGCCGTGTCCGGACGGTGCAACTCCAGCGCCCGCGCGATCACCTCCGCCTTGTGGGCGACCATGCCGGGCGGCGAATCGGCACCGCGGCCGGCAACGGTTGAAGCCTCCGCCCCGGTGAAAGCCGCGATGAGGGCAGCTGCGGTGGTGGTGTTGCCGATCCCGACCTCACCCGTGGCGAGGCAGCGAACTCCCTCGTCAGCAGCCAGTTCGGCCTCTCGGATACCTAGTTCGAGGGCGGCCACGGTTTCGTCGCGGGTCATCGCCGCACCCAGGGTGAAGTCGCCGGTGCCGCGCCGGATCACCGCCGCGGGCACGGAGGGGACCGCGGCCGCCAGGCCGGCGTCGAGCACTCGCACCTGCACTCCCACGGAGCGGGCCAGCACGCTCACGCCAGCCACCCCGTCGACGATCGTGCCGGCAAGCACACCGGAGAGTGCCGCGGGCCACCGGGACACGCCCTGGTCAATCACGCCGTGGTCGCCGGCCACCACAATGATGCGCGCGGGCTCGGGCAGTGGCGGAGGACACACACCGGCGATCGCGGCAAGCTGAACCCCCAGGTCCTCGAGACGACCCAGAGCATGCGGTGGCTTGGCGAGGGCCAGTTGAAGCGCCACGGCCTCAGTGCGAACCCGCTCGTCGACCGCGCCGATGCCGCGGACGGTGTCGCCCAGGTTCACCGTGGCGCCAACCGAGCCCGCACGTGCAGGCCGACCTCCGGATCAACAATCAGTTCCTGCGTCGCGTCGATGCCGTCCACGACCAACGGCAGGTTCGGGTCGACCGAACGCTTGATCAATGCCAGGGCGATCGGGCCCAGCTCGTGGTGCCGGGCGGACGAGCCGACCCTACCGACGCTGCGCCCGTCGAGGACGATCTCGGTGCCGACCCCCGGCAGCGCCTCGGCCGACCCGTCGAGGTGCAGTCGGGTCAGCCGGCGCGGCGGCCGGCCGAGCGTGTACACCCGGGCCACCGTCTCCTGCCCCGGGTAGCAACCCTTCTGCAGGTGCACCGCCGGGCCGAGCGCCAGCTCGTCGGCGTTGGCCAGTTCGTTGGGAATGGTGCGGTCATCGGTGTCGACGAACACCCGCGGCTGGCCGGCCTCGATCCGCAGCGCGTCGGCGGCCCAGGTACCGGCCCGGTGCTCGCCGAGGGTCTCGTCCAGCTCGTCGCGGCGCACGATGCCGGGGCCTCCGGGGGTGATCACCATGGCGTGCGAACCGCTGGTGTCGGCGATCTCGACCCGAGCGGCGAACTGCATTCGGCGTAGCCAGTCGAGCAATGCCTGCTCGTGCCCGGGCTCGGTGGACGCCCACAGCGTCTCGCCGTCGTCGACGCCGCCGAAGACGTGCACGATGCGTCCGTTGGGGTCGAGGATGTAGGCCGTGACCCACGTTCCGGGCGCGAGGTCGTCCAGCTTCTGGGAGGCGATGTTATTGAGCCAGGTCAGCCGGTCGCGGCCGCTGACGCTGAACGTCGGACGGTGCGACAGGTCGACGGACGCCTCGCCGCGGGCCAGCAACCGCTGCTCGCGCAGGGGATCGCCGTAGTGCCAGACTGCACCGGCGTCGGGCCCGTCCTGATGCCTGACCGCGGTCATGCGCGCGCCAGGGTGGCCCAGACGTAGGGCCGCAAGGGCTCGTCCTCGGTAGCCCGATCGAAGGAGTACATCAGCTGGCCCTCAACGGTTCCGTAGAGCCGGCGTCCTGCGGTGTAGGCCACCGTCGCATCGGGAGTGCGCACTACGGCGTCGGTGACCAGGTCGAGCCGACCCGGCTGCAGCTTGCCGTACCAGACCTCGGCGTAACCCTCCGGGGAGCACATCACCACATCGACGGTGCCGTCGGCGAGCGGACGCCAGAACCCCGTCTCCATGAACAACGGACGCACCGGGACGCCCTCGTCGTCCACCACGAACGCCTGGGCGAGGTAGTGCAGGTACTCACCGCCGTTGTCGGCGAAGTCGACCTGCTGGGCGAACCTGATCTTCTCCTCACCGGGCCATTCGAGGTAGCCGGAGCCCTCCCAGCGCCCGCGCAGCCAGGCCAGGCCGACCAGGGCCGGATTGAGATCGGAGGGGATCTCGAAGGTCATGAATCGCTCCTGCGTTTCTCGGTGAAGATTCGGATGACGACCACCAGGGCGGCGATCAACACGGCCGCGGCAGCCACGATCAGGGCGATCGTGCCCCCGGTCATCAACGGAATCATGAACGCGGCCACCAAGGGAGTGTATTCCCGCGCCTGCACCCATCCCGCCCGTCACCGTCCCCACGGCCGGATCGAGCCCGCCAGCATCGATCCCCGGTCACCGACCGTCCGGCCGGCCCAGAAGTGTGAGCACCGATCCCCCCGCCGCCGCACCACAGCCGACCGGGACGCCCTGCACTAATCTCGCGGCCATGAGAGCGGTCGTGCAGCGGGTCACCTCCGCGTCGGTCAGTGTCGCTGGGACCGTCGTCGGCAGCATCGACTCCCCCGGCCTGCTGGTGCTGGTGGGGGTCACCCACAGCGATACCCCTGCGGTCGCCGAAGCGCTGTCCGACAAGGTCTGGAACCTGCGCATCCTGCACGACGAGCGCAGTTGCGCCCAGACCGGAGCGCCGCTGCTGGTGGTGAGCCAGTTCACCCTTTACGCCGACACTCGCAAGGGTCGCCGCCCCTCGTGGAACGCCGCCGCCCCCGGCCCGGTCAGCGAGCCGCTGGTCGACGCGTTCGTCGCCGCCCTGCGCCGCCGGGGCGCCGAGGTGGCGTCCGGCCGCTTCGGGGCGATGATGGCGGTGGCATCGGTCAACGACGGGCCGATGACCGTTCTTCTCGAACTGTGATCCGGCACCCGAGAGGCCGCTCATTGGATGGTCGGATGGCGGTTCGTCCGGGGTTCACTATCCTGTAGCCGACCGGATGGGGGTTCAGATGGCATCACTGCTTGTGGTGAGCAACGAACTCAGCGCCGGCGTGCGTCCCGAGGCGGTGTTGCCTGCGGTTGCCCTGCTGCCGCACGACCTGCGCAGCGCCCCGGCCGACACCACCGCCCTCACCGAGTCGGCGAAGGCGGACGTGATCGTGATCGACGGTCGCAATGAACTCGCCAATGCCCGCATGATCTGCCGGTTGTTCATCTCGTCAGGCATCACCCTTCCCCTGCTGTTGGTGGTCACCGAGGGCGGCCTGGCGGCGATCAACGGCGATTGGGGGGTCACCGACCTGATCCTGGACGGGGCGGGCCCGGCCGAGTTCGACGCCCGGATCCGGTTGTTGTTGAGCAGCACAGACGCCGACGGGCTGATTCAGGCCGGCGGCATCGTGATCGACGAAGCCGCCTACTCCGCACGCCTGGGCGACCAGCCGCTGGACCTCACCTACACCGAGTTCGAGCTGCTCAAGTACCTGGTCATGCATCCCGGACGGGTGTTCAGCCGCGAGCACCTGCTGGCCGACGTGTGGGGCTACGACTACTTCGGCGGCACCCGCACCGTGGACGTGCACATCCGCCGGCTGCGCGCCAAGCTCGGCACCGAGCACGAGTCGCTGATCGGAACCGTGCGCAACGTCGGGTACCGGTTCTCTCCGTAGCCAGAACAGTGGGTCTGGACGGCCTGGACCGGCGCGAACTCCCCGCTAGCCTGAGGCCATGCTGAACTCCGAGGAGGTCGCTGCGGTTCGCTCCCTGGCCGCCGCAGTCGCCGCCGCAGATGGCGAGCACCCGCTCAACGAGGATGCCACGCTTGCCCTGGCCTCGGACGACGCCGAGGTCACCCATCACGTCGAGTACCGCGATGGTCACCTGGCCGGCTACGCGCAGGGCAACGCCCGGCATGGCACGGCACAACTGTTCGTGCATCCCGCCCACCGCCGCCGCGGCATCGGCGCCAATCTGCTGAACGCGGTGGAACGCTGCCCCGTGTGGGCGTTCGGCGACCTGCACGCCGCCCACCACTTCGCGTCCGCGACCAACCTGGTTGAGCGCCGCCGGCTGCTGGTGATGCAGCGTCCGCTCGACCCGCCCACCGGCATCAGCGAACCCGACATCCGTCCATTCGACCCCGACACCGACACCGAGCAGTTCCTGGCCGTGAACGCCGCCGCGTTCGCCTGGCATCCCGAACAGGCGCACTTTTCGCGCGCCGATCTCACCGCTCGGCTGGCCGAGCCCTGGTTCGACCCCGCCGGCTTCCTGGTCAGCGCCGACGCCGCGGGCCTGACCGGTTTCCATTGGACCAAGCGGCATCCGGACGGCCGCGGCGAGGTCTACATACTCGCCACCCACCCGCGCGCGCAGGGCACCGGCCTGGGCCGGCGCCTGCTGGCCGCCGGGCTCGACCACCTTGCGTCGCAGGGTTGTCCCACCGTTCACCTGTACGTTGAAGCGTCCAACGTCCGCGCGGTAGAACTGTACGACCGGGCCGGCTTCGCGGTGGTCCACAGCGATGTTCTCTACGGCCCGGCATCGGAGCCTTCCCAGGAGTTGCCATGACCGCCGACGTGCAGATCGACCGAGACGTGGAACTGCCCGCCGAGCGGTTCTCCGACCGCGAACTCAGCTGGCTGGCGTTCAACAACCGGGTGCTCGACCTGGCCCGTGACGACGCCCGAGTGCCGCTGCTGGAGCGGGCCAGGTTCCTGGCCATCTTCACCTCGAACCTTGACGAGTTCTTCATGGTGCGGGTTGCCGGGTTGAAGCGCCGGATCGCCGCCGGCGTCGCGGTGGCCTCCGCCTCGGGCATCCTGCCCCGCGACCTGCATGAGGCGATCATGTCCCGATCCCGCGAACTGATGATCGAACAGTCCAGGATCTTCGCCGAGGACGTGCGTCCGGCGCTGGCCGAGCACGGCATCGAGGTGCTCCGCTGGGACCAGTTGACCGATGCCGAACAGGCCCGGCTGACCACCCTGTTCGAGGAGCGGATCTTCCCCGTGCTGACCCCGCTCGCGGTCGACCCTTCGCATCCGTTCCCCTACATCTCGGGCCTGAGCAACAACCTCGCGGTGCTGCTGAAGAACCCGTCCACCGGTGCCCGGCAGTTCGCCCGGGTGAAGGTGCCCACCCTGCTGTCCCGATTCCTGCAACTGGACGGGGGCCGGTTCATCGCCATCGAGGACGTCATCTCCCAGCATCTGGACCGGCTCTTCTCCGGCATGCAGGTGCTCGACCACTCCACCTTCAGGGTCACCCGCAACGAAGACCTCGAGGTCGAGGAGGACGACGCCGAGAACCTGCTCTACGCGCTGGAGCAGGAGCTGCTGAGGCGCAAGGTCGGCCGGCCGCCGGTGCGCCTCGAAGTCGAGGACGACATCGACGAGGTGATGCTCGACCTGCTGGTCAACGAACTGGACATCACCGACAAGGAGGTCGTCCGACTCCCCCCGCCACTCGACCTGCGTGGGTTGTTCTCGCTCGCCGACCTCGACCGGGAGTCGTTGAAGTACCCGGCGTTCCTGCCCAGGACGCACCCCGAGCTCGCCGAGGTCGAAACCGCGAAGCCGGCCGACATGTTCGCCGCGCTCAAGCATCGCGACGTGCTGTTGCACCACCCCTACCACTCGTTCGCCACGTCCGTTCAGCGCTTCGTCGAACAGGCGGCCGCCGACCCGGCCGTCCTGGCGATCAAGCAGACGCTGTACCGCACGTCCGGCGACTCGCCGATCGTGGACGCCCTGATCGACGCCGCGCAGGCGGGCAAGCAGGTGCTTGCCCTGGTCGAGATCAAGGCCCGGTTCGACGAGCAGGCGAACATCGCCTGGGCCCGCAAGCTCGAGCGCGCCGGCTGCCACGTGGTGTACGGGCTGATCGGCCTGAAGACCCACTGCAAGTTGTCGCTGGTGGTGCGTGACGAGCCGGACGGGCTGCGCCGCTACTGCCACATCGGCACCGGCAACTACAACCCGAAGACCGCGCGCATGTACGAGGACGTCGGGCTGCTCACCGCCAACCCGGTGGTCACCGACGATGTCGCCAGGTTGTTCAACCATCTGTCGGGAATGGGCCAGGAGACCCATTACAAGCGGTTGCTGGTGGCCCCGCACGGGATTCGCCGGGGCTTGGTGGAGTTCATCGAGGACGAGATCGCGCACCAGCACGAAGGACGTCCCGCCGGCATCCGGATCAAGGTCAACTCGATCGTGGACGAGACCGTCATCGACGCCCTGTACCGGGCCTCGCAGGCGGGCGTCCCGGTCGATCTGTGGGTGCGCGGCATCTGCACCGTCACGCCGGGGGTACCCGGGCTGAGCGAGAACATCCGGGTGCGGTCGATCCTCGGCCGGTTCCTGGAGCACAGCCGGCTGTTCTGGTTCGCCAACGGTGGCCAGCCGCGGGTCGGGTTGGGTTCCACCGACCTGATGCACCGCAACCTCGATCGTCGGGTCGAGGTGCTGGTCTCGCTGACCAATCCCCGGCACATCGCCGAGATCGAAGGCTGGTTCGACACCGCGTTCGACGAGGGCACCGCGTCGTGGTGGCTGGAGCGGGACGGCTGGCAGCAGCACACCACGGACGCCCAGGGCGAGCCGTTGCTCGATCCCCAGGAGCACCTGATCCACCTGGTCAGCACCCGACGGTCGGACCGGAGCAGCTGATGACTCGGCCTCGACTCGTCGAGGCAGCCGGCGCGATCGTGCTGCGCCGGCCGGCCGGCAAGCAGCTGCAGGTGCTGCTGATCCACCGGCCCAGCTACAACGACTGGTCCCTGCCCAAGGGCAAGCTCGACCCCGACGAATACCTCCCTGCCGCCGCCGTCCGCGAGACGATGGAGGAGACGGCGTTCACGATCCGGCTGGCGCATCCGGTCGACCGGATCCAGTACCCGATCCCCACCGGCACCAAGCGGGTCGCCTACTGGCTCGGCGACGTGATCACCGAGGGTCGGTTCAAGCCGAACTCCGAGGTCGATCGCCGCACCTGGCTGACCGTCGGCTCCGCGCTGAAGCGGATGACCTACGCCGATGAGCGATCACTCCTGCAGCAGGCCGTCACCCTGCCGCAGACCACGCCGCTGCTGATCGTGCGGCACGGCAAGGCGATGGATCGCAAGCACTGGTCGGGCAAGGATCAGCTCCGCCAGCTGAGCACCCGCGGCCGCAGGCAGAGCAAGCAGCTCGTCCCCCTGCTGGACGCCTACGGGGTACAGGACCTGGCCTCGTCCACCTCGACTCGCTGCATGACCACCCTCGGTCCGTACGCCAAGGCACAGCGACTGGACGTGAAGGGCTGGTCGACCCTGTCGGAGGAGCAGGCCAAGGACAATCCGGACGCCGTCCGCAAGCTGATGCGGCGACTGATCAGCGAGACCGCGACCACTGGCGTGCCGCGGGCGATCTGCGGTCACCGTCCGGTGCTTCCGCTGATGCTCGACTCATTGGGGGTGCCCAGCCGTCCGATGCTGACTGCGGCGGTGCTGGTCGCTCACCTCACCACCGACGGTAGGACTGTCTCCGTCGAGTGGCACAAACCCCGGGTGTAATCGCTCGAGACCCTTCGTTGGTCCAGCCTGTCGAGATCCCATCGCCGCACCATCGGACGCACTCTCGGCCGATCGAGCGCGTCGAGATCCATCGCTCGTACCAAGGTCGCGAACAGCTCGACCAACCGCCAAGCTCGGCCACCGGTTCGAGAAACGTCCCATTCTGGATCGATTTGCATGACTCTGACAACGGGTGACGCTGAGTTCACCGGTTGTTCACCCAAGATCACCCATTCGGTCGATTCGGCTCCCTAGCGTTCGACTCGAGAGCGGTTAGCTCCCACAGTTCGTGAAAGGAAAGCCGTGAAGATCTCCACGATCGGCGCGCCGGTGGCTCTGCTCGCCGCGGCCGCGCTGACCCTGTCCGCTTGCGCAGCCAACGAGACTGCCGCCCCTGGAGCCGGGGGCAGCAGCGCCGCCTCCAGCACCCTGTCGGGTAAGGGATCCTCGGCCATGTCCGCAGCCCAGCAGAAGTGGATCGCCGACTACCAGTCCGCCCACCCCGGCATCACCATCAACTACTCCCCCGACGGCTCTGGCGCGGGTCGCGAGGCGTTCACCTCCGGCGCCGTGCAGTACGCGGGCTCCGATCGTCCGTTCAAGGACGAAGAGATGGGCGCCGGCAAGTTCGCCAAGTGCACCGCCGAATCCAACGCCCTGAACCTGCCGATCTACGTGTCGCCGATCGCGGTCATCTTCCACGTGGAGGGCGTCGACAGCCTGAAGCTCGACCCCGAGACGCTGGCGAGCATCTTCGCCGGCAAGATCACAAAGTGGAACGACGCGAAGATCGCCGCCACCAACCCCGATGCGAAGCTGCCGGACGGCAACATCACCGCCGTGCACCGTTCCGACGACTCGGGGACCACGAACAACTTCACCGACTACCTCAACCAGGCCGCTCCCGCGGTGTGGACCGCGCCGGCCGCCGACACGTTCCCGGCCGACTTCGGCGGTGAGGCCGCCAAGGGTACCTCCGGTGTCGTCGACGCCGTCGCCAACGGCCAGGGCACCATCGGCTACGCCGACGCGTCCGCTGCGAAGGAACTCGGTCACGCCGACCTGCTGGTCGGCGGCAAGTGGATGCAGCCCACGGCCGAGGCGGCCGCCAAGATCTTGGACGAGTCCACCGTGCTGCCGAACCGTCCCGAGCACGATCTGGCACTCAAGCTGAATCGCAAGTCGGGCGACGCCTACCCGGCGGTGCTCGTGTCGTACGCCTTGGTCTGCCAGACCTACAAGGACGCCAACGACGCCAGCATGGTCAAGGGCTTCATCGGCTACGCGGCGTCGGTCGACGGCCAGAAGTCGGCGGCCGCGGCGGCCGGCAGCGCCCCGCTCAGCAGCTCCATGCAGTCCAAGGTCAAGGCGTCGATCGACTCGATCAAGTGACCCGTGGGCGCCCGTCCGGTGAGATCCGGACGGGCGTCTTTTCGGTCCACCCGACCCACGACCCAGGATTGAGTGAAGGATGAGCAGCGTGACCCGATCAACCCAGGAGGTGACTCCGACCCCGTCGCTTCAGGGCAGGCCGCCGCGGGCGCTCCGGCGGCTGGGCGACCGAGTCTTCGGTGGCCTGTCCACCGGCTCGGGCATCACGATTCTGGTGATCCTGGCCGCGGTGGCGGGCTTCCTGCTGATGCAGGCGATCCCGGCGCTGACCACCTCCCCCGAGGTGCTCCTGCAGCAGGGCTACGGACCGTTCTGGTCGTGGATCCTGCCCTTCGCCTGGGGCACCATCTGGTCGTCCTTCTGGGCCCTGCTGATGGCGGTTCCGGTGGCGATCGGCGTCGCCCTGTGCATCTCGCACTACGCGCCGCGACGGCTGGCGGGCACCCTCGGCTACGTGATCGACCTGCTGGCCGCCGTCCCCTCGGTGGTCTTCGGCCTGTGGGGCAGCATCGTGCTGGCGACCGCCGTCCAACCGTTGTGGCTCTGGCTGAACACCCACCTGGGCTGGATCCCGTTCTTCTCCGGCCAGGTCTCGGGCACCGGGCGCACCCTGCTGACGGCCTCGATCGTGCTCGCGGTGATGATCCTGCCGATCATCACCGCGCTCTGCCGGGAAATCTTCATCCAGACCCCGATTCTGCACGAGGAGGCCGCGCTGGCACTGGGTGCGACCCGCTGGGAGATGGTGAAGATGACCGTGCTGCCGTTCGCCCGGGCCGGAATCGTCAGCTCGGTGATGCTCGGCCTGGGACGTGCCCTCGGCGAAACCATGGCCGTCGCCATGGTGCTGTCGGGGTCACGCGAGATCACTGTCAAGGTGCTCACGTCGCAGAACCCGAACACGATCGCCGCCGTGATCGCGCAGAACTTTCCCGAGGCCTACGGCCTCAAGACCAGTGAACTGATCGCCGGTGGGCTGGTGCTGTTCGTGATCACCCTGCTGGTCAACATGGCTGCGCGCCTGATCGTCGGCCGCTACAAGGATCTGTCGGGAGCCAACTGATGACGACCCTCGCCACCACCAGGCCGAACCCGCTGACCGCTGGGCAACTCCCGCGGGGCGCGGTCTGGGTCACCCTGGCCGGCTGCCTGATCGTGGGCGGCGTCTTCGACTCGCTGCTGCTCGCGCCGTTCAACCTGGGACCGTCCCTCTTCTTCGGCGCAGTGTTGTTCCTGCCGGTGATGTACGGGCTGTCCCGCGCGGTCGAGGGCCGCCGGACCGCCGCCGACCGCACGGCCACCCACCTGATCGCCGGCGCATTCGTGGTGACCCTGCTGCCCCTGGCGTCCCTGGTCTGGGAGACCCTGTCCAACGGCATCGCGCGGTTCGACGCCCAGTTCTTCACCTGGTCGATGCGCAACGTGATCGGCGACGGCGGCGGCGCGCTGCACGCCATCTACGGCACGCTGATCGTCACGGGCATCGCCAGCATCATCGCGGTTCCGATCGGCCTGATGTGTGCCATCTACCTGGTCGAGTACGGCCGCGGGGCGCTCTCCCGCTCGATCACCTTCTTCGTCGATGTGATGACCGGCATCCCATCCATCGTCGCCGGGCTGTTCGCCTACGCGTTGATGACGATGCTGCTCGGCCCGGGAACGATCAACGGCCTCTCGGGTGCGCTGGCACTGTCGGTGCTGATGATCCCGATCGTGGTGCGCTCCACCGAGGAACTGCTGCGGGTGGTGCCGAACGAACTGCGTGAGGCGTCCTATGCCCTGGGGGTGCCGAAGTGGCGCACCATCGTGGCCGTGGTGCTGCCGACCGCCTTGTCGGGCATCGTGTCCGGGGTGATCCTGGCGGTCGCCCGAATCATCGGTGAAACAGCACCGCTGATGATCGCCGCCGGCTTCACCAACTCGATCAACACCGACCCCCTGCACAACCCGATGATGACCCTGCCGGTCTTCGTCTACGACCAGTACGCCCACCCCGGGGTGGAGCGCGAGTTCTACAACGAGCGGGCCTGGACGGGGGCGCTGACCCTGATTCTGCTGGTCATGGCGCTGAACCTGATCGGCCGCGTGATCGCCAAACGCTTCGCCCCGAAGTCCGGGCGCTGACAGGAGAAACCATGTCGAAACGCATCGAGATCAATGACCTCAACTGCTTCTACGGCGCCTTCAAGGCCGTCGAGGACGTGACCATGACCATCGAGCCGCGCTCGGTGACCGCGTTCATCGGCCCGTCCGGCTGTGGCAAGTCGACCTTCCTGCGCACCCTGAACCGCATGCACGAGGTGATCCCTGGGGCCTACGTCGAGGGTCAGGTGCTGCTCGACGGCGACAACCTGTACGGACCCGGCGTCGACCCGGTGAACGTCCGGCGCCAGGTGGGCATGGTGTTCCAGCGGCCGAACCCCTTTCCGACCATGACCATCAAGGACAACGTGCTGGCCGGCTACCGGCTGAACAACCGGCGGATGAAGGGTTCCGACGCGGACGCCCTGCTGGAGCGATCGCTGCGCGGGGCAAACCTGTGGGAAGAGGTCAAGAACCGGCTGGACAAGCCCGGCTCGAGCCTTTCCGGTGGTCAGCAGCAACGCCTGTGTATCGCCCGGGCGATCGCGATGCAGCCCGAGGTGCTGCTGATGGACGAGCCCTGCTCCGCCCTGGATCCGATCTCGACGCTCGCCGTCGAGGACCTGATTCAGGAACTTAAGGAGACCTACACGATCGTGATCGTGACCCACAACATGCAGCAGGCCTCCCGGGTATCCGATCAGACCGCGTTCTTCAACATCGCCGGCACCGGCGCCCCGGGCAAGCTGGTCGAGATGGGACCCACCGAGAAGATCTTCTCGACCCCCGACGTCAAGGACACCGAGGACTACATCACCGGCCGGTTCGGCTGAATCACCTCTGCCGGTCGAGCTTGTCGAGACCCCTGCCGCTCGAGCGTGTCGAGACCTCTGCCGGTCGAGCCTGCATCACGCGGGGACTGTCCCCGTTATTCACGTGCGCGCTCAATGACGCAGGCGGTGCGATCCCGTCCGCTGCGCAGGGCTGGAACCGGCTGTCTAGACTCATGCCGTGAGCAGCGCAGGATGGTATCCGGATCCGGGTGGACAGCCGGGTATGTACCGCTACTGGACGGGTTCGTCCTGGTCCGCGGCGATCACGAACAACCCCACCCAGGCTCCCCCACCGGGCGGGATCGGCGCACCACCCCGTCCGGCCGGCCAGCAGCAGTGGAACCCCAACCAGCAGAAGGCGTCCCAGACCAAGTGGTGGCTCGCCATCGGCGCGATCGTGGTGGTGCTGGCGGTGCTGGCCTACTTGGCCATCCGCGGCCTCGGCGGAATCCTGGGCACCGGGCCGTCCCCTGGCTCCAACCCGACACAGAGCGTTTGCCCGAAACAGGTGGCCACCACCGTCAGCCCCAAGGCGGCCCCCAACGACGGACGGGTGCACGGCGGTGCCCTGTCGTATCCGATGCTCGGCAGCCCATGGAGTGCGCCGGCGCCCGAGGACCGCGTGCCGTTCGGCCGCGACGTCTTGTCGCAGATCGTCACAATCGAACCCAATTACAACAATGAAGGCAGCAGCTGGGTGGCCTCGGTGATCGTGGGTGAGCTGGTGGCCGGCGACGGCTTCTTCAGCCCGCAGGAGGGCTCCGAGATCGTTGTCAAGTGCATCATGGGCGCCTTCTACGACGACGCCGAGGTGCTGCGCGACGACAAGGTGAACAAGGCGGCCAAGGTCGACGGCAAGGACGCCTGGCTGGTCGAGACCCACCTGTCCTTCGACATTCCGGGACTGGAGGCCAAGGGCGAGTTGGCGATCATCATGATCGTGGCCACCTCGCCCGAGTCGTCGAGCATCTACTACGCGTCGATTCCCGACAACGCCGATCCGAAGCTGACCACGGACGCCCGCACGGCGATGGCGGGCCTGCGCGTCGAGGGCTGACCGCCGCCCTCGAACGTCAGCGGCAAGGCACCAGGCCCAGTTTCACCTTGAGCGCCACCACTCTGGTGGCCGCGGCCGCCACCTGGCCGGCGACCGTCGTGCTGCGCTTGGCCGCGGCCGTGATGCCGTCCACGAACTCGTCCGCCAGCTGCGGGTCGACGGTGATCGCCAGGTCGCCGCCGGCCTGGATGAACAGGACGCCCCGGCGGCGCGCAGCCAGCCAGCTCACCGAGCGGGCGCTGCCCAGGTCGTCGGAGACGATCACCCCGCCGAAGCCCATCGTGTCGCGGAGCAGGCCGAGCACCTTCGGCGAGAACACGGCCTGGTGGTGGGGGTCGATCCGGTCATAGACGGCGCTGGAGACCATGATCGAGGAGCCCTCGGCCTCGACCGCCGCCCGGAACGGCTCGAGGTAAGCATCCTTGGCGGTAGTGACGGAATCGGTCACCCGGGTGCTGACATCGGTGTTGCCGACCACCCGTCCGATGCCCGGAAAATGCTTCGCGGAGGTCGCGACGCCAGACGACTCCATGCCCTCGACGAACGCGGCCACCTTGTCGGCGACGACGTCCGGGTCGGACCCGTAGCCGCGCTGCAGCCGCCCGATGGGGGCGTTGCGCCGGGCCAGGTGCGCAGGCACCACGTCGGCGACCGGGGCAAGCGTCAGGTGCACGCCGGCGGATGCGAGCTGGCGCGCCCACCGCGCGGCCCGCGATTTCAGCGTGCTGGCACGCCAACCGGCCTGCACCTTCGCCGCGGGCATGTCCGAGAATCCGGGCCCGGTCAACCGCTGGACCAATCCGCCCTCCTGATCGACGGCCACCAGTACGGGGGTGTGCCGGCCCTTCCAGACCAGCCGCGAAGTGAGTTGCCGGGCCGCGCGGACGCCGCCACCGTGCTGGCCCATGATGATCACCGAGCCGATGTGGTGCCTGCGCAGCACCGCCACTTCGTAGCCTCCGGCGTCGGTCACGCCGACCATCACCAGTTGTCCCGCTCGTTCGGCCGGCGTCATGGCGGCCACGACCTTCGCCGCGCACCGCTGCGCGGGCGGGATGGCACCGGCGGTGGCCGCGGTGCTCGTGCCTGCTGAGGGTGCCGGTGAAGCACTGGGCGATCCCTGCAGCGGGGCCTGGTTGGTGGTCTGCTTCTGAGGCCCGGACGGGGCCGGCCCCGCCGTGCAGCCGGCGAGCACCGCGAGTGTGACCAGCAGAGCAGCCGGACGCCTCACAGGTCGAGCGCCAGCAACGCGTTCTCGACCACCTCGGTGAGCGCCGGATGGATCCAGTACTGACCACGGGCCATGCTCGTGACGTCCAGGTCGAACGACATCGCCTGGATCAGCGGCTGGATCAGGGTGGTCGCCTCGGGACCGAGGATATGCGCGCCGAGCAGCTTCTTGGAGCGGCGATCGGCGATCAGCTTCACGAAGTGCTCGGTGTCCTCCATGGCCCAGCCGTAGGCGACGGTGCCGTAGTTCTGCATCACCGTGACATGGCGACGTCCGGCCTTCTGGGCCTGGGCTTCGGTGAGTCCGACGGCGGCGATCTGCGGGTCGCTGAACACGGCGTGCGGAATGTAGCGGTGATCGGCCTCGATCATGCGCCGCGGATGCAGCAGGTTGTGCTGCACCACCCTCGCCTCGTGGTTCGCCACATGCTTCAACTGGTGCTCGGACGACACGTCGCCGAGCGCGAAGATGCCCTTGACCACGGTCTGTTGCCGGCGGTCCACGATCACCCGGCCGTCGCGGTGGGTGGTCACTCCGGTGGCACCGAGGTTGAGCAGGTCGGAGTTCGACACCCGGCCCAGCGCGATCAGCACCTGTTCGGCCTCGAAGTCGTAGTGGATACCGTCGGGATCGACGCTCTCGACGATCACGGTGTCGCGCTCGGTCATCTCGAACCCGAGCACCGTCTGCTTGAGCCGGACGTTGACACGCTGCGCCAACTGCTCGGTGAACGCCTGGGCGATGTCGGCGTCCTCATGCCGCAAGAGCACGTCCGAGCGCTGCAGAACGGTGACTTTGGTGCCGAAGGACGAGAAAATGTGCGCGAACTCGGCGGCAACCACCCCGCCGCCGATGATCACCAGGGAGGCCGGCAGGCTGTTCAACCGCATGATGTCGTCCGAGGTGTGCAGCCGTTCCAGCACCCGGGGATCGTCCATGCCCTCGAGCGCCGGCAGCCGCGGACGGGAGCCGGCCGCCAGCACGAACCGGTCGGCGGTCACCGTCTCGTCGCCGATCAGTAGTTGCTTGGGGCCGGTGAACTGGGCCGACTCGCGGTAGAGGGTGACGTTGGCGTTGCTGCGGCGCCACTGTTCGCCGCCCTCGCTGATCGGGTCGATACGGCCGAAGATGCGGTCGCGGATGCCGGGCCAGTCGGCCTTCACCTTGCCGATGCTGACGCCGACCCTCTCGGCCCGTTCGGCGGACGAGGCCAGCTCGGCGGGGTACACATACATCTTGGTCGGGATGCAGCCGACGTTGAGGCAGGTGCCGCCGAACCGTTCCCCCTTGTCGACCAGGGCGACCTGCTGGTCGCTGAACTGCTCGTCGATGATGCTGTTGCCAGAGCCGGAGCCGATCACGCAGAGGTCGTAGTGCCGCATGGGGCGATTGTGTCACCTGCCGGTGACGGCCCGGCGAGCTGGTCAGGTCCGGGTCTCGACAAGCTCGACCGATGGGCACGTGGTCATGACGCCGTCATCCCGGGCTTGCTCCGGGATCTCTCCATCCGCACGGGCCCGCAAGATTCCGGCGTCCGCCGGAATGCCGGGTTCGTGCTACCCGTTCCGGTCGCGCAACTCGCGACGCAGGATCTTGCCGGAAGCCGACTTGGGGATCGTGTCGATGAACTCGACGGCACGCACCTTCTGGTGCGGCGCCACCCGGTCGGCGACGAACGTCATCACCTCTTCGGCGGTCAGCTCACTGCCTGCCCGGCGCACCACGAAGGCCTTGGGAAACTCCATACCGTCCTCGTCCGGCGCGCCGATGGCCGCCGCGTCCGCGATGTCGGGATGTTTCAGCAACACGGCCTCCAGCATCGCCGGCGGCACCTGGTACCCGCGGTACTTGATCAGTTCCTTCAGCCGGCCGACGATCCGGTAGATGCCGTCGGCGTCGACGGTGGCCAGGTCGCCGGTGTGCAGCCAGCCCTCGCCGTCCACAGTGGCGGCGGTTGCGTCTGGGTTGTTCAGGTAGCCGGTCATCACCTGGGGACCCCTGATCCACAGCTCTCCCGGTTCGCTGGGCGCGTCGTCGGGCACCGGCACGTCCGAACCCTCGGCGTTCACCACCCGTGCCTCGGTACCGGGCACCACGCGGCCGATGGAGGACCGGTCGATGCTCGCGTCCCGCCAGTTGATGACGTGCGTCACGGGCGAGGTCTCGGTCATTCCGTAACCCTGGGCGACTACGCAGCCCAACCGGTCGGAGACGGCCTTGGCCAGGGACGCGTCCAGCGGCGCGGCGCCGGAGAAGACCACCTTGACCGCCGAGGTGTCGACCTCGTCGACGGCCGGGTGCTTGGCCAGGGCCACCGCGATCGGCGGTGCGATGAACAGCCAACTGGTGCGGTGCTCGGCGATGATCCGCAGGAACTCGGACAGGTCGAACCGCGGCATGGTGACCAGTCGGGCCCGCTGCCGCAGTGCGTAGTTGAGCAACACCGTCATGCCGTAGATGTGGAAGAACGGAAGCACGGCCAGCACCACGTCGTCGCCGGCGACCCCGATCGCCTCGCACTGCGCGATGTTGGCGACCAGGTTGCGGTGGGTCAGCATCACTCCCTTCGGCAGGCCGGTCGTGCCCGAGGAGTACGGCAGCACGGCCAGATGGGTGGCTGGATCGATGCTGAGCTCCGGCGCCGGCAGGGCAGCTTCGAACACGTCCGACGGGGACGGATGCCCGTCCGCACCGTCCAGCACGAGCACCCGACCGGCCGGGATGCCCAGTTCTTCCAGCGCCGGGCGCACCTTGGGCAGAAGGGACGACACGGTGACGAGCGCCACCGCACCGGCGTCGCGGAGTTGATTGGTGATCTCGTCGGCGCCGTACAGAAGGTTGATCGTGGTGGCCGTTGCTCCGGCCCGGAGTATGCCGTGGAAGGCGATAGCGAATCCGGCGCCGTTGGGCGCCAGCAACCCCACCACCTCGCCGGGAGTGATGCCCTGGCTCGCCAGCCAGCCCGCGAAGGCGTCCACCCGGTCCTTGAGCTCGCCGAAGGTCATCTCCGCCCCGGTGCTTCCGTTCACGATTGCCACCCGACTGCGGTCGGCGTCGGTGAGGGCGGCGAACAACGTGTCGTAGACGGTGCTGTCGGGCACCTCGAGCGGCTGCGGATCGGGCATGTGCGGTACTCCCTCGGACGTCGTTGTCGTCCGGTCAGGCTAGCGGCAGCGGCGGACGGTCGGAAGATTGCCAGGCGAGCGCGACGGGTCTCGCCAAGCTCGACCAACGGAGGTCTGGCGTGTCACAAGTTCGACCAGCGGTGAGTGGAGATGGCGGAGGACTTGGGTCTCGACCAGCGGGAGGTCAGATGCCGGCGTAGGAGTGCAGGCCCGAGACCAGAAGGTTGATGCCGACGAAGTTGAACCAGAAGCAGGCGAGGCCGATGATCGCCACCACGGCTGCCCGCTTGCCTCGCCAGCCGGCGGTGGCCCGGGCGTGCAGGTAGCCGGCGTAGACCACCCACGTGACCAGCGACCAGGTTTCCTTGGGGTCCCAGCCCCAGAACCGTCCCCAGGCGTACTCGGCCCACACCGCGCCGGCGGCGATCGCGAACGTCCACAGCGGAAAGGCGAAGGCGTGGAAGCGGTAGGCGAGTTCGTCGATCCGGGCACTGGACGGCAGCTTCGCGAGATAGCCACGGACGTTCTCGCGGCGTTCCGCACGGGCCTTCATCAGGTACAGGATGGACGCCAACCCACCCATGTTGAACGCCGCTCCCGCGACCGCGGCGGCCACGATGTGAATCACGAACCAGACCGAATGCAGTGCCGGCACCAGCGGCGCGACCGCCACATACAGCACGGTGACGGCCAACCCCAGCCCGATCACCGCGAGCAGCACCACCGGCAGCCCGAGCCAGCGGAAGCCGCGCATGGCCAGCACCAGGTAGATGGTCACCACGAACAGGAGTGCCGCGGTGACGAACTCGTACATGTTGCCCCAGGGAAACCGGCCGGCCGCGACGCCGCGGAGCACGACGCCGGACAGTTGCAGGGCCCAGGCGATCACCGTCAGGGCCAGACCCATCCGGCCGAACATCTCCACCCGTCGCTGCCGCCTCGCGTCGCGGTCGGCGACTTCGGCTGACGCGGCGGGCTGCGTCGGCCTGATCGGGCCCGAGCGTGCCCCCGTCCGAACCGACCAGAACCGGTACCGCCGCTTCAGCGGGTTCCAGTCGCCGCGCGGACGCCCACTCGGCGGCGAATGCGGCCAGTGCGAGCAGGTAGACCACAACGGCGGTCACCATTGCCAGATTCGACCATTCGGCGGCCATCAGGCGTTCCCTTCGTTCGCTTCGGTCTCAGGGTGGTCAGCGGGGTCACCCGGCTCCGAGCGTGCGCCAACAGTGGCATCCGGCGCAAGCCCCAGTCCGTCCGCCACCAGGAGCAACTCCTCATGCAGGCCGCCCCGGCCCTCGGTGCGGTCCAGCCCGGCCACCTCGACGGTGTCGCCCGCGGCCCGCACCCAGACCCGGCGCGGCCGGACGAACAGTGACAGGCACAGGCCCGCCACCGCGACCAGCACCGAGCTGAACACCAGCCACAGCCCGGGCGTGCTGGACACCTGCAGGCTCACCCAGCGATGCCAGCCGTTGAAGGTGATCGAACCGCCGCCCGGCACGTCGAAGCCTTCGCCTGGGGCGAGAGTGAAGCGCAGCGGCTTGCCGTCCTTGGTCACCTGGGTCAGGCCGGTGGTATCCAGCGAGTACACGTTCTCGGGCACGCCGGTGGCCTCCTTGGGCGGCCCCGTCCACACGTTCAGCAGCAATTGCGGGTTGAGTGCGTCCGGGAACGCGGAAACGCCGATGCCACCGTTGTCGACCGCGGTCGGCAGGAACAGGGCTTCGAACGCCATCCGGTCCGGACGGGCGTAGGGCGCCTTGATCACCCCGACCGACATGAAGTTGCCGTCCTGGGGCAGCAGGATCACCGGCCCTGAGAACGCCACGTCGCCTGCCGCGTCCTTGACCGTCACGTCGACCGCGTAGCCGTGCCCGACCAGATGGACAGTGCTGTCGCCGAGCACCAGCGGCTGGTTCACCTCGAGCGCCTGGTCGGTGGTCACCCCGTCCACGGTGGTGGTCACATTGGCCTTGAACAGCCGGGCGGCCCCGCGCTGCACCGGCCCGGTCTCGAACTTCGCCTCGAAGGAATCGAGGGCCACCGTGAACGGCACCAGTTGCTGGGCCCGGAAGGCGCCGCCGGAGCTGAAGTCGTCGAACTGGGTCAGGGTGTTGCTGAACGACTGGCCCTCGACCACCGCTGTCGTCCCCTTGTAACCGAACAGCGCACCCCAGGCGACACCGCACAGCAGGAACACCAGCGAGACGTGAAAGATCAGGTTGCCCAGCTCGCGCAGGTAGCCGCGTTCGGCGCTGACCGAGCCGTCCAGCCGGCGCACCCGGAACCGACGCCCGCGTAGCACCTGCTCCGCCCTGTGCAGCACGTCCTCCGCGCTGTCGGACGAGGTCAATGCCACGTGCGCGGGCAGCCGGCCCAGGTTGCGCGGCGTGCGCGGCGGCTGGGCGCGCAGGCCGCGCAGGTAGAGGCCGATCCGGGGCACGATGCAGCCGACCAGGGAGATGAAGAGCAAAAGGTAGATCGCGGCGAACCAGGCCGACGCGAACACGTCGAACAGCCCGATCGAGTTGTAGAAGGCGCCCAACTGCGGGTTCTTCGCGATGTACTCGGCGACCCGCACCGGCGATGTCGGACGCTGCGGCAGCAGCGATCCCGGAACGGCCGCCAGCGCCAGCGCGAACAGCAGCACCAGCGCGGTGCGCATGGAGGTCAGCTGGTTCCACAGCCAGCGCAGGCTCTCGGTCGCCCGCAGGGTGCCGCGGCGGCGATCCGGACGGCGCGAGTGGGCACCATCGCGCGGACCGTCGTCGGTCTCCCCAACCCCCAGGTCGCGATCCACCGCGTCCTGGGCTCGATCCTGGGCGCGCAGGCCCGGCTGCACCTGCGGGTCGACGGTGTCGCGGGGATTCATCAGATCACCGTGCCGTAGGACGCCGCCCACTGCCGCAGCCAGGCCATCAACACGTCCCACCAACCGGTCAGCAGCAGCACCCCGACGACGATCATCATCACGCCGCCGCCCACCTGCAAGGTGCGATGGTGCCGCTGGACGAACGCCGTGGTGCCGGCGAACCGGTCCAGGGCCAGGCCGGCGATCAGGAACGGCAGTCCGAGACCCAGGGCGTAGCAGAGGGCGAGCAGGGCGCCGCGCAGGGCCGTCGCCTCGTTCAGGGCAAGGGTGAGCACCACCTGCAGGGCCGGGCCGATGCACGGCGTCCAGCCCAACGCGAAGACGAGTCCCAGCAGCGGTGCTGCGGCCAGGCCGACCTTGGGACGCAGGTTGAGCCGCAGGGTGTTGTTGGCGAACGGCACCCAGCCGGCGAAAACCAGGCCCAGGCAGATCGCCAGGATGCCGCCGGTGATGTTCAGTTGGGTGCGCCACTGCATCAAGGTGGTGCCCATCGAGCCGAACAAAGCCCCGCCGGAGACGAAGACCACGGCGAAGCCGAGCACGAACAGAGCGGTGCCGGTGAGCACTCGTCCGCGTTGGGTGCCCTGCTGCAACTGCGCCAGGCTGAGCCCGCTCGCGTACGACAGGTAGCCGGGCAGCAGCGGCAGCACGCACGGGGAGAAGAACGAGACCAGGCCGGCCAGCAGCGCCACCGGCATCGCCATCAGCATCGAGCCGCCGACGGCGTCCCGGGCCCAGTCACCGATCTCGAGGGGAAACATCAGGCTTCTGCCGCGATCTCGTCGATCAACCCGACCAGGGTCGCCTCGGTGGTGTCGCCCAACACCCGGGCAGCGACCCGGCCCTTCGCGTCCACGATCAGGGTGGACGGAATCGCGCTGGGTGGCAGCTTTCCGCCGAACAGCAGCAGCAGCCGTCCGTCCGGGTCGAACAGGTTGGGGTAGGGCACCTCGAAGTTGCGGACGAAGGCGTCCGCCTGCGCGGTGCCGATGTCGCGGGTGTTGAGGCCGATGAACTGGGCGTCGGCAGTGGTGCGGTTGGCGGCCTTGACCAGGGCGGGCGCTTCCTTCTGGCAGGGCGCGCACCACGAGCCCCACACGTTGTAGACGAGCACCTTGCCCTGCACGGACGTGCTGCTCCACGGCTTGCCGTCCAGGGTGGTGCCGGCGATCTGCGGGGCAGGTACCCGCTCGGACACCGGCACCCTCGAAATGGTGCCGTCACCGCTGACGAACCCGCCGTCGGACGTGGTGGAGCCGGTGCAGCCGCTGGCCAGCAGGGCCAGCGCGGCGACGAGCAGCAGAACCGTCCGGCGCATCAGGACCCGGGGCGGAACAGGACTTTGGACTTCTTCGGCGGCATCAGGTCGCCCGCCGGCTCGGCGTAGTCGACGGCGACGATCCGGTCGTCGATCCAGGTGAAGGACGTCATGGACGCAAGCCGGCACTGCCGCTTGCGCGGGTCGTGGACCAGCGAGCGGCCTTCGGCAGCGAGCCGCGAGATCCAGATCGGCAGTTCGTGCATCACGATCAGCGCCTGGCCGCCGTCACCGGCCGCCGTGGCAGCATCGGCCATCGCCAGCTTCACCCGGGCGACGATGGACGGGTACGGCTCGCCCCAGGACGGCTTCAGCGGGTTGCGCAACTGCCACAGGTTCTTCGGGATCAGCAGCTTCTCGTTGTACCTGCCGAAGTTGCGGCCCTCGAAGTAGTTGGCGGCCTCGATCACCCGCTCGTCGGTGACCACCGCGAGGTCGGGATGGTTGGCGGCGATCGGGGCCATGGTTTCCTGCGCCCGCTGCAGCGGGGAACACCGCAGGTGGGTCAGCGGCACGTCGGCGAAGTGCTCGCCCAGCCGCTGCGCCATCGCCTGGCCGATGGTGCTCAACCCGTAGCCGGGAAGACGCCCGTAGAGGACTCCCTCCGGATTATGCACCTGCCCGTGGCGCACCAGATGAACGACGGATTGCATGGCAGGGTCGGCCTTTCGCTGTGCTCGGCCTCCAACAATACGGGACGCCGGCCGGCGCTCACGCGGGGACTACCGATCGTTCTGCTGGTGGGCCGACGAGGAGTAGCCGATGGGGTCAGGTGAGCCGCATTGCTCGCAGCGAGTCCGGTGTCATCGATCAGATTCTGCGTGCGTCCGGGCGGCCAGCAGGACTGCGCGGCGCAGGTCGGCCCGAATGGCGGGCGCGGCCGCCAACTCCAGCAGGGGTGCGACCAGGGCGAAAACGCCCACGCCCGAAACCCGGAAGGTCGCCCTGACCCGGGTGCGCGCGGGTCCGTAGCCGAGCAGGTCGAGCCGCAGCACGGCACTCAGTCCGCGCCAGCGTCCGCGCTCGATCCACAACCGTGGAGATTCTGCGGCTGTGATGCGCATGCGTGGCCGGGCACCCACCGCGGTGACGTCGGTCCAGCTGCTTCCTGGTTCGCCACTACCGCGGACGTCCGCCACGGCGCGCAGGCTGGACTGCCACTGCGGACGCTGAAACGGATCGCTGAGGTAGTCGAACAGCACGCCGGCGGCGACGGGGGCGTCCAACCGGACGGTGCGGGTCAAGGCGCTAGAGCGGCGCGGAGCCGCTGCTCGTCGAGGAACCAGATGGCGATCTGCCGATCGTCCACGAAGGTCACCGGCACGTGGTCGGTGTGCTGGGCAAGAGCCGGATCGGCGTCCACGTCGAGGGTGCCGAAATCGGCACCGAGTTCGGCGCAGACCCGTTCGGCGATCGCGACGGCGTCACCACAGAGGTGACATCCGTCGCGGACGATGACCACCACCCGCGGCCGGGCCATCGGCGCCGGTGAGTTACTTGCCGGCGCGGCGACGCTGGATGCGCGTCTTCTTCAGAAGCTTGCGGTGCTTCTTCTTCGCCATCCGCTTGCGGCGCTTCTTGATGACCGAACCCACGCTGTGACCTCTCGATGTCGGCCCAGGATGGGCCGGGATAGTGCAGTTTGATGTCGGGGCTGGGCCCCTGGAGTGGCCGAGCGACCCGGCCAACCAGACGAGCTTACCGAGTGCCTCCCCGGTTCACCCAATTCACGCCGGCCCAGCTTCGTCGCTGCCCGCCCGGGGCTGGGTGCTCAACCGGCGTCGTAGAACGAATCCCGCAGGTACGCGTCCACTGCGTGCTCGGGAACCCGGAAGCTGCGGCCGAACCTGACCGCCTCAAGATCCCCGGAGTGAATCAATCGATAGACCGACATCCGCGACACCCGCAACATGGTCGCCACCTCCGTGACCTTCAGGAACTTGATCGCCGACAGTGGTACGGGCGCGGGTACGGGATCGCTCATCGGGGCTCTTCTCTGGGTTATCAGCGGTGCGCCGAACCCCCTTCGGCGGCTGATGTGTGCGACACCATACCCGTCGTGGTGGAGGTGCGCAGCCCCCCGCACGGATGTGCCGACGCCGCTCGTGCCGTGTCCGCGAGGGTCAGGAGGGGGGGCCGGCGAGGGCCCGACTGCGGTCGCGGGCGGCCTCGATCGCGGTGATGAAGGCGGCTTTGACCTTGTGGTCCTCGAGTTGGCGGAGCGCCGCGGCCGTCGTGCCGCCGGGGGACGTGACCTGCTCGCGCAGCACCGTCGGATGCGCCCCGGACTCGACCAGCAGCTTGGCCGAGCCGAACATGGTCTGGTTGACCAGGGTGGTGGCGATGTCGCGGGGCAGGCCGAGCATCACGCCGGCGTCGATCATCGCCTCGACCACGAAGAACAGGTAGGCGGGGCCCGACCCCGAGATCGCGGTGACTGCGTCCTGGTAGCTCTCGGGCACCATGATCGCCTTGCCCAGGGCAGACATCAGTTCCAGGGCGTGGGTCACGTCATCCTCGGACGCGCTGCCGCCGCCGGAGACCGCGGCCATTCCCTCGCCGACCAGCGCGGGCGTGTTCGGCATCACCCGGACAACCGCCGCCCCCGCCGGCAGGTGGCTCTCGAGCGTGGCGGTGGTCACGCCTGCGCACAGCGAGACCACCAGCGTTCCTGGCTTCAGCACCGGGGCGATCTCGGGCAGCACGGCGCCCACGTCCTGCGGCTTGACCACCAGGATCACCGTGTCGGCCTCGGCGGCCGCCTCGGCATTGCCGGTGGCCCGTACCCCGTGCGCGGCGGTCATCTCGGCCCGCCGAAAATCGCGGCGGTCGGCCACCACGAGGTCGTCGGACGACCAGCCCGCCTTGAGCAGGCCGGAGACCAGCGCCTCACCCATCACACCGGCGCCGATCACGGCCAGCCGGGTCACCGCCGGCCCGCCAGTATCTCGGCGACCTGAACCGCGTTCAGCGCGGCACCTTTACGGAGGTTGTCGCTGCTGATGAACAACACGATGCCGCGACCGTCCGGCACCGACTGGTCGGCGCGGATCCGTCCGACGAAGGACGGGTCCTTGCCCGCCGCGAGCCGTGGTGTCGGAATGTCGGCCAGCGCAACCCCGCGCGCGGTGGCCAGGATGCCCCGGGCACGGTGCGGGCTGAGTTCCTCGGCGAACTCGGCGTGCACCACCAGCGAGTGACCCGTGAACACCGGAACCCGCACACAGGTGCCGGCCACCGCAAGATCGGGCAGGTGCAGGATCTTACGCGACTCGTTGCGCAGCTTCTGCTCCTCGTCGGTCTCGTCGGTGCCGTCGTCCATGACCGAACCGGCCACCGGTACGACGTTGAAGGCGATCGGCGCCAGGTAGGGGCTGGGGTCGGCGACCGCGTCCAGGGCGCCGTCGAAGGCCAGCGCGGACGGGTCTGCGGTGTTCCGGCTCTGGGTGAGCAGGGCGTCGATGCCCTTCACGCCGGAGCCGGACACTGCCTGGTAGGTGGCGACGATCAGCCGCTGCAGGCCGGCGGCGTCGTGCAGCGGCTTCAGCACCGGCATGGCCGCCATCGTGGTGCAGTTGGGGTTGGCGATGATGCCTTTGGGCGGATTCTCGGCGTCCTCGGGGTTAACCTCGCTGACCACGAGCGGAACGTCGGGGTCCTTGCGCCACGCGGACGAGTTGTCGACCACCAGGGCGCCGGTGGCGGCCAGCCTCGGGGCGTACTCGCGCGACATGGTGGCACCGGCCGACATCAGGGCGATGTCGAGGCCGGTCAGGTCGGCGGTCGCGGTGTCCTCGACGATGATCGACTCGCCCTTGAAATCGAGTTGCTTCCCGGCTGAGCGCGCCGAGCCGAAGAACCGGATCGCATCGACCGGAAACTCGCGCTCGACCAGCAGCGACCGCATCACATTGCCCACCGTTCCGGTGGCACCGAACACTCCGACACGCATGGGCGCCAGCCTATCCGTCCGGACGCGGACGTTCAGAACGGGTCGGTGCGACCCGGCCGACGGAAGGGGGCAGGGCGACCCGAGTTCAGAACCAGTCGACGTAGGGGGCCAGCAGCGCGTAGCCGACGAAGGCGAAGATGTCGATGATGCTGTGCGCGGCGACCAATGGGGCCACCCTCTTGAACCGCAGGAAGTACCAGCCGAAGATCAGCCCCATGGCGATGTTGCCGGCGAACGCGCCGAAGCCCTGATAGAGGTGGTACGTGCCACGGATCAGGGCGCTGCCAATCAGTACCGCCGCGATCGACCAGCCGACCTGCCGCATTCTGGTGAACCAGAAGCCGACGATGATCACTTCCTCCAGTACGCCGTTCATGATCGCCAATCCGATCAGCACGGGCACCGTCCACCAGTTCTCGGCGAGGTTGGCGGGCTGCACGGTGGTGTTGATCCCCATACCTCGGGCCACCAGGTAGCCGAGCAGACCAGGAATACCGATCACCGCGGCCAGCACGAATCCCCAGCCGAGGTCGCGCCACGGCCTCTTCAGGTCGAAGCCGATCCGAACCCGATCACCGGTCAGCGAGAGGAGATAGAGCGCCAGGATCGCCGGCACCACCGGAAACACGATGCCCGCGATCTGGTAACTGAGATCGAGCCACGGACGATCCGGGGTGACGGAGCTGTTGATCGTCGTGGTCTGCTGGCTCAGCGGTTCGGCCCGGGTCAGCTTCTCGGCGATCGACAGGATCGAGTAGACCGCCGACTGCCCCAACGAGACACCGAGCACCAGCAGCACCTCGTACCCGGGCCGGCGCACCGCACCGCCCACGTCCGCGATCCCCTCGCTCAACGCGACTCGTTGACCGGTGTGAGGTGCTTGCGGGCGAAGGCGAGGGCAGAGGCCAGGGCAGCCTCGCGGCCGGGCCGTTCGAGGTCGTTGGTGTTCACCTCGAGGACCACATGGCCGCGGTACCCACTCTTGGACAGTTCGGCAAGCACTTCGTCGGCACGCTGGTTGCCCTGACCGGGCATCAAGTGCTCGTCCTTCGCCGACCCGTTGCCGTCAGTGAGGTGCACATGGGCCAGCCGCTCGCCCCACTGTCGCACCAAGGTCAGCGAGTCCTGCCGCGCAGTGGCTGCATGCGACAGGTCGAGGGTGAGGTGGTCGTAGTCGAGGTCGGTGGGGTCCCAGCTGGGCTTGTACGCCTTGAAGTCACCGCCGCCGGGCGCCCGCCAGGGAAACATGTTCTCGACGGCGATGGCGATTCCGCTGGCCAGTGCCAGATCGCGCACCCCCTGAACGAACCCGGTGGCGTAGTCGCGCTGCCAGCGAAACGGCGGATGTACCACCACCAGGTTCGCGCCCAACTGCTTGGCGGCCTCCGTGGCCCGCTCCAGCTTGGCCCAGGGGTCGGTTCCCCACACCCGCTGGGTGACCAGCAGGCAGGGAGAGTGCACCGAGACCACGGGCACCTGGTGATAGTCGCGCAACCGCTCCACGGCGTCCACGTCAGCGGCCAGCGGGTCGATTCCGACCATCAGCTCGACGCCGTCGTAGCCCAGCAGGCCGGCGACCTCGAACGCGGAGGCCACGGACTCCGGATAGACCGACGAGGTGGACAGTGCCACCTTGATCGCGGCCCGGGAGTCAGTCACAGCCGCAAGCATAGGTGCGTCGTCGAACCGGCCGGCCCCATTCATTTCATCGCCCGATGCAATACCGATTAACTCCGCGGATTCGCCTAGGACGCGAAATTGATCGTTTCAATGCCAATCGGCGGAGGAAATCGGTATTGCATCGGCTGCCGAATATTGCGGGCGAGCTCCTCGGTGGGATGGACGCGACCCGGTCGGTTCGGGTTTCCCATCCCTTGCGGTCCCCGCATCGGTCGGGCGGGGGAGGCCATGAAGGTGACGCGGGCCCGCCAGGCGTCGGGCCGTCACGGAGCCGCCGGGAGGTGGCCCGCAGTGCGACAGAGGCCGATTTCGCAACCAGGGGCACCCACCCACAGAATGGGCACATGCATGTCGATCATTTGACGTTCGCTGCCGGCCCTGACGGCCTCAAAGCTGAGGTTGAGCGCCTGGGTGAGTTGCTCGGCGCCAGGTTCCGCGACGGCGGATTCCATCCCCGCTTCGGCACCCGCAACAACATCCTGCCACTGGCAGACCACCGCTACATCGAGGTCGTGGAGGTACTCGAACACCCCGCCGCCGAGAAGGCCCCCTTCGGCCAGGCCGTTCGCGCCCGCTCCGAGATGGGCGGTGGATGGCTCGGCTGGGTGGTCTCTGTGCCCGACCTGGCCCCCTACGAACAGCGGCTAGGGCGCGAGGCCGTCACCGGCTCCCGGCACTTTCCCGACGGTCGGCTGCTGGAGTGGCAGCAGATCGGTGTGAAGGGCCTGATGACCGATCCCCAACTGCCCTATTTCATCAAGTGGACCAGTGACGAATCGGTCCTGCCGCGCGCCCTCGGCGGCGACCTGCAGCTCATCGAGATCGAGATCGCCGGCACCGAGAAGCGGGTGGAGGACTGGATCGGCGCCGAGGTCGACGGCAACTTTGATGGAGTCAACATTCGGTTCACCGCACCGAACGGCCAGCCCGGCCTGGATGCGGCCACCTTCCACACCGCTCAGGGCCCGGTCCGGATCTGACTCACCGACGGCGCCGCACTGCGGAGCGCCGTCAAGGTTTGTCAGCGGTGGGCCCTAGCGTGCAGTCATGGCCAAGACCGCTGTTGCCCACCGTTGCTCCGAGTGCGGCTGGACGAGCGCCCGCTGGGTTGGGCGTTGCACCCAATGCCAAAGCTGGGGCTCGATGGCGCCGCAAGCGCCAGCAGGTGCGACATCGGCGCTGCGGCGCACCCCGACCAGCATCGCTCGGCCCATCCGTGATGTGCCGTTGCATGAGGCCGCCTCCACACCGACGGGGGTGGGCGAGTTCGACCGGGTACTCGGCAGCGGCATCGTCGCCGGTGCGGTGATCCTCGTCGCTGGTGAGCCGGGCGTGGGCAAGTCGACGCTGCTGCTCGACATCGCGGCCCGCTGGGCTGCCGGCGGCCGGCGCACCCTGTACGTGTCCGCCGAGGAGTCCGCGGCCCAGGTGCGGCTGCGGGCCACCCGCACCAACGCCCTGCAGGACGCGCTCTACCTGGCCGCCGAAACCGACCTTGGCGCCGTACTGGCCCACATAGAGGATCTCGACCCCGAACTGTTGGTGCTCGACTCCGTGCAGGCGGTCACGGTGACCGGCGCCGAGGGGGTCGCCGGGGGCGTCGCCCAGGTGCGTGAAGTGACCAATGCTCTGGTCAGGGTGGCCAAACAGCGCCGCCTGCCGGTGCTGCTGGTCGGGCACGTCACCAAGGACGGCTCGGTGGCGGGGCCCCGCCTGCTCGAACACCTGGTCGACGTGGTGCTGTCCTTCGAGGGCGACCGGCACAGCGGACTGCGCCTCGTCCGTGCCTCGAAGAACCGGTTTGGTCCTGCCGACGAGGTGGGCTGCTTCGAGATGGCCGAGGGCGGCATCAGCGAGGTGAGCGACCCCAGCCACCTCTTCGCGTCCGCCCGCAGCGAGCCGCTCGCCGGCACCGCGCTGACCGTCAGCCAAGAGGGTCGACGGCCGCTGCTCGGTGAGGTGCAGGCGCTGGTCGCACCCACCACCGCTCCGTCCCCGCGCCGGGTCGCACACGGTCTGGACGCGGGCCGATTGTCGGTGATCCTCGCCGTGCTGCAGCGCAAGGCTCAGGTGCGGCTGCACAACAAGGAGGTCTACGTGTCGACCGTCGGTGGTGCCCGGCTGGTCGATCCCGCCGCCGACCTGGCCGTGGCCCTGGCGGTCGCCTCCGCTGCTGCCGACCACGCCTTCCATCGTCCGCTGATCGCCCTGGGTGAGATCGGATTGTCGGGCGAGGTCCGCCGGGTCGCAGCCCTGGATCGCCGGCTCGCCGAGGCTGCGCGCCTCGGTTTCGGACTGGCGCTGGTGCCGCCGGGCTGTGCGGTGACGATCAAGGGCCTTCGCGCCGTCGAGGTGGCCACGGTGGCCGCCGCGGTCGACCTGCTGCAGTTGCGGCCGGCCAAGCGGCGCGAATCCGAACGGCCGGTGCTGTGGGTCGCCGAGGGATGACGGGCCACCAGATCCCCGCGGGGCCCCCGCCACTACACTGCCCGACATCACCCAACGACCGTCGAGGACCCCCGTGAGCGTCACGTCCAGTCGACTCAGCCGTGCCCTCGCGCTGATCGCGCCCGGCACCGGGGTGCGCGACGGGCTGGACCGCATCGTGCACGGACGCACCGGCGCCCTGATCACCCTTGGCAACAATGCCCGGCTGCAGGCCCTAACCGGCGGCGGCTTCGCCATCGACGTGCCCTTCACCGGCACCGCGCTGCGCGAGCTCGCCAAGATGGACGGCGCCGTCATACTCAACGACTCCCTCGACCGCATCCTGTTCGCCGGCGTGCACCTGATGCCCGACGCCGCGGTCGAAACGTCCGAGACCGGCACCAGGCACCGCACCGCTGACCGGGTGGCCCGGCAGACCGGTGTGCCGACCGTGACCGTGTCGGCGTCGATGTCGACGATCTCGCTGTTCGTGGACGGACGGCGCTGGGTCGTGCAGCGCCCCGAACAGTTGCTGGCTCGCGCCAATCAGGCCCTCGCCACCCTGGCCCGCTACGCCGATCGGCTGACCGAGGCCACCGGACGGCTGTCGGCGGCGGAAGTCCGCGACTCGGCGACCGTCCGCGACCTGGTGCTGGTGGCCCAGCGGATCGAGATGGTCGGCCGGCTGCAGGACGAGGTCGCCGGCTACGCAAACGAACTCGGCACCGATGCCCGACTGGTCAGGTTGCAGTTGCGGGAGTTGGTGGCGGGGCTGGACGAGCTGCCCGGCCAACTCGAGCGCGATTACGACGACGGCAGCCAACCGCCTCGGCTCGCTCGCTTGGCCGACCTCGACACCGACGACCTGGCCAACCTCGCCCTGATCGCCGAGGCGTGCGGGCTGGGCGACGACCTGTCCCGCCGGGTCTCACCCAAAGGGCACCGCCAGCTGGCACAGCTCGGCCGGCTGCCCCCGGCCGTTGCGGACGCCCTGGTCGAACACTTCGGCACCCTGCAGGCGTTGTTCGGCGCGAGCACGGCAGACCTGTTGACGGTGGACGGGGTCGACTATGCCATCGCCCGCACGGTGCGCGAAGGCCTGATCCGGTTGGCCGAGTCCGCCTACGCCGAACGACTGGAGTGAGCGGAATGGCTTACGCGGTCACCACGAATGCGAACCGAGCTGTGGACGTCGCGCGGTAACTCGCCTGGGCCACATAGGTGCCCGCCCCCAGCAGGCTCTTGGCCTGCTTGCAGCCGTCCGCCGAGCGCCGCATCGCCCATTCGACCTTGAACTCGACGTTCTTGCCCGCCCGCAGGGTCTGCTTCTTCACCGCGGGTAGCCACTTGTCGCAGTGCGCGGTGGTCCAGATCAGGTCCGTGCCCGAGGAGACCCGCAACGTGAAGGTGTCCTTGGTGATCTCCATCACGCAGGGCATCGCGGTGTTGTTCTCGGCGGTCACGCTGAACAGCTGCTTCGCGGTGTTCTTGACGCTCTTGAACCCTGCGACGCTGAGCTGGACGCCGATCGGTTCGCAGGGGGTCGGTGCCGTTGATGACGAACTTGGTGTCGGTAACACGCTGCCACTGGGCGATGCCGTCGGCGACGCGGTCGGCGAGACCAGCGTCTCGGCGGGCGTCGGAGTGCTCGCCGGGGTGGCCGTGGTCGGCTGGTTCTTGGGCCCGAACGTCCACACCAGAAGGCCGATGATCACGACGACCGCCAGGGCGACCAGACCGCGACGGATCCAGTAGACCGAAGGTGGCTGCGGACCCTTGCCTGTCAGCACGTCGCTCATGTCGCAAGGGTAGGCAGTGCCGCCCTTCAGGCGGCGACACCACGCCGCTGACCGGTTGGCGCGACCCGTCGGACGAACCCATGTACGTCGGTCGTGCCCTCGATCGGGGGGGTCGGCGGCGCCTGACACTACAGTGGCCGGGTGGATCGGCGGACGCTGGCGGCGGCGATCGTCGCCTGGTACGAGTGTCATGCCCGCGACCTGCCGTGGCGCCGTCCGGAGACCTCGGCGTGGGGTGTCATGGTCAGCGAGTTCATGTTGCAGCAGACCCCGGTGAACCGGGTGCTGGAGCCGTGGCGGCAGTGGCTGACACGGTGGCCGACGCCATCCGCGCTCGCGGCCGAACCCGTGGGTGAGGCCGTCCGGGCCTGGGGTCGTCTCGGCTACCCGCGTCGTGCCCAGCGACTGCATGCGTCGGCCACCGCTATCGTCGCCGAGCACGGCGGCGACGTGCCTGGCGACCAGGTCGCGCTGCGCGCCCTGCCCGGCGTCGGCGAGTACACCGCCGCCGCAGTGGCGGCGTTCGCCTTCGGTGCCGAAACGGTGGTGCTCGACGTGAACGTACGCCGGGTGCTGGCCCGCCTGGAGGGTGGTGTGGACACCCCGGCAGGCTCCCCGACGGTGGCCGAGCGGCAGCGCGCACAGGCCTGGCTACCCGACGGCGGCGTCGGCTGGTCGGTGGCGGCGATGGAACTGGGGGCTCAGGTCTGCCGAGCCACAAATCCTGACTGCGCCGCCTGCCCGGTGGCTTGCGCGTGTCGCTGGTTGGCTGCCGGACGGCCGCCCGGCCCGCCGCGACGGCGCCAGCCGTACACGGGCACCGACCGGGCCGCCCGCGGTCATCTGCTCGCCAAGCTGCGGCTCCTGCCGCAGGGGTGCAGCACTGGCGTGGGTGAACTGATCGCCGGTTGGCCGGACGAAGCTCAGGCGCGCACCGCGCTCAGCACCCTGGTGCACGACGGCCTCGTCCGTGCCGAGGGAGCCGGCTTCACGCTGTGACGCCACCGGCACCCCGTACCCTTGAATCTGAAGAGGAGGCCGGATGAGCAACGAGCAGGACTCGCCGTGGTCCAGCGGTCAGGGCTTCGGAACGCCGCAATCCACGCCGAAGCCTGACGAGGAGATCGACCCGCAGCCCTGGACACCCGTCCAGCCGGCCCCGCAACAACCGGTCAGCAACTACCAGAACCCGACGGTTGCCGACACCTTCCGGCCGGAGCCGATGGGCTGGTCTGAGCCGCAACAGTTCGGCGCGCTGCAGCCGGCCCCCGGTCCCACCGCCCCGATGCAGTTCGGCCAACAGATGCCCTACGGCTACGGCGCTCCGCTGCTGCCCGAACACCCCAACTCGACCCTGGTGCTGGTGCTCGGCATCGTCGGCCTGGTGACGAACTTTTTCGCCTTGCCGTTCATCAGCCCGATCGCCTGGTACCTCGGCGCCAAGGCCCGTCGCGACATCGCGCGCTACCCCGGCGTCTACCGTGACAACGGCAGGCTCACTGCGGGCCTGACACTCGGAATCATCGGCACACTGCTCGCCCTCGTCTTCATCGGCTTCATCGTCGTGGTGATCATTCTCGCCATCGCCGCCAGCTGACGTCGGAAACGACGATGCCCCCGGATCACTCCGGGGGCATCGCGGTCGTTCGGGCTCAGTTGGCCCCACCGAGATCGGCGGCCAACTCCGGCACCGCAGCCTTCGGCACACCGTTGAAGGTGAACGCGAGCTCGGAACCCTCCGGGGCGACGTCCACCACCACGATCTCGCCGGGGTGAATGTCGGCGAAGAGGATCTTCTCGGCCAGGATGTCTTCGATGTCGCGCTGGATCGCCCGGCGCAGCGGACGCGCACCCAGCACGGGATCGTAGCCACGCTTGGCGATCAGGGCCTTGGCCGCCTGGGTGAGCTCGATGCCCATGTCGCGGTCGCGCAACCGGTTCTCGATCTCGGCGACCATCAGGTCGACGATCCGCTCGATGTCGGCCTGCGTCAGCTGGTGGAACACCACGATCTCGTCGACCCGGTTGAGGAACTCCGGACGGAAGTGCTGCTTGAGCTCGTCGGACACCTTCGCCTTCATCTTCTCGTAGGTGCCGACACTGTCTGCGGCCTGGCTGAAACCCAGGTTCACGGCCTTGGAAATGTCACGGGTACCAAGGTTCGTGGTCATCACGATGACCGTGTTCTTGAAGTCGACCACCCGGCCCTGCGCGTCGGTCAGCCGACCTTCGTCCAGGATCTGCAGCAACGAGTTGAAGATGTCGGGATGCGCCTTCTCGATCTCGTCGAAAAGAACCACGCTGAATGGCTTGCGGCGCACCTTCTCGGTGAGCTGTCCGCCCTCTTCGTAACCGACGTATCCGGGCGGCGAGCCGAACATGCGCGAGGCCGTGTGCTTCTCGGAGTATTCGCTCATGTCGAGGGTGATCAGGGCGTCTTCGTCGCCGAACAGGAATTCGGTGAGTGCCTTGGTCAGCTCGGTCTTTCCGACACCGGAAGGCCCGGCGAAGATGAACGAACCGGAGGGCCGCTTCGGGTCTTTGAGACCGGCCCTGGTGCGACGGATCGAACGGGACAATGCCTTGACCGCGTCGTGCTGGCCGATGTAGCGCCGGCCCAGTTCCTCTTCCATCTTGAGCAGCCGGGACGACTCCTCTTCGGTGAGCTTGAACACCGGAATGCCGGTGGCCGAGCTGAGCACCTCGGCGATTTCCTCTTCGCCGACCTCGGCCAGCACGTCGGAATCGCCGACCTTCCACGCCTCTTCCTTCTCGGACCGGGCGATCAGCAACTTGCGCTCGTCGTCGCGCAGTCGAGCGGCCCGCTCGAAGTCCTGCGCGTCGATGGCGGCCTCCTTCTCGAGGCGCACCTTCGCGATCCGATCATCGAACTCGCGCAGATCCGGCGGCGCCGTCATCCGCAGGATCCGCAGCCGGGCACCCGCCTCGTCGATCAGGTCGATCGCCTTGTCGGGCAGGAACCGGTCGGAGATGTAGCGGTCGGCCAGCTGGGCGGCCGCGATCAGTGCACCGTCGGTGATGGTGATCCGGTGGTGCGCCTCGTAGCGGTCCCGCAGTCCACGCAGAATGTCGATGGTCAGCGCGATGCTCGGCTCGGCAACCTGGATCGGCTGGAACCGGCGCTCCAGCGCAGCGTCCTTCTCGATGTACTTGCGGTACTCATCGAGGGTGGTTGCGCCGATCGTCTGCAGTTCGCCGCGGGCCAGCATCGGCTTCAGGATCGATGCCGCGTCGATGGCGCCCTCGGCGGCTCCGGCGCCCACCAGGGTGTGGATCTCGTCGATGAACAGCACCACGTCGCCACGGGTCTTGATCTCTTTGAGCACCTTCTTCAGCCGCTCCTCGAAGTCACCGCGGTAACGCGAGCCGGCCACCAGCGCACCCAGGTCGAGGGTGTAGATCTGCTTGTCACGGAGGGTTTCGGGAACATCGCCGCGGACGATCGCCTGCGAGAGTCCTTCGACCACGGCGGTCTTGCCGACGCCCGGCTCGCCGATCAGCACCGGGTTGTTCTTGGTGCGGCGGGAGAGCACGGTCATCACCCGCTCGATCTCCTTCTCGCGTCCGATCACCGGGTCGAGCTTGTTCTCACGAGCGGCCTGGGTCAGGTTGCGGCCGAACTGGTCGAGGATCGAGGAACCCTGCTGCTGCGGCCCGGAATCAGGGGCGCCGGCGGTGGCCGCCTCCTTGCCCTGGAAGCCGCTGAGCAACTGCAGCACCTGGTTGCGCACCCGGTTGAGGTCGGCGCCGAGCTTGATCAGCACCTGCGCGGCGACGCCTTCACCCTCGCGGATCAGGCCGAGCAGAATGTGCTCCGTGCCGATGTAGGGGTGGTTGATCTGCAGCGCCTCCCGCATGGAGAGTTCGAGCACCTTCTTGGCCCGCGGGGTGAACGGAATGTGACCGGTGGGCGCCTGCTGGCCCTGGCCGATGATCTCCTCCACCTGCTCGCGGACGGCCTCGAGCGAAATGCCCAGCGCTTCCAGCGCCTTCGCCGCGACTCCCTCGCCTTCGTGGATCAGGCCGAGCAGAATGTGCTCGGTGCCGATGTAGTTGTGGTTGAGCATGCGTGCCTCGTCCTGAGCCAGGACGATGACCCGACGTGCACGGTCGGTGAACCGGTCGAACATTGCGCACTCCTCACTCCGGCCCCGGCCGGGCGGCGCTCCGGCGGGATCGGCCGATCCCACCAGGCACCTTCAGTGTATTCAACTGTTGGCCTTCGGGTTCTGTTCCGACTTCGCCGACGGCGAACGGCCCCGGAATCTTCCGGGGCCGTTCAGCGTGGTCAATCAGCTGTGTGCGCGGTCGTAGGCCTCGCGGACCTCCGCCGGAACGCGTCCACGGGCCGAGACCGTGTAACCGTTCTCGGCCGCCCAGATGCGCACCTCGGTGGCAGAACTGGCGGCGCCGCGTCGACGGCCGGCAGCCTTGCGCTTGCCGCCCACCCGACGGGCAACGGCCACGTACGGAGCCAGCAGGTCGCGCAATTTCTGCGCGTTGCCGTCCGAAAGGTCGATTTCATAGCTGACCGAATCGACGCCGAAGACAATGGTCTCGGCTGCTTCGGTGTTGTCCAGGTCGTCTTCCAACCGGTACACGATGCGTTGCGCCATATGTTCCTCCCAGATAGGTGATTGTTTGCACGAGACTGTTCCCCCGATCAGCCCCGGCTGCGTCAACCATACATGCATTCAAATAGCGGACAAAACTCAAGGTACCCTGCGGAATCGAATGCAAACAATCGATCCACAAACAGTGTTGTTCCGTTCACCCTTTGGGGTGATCCGCCCAAGTGCGCGGATCAAGTTGGCATTCTTGAACGACTTCACCGGACGCCGATGGCTACGGTGAATAGCACGCGATTGACGGCCGGCCGCACCGATAGTGCGTGCGGAGTTACGCAGGTCGCTTGGCCGCCGGCGCTTCGGAAATACGCCATAGTTCGCGCGCGGTCACCCACGGATCCGGCGGGTCGGCAACGCCGGCGAGTTCGAGCACCGGTGCGGCTTCGGCGAGCGCCGCCTGCAGTTCCAGTTCGACCCGCAGCGATTCGTAGTTTCCACGCAGCGTGGAGAGCTGCCGTTGAAGGGCGGACGCACGCCGGTCGGACTCGGCCAGCTGGTCGCGCACCGCGCCCAGCCGAGCGGACATCGTGCGCAGCACTGCCTGGTGCCGGACCCGCTCGGCATGCAGGTCTTCACCGTGCCGCATCGCCTGCCCGAGTTGGGCGGCCTGATGGCTGCGTTCGGCGCCGCGGTTCTGTCGCCACGCCAGCAGGCAGGCCAGCACGGAGCCTGCGAGAAGGGCCGCGAACGCGACCGTGCGGCTGACCGGGTCGCCGTAGACATGGGTCAGGGCTGCTGCGCAGCCGACGAATGCGAGTACCGCCCATGACGCGATTCGGCCCCGAGTTACACGGCGAGCACGACCCGGACGACGCTTCACGGGCGCAGCCTAACGTGCGCGCCCAGCCCCGTCGGCACCACTGTCGGGCGCGTCGCCGGAATCCTCGTCCGGCGGCACCTGACAGGCCCGCTCGAGGGCCCGTCCAGCGACCGCCAAACCGACGCTCAGCACGGCGACGACGGTGGCGACGAGAACGCGTTCGCGGGGCAGTTCCGCACCCAGGTCGGGTAGGTAGCGAATGGCAACGGCCGCATAGCCGGCGGCCAGTGCCGTGCCACCGATCATCGCCGCCTTGCCGGCGAGCAGCAGCCCGACGGCCCTCGACGGCTCTACCGGCTCGCGCCTGACCTGGACGGTGCGGTGCGTCCAGCGGGCCGCAGCCAGGGTCAGGCCCGCCAGCGCGGCCACCACGACTGCCGACAGCACCGGAACGGTGGGCAGCGGCCAGCCGAGGCTTTCAGCCAGCGAGAAGGCGATCCAGGACACCCCGGCACCCACCACCCCGGCGATCACCAGCGCGGTGCGCCGGGTGGGCTCCACCGTCGGCCTCACCTGCGGCATCAGAGGTCGATCGTCAAATCGTCGCGTCGTCGGACGCCGGAACGGTCCAGCCCCGCGAGCAGTCCGGCGACGGGGCCTCGTTCCGGCACCGTCGCCGCCGGTTCGATGTCGAGCCACGGCGCCAGGACGAACGCCCGCTCGTGGGCGCGCGGGTGCGGCAGGGTGAGCACCGGAGTGTTCTTCACCCGCTCTCCCACCACGATCAGATCGACGTCAAGGGTGCGCGGCCCGCCGGGAACGTCACGGGTGCGCCGGTAGGCGTTCTCGATCGCCTGGGCGCGTTCCAGCAGCACCAGGGAGGCCAGCGTAGTGTCGGCCCGGACGACGAGATTCAGGAACTGCGGCTGCTCGAGCACCATGCCCACCGGGTCGGTCTCGTACACCGGCGACACGTCGATCAGGGTGAGGTTGGGGGTGAAGCGCAGGGCGTCCACGGCAGCCTGCAGATAGGCCAGCCGATCACCCAGGTTGGACCCGATCGAGAACACCACCGGCCGGATCGGTATCATGCCGACAAGCGTGTCGACATCGAAGTCGAGGTGAGCGTTGGGGTGAAAGTCGGGGTTGCTCATCGCGTCCGGCTCCTGAAGATGGTGACGGCCACATCGGTCAGTTCGACGGGCATCGAGGCGTCCGGCTTGTGCACCGTGACCTCGACGGAGGCGATCAGCGGGTGCTGGAGGCAGGTGGCTGCGACCCTCTCGGCCAGCGATTCGATCAGGTTGAGTGGCGCTCCGGTGACATCGGCAGCGACCGCCGAGGCGAGCGCGGCATAGTCCACGGTGGTGGCCAGGTCGTCGGAGTTGGGACGGGGCAGCAGGTCACAGGTCAGGTCGATCACGAAGTCCTGGGGTTGCACGCGCTCGAAGTCGTACACACCGTGGATCGCGCTGAACCGCATTCCGGTCAGACGCACCCGATCGGGCACCACCGCTGCCATGCACCCACCTCCGGGGCGACCCTACTCCACCTCACCGACAGCCTTGCGGCGAAGTCGCTGCACCACGGCGATGGCGTCCCGGTGTGCCGCGACGGTGTGCGTCCGAACCCCCCACACGCCGCTGAGGGCCAGCAGGGTGGTCAGCGCGACGGACGCATCGTCGCGCTGCTTGGCGGGGCGCCCGTCCAGCAGGTCACCGAGAAATCGCTTGCGGGAGGCGCCCACCAGCAGCGGGCAGTCGAGCCGCCGGAACGCGTCCAGGTGGGCGAGCAGCGTCCAGTTGTGGTCCGCGGTCTTGGCAAAGCCCAGCCCGGGATCGAGCACCAGCCTGTCGGCGGCGATGCCGGCGGCCAGGGCGGCGTCCCGGCGGGCCTCGAGTTCGGCGCACACGTCGGTGACCACGTCGGAGTAGACGGCCAGGTTCTGCATCACGTCGGACTGGCCCCGCCAGTGCATGGCGATGTAGCCAGCTCCGAGGTCTGCGACGGTGCCGAGCATCGCCGGGTCGCTCAGCCCGCCCGAGACGTCGTTCACGATCACCGCCCCGGCCCGCACAGCGGCGCGGGCGACTCCGGACCGCATCGTGTCGACGCTGATCGCAGCTCCGGCGGCAGCGAGTTCGCGGATCACCGGAATCACCCGTGCCCGTTCCCCGGCCTCGCTGACCCGGCTCGCTCCGGGACGGGTTGATTCACCACCGATGTCGAGCAGGTCGGCGCCCTGGGCCAGCAGGTCGTGGCCGTGGGCGATCGCACGTTCGGTCGAGGCGTAGTCACCCCCGTCCGAGAAGGAGTCGGGGGTGATGTTGATGATGCCCATCACCAGCGTGCGCTCGGCGCGCGGCAGGGGGATCATCGCGGCAGCGTACAACGAGTTGTTGCCGGTCAGCCGATGATCAGGCTCATCGCCTCAGCCCGAGTGGCCGGGTTGTGCAGTGCGCCGCGGACCGCGGACGTGACGGTCTTCGAGCCGGGCTTGCGGACCCCCCGCATGGTCATGCAGAGGTGCTCGCATTCGATCACCACGATCGCGCCGCGCGGCTGCAGGTGCTCCATCAACGCGTCGGCGACCTGGCTGGTCAACCGCTCCTGAACCTGCGGACGCTTGGCGAACACGTCGACCAGCCGGGCGAGCTTGCTCAGCCCGGTGATCCGACCCTGCGGCGACGGAATGTAGCCGACGTGGGCGACCCCGGTGAACGGCAACAGATGATGTTCGCAGGTGCTCCACACCTCGATGCCCTTGACCAGCACCAACTCGTCGTGGGCGATGTCGAAGGTGGTGGAAAGCACCGTCCCGGCGCTCTGGTCGAGCCCGGCGAACCGCTCGGCGTACGAGCGGGCCACCCGGGCCGGTGTGTCCCGGAGCCCCTCGCGGTCGGGATCCTCACCGATCGCCGCCAGCAGTTCCCGGACGGCGGCCATCACCCGGGGTTGGTCGACGGCCACCTCAGCGGCCCTGCTGCGGGCCTTGACCGGAGCCCGGCTGCTGCCCGGTCGGCGGCTCCTGGGAGCCGTAGGGGCCAGGTCCGTAGGGGGTCTGCCAGGGCTGGACGAAGGGTGGCTGCGGCTGGCCACCGGACGGGCCGACGTCGTGCGGCGGCATCGGACCGGCACCACCACCGACTCCCGGGCCGGTCGGCACCGGCACCTGGATGTTGCCGTTGGGGCCGAGCAGCGGCGGTCCGTAGGACTCCTGCGGCTTGGGCGCCGGCCGCGGTGGATCGACCGGCGGCCGATCGGACGGCACCCGCAACTCCGAGCCCGTCCAGGCCGGCCGCTTCGGCCAATGCCGCAACGGCGCGAACACGGCCGCCACCTGCTCCTTGTCGAGGGTCTCCTTGGCGAACAGTTGCCGGACGAGTTCGTCCAGCACGTCTCGGTTGGTGACCAGGCAGTCGAAGGCCTCCTGATGCGCGGTGTTGATCAGCCGGGAAACCTCCTGGTCGATCGCCGCGGCGATCGCGTCGGAGTAGTCGCGGTGGCCACCGCCCATGCCGGCCTGCATGCCGAGGAACGGCTCCTCGGAGTCGCTGCCGAGCTTCACCGCGCCGAGCCGTTCGGTCATGCCGTACTTGGTCACCATCGCCCGGGCCACACTGGTGGCCTTCTCGATGTCGTTGGCGGCACCCGTGGTGGGATCGTGGAAGACGAGTTCCTCGGCCGCCCGTCCGCCCATCATGTAGGCGAGCTGGTCGAGCAGTTCACCGCGGGTCTTCGAATACTTGTCGTCGTCGGGCATCACCATCGTGTAGCCCAGTGCGCGACCGCGGGGAAGGATGGTCACCTTCTGCACCGGGTCGGTACCCGGCATCGCCGCCGCCACCAGCGCGTGCCCACCCTCGTGGTAGGCGGTGATCAGCAGCTCGCGCTCGTTCATGATCCGGCTGCGCTTCTGCGGTCCGGCGATCACCCGGTCGATGGCCTCGTCCAGGTGCTCACGGGTGACGTAGCGCTGGTTCTGCCGGGCGCACAGCAGGGCGGCCTCGTTCAGCACGTTGGCCAGGTCGGCGCCGGTGAACCCGGGGGTGCGCTTGGCGACCACCTCGAGGTTGGCGTCCGGTGCCATCGGCTTGTTCGCCCCGTGCACCCGAAGGATCTGCAGGCGACCATTCATGTCGGGCGCCTCGACCGGGATCTGCCGGTCGAACCGGCCCGGTCGAAGCAGCGCGGGGTCGAGCACATCCGGACGGTTGGTGGCGGCGATCAGCACCACGCCGCCGCGGACGTCGAAGCCGTCCATTTCGACCAGCAACTGGTTCAGGGTCTGCTCGCGCTCGTCGTGGCCGCCGCCCATGCCGGCGCCGCGGTGCCGTCCGACGGCGTCGATCTCGTCGATGAAGACGATCGCCGGCGCCGCTTCCTTGGCCTGCTCGAACAGGTCGCGGACGCGGCTGGCGCCGACGCCGACGAACATCTCGACGAAGTCGGAGCCCGAGATGGAGAAGAAGGGGACGCCGGCCTCGCCGGCCACCGCACGGGCCAGCAGCGTCTTGCCGGTTCCGGGCGGCCCGTAGAGCAGCACACCTTTGGGGATCTTGGCGCCGACCGCCTGGAACTTGGCCGGCTCGGACAGGAACTCGCGGATCTCCTGCAGTTCCTCGATCGCCTCCTCGCAACCGGCGACGTCGGCGAAGCTGGTGCGTGGGGTGTCCTTGGTGGCCAGCTTCGCCTTGGACTTGCCGAAGCCCATCACCCGGCTGCCGCCGCCCTGCATCTGGTTCATCAGGAAGAAGAAGATCAACCCGATCACCACGAAGGGCAGCACGGTGAACAGCAGCATGCTCCAGATGCCCTGCTGGGGAACCTCGCCGCGCCAACTGGTCAGGGTGCCGGCGGCGACCCGCTGGTTCAGCCGATCGATGATCTGCTGGCTCTGCAGGCCGATCCACTTGGCCCGGATCTTGGTGCCGTCAGCGGCCTCCACCCGGACGTCCTGCTCGCCCTCGACCAGGACGACCTCCTTGAGCGGGGTGTCGCTGTTGATCAGCGCGACGACTTCGGAGGTGGGCTTCTGCTGAAAGCCACTGGAGCTGTTGACGTAGTCGATCAACAGCGTGATTCCGAGGAACGCCAGGATGATCCACAGGATCGGCCCCCGGAAGAGTCGTTGAGCCTTCATTACCCACCTTTGCTGTGCGCGACACCGTCGCCGACCCCCAAGGATAGACGCGCGGGCCGGGGCGGGCCCCGGGTGCCCGTCCGCTCAGGAATAGACGTGCGGCGAGAGCGTGCCGACGTCGCGCAGGTTGCGGTACCGGCCGGCGTAGTCGAGGCCGTAGCCGACGACGAACTCGTTGGGCAGGTCGAAGCCCACGTACTTGACCTCGACGGGGCTGCGCAACGCCTCCGGCTTGCGGAACATCGCCATCACCTCGATGCTCGCCGGGCCGCGCGACTTCAGGTTCTGGATCAGGTAGGCCAGCGTCAGGCCGGTGTCGACGATGTCTTCGACGACCAGCACATGACGTCCGGCGAGCTCGGTGTTGAGGTCCTTGAGGATCCGCACCACCCCCGAACTCTGGGTTCCCGAGCCGTAGGACGAGATCGCCATCCAGTCCATCTCGCAATGCCGGGTGAGTGCGCGGGACAGGTCGGCCATCACCATGATGGCGCCGTTCAGGACGCCGACCAGCAGCAGGTCGCGGCCCGAGTAGTCGGCCTCGATGTCGGCCGCCAACTCACCGAGCCGCGACTGGATCGCGTCGGAGGAGAACAGCACCTCGGTCAGATCGGACTCAATGTCACGGGCGTCCACACAGCGCACCTTAGCGAACCCGGCGGCCCCGGGTTCACCCTGCCTCAACCGGCGGCCGGGCGATCGACGCGTAGCTCAACCCCCTGGCGCACGACGGTCAGGCCGGGAACCTGCACCGACTTCTGTCCGTGCCAGTCGGTGACCAGGCCGGCCACGGCCAGCAGGTGCTGCCGGGACACCTCGGCGGCACCTCTGTCGAGCAACCAGTTGCGTAGCACCCGGTGGCGCAGCGCAGCCGGCAGCGTGAGCAGCGCCACACAGTCGAGGCTGGCCGGGTCGTCACCCCGATGGGCCAGCGCCAGCCGATCGAGCGCGTCGGCGTCCTCGCGGGCGATCTCGGCCGTGCGGGCCAGCGCCGCCGCGACTCCGGGACCGAGTTCGGCCTCCAACACCGGCAGCACGGCCGTCCGCACCCGCACCCGGCTGAACCGTGGATCGGCGTTGTGCGGGTCGTCCCACCAGGTGACGCCCTGTTCGCGGCAGCTCTGCCTGGTCTGCTCGCGGGTGATGCCCAGCAGCGGCCGGACGAACTCCCCCCTGGCCGCCGGCATGCCGGCCAGGGAGCGGGTTCCTGAGCCGCGGGCCAGGCCGAGCAGCACCGTCTCGGCCTGATCGTCCAGGGTGTGGCCCAGATAGCAGCGCTCATCCGGCAGCAACGCGGCGTCGAGCGCGGCGTAGCGGGCGTCGCGGGCGGCGGCCTCGGGGCCGGTACCGTCGGGCCGGACCGAGACCGTGATCACCGCGGCGGGCAGGCCGATCGCGGCGAGCTGGTCACGGACCCGCAGGCTGTGCGCCGCCGATCCGGGCTGCAGACCGTGATCGATCACCACCGCCCGAGCCGTGCCGCCGGTGCGTCGGACGAGGCCGGCGACGGCCAGCGCGAGAGCCAAGGAGTCGGCGCCACCCGAGCAGGCCACCAGCACCGGCTCGCCGCCGTGTGCCGCCTCGACCGCCTGGAGCACCGCCAGGCCTGCCGCGCCGAGCACCCGCCGGGCCATCAGCCGACCCGCTGCGGAACCCGCCGAAGCCATTGCCCGGGATCGTGCAGCTCGGTGAGGGACGGCAGTGCCTCCGGCGCGGTGAAGGCCTGGTTGAGCGTCGGCACACCGGCACGTGCGATCACCTCGCGGCAGAAGGTGGCGCCGCGCAGATACTGCTCCCGTTTGGCTCGCAAGCCGAGCAGCCGCGCGATCACCTGGACGAGTCCGGAGGCGTCGCGTCGGGCCTCCATCGCCGCCCTCAGCAGGGCGACCTGCGGCACCAGCCCTGTCGCGGCCCGGTCCATGATCACGTCGGCGTGCCCCTCCAGCAGGGACATCACGGCGGTGATCCGGTCGAACGTCGACTGGTGAGCGCCGGACATCAACAGCGTGCCGGCCTCGTGCGGACGAGGGGGGTCGTCGTCCTCGTCCTCGTCCTCGTCGAACATCGCGCGCATCAGCTCGAGCAGGTGGGCAGCCAGCCACGGAGCGGCGCCGAACTGGGCCGCGTGGGTCTGCTCGTGCAGGCACACCCACTGCCTGAACCCGTGCGGCTCAAGCCCCATCGCGCGCTCCGCCGCACTGATGTTGGGCGCCACCAGCAGCAGTCGTCCGGCCGTTGAATAGGGGTCGAACTGGCCGAGGATCCGGGTCGCCACGAACGCGAAGGCAGCACCGAGCTGGACGCCGGCCAAACGGGCCCCGACCCGTTCGCCCAGGCTGACCGGCGGCTGCTGCCCGGTCGCGGCCAGCATCGAGGCGGACATGGCGCAGGTGGCCTGCAGCCAGGCGTCCCGGCCCACGATCAGCACCTCCGCGTCGGCCCGCTGGTCGAGTTCGGACGCCTGCGCGACCGCGTCCACCGCCCGACCGGCGCAGTGCCGGAGATCGGCGACGAGTGCGGCAGCCTCGGTGCGCGGCAGGTCGATGCCGGGGGGCACCAGGAACCGTCCGGTGTCGGTTGCGACCTGCCAGTCGACGCCGGGAACCGCGGTCATGGTGCGCAGTCTAGTGTCGCTCGGGACGTGACGGTCGTCGGGGGCCGGCGCCGGTAGGCGTGCGCGCCGAGACGGTTCAGCCGGCCGAATCGGGCAGCCGGTAGACGGTCACATGCGAGGTGGACTCCGCGGTGAACGGCGATTGGGCGAAGTCGGCGTGCCGGTACTCGCGCTCGAAACCGGCCAACTGAGCCATCAGGTCGAGCTCAGCGGGCCAGATGTAGCGCTGCGGCATGTGGAACGCCTTCGCGTCGGTGCCCTCACCGAACCGGAAATGGTACGAAACCAGCTGCTGGTCAACGGTTTCGTAGGTGTCCACTCCGATGTACCCGGACTCGACGGTGAAGACCGTCGCCTGCTTTCCCGGCGGCAACTGCCGCAGTTCGGGCACCATCAGCTCGATCAGGAAACGGCCACCAGGACGCAGGTGCGCGGCGGCGTTGCGGAAGCAGTCCACCTGGGCCTGCTGGGTGAGCAGGTTGCCGATGGTGTTGAACACCAGGTACACCAGCGTGAACTCACCCGGCGCCCGGGCGCTGGACATGTCGCCGAGCACCACGGGCAGCTCGGTTTCGGTGGCCTTGGTGCGCAGTTGCGCCACCATGTCGGGCGACAGCTCGATGCCCGACACCTCGACGCCGCGGGCCAGCAGCGGCACCGCCACCCGTCCGGTGCCGACGGCGAACTCCAGCACCCGGCCGCCCTCCGCCAGTGCCACCAGGGCATTCACCGCGGGCTCGAGGACGGCGTCGGCGAAGGCGCCCTCACCGGGAGTGTCGTAACCGGCGGCGGTCTCGGCGTTCCACAGGTCGTTGGAGTGCATCGGTCCACCTTGCTGCCCCGGCCACCGGCGCGCAAGGTCAGCGGCAGCCGCAGGACGCCCAGCCGGCCGTGGTGCGATCCACCCAGTCCTGCACGGCGAATGGTCGCGCGACGTGATTGGCCAGGATCGCGAACACCAGCGGCGAGCCGTCCGCGGTGACCAGGAACCCGGCCAGTGCGCTGACGTCGCGCAGGCTGCCCGTCTTGGCCCGGACGGTTCCGCGGCCGGCCCGCTCGCTGCGCTCGTCGTAGCGGTCGTACAGGGTGCCGGACACCCCCGCCACCGGCAACCCCAGCAGCACCGTGCGGAACGCCGGCTGGGTCAGCACCAGGCGCATGGCACCGGCGAGCGAGTGGGGCGTGACCCGGTTGTCGCGGCTCAGGCCGCTGTTGTCGTCGATGACCGTGCCGGCGGCCCACAAGCCCAGTTTCTTCACCGTTGCGCGGACTCCCGCCTCTGCCCCGGCGAAGCTGCCGCCCCGGCCGGTGGCCAGCCCCACGTGGCGGGCCAGCGTCTCCGCGGCCACGTTGTCGCTGTACGTCAGGGTGTTCTCGATCACCGTTTCGAGCGGCGGCGAGACGACCGCAGCGAGTTCGACCGCACCTGAGGGAGCCGTCATGGCCCTGGTCGAACCCACCGTGATGCCCTGCGCCTCGAGCCGGGCGGCGAATCTGTGTGCAGCGGTGACGGACGGACGCTTCGACGCCTTTGCGGTGCGGGGGTTGAACCCGCTGTCGACCATCAGCGCGGTGATCGGGGCGACCGAGTAACGGTAGTTGTCGGTCCAGTGCCGATGCCACGACGGCCCGGTGAACAGCGTGTCGTCGTAGCCGAGGGTCACTGTGGTGGTGCCGGACTTGCGCAGTGCGGCAGCCGTCGTGGCCGCCAGTTGCTGCAGCGAGGCGCGTCCGGTGGAGCGTGCGTCGCGCAGCAGCGGGTCGCCGCCGCCGCGCAGCACTATCACGCCCTTGCGTGGGCCCAGCACGGCCGTGGTGAAGGTGCGGCCGTTACCGAGGGCGTCCAGTGCGGCCACGCAGGTCACCAGTTTCATCGTCGACGCGGGCAGCAACGGACGGTCGGCGCGGTCGAGCAACGTCCTGCCGGTGGCCGGGTCCATCACCACCAGGCCCGGGGTGGCCGCCGCCGCCGGTGCCAGCCTGGCGACGCGGGCGGCCAGCGCCTTGGCGGACGGCGCGGCGGTGGCGTCCAGGTCGTTCAGCGGCAGGGTGGGCGGACTCGCCGTTTCGGGGGCGTGCCAGCCGGCCGGGGGCGCGGCGGTGCGGGTGATGGTCGCGGACGGCAGCAGCGAGGCACCCCACTGGGGCACCGCCAACAGCGTCGCCGCGGCCACCACGACCAGAGCCACCAGCACCAGCGCCACGATGAGAGCGAGCCGGCCCCCTGTCCGCACTAGCCGCTTGGGCATATTGCCTGCGGTGTGGTTGGCGATAGTCTCGGCGGTGGCATCCCCGCCATCATGACAGCCATCGAAAGGGAACCGCCCGTGGCCGACTACAGCCGCCCCAAGATCCAGCCGAGTCTGCACTTCGACGTCACGATCGAGATTCCCAAGGGCACCAAGAACAAATACGAGATGGACCACCACACCGGACGGATCCGCCTCGACCGCACCCTGTTCACCTCGACCCAGTACCCGAACGACTACGGCTTCATCGAGGGCACGCTGGGCCAGGACGGCGACCCGCTGGACGCCATGGTGCTGATCCCCGAGGCCACCTTTCCGGGCGCGCTGGTCGAGTGCCGGGCGATCGGCATGTTCCGGATGACCGACGAGATGGGCGGCGACGACAAGGTGCTCTGCATTCCGGTCGCCGACCAGCGCCAGGACTATCTCACCGAGTTGAAGGACCTGCCGCAGCTCACCCTGCTCGAGATCGAGCACTTCTTCGCCGTCTACAAGGACCTCGAACCCGGCAAGTCGGTCGAGGGCGCGGTCTGGGTCGGACGCACCGAGGCCGAGAAGGAGATCTTCCAGAGCTGGAAGCGGGCCGGAGGCACCGACTTCGAGAACGAATTCACCCGCACTGAGTGAGAACACTGCACCTGCTGCGCCACGCTGAGGCGCAATGGCAATCACCCGGGCCGGGTGGTGATCACGCCCGTCCGCTGAGTTCCCGAGGCACCCAGCAGGCACGCGGTGTGGGCATGCACCTACGTGCGATGGGCATCGACCTGGTTCTCGCGTCGTCCGCGACCCGTGCCCGGCAGACCGCCGAGGCGCTCGGCCTGGGTGCGCCGGTGCTGGTCAGTGACGACATCTACAACGCCGGCGCCGCGCAGATCCTTCAGCAGGTGCTCGAAGTTCCCGAGCGCTACAACGGGCTGCTGGTGGTCGGGCACGCCCCGGGCATACCGGCTCTCGCGCACCTGCTGGCGGACGCCTCGTCGGAGGCGACGGCACGATCGCTGATCGCCTACCGCTACCCACCGGCGACGCTGGCGAGCCTGACCGTTCACACCGCGTGGGCGAAACTGCGGTCGGCCACCCTGACCAACGCACGGATCGCCCCGGAACCGGGCTGATCGGGGGCCGGACGGTCAGACCTGCCGCTGCACGTAGACCGTCACGTCGCTACTGCCCACGCACTGGATCCACGACTTGATGCTGCACACGAACGTGGCGTTCTTCGCGGTCTGCGGGTCGGTCACCGTGACCCGAAACGTGTTGGGCAGGTCTGTGCCGAGGGTGCGGACGGCGGAGAAGACCCGCCGGGCGAGCGTGCAGGAGGTGTTCGTGCTGCGGGCGACCTCGGGGGTGCACACGGTGGCGTTCTTGGGCACGGCGGTACTGATCGGGGTGCTCGTCGGGCTGGCGGCGACCGATGGCCGGGCCGTGGGACGTGCGGCCGTCACCGACGCGCCGATCAGCCAGGCCAGGCTGGAGACCGCGGCGATCAGGGCCACCGCGAGGGCCACCAGGGCCGCGGTGTTCTTGGCGTTGGTGCGGCTGGCGTAGGCCGGCATGAACCGGGTGGTGGCGTCCGGGTCGTAGTCCTCGCCCGAGGGATCCTGGTCCGCGTCGTCCGCGTCGTCCGCGTCGTCCGCCTCGGCCCCGTCGGGGACGTCCGGGTGCGGCTCGGAGGTCTGCGCGGACGAGAACGCGGGCGGCGGGGTGAAGTCGAGGGCGGTCCGCGGGGTCGTGCTCGCGTACTGGATCGGGCCCGGGTTGCCGGCGATCGCGACCCGGCTCAGGTGCCCCGCCGCGAACGTCACCGGGACCGGCCGCGCGCAGGCTGAGCAGCGGCCGTCGCTCTCGGAGAGCGTCCGTCCGCAGGCCTCGCAGTAAGCCATGGCACTCCGATCGGGGTGTACGGGTCGCGCATCGATTCTGTCACAGAGCCAGAGGGGTGAACCGCCGCAGCCTCATTGCGACTGGGGCAACCTGCGGGACCCTGGACGATAGCCACCCGCGGCCGACGGAGGTGGCACCACCGGCCCGATGTCGCCGTCTTGGGCCTCATCGAGGTCGACGATCACCGGGGCGTGATCGCTGGGGCCGGTGCCCTTGCGGGCCTGCCGGTCGATCCAGGCGGCCTGCACGCGCCCCGCGGTGCCGGAGTCGGCCAGCACCAGGTCGATGCGCATGCCCAGGTCCTTGTGGAACATGCCCGCCCGGTAGTCCCAGTAGCTGAACACCCGCTGGTCGGGCCAGCGGTCACGGACGACGTCGCGCAGGCCGAGATCGATCAGCGCGGCCAGGGCCGTGCGTTCCGGCGCCGTGACGTGGGTGTGGCCGGCGTAGGCGGCAGGGTCGAACACGTCGGCGTCGGACGGGGCGATGTTCATGTCGCCGCACAGGGCGACCCGGGCGGGCCCGTCCGCCACCGCGGTGCGCAGGGCGGCCAGCCATTCCAGCTTGTAGCGGTAGTGGTCGGAGTCGGGTACGCGTCCGTTGGGCACGTAGAGGCTGTGCACCCTGAGCCCGGCGCAGGTGGCGCTGATCGCCCGAGCCTCGGCGTCGGGAAAGCCAGGCATGCCCGCGAAGCCGTGCTCGACCTCGCCCAGCCCCACCCGCGACAGCAGCGCGACGCCGTTCCACTGGCTCTGGCCGTTGCTGGCGAAGTCATAACCTCGCTCGCGCAGTGGTTCGGCGAGCAGGTCGGCGAAGGCGTTGTCGGTGAGCTTGGTCTCCTGCAGGCAGACCACGTCGGGGCGGCGCTCGTCCAGCCAGGGCAGCAGGCGGGGCACGCGCTGCTTGACGGAGTTCACATTCCAGGTGGCCAGGCGCATCCCTTGAGGCTAGCGGTCTGCACCGACATGCTGGACCGGTGAATCAGGGTGAAGGTGTTGGCTGATCGCGGGCCGTCGACGGCGCACGCCCACCCGGTGACGGGACGGACGCACGGATCGCCGGTCGAACCCGGCACCGGCTGGCCGGGCGACCCGGCGACCGCCGCGACCCCGGTGGCGCAGTCCGCGGCCGAGGTGAGGGAACTGGCTTCATCGGCCGCCGGCACCGCCGAGCTGGACGCCATGGTGTCGGTCTGCCGGGCCTGCCCACGGCTGGTCGGCTGGCGCGAACAGGTGGCGGCGGAACGCCGCGCCTCGTTCGCCGGCCAGCCGTACTGGGGGCGTCCGGTGGCCACCTTCGGCGACGCGGACGCGGGGGTGCTGGTGGTCGGCCTGGCCCCGGCCGCGCACGGCGGCAACCGGACCGGACGGGTGTTCACTGGCGACCGCTCTGGTGACTGGCTGTTCGCCGCCCTGCACCGGGCCGGCTACGCCAACCAACCGACGTCCCTTCATGCGGGCGACGGCCTCGCACTCACCGGGCTGAAGGTGCTGGCGGCCGTCCGGTGCGCGCCGCCGGACAACCGGCCCAGCACCGTGGAGCGGGAAACCTGCGCGCCCTGGCTGGATCGCGACCTCGGACTGGCGCTCCCCCGACTGCGCACCATCCTGGCGCTGGGCGGCTTCGCCTGGGACGCCACCGTGGCGGCCGCCCGGCGGCTGCAGTGGACGGTGCCGCGTCCGAAACCCCGGTTCGGTCACGGCGCGGAGGCAGTGCTGGACGCGGGCGGTCACGCCGTGCGGCTGGTCGGCAGCTACCACGTCAGCCAGCAGAACACCTTCACCGGTCGGCTGACGGAGGCGATGCTGGACGACGTGATCGCCCAGCTCTAGTCGCTCGACCTCCCGTCATCCCGGGTCTCGACGCGCTCGACCACCCGTCGTCCCGGCGAACGCCGGGATCTCCGGAATCTGTCGTCGCCACCCGCAAGACTGCTCTCATGATCGATCACTTCGGAATCAACGTCGACGACCTGCCGTCATCGGCACAGTTCTACGACGCCACCCTGGCCGCGTTGGGCTTCACCCGGCAGATGGACTACGGCGAGGCCATCGGCTACGGCACGGTCGGCAAGCCAGACTTCTGGATCAGTTCTTCGGCCAGCGGAGCGTCCAACCGCGAGGCGCACATCGCATTCGCCGCCCTCGATCGCGACCACGTGCGGGCATGGTTCGACGCCGCGGTCGGGGTGGGCGCCGAGGTTCTGCATGAGCCGCGTGAGTGGCCCGAGTACCACTCGGGCTACTACGGCGCGTTCGTCCGCGACCCCGACGGCAACAACGTCGAGGCCGTCTGTCACCGCTGAGGTGGGGCGAGCGGTCCGGTGCGATCCTCGAACCGGCGCAGAAAGACCGGCCGGTCGCGGGTCGATGACGCCGGGTCGTAGCGGTAGCCGGCCGCGGCGAAGGTCTTCAAGGCCCCCGGCGTGCGCACCCGGTTGCGCACCAGCCAGCCGGCGAGTTGGCCCCGGGCCCGCTTGGCGAAGAACCCGACGACGCCCCGCACCCCGCGACCGTCCAGGTCCTCGAAGCGGGGCGTGATCACCCGCGCACCGAGTTCGGCCACCCTGACCGAGCCGGCGTACTCCTCCGAGGCCAGGTTGATCACCACCGGCACTCCCGGCGAGGCGGCGAGATCGTCGCGCAGCAGATCGGTGATCGTCGAGCCCCAGTAGTCGTACAGGTTGCGGCCGCGGTCGGTCTGCAGCCGGATTCCCATCTCGAGCCGGTAGGGCTGGATCAGGTCGAGCGGACGAAGCACCCCGTAGAGCCCCGACAGAATCCGGATCGTCTTCTGCGCCTCTGTGTAGTCGCGCTCGTCCCAGCGCTGCCGAGCCGCCATGCCCTGGTAGACGTCACCGGCGAACGCCAGCACGGCCGGCCGGGCGTTGCGCGGCGTGAACGGCAGCGAGAACGCCGCGTAGCGCTGGGCATTGAGCGCGGCGAGTTCGTCCGAGATCTTCATCATGCCGGCGATCTCGGACGTGGACTTGGCGCGCATCACCTCGATCAGTCGCTGTGAGTGGTCGAGCAGTCGTGGTTCCGATCGCTTGCGGGTGGGCAGGGGCGATTCGTAGTCCAGCGACTTGGCGGGCGACAGCAGGGCGAGCATGAGCGCAGGTTAGCCGGTGCGGGTCAGCCGGCGGCGAGGCTGATGTCGACCAGGATCTCAGTGGCCAGTCGTTCCAGGTCGCGCTGCAGGGCGGCGAGGTCCTGGCCCTGAGGCACCCCCGCGGTCAGGTGCGCCTCGAACAGCCGGCCGCCCATCATCGGCGCGTCCCGTGCCTCCGTGATCAGCTTGTCGATGCTGATGCCGTGCCGGGTCAGCACCCCCGACACGTCGCGGACGATGCCCGGGTGGTCGTTGCCGACCAGGTCGACCTGCACCTGGGTCTCGCCGGCCGCAGGCCCTGGGTCGACGGTGGTGTGGACGGCCACCTCGAGCAGGCCGGCCAGCGGCCCGAGGGCGGCGGCGAGTTCGTCCGCGCGTTCGTCCGGCACACTGACCAGCACGATTCCGGCGAACTTGCCGGCCAGTTCGGCCAGTTGGCTACGCTCCCAGTTTCCGCCGTGGGCGGTGACCGCCTCGGCGAGGGCGTTGACGAGTCCGGTACGGTCGTCGCCGATGACGGTGAGCACGAGGGTGGCCATGGCGGGATCGTAGCAACGCCGCCGGTCGAGCTTGTCGAGACCCACGCACCCGCCGGTCGAGACCTGCAGACCCTGCCTGGTCGGTGGAGGAGGGGCTCGATCGACCGAACCACTCGATTGCCCGGAGGTCTCGGTCAGTTGTCGTAGGCCTCGATCACGCCGATGATCTCGGGGCGCAGCCGGGACGCACTGATCACCCGGTCCACCGAGCCGACCTCGACCGCGCGGTGGATGTTGTGCACCCCGTCGAACTCGGCTGCCACCTCGGTGATCTTCTCGGCCCGGACGACCGCACGCGCGTCGGTCAACTCCGCCTGCAATGCGGGCCGCTCGGCCGGCTCGGCGGCGCGCAGCCGCTTCTCCACGCCGGCCACCCGCGGGTCGGCGGCCGTGCGCTTGCCTACCTCCCCGGCAAACACCACCGCCGCGGCGGGGGCTCCGCCCAGCACCGATGCGAACGAGCCCTCCAGGGCCAGCACGGTCATGTTCGGGTTCAGCGTCTTGGAGAACACCACGAAGGCGCCGCCGTGGTAACGGGAGATCACCACGAACACGATGGGGCCCTTGAAGTTGACCACGGCCCGGCCGATCTCGGCGCCGTACTCGAGTTGCAGGTTGCGCATCGATTCGGGTGACCCGTCGAAGCCGGACAGGTTCGCCAGCACCACCAGCGGACGGTTGCCGGAGGCCGCGTTGATCGCCCGGGCCGCCTTCTTCGACGAGCGCGGGAACAACGTGCCCGCGGTGTAGGTGTCAGGGCCGTCGGTGGGCGGGAAACCTGCTCTGGCAACGGGTTTCGATTCTATTCCGAGCAGGCAGACGGCGTAGCCGCCGATCCGGGCGTCCATCACCACGGCGGTGTCGGCGTCCGCCATGCCGGCCCAGCGCTCAAGCCGGGGGGTGTCCGCGTCGGCGACCGCGGCCATCACGGTGCGGATGTCGAACGGCTTCTTGCGGTCGGGGTTCGCGGTGAAGATCTCGCCGACGGTGGCGAACTCGCCGGCGTGCGGGTAGCTCGAGATGTCGCGATCGGACGGGTCGGATGTCGGCGCCCGCCGCGGCCCCCGTTCGCCGGCCAGCACGTAGGTGTGCTCGTAGTGGCCCATCAGAATCCTGAAAGCGCCGGGCAGGTCCGCTGCCCAGTACTGCGCCTGGCCGTTGGGACCCATCACCCGGTCGTAGCCGCCGATGCCGAAGTTGTCCTCGGCCGAGACACCGCCGGAGAAATCCAGAGACTGCTTGCCGGTCAGCACCATCGCCGAGTCGGGCGTCATCACCAGGATGCCCTTGGTGTGCATCAGCATCGTCGCCTCTGCGTTCCAGTACGGCTGTGCGCCCACGTTGATGCCTGCCACCACGATGTTGATCTCGCCGCCGTCCTGGGTGAACTCGATGATCCGGCGCAGCGCCGCGCCAACCCAGTCCATGTTCTCGGTGCCCGAGTCCATCGAGATGCGCGCGCCGGACGACAGGGTGAACCATTCCACGGGAATGGACATCCGTTCGGCCAGGTCGAGGGCGGCGATGATCCGCCGGCATTCCGGCTCGGCGACCGCACCCAGGCCTCGGGTCGGGTCGCCGGACAGGGCGACCCGGGTGATGCCCTCGGGGTACTGCACGGTCGGGGTGGTGACCAGGGCGCAGATGATGCCGGCCTTGTTCTGCCCAGGATCGCGAGTGACGGGCATCAGGCGGTTCTCCGCGTCCAGGTCGAGCTCGGTCAGGGTGCCACCCGGCCCGGCCAGCACCTCGCTGAGTTCGTAGGGGTAGACCAGTCCGCGGCGGCGGGCGCGCAGCACCCGGGCGGCGTAATCGTCCAGCGGCTTCAGCGGCGTGGACGGGGGCGGCTCGATCGCCGTCGTGACGCCCGAGCCGGGCCGGTAGTGGAACCGAACGGCGAGCGGGATCACCCCGTCGCCGGGCTGCTGGAACCGGCCCTGGGCCAGCACCTCCTCGATGCCGGCACCTTCGCCGAGCGGGGTGATCTTGGCCTGCAGGGCGCCGATGTCCTTGTAGTCGAGTTCGATCAACGGCCAGACGTGCACCCAGACGTGGTTCATGTCGAGCTTGGTGCCCTCGCTGCCGAGCGCGGCCCGGGTGCGCCGGATCGCCTCCAGGCAGTTCTCCACCGCCCGCTCCGCATGCGGCAGGCCGACCAGCCGTCCGTTGGCGTCCCGGACGGCAGTCAGTTGCCGCACCTGCCCCATCGCCACCAGCCGGCGATCGGCCGGGTTCGATTTAGCCACGCAGTCGAACAGCAGCACGTCCGCGGGGGCCGGCAGCCGGGTGATGTCGAACTCGCGCAGTCGCCACAGGTCGAGCCTGCGCGCCACCATCGGATGGACGCCGCGGATCTTGACGTCCTCTGCAAGGTGTCCGGAGGTCGTCCAGCGAAAGGTCAGGTAGCCAGGGTCGGCGCCGGGGTCGCAGACGACGACCACGACGCGGCGCACGCTCTCGTCCAGCGACCAGTCGGCAAGCAGGCCTTCCAGTGCCCGTCCGGCCTGGTCGGGGTCGGGGGCGTCGGGCCACGAGATGTACAGCTCGACGACGGCGTCGTCACCGGTGTCGCGCTGGGCCAGCAGCGTGCTCACCACAGCGCGGACGGGGCCGTCGCCGCCCAGTTCGTCGACGCGGCCGACGGTCGACACCACCCGGGTCGGACGGCTCTCCAGCCGGTAGTGCCCCGAGGCGGCAGCCCGCCCGTCGACGCTCTGCCCACGCAGGTCCTGCAGGTTGTAGTCGTTGTAGTGCATGCGGATCAGCACCTCGAGCATCGGCTCCTCGGCAGGGATCCCGTCCTGCAGCCGTTCGGCCAGAAAGCCGACGGTCTGTTCGGGAATCCGGGCCAGAGCGGCGATCCGCTCGTCGCGGTCCGCTGCCTGAGGGGCCGCGGTCAGAGCGGCCAATTCGTCGCGCACCTCGGCCAGCACCTGCCGCCGCTCGGCGTCGACCTGCGGCTGATCGAACCAACGGAACCGGATGCTGCGCGCCAGGTCGCCGACCACCGGGAAGCGCCGCTGAGTGGCGCGGACCAGCCGTTCCAGCTCGGCGCGCGCCAGGGTCGCCACCTGCGCCTCCGGGGCCGGTTCGGTGATCCATCGCTCCAGCAGCGCGGTGATCACCTTGAGATCGGACGAGAACCGCTGTTGGCCCAGGAACGCGCGGAACACGGCCTCTTCGAGGGCGGGGGTGCGGGTGAGGTCGTCGATCCAGTAGTGGCCGAGAACCTTGGCCAGGCGCGCGACGAACTCGGCGGGCAGGCCGGCCCGATCGGCGTCCAGGCTCTGCAGGTAGCGGTGGAAGTGTTCACGGGCGCTGTGCACGCGCAACTCGGTGCTGGAGTCCTCACCAGCCGGACGGTTGCGGCTCAGTTCGGCGACGTCGGCGAACAGTCCGATCAGCCGGATCTCGCCGTCCATCACGTCCACGCCGGCCGCTTGCAGCGTCGGCCGCGCAGCGAGGTACTCGGGCAACGGCTGGTTGCGGGGATCGGCGTCGAAACCCATCAACAGCGCGGACAGGTCTGCCAGCAGCTGGTGCGACCTGCCGGCCGGATCGGTAACGGGGTCGCAGTGCGGCAACTCGACCCCCGGCCCGGCCTCGGACGACGCCTGGGCGACCGGTCCCTCGTCCTCGGCGACCGGCTCCAGCCGCATCAGGGGCGCCATCGTCTCGACCTGGCTGCCGGTGATCACCAGCAGCTCTTTGACCCGGCAGGCGAACGGGGCGACCAGCACCGTCTCCATCTTCATCGACTCCAGCACCAGCACGGGCGCGCCGGCGTCCACCTGCTCGCCGACCGCCACCGGGGTGGCCACCACCAGTGCCGGCGCCGGGGAGCGCAGCACGCCGCCCTCGTCCTGGCTGACCCGGTGGGCGACGCCGTTGACCTCGATCAGCTGGACGGGGCCGTGCGTCGCCGACACCAGCCGGAACCGTTCGCCGCCGACGTCCAGCCTGCTGTGCACCTCGTCCAGGCGCTCCAAGGTGGCCTCGACGGTGCTCGAGCGGCCACCCTGCTCGATCGTGACGCGGAACCGGTGCGGACCGATTCGCAACGAGGTGACCTGGTAGGTGATGCCGCGCAACTTGAGGGCGACGGGACGGCCGACCGAATGCTGCACCTGGGGTCGGCCGCCGTGCGCGGTCTCGAGCAACCGGGCGATTTCGACCGCCTCGGTGTCGTGGTAGGCCCGGATCGCGGCCGCGACCAGGGCGATGCCGGAGTGCCGGTCACTGACCAGGCCGCCCTCGCCCCGAACCCGGTCGATCCAGCCCGTGTCCGCCCAGGCCACCCCTTCGGCGCCGACCACCTCGGGCCGGTCGAGCAGTTCGAGCACGAAGCTCTTGTTCGTGGCGCCGCCCTCGATCACCACGGTGGTCTCACCCATGGCGCGGCGCAGCCGGCCCAGCGCCTCGACCCGGGTTCGTCCGAAGGCGATGATCTTGGCGATCATCGAGTCGAAGTCGGCGGGGATCTGATCGCCCTCGGCCACTCCGGTGTCGACCCGGACACTCGGCCCCGCCGGCAGGTCGAGCCGGGTGATCCGGCCTGGTGCGGGTGCGAAGTCGCGGTCGGGGTCCTCCGCGTTGAGCCGGGCCTCCACGGCGTGGCCGAACTCGGTCGGACGGTCGGTCAGCCGGTTGCCCGCGGACACCTGGATCTGAGCCTTGACCAGGTCGAACTGGTTGGTGACCTCGGTGATCGGGTGCTCGACCTGCAACCGGGTGTTCACCTCGAGGAACGCGAACGCGCGGTCCGTCGGGTGGTATAGGAACTCCACCGTGCCCGCACCGCGGTAGTCGACGGCCAGCGCGAGGCGTTCGGCGGAGGCCTTCAGCTCGGCGGTCTGGTCGGCGTCCAGCACCGGCGAGGCGGACTCCTCGATGATCTTCTGATTGCGGCGCTGCACCGAGCAGTCGCGGACGCCCAGCGCCCAGGCGGTGCCCTGCCCGTCGGCGATCACCTGCACCTCGACGTGCCTGGCGCCGGTGACCAGCTTCTCCAGGAACACCACGCCCGAACCGAAGGCCCGTTCGGCCTCGTCACGGGTGCGCTGGTAGGCGTCTGTGAGGTCGTCGGCGTTCTCGACCTTGCGGATGCCACGACCACCGCCGCCGGCGGTGGCCTTGAGCATCAGGGGGTAACCGATCCGCTCGGCAGCGGCGAGGGCGTCCTCGAGGGTGTCGACGCCGCCGCGCGACCAGGGCGCGACGGGCACCCCCACCTCTTCGGCGATCAGCTTGGAGCCGATCTTGTCGCCCAGCTTGCGCATGGCATCGCCGGACGGCCCGATGAAGGTGATGCCCATCGACTCCATCAGGTCGGCGAAGGCGGGGTCCTCGGCCACGAAGCCCCACCCCACCCAGACCGCGTCCGCGTTCGCCTTGGCCAGCGTGGCGGCGAGCAGCGCATGGTTGAGGTAGGGCCGCTCAGCAGCCGGCCCGAGCGGAAAGGCCTCGTCGGCTTCACGGGCGAACATGGCGGTGCGTTCGGCGTCGGTGTACAGCGCGATCACCGTGATCGGGTCGGCGTCGGGTTGCTCGGCGTTGAGGTCGCGGACGGCGTGGATCAGCCGCATCGCGGCCTCACCACGGTTGACGATCGCGATGCGCTTGAACACCCGGGTGCCTCCTCATGTCTGCCGCGTGCCGCCATGCGGGCGCTGCCTGGGGGTGCCGGCGACAGCCCTGGCTACGAAATCTTGCACGTCTGGCCGCGCATGGCGAGACGACCCGAGCAACGAGGCACAGATCGACAGCCCGCCTGCGCCGCGACTGTGGGGAAGCGCCAAGCCCAGGGGCCGAGGTTTGGCCGATCCCCACAACCGCGGGCGCGCTAGAGACCGTGCTGCTTGCGCAGCGCCTTGGCCGCCTTGGACGGCGCACGCGAGCCCCACCAGTCCCCCGCCTGCCAGCGTGCCGTGGCCAACTGGTCGAGCGCGTCCAGGTACTCCTGCAGGTACCGGTCGGGCTCGGCCTCGTAGTGGACCCTCAGCTCGTCGACCAAGGATTCGGTGGCCGCCCGCACCTCGCGACGTCCGCTGGCCAGGTCGACGTCCTCACGAGCCTGCTCGAGGGCCGCTCGCTCGGCGGCATCGGCTCGGGCCCGCTCGGCCTCAAGACGTTCAGCCTCGGCCTGCTCCGCCGCCAGGCGCTCGGCTTCAAGACGCTCAGCCTCTTGGCGCTGTCGTTCGGCCTCCTCGGCAGCCAACCGCTCGACCTCGGCCTGCTCCGCCGCCTGCCGCTCGGCCTCTAAACGCTCGGCTTCGGCCCGCTCGGCAGCCTGACGCTCAGCCTCGGCCCGCTCGGCAGCCTGACGCTCAGCCTCGGCCTGCTCGGCAGCCTGCCGCTCGGCTTCGGCACGCTCGCGTTCCGCACGCTCCGCCTCTAGGCGCTCTGCCTCCACACGCTCGGACGCGATTCGCTCAGCCTCTTGGCGCTCTCGTTCGGCCTGTTCAGCAGCCAACCGCTCGACCTCGGCCTGCTCCGCCGCCTGCCGCTCGGCCTCAAACGTTCGGCTCGCGCCTGACGCTCGGCTTCGGCCCGCTCGGCACCGCGCTCGGCTTCGACCCGCTCACGTTCCAAGCGTTCCCGTTCGGCCTGTTCGGCAACCTGCCGCTCAGCCTCGGCTCGGGCGCCCTCAACACGCTGCTGCTCGGCCTGCTCGGCAGCCTGCCGCTCACGTTCGGCACGCTCGCGCTCGACACGCTCCTGCTCGGCCTGCTCGGCAGCCTGCCGCTCCGCGTCCGCACGCTCGCGCTCCACACGCTCCGCGTCCAGACGCTCCTGCTCGGCCCGCTCCGCAGCCACCCGATCAGCCTCGGCCTGCTCCATGAGCAACCGCTCGGCCTCAGCCCGGTCAGCCTCCACCCGCTCGGCTTCGGCCCGCTCAGCGGCGCGGCGCTCCGCCTCCACGCGCTGCCGTTCGGCCTCCGCGGCCACGACGGCCAGCCGGTCGGCTTCCTCCCGTTCCGCAGCCTGCCGGTCCAGTTCCGCTTGCGCGACGGCGGCGCGTTCGAGCTCGGCCTCCTCGGCCAGCAGGCGCTCCCGCTCCGCCTCGGCGACCCGCTGCGCCTCGTCGGCAGCCTCTGGCTCGGTGACCTCGGTGACCTCAACGTCGTCCGCACCCTGTTCGAGCGGAACCTCCGCCTCGAGAGCCAACTGGCGCTCGAGCTCGGCCAACTCCGCGGCCTCGCGTTCGGCCCTGAGCGCCTCTTGCGCCTCGAGGTCCGCAAGCTCCGCGGCCAGCCTCTCCAGTTCTTCGCGCTCGGCCCGCTCGGCGTCCGGCTCGTCGCGCACCCTGGCCCTCAGGGCCGCCTCGCGCTCGGCCTTCTCGCGCTCCAGTTGCAACTCGTGCTCGGCCTTGCGCTCCGCTCGCCGGCGTTGCTTGGCCAGCCGTTCGACCTCGGCCGCCTGGGCAGCCTTCTCGACCGCGAGCCGTGCCTCTTCCGCCTGTTGTGCCGCCAGCCGCTCCTGCTCGGCCCGCTGCCGCTCGGCCTGACCGGCGCGCAGTTGGGCGGCCTCCGCGTCCGCTTCGGCCCGCTGCGCCAACTCGGCCTCGGCGGCGACCCGGCGCTGCTGCTCCTCGGCGTCTGCGGGGCCGCGCAGTGCGGCCAGCCGTCCCTTGGCGGTCCCACTCGCGCCGCTGATCACCCCGAAGGCCGCGTCGGGTGCGAGCGGGGACCAGGACGTGTGCGCACCCAAGGGTGTCCGGGCCCGGGCCGCGGGACGATCGGCGTCGTCCTCGCCGGCGATCGAGGTGGCCAGGTCCCCCACATCGGCTGCCTCGGCCGCCCGCCCGGTGCCGCGTAGGTCGTCGGCCAGATCGGTGAGTGCGACCACCAGCAGCGGTTGCAGGTCGGGCTTGCGGACGGCCAGGGTGCCCAGCAGGTCGACCAGCCGCCTGCGCAGGGTCAACGCCAGCCCGGGCGCGCCGATCACCAGCAGCCGGTCCGCGGCGGCGCTGTATAGCCCGAACAGTGGCTCACTCAGCCGGTCGAGCAGGGCGGGGGGCAGCGCCGCGGGCTGCCGCAGCGCCGCCAGCGCCTGGTCGTCGTAGCGCTCCACCGCCCGCAGCAGGTACTCGACCGCGGGCTCGGGCCACCCGGCCGCCCACCGCGCGTCCGACACCAACCGGTCGACGTCGAGATCCACCCAGCCCTCGTCGGCGATGACGGACGCGGCCGCGTCGGCTCGGGCGTTGGCCGCGGCGGTTTCCCCCGCCGCCAGCCCCACCCGCGCCCAGACCAGCAACGCCCAGGCGACGGTCGCGGGCCGCAACCCGGCGTCCAGGTCGAGCCGGCTGAGCTGGTCGCGCAGCCCGAAGGCGGCGGCCAAGGTCTGTCCCGCGGGTTCGATCAGGCCTGCCGCGGACTGGATCACCGCCAAGTGCACCAGTGCGGTCACCGAACGGACGGCGTCCGGCTGCGGCGTGTAGGGACCCACCGGACCGTGCTGGGCCAGCGCCTTGGCGGACAACAGAACGGCCTCCTGGGCACCGGCGGCGGCCTCGCCCCAGGCGTGCCCGGCGAGCCGCTGCGCGGTCAGTTCGACCAGTGCGTCCGCCACCCGGCCCACCCTGGACAGGTCACCGCCGGCCCAGTCGCGCAACCGCTGCACCTCCGAGGTCAGGGTGCGGATGCGCTGGGCGTGGGTGTCGCTTGGCGGTTTCATGGACTCCTTGTCGCGGGACCGGCCAGGTGTCGTCCACCGGCCGGGGAAACCCAATTGGATCATGCCCGGCCGCGCAGGGCCATCCCGACCCCTGTGCGTGGCGTCCTACCTGCTGCAGATCCAGACGCTCACCGACTGGCTCTGCCTGAATCCGGCCGCCGTCCAGGGCGTGCTGGTGCTGACCCGCGGCCGGACGCTGGGTGAGGAGGCCGTGCACCTCGACCCGGTGCCGCAGCGGCCCGGCATCGTCCGTGACCGAATCGTTAGTTCATCAGCGGCGTCCGAGGAAACCTGATGCTGAGCAGTGCGCTGAACCCGATCGTGCTGCTCACGCCGGCCTTCCTCGTGGTCACCGCGCTCGCCGCCGTACGCTCCCGCGGCCACCGTGGCTCAGTCACACGCTCGCCGGCATGGAACTGCGGGTCGGCGCCCAGTCGGTGACTGATGATCCGGCCGTCCGCTGAACAATTCATCACGGCACGCATTTCCAAGATTCGACTGAGGAGTGGCTGAAGTCCCACTGTGGGATCCGTTGACTCCCGGGTGGACCCCTACGTACCCTCACCCTCGGGAGGCCACACTTCTTCCTTCCGACGCACCCATTTGCAGAAAGGCTGGCCCACACCTTGCTACGCCGGAAACTACTGATCGCCACGGGCGCACTAGCCCTGACGGTACCCACACTCGCCTACGCCGACACCGGCGTCGATCGCTTCGATAACACAGCCGACAAGGGCAGGATCGACTCCAAGTTCGTCCCCCGCTATGCCGACAAGGACTCCAAGGTCACCGTCATGGTCGAGATGACCGGCGATCCTGTCGCCGCCGTCCAGGGCAGAACCGACGGCGAGCTTTCCGCCGCCCGCGTTTCGCAGATCCGCGCCGGACTGAAGAAGTCCCAGGATCGAGTCAAGTCCGAGATCCAGGACCGTGGCGGCAAAGTGCTTTCCCAGATGCAATCGGCCTACAACGGCATGCGGGTGACGCTGCCGATCAAGCAGGTCCGGGCGGTCTCGCAACTGGACGGCGTCCAGGCGATCAAGGCGGTACCCAGGTACACGCTCAACAACACCGTGAGCGTGCCGTTCCTGGGCGTTCCGGGTGTGTGGCAGAACAGCAAGTTCCGCGGTGAGGGCGTCAAGGTCGGCATCATCGACACCGGCATCGACTACACCCACGCCGACTTCCGGCGGCCCCGGCACGGCCGCGGCCTACGAGGCGGCCCACGCCAACGAGACCGCACCCGCCGATCCCGCCCTGTTCGGTCCCAACGCGCCGCGGGTCAAGGGCGGCGCGGACTTGGTCGGCGACGACTACAACGCCGACCCGGGCAGCGCGAACTACCAGCCGGTGCCTCATCCGGACGCGAACCCGCTGGACTGCCAGGGTCACGGCTCGCACGTGGCCGGCACGGCGGCGGGCGGCGGCGTGAACGAGGACGGCACCTCGTACACCGGTCCGTACAACACCTCCACGCCGCGCAAGTCGTTCAAGGTCGGGCCCGGCGTCGCCCCAAGGCGGACCTGTACGCGACTTCGCGTGTTCGGCTGCGAGGGCTCAACCGACGTGGTCACCGAGGCCATCGACTGGGCCGTGGCGCACAAGCTGGACGTGATCAACATGTCCCTCGGTTCGTCCTTCGGTACCGCCGATGACTCCGACTCGATCGCCGCGCAGAACGCGCAGGCGGCCGGCGTCGTCGTCGTCGCCTCGGCCGGCAACGCGGGCCGAACCCGTACATCACCGGTTCGCCCGCCGCGCACGCGGCGTGATCAGCGTGGCCGCGGTCGATTCCGACGGCCTCCTTCCCGGGCGCCAAGCTGAGCTTCAACGGCACGACGATGGACGCCGTCAACGCCAACGGGGCCACGCTGCCGACCGGCCCGTACGAGATCGTCAACACCAACTCACTGGGTTGCGACGTGGCGTCGTTCACCGAACGCCGGCATCACCGCGCCCGATGGCACCCTTGCAGGTCGCGGTGGTCAACCGGGGCACCTGCGCCCGGGTGGCGAAGGCGATCTTCGGCCAGCAGGCCGGCGCCGACGCCGTGATCATGGTGAACAACGCCGACAGCTACCCGCCCTATGAGGGCGAGATCACCAGCAACCCCGACGACGGCACCCCCTACACCGTCACCATTCCGTTCCTCGGTGTGCGCAGCAGCCGACGGTCCGGCACTGGTGGCCGCCAACGGCAAGCCGCTCACCATGGTCGCCGCGCCCCTGGCCAACCCCACCTTCAAGGGTTACGCCTCGTTCAGCTCCGGCGGCCCGCGCAACTGGTGACAGCGGCCTGAAGCCGTCGATCTCCGCTCCAGGTGTCAGCATCTCGTCCGTCGCGGTGGGTACCGGATCCGGCTCCGAGGTGCTCTCGGGCACCTCGATGGCGGCCCCGCACGTCACCGGCGTCGCAGCCCTGGCCCGCCAGGCGCACAAGAAGTGGAACTCCAACCAGATCGCCGCAGCCCTGGTCAGCACCGCCGATCCGGCGAATGTGGCCGGTTACCGGCTCACCCTCGGCGGCGGCCTGGTCGATGCCAAGCAGGTCGTCAAGACGTCCATCTACGCCATCGGCGACACCTACAAGACCGCCGCGGGCAAGGTCTCCGAGGCAACCCTGAGCTACGGCTTCCACGAGTTCAGCTCCAGCTACACCGGCGTCAAGAAGCTGACCCTGGTGAACAAGGGCAAGCAAGCGGGCCTCTTCGCGCTGAGCAACGCCAAGACCAGCCAGTCCCGGCCGGCCTCGGTCAGCTTCAGCCGCAAGTTCCTGGTGGTTCCGGCCAAGAGCAGCCGTTCGGTCTACGTCACCCTGAAGGTGAAGGGCTCCTCCGTCGGCACCTCGCTGGCCGGTACCGACCAGTTCAGCTTCTACGAGGTCTCGGGCAACATCAAGATCTCGACCAACGGCAAGGGCACCCTGCGGGTTCCGTACCTGATGGTGCCGCGGGCCCAGGCAAGGGTGGCGGCCAGCCAGAGCGGCGTGTTCACCGGTGCCGGCAAGCCGGACGTCAAGGTCAACGGCACGAAGCCGAACGAGGGCGGCTCGCCGTCGCCGTCATCGACGATGACCACCACGTCACCGTCGCCGTCGCCGACCGAAACCACCACGTCACCGTCGCCGACCCCCACCGAAACCACCACGTCACCGTCGCCGACCCCCACCGAAACCACGGTCGAGCCGACCCCGAACAAGGTGGACGTGACGCTGACCAACCCCAAGGGTGCGCTGGCGGCGACTCGCCGACTTCTACACCTGGGGCCTCGACGGACACGCAAGGACGTCGACCCGGCGACGGGCAGCGGTTTCGACCTGCGCGCGGCTGGCGTGCAGTCGTTCGACATCGGCGGTGACCAGCTTCTGGTCTTCGCGGTGAACAACTGGACCCGCTGGTCGAACGCCGCCACGACCGAGTTCGACGTGGTGATCGACGTCGATCGGGACGGCGCACCCGACTTCGCTCGTGTTCAGTGCGGACTCCGGCGATCTTCGGACCGGTGACTCCAACGGCATCACCGAGGTGTTCGTCTACAACCTGCACACCAAAGCACTGGATTCGTCCGGCTACAACGCGCAGGCGCCCACCGACAGCAGCACCATCCTGCTGCCTGTTGATGCCAGCCAGTTGGGTATCGACTCCGACAGTGGGGCGTTCGACTACACGGTGGCCAGCTACAACGCGTTGAACACCGCCGCCTACGACGAGTTCGACGACATCGCCACGTACGATCCGTTCAACCTGGCGATCAGCAACGGCGCCTACGAGACGGTTCCGGTGAACGGTTCGAAGAAGGTGACGCTGAGCATCGATCCGGCTCAGGTCGAGGCGCAGAAGCCGCTCGGCACCATGGTCGTGGTGCTCGACAACAAGTCCGGCAAGGACGAGGCACTGCTGCTGCCGAAGCCCTGACGGTCACGCTTCAAACATCGACGCCCCCGGGTTTCCCGGGGGCGTCGTTGCGTTGGTAGGTCGGTCGAGCCGCAAGGCTCGGTCAGCGGGTGGATTCGGTGGCCCGGGGGCCGGGCTGCTCGCACAACATCGGGGTGTCGGACGCGCCGAACCGGTAGTCGTAGGTGCGTCCGCCGGCCTGGACGACCACGCGCATGCCGTTCACCTGCGCCTGGGTGTACTGGACGCCGGGCTGGGGGCAGCCGAGTGAACCGTCGTTGAAGGTGACGCTCTCGGCGCTCACCACGGCGAGTTGGCCGGTGTCGACGCCACGGCCCGTCAGGTCTTGTCGGATCGCTTCCATCCGCGCGGCCGACACCGACGCCGGGGTGCCGGACGGGGCACTCATCGACGGCATCGGCTCCGTGGTGCCGAACCGGCTGTCGCTAGGGCTCGGGGAAGCCCCCGGAACCCCCGATGCACAGGCACTCAACAGCACCAGAACGGTCAGCACTCCGAGGCGACGCATGCGGTCAGTCTAGGTGGCTCAGCCGTGCACCGTCCGAAGGAAGCGAGCCACCTGAGCCGCCGAGCGGCCGTCCGCGTCGTACCCGGCGACCACGAGGTCACCGTGCAGCACGACGGTCCACAAGGTGCCGTCCCCGGCGGCGAGCGGCTTCGGCCCGGACAGTCCGGCCAGCACCTTAAGCGGCCCCGAAGCCGTAGCCGAACGCATCGCCGCCCGGATCGCCGCGATCTCGTCGTCGGTGAGGCCGTCCTCGACGCTGGGTTGGGGCTCCTCGGCGAACAGGTGCGGGCGGATGCTTTCGCCGCGGCCGACCGACGCCATGGCCGCGGCGAGTGCGTACGTCGACAGCCGCAGGGTGCCGTCCTCGGTGTCGGCGAGCAGCACCGCGACCCCGATGCCCGCGGGTCCGTCCAGCCCGAGTGCGGCAACCGCGTCGTCGAGACCACCCGGACGGGTCTTCGCCGGCACGGTCACCGGGGCGAACGCGTCCGGATAGACCTGACGGCTGGTCGCCGTGTCGGTGTCCGCGGTGCTGGCCAGCATCAGCACCGCACCGTCGGAGGGCCGGATCGCGACGAGCGCGCGACGCCCGGTACTGCCGAGCATCGCCTCCGCCCTGCGCTGCCACGCCGCCACGAGGGTCACCCTCAGTGGCAGCCCGTCCACCGCCGGTACGCGGAACAGCTCCCGGGCCTGCTCGACGTGGCCGTCCGGGTACGCCTGGACCACGAAACCGGTGACCCCCATCAACTGCTCGTTGCGGGCCTTCTGCAGGCCGCTCACGCCGACCAGGTCGCCCTCTCTGATGCTTCCGCCCGAAGCCTTGATGATCTCGGCGGTGGCCTCCCCCACACTGCCCAGCAGCGGACGGGCGAAGTCGCTCGACATCGGCAGCGGCCGGACGACATCGAACACCCGGACGCCGTCGACGCCCCGCGCCCTGGCCACACTCGCCCACCCGTTGCTTCCGACGGCCGGAACCACCATCGCCTCTACGAACGCCTTCGGGCCGTAGGCCGCCACCTTCGCGGCGTAGCCGTCGGGATCGATGTCCACGGCCCGGGCGAGGGCGCGGGCGGCGGCGGGCTGCTCGGCCGGCTCGACCAGTGACTTGTCCAGGCCGACCTGCTTGGCGTCTTGGTTCCAGGCCAGCCGCTGCTCGTCCGCGCTGATCACCTCACCCCGCTCAGGTGCCAGCCGGACTGCCCGCAGTCGGTCCCCGGACTCAAGGCCGGACGCGATCAGATCGCGGCTCCACACCGCCGTCCATCCGTCCCGGCCGCGGACGAGCCGGACGTAGGCGTCCTGGATCCACGTCGGCTTGCCACGGTGGATCGTCCACTCGGCGCGCAGCCGTGCGGTGCCGCTGCGCTGGTCGTCGTCCAGTCGCAGCGCATCGACGGTGATCACCGGACGCAGCGTGCCCATGCCCTTGAGGGTTGCGACGAGGTCGGCCTGTTCGGCCGGACCGGCTGTGCTGCCGAAGGCGCCGTCGGTGATGGTTCGCTCGGTGAGGTCGTGGGCGACCTGTTCGGCGAGCGTCGCAGCGACCGCGGTCTGGTCGGTGACGGCGCGCCAACCCCAAACTCCGCCGAGGCCCGCCAGCACCACCACCAGCACACCGATCACCACCCACCGCAGCCGCCCGGCACGAGCGGGCCCACCCGGGTGCGGGCCGGCAGGCTTCGCGGCAGGAGGTGCGTCCATGGGCCGACCCTAGTCGGAGGGCCGGGTCTAAGTCGGAGAGCCGGGTCGGGCCGCTACGACCCAGGCGACTCGACCCGTCCGGTCATCGGCCTCGCCGGACCGGTGGTCTGCCGCAGCACCAGATGCACCGGCAACTCGATGTCGGCCGGCCGCGGCACCTGCGGGTCGCCCCGCCGCGCCAGGGTCTGCCTGATCAACTGCGCCGCCGCCCGACCCTTGGCGTCGACGTCCTGGGCGACGGTGGTCAGGCCGAGGCCGGCTGCCACCGGATGGTCGTCGAAGCCGACCACAGAGAGGTCCGTGGGCACCCGCAGGCCCAGATCGGCCGCCGCACCCAGCACGTCGGCGGCGATCAGGTCCGAGATGCACAACACAGCGGTCGGCCGGTGCCGTTGCAGCAGGTCGACCACGTTCGGGCGGTTGTCACCGAACACGTCGACGAAACTGACCACCGGCTTCACCCCGTTCAGGCCCTCGAACCAGCCGCCCATCCGTTCGGCCAGCACCCGGGGCTCCGAGCCACCGGCCACGCGCGGCGTCAGCACGGCGATCCGGGTGTGCCCCAGTCCAACCAGGTGGGCGGCTGCGCGGCGGGTGCCGCCGCGATCGTCCACGGTCACCCGGGCACCACCTGCCCAGTTCATGTCGACCCCGACCACGGGCACCCCGCGACGCCGCAACCACTGGACGGACGCCGCGTTCGGGTCGCACGAGTAGGCGATCGCCGCGTCCATGGCCACGTCGTGAGCGGGGGTGGTGGGCGGCAGCATGGTGATCGCCAGGCCGTCGGCGCTGAGTTCGTCGGCGACCGCACCGAGAAATCCTGCCGTCACCGGGTCGGACAGGGCGAGCCGCAGGGGCTGCGTCCACAACACGCCGATCGAGCCGGACATACCGGTGGCCAGCGACCGTGCCGACGGATCGGGGCCGGTGTAGCCAAGTTCGGCGGCGACCGCGAGTATGCGCTCACGCAGTTCGGCCGACAGTTGGTCGGGCCTGGAGAACGCGTTCGACACCGACATCCGGCTGACTCCGACCCGGTCGGCGATCGACTGCAGGGTGACCCGTGGCACGAAACTCCGTTCATCTCCAGTGATTTGCACCGCCGTTGCGCGGCCACTATCTTTACCGGTACAAACTATACCGGTAAAGGAGCGAAATGGACGGGCGCAACGCAGGGGACGACTGGTGGCGGCACGCGGTGGTCTACCAGATCTACCCACGCAGCTTCGCCGACGCGAACGGCGACGGCGTGGGCGACATCGCAGGCATGCGCAGCAAGGTGCCCTACCTGGCCGCGCTCGGTGTCGATGCGATCTGGATCAGCCCGTGGTACCCCTCGCCGATGAAGGACGCCGGCTATGACGTCAGCGACTATCGCGACATTGAGCCGGTTTTCGGCACGCTCGCCGAGGCGGACGCGCTCATCGACGAGTCGCACGCGGCCGGCATCAAGGTGATCATCGACATCGTGCCGAACCACACCTCCGACCAGCACCCACTGTTCCAGCAGGCTCTGGCTGCGGTGCGGGGATCCGCCGAGCGCGACCGCTTCATCTTCCGCGACGGACGCGGCGCCGCGGGCGAGTTGCCGCCCAACGACTGGCAAAGCACCTTCGGCGGTCCGGCGTGGACCCGTGTCGAGGACGGCCAGTGGTACCTCCACCTGTTCGCCCCCGAGCAGCCGGACGTCAACTGGCGCAACGACGACATCAAGGCCGAGTTCGAGCAGACCCTGCGGTTCTGGTTCGACCGCGGCGTGGACGGGTTCCGGATCGACGTGGCGCACGGCCTGGAGAAGGACTGGGCGCTGCCCGATCTGAACGGCCTGGCGTTCCCCCTCGAGGAGGAGGCCGAGCACGACCACCCGCATTGGGACCAGCCCAGCGTGCACGACATTTTCCGCAGCTGGCGCGCGATCGCTGATGAATACACGCCGTCCCGGGCGTTCTGCGGCGAGATCTGGGTCGGTCGTGCGCACCGGCTGGCTGCCTACCTGCGCCCGGACGAGCTGCACACCGCCTTCAACTTCGACTTTCTGATGGCTCCGTGGCAGCCCGGCAAGCTGCGCGCGGTGATCGACTCCACGATTGCCTCACACGCCGCAGTGGGCGCCCCGCCCACCTGGGTGCTCGGCAATCATGACGTGGCCCGCCCCGTGTCGAGGTACGCCCGCGAGCAGGTCGGCCTCGACCCCATGGCCCGCAACCTTCACCACTTCGAGGGGCGGCCGGCGGACTTCGACCTCGGCCGTCGACGCGTCCGCGCGGCCGCGATGATGATGTTCGGACTGCCCGGTAGCGCCTATGTCTACGAGGGCGAGGAACTCGGGCTGCCCGAGGCGGAGGACATCCCCGCCGAGGCGCTGCAGGACCCGATCTGGGTTCAGTCGGGCGGCACCGACAAGGGCCGGGACGGCTGTCGGGTGCCGCTGCCCTGGACGGCGGACGGGCAGTCCTTCGGCTTCTCGCCCGAGGGTGGCGCCGAGCCGTGGCTGCCTCAGCCGAAGGACTGGGCGGAACTGGCTGCGGACGTTCAGGACGGTCAGGAGGACTCGACGCTCGAGCTCTACCGGACGGCTCTGGGCCTGCGGCGGCAGTTGGCCGAACTCGGTGACGGAACGCTGCAATGGCTCGATACGCCTGAGCAGGTGCTGGCCTACGCCCGCCCGTCCAGAAGTGGCGGGGCCGGTTTCCAGAGTTGGACCAACTTCGGCCCCGATCCGATCGCGTTGCCTGCCGGCGAGTTGCTGCTCGCCTCGGGCGACCTGGTCGACGGCCAGTTGCCGGCCGACACCACGGTCTGGGTCGGGGCCTGACCACAGCGGGTGGGTTTTGCCACAGCACTCGGTGGCGAAACCCACTCACTGTCTGCACGCCGTCGCCGCCGACCCAGAACTTTCCCGATACGTGCTGTATCAGGACCGCAGGGCACTGCTCCTAGTCGTTGAAGTCGCTGATCCCGAGGTGCTGGGGGGCGAATCGGCGGTGCGGCTTCCGGGGGAACGCAAGGTGCACGACGCACCGGCGGGCCGGCCTTTCGGGGGACGGGCGAGGCCGGCCGGGGCGTCGTGCACTGCGCCGTTGCCCCTCCAGCCAGAAGAGCGCCCGGCCCACCTGGTGATGCGGCCAAAGTTCGATCGACCCGCCCAACCACCGTGCGCCCGCCACCGTCGGCGGGCGCCCGGCGATTCGGTTCAGTGCATGACTGCCTTCTCGGCGCCCGCACCGGTCATCGAACGCACCTCCATCTCGGCCTGCTTCTGGGCGTTGAACTCCTTCGACGTGACCGCGCCGAGCCAGCCCAGGAAGAAGCCGAGCGGTACCGAGATCAGCGCCGGGTTGGTGAGCGGGAACCAGGCGAAGTTCACCGTCGGGAACATCGACGACTTCAACCCCGAAACCACCGGCGAGAAGGCGATCAGCACCACCGCAGAAACGAGGCCGCCGTAGATGGACCAGAGCGAGCCCCGGGTGTTGAACCGCTTCCAGTACAGCGAGTACAGGATCGACGGCAGGTTCGCACTGGCCGCGACCGCGAACGCCAGCGAGACCAGGAAGGCCACGTTCTGACCGTTGGCGGCGATGCCGCCGATGATCGAGATCACACCGATCACCACCACGGTGATCCGGGCCACCCGGACCTCCTGCTCCGGCGGCGCCTTGCCGTCCTTCAACACCGAGTTGTAGATGTCGTGGGCGAACGAGGCGGCGGCCGTGATGGTGAGGCCGGCCACCACCGCCAGAATGGTCGCGAAAGCGACGCCCGCAATGATGCCGAGCAGCAGCTCGCCACCCAGTTTGTATGCCAGGGCGGGAGCGGCCGCGTTCACCCCGCCCGGTGCGGCCAGGATCGCGTCCTTGCCCACGAAGACCGCGGCGCCGTATCCGAGGATCAGGGTGAACAGGTAGAACGCCCCGATCAGGCCGATCGCCCAGGACACCGAACGGCGCGCCTCCTTCGCGGTGGGTACCGTGTAGAACCGCATCAGCACGTGCGGCAGGCCGGCCGCACCGAAGATCAGCGCGATCGACAAGGACACGAAGCTCAGCGGATCCTTGCCGTACTGCAACATCGGCTGAAGGATCTTGGTCCCATCCGGGCTGGCCTCCGCGGCCGCACCCAGCAACGAGGACAGGTTGAAGTTGTAGTGGAACATCACCATCACGGTCATCACCCCGGCGCCGAGGATCAGCAGCACCGCCTTGATGATCTGCACCCAGGTGGTGCCCTTCATGCCGCCGACCAGCACGTAGACGATCATCAGCACGCCGACCAGAGCGATCACGAAACCCTGCTGGGTCTTGTCGGTGATGCCGAGCAGCAGCGCCACCAGGCCGCCGGCGCCCGCCATCTGGGCCAGCAGGTAGAAGAACGACACGGCCATCGTGGACGTGGCGGCCGCGGTGCGCACCGGACGCTGCCGCATCCGGAAGCTGAGCACGTCGGCCATCGTGTACTTGCCGGTGTTGCGCAGCGGCTCGGCGACCAGCAGCAGGGCCACCAGCCAGGCGACCAGGAAGCCGATCGAATAGAGCAGGCCGTCGTAGCCGTAGACCGCGACGGCCCCGGCGATGCCCAGGAAGGATGCCGCCGACAGGTAGTCCCCGGCGATCGCGATGCCGTTCTGCCGGCCGTCGAAGGATCGTCCGCCGGCGTAGAAGTCGGTCGCGCTCTTGCTCGAACCCGTGGCCACCCGGATCACGATGATCAGGGTGATCACGACGAAGATGGCGAAGATGCCGATGTTCAGGATCGGGTTACCCATTTGCATGGTGGGCACCCCCTTCGAGTTCGTCGCGCAACTCGGTGGCCAGCGGATCCAGGTTGCGGTTGGCGTGCCGCACGTAGAGCCAGGTGATGCCGAACGTGGTGACGAACTGCAGCAGGCCCATGATCAGGCCCACGTTCAAGTAGCCGAGCAGGGGAATTGACATGAACTCGTGCGCGTAGGTCGACAGCAGGACGTAGGCGAAGTACCAGGCCATGAACGCCGCCGTCATCGGAAATGCGAAGCTGCGAAAGTTGCCGCGCAACGTGGCGAACTGTTCCGAGCCGTGCACGCGCTCCAGGTCCGCCTGGCTGATCGGCCGGGCTGTGTCGCCCGAGAGCTCCGGCAGCGGATTGTGGTGCGCTGAAAGGTGTCGTTCCGGGTCGTCCGGACCCGGGGATTCGTTCGCAGAACTCACCGTGCTCTCCTGTTCCACGGCGCGCCGTCGTCGCCGATTGGGCGGGAGTTTAGGCGTCATGCACCGGCGAACGGTGCAGCCGCGCGGTAAGTTCTCACGGCTCTGACGCAAACCACCCTCAGGCCAGGACGAGTTGCGCCACGGTGATTCCCAGCGCCGCCTCGAGTGCGCGGACGGGCTCGTCGAACTCACCGGCGCGCAACCGGCGGGCACCCGGATACAGCGTGACCGTCAGGCTGCGGCGCTTGGCGGGGCCGTCCAGCCGCCAGTGGCCGTGCAACCGGTCGTCCACCAGCACCGGGGCGAGCAGTTGACCGTTCTGCTGCTTCCAAAGCACCTCGTAGTGCGCGGCGTCGACGAAGCGCGTGCGAGCGGCCGGCTCGAAGGCGCAGAACAGCGCGTCGAACTCGGGCAGCAGCCGGACGCCGCGCAGGTCGATCGGCGCCGGGGCGTCCGCCAGGTCGACGTAGCGCCGACCGTCCGGGCCCTCCTCGGCAGTGAGTGCGAGCCGGTCCAGGGCAGCGTCCACCCTGGTCAGGCCGATCCCCGACCACCAGGCGAGGTCGTTGCGGCTGAGCGGGCCGGCGGCCCGGAGCTGGCGCGCCAGCAGCGCGTCCACCGCGGCGCCCGGCGCCGCCAGCACCGCTGTGCGGTCACCGATCACGGTGCTCGCGGTGCGATACCCCGGCGCACCCTGCCCGGCCCAGTCGCCCTTCAGCGGGCGCCTGATCAGGCCACCGTGACCGAAGGCGAAGTAGCGTCCGGAGTCTCCGGCGAAGGCAGGTGCCGCGCCGGGGTCGTGCTCTGCCAGCCAGCGGTGCAGGTGCTCGGCCAGTTCGGCCGGGGTGCGCCACTCGTCGGCGGCGAACTCCTCGATGCCTGCCCAGACGTCCTCGAGGGTGCGCTCGTCGAGCCGGAGCGAACGCTGCCACAGGTTGCGCTGGCCGATCCTGGTGGTGGCCTCCAGGAGCGGGTGCATAGCCGCGGTACTGGTGTGCACGGTGCCGCGCAGGTTGCTGCCGCGGACGATGGCGAACGACTCGTACGCCTCCGTGACCTGCGCCCGGGTTGCCCCTGGGGTTCTGGCTGCGGCCGCGAGAAAGACCGATCGCGCGGTTTGCGACTGGATCGGCCCGACCCGCCCGATCAGGCCCGCGACATCGTCGGACGCTGCGTCTGCCGGGAACTGCCGGGCCAGTGTCCGGGCGGCCAGTTCGGACCAGGTCAGCATTCCTGCAGCCTAGGCCGCGGAACCCTAGACTCGGCCGTGACCGACGCCGGGTACGACGGCAAGCACGAGTGAGCCCGGCACCACAGCCCACACCCACGGGCCGAGCTGCCGAGGAACCGCCATGAAGATCGCAGTGCCGAGCGAGGTCAAGAATCACGAGTACCGGGTGGCGATCACCCCGGTCGGCGTGCACGAGTTGGTCCGCCGCGGCCATGAGGTGTTCATTCAGGCCGGCGCCGGCGCCGGGTCGTCCATCAGTGACGAGGAGTTCGTCGCCCAGGGCGCCACCATCCTTGCGGACGCGGCCGCCACCTGGGCCGCCGGCGAGATGGTGATGAAGGTGAAGGAGCCGATCGAGTCCGAGTACGGCTTTCTGCGCGACGACCTGCTGCTGTTCACCTACCTGCACCTGGCCGCCGATCGTCCTTTGACCGAGGCACTGGTGCGCAGCGGCACCACCGCGATCGCCTACGAAACCGTCCAGTTGCCGACCGGCATGCTGCCCCTGCTCTACCCGATGTCGGAGGTGGCGGGCTGCCTCGCCCCGCAGGTCGGCGCGCACGCGATGATGCGGGCCCAGGGCGGCCGGGGGGTGCTGATGGGGGCCGTCGGCGGCGTGCCGAACGCCAAGGTGGTCGTGCTCGGTGGTGGCGTGGCCGGGCAGAACGCGGCCAACATCGCCCTCGGCATGGGGGCCAGCGTCACCATTCTGGACACCGATCTCGAGAAGTTGCGGATGACCTTCTGGCGCTACGACAACCGGATCCAGGGCATCGTGTCGACGGCACTCAGCGTGCGCGAACAGGTGCTGGCCGCGGATCTGGTGATCGGCACCGTGCTGATTCCCGGGGCGAAGGCGCCGAAGCTCGTCACCAACGACATGGTCGCCGCCATGAAGCCGGGCTCCGTGCTGGTCGACGTGGCGATCGACCAGGGCGGCTGCTTCGAGGATTCGCACGCCACCACCCACGCCGACCCCACCTTCACCGTGCACAACTCGGTGTTCTACTGCGTGGCCAACATGCCTGGCGCGGTGCCGAACACCTCCACCTGGGCACTCACCAATGCCACGTTGCCGTACGCCGTCCAACTGGCCGAGAAGGGTTGGCGGCAGGCCTGTGACCAGTCGCGGCCGCTTGCGCTGGGCCTCAACGTGGTCGGCGGCGCGATCACCTGCGCGGGCGTGTCGGACGCGTTCGGCGACCTGCCGTCAGCGTCCATCCAGAGCGTGCTGGACTGAGCCGCTCGCCGCCCCGCTAAGGTTGGACAAACCTTTGACGGGGGGACGATGCATCAGTTTCAGTACCTGTTGCTGATGGCTGGCTGCCTGCTCATCACGCTTCCGCTGGAGTTGGTGCTGGAGGCCCGGGTGTACGCCCGCTGGCGGCTGATGCTGCTCGCCCTGCTGCCCACCGTGCTGGTGTTCGTCGTCTGGGACCTGGTCGGTATCATCCGGCTGCACTGGACCTACAACCCCGAATACATCAGCGGCGTGCACCTGTGGGTGATGCCGCTGGAGGAACTGGTCTTCTTCATCGTCATTCCGATCTGCGGGCTGCTGACCTATGAGGCGGTCGGAACGGTGCTGCGCCGGCTGCGCGAACGGCGCGAGCATGGGTGAGTACACACTGTTCACCCTCACTGCCGTGGTGGGAGTGCTGGCGCTGGAGTTCCTCTGGCTGCGCACCGGCATTCTGCGCACGGCCCAGTACTGGATCGCGATGGCCCTGGTGTTCTTCTTCCAGATCTGGGTGGACGGATGGCTGACCAAGCTGAGCGACCCGATCGTGATCTACTACCCGGAGCAGTTCAGCGGCGTCCGGTTCCCCTTCGACATACCCATCGAGGACTACGGATTCGGCTTCGCAATGGTCACACTCACCCTGCTGGTCTGGCACCGGCTGACCCGAAAGCAGGTTGGATGAGCGCCGACGTGACCCGCGAGTTCGACGCCGGAGCCCCCCGCTACGACTTTCTGGTCGGGCTCAACCCGGGCTACCACCGGCACCTGAGGCTGGCTGCGGCAGCGCTGGCCGAGCTGGTGCCGGACGCCGAGGCCCTTGTCGACCTGGGCTGCGGCTCGGGGGCGTCCACGAAAGCTCTGCTGGGCCACTTCGGCGACGCGATCACGATCCGCGGGGTGGACGCGTCCGGGGGCATGCTCGCCCAGGCGCGGGCCAAGTCATGGCCGGCCGGGGTCTCGTTCACTCAGGGCCGGGCCGGTGAGTTGCGGCAGTCACTGGACGGCCCGGTGGACGGCATAGTGGCCGCCTACCTCTTCCGCAACGTTCCCGCGTGCCAGCGCGATCAGGCACTGGCCGACGCGTGGGCCTCGTTGCGTCCGGGCGGGGCGCTGGTGGCCCTGGAGTACTCGGTGGCCGGCGACCCGCGGGCCACCCGGATCTGGCGGGCGATCTGCCAAGCGGTGATCCTGCCGCTGGCCACCCTGATCGGCGGCAACCACGGGCTGTACCGCTACCTGGAGCGAAGCGTGCTCGAGTTCGACACCGTGGGGGCCTTCGCCGACCGGCTGGACCGGGTCGGTTTCATCGACGTACAGAGCCGGACGGTCTCGGGTTGGCAGCGCGGAATCCTGCATGTGGTCAGGGGCAGCAAGCCCGGCCGGCCGGCCGAGTGTGTCGAAACCTTCACCCCGCCGGCCGAGTATGTCGAAACCTTCACCCCGCCGGTCAAGCCCGTCCAGACCCCCATCCCGCTGGTCGAGCCTGTCGAGACCCCCACCCATCCTGTCGGCACCCGGGACCGCGCATGATCGGCCGTCCGCGGCGACGACTGCCCGGCCGCGATCCGCGGGCCGTCCGGTACCCGGGGCAGGGCGGCACCGCTCGCGTGCACGGGCAGCGCAGCGCGATCGTGGTCGGCGGCGGCATCGCCGGCCTGGCCGCGGCCGCCGTGCTCGCCGAGCGCGGTGTGCAGGTGACCATGATCGAGGCCCAGCCCGCCCTGGGCGGCCGGGTGCGCGCCTGGCCGCTGCCGGACGGCCGCACGATGAGCCGCGGTTTTCACGCGTTCTTCCGCCAGTACTACAACCTGCGGGCCCTGCTGCGCCGCGCCGATCCGTCCCTCGACCGACTGATACCGATCAACGACTACCCGTTGACAAGGCCCGATGGCCTGACCGACTCTTTCACCGCGCTTCCTCGCACACCGCCATGGAGCATTCTCGGTTTCGTGCTGGCCAGCCCCACGTTCCGGGTGCGCGACCTGCCGAAGGTCGACCTGCCCAGCGCACTGGAACTGGTGCGGGTCAGCTTTCCCGGCAGCTACAGCCACTACGACGGCGAGTCAGCGGCTGACTTCCTCGACCGGCTGCGGTTCCCGCACGCTGCCCGCGACCTGGCCCTCGAAGTGTTCGCCCGCAGCTTCTTCGCCGACCCGTCCGACTTCGCCGCCGGCGAACTCGTGGCGATGTTCCACACCTACTTTCTCGGCTCGGCGGAAGGGCTGCTGTTCGACGTGCCCGACGACGACTACGACACGGCCCTGTGGGCGCCGCTGGGTCGCTACCTGCACTCGCTGGGCGTACAGGTGCGCACCTCCACGCGGGTGGACGGCATCGACCCGGCAGCCGCCACGGTCAGGGTCGACGGCGAAGAGCTCAGCGCGGACGCGGTGGTGCTGGCCACCGATCCACGAACGGCACGAGCCCTGCTGGCCCAGGCCGCCGGGGACGGGGCGCCTCCCGGCTCCGACTGGGCGTCGGCGGTGGCACGCACCCGCAACGCGCCGCCGTTCGCCGTGCTGCGACTGTGGCTGGACCGTCCGGTCGATGCCGACCGTCCGGCCTTCGTGGGCACCAGCGGGTTCGGTCCCCTGGACAACATCTCGGTGCTGGACCGGTTCGAGTCCGGTGCGACGCGTTGGGCGGCGGCGTCCGGGGGTTCCGTGGTGGAACTGCACGGTTACGCGCTGACAGCGACAGAAGGCATCGAGCAGCGGCTGATCGCCGAACTGCACCGGGTCTGGCCCGAAACCGCGGCTGCGGGCATCACCGCGCGCCAACTGCTGATCGAAGACGACTGCGGGCTGGTCGATCCGTCGCCGTGGGATCAGCGGCCCGGGGTGCACACGCCGTGGCCGTCCCTGGTGCTGGCCGGCGACTGGGTGCGCTGCGACCTGCCGGTGGCGTTGATGGAACGGGCCGCGAGCACCGGCATGCTGGCCGCGAACGCCCTGCTGGGGCAGTGGGGTGCCGCGGGTGAGGACGTCTGGTCGGTGCCGCCGTCCGGACTGTTGGCCGCGTGGCCGGGCCGGGACCGGAGGACCTGATGGACGCCGATGTGATCGTGATCGGAGCCGGGCTGGCCGGCCTTCGGGCCGCCCGGGTGCTCGCTGACGCGGGCCGCTCTGTCGTGGTGCTCGAAGCGTCCGACCGAGTGGGCGGCCGGGTGACCTCCGACGACGTGGACGGCTTCGTGCTCGACCGCGGTTTTCAGTTGCTCAACCCCGCCTACGCCGAACTGCGTGACGCGGTGGACCTGGCCGAACTGCACCTGCAGATGTTCGGGCGCGGCCTTGCGGTCAGTGATGAGACAGGGCTGACCGTGCTCGCCGATCCGTTGTTGCATCCCGTCACCGCCGTCCGCTCGGCCGGCAGCCGCTACCTGCGGCCGAGCCAGTTGCGCGGCGCCCTGGCCTGGCTGAACGCGTCGGACAGCCGATCGAAAGATAGCTCGATCGCCCGGTCGTTCGACGCGGCCGGCTTCGACGGACCGCTGCGGCAGGTCGCGGACGTCTTCCTGGCCGGGGTGCTGGCGGACGCGGACGGGGAGACGTCGGCTGCGTTCGTCCGGTCGCTGGTCGGCTGGTTCCTGCGCCGCACGCCGGGGGTGCCGGCGGCGGGCATGCGGGCGTTGCCGCAGGCGATGGCCAAGGGCCTGGACGTGCGCCCGGAGTCGACGGTGCAGAGCATCTCCCGCACGCCGGACGGTGTTCAGGTGCGGCTCGCCGGCGGCGAGCGACTGCTGGCCAGGCATGTCGTGGTCGCGGTCGACCCGTCCTGTCTCGCCGAACTGACCAGCCTGCCCGCGGTCGCCATGCGCGGGCTGGTGACCTGGTGGTTCGCGACTCCGGTCGCCCCCACCGAACGACCGCTGCTGTTCGTGGACGCCGAGCGTCGCGGACCGGTGGTCAATACCGCGGTGCTCTCGAACGTGGCCGCCGGGTACGCACCAGCGGGCCAGCACCTGGTGCAGTGTTCGGCGGTACTGACCGGGCCGGTTCCGTCCGAGCAGCAGGTGCGGCAGCATGCGTCCGCGATCTTCGACGCGCCCACCGACGACTGGCGCCTGCTCGCCGTGCACGAACTGCCGAACAGCCTGCCGGTGATGCCGCCGGGCATGCAGCCTCCGCCGATCGACCTGGGCGGCGGCGTGTTCGTCGCGGGCGACCATGTGGAGGGCGCGTCGATCCAGGGCGCGCTGCTGTCCGGACGACGCACCGCCCAGGCGGTGCTGGCTACCCGAGATTGAGGAGGCACGGGATGCGTGGCGACGCGATGGAGGCACTGGACGTCCTGATCGGGTCGTGGCAGGTGGCGATGCGGAACGCGTGGTTCCTCGAGCCGCCCGATCGCGAGGACGCGGGGTCTGCCCAGATCGAGTGGCTGGGGGACGCGTTCGTGATCTTCCGCTGGACGGTGCGAGGCGACACCGGCACCCCGAGCGAGACCGCGATCGCGATGGGTCGCAGCGACTCCAATGACCGTTATGTCGCGCTGTACCACGACGAGCGCGGGGTCAGCCGAATCTTCGCGATGACCTTCGACGGTGCCTTGTGGACGCTCAGCCGTGAGGACGCCGACATGTTCCAGCGGTTCAGCGCCGAGGTGTCACCGGACCGGATCGCCGGCAAGTGGGAGGCGTCCGACGACCGCGGCGAGACCTGGCGCAAGGACTTCGACCTGGAGTTCGTCCGAATCGCCGGTTGAGCCCGTCGGTTGGTTGAGCTTGTCGAAACCACCGGCCGGGTCTCGACAAGCTCGGGTCTCGACAGGCTCGACCAGCCGCCCCACGCAAGGAACTGGAGGTGGTGGAGGGGGCTCGTCCCGAGTCGTGGATGGGTCTGGCCGCCGAGGGAGCCTGCGACCGAGGCTGGTTGGCTCGGGGCGAGCCCCCTCCGCCACCGACCATCCACAAGGGGCTCGACGAGCTCGGGTCTCGACAGGCTCGACCAGCCGACCCACGCAAGGAACTGGAGGTGGTGGAGGGGGCTCGTCCCGAGTCGTGGATGGGTCTGGCCGCCGAGGGAGCCTGCGACCGAGGCTGGTTGGCTCGGGGCGAGCCCCCTCCGCCACCGACCATGGGGTCTCGACGAGCCGGGTCTCGACAAGCTCGACCAACCGGCCGGGCTCAGACGTCCGCGCGGTGGAAGTTCTGAAAGCTGCGGCTCGCCGTCGGGCCGCGCTGGCCCTGATAGTGCGAGCCGTACTTCGCCGAGCCGTACGGATTGTCCGAGGGACTCGACAACTGGAAGAACGCCAGCTGGCCGATCTTCATGCCCGGCCACAGCATGATCGGAAGGGTCGCCACGTTCGACAGTTCCAGGGTCACGTGCCCGCTGAACCCGGGATCGACGAACCCCGCCGTCGCGTGGGTCAACAACCCCAGCCGGCCCAGGCTCGACTTGCCTTCGACCCGGGCCGCGACGTCGTCCGGCAGCGTGACGGTCTCCCAGGTGCTGCCCAGCACGAACTCTCCGGGATGCAACACGAAACCCTCGGACGGGTCGACCTCGACCAGCCTGGTCAGGTCCGGCTGGTCCTGGGCCGGGTCGATCACCGGGTACTTGTGGTTGTCGAAAAGCCGGAAGAACCTGTCCAGTCGAATGTCGACGCTGCTGGGCTGCACCATGGCCGGGTCCCACGGCTCGAATCGGACCCGCCCGGCGTCGATCTGGGCGCAAATATCGCGGTCGGAAAGCAGCACGCAGCGAGGCTATCGCGCGGTGAGGGGCCGCGTCGCCGCCGATCCCGACCGTCGGCCGGCCATCAGGGCGGCCACCGTCCATGCCTTGCTGACTCGCGACACGCGCTGTCGCGCGCTGAACACGTCGTAGTCGGCGGCCTCGATCTCGTCCAGGATCCTCGAGTACAGCGCGTGCGCGGCCGCCACGCACCGTGCCGATGCCGGCGGCAAAAGGGCGATCCCGGGCAGTGCGGCGTCGTACAACTGCCGGTTGCGGACGATCTGCGCGGCCAGAAAGCTGCGCCACTGCGGGGTCACCCGACGCAGCCAGGGGTCGGCGCCGTGCGCGGCCAACTCGTCCTGTGGAAGGTAGACCCGGCCCCGGTCGAGGTCCTCGCCGACGTCGCGGATGAAGTTGGTCAGCTGGAACGCCAACCCCAATGACCGTGCCGGTTCGAAAGCGGCCTGCGACGTTGGCTCCAGCACCGGAATCATCATCTCGCCGATCACCGCGGCCGAACCCTCCATGTAGCCGTCACGCAACTCGGGCCACGACGCCCAGGAGGAGCGGGTCAGGTCGAGCGCCATCGCGTCGAAGAAGCGGTCGAAGCAATGCCGCGCGATCCGCCTGCGGTGCACGACCTCGGCCGCCGCCGCGAGCACCTCATCGTCGGTAGGGTTCCCGTCCCAGGCGGCGTAGAACGCGCTCCGGAACGCCGCGAGATGCTGTTGCGCCAGCGCCGGGTCGGGTTGTTCGTCGACCAGGTCGTCAGCGAGCCGGCAGACCGCGTAGATGGCCGCCACGTCGTGGGCCTGCGCCCGCGGCAGCAGCAGGGTGCCCCACCAGTAGGTGGTGCCGTGCTTGCGGGTGATCGCCGCGCTGCGCCGGAAACCGCGTGCGACCAATGCCTGGTCGGTCATCGCAGTGCCTCGTCCACCCGGCGCGCCGCCAGCCTGCCCGAGATCAACACCATCGGAATGCCCACCCCCGGAGTCGTTCCCGAACCCGCGAACACCAGTCCCGGCGCTTCCCTGCGGACGTTCTTGGGCCGGAACGGCCCGGTCTGGGTGAACGTGTGGGCCAGTGCGAACGGGGTGCCCGCGGCCATGCCCTGGTCGCGCCAGTCCAGCGGGGTGACGAGTTGCTCGCTCACCACCGACGAGGGGTAGCCCGCCCCCTCCACGAATCCGTGCAGCCGCTGCCGCATGGACTGCCGTGCCGGCTCCGCCCAGTCCACAGCGCCGTCGTGCAGGTTCGGCGTCGGCTCCAGCACGTAGAGCACCTGCTTTCCGGCGGGGGCGGCGGACGGATCGTGCACGCTCGGACGGCAGACGAACCGGGACGGGTCCCGCATCAGCGTGCCGCTTCGCAGCAGATCGTCGAAGGCGCCGTCCCAGTCGGCACCGAAATGGATGCTGTGGTGGGCGGCGTCCGGCTCGGGCTCGCCCTCGACCCCGGCGTGCCAGACCACGCAGGACGGCGAGAACGTCGGGCGCCGGCGCAGCACCGCCGGCTGGGGCAGGTCGAGCAGGTCGCGGTAGGCGATCGGCAGGTCGGGGGTCAGCACCACCGCATCGGCCGCGATTGTCTCGCCGTCGGCCAGCCGCACGCCGGTGACCGCGCCGTCGGGGCGCCGCAGCACCCGCTCAACCCTGGCCTGACAACGCACGACACCGCCCGCGGCGGTGACCGCTTCGGCCAGGGCCGGCCCGATCGCCCGCATGCCGCCCTCGGGGAACCAGACCCCTTCGATGGAATCCATGTAGGTGATGACGGCATAGAGCGCCAGCGCCTGGGACGGGGCGAGACCCGCGTACATCGCCTGGAACGAGAACAGGCGATGCAGTCGCTCGTCGTCGAAACGGCGCTCGATGGTCGGCCCGAGCCGACCGAAGCCACCGAGCCGCAGCAACTTGACCGCGGCGGCCGGGTGCCGCAGCAGGTCCACCGGCGAGTTGAAGTTGGCGTCGATGAAGTGCGGCAGTTCCGCCGCGTAGAGCGCCTTCAGCCAGACGACGAAGTCGTCGAAGGCGGCCGCGTCCTTCGGGCTGCACTGGGTGGCGATCTCGTCGCGCATCGCCTCGTGGCCGTGCCGCACGTGCAGCACCGACCCGTCGTGGAAGGTGGCCCGGTAGGCCGGATCCAGCCGGAGCAGCCGAAGGTGGTCCTCCATCCTGGCCCCGGCCGCCGCGAACACGTCCGCGAGCAGGCCGCGCATGGTCAGCACCACCGGACCGGTGTCGAAGGTGAAGCCGTCCTGGGTCAGGGCACCCGCCCGGCCACCCGGACGATCGGACGCCTCCAGCACCGTCACCCGGTTGCCGCCACCCACCAGATGACAGGCCGCGGACAGCCCGGCCAGGCCGGCGCCGACCACAACGACGTGACTCACGCCTGCCGCCAGGCGATCTTCGCCGCCAACTCCAGCAGACCGGCGGTGCCGTCCGGGTGCAGCGGCCCACCCGCCAGCGCGACCCGCGCGTTGCGCATCTCCGCGCGGATCAACTCTTCGACCTGCTGGTCGATTCCTGCCCGCTCGAGAACCTCGAGGACCCCGCGGACGTCGGACTGTGGGGACCTCAGCACCTCGGCGTCTGAGCCGGACAGCGCCTCGGCGGCCAGCGCCAGGATCACCGTGGCCTTGCCGCTGATCAGGTCGTCACCGGCCGGCTTACCCGTCACCTCAGGATCGCCCCAGACGCCCAGCAGGTCGTCCCGCAGCGCGAACGCCCGACCCACGTGCTCGCCGAACGCCTGCAGGGTGGCGAGTTGTTCCACGCTCGCCCCGGCCGCCAACGCCCCCAACTGCAGCGGCCGGGTGACCGAGTACGAGCCTGACTTGAGCCGGGCGATCCGCTCCGCGTGCGCCCGATCCCGTCGCCCGGCCGCCGCCCCGGTCAGGTCGGCCCGCTGGCCGGCGATCAGTTCCAGGCAGAGTTCGTGCCAGGTGCCGCGCAGTGGCTCTTTCAGGCCCGCGGCCAGTCGTGCGGCCCGGGCGTGGGCCAGGTCACCGGCGAGAATTGCCAGGTTGCGGCCGAACGCGTCCGCGTCGCCGCGCGCGGCCGCGTCGCGATGCCATCCGGCCGCCTGCACGTGGGCGGATGGGGCACCGCGACGGGACGCAGACTCGTCCATCACGTCGTCGTGCACCAGGGCGAACAGGTGCAGCAACTCCAGCGCGGCACAGGCACGGACCATCTGGTCGTACCCGGCCCCCGGCCCACCACCGGCAGCGACATAACCCCAGTAGCCGAGCCGAGGCCGGAACCGCTTGCCGCCCAGGGCGGCGAGGGCGTTGAGCCATTCGGGCAGGTCGAATTCCAGCACCTCGACGTCGGGCACCCAGGTGCGCCACAGCGTGTTCAGGTCGGCCAGTTCGGCGGCGACCTCGGCGTCAACGGCAGCGACGGTCGCCTTCTCGCCGGCCACGGGATGCACCAGCACCAGTTCCGGGCCGGCGGCCGATGGCTTGCCGTCCGGACCCAGCATCCGCGCCAGCCGGGGAACCTGCAGTGCCGCCCATGGACTGAACGCCTGCGGTGTCGCGGCAGTGGAGCGGACCAGATCTGCCCAAGGCACCCAGCTGCATTCGGCGACCTCGTCGGGATCGACGTTCAGTTCGGCGGGGTTCACCCGTCCGACCCACACCGGGCACAACTCGTTCTCGACCACACCGCTGGCGTCGGTGGCGCGGTAGCGGAAATCGGGCAGCACCACAGTCAGGTCGGCGATTCTCAGGCCCAACTCCTCCTGCACGCGGCGCCGGACGGCCTCCTCGGCGTCCTCCTCGGGCAGTGGGTGACCGCAGCATGAGTTCGTCCAGACCCCTGGCCAGGTGCGCTTGTGCAGCGCCCGCCGGGTGAGCAGCAGGCGTCCGTCGGGGTCGAAGAGATAGCTGGAGAAGGCCAGGTGCAGCGGCGTCTCGCGGGTGTGGACGCTGAGCCGTGGTGCACTGCCGATCGGCCGTCCCTGGTCGTTGAGCAGCACGACGGAGTCGCCCGACGAGAAGCGATTCAGCACGCAACTCCCCTTTCTCTCAGCGATTTCATGTACAAGCTTTGTCCAAGGTTAGCGGGTGAGTACGATTCCGGCAGAAGGCCGGAAAGGTCACGTTCCGTGTACACGATCAAGCAGGCAGCTGAGCTGACGGGAGTACCCTCAGCCACCCTGCGCGCGTGGGAACGCCGCTACCCGTTGCCCGCGCCGCACCGCTCGCCCAGTGGCTACCGACTCTACGACGAGGCGGCGCTGGCGCGCATGCGGCTCATGCATCGGTTGGTCAAGGCGGGCTGGGCGCCCCGCAATGCGGCCGCCGTGGCGTTGGACGCCGACCATGGTGACGTCGGCGACCTGCCCGGCCCCGCGGACTTCGTCGAGGCCGTCAGCGCCGGGTTGCCCCCGGGGCGCCGGGACGGGGTGCTGCACGCGGCTTTCCGCGCCGCTCCGCCCGCCCAGGTGATCGACACCTGGCTGATGCCGATGCTGGCCGAACTCGGCCGAGCGTGGGCCGAGGGCCGGATCACCGTCTGGCAGGAGCATGCCGTGGCGACCGCCGTGCTGCGACAGTTGCATGTGGCGTTCGAATCCGCACCCGCCGTGGCCGGGCCGCTCGTGCTGACCGGGCTACCGAGCGGCTGCCATCACGAGGTCGGCATCGCCGCATTCAACGTGCTGGGTCGGCTCGCCGGGCTCGAGGTCGTCTACTTGGGAGCCGACCTCCCCGAGGACGCCTGGGTCGAGGCCGTCGAGGCGCAGCCTCCGGCCGCTGTGGTCATCGCGGTGCCCACGTCCGACGATGTCGTCCCTGCCCGACGATGCCTGGCCGCCCTGGCCGGCTGCACACGTCCGCCGCTGCTGCTGGCCGGCGGTGGGCATCAACACGAGGTCGATGACCTGGCTCGACCGCTGGGACATTCGCTCAGTTCCGCCACCGAGCAACTCGCAGCGCTGCTGATCACGCAGGCCACGGCTGGCCGCAGTCACCTGCGGGTGCTGCCTTCCACGCCGATACCAGCCGGAAAGACAGTGTGAGTACGGGCCCTTGAACGCAAGGCCCGTACTCACACTGTGTTTAAGGGGCTCACCCCAGGGTGTCGTGCGCCACTAGAGTGGATCGATACCGCCGACCCAGGAGGTCCCCATGCCGGACGCCAGCGATCCCAACGCCGACACCAAGGCGGCCTTCAAGGCCGCACTGGACCGCAAGAACGCGGCCCAGCAGACCGGCGCCGACCACACCGACGCCGAGCGGGGCAACGCGAAGAACACCCACGCCCAGGGCGGCAAGCGACAGTTCCGGCGCAAGTCCGGCGGCTGACGGCAGCGCTGGACGTCCCCGGCGCCGCAACCTAGGCGGGCAGGCGGGTCGGCCGGCCGAGCCGGTTCCAGGTGTACGCCGCTGCCAGCAGGGCCGCCAACCCGGTGGCGATGGCGCCGACCCACAGCGTCCATTGCGGACCCCACGCGTCCCCCACCCAGCCGATCATCGGCGCGCCGAGCGGTGTGCCGCCGGTGAAGATCGCCATGTAGAGGCTCATCACCCGTCCGCGCATGGCCGGCTCGGTGGTCAGTTGCACGGTGGTGTTGGCGGCGGTCATCACGGTGAGGGACGTGAGCCCGACCGGCACCAGCAGCGCCGCATAGATCCAGTACGTGGGCGCAAACCCCAGTAGGCCCGTGGTGATCGCGAACGCGGCCAGAGCGCCGATCAACAACCGCAACCGCGGACGCCTGCGCCTGGCGGCCATCAATGCCGCCGCGAAGGTGCCGGACGCCATCACCGAGCCGAGCAGGCCGTAACCCGCGGGCCCGACGCCGAAGACCTGGGTGGCCATCAGGGCGTTCGTGATCTGAAAGTTGAGCCCGAAGGTGCCCAGCATGAAGATGCAGAACATGATCAGTTGCAGGTCGGGACGGCGCCTCACGTAGGCGAGGCCTTCGCGGATCGCCCCGCGGCCGCGGCGGACCGGAGCCGGCGTGAGTTCGTCCGGATTCATCAGGAAAAGGCCCAGCAGCACGGCCACGAAGCTGATCGTGTTCACGGCGAACACCGGCCAGATGCCGACCCCAGCGATCATCAGCCCGGCGATCGCCGGACCGAGCAGCCGAGCGCCGTTGAACGACGCACTGTTCAGCCCGACCGCGTTGCTGAGCAGGTCGTCCGGCACCACCTCGGAGACGAACGCCTGCCGGGCCGGAGCATCGAAGCCCCAGAGCACGCCGGCGAGGGTCGCGGTCAGGTAGACGTGCCACAGCTGCACCGCCCCGGTAGCGACAAGCGCGGTCAGCACCGCGAACACCAGCGCCGTGCCGGACTGGGTGATCATCATGATCCGACGCTTGCCGTAGCGGTCCGCCACGGCACCCGCCACCGGTGAGATCAGCACCCCCGGCACGAACTGCAGGGCGGTCACGTAGCCGAGCGCGCTGGCGGAGTGGTCGGTGAGCTGGGTGAGCACCAGCCAGTCCTGGGCGACCCTGGCCATCCAGGTGCCGACGTTGGAGGTCAGCGACCCGAGGAACAACAGCCGGTAGTTGTGCACGCCCATCGAGGCGAAGGTGCGTACGGGTTCGAGGGCGGCAGCTTCGTTGTCTGTCTCACTCATTCGCTCGCGCCCGCAGTCATCAAAACCATCCTAGGACGGCATCCTCCGTGGACAACCCCGGCGAAAGGGTGGAGTGGCGCCCCGTCCGATGACGCCGTGGCCGCCGCGGCCGAGCTGGCCGGGGCCCCGGATGCAATCCTTCCCGCAGCCTCTTGACAACCTACAACCATTTGGTTGTAGATTGCTCCTATGACCGAGACGGACGAGGACAGGGCGGACGCCCTCTTCCACGCCCTCGCCGACCGCACCAGGCGCGACATCCTGCGCCGGGTGCTGGACGGTGAGCAGTCGGTCAGCACCCTGGCGGGGTACTACCCGATGAGCTTCGCCGCGGTGCAGAAACACGTCGCCGTGCTGGAGCGGGCGGGCCTGCTGACCAAGCGTCGGCAGGGCCGCGAGGCGCTGGCCAGCGGCGAGGTGCAGGTGGTCAGGTCCGCGGCCCGGCTGCTCACCGAACTCGAAGAAGTGTGGCGCGGCCGGATCGCCCGGATCGACGCCCTGCTCAGCGACCTGAAACCCTGACCGATCAACCCGAAGGAGCACCCGCAATGCCTGTTGTCGACGTCACGCAGAATCTCGACGCCCTGTCCCTGACCATCGTGGCCGAGTTCGCCGCCCCCGTGCAGCGGATCTGGGAGCTCTACGCCGACCCACGCCAACTCGAGCAGGTCTGGGGCCCGCCGGAATACCCGGCCACCTTCGTCGACCACGACCTGACCCCCGGCGGCCGGGTCACCTATTACATGACCAGCCCCGAGGGTGACCGGTTCTTCGGCTACTGGGAGGTGGGCGAGGTCGCGCCTCTTCAGCACTTCTCGTTCGCGGACGGGTTCGCCGATTCCGAGTTCCGGCCCAACCCCGACCTGCCGTTGTCCCAGAACAGCTACAGCTTCGCCGAGCACGAGCGCGGCACCCGGGCCACCTATGTGTCCACCTACGCCTCCGCCGAGGACATGCAGCAGGTGCTGGACATGGGCATGATGGAGGGAGCGACCTCCGCGATCGACCAGATCGACACCCTGCTGGCCGCCTGAGCCGTCCGGGGGTAGCGGCGCCTGCAAGCACCCCGACTAGGGTGGTGGGGCCCAGGGTGGGTCGTCCACCCGGCAGATTCGAAGGAGCAGCTGTATGGCAACGACGAGCACGGCACAGACCCACTGGGAAGGCGGCTTGAAGGAGGGCTCCGGCCAGGTCGAACTGGTCACCTCCGGAGCGGGCACGTTCGACGTCAACTGGGCCAAGCGTGCGGACGCCGGCAAGGGCACCACCAACCCCGAGGAGTTGCTCGGCGCCGCGCACGCGACGTGCTACTCAATGGCCCTGTCCCTCGCATTGGCCAATAACGGCACCCCCCCGGACTCAATCGACACCAAGGCCGAGGTCGGATTCCAGCCGGGGGTCGGGGTGACCGGCAGCACCCTCACCGTGGTCGGCAAGGTGCCCGGCCTCAGCGAGGAGGAGTTCCACCGCTTCGCCGAGGAGGCCAAGGCCAACTGCCCGATCTCGGCGGCGCTGTCCATCCCGATCACGCTGAACGCCACGTTCGAGGCCTGATGCTGCCTGGTTGAGCTTGTCGGAACCGCTCCTGGCTAGGGTTCCGACAAGCTCAACTGTGAATGGATCCTCAACTCTTCGGCAGTTCGAACCAGAATGTACTGCCCCGTCCGGGCACCGACGTCACGCCGTACTGGCCCTGATGGCCGGTGACGATGGCCGCCACGATCGCCAGCCCGAGACCACTCCCCCCGCTTCCGCGGCCCCGTCCGGGATCGGCTCGGTAGAACCGGTCGTACAGGTGTGGCAGCTCGGACGCCGGCACGCCCGGGCCCTCGTCCGCCACCTCGACCCGGACCCGTCGCCCCACCGTGCTGCCGCGCACGGTAAGCGTCGCCGTCGGCGGGGTGTGTCGCAGTGCGTTCGAGGTGAGCGCAACGACCGCCTGGATCAACCGGTCCGCATCACCGATCACCGTCAGCCCCCTGGTCGACCTTGGTGGTCGGGATGGCGAACACCGCCTGCACGTCGGTGCGCAACGGCGCGGTGACGACCGACGGGGCTCGACAAGGGCATCCCGACCCTGCCACCCTCCTGCCATGACGATCATGGCGGGCGCGGACCCGATCAGCATCGACGGTTCCGACGTGGGCGTGCTGCTCTGCCACGGCTACCCCAGCACCCCGCAGTCGATGGGCACCTGGGCCGAGCATCTGGGCGCCGCAGGTTTCACGGTCAGGGTGCCCCTGCTGCCAGGCATGGGCACGCATTGGAAGGATCTCAATGCGACCGGCTGGCAGGACTGGTACGGGGAACTCGAGCGCGCCTACACCGAACTTGCCGGACGCTGTTCGACCGTCTTCGCCTGTGGGCTGTCGATGGGTGGCCTGCTGACCACCAAACTCGCCGAGGAGAAGCCTGAGTTGGCAGGGATCGTGCTGGTGAACCCGATCTTCGCGCATACCAATCCGACGCTGAAGGTGCTGCCCTGGCTGCGCCACATCGTGCCGTCGCTGGGCGGACTGGCCGGTGACATCAAGAAGCCCGGTGTGGTCGAACTGGCCTACGACCGCAACCCGCTGCATTCCATGCACAGCCAGACCCTGCTGTGGAAGATCGTGGTGGAAGACCTGCCCCAGCTACGGCTGCCGGTGCTGCTGCTCACCTCCGCCGAAGACCACGTGATCCCGCCGGTGTCATGGCGCACCTTTCTGGCCCGGGTGGGTTCGACCGATGTGACACACGTGGTGCTGGACAACTCCTACCACGTGGCCACCCTCGACAACGACGCGCCGTTGATCTTCGACGAGTCTGTCACGTTCATCAACGAGCACACCCCAGCCCACCCGGCGTCCTAGGGAGCCACCGAGTCAATCCTTCGACGGCTCAGAGCCGCGGATCGTTCAGCCGGTCACTGTCGTGATCGTCGGTGCCGCGCACGTTCGCGTCGGTCGACGGATCGTCCGACCCGTCTTCTTCTGCTGCCGCGACAACGGGATCGTCGGAGGGGTCGCTGACCGGTGGAATGGGTTCGACGGGCACGCCCTGGTCTGAGTGGTGGACGTTTTCGTCGCCCGTGGCCGGACCGCTGGCAGTTGATCCGTCGTGTGTTGCGGAACCGATACCCGTTGCATCGATCACTTCGGTGTCCTGGATGGTCAACACATGCTCGTTCTCGGAACTGGCAGCGCTCAGCGCGGACGGCGACGATGGGGACGATGGCGAATCGGGCGAGCCGGGCGAATCGGGCGAATCGGGCGAGCCGGGCGAACCGGGCGAGCCGCGCAAGCCTGCTGCGGGCGGAATGGGGGGCTGACTTTGGCTACTCATGGTGCCTCCTTGGCGCGGTTGCCCGATTTTCGCCCTCTCGGGCCCGCGGAGAAACCCCCTTGTGGGTGAGTCACCACGAGTTGTGGATCACAGCGCGATCACCTGCACGTCCAGCACGCTCGAATGCGCGGCGACCCGATCGACCAGGTCGGGTTCCACCGGGCCCTCGAGGTTGATCCGGGCGACGGCCGCCTCGCCTCCCTCGAAAACCACGTTCTCCATCTCCTGCACGTTCAATCCGGCCGCGCTGATCGCGTCCAGCGCCGAGGCCAGCACGCCCGGACGGTCCAGGTGCCGGATCACCAGGGTGTGGGTGGCCGGCGTGGCCCTGGCCAGGTTGACCACGTTGGGCACCTCGCCGGTCTCGGCGAACACCGTCACGATCCGGACGGCCTCGGTGGCTATCGCCTGCTGCGCCTGGTCGGTGGAGGCGCCGATGTGGTGGGTGCCGTAGACGCCGGGCAGGTCGACGATGGCCGGGTGGTACTCGCCGGTGCCCGAGGCCGGCTCGTCGGCGAACACGTCCAGGCCCGCCCGAATGCCCTGGTCACGCACTGCTTCGGCAAGCGCCTGCTGGTCGATCACCTCGCCGCGCGAGGTGTTGACGAAGTACGCCCCGGGGCGCATCGCGGCGAAGAAGTCGGCACCGAGCAGGCCCCGGGTGTCACCGTTCAGCGCCAGGTGCACGCTGACCACGTCCGCCGCCTCGGCGACGGCCACGGGAGAATCGGAGCGGGTGATGCCGAGTTCAGCAGCCCGCTCGTCGGTGAGGCTGCGACTCCAGGCCACCACCGGCATGCCGAACGCGAGCGCCCGGGGCACCATCGCCGAACCGATGCCGCCCAGCCCGATCAGGCCCAGGGTGCGGCCGAACAGGCCGCGGGCCTTTCCGTATTCCGACTTGTTCCACACCCCGGCCCGCAGGTCGGCCACGTTGTCGGCGATCCGCCGGTCGAGTGCGGCGATCAGGCCGAAGGCGAGCTCGGCCACGGCGATGGAGTTCTTGCCGGGGCAGTTGGAGACGTAGATGCCCATCCGGGACGCGGCGGCCACGTCGATGGTGTTGTAGCCGGCCCCGGCTCGCACCACCAACTTCAGCGGACCGGCCGCCAGCACCGCCTCGGGCACCTTGGTGCTGCGCACGATCAGCACGTCCGGGGCGTGCGCCGCGACCTCGTCGACCAGCGCCTGATCCTTGGCACCCGGACGGTAGGTGACCTCGCAATCGGCCGCCTCGAGTGCGTCCAGACCCGAGGATTCGAAGGAGTCGGCAATCAGCACGCGCATGAACCCCAACCTAGCCCTGGTACGTCTGATCGGGTGTATCGCCGGGAGCCGCTTTGGTGCTGCGCGGGCCGCTCACTAACATGCATTCAGTACCCACCCCAAAGAGGACCGTTGGACAAGAAGGCAATAGACGAAACCTCACGCATGCTGAGGGAGTTGCTGCTCGATAAGCACTATGCCTGCCGCTGGCAGGCATACATCGGGCGACGGCAGACGCATGCTCTTCATCAGAGCGGAATCTGTCAGGTGATCGCGGAGTATCTGCGGACGAACCATTTGCACCCGCTCGGCGATGAAGCCCTGCCGCGCAAACTCAAGGATCGGGTGTATCGGGCACTGGGCGGACAATCGCTGAGCCTCGGCACCCTGCGCTGGTTCATCGAAGCCTTCGAAATGAGCCCTGACGACACGGCCACGCTGCTGCGGTTGGCCGGTTCGCATGCTCCCGGCGGCACTGTGATCGGACGATCGCTGGTCAAGCCGGGTGTGTTGCCGCCGCGGCGGCATCGCACGGTCTCGCTGCAGGAGTGGCATCGGGTGGGTCCGGACGGCCTCCCGGAATCGCACCGATCGCTGCACCTGATCCGCGCCAATGAGCGGCTCGATCGCTACCCCTACATCTTCGACACCGACGCGGCCAGCGTCCGGGTGGTGCACGGAGGCCGGGCCAGCGAGCCGTACGCGCTCGACAACGGCCTGTACGCCGTCGACATCATGCTCGATCAAACCCTTGATGTGGGCGAGACCGCCTCTATGGAGTACGAGACGACCTTCTGGTACCGCACCCCGCCGCCGCAAGAGTTCCGCCGGGCCAGCAGTGGCCGCATCGACAACCTCGACCTGCGGGTGCAATTCCACCCCCTCCGGCTGCCGGCGCAGGTCTGGTGGAGCGAATGGCCGGCCCTGGACGGCCCTCCAGCTACCTCCGAACCGGTGGGGCTGGACGTTGCGAAGAGCGTGCACCGGCATTTGGACGCGATCGAGCGCACTGTCGTCGGCTTTCGCTGGGAAATCGCCCAGCGCCGAAATGTTCGTCGATCCTGACGGATTCAGCCGGCCAGCACGCTCGCGAACAACATCAGGGCCGCGATTGTGGTGGCCAGCGCCAACGTGACGATTCGTACCAGCGACTGATCAGGGCTGGGCAATACGCTCATGCCCCCTATTAACGCCGCTCGAACGCCGAAGACCGCGCGGAAACGCCCGGAATTTCGCAGATTGGGACCGATCATTTCGTTGAGACGATTCAGACCCACTGGCCACGCAATAGCCGGTCGAGTTCGAACGGGGGAAAGTCATTTCCGAGTGCACTGCCCGGATTGAGCAGCAGGTACAGATCGTTACTGGCCGCCCAGGCGAAGAGATTCCGGGCGCGTTCCGGGCGCACCTGCCAATCGGGTGCCGGCACCATCGACTCGGTGGTGAAGGTGTCGTAGCGCAGCGGATGGCTGAACGCGCAGACACCCGGGGTGCCGGCCGGTGACAGCACCAAAGGCTGGAATCCGTGCGGGGCGGCCCGTCCGAGGGCACCCAGCATGGTGGTGATCAGTTCCTGCACGAACCCCTGATACGCCTTGGCATCGCTCGGTCGAGAGTGCGCGAGCGCCAGCCGCCGCTCCAGTTCGGTCTGGGGTTCGAACCGCATCTCAGGTGGGCTCGTCGAGCCGATCCAGAGTGGCGGAGTCGACCGGCGGCAGGTCGCGGACGTCCACGTCGTCGTGCTGCCTGCCCTGGTCGTCGACGGCCTGGCTGACGATCTCGTCGCGGGCTTCGTCGTGCACGTTCTCGGTCATGGCGGCTCCTTTGTCCCTACTCAGGGTATCGGGCCGAGCACCGTGTCCGGACGGTCCTGGAGCGCGATCGTGATCCGGTCCAGGTAGTGGCGCGGCATCGCCGGCAGAGCCGTGACCGGAAAGAATCGGGCGTCCGTGGCCTCGTCATCCCCCGGCTGCGGTTCGCCGGCGACCCAGTGACAGCGAAACGTGTGGTCGATGTACTGGGTCACGTCGCCGTTGGCGTACATCACCGGCTCGGTGACGTTCAGCCATGCCAGCCGGTCCACGGCCACCTGCACGCAAGCCTCCTCGGCGGACTCGCGGATCGCGGTCACGTGCGGATCCTCACCGGGATCGACGATGCCGGCCACCGGAGACCAGTTGCCGTCGTCGGAGCGACGCACCAGCAGCACCTCGTCACCTCCCGGCCCGGGCCGCACGATCACCGCCGTCGCACCCGAGAGCCAGAGGGCCGCGTGCCCCATCTTGGCGCGCAGTTCGATGATGAAGTCGGGCGTCGGCACCGGGTCAGCCTAGTGGCGGCGCCGCCGGCCGCTTATAGGGTGGGGCGATGGAATATCGACTTCTGGGTAGTTCAGGGCTGGTCGTGTCGCGGCTGTGCCTGGGAACCATGACCTTCGGCAACGAGACCGATCGGACCGGCTCTTTCGATCAGCTGGACGCGTTCGTCGAGGCCGGCGGCACCTTCATCGACACCGCCGACGTGTACTCCAAGGGGGTGTCCGAAGAGATCATCGGTGCCTGGCTGGCCGATCGGGGCGACGTCCGCGATCAGGTGGTGATCGCCACCAAGGGCCGTTTCCCGATGAGCGCCTCAACCAACGGGCTGGGGCTGTCCAGGCGACATCTGCACGACGCCCTGAACGCCAGCCTGCGCCGGCTCGGGGTGGACAGCATCGACCTCTACCAGTTGCACGCCTGGGATCCGCTGACGCCGATCGAGGAGTACCTGCGGTTCATCGACGATGCCGTCAGCGCCGGCAAGGTGCACTACTTCGGGCTGTCCAACTTTCTCGGTTGGCAGCTCACCGCGGTGGCCGAGCGGGCCGGCGCGGGCGGCTGGACGGCGCCGATCTCGCTGCAGCCCCAGTACAACCTGCTCACCCGGCACATCGAGCTCGAGATCGTGCCCGCATGCGCGGAGTACGGCCTCACCCTGATGCCCTGGAGCCCGCTGGCCGGCGGCTGGCTGACCGGCAAGTACAGCCGGGACGCCCGGCCCACCGGCGACACCCGGCTGGGCGACAACCCGGCCCGCGGCATGGAGGCCTACGACCGGCGCAACACGACGTTCACCTGGACGGTGCTGGACGCGCTGCGCGAGGTCGCCGACGAGTCCGGGCTGACCATGGCGCAGGTGTCGCTGGCCTGGCTCGCCGACCGTCCGCAGGTGACCGCACCGATCATCGGCGCGCGCACGCTCGATCAGCTCAACGGCTCGCTCGCGGTGGCGGACGTGCACCTGGACGAAGGCGCGGCCCAGCGGCTCACCGAAGTGTCGGCCCCGGTGCTGCCGGACTATCCCTACGGCGAAATGGGTGTCGGCCAGCGCAACCGCGTCCTGCCCTGACCCGATGAGATGACGAGGAGCCGATGACCCAGCCACCACCGGTCCAGGGCTGCTACCGGCACCCGGACCGGCCGACGCTGGCGCGGTGCCAGCGGTGCCGCCGTCCGGTGTGCCCCGAATGCATGGTGCCCGCGCCGGTCGGGGTGCAGTGCGTCGACTGCGTGCGCGACGGCGTCCGGGCCACCCGGGCCGACGAAGGGCCGTTCGGCGGGCGCCGGTCGGCGGATCCACGGCTCACCTCGTTGATCCTGATCGGCGTCAACGTCGCCGTGTTCCTCGCGGTGCTGCTGACCGGCGGCGGGTACGCGCGGCTGGCCACCGCCTTGTCGATCACCCCATTGGGCCAGTGCCTGGTCGACGATGCGAGCGGCAGCTACTACCCGGGGGTGCTCGATCCGGCGACCTGCGCGAGCCAGCCCGGCGCCTACTGGGCGGCCGGGGTCGCCTACGGCGCGTTCTGGCAGGTGCTCACCAGCGCGTTCACCCACGCCGAGATCCTGCACATCGGGGCCAACATGCTGGCCCTGTTCTTCCTCGGCCCGCCATTGGAGCAGGTGCTGGGCCGCACGAGATTCCTCGCCGTCTACCTGATCAGCGCCCTGGCCGGGTCGGCAGCCGTCATGTGGCTCGCGCCGCCCGACAGCTCGGCGCTCGGTGCGTCCGGCGCCATCTTCGGCATGCTCGGGGCGTTGCTGGTGATCACCCGCAAGGCCGGCGGCAACTACCAACTGGTGCTGGTCTGGCTCGGCATCAACGTGGTGCTCACCGTGGTGGGCGGCGCGGGCATCTCCTGGCAGGGCCACCTGGGTGGCCTGCTCGGCGGGCTGGCCGCCGCGGCGATTCTGGTGCTGCCGGCCAGGCACCACCGCCGGCGCTGGCAGTGGCCGGGGCTGGCGGCGTTGACCGGGCTGCTGCTGGCCGTGATTGTGGCGCGGGTGATAATGCTTCGGTGAGCGTCGAGCAACTGGCCGGCCTGCTGCGCGGCCGTCGCTGGGCCGCCCTGACCGGCGCCGGCATCAGCACCGACTCCGGCATTCCCGACTACCGGGGGGCCGGCTCGCGACCGGCCAGCCCCATCCAGTACGACGCGTTCATGCGCGCCGAGGACGTCCGCCGCCGCTACTGGGCGCGCTCCCTGTTGGGCTTCCGCAGCTTCGGGGTGGCTCGGCCCAACGCCGGGCACCGGGCGCTCGCCGAGTTGAGCGGCAGCGGGCTGACCACGGTGATCACCCAGAACGTGGACGGCCTGCACCAGGCCGGCGGCAGCCCCGCGGTGGTGGACCTGCACGGCCGCATCGACCGGGTGATCTGCCTGACCTGCGCGACGGTGTCGTCCCGTGTTCGCCTGCAGGAGCGACTCGAGGCCGCCAACCCCGACCTGCCGGGTGCGGTGGACGCGGGCCGGGCGGAACTGGACGACGGCCGGCTGCGACCCGACGGCGACGCCGTGGTCGAGCACTGGGGAGATTTCGTTGTGCTGCCGTGCGAGGCGTGTGGCGGCCTGCTGAAGCCCGATGTGGTGTTCTTCGGCGAGTCGGTGCCGTCGCCGCGGGTGGCCGCGTCGTACGCGGTGGTCGACGATGCGGAGGTGCTGCTGGTGGCCGGGTCCTCACTCACCGTGATGTCCGGACTGCGGTTCGTCCGGCACGCCGCTCGCGCCGGCAAGCCGGTGGCCATCGTCAACCGGGGCGGCACCAGGGGTGATGAGCTGGCAGCCGTCCGGCTGGACGCCGGCACGTCCGAAACCCTGGTCGCCCTGGTGCAGAACCTGTGAACCCGGTCACGAAACGCCGCGGCGCCTCGGGCGTGCCCTACAGTGGTCCGCAGCATTCGGCCTAACGGGAGGGTGGCTGTGAGCATTCCACCGACCGCCGGCCGGCAACGATCGAACCCGATCGCAGGCGTCGTCCGCGGTCTCGGCCTGTTGGTCACCGGCGCGGGCCTGGTGTTCCGGCGTGCCCGGCTGTTCGGTCTCGGGCTGATTCCGCCGCTGATCACCAGCCTGCTCTTCCTGGTGCTGTTCGTCATCTCCGCCTGGCTCTCCCAGCGGATCGCGGTCTGGGTGACGCCCTTCGCCGACGGCTGGGCCGGCGCCGAGGCCCTGCGCGGCCTGGTCGCGCTGCTGGTGGTCGTGACCAGCGGCCTGCTGCTGGTGCTGCTGTTCACCGCCACCACCCTCGCCCTGGGCGCACCGCTCTACGACAAGATCTCCGAAGAGATCGATGCGGTCTCGGGCACCTTCGTCCGGGCGCCGGACGAGAAGCCGCTGGCCGCGATCTGGTCGACCGTCAAGCATCTGGCGAAGGTGGTCGCGATCACCATTCCGGTGGGCCTCGGGTTCGTGCTGCTCGGCCTGATCCCGGTGGTGGGCGGGGTGCTCACCGCTGTCGGCTCGGCGTTGTTCGGTGGCTGGATGATCGCAATGGAGATGGTCGGTTCCGCGGCCGGGCGACGCGGGGTGCGCACCTTCGGCGAGCGCCACCAGTTGCTGCGCCGCGATCCCTGGCTGGCGCTCGGCTTCGGCGTACCGGCGTTCCTGCTGCTGTCGATTCCTGCGCTGGCCCTGCTGGTGTTCCCGATCGCGACCGCCGGCGGCACCCTGCTGACCCGCAAGTTGGCCGCCCGCTGAGGCCGGTTGAGACGATGGTTGAGTCGTCTTGACTTATGGTCGGCTAAAACCGACCATACGGGTATGACAGACCATAATCCCGACGTCCGGCGCACCCCGATTACGATCTCGCCGACCATCTGAAGCTGGAGGATCCCGGCCAGTACCGGGCGCTGTTCGAGCCGACCCGCGCGCAGATCTGCTCGCTGCTGCTGGAACGGGCCGCGACCACGTCGGAACTCGCCGAGGTGCTGGGCAAGCCGAAGGGCACCGTGGGCCACCACCTCAAGGTGCTCGCCGACGCGGGGCTGGTCACCGTGGTGCGCACCAAGCGGGTTCGCGCGCTCGAGGCCAAGTACTACGGCCGCACCGCCCGGGTGTTCTGGTACGACCGCGAGCACGACGCCATCGGCCAGGAGGAGCGGGTGCTGAGCGCAGCGCTCGCCGGCGTCCGGGCCGCCCTCGATCGCGACGCGTACGTCCTCACCAACGCGCGGTACGCCCGGATCGCGGCCGATCGCCTGCAGGAGTGGAACGAACGCCTGCACGGCCTGCTGCTGGACTTCGCCGCCGAACCCCCCGCGGGTGAGGTCACCTACGCCATGGCGTTCGCCCTGTACGCGACGGATCGGCCGGCCCTGCCCGCGGCGGAGGCGGATCGATGAGTGAGCGTCGCCCGCTCGGGGCCAACTACCGCAAGCTGTTCGGCTCGGCCGTCGCGGCCAACCTGGGCGACGGGCTGATGTCTATCGCCATGGTCTGGCTGGCATCGGCGATCACCCGGGACGCCCTGCTGATCGCCCTGGTGGGGGTCGCCGGACGCATCCCCTGGCTGATCTTCAGCCTGCCCGCCGGCGTGATCAGCGACCGTTTCGACCGCCGCAAGTTGGTCGCCTGGATGGACGTCGTCCAGTTCGTCGTGGTCACGGTTCTCGGCCTGCTCGTGCTGCGATACCAGAGCGAGTTGCCCACCCCCGAACAGCTCGCCGCCGGAGCGGCCGAGCCCGCCGGCGGCCCGGCGTTGCTGGTCACCCTCGGCGTCGCGTCACTGCTGCTCGGCTGCGCCGAGGTGCTGCGCGACAACACCGCTCAAACGCTGATGCCCGCGGTCGTCGACAAGTCTCAGCTCGAGAAGGCCAACGGACGCATGTGGGCCGCCGAGACCACCATGAACAGCTTCGTCGGGCCACCGCTGGCGGGCGTGCTGATGGCGATCGGGCTTGCGCTGCCGTTCCTGATCAACGCCGGCCTGCTGGCGGTCAGCGCCGCGATGGTGTTCGCCCTGGCCGGCACCTTCACCGCCAAGGCGAGCGTCGAGCGCAGCCGCCGGATCGACTGGAGGGGCGAGATCGCCGAGGGCTTCGGCTGGCTGTGGAACCACCGGTTGATCCGCACCCTGGCGATTCTGCTGGGCCTGCTCAACATGCTCAGCAACGTGGCGTTGGTGAACGGAGTGCTCTACGTCCAGGACGTCCTGGGTCTCTTTGAAGGCTGGCAGTTCGGACTGATCACCACCGGGTTCGCGATCGGCGCCGTGGTCGGTTCGCTGGTCGGCGATCGGGTCTCGGCGCGGCTCTCACCCGGCATCACCCTGATCGTGTCGATCGCCGGAATGGGGTGTGCGCTGGTGGCCATGGGGCTGGCCCCGTGGGCGCCGGTGTTCTGGTTGTGCGCCGTGGCCGAAGGCGTGTTCGTGGTGCTCTGGAATGTGATCACCGTCTCGCTCCGGCAACGGCTGATCCCCGACCACCTGCTCGGCCGGGTGAACTCGGTGTACCGGTTCTTCGGCTGGGGGACGATCGCGATCGGCACGGTGCTGGGCGGGGCGCTGGTCAATCTCGGCGAGCCGTTCGTCGGCCGCGAATGGGCCCTGCGAGGCGTGTTCCTGCTCGCCGGGGTGGCCCACCTGGGCCTGATCGCCTTCGCAGCCAGCCGGGTCGGAACTGATCAGATCCGCGCCGCCGAGGCGGCGGCCGCCGAATCGCTCAGCTGACGGTGTCCCGGGCTGCCACGAAGGCGTCCACGCAGGTGCGCACGTCGTCAGAGGAGTGCGCAGCCGAGAGCTGGACGCGGATCCGCGCCTTCCCGCGCGGCACCACCGGAAAACTGAACGCGATCACGTAGACGCCGTCGGCAAGCATCCGGTCGGCGATCTGGGTGGCCAGCCGGGCACCGTCCTCGCCGGGGAACATCACGGGAACGATCGCGTGGCTGCCGGGCAGCAGGGCGAAGCCCGCCGCGTCCATCAACTCCCGGAACAGGGCCGCGTTGGCGGCCAGCCGCTCGCGGGCCTCGCCGTGGGTCGCGACCAGTTGCAACGCTTTGCGCGAGCCGGCCACCACGCTGGGCGCGACCGAGTTGCTGAACAGGTACGGACGGGAGCGCTGCCGCAACAACTCCACGATCTCGGCATGGGCCGCCACGTAACCGCCGGACGCTCCGCCCAGGGCCTTGCCCAGTGTTCCGGTGAGAATGTCGACCCGGTCGGCGACGCCGAACTTCTCCGGGGTGCCCCGACCGCCGTCGCCGACGAAGCCGACGGCGTGCGAGTCGTCCACGAACACCAGGGCGTCGTGCCGCTCGGCAAGGTCGCAGATGCCCTGCAGCGGCGCGTACGACCCGTCCATCGAGAACACTCCGTCGGTGACGATCACCCGCCGCTTGGCCCCGGACGCCGCCTGCAGCTGCGCCTCCAGGTCGGTCAGGTCGGCGTTGCGGTAGCGGTACCGGGCGGCCTTGCTCAGCCGGACTCCGTCGATGATCGAGGCGTGGTTCAGCTCGTCGGAGATGATGGCGTCCTCGGCGCCGAACAGGGTTTCGAACACTCCCCCGTTGGCGTCGAAGCACGACGAGTACAGAATCGCGTCGTCGGTGCCGAGAAACGCCGCCAGTTCACGCTCCAGTGCGCGGTGCTGGCTCTGCGTGCCGCAGATGAACCGCACGGACGCCATGCCGAAGCCCCACTCGTCCAGGCCGGCGTGGGCGGCGGCGACCACGTCAGGGTGGTCGGCCAGGCCCAGGTAGTTGTTGGCGCAGAAGTTCAGCGCCGGCCCGCCGGTCGTGGCGATGTGCGCCGCCTGCGGCGTGCCGAGTTCGCGTTCGGTCTTGTAGAGGCCGGCGGCCCTGATTTCGTCCAGGGTCTCCAGCAGGGATTCGCGAACCGAGGTGTACACAGCAGCGAACCTACTCGCGCGGCGCTACCGCCGCGACCAGGAGGCTCAGCTCCAGTCCAGGATCACCTTGCCGCAGTCGCCGGAGCGGGCCACGTCGAACGCCTCGGCCCACCGTTCGGCCGGGAACCGGTGGGTGATCACCGAGCGCACCGCGTCGGTGAGCGTCGGCGACGTCGACAGCATGGACGTCATCAGGTACCAGGTCTCGAACAGCTCGCGGCCGTAGATGCCCTTGATCGTGAGCATGTGGGTGATCACCTTGCCCCAGTCGATCGGGTAGGGACTCTTGGGCAGGCCGAGCATGGCCACCTTGCCGCCGTGGTTCATATTGTCGATCAGTTCGGCCACCGCGTGCGGCGAGCCGGACATCTCCAGAGCGACGTCGAATCCCTCGATCATGCCGAGGTCGCGCTGGGCGTCCGCGATGCGGGTGCTGCCCACGTTCACCACGGCGTCCGCACCCGCCGCCTTCGCCAGTTCGAGCCGGACGTCCGAAAGGTCGGTCACCACCACATGCCGGGCGCCGGCGTGCCGGGCGATCGCCGCCGCCATCACCCCGATCGGCCCCGCCCCGGTGACCAGCACGTCCTCGCCGACCAGCGGCCACTGGAGTGCGGTGTGGGTGGCGTTTCCGAGCGGGTCGAAGATGGCGCCGAGTTCCGGATCGACCCAGGCGGGATGCTTCCAGACGTTCTCCACCGGCACCACCACGTAGTCGGCGAAGGCCCCATCGGTGTTCACGCCCAGGCCGACGGTACGGACGCACTGGTGGCGCCGTCCGGCACGGCAGTTGCGGCAGTAGCCGCAGACGATGTGCCCCTCGGCCGAGCAGGGGTCGCCCGGCTTCAGTTCCTTCACCTCGGCGCCGACCTCGACGATCTCGCCGAAGAACTCGTGCCCGATGGTCTGGGGCACGTGCACCTGACTGGCTGCCCACTCGTCCCATTGCTGCAGGTGCAGGTCGGTGCCGCACAGCCCGGCCCGCAGCACCCGGATCTTGACGTCCCACGGGCCGCACACCGGCTCCGGACGATCGACCAGCTCGAGCCCGGGACCCGCGGTCAACTTGGCCAGCGCCCGCACCCCAGGCTCCTCTCGATGGTGGCTCGATCCGACCATACTCGCGACCGCGGCGGGCTTGCCGCCGTGCCCTCGCCCGGTCGATAGTCGGGCATGCCCTTCTCGCTTCCCGAACCTCCGGGCTCCGGCACCACCGGCGTGCAGTTGCGGGTGGACACCCCCCGCCTGTTCACCCTGGTCACCCCGTTCTGGTACGCGCCCTGGCGCCCCCTGCCGCCGGTGCTGGACGCCGCCCTGCCGCCGGCCGCTCCCGGCGCACCGGACACCCAGCAGCGGTGGCTGCGGATCCCGCAGGCGACCACGGACCTGGGCAGCGTGCCGGGCGTGCTGTGGGGACTGGTCGCCAGTTACGGACGGCACACCCTCGCCGTGCTGGTGCACGACCACCTCAGTTTCGTGGCCAACCAGGCACCGGACGCGCAACGGTTCGTCCACCGGAGCGCCGCGGACGAGGTGTTCCACCAGTCGTTGCGCGATCCTCAGGCCGAGGCGTACCGCTATCGGGCGCCGTGGTTCCGTTCGCTGGTGCTCTGGGGTGGGGTGTCCCTGGCTCGCTACTTTCAGTCGAACCGGGCCGGGTTCGCGGCGCTCGCCATGGCGACCCTGGGATTCTGGCTGGCCGCGCTGTGGGTCGTCCAGAACATCGGCGGTAGCCAGACCCCGATCGGCGCGGGGGTGCTGCTGATTGCCGGGCTTGCGGTGCTCGGCGGGGCGGGCCTGTTCGCCCGCCGGCTGGCCACGCTGCGGGCACCCGCCAAACTTCAGCAGGCGACCTCGTTCATGCCGGGGCCGGCCGGAACGGTGGGTAGGGCCAGCGACGTGTGGGTGGTGCGAGCCATGGTGGCGGTGGCGGTGGTGTTGCTGCTCTGGGCGGCCTGGGCGTCGATGCCGTGGCCGCCGCTGCTCTGGCTCGGCGTGCCGTCCTGGCTCGCGGGTCTCGGGTTGGTCGCCTGCGCAGTGGGTTCGGGCTATCTGGGCGTCAGCTCGCCGTGCCGGCGCGACTTCGCGCTGCCGGTGCTGACCGGCGTGGCCGGGCCATGGGTCGGCCTGGTCGGCGCGATCACGATCGCGGTGCTCTACCTGTTGTGGGTGCCGGACGCGTTCTCCAGCGCCGACGGCCCGATGAACACCGCCGATCGCCCTCGAGAGACCCAGCTGTGATCAGCCCCGCGGGTCGGCGCCGGGACGCCCGCGGTTGGCCAGAAAGTCGCGATCGATGACGTACGGATCCGCGGCCGGCTCGGGCACCCCGTCCAGGTCCATCAGCGAGCCTGAGTCGGGCGTGTTGTCCCACGCGTGCACGTTGAGCGCCCGGTTCGGGTTGACCAGGCTGTCGCGGCTGAGCAGTTGGACGGGCTGCGGGTGAGCGACGTGCTCGTCGGCTGCGCACAGCGGCGGCAGGGGTCCGCGGGCGGCGCGACGGCGTGCGGCGATCTGCTGCACGGCGAAGACTGCCGCGAGCAATGCGACCGCTGCCAGCGTGGCAAGAATCATCCACATGGGATTCATCCAGCTCCTTTCACGACCCCCGTAAGCCGATGACAAACGGTAAACCCGAACCCGGCCGGGTGCAAAGAGCACATAGGCCGTACCGTGAGCCACGATGAGTTCGATCAGCCTTCGCGCGTGTGAAGTGCCACAAATTCATTGGTAACGACGCATATGCGCCCGAAGATTCACAGAATCGCGGTACGCAAAAACTCACAATTCGACGTAGCGGCCTCTGACATAGGCCACCGGGGCGACGGACTCGTCGATCTCTATCTGCTCGACCACGCCCCGCACCAGCATCGACCAGCCGGCCTCGACCGGCTCGGCCAGCAGCCTGGCCCCGAACCAGCCCGGGGAGGTGGCCAGCACGGGGCCCCACGCGGTGTCGCGCCACCCAGCCATCCGGAACGGTCCGCCCGGTGCGGGCGCGAGACCGGCCATCGCGTCCGACAGTCGGCGGTCACCGTGAGAGAGCAGGCTGACGGCCCAGCGGCCGTCGGCACGCACGGCGTCGAAGAGGTCCGAGGCCGGGTCGACGAGACCGATCACTTCACCGGGTTCGCCGTCGGCGACCAGCAGCGACGACACGGTCAGACCCACCGGGCCCGACGTCCCGGCCGCGGCCCAGATCGTCACCGGAGCCGGCAGTCGGCCGCGAAACCGGCGCAGCGGACGGCGCGGCTGACCGCTCGCGGCGAACGGATGGGTGTCGTGGATGGTCACCCGACCCAGTGTGTCAGCCCCACTCGCACAACCTGCGCGTGCCCGCCTCGATCGCGACCCGGACGGGACTAACCTGCGGCCACCGCACCGGACGGGGTCGGCTCGACCGACGGGGTCGGCGATGCGCTGGGCGTGGTCGCCTCCGTGGGGGTGGCCGCCGGCGGTGCCGCCGGCGTTGGGGTCACGCTCGGCGCCGTGCTCGACGGTGTCGCGGACGGGGTCGCGGACGGTGTCGCGCTCGCCGACGGGGTCGGCTTGGTGCTCGACGGGTCGCTCACCTGGCCGATCGTGGTGCCGTCCTTGCCGCTCAGGGTGGTTCCGCTGGTGAACTCCCAGCCGGTGATCACACCCATCGACACCACGAACGTCACCGCTGAGGTGACCGCCATGCCGGCGACCAGCGTCACCGGATGGGTCCACTTCGTCCGGGTTCTGGCCGGGATCGCAGAGGAGGCAGTACCCGCAGTGACGCTCGTGGAATCCTCGACGACGGTGACGACCTCGGCCTTGCCGTTGGCGTCGCGCAGCACGATCTTCTTCACGCCGTCGCGGGTGTGCTCCAGGCCGCGGGTGTACAGCGTGCTCGCCACGGCGGCGATCACACTTGCCACAGCGGCACCCGTCAGGGTGCCGGCCACGCCCAGGCCCGAGGCCGCGGCCGCGGTGGTCACCGCAGCCAGCGCGCCGCCCGCAATCTGGGGCATGTTGAACATGGTCTTCGGCGCGGCGGCTTCGGATTTCTTGTCGGTCACTTCAGTCTTCTCGGTCTCAGTCACAGTCATGATTCACTTCGTCACATTCGCTACAGGCATCGTCATCAACAGTAGTCAACTAGACCAATATTCCCAAGTCGGCGTGTCGCAGCGGGGGCACCTATCGTGTGGCCATGCAGACTGAGCCGCAGAGCGTCTACGACCGGGTCGGTGGGCACGCCACGTTCGTCGCCCTGGTCGACCGGTTCTACGCCGGGGTCGCCGACGATCCGCCCCTGCGCGCGCTCTACCCCGAGCAGGATCTGGGCCCGGCCGCCGACCGGTTGCGGATGTTCCTGGAGCAGTACTGGGGCGGGCCCACGACCTATTCGGATCAGCGGGGCCACCCCCGGCTGCGGTTGCGGCACGGCCCATACGCGGTCACTCCTGCGCAGCGGGACCGTTGGCTGACCCACATGCTGGCCGCCCTCGACAGTCTCGGCCTGGCAGCGGAGGACGACGCCGAACTGCGCGACTACCTGACCCGCGCGGCCCAGTTCATGGTGAACAGCTTCGACGAGGAGTGAGCCGGTGACCGCTCAGCGGCGCCTCGGCGCATAGACCCCTGCCCGGTCGGCGATGATCCGGGCGATCTGGCGGGCGGCGTCGGGCTTGGCCACCCGCTCGGCCGCCGCGACGGCGGACGCCAGTGCGGCCGGATCGTCGACCCACTGCCGCACCGCGTCGACCACCTGGTGCGGACGAGGCGCCCACACGCCGGCCCGCTGGTTCACCACGTACTGGACGTTGCCGTCCTCCTGGCCGGGCAGCCGGGAGTACAACACCAGCGGCAGGCCGGCGATGAATCCCTCACTGATGGTGCCGGGACCCGCCTTTGTGACCAGGATGCTCGAGGCCGCCATGAACTCCGGCATCTGCGTGGTGAAGCCGTAGACGTGGTGCGGCATCGTCCAGTCCAGGCCCTCGAGCCGTTGCTTGAGTTGTTCGTTGCGCCCGCAGATGGCGACCAGAGTGGCGTCGAGTCGGGCATCGTTGATGGCGTTCACCACCGGCTCCATCGGCCCCATTCCGTCCCCGCCACCGACCACCAGAATCACCGGACGGTCGCGGGACCAGCCCTGTTCGTCGCGGAACGCCATCGGGTCGGCCGGCGGTACCCGGAACCGTTCGGCGACGGGCAAACCGACCACTCGCAGGTTTCCGGCCGGAATGCCGTAGTCGATGGCCACCTCGCGGGCCTCGTCCGTAGGCACCACGACCAGGTCGGCGCGCCGGTCGAACCAGAACGCGTGGGTGCTGACCATGTCGGTCACCACCGTCATGAATGGCGTCGGGTTCTTCTTCATCGTCCGCAGCATGGCGGTGTTGACCAGCGGATGCACCGACACGATGATGTCGCACGGATTCTCGCGGTAGAGCCGCCTGATCCCGCGGGACACATAGGGAAAGATCGCCCGGTACACGGCCCGCGATCGGCGCTTGCCGTCCGTGGCCCGGTAGGACAGCGACCAGGTCTCGGGAAACTTCGTCATCGGCGGATACATCTCGGGCGCGTACCGCAGCGGGGCCGGCGTGTAGTCGCGAAGAACGTCCACCATCTTGCAGTCGAAGGTGTCGGGAAACTCGAGCCCGAGCGCTTCGATCATCGCCAGGGTGGCCGATCGGTGCCCGCCCCCGGTGTCGGAGAACAGGAACAGCACCCGCTTGCGCCCGGACTGCTCGGCCATGACTCTCCTCGCTAGACGCGGCTCCCGCCCAGCACGATACCGCTGGCAGCCGGACGCCGCTCAGCGTTCCGGGTGCAGAGCGTTCGAGTCGACGGAGTCTACGGGCCGGGCGGCATCGGCAGCGTGCCGCTGCCGGTAGGCGTCGTCCTCGTCGCCGGGATCGACGTGGGTCGGGTCGAGCACCCGCTTGAGAAACGTGCGGGTGCGCTCGTGCTGAGGGTTGCCGATCACGTCGTCGGGGTGCCCCTCTTCGACGATCACGCCGGCGTCCATGAAGATCACCCGATCGGCCACTTCGCGGGCGAACGCCATCTCGTGGGTGACCACCATCATGGTCAGGCCCGACTTGGCGAGGTCGCGCATCACCGACAACACGTCGCCGACCAGTTCGGGGTCGAGCGCCGAGGTGGGCTCGTCGAACAGCATCAGCTCGGGGTCCATCGACAGCGCCCGGGCGATCGCGACCCGCTGCTGCTGACCGCCGGAGAGCTGGGCCGGAAAGGCGTCGCCGCGATCACCCAGGCCGACCTTCTCCAGGTTCGCCCGGGCCGTGGCCACGGCGTCCGCCTTCTTCTTCTTCAGGACGTTGATCGGGGCGACGGTGCAGTTGTCGAGCACGGTGAGGTGCGGGAACAGGTTGAACTGCTGGAAGACCATGCCCATCTTCGTGCGAAGTTCGTCGACGAAGGCATCGGGGTCCGTGATTTCTTCGTTCAGGATGAAGATCCGGCCCTTGGTCGGCTGCTCGAGCAGGTTGACGCAGCGCAGCAGGGTCGACTTGCCCGACCCGGACGGCCCGATCACGCAAACCACCTCGCCGCGCCGGACGATGGTGGAGATGCCCTTGAGCACCTCGACCGGGCCGAAGCTCTTGTGCAGGTCGTAGATCTGGATCTCGTCGTCGCGCGCACCGGTCGGAATGGTCTGGGGCATGGCGGTCACCGGGCCTTTCGGGCGTTGGCTTCCATGCGCCGCACCACGAAGGTGAGCGGAAGCGTGATCAGCAGGTAGCACAGGCCGGCGATGACCAGCGGCGTCAGGTTCGCGTAGGTGGTGGCCAGCTCGCGTCCGTACTTGGTGAGTTCGTAAGCCTCACCGGTCAGCCCGAGTACGTAGACCAGGGAGCTGTCCTTGGTCAGCAGGATGAGTTCGTTGGTGAGCGGGGGCAGCACGATGCGGAACGCCTGCGGCAGCACGATCTTCTGGGTCGCCATGCCGACCGGCATGCCCATCGAACGGGCCGCCTCCAGCTGACCCTTGGGCACCGCCTGGATCCCGGCACGGATGGTTTCGGCCATGTAGGCACCCGCGACCAGGCCGAGCGCGATCCACACCGTGCCGTAGGGGTCAAGGGGAATCGACATGCCGGGAAAAGCCAGCGGCATCAGACCGAAGGCCATGAACACAATGATCGCCGGCACACCCCGGAAGAACTCGATGTAGATGGTGGACAGCCAACGGTTGATTGAAACGGTGGACAGCCTCATCAATGCCAGCACAGTGCCCAGCAACAGGCCGACGATGAAGGCACCGATGGTGTAGATCAAGGTGTTCAGCATCGCCCTGGCCAACCCCGGCCCGATGGTCTTGGCGATGATGTCCGGCCGGAAGAACACGCTGATGAGCTGCCGTCCGTCGGCGAAGAGCACGGCGAGCAACACGATGACGCCCAGGGCGACGTACTGCACGATCCGGAAGCGCTGGGCGCGCTTGCGTGGCGACAGACGTTTCTTGAGCGGTTTCGCGTCAGCAGTGGTCGCGGTCACGGAGGTGCCTCCTGTCATCGGGGAGTTGGCGGCCGGCGGCCCGCGCCCCTACCGGGACGCGGGCCACCGACCGGGTGTCAGGCCTGCGGCTCGGAGCCGAACCACTTCTTGTAGATGGTGTTGTAGCTGCCGTCTTTCTTGGCGGCTGCCAACACCTCGTTGATCACGGTGATCATGGCGGTGTTGCCCTTCTGCGCCATCAAGCCGTACTGCTCACCGGTCTCGAACTCCTTGACCACCTTCGTGGTCGGGTTCGTCTTGGCGTAGTCGAAGAGCACGCCGTTGTCGTTGATCGCGGCCTGGATGGTGCCGGCCTGAACGGCGGCCAGCGAGGACGGCATGTCGTCGAACACCTTGACCGTGTAGCCGTTGGCGTCCTTGTTCTTCTCGGCGTAGATCTGGCCGGTGGTGTCGGTCTGCACGCCGATCGTCTGGCCCTTCAGGCTGGCTAGGTCGGTGTAGGTGGCGTCCGACTTCACCAGGAGCGCCTGGGTCGCCTTGAAGTAGGGGTCGGAGAAGTCGATCGCCTGCTTGCGGGCGTCGGTGATGGTCGTCGCCCCAGCGCCGGCGTCACACTTCTTGGCGGCGAACACGGCCCCGGACGTGATCTGCGCGAAGTCGATGTCAACGATCTCTTGGGTGGCGTTCAGCTTCTTGGCCACCAGATCCATGATGTCGACGTCGAAGCCGACGACCTTGCCGGACTCGTCCTTGAACTGGAACGGCTTGTACGACAGGTGGGTGCAGACCAGCAGCGTGCCAGCCTTGATCAGGGTCGGTGCCGACGCCGCCGAACCGGAACCCTGGGGGGCCGCTGTCGTCGGTGTCGAGTAGTTGGCGCATGCGGCGAGCATGCTGAGGCTGAGCGCCGCGACGCCGGCGAGTGCCGCACGCAAGGGCTTTGAACGGAAGGTCACGATGTCTCCTCGGTAGACCGGAATCTCTCGGCATACTGTCGCAGCTTTTGTGACGGCGGCAATGCGGAGCGCCGATTGAGACAGCGTTGTGACCTGGCAACCCCACGCTGGGCCGGCGTGCGGGCACGGGTGGATCGATTAGGGTGCCGCGCATGAGTGCAGAACCCCCGTCCGCTGCCCAGCGTTTGGCCAGGCGGCCCTCGCCGATCAAGCGGATGACCGGACGCGACCTGCACGAGGAGCACCGCACGGCCACCCCGCTGGAACTTCTCATGGACCTGGCGTTCGTGGTCGCCTTCGGCATCGCCGGGGAACAGTTCGCACACCTGATCGCCGAGGGCCACGTGTCGGCAGGCATGGCGGCCTTTGCCTTCTCGATGTTCGCCATCGTCTGGGCGTGGATCAACTTCAGCTGGTTCGCCTCCGCGTTCGACACCGACGACTGGGCCTACCGGCTGACCACGATGCTGCAGATGATCGGCGTGGTGGTCTTCGCTCTGGGCATTCCCGACGTCTTCCACTCACTGGACGAAGGCGCACACCTCGACAACCGGGTGATTATCGCCGGTTACGTGGTGATGCGGGTGGCAATGCTGATCCAGTGGCTGCGGGTAGCTCGCAGCGACCCCGAATACCGGGTCACCGCGCTGACCTACGCGGGCAGCATCGCCATCGCGCAGGTCGGCTGGGTAATCGTTGCGTGGCTCGACCTGCCACTGACTGCGGCCATGGTCGCCTGCGGCGTCCTGATCGTGATCGAGATGCTGGGGCCCTACATCGCCGAGACCCGGCACACCCCGACGCCGTGGCACGCGCACCACATGGCCGAGCGCTACAGCCTGCTGCTCATCATCACCCTGGGCGAGGGAGTGATCGGCACCGTGGCCGCGCTCAGCACCGCGGTCGGCGAGCAGGGTTGGTCGTTCGAGTCGATCGCCGTCGTGGTGGCCGGCGTCGGCCTCACCTTCGGGCTGTGGTGGATCTACTTCTCCACCGATTTCGGCTCCCTGCTGCATGCTCAGCGGCAAGCATCCTTCGTGTTCGGGTACGGCCAGTTGCTGCTGTTTCCGGCCGTGGCCGCGGTCGGTGCCGGCCTGCACGTGGCCGCCTACGTGATCGAGGGCCAGGCAGCGATCACCACCAGCACGGCGGTGGCGTCCGTCGCCGGGCCGGTCGGCTGCTTCATGGTGGTGGGCTTTCTGCTCAGCACCCTGCTGACCCGACGGCTGGACGCAGTGCATCTCAGCCTGGTGGCGTTGGCGGTGCTGATCTGCGTCGGCTCGGTGCTGCTGGCACGGGCCGGGGTGCCGATGGGCGGTGCGCTGTTGGTCACCACCCTTGCCCCCTGGGCGGTCGTGCTCGGTATCGAGATCGAAGGCCGCCGAAGGGCCGAGGACCTGAACCCCTGACGCGGTCGGTCAGTACACGCGGCGGTGGCTCGCTGCGCCGCTGCCGCCATGGCCGGCGAGCGACCCGCGGACGGTTGCCGTGCGCCCGACAGGCTGCCGTCGCGGCTCGGCCTGAACTTGCTGGATCGTGCCCGCGAGGATGGCCTCCCGCACGACGACCGGATCGTTGCTCAACATTGTGTTCCCCCTGAAATGAACGTCACTTACCAAGTAAGCACGGCCCGCGGGGTGGGACTAGGTAGAATTGCGCAATCCGCGAATATTGTTACCAGGCTGTGAGATTCAGAGCCCCGCGAGGGTCTCGACAAGCTCGACCAGCCGGGCATGAATCTCCACCTACTCGGCGGCAGAACTGGAGGGGACGGCGGGGGCTGGACTCGAGTCGTGGATGGGTCTGGCCGCCGAGGGAGCCTGCGACTGAGGCTGGTTGGCTCGAGTCCAGCCCCCGCCGTTCCCGACCACCCAGGGTCGCGAGCGATAAAGGGTCTCGACGAGCTGGGGGCTCGATCAGCTCGAAGGACGGGCGATCAGTGGAACTGCTGCTCGGAGTCCTCGATCAAGTGCATCTCGTGCTCCAGCTTTGCCTCCACGTCCACCCGGTGGGCACGGACGCGGGACCACACCACCCCACCAAGGGCGAACAGCATGGCCACACCGCCGATGGCGATCCGCAGGCCCGGATTGGCCCCGGCACCCACGGTGATCGACACCACGGCCGGCGCGATCAGCAGCGCCACCAGGTTCATCACCTTGATCAACGGGTTGATCGCGGGGCCGGCGGTGTCCTTGAACGGGTCGCCGACGGTGTCGCCGATCACCACGGCCGCGTGGGCGTCGGAGTGCTTGCCGCCGTAGCGGCCGTCCTCGACCAGCTTCTTGGCGTTGTCCCAGGCACCACCGGAGTTGGCCAGGAACACCGCCATCAGCACGCCCGCCGCGATGGCGCCGCCGAGAAAGCCGGCCAGCGGCCCAACGCCGAGCCCGAAACCGACGGCAATCGGCGCCGACAGTGCCAGCACACCTGGAGTGGCGAGTTCGCGCAGCGAGTCGCGGGTGCAGATGTCGACCACCCGGCCGTACTCCGGACGCGTCTCGCCGGTCATGATGCCGGGATTCTCGGCGAACTGCCGTCGCACCTCGAACACGATGGCACCCGCCGCCCGGGTGACCGCGTCGATGGCGAGGCCGGAGAAGAGGAACACGGTGGCGGCGCCGAGAATCACCCCGACGAGGGTGATCGGCGAGACGATCTCGTAGGTGAGCATCGACTGGACGAGCGCGCTGCCGCCCAGCTCTTTCAGTGAGCCGAGGGCGTTGTTCACCGCGTCGGTGTAGGAGCCGAACAGCGCGGTCGCGGCCAACACGGCGGTGGCGATCGCGATGCCCTTGGTGATCGCCTTGGTGGTGTTGCCGTCGGCGTCCAGGGCGGTCAGGATCGCCTCACCGTCGGCGTCCACGTCCTTGCTCATCACGGCGATGCCCTGCGCGTTGTCACTGACGGGGCCGAAGGTGTCCATCGCGACAATCACGCCCACGGTGGTCAGCAGGCCGCAGCCCGCCAAGGCGATCATGAACAGCGACAGGATCATCGACCCGCCCGCGATCAGGAACACCGCACAGATCGCGGCGGCGATGATGCCCGCGGTGTAGACCGCCGATTCGAAGCCGACCCCGATGCCGGACAGCACGACGGTCGCGGGGCCGGTCAGTGAGGTGCGGGCCACGTGCATGGTGGGTGCGGAGTCGGTGCCGGTGAAGTAGCCGGTCACCCACAGGATCACCCCGGCCAGCACGATGCCGATGGCCACCGAGGCGGCAGCCATCAGGCGCGGGTCGCCGGCGATCGATCGAACGGCGTCCGGCACCCCGGGCAGGTCGCCGAAGGTGCCCGGAAGGTACAGGTAGGCGGCCACCGCGGACAGCACCGCACCTGCGGCGGCGGAGGTGTAGAAGCCGCGGTAGATCGCGCTCAGCCCCGATTCCGCACCTCTGATCCGGGTGGTGGCGATGCCGAACACGGCGGTCAGCGCTCCGATGGCGGGCACGATCAGGGGAAACACCAAGCCCATTTCGCCGAAGGCGGCCTTGCCGAGGATCAGAGCGGCGACCAGGGTGACGGCATAGGACTCGAACAGGTCCGCCGCCATGCCGGCGCAGTCGCCGACGTTGTCACCGACGTTGTCGGCGATGGTGGCGGCGTTGCGCGGGTCGTCCTCGGGAATCGACTGTTCGACCTTGCCGACCAGGTCGGCTCCCACGTCCGCGGCCTTGGTGAAGATGCCGCCGCCGACCCGCATGAACATCGCCAGCAGCGCGGCACCGAACCCGAATCCCTCAAGTACGGACGGTGCCTGGTCGCGATAGATCAGCACCACTGCGGCCGCACCGGCCAGCCCCAGGCCGACCACGCTCATGCCGACCACGCCGCCGGTGCGGAACGCGATCCGGGCGCCCTCGACGCGTCCGTTCTTACGCATCGCGGCCGCCGCCACCCGCACGTTCGCCCGCACCGCGAGCCACATGCCCAGGTAGCCGATGGACGCGGAGAAGCCCGCCCCGAGCAGGAAGAAGACCGACCGGCCGATCTTGATCGACAGTTCTCCGGGCAGCAGGAACAACAATGCGAAGGCGATCGTCGCGAAGACGGCAAGGGTGCGGAACATGCGGGAGAGGTAGGCGGACGCACCCTCCTGCACCGCGAGGGCGATCTCCTGCATCTTGGGGGTGCCTTCATCCTCGGCCAGCACCTTGCGACGCAGCCACACCGCGTAGACCAGGCTGACCGCCGCGATGCCCGCGATTGTCCAGACAATGGCGAGGCTCGTGACGCTCAGGTCCAACATGGATCCTCCTCGACCCGCGGCTTGTGGCCGGGCATCTGTCGCTCCCTCCGGTACGGGAGATTAGGGGAGTCTATTGGAGACTCTTGCGAGCACCCTAACTGGCCTCCAGCGCCTGCCGCAGCACCTTGCCATAGGCCTGCTGCTCGCCTTCTGCGTATTTCGTCCGCGGCCAGAAGAAGCCGCGCAGCCCGTCACCCTTGGTTCGGGGCACCACGTGCACATGCAGATGCGGCACCGACTGGCTCACCACATTGTTGATCGCGACGAAGGTGCCCTCCGCCCCCAGGGCCGGCCCCATGGCGGCCGCGATCCGGCGGCAGGCGGTGATCAGCGGCAGCACCAGCTCATCGGGCACCTCGAGCAGGGTGTCGACATGCACCACCGGGCAGACGAGCACGTGGCCCTTGAACACCGGACGGTGGTCGAGAAATGCGATCACCTCGGGGGTTCGCAGCACCACCTCGCCCGCCAACCGATTCTCGATGATCGCGCACGCGATGTCTGCCTCGGCCATCCCCTCATTGTGGCAGCAGGCCGAGCGGTTGAAGCTGCCAGGTGGGGCGGGACAGGATGGCCTCATGGCACACATCCGCACGATCACGCCCGACGAAGCGGACGCCGTCCTCGACCTGATCATCGCCGAACAGTCCGACCCGGCCACCGCGACCTGCTACGTCGGCACTGTGCGCGACGAGGTGCGGCTCGAGTTGGCGGACCTCGGCGATGCCTGGCCGGCGTCGGTGCTGGTGGTCGAGCAGGACGGACGCCTGGTCGGCGCAACCGTGACCGACGCCGACCCCGACATCGGCCGCAGCTGGATCCACGGACCCTGGGTGGACGCGGAGCACTGGGACGCCTGGGCCGCGCCGATCCTGCAGGCCGCGATCGCCGCCTGCCCGGCGGGGGTCGTGCGTCATGAGATGTCCAGCGACGTGGCCAATGTGCGGATGGCGGAACTGGCCCGGCAACTCGGCTGGAAACGCTCGGTGCCCAACCAGGTCTACGTCGCGGACGCCGCCGCTGCCACCGGATGGCCGCCCGATGACGACCGGGTGCGGCCACTGCGGGCAGGCGACTTCGAGGCCGTCGATGCCCTGCACACGGCCGAGTTCCCGCACACCTACCTGCCCACGCGGCAACTGATCGATCAGAGTGTCGCCGGCGACCTGATCAGCCTGGTCAGCGAGGACCCCGGCGGCCGTTTTCTCGGTTACGCGTCAGGTCGCGTGCAGCCTGACGGCGCCGGGTATCTCGACTTCATCGCGATCACGCCGTCCGCTCGCGGAGCCGGCGCCGGCGTCGGGCTGCTGGCCACCATCGGTCGCCGGATCCTCTCCGCGGCCGAGCAACACAACGTCAACCTGACCGTGCAGGACCACCGGCTGGCGGCCATCGCGGCCTACCGTCGGCTGGGTTTCGTTCTGGAGACCACGATCGTCGGCTATTCCTCGCCGACGCCGTCCGGATAGTCCCCAGCCCAGCACCAGTGCCGAGAGGACGGCGAGGGCGACCAGCAGCCCCGCCGGGCCCAGCGCCTGCACCAGCAGGGGCGCCGCCACCGCGCCGGCGAGGGCGGCGCCGACCAGCGCCGCGTCCGCCACCCCGAGGGCGACCGCGGTGAAGCGGGCCGGCGCCCAGCGCTGCAGCATGCGCGTGGTCTGGCATTCCACCACCGTCAGTCCGGCACCGAGCAGCGCCAGGGGCAGCACCCCGGCCACCCAGGTGGGCGACACGGCGACGCAGAGCAGGGGCAGCACCACGGCGCCCTGGGCGGCCACCGCCGGACGCACCCGGCGCAGTGCGACCAGAAGCAGCGGCGCGGCCAGTGAGGCGAATCCGAGCACCGCGGTCGCCCAGCCGAACTGGGTGACCGACGCCCGCCAGTGCAGTTCGGTGATGCTCAGCAGGGCGACCCCGAGCGCTCCAAGGACGGCGTTGAGCATCATCACGGCGACGATCGCCCGCCGCACCTGCGGAACCCGCAGCACCTGGTGCACGGCACCGGCCAACCGCACCGGGCCCTTGGCGAAGACCGGCTCGTCGACCCGGCGCGGCAGCACCAGCAGGGCCGCGACGATCAACGGCACGCAGGCAGCGACCGACACCGCCGGACCGAAGGCCAGCATCAGGCCGCCGAGCGCGGGACCGACCACGAAGGCGCTGATCTCGCAGGTCACCAGGGTGTCGGTGGCCCGGTCCGGATGTGGCGACACCGTCGGCACCAGTGCGGCCAGGCTGGGAAAGGCCGGCACCCCGGCCGCCACGGTGAGCGTCGCCATCACGAGTGCGGCCCAGGTCGCACCCGTTGCCATCAGGGCGGCGACCACGCACAGCGAGAGCACCCGCACGGCGGTCACCGTCCGCACCGTCCAGAACCGGCCGAACCGGTCCCCCAAGCCGCCCAGCACGGCGGACAGGAGCACGCAGGGCAGGTACCGGGCCGCGCCGGCGACACCCAGGGAGGCCGCGTCGCCGGACTCGTGCCAGATCGTGGCCAGCAGCGCCGGCCAGGGCATGGCGACTGCGGTGCCGGCCAGGGCGTGGGAGGCGATCAGGCGCTTCATGGCAGGTCGTCGGTGAGTTGAGTCGGCACCGGGTCGAAGCCGTTGAAGCCGGACGCGCAGGCCGTCGTGTACACCCCGGCCGCACCGAACCAGACCCGGTCGCCCTCGGCCAGGTCGGCGGGCAGCTGCACGTTGCGGTACAGCACGTCCGCAGAGTCACAGGTCGGGCCGGCCAGCACCGCGGGTTCCGGCGCGCCGTGGGCGGAGGTGCGGATCCGGTAGTGGATCGCTTCACCCAGGGTCTCCGTCAGACCGTTGAAGATTCCGGCGTCGAGGTAGACCCAGCGGCGCCCGGCGCGGTGCGTCACGCCCAGAACGCTCGTCTCGAGGACGCCCGCGTCCCCGACCAGGGCGCGGCCCGGTTCGGCGATCAGGCGGGGACGTCCCGCGCCGAAGGCCGCGACGATGGCGGCCTCGATCACCCGTCCGTAGACGCTCAGCGCCGGGCACGGCACTGCGTGCTCGGCGGGAAAGCCGCCCCCGATGTCGAGTAGCCAGGGCCGGTGGCCGTGGCCGCGCAGAGCGGTGAAGATGCCCGCGGCGGTGTTGATCGGGTCGACCCAACGGGCCGGCTCGCGCTGCTGCGAGCCGACATGGAAGGCGACTCCCGCTGGCCGGAGGCCGAGGGTGGCGGCGAGTTCGAGAATGGCGAACACTTCGTCGGGATCGGCCCCGAACTTGCCCGCCAGGGTCCAGTCGGAGCCCGCGCCGCTGGTGGCCAACCGGGCCATCAGGGCCGCACCGGGAGCATCAGCGGCGACCTTGCGGGCCTCGTCGATGCTGTCCACCACGAAGGTGTCGACGCCCGCGTCGCGGTGGTGCCGGATCGCCTGCCGGGACTGCATCGGGTTGGACGACACCAGACGGGCGGCTCCCACACCGGTGGCCAGGGCGGCGTCGGTCTCGGCCGGGCTGGCGACGTCGAAGCAGCCGCCCTGCTCCGCGATCGCCAGCAGTGCGGCCGGGTGCGGATTGGCCTTAACCGCGTAGTGCAGGGAGACCTCACCCAACGCGGCGCTCAGCTCGCGGAAGCGTCGTCCGATCACCTGGGGGCTGAGCAGCAGGCGGGGCGTGATGGCGGCGGGGTGGCCGGCGGCGGTGGCGGATGCGGCGACGAGGGTGGTCATGGACGATCCTTCCGATCGACAGGGAGGAGTGACCTGGCGAGGGGTTGATACACCGGACCCGCGCCCCGAGGCCGGCCCTGAGCAACTGCCGCACGACTCGGCCCTGATATGCCTGCACTGATCGTTGGGGTCCCGCCTCCGCGCGGCGCGACCATCGTCACTGCTGCAGGGTTATCAGGGTCCAGACGCCAGTAGGCTGAGCGCCGATGAGCGACTCACTCCGCATCGCCTTCGTGTCGATGCACACATCCCCCGCCGACCTGCCCGGTTCCGGCGACGCCGGCGGAATGAACGTGGTCGAGTACCAGCAGGCCTTCGCCCTGGCCAGGCTCGGGCATCGGATAGACCTGATCACCCGGCGCAGCGATCCCGACCAGCCGGACGTGGTGGCGCTGTCGCCAGACGTCCGCCTGCTGCATCTGCCGGCGGGGCCACCGGCCAGGCTGGCCAAGAGCCTGATCGACGCGCACATCGACGAGTTCTCGGACGCGCTGGCGCGGCTCGACCCCTATCGGGTGCTGCATTCGCACCACTGGATGTCCGGGGTGGCGGCACTTCCGGTGGCCCGGGCCTGGGGTGTGGCGCACGTGCAGAGCTTCCATTCCGTGGCGGCACTGCCCGGCTCGGCCCTGTCGGAGGGTGAACCCCCTGAATCGCCCGCGCGGGTGCCGGGTGAGCGATTGGTGGCCACCGAGTCGCGGGGAGTGATCGCCATCAGCGCCGCAGAGGCGCGGACCGTGGTGGAACGCTGCGGCGCCGACCCGGACCGGGTCGTGATCGTGCCTCCGGGGGTGGACCGCGGGGTGTTCCATGCGTCGCCGGGAGGGGTCTCGACACGCTCGACCGACGGGGTCTCGACCAACCCGCACGGCTACCTGCTCTACGCCGCCCGGCTGCAGCCGCTGAAAGGACCCGACCTGGCCATCCGCGCGCTGGCCGAGGTGCCGGCCGAACTGCGTCCGGACCTGGTGATCGCCGGTGATGTGTCGGTCGACTTCGCCGCGTACGAGGCTGAACTGCATGCGCTGGTGACCCACCTCGGGCTGACTGACCGTGTCCGGTTCATCGGCCCGCAGCGACGCGAGCAACTCGCCGGACTGATGCGAGGGGCGCGGATCGTCCTGGTGCCCTCACACTCGGAGACCTTCGGCCTGATCGCCCTCGAGGCCGAGTCGTGCGGTACTCCGGTGATCGCGTCGGCGGCCGGCGGGCTGCGCGAAGCGGTGGTGCACGGCGAGACCGGACAGCTGATGGATTCCCGGCAGGCCGAGGACTGGGGCACGGCCATCACCCGTCTGCTGGCGAGGCCGTCACGGCTGGAGCGGATGGGTGTCGTCGCCCAGATCCATGCTCGCCGGTTCAACTGGAACTGGACGGCGCGATTGCTCCAGGCGCACTACCGGGAGTGGCTGTGACGAACATTTTCGAAGGCGTCCGGCGGGTGGTGTTCGCCCACGCCCACCCCGATGACGAAACCCTGGCCACGGGCGCGCTGATCCAGCACCTGACCGGCCAGGGGCTGAGCGTGGCCGTGGTCACCGCCACCCGCGGCGAGCGCGGGGCCGTCGTGCCCGGGCCCTTGTCGGCCCTGGCCGGCACGCCCGAGCTGGAGCCGCACCGGATCGGCGAGTTGTCGGACGCCCTGACCGCACTGGGTGCCCAGGGCCCCTTCTTCCTCGGCGAACCGCCGGCCCTGGCCACCGGACGCGCGCCCCGGCGCTACCAGGACTCGGGCATGGTCTGGGTCACCGAGACGGTCGCCGGCCCCGGTGACGACGCCGGCCCGGACGCCTTCACCTCGGCCCCGGTTGCCGAGGCCGCCGCCGACCTGGCCGCATTTCTGATCGCCTGGGCGGCGGAACTGGTGATCAGCTATGAGAGCGACGGCGGGTACGGCCACCCCGATCACGTGCACATGCACCACGTCGCCGCGCGCGCCGCCGAGCTCGCCGGACTGGCCTTTGCAGAGGTGATCTCGATCCCGCGCAACGGCACCCCGTCCGGCGATCCGGCCATCGAGTGGTTCGACCTCGCCGACCGCCGGGACGCGCTGCTGCCGGCCTTGCACGCCCATGCGTCGCAGTTCACCGTCGACGGCCCGGACGTCATTCATGCCGGTGGCCAGCGGGAGCCTCTTCAGCTGCGAACGGGCGTCCGGCTCCTCCAGAAATGATTGTCGTAGAAAAAATGGTGTGAAAGCACCGCCGGGGCGCGGTGAAAGTCGTAGTCTCCCGTCTATGACCTCCGCCGCCCCCGCCCAAGAGAAGACTTTTTTCGGTCATCCCGGCGGGTTGTCCACTTTGTTCTTCACCGAGATGTGGGAGCGATTCTCCTACTACGGCATGCGTGCTCTGCTGGTGTTGTACATGACCGCGCCAATGACGGGCGTCAACCCGGGCCTGGCCATCGACGACGGCGTGGCGAAGGCGATCTACGGCACCTACACCGGACTGGTGTATCTGACGCCGGTGGCCGGCGGCTGGGTCGCCGACCGTCTGATCGGCGGCCGTCGCTCCGTGCTGTACGGCGGCATCACGATCGCGGTCGGGCACTTCCTGATGGCCGTCGACCTGCAGGCCACGTTCTGGATCGGCTTGCTGGTCATCGCCCTTGGCACCGGCCTGCTCAAGCCGAACATCTCCGGTCTGGTCGGCAAGCTCTACGACGAGGGCGACACGAAACGCGACGCCGGCTTCTCGCTGTTCTACATGGGCATCAACATCGGCTCACTGCTCGCACCCTTGGTCTGCGGCACGCTCGGCCAGCAATTCAACTGGCACTGGGGCTTTGGCGCTGCGGGCATCGGGATGGCCTTTGGCGTGATCCAGTACGTTCTGGGCCGCAAAGGCCTGAAAGGCGTCGGCGATGCGCCGGACAACCCGGCCAGCTCGGCCGACAAGCGGAGCGCCTGGATCGTCGGTGGCATTGTCCTGGCAATCGTGGGCGGGTTGATCCTCGTTCTGGTGCTGATCGGTCAGGACATGGTCAGCGCCGTCACCAACTCGGTCACGATCTTCATCCTGCTGGTGCCGCTGTGGTACTTCCGCAAGATCCTCGGCCATCCCGACCTCAATGACACGACACGTGGGCATGCGCGCGCGTTCATCTGGGTCTTCCTGGGCGCGGCGTTCTTCTGGATGATCTTCGAGCAGGCCGGGTCGACGCTCACCCTCTTCGCCGATGAGGTCACAAATCTGACTCTGGCCACCGGTTTCACAGTGCCCGCCTCCTGGTTGCAGTCGGTCAACCCGCTGTTCATCGTCATCTTCGCCCCGGTGTTCTCGACGGTCTGGCTGCGCTGGGGTGATCGGGCGCCCCGCACATCGGTGAAGTTCGCCATCGCCCTGGTGATCGTCGGCGTCTCGTTCCTGATCCTGATCATTCCCACGAACGACTTCCTGGCGACCGGTAACAAGGCGTCGCTGATGTGGCTGATCGTGGTCTACCTGCTGCAGACCTGGGGCGAGTTGCTGCTTTCCCCCAACGGCTTGTCGGCGACCACCAAGCTGGCCCCCAACGGCAACCTCGGGCAATACCTGGCGCTGTGGTTCCTGGCCACCTCGGTCGGCACCACGGTCGGCGGGCAGATCGCGCGGCTCACCTCCGGGAACCCGGTGTTGTCCTTCGTGGTGTGCGGCGGCATGGCGGTCGGGTTCGGCGTGATCATGCTGGTGATGTCGCGCAGCATCAACAAGCTGATGGGTCACGTGCACTGAGCCCTGCCCGGGACGACAGCCGGACCGACCTGCTCAGGTAGCGATCCAGAGGCAGAAAGGGTGCCCGGCCGGGTCGAGGCAGACCCGCACGTCGGATTGCGGCTGAAACGGCGCCATTGTTGCGCCACACTGCAGGGCGTGCCGCAGTCCGGCCTGCAGGTCGTCGACCTGAATCTCCAAGTGGATCTGCATCTGCTGGCCGCCTGGTGTGCTCGGCCACGACGGCCGCACGTGGTCCTTCTCCTGCTGGCAAGCGATCCCCACCCCACCCGCCGGGTCACGCACCGCCACCCAAGTCGCGTCGTCCACCGCCCCGACGCTCCAGCCCAGCAGCCGGGCGTAGAAGCGTGCCAGCGACACCGCGTCCGAGGCCCCCAGGGTGACCGTGGTGAGTCGAATCCCGTTCATGGGAACACCTAAGCACCGCGGACGTCCCCCGTCGAGACGGACGCTAGGCCGTGACGTCGGCCACCGGCGCTCCGGTCAACCGGATCAGGTCGTCGGGGGTCAGCTTGAACACCGCGTGCGGATGCCCGGCCGCGGCCCAGATCTCGTCGAACCGGAACAACTCGGTGTCGATCAGCTCCACACCCGGGTGGGCATGGGCGACCGGGGAGACCCCGCCGATCGAGAACCCGGTGGTCTCCTTGACGAAGGCGGCGTCGGCGCGGGCCAACTCGCCGACCTTGAAGGCGACCTTGGTCTCGTCCACCCGGCGATCACCGGAGGTCATCACCAGGACCGCCGCGTTGTCGCTGCAGCGACGGAAGATGATGCTCTTGACGATCTGGCCGAGCTGCACGCCCAGGGCGTCGGCGGCGTCCTGTGCGGTGCGGGCCGAGTCGGCCAGCATCATCGGGGTGTGCGGGTGGCCGAGTTCGGCCAGCTTGGCAGAAACGCGCTGTGCGCCCTCGGGCAGGACGGCCGGGTCATCATGGCGCTGCATGACACCATCCTGCCCGACGGCGCAATCAGCATCGTCGAGGTCGGTGGATTCGCCGGCTCAGAAGTGCGGCAGCATCCAGCCGAGCACCGGCGTGGACTGCAGTCCCACCAGCAGGCACATCACCACGAGCATGCCGAGACTCCACCAGAGCACCTTGCGCAGGATGTCGGACTCGCGTCCGAGCAGGCCCACTGCGGTGGCCGCGATGGTCAGGTTCTGCGGACTGACCATCTTGCCGACGACGCCACCGGAGGTGTTGGCAGCAACCAGCAGGGTCGGGTCGATACCGGCCTGGACACCGGCGGTCTGCTGCAGGGTGGCGAACAGTGCGTTGGCGGAGGTGTCCGAGCCGGTGACCGCGGTGCCGATCCAGCCCAGGATGGGCGAGAAGAACGCGAACGCCGCGCCGGTGCCGGCGATCCAGGTGCCGATGGTGATGGTCTGGCCGGAGAAGTTCATCACGTAGGCCAGCGCCAGCACCGAGGCGACCGTCAGGATCGAGAAGCGCAGCTTCACTACGGTGGCTGCGATCTCGCCGAAGACCTGCCGGGGCGTCACCCGGTACACGATGGCGGTGATGATCATCGCGATCACCAGCCAGGTGCCGGCCGACGACAACCACTGGAAGGTGTAGACGCTGGCTGTGCTGGGCTGGCCGGTGGCCGTCATCAGGTGGCCGTCCAGACCGGGCCATTTGATCTTGATGTCGGTGGCGGTGATCGCGTTCTTGATCGGATCGATCAGCTTGGTCATCGAGAACAACACGATCACCAGCAGGTACGGGAACAGCGCCATGAAGATCCGGCCGCCGGTCAGCGGGGGCCGATCGTTCAACTCGTGCAACGCCGGCAGGGCGGCCCGCTCGCTGTCGGTCATCGCGGCGAGTTCGGCGTCGCGGTCGCGATGCAGGGTCAACAGTGCGTCGGCGCCGCCCTGGGGCTTCCAGAACCGCAGCATGATGACGGCCGCGGCCAAACCGACGAGCGAGGCGATGATGTCGGTGAGCTCGACCGAGATCCAGGTGGCCGAGACCCATTGGGCGATGCCGAAGGCCAGACCCGTCACGAGCGCCACCGGCCATAGCTGCCGGATGCCCCGCCTGCCGTCGGCCAGCAGCACCAGCACCAGCGGGACGAAGGACGCCAGCATCGGGGTCTGATGACCGACGTAGGCACCGATCTGCTGATAGGGGATCTTGGTCAGGTTGCCGGCGGTGATGATCGGAATGCCGATCGCCCCGAACGCCACCGGGGCGGTGTTCGCGACCAGCACGACGATCGCGGCCCGCATCGCCGAGAAGCCGATCGCCATCAGCATGACGCCGGTGATCGCCACCGGTGCGCCGAAGCCGGCCAGTGCCTCGAGCAGGCCGCCGAAGCAGAAGGCGATCAACATCGCCTGGACCCGAGGGTCGTCGCTGACCAGCCCGAACACGCCGCGCAGGTCCTCGAAGCGTCCACTGACCACGGTGATCTGGTAGAGCAGGATCGCGGCCAGCACGATCCACATGATCGGAAACAGGCCGAACGCGGCGCCCTGCAGCGCGGACAGCAACGCCAGTTGGGCCGGCATGTGCCAGGCGAAGATCGACACGATGATCGCGACGGCGACGGCGGTCAGGCCGGCCCAGTGCGCCTTCCAGCGCAGCCAGCCCAGCGTGATGAAGATGGTGGCCAGTGGAAGCAGCCCCACCAGCGCCGAAAGCCACAGCGGGCCCAGCGGCGATATCTCGGGTGTGTAGTTCATTACATTTCTCCGGACGTTCGAGCGATCACGTCTTCGTGATCGGGCAACAGATTAGGGACGGACAAATCAGCGCGGGTGAAAATCACAAAGGTCGGCTGAGCTCCTCCAGCAACTCGATCGCGTGGCGATAGCTGTGGCCGGTGGCCCGGGACATTCCGAGTTCACAGGTCCGATTGGAGGACAAATAGGCGTCGTAATCGCCGCGACGCACTTCGGCGGCCTCGCGTGCGGTGGCGGACGCGGTCAGTTCGGGGTGCAGCAGGCCACGATCGCCGGCGAAGGCGCAACAACCGGCATCGAAGGGCACCACGACGTCGTCGGCGCAGGCCGCGGCGAGGTTGCGCAGGTGATCGACGTCGCCGGCATGCCGGTCGGAGCAGGTCGGGTGCAGCACGACCGAGCCCAGCCGGCGAGTGACCTGCAGGTGCGGCAGCACCCGCTCGTCGACGAACCGCGAGGCGTCGATGACGGTCAATCGTGCGACTTTGCGCGGCCAGTTCGTGCTCGCCGCCGAGTTCCAGGTCGTGCTGGAGGGTGTGCAGGCCGTGGGTGCATGAACTCGCTTCGCAGACCACCGGCAGACGGCCGTCCTCGCTGGCTACCAGCAGGGAAGTCACCGTGCGCACCGCCATCGCCGCAGCGCCGTCCGTCAGCCCCTTCGACCGCCACACGGTGCCGCAGCACAGCGAGGGCAGATCCTCGGGCAGCCGGACGCCAACCCCCGCCCGAGCGCACAACTCCAGGAAGGATCGGGCCGGACCGGGTGCGGCGTCGCCGCCGCAGGGTTCGAACAACTCGCCCATGCAGGACGCGAAAAACACCACCTCGGCGGGCTCTGCAACGCCGGGAACGAGCTTCGCGCGGGACTTTCCAGGACCGGGTAGGTCGTCACCGACCTGGGGGATGAGATCGGTGGGCAGCACCTTGCGGACAGCGCCGGTGATCGCGGCCAGTATCGATCCGGGCACCTTGTCGGTGACGGTGAGTCCGGCACGAAGCGTGCTCAGGGTCGGCTTCCAGTGCTCGGCCAGGCCGACGCCGATCTTCTGCGCCACCGCCGGCTGGGCCTCGCGGCGGTGCTGCTTCATGAACACGCCGGTGTCGATGCTGACCGGGCAGGCCAACAGGCACAGCGAGTCCGCCGCGCAGGTCTGCACCGCCGCGTACTCGTAGTCGGGTTCGATGTCCTTCACACCGGCGGCCACGTCGCGCAGCAGCACGATCCGCTGCCGCGGAGTCGTGGTGACGTCCTTGCTCGGGCAGGTGGGCTCGCAGTAGCCGCACTCGACGCAGCGGTCGACGGCGGCATCGACAAGTTCGGGCTTCTTCAGATCGACCAGGTGTGCCTTCGGATCGGTACCGATGATCACCCCGGGGTTGAGCACGCCGTCGGGGTCGAGCAGCTGCTTGAGCTGCTTCATCACGTCGTACAACTCGGGGCCGTACTGCCGCTCCACGAAGGGGGCCATCGCCCGTCCGGTGCCGTGTTCGGCCTTGAGCGAGCCGTCCGCGCTGAGCACCAGGTCGACCAGTTCCTCGGTGAACGCGGCCAGCACACTGATCTGATCGGGGTCGCGCAGATCGGGGTCGATCATGAAGTGCAGGTTGCCCTCCTTGGCGTGACCGAAGATCACCGAGTCGCGATACCCGTAGCCGGCGGTCAGTTCGCCGAGCCTCCGGACGGTCTGGGTGAGCGCGGGCATCGGCACCACGATGTCCTCCAGCAGTGCGGTCGAGCCCGGACGGCGGGCGCCGGCCACCGAGGTGTAGAGGCCCTTGCGCACCTGCCAGGCCCGGGCCCGGGCGACCGGATCGGCCGAGAAGGCGGCCGGGTGCCCGAGGTCGGTCAGACCGTCCAGGCGGGCCACGACGGCACTCAGGTCCGCCACTGTTGCGGCCAGTTCGTCCGGCTCCTGGGCGGCGGCCTCGACCAGCAGGGCGGTGTGCTGCTCGACCACCAGTGGACGCAGCGCCTCGAGCGGATTGGGCAGGGCCTGGGCGACCCGCAGCGAGACCGCATCCATCAGTTCGGCGGTGCGGGCGCCTGCGGCGATCAGGTCGGGCAGCGCAGTGGTGGCCTGGGCGATGGAGTCGAAGATCAGCAGCGCGGTTGAGGCCTTCGCAAGCAACGGCACGGTGTTGAAGGTGGCGGACGCGATGAACCCGAGGGTGCCCTCGGAGCCGATCATCAGATGGGCCAGGATCTGCACCGGATCGTCGTGGTCGAGGAAGCTGTTGATGCCGTAGCCCATGGTGTTCTTCATCGAGAACTGGTGCTCGATCCGGCGCACCGATTCGGCGTTGCCGCGCACCCGGTCACGCAGCCGGGCCAGGCCCTCCCACAATGCGGGTTCGACGGCCTTCAGGTGCGCGTCGGCGTCCGCTTCGGAGGTGTCGATCGTGGTGCCGCTGAGCAGCACGACTTCGAGGCCGGCCAGCGTGCGGTAGGTGTTCTGGGTGGTGCCGCAGGCCATGCCCGAGGAGTTGTTCGCGACCACTCCGCCGATCGTGCAGGCGATCTCGCTGGCCGGGTCGGGGCCGAGGATGCGCATGTGGGGGGCGAGTCGTGCGTTGACCGCGCGAACCGTCGCGCCGGGTTGGCAGCGCACCTGGGCTCCGTCGTGCAGAACCTCGACGTCACGGAAGCCGCGGCGGGTGTCGATCAGCACGCCGTTGCCCGCGGACTGGCCCGACAAGGAGGTGCCACCTGAGCGGAAGGTGACCCCGACACCGTGCTGCTTGGCGACGGCCACGGCGTGCGCGACGTCGGCGGTCTCGCGCGCCACCACCACGGCCTGCGGACGCAGCAGGTAGTGGGACGCGTCGTGTGACAGCCGGGATATGTCGATCGCCCGGTCGCTCACCGGATCGTCGCCGAGTACCTGCCGAAGGGCGTCCATCAAGGCGGTAGCGGCCATCTTCACTCCTATGGAAAGGTCTGACCAAAGAAAAGTATGACGGACGATGGTCAGATGTCAATACGGCTGACACACTGTCAGTGTGGTCCCGAAAAGCCCGGCAGAAGTCGAATGGCAACAAATACCCCGAACTCGCGCCTATGAGCTGGTGATCAGGCAGATCGAGAGCCAGATCACTGCCGGCGCGTTGAAGGTCGGCGACCAACTGCCGGCCGAGCGCGACCTGGCCGCGAAGCTGGGCGTCAGCAGGGCCGCCGTCCGTGAGGCGATGCGGGCGATGGAGGCTCAGGGGGTGGTGCGCTCAGGCGTCGGAGTCGGCCCCGACAGCGGCACGTTCCTGACCTCGATGCCGAGCAAGGCGCTCACCCAGTTCCTGCGGCTGCACATGGCTCTGGCCAACTTCCCGATCGACGACGTGGTCGAGACCCGGATCATGCTCGAGCGCTGGAGTGCCCGGCTGGCCGCCAAGCAGGCCGCACCGGACGACCTCGCCACCATGGGCACGCTGCTTGACGAGATGGACGCCGAACGCGACGACATCGCGGTGTTCAACGAGCTCGACACCGACTTCCACGTGGCCATGGCCGAGGCTGCCCACAACGTCCTGATCACCGAGATGACCATCGCGATCAGACACTCGATGCGCGCCATGGTGCTGGAGTCCTTCCGCCAGCACGGACACTGGCCCGAGCTGTCCGACCAGTTGCGCGGCCAGCATCGGGCGATCTTCCAGGCGATCGCCGCCGGCGACAGCAGTCGCGCCGCCGATGAGGTCGAAGCCCACTTGCGCAGCGCGAACGCGTCCCTGGGCTGGGGCGCGTCGGGCGACTGACCGTTGTGGCAAGCGGGGTGGTCAGCCGACCACCTTCTGCCAGGCCCCTTCGTTCGATTCCGGACGGAACCCCAGCGCGATGTTGATCGAGCGCATGTAGTCGTTCTCGTCGGCGTTCCAGGTGTGGATCCGGCGCACCGCCGGCCAGTGCTCGGCGACCAGCCGCAGGTTGGCGATCTTCAGGTGCATGCCCAGGCGGTGGCCGCGGTGGCCGGCGATCACCACGGTGTCCTCCTGGATCGCAGAGTCCGGACGCTCCCGGAACCGGATCAGCTGGGTGTAACCGGCCAGTTCACCGGTGGCCGTGTGCCGGGCGGCGGTGGTCACGGTATCGACCCCGCCGTCGTTCCAGCGGCCTTCCACCTCGCGGACGCGGTCGGCGTCCCAGTACGCCGCCTCCTGCTCGACCCCTCCGCTCGGGGCGTCGATCATCGCCACCCGAAGCCGGGCGAACGCGTCCAGCAGCTCGTCCGGGCAGCGATCCAGCCAGCTCACCAGGTCGTAGTCGTCGCCCACCCGGCGCGCAGCGGCGCCGGCCAGGGGTTCCAGCACCTCGGAGGGCACCGGCACCCGAAGCATCGAATGCACCTCGACCTGCTCGAGCACGTAGCCCCGGCCGAGCATGAACGCCGGCGAAGGACGCGTGCCGTCGATGTACCCGCTGCCCTCCGTCGGCGCAAGCACTCCCGGCGCCTCCGCCTTGGGGCTGCCCACCTGCGACACCCACGACTGCAGCGTGCTGCGTCCCTCTGCTTGGGCACGGCGCTCCGCTTCGTCGAACAAGCGGGTGCCGATGCCCTGCCGGCGACGGTCCGGCCGCACGATGCCATGGACGCCTGCGACGCTCAGGTTGTCCTTCAGGGTGAGCGAGCACGACACCGCCCCCACCACCGAGTCGTGGTCGTCCGGATCGTCGAGCGCGACCCAGCGCAGCGTCCGCCGGGTGGACGACGGCACCGCCATGGTCACCGCCGTCGCCTCGGGGTCGTTGAGATCGGCATATCCCAGCTCCGCCAGTAACTCGGCGTTCCAGAGCGCCGCTTCGGCGAGCGCGGCCCAGGTGTTCGGGTCGCCGGCGTTCACCGGCGGCGGAACCTCGACGATCGTGGTCATGACCCTCACTGTGACCGACGCCGCCCGATCTGCCTAGGCGCAAGGGGTATCCCGACCGGTCGGACGGGAGTATTTTCCGCAGCGGGGACGCCTCCTCAGGGTGTCACCGTGTCACCGGCACACGCTGGAGGAGCCATGCCCGTACCCCGCAATCAGGCCGCCATGACGACCCTGGGAACCCTGCTCACCGAGGGCCACCACGACGACCCGGGCGACGTCGTCGAATACCCCGACGCCACCATCGAGCAGCCGGACGGCTGGCTGTGGCACACCGGCGCACCCCAGCCCGGGCTGCAGCACCCGGACGCCTATACCCTGGCCGACTCGTCGGCCTCGCCCGGCCAACTGCACGCCTCGCCCGCCGAGGCCCTCGCCGGCAGCGGTACCGCGCCGTTCACCGACAACCAGAACGAGTACTGCCGGCGCAGCCTGGACGTGACCATGAAGGGCGGCACCACCAGTGCGGTGATCTACCCCCTGGCGCTGTGCGAGCTGGCCCGGCATTTCCGGTTCCGCAACCTGGGCGGGGCGTCCGCCGGCGCGATCGCCGCCGCCCTCGGGGCCGCCGCCGAACTCGGCCGCACGCGGGCCGCGTCCGGCCACCTGCGCACGGACACCCTCGGCGAGGAACAGGTCGCCCAGGGACGGCTGCGGCAGGGCTTTCCGGGGCTGGCCGACGTGATCGCCTGGGCCACCCAGCGCGACCAGCCGGACGCCCCCGAGCAGTACCGGCTGGTGCAGCTGTTCAAGCCCACCGCGGCCGGCCTGCCGCTGTTCCGGGTGATCGCTGCGGCGATGCGCCAACAGTTCGTCCGGGGCGCCCTGCTGTTGCTGCTGAGCCTCGACCCGCGCTCGCGGTGGATCACCCTGCTGACCTTCGTGCTGGCGCCGCTGGGGCTGGCCGCGGCCGCGCCGTGGCAACCCGGCCGTTGGCTGCCGTTGGGCAACTGGTGGCCCTACCCGAACTACTGGCCCTCGGTGCTGCTGCTGTGGCTGGCGTTCGGCTGGCTGATCCCGCTGGCCGCCCTACTGGCCACCCGGCCGAAGCCTGCCGTCCGGTCACCCCAGGGCTTCGCCGAACCCCTGCCGATGCCGGCCGCGCCGGCCAAACCGGGGGCCTGGTTCCGCACCCTTGTGTTGACCGTATCGGTGGCGGCCGCGTGGCTGGCTGCGGCGTTCTACTCGATGGGCTGGGTCGGCCTACTGGTCACGGTGGTGTTCCTGGTCGCCGAGGTGGTGTTCGTGCTGCTCGGCTTCGCGATGGGCATCGTGCGGTTCTCGGCCACCGCCAAGGACCAGCGCTACGGCCTGATCGGCGGCTCCGGGGCGGCCAACGACGACGACACCGTGCGCGGCCGGCTCACCCGGCTCGTCGACCGCACCTCACAGGTGCTGCCGCGGCGCACCATCGAGCCGAACCTCACCGACTGGCTGACGCAATCGATGGCGGATCTGGCCGGCCTCGACGCGGACGGCGTGCTGCGATTCGGTCACTTGTGGGTCGGCGGGGACTTCGTGCCCGGTGATCCGGACGGGGCAGGCGCCCGTGCCGCCGTCGATCCTCGGCAGCGCTCGATCAACCTGGAGCTGATGAGCACCGAGCTGATCCGCCGCGCGCCGTACCGCTTTCCGCTGCCGGTCGCGGCACCCGGCGACGAACTGTACTTCGACCCTGCCGACCTGGCCGGCGTGCTGCCCGGCCGGGTGATCGACGCGATGACGCTCGGCGGCCAGCCCAGTCGGGTGCAGTGCCTGGCCACCGGCGCCATGCTCACCCTGTACCCGTTTCCGCAGCCGTGGGACCTGCCGGTGGTGTTCGCCACCCGGGCCTCGCTGGCCCTGCCCGCGCTCTTCCAGTCGCTGCGGCTCTACGAGCTGCGCAAGGGTTCGGTTCCGGTGCGCACCGAGTTCGGCGCGCGGATCGCGAAGGACGGCACCGACCTGCGGTTCCCGATCAACCAGGCGGACGCGGCCCCGGTCGCCCAGGAGTTGTGGCTGACCGACGGCGGCGTCACGTCCAACTTTCCGATCCACATGTTCGACTCGCCGTTGCCGCTGTGGCCGACGGTCGGCATCGACCTCGGCGACTACCCCGCCGGCGCCGCGCACCAGGACGTCTACCTGCTCGGTGACGCCCAGTCGACCAAGCATCTGGCCAGCCCGCTGAAGCAGGCGATGAGCAACTTCCTCGGCGCGATTCTGGGCACCAGCCTGCAGTGGCGCGACAACGCCCAACTGCAGATGCCCGCGTTCCAGTCCCGGATCGCCGTGGTGCGGCAGCGCAGCTACGAGGGCGGCAACAACCTGTTCATGACCCGCTCCGACATCGCGTCCCTGGCCGTGCGCGGCGTCGTGGCCGGCATGCGGCTGCGCCGCCGGTTCGCCAGCGACGCCCAGTGGCAGCGGCAGCAGTGGCTGCGACTGCGAGTCGCCGGCCAGAACGTCGTGGATGTGGCCGAGCGGCTGCAGACGTCCCTGCGTGAGCAGACCTACGCCAGCCTGGTGCCCGAACAGCTGACCGGCGGCGAGTGGCAGCGGTTGACCGCCCTGCAGCAGTCGCTGGCCGGCCAGGCCGACCCGAACCCACCCGCGGCAGCGGCGGACGCCCTCGATCCCGGTGTGGCGTGGTACCTGCCCGCAACGGGTCCGGAGATCCCCGCGGACGAGCACGGCGCACCGGTCGGCTTCTTCGCCAACCTGACCACGCTGGTGTCGTCCTCTCGCTACCTGAACGCCGACCCGGCGGTGCTGCGCGACGGTGTGCCCACGCCGCTGGCCGAGCTGCGCCAGGTGCCGCGCAGCTGAGTGGACGATGGCTCCATGGTGCCGAGCGGTGAGCACCAGCAGCAGCGGGGTTCCCGCCCGCCGCTGATCAGGGCCGATCGCCCTGGTGGCACACTGGCGGGCATGCGGAAGACACCTGTCGATTTCGACCTGAGCATGGACGAGTTGCGGGCGATCGCCCGTTACTGCGCGGCGTGCGCGCAGCCGTCGCTGGTGCTGTTCGAGCGGGCGGTGCCGGACGATCCCCGGCCGGCCGCCGCACTTGAGGCGGCCCGGGTCTTCGGTGCCGGAGCCGCCCGTTCGCGGCTGCAGCGCACCGCCGCGGCCGCTGCCCACCGGGCCGCCAAGGACGCTCCCACCACGGCTGCGGCCCATGCCGCCTACGCCGCGGGCGACGCGGCGGCGGCCGCCTACCTGCACCCGCTGGCGAAGGTGACACAGGTGCGGCACATCCTGGGTGCGGCCGCCCAGGCTGCGCGGGCGTCCGAGGCTGCCTACGCCGACGACCCGGTCGTCGCGGAGTACGTGGTCACGGCTGCTGCGAAACGAGCCGACGACACGGTGTTGGACGTGCTCAGCCGCTACCCGCGGGTGCCCGCCGCCGGCAATCGGGTGTCACTGCTGATGCATCGACTGGACAGCCTGCTGCGCGATCCCGCGCCGCCCCGGCGCGTGGTGGACGACCCGGGACCGTTCTTCCACGGCACCCGCGCCGACCTGCGGCCCGGCGACCTGCTCACCCCCGGCCGGGCCTCGAACTACGGCACCAGGCGGGTGGCGAACCACACCTACGTGACCGCCAGCCAGACCGGCGCGCCGCTGGCTGCAGCGCTGGCCCGAGGGGACGGGCCTGGCCGGGTGTACCGGGTCGAACCGCTCGGCACCATCGAGGACGACCCCAACGTCACCGACAAGAAGTTCCCCGGCAACCCCACCCGTTCGTACCGCACCACCGAACCCGTCCGGGTGGTCGAAGAGATCGTGGGCTGGGAGTCGCCGCCCGAAGAGATGATCGCGAGGATGCATCGACGCGCCGACGAACTGGCCGAACTCGGCATCGAGGCGATGGACGACTGAGCTACTGGATGCCGGCCGCGACCATCGCCCGCACCGCGTCGAGAGCCGCCTCGTCGCCGTCGGCGGACGGCTCGTCGCCCCGGCCCCAAAGCCACCGGTCCAGGTCTTCGGCGCTGCCGCTGAAGGTGGCGACCGGGTCGCCCTGCCTGGTCAGCACCACTCCAGGCTCGTCGTAACTGGTCCCCGACTGGCCGACTCCGCGCCATCGTCCGGGCTGCACGAGCAGGGTCACCCCCGGGTCGCTGACGTCGAAGGCGACCGCCCCGCCCTGCGGGGTGAAGGTGAAGCCCGGCAGGGTGCCCCACCAGGCGAACATCACCTCGATCGCATGCCGGATCCCTGCCACGGCCACCTCGCCATCGATCGGGGTGACCTCGCCGCCTGCGGCCAGCTGGGCGTCGATGCGGTGCATCACGGCTTCGTGCACCTGCATCCGACGGGTGAACCCCACGGTCTGATCGGTCTCGAACCACGACCAGGCGGGCCGCTCGTCAGGCCGCTCGGCCAAGGCGGCGACGAGCGCGTCGGTCTCGGTGGCGAGCATCGCAAGGGTGTCGGCAACATCGCCCGGACGAGGGGGTTTGGCCTGCTCCACAGCCTCCTGATCGTCGTCGGTCAACGCTCCCGAGCTGAGGATCGAGGCCCAGAAGGTATGCACCTCGGTGAGGTGCCAGGCCAGGTCGGCCACCGTCCAATCGGGGCAGGTGGGCACCGGGGCAGCGGGGTCTGCGGACGCGATCGCTGCGGCGAACGCTTTGGTCTCGGCGGCGATGACGGCGTTGTGGTCGAACATGCCGCGACGCTATCGGCTAATCAGGACGATTCGCGTCCTGCTTGCCCACGGCTTGAGCCGGCCGGATGGGCCGCCGCCAGGGCGTCGGCGGCGCCCACCAGGGCCAGGTGCGAAAACGCCTGCGGGGCGTTGCCGGCCTGCCGCCGCCCTTCAACGTCGTATTCCTCCGACAGCAGGCCGAGATCGTTGGCCACCCCGCAGGCCCGGTCCATCAGCGCTTCCGCGTCGGCCAGCCGTCCGGTCGCCGCGTATTGCCCGACCAGCCAGAACGAGCAGGCCAGGAACGGATGCTCGGTGCCCGCCAGCCCATCCACGCCCGACTCGTTGCGGTAGCGGTGCAGCAACCCGCCGGCCATCAACTGCTGCTCCAGGCGCTCCACCGTGGCCAGCATCCGGGGGTCGTCGGCCGCACAGAACCCGACCTGGGGCAGCACCAGCAGGGACGCGTCCACCTCGTCGGTGCCGTAGTACTGGCTGAACCAGCCGCCCGAGGTGACCGCCTTCGCGTCGATCTCGGCCCGCACCCGATCCCGGGCGGCCTCCCAGTCCTGCAACGGACCCGACAGGCCGAACTCCCGGACGGCCCGCACGCCGCGGTCGAACGCCGCCCAGGTCATCGCCCGGGAGTGGGTGAACCGCTGCGGCACCCCGCGGATCTCCCACAGGCCGTTGTCGGGCTCGTCGATCCGGGCCAGCGCCTGGTTGAGCAGCGCCCGCTGCAACGGCCACGACGTGCTCGACTCCCCCAGCCCGGCCACCCGCGCGGCGTGCAGCGCGACCAGCACCTCGCCGACCACGTCCGCCTGATACTGCAGCGCCGCGCCGTTGCCGATCCGCACCGGCCGCGCGCCACCGTAACCGGGCAGGTGCTCGAGTTCGCGCTCATGCAGGTCACGCTCGCCGGCCACGCCGTAGACGATCTGCATCTCGGACGGGTCGCCGGCGATAGCCCGCAGCAGCCAGCTGCGCCAGTGCTCCACCGATCGCAGAAAGCCGTGGGCGGTCAGCGCCTCCAGGGTGAGGGCGGCGTCCCGCAACCAGACGAACCGGTAGTCCCAGTTGCGCGAGCCGCCGAACTGCTCGGGCAGCGACGTGGTCGGGGCGGCGATGATGCCACCGGTGTCGCGGTGGGTGAGCGCCCGCAGCACCAGCAGCGAGCGCACCACGTGCTCGCGGTGCACGTGGTGGGCGTCGATCCGGTCGGCCCAGGTCTGCCACCAGTCCAGGGTGCGCTCGCGCTCGGTCTCGGCGTCCAGCGGCTCGGGTGCGTGGTGATGGGACGGGTGCCAGGTCAGGCTGAACGCCTTCACCTCCCCCGCCGCCACCGTGACGGTGCCGCTGTGGGCATGGTCGGCGGCGTGCAGCGGGGCGCCACGGAACACCACCGCGTCCGGACCCGCCACCGCCAGCAGCGTGTGCGAGGTGTCCGAGCGGCGCACCCAGGGCACCGAGCGGGCGTAGTCGAACCGCAGCCGCAGCTCCTGGCCGAACTCGACGCTGCCGCTCACCCCGACGATCCGGCGGATCACGTCCACCCGCCGCACCACGTCCAGGTGGTGGAGGTTGACCGGCATGAAGTCATGCACCTCGGCCAGCCCGTCCGCGGTCTGCCAACTGGTGATCAGCACGAACGAGTCGCCGTCGTAGCTACGCACGCAGGTCGCGTCCGGGTCGGTCGGACGAAGCTGCCAACAGCCCTGCTCGTCGTCGCCCAGCAGTGCGCCGAAGACCGAGCCCGAATCGAAGCGGGGCAGGCACAGCCAGTCGATTCGGCCGTTCCGGCTGACCAGCGCCGCGGTGCGGCAGTCGCTCAGCAGCGCATAGTCCTCGATCGGTGTCGGCATGTGCTCATGGTTCCACGCGGCTGTGCCTGCCCGGCCGATTGAACTTCGGTGCCTTGGCGTGAAGTGGGACCATGGTCGGGTGAGCCAGCCAGCACCCGAGCCGCTACCCCTGCCCGGTGTGGCGTCGCCGATCGCCGCCGCCGTCCTGGCCGGCGGCCTGGTCTGGGTGACCTGGTGGGGGCTGGTCACCACCAGGGCCGGGCAGTCGCTGGACGCGCTGGCGCTGGAGGGCTCCCGGGTGGGCTCGTGGCGGGTGGACGAGCAGGCCGACCAGCTGCTCGGAACTGTGTCTGTGCCGATGGTGGCGGCCACCATCGTCGCGGTGTTGCTGATCGGCATCCTGCGGGGCCGATGGCTGGCCGGCGTGGCGGCTGCGGTGGCCGTGGCCGGCGCCAACGTCACCACGCAGGTGCTGAAGTATCAGGTGTTCGAACGCGACGACCTGCTCAAGCTGGGCACCTGGAACGGCGTGAACACACTGCCGTCGGGCCACACCACGGTCGCCGCCGCGGGGCTGGTCGGCCTGATGCTGGTGGTGCCCCCGGTGCTGCGCTCGATCACCACCGCGCTCGGCGTGATCGGGGTCTCCGCGTACGGCCTGGCCACGCTGGTGAACCACTGGCACCGGCCATCGGACGTGGCCGCGGCGATCCTGGTGGCCTGCACCTGGGGATATCTCGCGGTGGCGGCCATCCGCACCGAGGAGCGCCGCGAACCCGTCCGCGACGTGGGGCATCGGCCAGGTGCAGCGTCCGTGATCCTGGTGATGTTCTCGATCTGCGGACTCGCCCTGACCGCCGCGGCCGGCTACATGGCCTGGAACGCCGAGGTGCAGGGGGCCGACCTGGACCACGGCCTTCATCGCCTACGTGGGCGGGGTGTCCGCCGTGCTCGCGGTGACCTGCGGCGGCCTCGGTGCGCTGCTGCGGCTGGTGGACGCTTCCCGTCCGATTCCGCGGGAACGGGAGCGGGTCGAGCTCGGGGGTACCGTCAGCGCCCCGGCGCCGATGCCGCCGGCATGACGGCACGCGGGTGAGGGATCGGACGTGATCAAGTACCTCGGCTCCAAGCGCGCGCTGGCCGGCGTGCTCGGTGCGCTGGCCGAGGGCGCCGGCGCGCGGACGGCCGTTGACCTGTTCACCGGCACCACGCGGGTGGCCCAGGAGTTCAAGCGCCGCGGCATCGTCGTCACGGCAACTGACCTGGCCAGCTACAGCGAGGTACTCGCCCGCTGCTACATCGGCACCGACGCCTGCCAGGTCGACCTGGCCGAGCTGGACGGCCTGCTCGCCGAACTGGACGCCCTACCCGGCCGCCGCGGCTACGTCACCGAGACGTTCTGCGAGCAGGCCAGGTTCTTCCAGCCCCACAACGGGGAACGCATCGATGCCATCCGCGAGCACCTGGTCGGCCTGGCCGAGCATCCGCTCTACCCGGTGTTGTTGACCGCCCTGATGGAGGCCGCCGACCGGGTCGATTCGACCACCGGGCAACACATGGCGTACCTGAAGAACTGGGCGCCGCGCGCGTCCAACCGGCTCCACCTGCGCCGGCCCGAGTTGCTGCCCGGCCCGGGCTCGGCCATGCGGGGCGACGCCGTCGAGCTGGTCGCAACCCTGCCGCCGACCGACCTGATCTACCTCGATCCGCCGTACAACCAGCACCGGTATTTCAGCTACTACCACATCTGGGAGACCCTGGTTCGCTGGGATGCGCCCGCGCACTACGGCATCGCCCGCAAGCGGGTGGACGCGCGCGGCGAGCAGCGACGAAGCCCCTTCGACTCGCGCCGCACCATGCCGGCCGCGCTCGCCGGGCTGATCGCAGCGGTGCGTGCGGAGATGGTGGTGGTCTCGTACAACAACGAGGCGTGGGTCAGCCCCGAGGCGATCACCGGCTGGCTGCGGGACGCCGGCCACCAGAGCGTGGAGGCGCTCGCGTTCGACTCCAGGCGGTACATCGGTGCGCAGATCGGCATCTACAACCCTGTCGGCGAGAAGGTCGGACGGGTGTCGCACACCCGCAACACCGAGTTCGTGTTCGTGGCCGGCCCGAGTGATCGGGTGGCGGCGGCACTACGTGATTGTGCGTAGTCCGGACGCGGGACTAGCCAGGCTCCTTGGGGCGTTGGGGGTATTGAAGATTCAACGAGCACCTCGCCAGGGGTGTTCCGGCTGATAGGTTGCCAGCATGCACGTCACCGTGATCGTCACGCGCCGCATCGCCGCGTCGATGTGCATGTGTTGTTGTCGCCTCGGCTGAGACCTCTCCGCGTCCAACCCCCACCAGGCCCACAACTCTTTTTCCACCCGAAAGGCACGCCATGCCGCTCGATGAAATCTGGCGTCGGATCCGTTCCGAGGCGGCCGAGGCCGCCGAAAGCGAACCCGCACTGGCCAGCTACCTGCACACCGTGGTGCTGGCCCACCACCGCCTCGAGGACGCCCTGAGCTACCTGCTCGCGTCCAAGCTCGGCAGCCCGACGATCACCTCGCTGAGCCTGCGGGCCCTGATCGACGACGCGCTGAACGACGATCGCTCGATCGGACTCGCGTTCCGCGAGGACCTGCGCGCGGTGCTCAGCCGCGACCCGGCCACCCGCGGGTACTCGGTACCGCTGCTCTACTTCAAGGGCTTCCACGCCCTGCAGTCCTATCGCGTCGCCCACTACTACTGGATGCATGCGCGGGCGCCCCTCGCCCTCTATCTGCAGAGCAGAATCTCTGAGGTGTTCGCGGTCGACATCCACCCGGGTGCCCGAATCGGCAAGGGCATCCTGTTCGACCACGCCACCTCGATCGTGATCGGCGAGACCGCCGTGATCGAGGACGACTTCTCGATGCTGCACGAGGTCACCCTGGGCGGCACCGGCAAGGTCGGCGGTGACCGGCACCCCAAGATCGGCCGCGGCGTGATGATCGGCGCGGGCGCGAAGGTGCTGGGCAACATCAAGGTCGGCGAGGGCGCCAAGATCGGTGCCGGCTCGGTCGTTCTCGAGGACGTGCCGCCGTTCACCACGGTGGCGGGCATTCCGGCCCGTCCGGTCAGCTACCCGGCGCACGTGTTCCCCGAAGAACTGGAACTGACCGAGCTCGACTGAATCGCCCACCGGCTCGCCGGCGGGATTAGCCTGGCCTGCATGCGAGCTGTGCATGTGGTGGCCGCCGATCCCGAGGAGCCGCTGGCGGCGTTGCGGATCGGGGAGCGTCCCGAGCCTGAAACGCGCGCAGGCTGGGTGGTGGTGCAGGTGGAGGCCGCGGCCCTGAACCGGCACGACCTGTGGTCCTTGGCCGGTGTCGGACTGCCCGGCGAGCGCATGCCGATGATCCTGGGCACGGACGCCGCCGGAACGGTGGACGGCCGCCCCGTGATCGTCCACGCGGTGATCGCGAGCCCGGGGTGGACCGGTGACGAGACGCTCGATCCGCGGCGCACCCTGCTGTCGGAGCTGCACCAGGGCACCATGGCGTCGCAGGTGTCCGTCCCCGAGGCGAACCTGATCGACCGACCCGGCTGGCTGAGTGCCGAGCAAGCGGCCTGCCTGCCGACGGCATGGTTGACCGCGTACCGCATGCTGACCCAGGACTCGGGCCTGCGGGCCGGCGACACCGTGCTGGTGCAGGGCGCATCAGGCGGGGTGGCGTCGGCGGCGACGGTGCTGGCGAAAGCCCTGGGCCTTCGGGTGTGGGTGACCGGGCGAACGGAGGCGAAGCGGAACGCAGCGCTGAATCGGGGCGCGGACGGCGCCTTCGAGTCGGGCGCTCGACTGCCAGACCGGGTGGACGCGGTGATCGAGACGATCGGCGAGGCCACCTGGGGTCACTCGCTGCGCGCGCTGCGTCCAGGTGGCACCATCGTGTGCGCGGGGGCCACCAGCGGCTTCAATCCACCCGCGGAGCTCAATCGGGTGTTCTTTCAGCAGTTGCGGGTGATCGGCTCCACGATGGGCACGACCGCGGAGTTCGGGCAGCTGCTGGCGCTGTTGGAACGCTCCGGCGTCCGTCCGCAGATCGACCGCGTACTACCGCTCGAGCAGGCGGCCGAGGGCTTCCGGGCGATGGCGGAAAGCACGCTCGACGGCAAGATCGTGCTCAGGCCATAGCGCGTCCGGTCCATCGGGCACGGGACCGTTCCATCGCTGCCGGAATACGTCCAGGGCGTGACTGGTGGCCCCGGGTGCGCCGGGCAGCAGGCGATGAGCGGGTGCCGTCCGGCAGCCGTTCGGCTCGCAGATAAGTGGTGCCCGCGCGCCTGACATAGTGGGCGGCGAGCAGGTGGAAGTGGTCACCAGGATCAGAAAAGGTGGTCTTGCCGCCCTGGTTGGCGCCGGGTCAGGATGGCGAGCGAGCGCTCCGCGTTCTGCCCGTGGCACCATGCCTTGCTCCCACTCAGGCGGCGTGTTGCAGGTCGATGACGACTCCCAAGAGCCTCCTGCTCAACCGCATCTGCCCCTCACCCAATTGGGCGTCGCCGATGGACGCGGCCAGTACCACCTCCCCCTTGGACGGCTCGATCGGGGTCGACTGAATCATCGCCGCCTTTCGGCGCGGCGCCGTGCTCTGTTCCGCTTCACTTGAGCGATCGGCTGATTCGCTCGACAAGTCAGTTGACCCACCCTCAAAACGGATTAGCTCGGGTGGCTCGCCCTTAAAGCGGTTTCGCTCGGAGAGTTCGCTGGGCAGGTCGGGTGGCCGACTGACGTGCTGGTGGCCGGTCGGTGGCCGCAGCAGGACGCTGCCATCAGTTGCCGGTGCAGCGTGCCAGCCGGGTGCTTCCTTGACCTGGTTGCAGCGTTCACATAGACCCTGACCGTTGTCGGCGACCGTGGCGCCCCCGGCGTGGAACGGTGTGATGTGGTCGATGTGCCGGATCGGCGCTCCGCACCACGGCGTGCGGCACACCTCGTCGCGGGTCCGGATCAATGCCTTGAGGCCGGCTGGGAAGAGCCGCCGGGTTGACTCTGTGGCGACCAGTGTGCCGTCGTCCGGCCGGCTGTACAGGCGGCGCACCCATAGCTGGTCGCCGTCGGCCGCGACCCGGGCCAGGCGTCGCGCGATCCCCGCCGGGATCGGACCGAGACCGGTCAGTCTGGCCGGCTCGTCGGAATCGCCCAGCAGTGCTTGGTCGGTGATCACTACCTGCACCTCGACCGGCACCTGCGCAGCAGCAGCCTGGCCGGTAACCCGCTCCACCAACGTGTCGGCCATCACCTGCCCCTTGCCCCGCGCGTCACCCGCGGCCCGGGCTGTCGCAGCGCTGCCGGTGAGCGCCGCGTAGACGGCGACCCCTTGCGCGACCGGCAGCAACGCCGAGACCCGCGCCATGCAGTCGGGAGCCGGACGAATCGACACACGACGATCAGCTTCGGCGTTCGCGACCCTGGCCACCACACTGTGCGGATCAAGCCGATACGCCACCCGCCGGGCCTCGGCAATGACCTGCCGATCGGACAATGTGGCCAGCCGTTCGCCCAGCCTGGCATCGACCAACTCGCGATCCTGCCGCGACAGGCACGCGGTCTCGCGGGCAACCAGACTGGCCCGCCACTCCGAAATCTGCCCGGACGTGAACGCCGCCAGCGTGCACGGCATCTCGCGCACCAGTACCCAGGCCAGCCCTAGCAGCTGCGCCCCCTTATGCGGCGACTCGTGTCGGGCGAGGGCCACCTCTGCTGCCACCGCCGGCCCAACCCGGCGCACATTTCGTCCGGCAGCCGCCGCTTCGCTCTCGCGCAGCCTGCGCAACTCGACCGCCGCCCGCGCCTGCAGGGACGCTGCAGCGTTCTTGAGACACTCGAGCGCAGCGATCTGCTCGATCAACTCCACATCGCAGAGCCGGACGCCGCTGGCGCCCAACCGCGCCGCCAGTGCAGCCAACTCGGGGCCCGAGACCGTCTCCATCACCACATTCTATTAGAACATATGTATGATTACAAGACTCTCGTGCAGACCGAGCTGCGAAGTTCAAGCAGTCGCCGGGAGGAGCGAACCGGCCGAAGGGCTGCGTGGTCCACCGTGACGTTTCAGTCCGCCTGGCGCATCAGGGCCGTCTTGGGGTCGTTCACGATGAGGTGTTCCCAATACCGGATCGGGCCGGACCGGTGGCGTGCTCGAGGCCGGCGTCGGTTTCCGCGCGGAAGAAGACGGATCCTGCTGAACCTCCTCGACGACAGCGGCGAGCATCAGCTCCTTGCCATGTCTCGGCCATCGTCGAGCCGTCGGCCACCGCGGTGAACCCGAGCTTGTCGGCGACCTGGCGGCGTTACGGGCTCGGCTCGGTGATCACGACGGCGGTGTCGCCGCGCTGCATCCCCGACAGAGACACCGGTCGCGCCGGCTTGCTCGACCCAGCCGGAGATCTCGGGCCCCATGATCAGCGGCGCGGCCGCGCGGATGCTTGCCGTGCAGGATCGACAGGTCGGTCCCGCAAATCCCGTCGTAGGCGACCTTGATCAACGTCCATCCGGCCGGGACGACCGGCATCGGGACGTCGAGTGACCTCGACCGTGTCGGGCCCGGTCCAGACCGCTGCCCGCATGCTCGCGGGGCTCGTGTCCTTCGTGGGTCCAGTCATCTCTGGGACGCACCCTTCTTTGCGGCGGGGGCGCACTCGCTGTTGCGCCCGGGGGCCCCGAGCACCTCGGGGTTGACGATGTCGCGGGGCGCACGGCCGGCGCTCACGTCGAGCACGTTGGCGACCGTCCGGCGCTTGAGCTCGTCGTAGGACTCCTCGGTGTACCAGGCCAGGTGCGGAGTCAGCACGACCGAGTCGAACGTCGTGAGCGGGTGTCCCGGCGGCAGAGGCTCGGACTCGTGTACGTCGATCGCTGCCCCGAGGATCGAGCCCGAGCGCAGCGCCTCGACGAGCGCCTCGCCGTCGACGACGCCACCGCGGCTGGTGTTGACCAGGATTGCGTCGGTCCGCATTCGGGCCAGCTCGGCTGCGCCGAGCATGCCGCGGGTCTGCTCGGTGAGCGGCGTGTGCAGCGAGACGACCTGCGAGCGCTCGAGGAGCTCGTCGAGGCTGACCGAGGCGAAACCGTGGAAGTCGATCCCAGGCGTCGCCGCGACGTCGTAGCCGATGACCTCGTAGCCAAGGCCGGCCGCCTTGCGGGCGGTCGCGGTGCCGATGCGGCCCATCCCGATGATCCCGAATACTCGCCCCCGGGTCTGGAACAGGGGGCGGACGGCGGTGAGGTCGAACGAACCCGCGCGTACGCCACGGTCCAGCCGAGCGATGCCGCGGGCGGCGGCGAGCGTCAGCCCGATCGCGTGGTCGGACACCGACTCCGTGCCGTAGTCGGGCACGTTGCACACCGCGATGCCGCGGGCCGTCGCGGCCGCGACGTCGACCGAGTCCACACCGACGCCGTAGCGACCGATCGCACGCAGACGCGGTAGGGCGTCCATCACCTCGGCGGTGATCGAGGCGTACTGCACGAGGATCGCGTCGGCGTCGGCCGCGTTGGTGATCAGCTCGGCGGCCGACTGCGACTGCGTGAGCACCAGCACGGCGCCGACTGGGTCGGTGAGCTCATGTTCGGGTGCGAACGAGTCGTGGTCGCACTCGGTGATGACGATTCTCGTGGGTAGCTCGGTCGGCGTCGGCATGGTCAGCGCGCCAACCATCCGCCGTCGACGGGAAGGATGATGCCGTGCACGTAGTCGGCAGCGCGCGAGCAGAGGAACAGCACCGCTCCGGCGATGTCGGACGCCTCGGCCCAGCGGCCGGCGGGGATGCGGTCGAGGATCGACTTGCTGCGCTCGGCGTCGGCGCGCAGGTCCTTGGTGTTCGCGGTCGCGACGTAGCCGGGGGCGACGGCGTTGACATTGACGCCCTTGTCCGCCCATTCGTTTGCGAGCGCCTTGGTCAGGCCCGCGACGGCAGACTTGGACGAGGTGTAGCCGGGCACGTTGACGCCGCCCTGGAAGCTGAGCAGCGACGCGGTGTTGACGATCTTGCCGCCGCCGCGCGTCATCATCGACTTGCCGACCTCGCGGGACAGGATGAACGTCGAGCGGAGGTTGACGTCGACGACGTAGTCGAAGTCCTCGTCGGAGTGCACGGCGGCCGGCGCGCGGCGGATCGTGCCGCCGTTGTTGATCAGGATGTCGACATCCATGCCCGCGAGGGTCGCGGCCAGCTCGGTGACCTGCTCGCGCACGGCGAAGTCGGCGCGCAGCGGCGTGAACTTGCGGCCGAGGGACTCGATCGCGGTGCGTGCGGCGCTCTCGCCGGCGGGCATGTCGTAGCTGACGCCGACGATGTCGGCGCCTGCGCGGGCTAGGGACTCGGCGATCGCGAGGCCGATGCCCTGGCTCGCGCCGGTGACGACGGCGGTCTTGCCCTCGAGGCTGAACAGGCTTTCGGCGTAGCTCGCGGGCGTGGTGGTTGTCGTCATGTCGGGGTGCTCCTCGAAGTAGTTGTCAGGCGTGCAAGTGCAGTGCGGTGGGGCCGCCGACGGGGCGGGCCTCAGGGTGGTAGCCGAGCGCGGCCGAGATCGTGTCTGCGGGCGAGCGCCAGGCCCGCGAGCGACAGGATCTTGGGGCCCGGGGGTAGCGCCCGTCTGCCGCGACGGAGACGAAGCTACGGTTCACCAGGGTCGCGATGATCCGATGCGTCGTCGCCTTCGCCAGGCCGGTGGCGTCCACGACCTCTATGAACCTGGAGTGCGCAAGCGCCCCCTCGAGGACCAGCAGCGTCTTGGCGCTCGCGCTGCTCGTGCCCACGGACGTGATCGTCGCCTGCTCGGCCACGGCCGGGCTCGTCTCGCAGCCAGTGATGCTGTGGGTTGCCGTGATGCTGGCGAATTCGGTGCTCACGCTGTCTTCCGCTCGGCTCCGGTCGTTCCCGTTCAGCGCATGTCTACGATGGCGAATCCGTCCATGTCATCGAACGATTGATTCTCCCCGGCCATGGCCCAGACGAAGGAGTAGCTTGCCGATCCGACACCCGAGTGCACCGACCAGCTCGGCGAGATGACGGCCTCGAGGTTCCCGACCACCAGGTGACGGGTCTCGACCGGCTCGCCCATGAGGTGGATGACGCGAGCGTCTGCGGGCAGATCGAAGTAGAGGTACGCCTCCATCCGGCGGTCGTGCGTGTGCGCGGGCATCGTGTTCCACATGCTGCCCGGGTGCAGCGTGGTGACACCCATGACGATCTGGCAGCTCTTGACGCCGTTCTCGTGGATGTACTGGTTGAGCGTGCGCCGGTTCGACGTGAGCGCGTCACCGAGCTCACGCACGTTGCCATGCCCGGCCTCGACAAGCGTCGTGGGGTACGCGGTGTGCGCGGGAGCCGAGATGATGTAGAACCGCGCAGCGAGGTCGCCCGGGGCAGACGAGGCGAAGACGACGCTGCGCGCGCCGCGACCGACGTACAGGCAGGATCCGGTACCGAGAGCAAACTCGGTGCCGTCGACGGTGACGACGCCCGCGCCGCCGACGTTGACGATGCCGGCCTCGCGGTGATCGAGGAAGAAGTCGCTACGAATCTCCGGAAAGGTCTCGAGCTCGAGCGCCTTTGTGGTGGGGCTGACCCCGACCAGGACCACGCGGTCGTGGTGGGTGTAGACCGCGTTGATCTCGTCGGCCGCGAACAGGTTCTGGACCAGGTACCGCGTGCGGAGCTCGGCAGTGTCCATTCCGGGTACGTGCTCCGGGCTGGTGGCGTAACGCTGTTCCATGACCGTCCTCTTCGGTAGGTCGTTGCGGGTGGAGAGTTCGCGCCGGGTGGGGCCGCAAAGGGCGACCCCACCCGGCGCGGGCCTAGAGCGGACTGACTAGGCGTCTTCTTGGAGCATGAGGTCGCGGTCGCGCGTCTCGGGAGCGAAGTAGGTGCTGCCGAACGAGATGGCCATCATCGCCATCATGTAGATGGCGACCGGCCACCACGAACCAGTGGCCCACTTGACCAGCGCGGAGCAGATCAGCGGGGCGAGTCCGCCACCGAAGACCGACGAGAACTCGCGCCCAATAGCAACGCCCGCGTAGCGGTAACGGGACCCGAACAACTCGGGGAAGTACGCGCTCTGGACGCCGACCGTGCCCTGCGAGGCGACCATGAACCCGATCACGATGACGATCCCGATGAGCACGAGATTGCCGGTCGTCATGAGCAGGAAAGCAGGCGCAGAGAACAGGAACAGGAACCCGGTCGTGAGCAGGTACATGCGCCGGCGGCCGAACTTGTCGGACATGATCCCGAAGGCGACGGCCGAGACGCAGGCGGCCAGGGCACCGATCAGCAGGAACTTCGGGATCCACGTCGCATCGACGTGGACCTCTTGGATGAGGTACGCGCCGGCGAAGACCTGGAAGATGTACGAGTGCGCGTTGGCGCCGACGTTCATGAAGAAGATCCGCGCGAGGTGCTTCTTGCCGTTCTTCCAGACGTCTCCGATGGGCGACTTCTCCCGCTCGATCGCGCCCTCGACCTTGAGCTCCGTGAAGACCGGCGACTCTTTCACCTTGCGGCGGATGATCCACGCCGCGATGGTGACGAAGATCGAGCTGAAGAAGACCAGGCGCCAGCCGTAGGACAGCAGCGCCTCGTCGGACATGCGCTGGACGAGGATCCACACGACGGCGGCCATGGCGGCGCCCGCGGCGGCGCCCACGAACACGAGCGAGGCGTAGCGCCCGCGCTTGCCCTTGGGTGCGGTCTCGGTCAGCAGGACGATCCCGCTGGCCTGCTCCGCGCCTGCACCGAAGCCCTGCAGGAACCGCACCATCAGGAGCATGATCGGCGCCCAGATCCCGACTGTTGCATAGCTCGGGATCAGCCCGACCGCGAAGGTTGCGGTGCCCATCAGGAACAGCGTCGCGACCATGACGAACTTACGACCCAGCCGGTCGCCGTACTTCGAGAAGAACAGGCCACCCAGCGGGCGGGCCCCAAATCCGACGAACAGCGTGCCGAAGGCCGCGATAGTCCCGACCGTCGGGTCGAGGTTCGGGAAGAAGATCTTGCCGAAGATGATCGCGGAGGCGGTGCCGTAGATCGTGAAGTCGAAGTTCTCGAGCGCGGTGCCGATCCCCCCAGCCCATGCGGCGCGGCGGAGGTTCTGCTTGTCCACCGGTGGGAGGGTAAAGTCCGCCATTTCAGCAGGCGGGGGCACAATGTTTGTAGTCACAGTTCACCATTTTCTTTGGCTCGCGTTGCCCGTGCCACCGTCGGCCGCGAGGAATAAACAGGCAGGGCCCAAGTTCTCCTGGTCGGAGATCCGGATGTTCGATGCGCCGAGTACTTTGTACAATCGGAATATCTGTGTGGCGGCTTGGCTAAACCCTATGTCAGTGCGAGCTCGGGTTAATAATTTGCCGCCCCTTAAAATCCGCCATGGCTCGTGCTTGAAATTTGAGCATAGCAGTAAATTTCACTAGCAAAGAACACCGCACACTTCGGCCATCAAAACGATGCTGACGCGTTCCTCTCCCTTCTAAACATGATCAAGAAGAATCCTGCTCAGCTTCGGAGTCGCGGGACGATTTCATCCGTGGGTGCAGATCACGGTGCGGACCTCCACATCTCCTGGTCCGCAAATCCCCCGGCCGACCGAGGCCTTGGGTCAGGCCGCGGGTTCGAGGGGGACGCGGAATCCGAGTTCTTGTAGCTCACGCATGTGCAGTCGGACCCTGCGGTTGCGGCTGCTCATGGTGTCGTAGTAGTCGGGGCCCAGGTCATGGAAGTGAGTGTCCGGCTGGTTGAGGAGGTGCCGCACGATGGTCAGGATCGACCGACCTACCGCTACGAGGGCCCGGCTCTTGCCTCGTCGACGGGCGATCCGCTTCGCTCGGCGAAGCAGCTCGCGATCTAGACGGTGGAGACGGCTTGGCCGTCCACGCATGCTAGAAGCCATATCCAGACTCAGTGCGTAGGAGCCTGCGGTCGCTCCGCGAGTTCCTTGATTTTGCGTAGCATCTGCCAACTCATCAGGGTGCTGATCAGGTTCACCACCTGCACGCCGACCCGGACGGCTGCGCTGGACACTTGGTAACGCTCGCGGATGTGGAGCCGGGTGGCGGGGCTGGCGCCTGGGGCTGCGGCCGACGCGCTGATGGTGAACGCCCAAGTGAAGGCCATGCCCATGTCCTGGGGGGCGGAGCCGCCCTTGCTGGTGGCCACGAGGGCGCGTCCGGGGTCGACCCAACCCACCGTCAGAACCATCTCGGGGTGCAACGGGAACGGGTCACCGACCTGCGGGTTCTGCCAGGCCGGCACGATTCGGTCTGCGTTGTGGATGTCGCAGCCGACCAGGTTCTCGATCCAGGCGAACGAGTAGAACCCGCCCTTGTTCTGACCGAGCTGGGCGATCCAGGGCCACACCCGGTCCGGTGGTGCGGCGATGGTGATGGCCCGGTCCGCCTGGATGTCGAGGCGGTCGAGCAGTTCGTCTCCGGGTAAGGTCCGGGTCGCTTCGTCCCTGGTGGCACCGAGCCGACGGTTGCTGCCGGACGCGACGATCGCGGCTGCCGTGGCGCCGACGGCGACCAGCGGTACGGCGACAAGAATGTAGAGCGGTCGGGGGAGCAGGGTCATGGAGTGCCTCTCGAGAGTTCCCATCCTGTCCCGCACAGGAGGCGAGGGGAAGGATGTACCCGTGGGCAACGACGGCTCGCGACAGAACCGTCAATGATCAAGCGCGTCGGTGCGAGGCAACATCTACTCGCCCCGGGGAGGTCGGTCGTGTGGTGCTCCTGCTCGCCTCTGGTCGTGTGGAAGTCTCATGTCCGCTGTGCACAACGAGCGCGGTCACACCCACCTCGTGCCCGCCGGCCAGGACGGTTGGTGCTGGCCTTACGTCGTGCCGGCGGAGCTTCGCCGTGGCCGCGTGGGGGAGGCACAGCTTCGGGCGCCGTACTGTGAGTGGCATGACACTCTCCCCGCCGCGATCAGTTCTAGTTTGGTCCGGGGCCATTTCTCTGCTGGTCATCGTCTCGAGTGTCGCCGGGCTTGCTGATCCAGGGGTCTATGGACAGGAAACGCAGAACTGGGCAACCCAAGCCAAGGGCCAAGACCTTGGGAATCTGCTGGCCGTAGTCGTTCTTATCGTGGCTGCCCTCCGGTACAGGAGGGGATCGCAGCAAGCTGGGCTGGTGTGGCTTGGCACCTTGCTTTACCTGATTTATGCGTTCGTGGTGTACGCGATGGCGGTTCACCTCAACTATCTGTTTCTGGTCTACGTCGCGGCGTTGGGCCTTAGTGCGTGGGCGGTGATCTTCCACGTGAACCGGATGCGTGGCGGCAGCCTCCAGTATCCGCAGGGACGCGCGTCGACGGGGGCCGCGTGGGTGATCATCGGCATCGGTGTCCTGTTCGCTGGCCTGTGGCTGAGTGAGTTGGTGCCCGCCCTCGTCTCGGGGCGAGTGCCGGCGAGCCTTGCTGAGGCTGGATTGTGGGTCAACCCGATCCATGTGATCGACCTGTCGATCGTGCTACCCGGCTTCATCGTCGCCGGCGTCGCGGCCCTGGGCCGCCGGGAGCACGGCCTGTTCTGGTTGGCGCCGTGGCTGGTGTTCGCCTCGCTGATGGGGTCCAGCATCCTCGCGGCGATGGCCCTGATGATGATGGCGGGCGCCACCAGCAGCGCGCCGGCAACAGTGATGGTCTCCATCGTGGTCGGAGCCAGTCTCCTGGCCGTCTGGCGCTATCTCAAAGGATCGACCCCCTTGGAGCCCCGGATACCGCACCCGCTTCGGGCCACACAAGCGACCGGCCCAATCAATGACTGAGCGAGGCGCGCCAACAGCCTGAGGAAATCAAGCTACTCGGGACGTTTTGGGCTGGGGTTGAGCAGACCCGGGATGTTGGAGCGCTTGGCGCCTTCTGTGAGCTGGCGGAGATCGTCGGGGGGCCGTGCAGGCCGGCCGACCAGGGCAATTTGGCGGTGCCTCGAGCAGGTCAAGATCACCGCCCGGGCGCATCAGTCGATGATTTGGACCAGGCCGCGCTCGGTGCCCAAGGGCCAACGTCCCGGGAACAGGTGGTCGTACCGGGACGTAGGTCACTGTCGCCAGCCTGGGTCGAGGTTCAGATTGGAGTCAGGACAACCGAAGGAACCCCCATCATGACTTTTTCCGGCGCGGTCGCCCGCACCGATATGCCGCCAACATCACCGGCGTCCCGGACGACGCGGTACGTCGTGCTGCTCGTAGTGGGCGTGCTGTTGGCGGGATTGGGCCTGGTTCTCAGTGGCGCGGCGGCCGGTCTCGCGGCCACGGTCTTCCGACCCGGCAGTCAGGGCTACGTGTCGTCGCCGACCGAGCGGTATGCCGTGGACGGCTACGCCATCACCTCGGAGAAGCTGGAGGTGGTGCTGGATCAGGGCCTGCCGTCCACCGGCGCGTCCAGGATCACCGCGAGCGTCTTGTTGCGCGCGACCTCGGGGACGCCCGGCCAGGACATCTTCGTCGGTGTCGGGCGGCAAGCCGATGTGGCCCGCTACCTGGCTGATGTGGAGCACTCGGAGCTGGCGGCGGTCCGCTTCGGCCCGTTCATGCCCAGCTATCAGACGTCGCCGGGTTCGCGATCGCCGGCGCGACCCGCTGTGCAGGACTTCTGGGCCGTGTCTGCGCAAGGCTCGGGAACCCAGCAGATCGAGTCAGAGCTGCGAACCGGGAACTGGGTCGTGGTGATCATGAATGCCGACGGCAGCAGCCCGGTCGCCGTGGATCTGCAGGCCGGGCTTCGATCGAATGTTTTCGCTCCCGTCGCCCTCGGAAGTCTGGTGGGAGGTCTTGCCCTGTTGGCGGGCGGCGTCGTGATGCTGTTGGCCGGCGCGTCCGGCCTGGGCCGCGGCCTGCTCGTGGTCGAGGACGCCATGCCGGCTTTGTCGTCACCAGCAATGGCAAGCCCGCTCGCGCGATCTGCGTTGCCGGGCTCCCCGGCCGCGCAACCATTGCGCGCCTATCCGGCCCGGCTCACGGGTGAGTTGGATCCCAACCTTTCCCGCTGGCTGTGGCTGGTGAAGTGGATCCTCGCCATCCCGCACTACCTCGTGCTGGCGTTCCTGTGGTGTGCATTCCTGGTCACCACGCTGATGGCCGGGTGCGCGGTGCTGATCACCAGCCGCTACCCTCGCGGCCTGTTCGCCTTCAACGTCGGCGTGCTCCGCTGGACCTGGCGGGTCGGGTTCTACGCCTACGCCGCCCTTGGCACCGACCGCTACCCTCCCTTCACCCTGGCCAGAACGGACTACCCAGCCGACTTCGAGGTCGACTACCCCGAACGCCTCTCCCGGGGTCTCGTCCTGGTCAAGTCCTGGCTGCTCGCCATCCCGCACCTGATCCTCGTCGGCCTCTTCAGTGCCAACCTCCCGTACTGGTGGGCGATGTCGGATGTCTGGTCGGCGAATTCCCGCGGCACGGCCGGCATTTCCGTGCTCGGCCTGCTGGTGGTCGTCGCCGGCTTCTTCCTGCTGATCACCCGGATCTACCCGACCGCGCTCTTCGATCTTGTTCTCGGGCTCAGCCGCTGGCAATACCGCGTGATCACCTACGTCGCCTTGATGCGGGATGAATATCCGCCCTTCCAGCTCGACCAGGGTGGCCATGATGTCGGTTCCGTCGATCCGCCGAGTCCCGTCCTCGAACCGGAGCCGGAACGCATCGGTGTGTGAGGCGCGGCTGGGTCGTCGGGCCGCGGCGGCCGGGACATCAGGCTGCCTGGCGATCATGTCCTGCCTCTGTCCCGCCTGCGGGCCGTGACGCCGTAGCCTGGAGAGAGGATGACCACCTCGGATGAGTGCCCCCCGATCGGCTCCGCCGCAAGGCGAAAGGCCGTGAGCGGCTCGGGCGCGGTCTCCTCACTTGGGCATGTGGAAGAGGCGATGCGGCCGATGCCGGACCAGGGCGGCCGCCGGATCAGCGCGCAGCACGGGGTCGGCGACCTGCTGGCAGCGAACCAATCGATCGTCGGCGAGCTCTCCCTGCCGCTGGTGTTGCGGCGGATCGTGGAGGCGGCGGCGAAGGTAGTGGGCGCCCGGTACGCAGCACTCGGTGTGCTCGGACCGGACGGCCTGCTCGAGCAGTTCGTGCACACGGGTATGGATGAGGAGACCGTGCGTCGGATCGGGCACCTGCCTCAGGGCCACGGGGTGTTGGGGGCAGTCATCGCCCAACGCGAGCCGATCCGGCTCGACCGCATCGCCGACGACCCGCGCTCGTCCGGCTTCCCGCCCGGACATCCTCCAATGGACAGTTTCTTGGGCGTACCCATCCGGGGTCGAGACGAGGTGTACGGCAACCTGTACCTGACCGACCGCCGCGACGGGGAAAGCTTCACCGACGAGGACGTCGACCTTGTGGAGGCATTGGCGGCCACGGCGAGCATCGCCATCGAGAACGCGCGGCGGTACGAGGAGTCCGGGCGCCGTCAGCAGTGGCTGCAAGCCTCCAGCATCGTCACCCGGGAGCTGCTGTCCGGCACGGGCACGGACCTGGCCGTTCTCGAGCACATCTCGCAGAGCGTGCAGCAGCTCGGCGCGGCGGACGTCGTCACCCTCGTGCTGCCGACCACCGATCCTGGCCAGCTGGAGATTGCGGTGGCGACCGGCCTCGGCGCCCGGGAACTGACCGGTTCCCGGTTCCCGGTCCAACACACCCTGGCTGCGCAGGTGATGGCCGACGGGCAGGGCATCCTGCTCGGCGCGGGTGAGCAGCCGGCGTTGAGCCTTCACCTGGAGACGCTGATTCCATCGGGTCCTGTGATGGCGGTGCCGCTGACCGGCGACCTGGCCTCACGCGGCGCCATCGTCCTCGGTCGGGTCGCCACCCGCGCTCCGTTCAATACGGCCGATCTCGACATGGCAGCCGCGTTCGCCGAGCAGGCGGCGCTCGCCCTCGAGCTGGCCGAAGCGCGCGCCGACCAACAGCGGCTGAGCGTGCTCGAGGACCGGGACCGCATCGCCCGTGACCTGCACGACCACGTCATCCAGCGTTTGTTCGCCTCCGCGCTGGCTGCGCAGGCGGTGGTCGAGCGCAGCCCGGACGCGATGGTCCGCGAAAATCTGAGCCAAATCATCGCCGAGCTGACCGGCACCATCCGCCAGATCCGGGGCACGATCTTCGCGTTGCGGGACTCCACCTCGCTCACACCCTCGCTGCGACGGGTGGTCGGCCTGCTCGCCGCCCAGATCAGCCCGGTGCTGGGGTTCCAGCCCGATGTCCACCTCGCCGGCCCACTGGACACCCTGGTGGACGCACCGGTGGTCAGCGATGTGGAGGCGGTGGTGAGGGAAGCTCTGACCAACATCGGTCGGCACGCCGAGGCCACCGCCGCGGCCGTTCACCTCGATGTGGACAGCACACGGCTGGCCGTGGTGGTCACCGACAACGGCACCGGCATCAACGGCCGAGAACCCTGGAGCGGATTGGCCAACCTCCGCGCCCGAGCCGAGGGGCGCGGTGGCTCACTGACCGTCGACAACCAAGCCGAAGGGGGGGTCCGGCTGCGATGGACGATCCCGATCGCGCTGTAGAAGGTCGACCGACCCGCGTCTTCGTCCTCGACGACCACGAGCTCGTCCGGCGCGGGCTGGTGAACCTGATGGATTCGACCCCGGACCTGGTTGTGGTGGGCGAAGCTGCGACGGCAGCGGCCGCCCTCCGCCGCCTCCCGGCGGTGCGACCGGACATCGCCCTGCTGGACGAGCGGCTGCCCGACGGCAGCGGCATCAGTGTCTGCCGCCACATCCGCTCGACCCTGCCGCAGGTCCGCTGCCTGATCCTGACCTCCTACGACGACGACGAGGCGCTGTACGCGGCGGTGATGGCCGGCGCGTCCGGTTATCTGTTGAAGGAGATCGTCGGGTCGACGCTGCTCGAGGACATCCGACAAGTGGCGCGGGGTCGGTCCCTGCTGGATCCTGCGGTCACGCAGAAGCTGGTGGAGCGGCTTCGTGCGCCGGCGCGAGCGGACCCCCTGCTCAAGGGCTTGACACCGCGCGAGCTGGAAGTCATCGACCTGATCGCGGACGGCTGCACCAACCGCCAAATTGGCGAGCGACTCTTCCTGGCCGAGAAGACGATCAAGAACTACGTCACCTCCATCCTGATGAAGCTAGGCATGGAACGCCGGACCCAGGCCGCGGTCTTCGGCTCCACCGCCCGGCTGCGCGCAGCTCACGGCTCTGATCAGTCGCCGACCCATGATCGCGACGCGACGCCTCGGCATCAGGGCGGCTAGCGTCGAAGCTAGTGCCTAGGCTTGACGGAGTGGACTTCGACCCTCTCCCGGCGATGACAAGCACGGCAGGTTGCTGCGCCAACGACGACTTCCACGCCCTACCCCGTCGTACTCACCTCCGCGGGGGTCGCCGGCATGAATCCTTCGCAGGGAATGGGGGACGTTCGTCCCGGGTCGCCTCGGCGTCAAGTCACTTAGGCTCAACAGTGGCGGTCCGATGATGATCGGCTTGTCACGCCGGACCCGTGGCCGCCGAGGAGAAGTGTCTTCATGGTTGCCACCACCCCGCAGGTTCGCAGTACCAACACACCATCCAAGCGATTGCATCGTGACCGACTGGGGCCGTTGGCAGCCACGATGGCCGTGGCTGGCGGGTGGGGTGTACTGGCCGGTTGGTGGACGCCCCGCGGACCGATCACCACCGTCCAGGCACTGACGGCGATCGCGGTCAGCTTGGCCGTGGGTGCTCTGGGCGGCTGGTGGACTCGCAGTCGCTGGGCGATGCTTGCTGACGCCGGTCATCTTCGCCGCCGTCTTCGAAGCTCGATCCGCGCCCCGCACCGCCGGTCCGCTGGTGGACGGCATCCGGCTCGGCGGCGGTGGCACGTTCGGCATCCTCGCGTTCGTCCTGGGCCGCGGACTGCACGCGCTCCTGACCCTGCTGCCGATGATACTCGGCGCAGCCATCGGCGCCGGTCTCGCGCGCGACACCATATCGACGGCCGGCAGCGACACGCACGGGTGGGCGCGAGCCGGGCTGGTCGCCCGCCGCGTCACCACCGGGGTCGTCGGGGTGGCGCTGCTGGCGCTGACCGTCGGGATCAGCCGACCCGCCAGCACCGACCCGATCCTGACCGACACCGGCGCACCCGATGGCGGGCAGCGTCGCCGAGCTGATCCGGGTCCCTATCGGCGGCCACGACCAGGCGATGATGATCCGTGGCGCCAGCATCGACAAGCCGGTGCTGCTCTTCCTGCGCCGGCGGTCCCGGCGGCACCGAACTTGGCGCAATGCGCCGCCACGGCCAGGCTCTCGAACAGGACTTCGTGGTGGTCACCTGGGACCAGCGCGGCACCGGCAAGTCCTACGACAACCTCGATCCGACCTCGACGCTGACCCTGCAGCAGGCCGTCAGCGACACCATCGAGGTTACGCAACTATCTCCGCAACCGGTTCGGCCAGGACAAGATCTACCTACTCGGCCAGTCGTGGGGCACCATCCTCGGTGTCCTCGCCGTCCAGCAGCATCCGGAGCTGTACCGGGCCTACATCGGCGTCGGCCAGATGGTCGACCCCCGCGAGACCGACGGCGTCTTCTATCGCGACACCCTCGCCTGGGCCCGCCGCACCGGCAACACCGCGCTGATCGACCAGGCTGACCGCCAGCGGACCGCCGCCCTACACCGACATGCTCGACTACGAACCCACGCTGACCAACGGCGAGGACATCTACCCGTACGACCATACGAACAACTCCGAGGGCGCCGGCGGCTTCTCCGAGAACCTGTTCGTCAACGAGTACACGCTGATGGAGCAGCTGCACGCCTTCGCCGGGTTCTTCGACGTCTTCACCGTCATGTACCCACAGCTGCAGGGCATCGACTTCCGCACACGACGCCGCCCACCTCACCGTCCCGGTCTACCTGATGGAAGGACGTTTCGAGGCCCCCGGCCGGCTGGGCCCAGCCCAGCAGTGGTTCGACCTGCTCGACGCCCCCACCAAGCAGTGGATCACCTTCGACACGTCCGGTCACCGACCCCTGTTCGAACAACCCGACCTGTTCCACCAGGTGATGCTCGACACCGTCCTGGCGCACACCTGAGGGCCAGACAGCCTGCGACAGCGGACCCAGAAGGACGCGGAGACAATTCTCGTAACGACCCAACCGTAGGGATCGCGACGCGCGACTTGCCGACAACATGCGAATGCTGCTGGCAACGCTACATCGCGGCGAGCGACGGAGGAAGGCGCTGAGGGAGCGCCCTCGAGCAAGCGACTCGCAACGACAACGGCGAGAGCCGCTTGGCTGGGTAATCCTCCCGAGGCGATGACCCCATCGCAAACGGTTCCGTGCCGCGCTGCCTGTTGCGTGGGGCAGTCGTCCGTGATGTGTCATGTCAATGGAGGGCTCAGAGAGAGTTCCCGCCGGTCAGGCGAGTAAGCTCCTCCTCCATCGCGCGAGAGAAAGCAGCGCCGGGCACGCTTTCATCGTCGAAGTGGATGCCGCAGCTCAATCGCCCATTGTAGGAGAGTGCAGCGACGTTGAGCCGCACGTTCCCCGCGAGGACCGCAACCGGCCAGATCGCCATCACCGGGGAGCCCGCGAGGCGGAGTGCATTCGCTGGACCGGGAACGTTGGTGACGAAGCCAGCCACTAAATGCTGGTGGCGAGCGACGCGGTCCATGATGCGCGCGCCAGACGGGCCGCGCATGAACTCGAGGGTGCCTTGCCGCCGTGCCGTCACCTTTTCTAGGCGGGTCTGTGCGGTGATGAGCCGCAGACGCTCGTCCGGGTCCGCCAGGCCGATCGGCAGTCGCACCAGCATGACCCCGACTTGGTTGGCGGACGATCCTCGACGCTGCAGCGCCACAGGAACCGAAACCGGCAGTTGGGTGGGGACCTGTTCCCCGGCGGCTTCCAGGGCGGCTCGGTATCCCGACGACACGGCGGACAGCAGGGCGTCGTTCACAGTGGCACCCAAGGGTTGAGTGTGCTCCTCGAGCGCCGCGAGGTCGGCGGCGAGGAAGCTGACACCCCGGTGCGGACTGCGCTCTCCCAGCAGCAGGGTCGACCCGACCCCACGTCCGCCCAGGGTCATCCCAATCCGGCGCACACTGGAGCCGACCCTCCCGAGCACGTTCCCCACGCGTCGACGGGGTCTTGCTCCCGCACTCGGCCGAGGCGTTGGTGCGGGAGTTGCGGCGTCTCCGCTCGGATCGAAGAGCCGTTGCGCTATGGCGACCGCGGCGATCCCATCGGCAATCGCGTGGTGGATGCGCAGCACGACCCCGATCCCTTCCGCGCTCGCGCCCGGGATGAGCAAGATCTCCCACAACGGGCGGTCGTACGGCAACGGCACACTCATCAGCTCACCACACAAGCGTTCGAGTCCAGCTAGCCCCGCTACGGCATCGATGAGTCGGATGTGCTGAGAAAGATCCGGCGACGACTCCACCCAACGGTGTCGGCGACCGGCGGCCACCGCGATGCGGCGCAGCGGCGGCAGCGCGTCGATCCGCTCACTCAAGGCGGCACGAACCGCTGCCATGTCTGGGCTGCGGTCGGGGCCGATGAAGCCGCCCTCGGAGAGTAGAGCGGCGACCAGGAAAACATTCACCTGACCCACGTGGTCGAGCACCAGGTTCGCCTCGTCTGCCGACTCCAAACGCTGCATCGCCGCTGTGATCATGCGTCCGGCGCGCATCTGGGCACCCTGACGCCAGGCGCATCCAGATGGCGAACGTAGAAGATGAGCGGCACCGCCCCGACAATCGCAAGGGCCACGAACAGCGGAACCGCCGCCATTGTTGCGAACGGCGTGTCAGGATCCGCCATCGCTCCGAACCACTGGTCGGTGGCGACGCCGATGCTTTCGAGCAACAGCATCACCAGCATCGCACCGACGACGAGCTGACCCAGCGGTCGGCCCCTCCACAGCCACCACGAGCCCATCACCAGAATGGGTAGCCACAGCGACAGGTCCTGAACGAAAACGGGGTTGGTCGTCAGGCCCGACCCCTCGAGAAACGCTGCCGGCGAGTCACTGAACACAGCGGGCACGATCGTCCGCAACCACGCCAAGGCGTTGAGGCCGGCTAAGCCGACTGTGTAGACGGCGATCCCGCGAGCGGGCAGACGACCGTCGAATCGCGCACTGAACGCCAGCAAGTCGATCTGCCGCATCAGCACCACAGCAGACCAGAAGCCCAGCGACAGCATCGCCACATAGATCGGAAACAATCTGTTGAACGGCGAGCCGAAGAGAAACAACACAGCCTGATAGATGATGTAGGCCACCGCGCCGAGCCAAACGACAACCGCTCGAGCGGAGTTCCGTGAGGCAAAGTACATCGACGTGAAAAGCACCGGCACCGCAAGGACCATGATCACCAGGGCCGTCCCGCGCAGATTCCCCTGCGCGACCGCCGGACCACTGAGGACGTCAGGGACGAAGAAGGATGCGGCTGAGCCCGCGAGTGCCACCACTCCCAAAGCTCCGGCGAGTCGACAAGCCACAGCAAGGTGCGCCTCCACGGCAACGCCACTTCTCTGCCGATGAAACCGAGCTACCAGCCTACGGATCGGGGCAGCGGCCACGGCGGCAGCTTCGCGGCTGTCCTCAGTGGGTGGGTCGGCGTGCGTGGTGGGGGCGTAAGCATCCATAGACTCATGGTCGCTGGCCGCCGACACTCCGCATAGGGCCGAAGGTCCCCCTCAACGTCAACCCGCAGCCTCCTGCGGAGTGGGGTTGCCGACGGAGTCGCGGTGACCACGACCGCGAAGAGCGGTGGGATGACGGCGGCCTGAGCCGGGTCAGTCAGCTCAGCTCGCCGGAACGTGCCGGCCAAGCAATTCGCGCAACGCGATCATCCCCGCCAAGCCCTCGGGCAGACTGCTTCTTGGCCGGCATCTTGCCCGAACTCGTGGACCTCGACGGCGTGAACTCCTCAGCCCGCGCGGTCCCCCACCTGACGAGGTCTCGCGACGGGGATTTTGAGAGCCATTGATGCACGAGAGTTGCACGGTCGGAGGACTCATGACGAATACAGAGGGTATAATCCCTAGCCAAGTCACCAAATCACATCGAGCCGCCTTGGGGAGTCGAACCCCAGACCTATTCATTACGAGTGAATCGCTCTGCCAACTGAGCTAAGGCGGCCTGCCGGCTGCCCGGCGCCGTCCAACTATAGGACAGCCGCCTGCACCGGCGCGATTCGGCGGCCGGCAGCTACTGGCACTTGACCCCGTCGACGGGAACCGTGCCCTTCGTCAGGTAGGCGATCACGATCGCGTCCACGCACTTCGACTTGCCGCCGAAGGTGCCGTGGCCCTCGCCCTCATAGGTGACCAGCACGCCGGATTCGAGTTGCTGCGCCATGGTGACCGCGTTCTGGTACGGGGTCGCCGGGTCGCCCGTCGCGCCGATCACCAGCAGGGGTGCCGCTCCCGAGCCGGTCGGCTTGAACTGCACCTGGCTGTGCACCGGCCACAATGCGCAGGTGTAGTTGGGACCGAAGTACTTGCCGAAGATCGGCGCCTTCTGCTGGTCCGCCAACCAGCGCTGTTCGGCGTCGGTCAACGCCGTCGTCGGTGGAGTCGGCACAGCCGATCGCTCGGAAAGGAGTCGAACAGCGACCCGTAGCTGCCGTCCTCGGTGGCGGTCGTTCTGCGAGTCGGCCTGCCTTCAGTAGCCCGGCGCCGTCGCCGTCGATCGCCGCCTGCAGGTCGAGGATCATCACTTCCCAGGACGGGATGCCGCCGTACAGGTAGTTCGGCGAGCCGGTGGCGCCAGAGACTCGGTGAGCTCGCGGTCGCTGACCGTGAGCGGGGCCGCGTCCAGTCGCTCGAGGAAGTCGGTGGTGGTCTTCAGCACCTCGTCCTTGGACGAGCCCGAGCCGGCAGTTCTTGCGCGCGCACCAGGCAGCGAAGTTGTTCAACGCCAGGTCGAACCCCATCGCCTGGATCACGCTGTCGTCGTCGGTGATGTCGACTGCGGCATCGAGCACCAGGCGTCCGGTGCGCTGCGGGAACAGGTCCGCGTAGACGGCGCCGATCTGGGTGCCGTAGGAGTAGCCCAGGTAGCTCAGCTTCTGGTCGCCCACCAGGGCACGCATCAGGTCGAGGTCGCGCACGGTGTCGACGGTGGAGATGTGTTCCAGCAGGTCGCCGCTGTTGCTCCCAGCAGGACTTGGCGAACTCGTAGGTCTCCGATGATCAGGTCGTCGGTCTCGATCGCGTCGTCGGGCGAGGAGTCCAGCTCGGTGAAGGCGTCAGTGTCTTTGTGCCGAAGCAGGTCACCGGGTGGAGTCGTTGGATCCGCGAGGGTCCCAGCCGAGGATGTCGAACTGCTCCAGGCCGGTGGAGGCGAAAGTAGGTGACCAGGTTGCGTCCGGAGGCACCCGGGCCACCAGGGTTGACGAACAGGGTGCCCAGTTTGGGCGACTTGGTGGCAGCCTTCTTCGCCAGCGACAGGGTGATCGCCTGGCTCGAGGGGTCGGCGTAGTCGAGCGGCGCGAGGATCGTCGCGCACTGGTAGTCGCCTCCGCAGGTGCGCCAGTTCAGGTTCTGTCTCTGATAGCCCGACCAGCCCGTCGCCGGCCGGGGCGTCCTCGAATCCGGACGGGTTACGTGTCGGGTTGGTCAGCCGCAGGCGATCGACTTCGAGGCCGGGAACGGTCGAGACCGTGACCACCTCACCGGCCGGCGCGGCCGAGGTGGCGGCCGGGCTGGGCGCCGCCGGGGAGGGGCCGTTCGGCGACTGCCCCGGCGAACACGCCGCCAGCAACGTCAGCGTCAGGCCGGCGGTCAGCCAGCGGCGAAGTGTGCGCACGGAGTCAATCTAGCGAGGTGCGGCAAGCTGTCTGACGGGCGGCTTTCAGGCGGCCTGGTCGAGAAGCCTGTCCTTCTCACGGCTCTTGCGGAAGCTGCGGTCGAGGCTGAACCCGCCGCCGCCCACGCACAGGAACAGGAAGCCGACAACGGCCAACAGCAACTCGAACTCGCCGACGAAGCCGGACTGACCCGGCACGAAGACGCTCCACGGTCCCCACAGGACGAACGCCAGCGCACCGCCGGCGATCAGCATGACGCCCGCACCGGCCAACCGGGTGAGCAGGCCGAAGACGAGTGCGACCGCGACGGCGAGGGCACCGACGCCGGCCACGATCGACATGATCTGGGGCATCGGAATGATCGTCGTCTCGAACTTGGCCTGCGCCGCCGGCAGGTTCGTGACGATTTCAAGGCCGCGCACGGCCATGATCGCCGCGACCACGAGCCGAAGCAGGAAGAGGGCGAGGGCGCCGAGGAACTGGTCGGTGCTGCGCCGGGTGACCACGACCGGGGCGGCCGCTGGGGCGGTACGGACGTCCGGCGCCGCAAGGGCCTGCTCGCGCGCCTCGCGCCGAGCTGCACGCTCGGCTGCCAGCTTGCGCTCCTCAGGCGTCAGTTCCGTCTCCGCCGGGGTCGCCGCCGACTGGGCACGGTAGATCGCCTCAGGCTGAGCGGCCTGATTCGGAGGCGCAGCCGCATCGACACCGACCGGCTGCACCTTCGTGGCGGCATCGTCGTCGCCCCCGAATCGGGGCGGTTCGGGCAGCGTGGGGGTGCGCTGCATGCTGTCGTCGGCATCGTCGGCGAACGGCGAGGTCTGCGGGTGCTGAGCGGTGTTGGTCATGGTGCTCCTTCAAGAAGGGGTTGCTCCATCGTGCCCTTCGGGTCCGGTCCGCCGACCGAACGACACTCGCGCCGCGGCGATTGGCGGCCGGAGTCAGACCGAGACCGCGATGGCGATCATCAACGACTCCATCGCCAGCAGGGGCGCCACGTTGCCTTCGAGCGCTTCGCGACACTGGAGAATCGCGTCGATCCGGCGCAGCGTGCGCTCGGGTGGGTCCTGATTCGCCAGCCCTTCGATCTGCGGCCGCAACTCGGCATTGATCAGGTCGCCCCCGACGCCGGCCTGCACGCACAGCACGTCGCGGTAGTACGTAGTCAACTCGGTGAGCACCCGGTCGAGGGCGTCGCGCTGCAGCCGCTTGGCGCGGGCCTTCTGCTGCTCGTCCAGTTCGCGCAGGGCGGCCTGGGCGTTGCGGGGCCGGACGCCCTTGGCCCCGAAACCCAGCGCCTCGGACAGCTCGGCCCGCTCGCGGGCGTCCAGCTCGGACGTGGTTGCGGCGGCCTCTTCGGTCGCCGCCTCAACCAGGTTCGAGGCGGCGGTTAGGCAGTCGGGCAGGGAGACCAGCCGGCTGGGCAGCTTGAGCAGGTCGGCGCGGCGGATCCGGACGGACTCGTGCCGGGCCAGCATGCGGGCACGGCCGATGTGGCCCTGGGCGACCCGGGCCGCGAACGCAGCCAGCTCCGACGGCACGCCGTCGCGGCGAACCAGCAACTCGGCGACTGCGGCGGTGCTGGGCGTGGCCAGGTGCACGCTGCGACAGCGGGAGCGGATGGTCACCACCACGTCGTCGGGGGTCGGCGCGCAGAGCAGCCAGACGGTGCGCGAGGCCGGCTCCTCGATGCTCTTCAACAGGGCGTCGGCTCCGCGTTCGGTCACCCGGTCGGCGTCCTCGACGACCAGCACCTGGTAGCGGCCGATCGTGGGCGACATCGCGGCCCGTCGGACGAGTTCACGCACCTCGTCCACCCCGATCGAGAGTTGCTCGGTGCGCACCAGGGTGACGTCCGGATGCGCGCCGGACAGTACCGTTCGGCAGGTCTGGCAGACCCCGCAACCGCCCTCGGAACACTGCAGCGCGGCGGCGAACGAGCGGGCCGCGTTGGAGCGTCCCGAACCGGGCGGGCCGGTGATCAGCCAGGCGTGGCTCATCGCGTGCGGACCGCCGCCCACCGCGCGGCTCAGCACCTCGATCGCCCGGCTCTGCCCCACCAGGTCGGCCCACACGGTCATTGCTGGATTCTGTCACCCCGCGCCGACAACAACGCGACCACTCGATCGCGCACCCGATCGGCGATGGCGTTCATCGGGTCGTGCGCGGGCAGCACGAGGTAGCGGCCGGGGTCGGCGGCGGCAAGGCCGAGGAAGAACGTCCGGGCCCGCTGGTGAAAGTCCGCGCCGGCCTGCTCCAGCCGGTCCGGCTCGGCGATGCCGCCGACGGCGGCCTCCGGCTCCAGGTCGAGCAGCACGGTCAGATCCGGCAGCAGGCCGCCGGTCGCCCAACGAGCCACCTGCTCGACCTCGGCGGGGTCGAGCACCCGTCCGGCCCCCTGGTAGGCCAGCATCGAGTCGACGTAGCGGTCGCAGATCACCAGCTCGCCCCGGGCCAGGGCCGGACGCACCACCTCATGCAGGTGATGTGCCTTGTCAGCGGCGTACAACAGGGCCTCGGCGCGCGGGTCGAGATCCCCGGTGGCGGGATCGAGCACGATCTGCCGGATCATCCACCCGGCGTCGGTGTCCCCCGGTTCGAACGTCACCCGGGCAGGCACCCCGTGCGCCGCGGCCCACGCCGCCAGCAGCTTCGTCTGGGTCGACTTGCCCACGCCGTCCCCACCCTCGAAGACGACGAACAGCCCGGTCATGCCGGCGGGTCCGACTCGAGGCCGGCGTCCGGGGCGGACGGGCCGGCGTGCGGCACCCTGGGCCGGATGATTCGGTTGCGCACCCGATCCCACAGCCGCGGCCACTCGCGCACCAGGTTCTCGCGGGCGTAGTCCACCGACATCATGGCCCGTTCGTAAGCGCGGCCGGCCTCGAAGACCTCGGCGGTGCTCAGCCCGCGGAGGTCGCGATCCAGCGCCGCGCCGGCCGGACGCACCGTGCCGGCCAGTGCGGCGGCGATCGGTTCCAGGTTCTTGCGCAACTGCTTGGCGGGCTTGCCGAACACGTCCCTGGCCAGGGTGCTCAGCGCGACCGCCCGTCCGGCCACCTGGTCCGCACGTGTCCAGCGCGCGTCATCGGAGTACGGCTCGAGCGTGCGGCACTGGTCGACGAGGGTCTGAACGACGGCCTCGAGCTCCTGCGCCAGTACCGGGCCGGTGATGCGTCCGGACACGTACGGCAGCGGAGGCGCCGCGCTGCCCACGGCCAGCAGGTCGAGAATGCGCAGCCAGCGCTCGGTGCGCTGCACCGGCCGAGTACGGTCCACCAGTGCGGCGTCCACCAGCTGCTCGGCCGAACGGACCCAGTCGCTGTCCAGCAGCGGCTCCAGGCCGGCCAACTCGCCACGCAGGGTCAGCAGCCCGGCCCGCAATTCGCCGTCGTCGCCGGAACCGGTGCGGGCGCTCAGGTCGGCCCTGAGCAGCGCACTCCACCGGGACTCGAACTGGGCGGCGACGAACTCGTCGATCACCGCCCGCGCCGACAGTGCGCTGCGGCGTCCGGAGTGATGGGCCAGCCCGAGCCGGTCCGCGAGCAGGGGGAACTCCTCGACCGTGACCCCGCCGGCGGCGATGAAAGCCGCCGTGATCGCCGCACGCTGGTCGTCGCTGGCAGCGAGCAGCCGAAGGGTGACGTTGCGGTACGTGGTCACCTGTCCCGCGTGGCTCGAGACGGACACCCGTTCGTCGCTCAGCTCGCCGACCACCGCTCCGTCCGGCCCGCTCAGGGTGAAGCGGCGACGCAGGGTGGAGACCTTCAGTTTCGGGCCGAGGATTCCCCCGCGCCGGAACGGCACCAGCAGCCCCGCCATCTCCGCCGGCAGCTCGTCCTCGGCCTCGGGAGAGATGGTTTCGGCCTGCAGCGGCGGCGCCCAGCCGGGAGCCCGCAACACCCACTGGCCGGTCTCGGTCACCCGCGACAGCTCGACACCCCAGTCGAGAAGCCGGTGATCGGCGGTGTCGATCACGGTCGCGGTCGAATCTCGCGGCGGCCTTGCCACCAGGCGGTGGATGCCGGTCGAGGGCCCGGTCAGGTTGCCGACCGCCGCCTCCGGCGGCAGGTCGAACCGCAACACCTCGCCGGTCGGGGACATGAGCCCTATCCGCTGCGCTTGGCGGTGGTGCGCTTGGCCGGCGCACGCTTGGCCGGGGCCCGCTTGGCGGGTGTCCGCTTCGGGGCCGGACCCTTCGCCCGCTTCTCGGCCAGTAGTTCGGCGGCGCGCTCGGCGTTGATCGTCTCGACCGAATCGCTGCGCCGCAGGGTGGCGTTGACCTCCCCGTCGGTGACGTAGGCGCCGAAGCGTCCGTCCTTGATCACCATCGGCTTGCCGGTGGCCGGATCGTTGCCCAGCTCCTTGAGCGGACCCGCCGCCGCACGTGCCCCGCCCCGGGTCTTCGGCTGGGCGTAGATCGCCTCGGCCTGCTCCAGGGTGATGTCGAAGATCTGCTCCTCCGCGGTCAGCGAGCGCGAATCGGTGCCCTTCTTCAGGTACGGGCCATAGCGTCCGTTCTGGGCGGTGATCTCGACGCCGTCAGCAGCCGTGCCGACCACACGGGGCAGGCTCATCAGCCGCAGGGCCTCGTCCAGGGTGATCGCGTCCAGGTTCATCGAGGCGAACAGCGACCCGGTGCGCGGCTTGGCGGACTTGGGGGCGTCCGGCGGCAGCAGTTCGGTGACGTACGGGCCGTAGCGGCCGTTCTTGGCCACCACCTGATTGCCGGACGTGGGGTCGACGCCGAGTTCGCGCTCTTCGCCGAGGGGCTGCTCCAGCAGCTCCTTGGCGTAGTCGGCGGTCAGTTCGTCGGGCGGCAGGTCGTCGGGCACGTTGGCCCGTCGGCCGTCCGGATCTTCGACATAGGTGCCGTAGCGGCCGACCCGGACGGCGATGCCGGAGTCACCCAGCGGGTGGGTGGACAGCTCGCGGGCGTCGATCTCACCGAGCTCGTTGACCAGCGCCGCCAGGCCCTGGTGGGCGTCGCCCTCAGGACCGAAGTAGAAGTCGTTCAGCACCTGCAGCCGGGCCGCCTGGCCGTTGGCGATGTTGTCCAGGGTGTCTTCGAGAGCGGCGGTGAAGGTGTAGTCGACCAGTTTCGGAAAATGCTCCTCGAGCAGCCGGGTGACCGCGAAGGCGAGCCAGGTCGGCACCAGCGCGGAACCCTTCTTGAACACGTAGTCGCGGGTGGTGATGGTGCGGATGATGGACGCGTAGGTGGACGGCCGGCCGATCTCGAGTTCTTCCAACTTCGCCACCAGCGACGGCTCGGTGTACCGGGCCGGCGGACGGGTGTCGTGCGCGACCGCGTTCACCTCGTCGGCGGTCAGTGCGGCTCCGGCGACCAGTTGGGGCAGCCGGGCCTGGGCATCGTCGGAGGTCTCGTCGTCCTCGACCCCGACCACGTAGGCCTTGAGAAAGCCGGGGAACGTGATGGTGCGGCCGGACGCGCCGAACGTGCATCGCCCCGTCTCGGTGATCTCGCCGGTGGTGGCGTCGGTGATCGCGATCCGCTGCGGCAGGGTGGCCCCGATCCGCACCGTGACGGTCTCGCCGACGGCGTCCTTCATCTGCGAGGCCAGGGTGCGCTTCCAGATCAGTTCATACAGCCGGACGGCGTCGCCGGTCAGCTTGGTCTCGGCCGGGGTCGCGAAGGTCTCGCCGGCCGGACGGATAGCCTCGTGCGCCTCTTGCGCGTTCTTCACCTTCGAGGTGTAGGACACGCGGCTGGTCCGGTAGGTACTGGCCACCGAACAATTGCTTGACCTGCGCCCGGGCTGCATCGATCGCGGTATCCGACAGGGTGACCGAGTCGGTTCGCATATAGGTGATGAAGCCGCGCTCGTACAGGTCCTGCGCGACCCGCATGGTGCGTTCGGCGGTGAAGCCGAGCTTGCGGCCGGCGTCCTGCTGCAGGGTGGTGGTGCGGAACGGCGCGTACGGCCTGCGGGTGTACGGCTTCGCTTCGACCGACGCCACGGCGTAGCCGGCGCTCTTCAGTGCCTCCGCGAGGGTTTCCGCCTGTGGAGCGGACAGGTGCAGCAGGCCCTTGCCGGTCAGGTTGCCCTGGGCGTCGAAGTCGCGGCCCTGCGCGACCCGGAGATCGCTGATCTGATGCAGGGTGGCGCCGAAGGTGGGCGGCTCCGCGGCGTCGCCGGCGTTCAGGACCGCCTCGATGCCGGCGTAGCTCGCAGCGCGGAACGCCATCCGCTGGCGTTCGCGATCGACCACCAACCGGGTCGCCACCGACTGGACGCGGCCCGCCGACAACTTCGGCATGACCTTCTTCCACAGCACCGGCGAGACCTCGTAGCCGTAGAGCCGGTCGAGGATCCGTCGGGTCTCCTGGGCGTCGACCAGGTCGATGTTGAGGTCGCGGGGGTTGGCGACGGCTTCGGCGATCGCCTGCGGGGTTATCTCGTGGAACACCATCCGGCGCACCGGCACCTTCGGCTTCAGTTCCTTCCACAGGTGCCAGGCGATCGCCTCACCCTCGCGGTCCTCGTCGGTGGCGAGGAGGAGTTCGTCCGCGGTGGCGAGTTGCGCCTTGAGTTCGCGCATCGTGCTCTTCTTGTCGGCCGCCACCACGTACAACGGCTCGAAGTCGTTGTCGACGTTGACGCCGGTCCGGGCCCACTTCTCGCCCTTGTACTTGGCCGGCACCTCGGCAGCGCCGGTGGGCAGGTCGCGGACGTGCCCGCGGCTCGACTCCACGACGTAGCCGCTGCCGAGGAAACTCGCGATCTTCGTCGCCTTCGCCGGTGATTCGACGATCACCAGTCGATGCTTGCCTGCTGTTGCCACGTGGTTCTTCCTGCTGCGGAGTGCGGCCTGGGGATGTCGGCCTTTCGTGGGAATGGTAGCCACAAAGCCTGCGGGCACCACGACCGGGGATCAAATCCGTCGCGTCCGGGCGGCTCGGCCGGTCACGGCCGGGCGCGCAGAAAGCCGTCGGCGATCACCGTTCGCAGGCGGGGCAGCAGGTCGGCGGCGAGCTCGTCCGGATCGACCAGCAGCAGCCCCGCCACGGCTTCGATCAACACGCCCAACGGCAGATCGCCGTCGCAGGCGCCGATCACGGCGGCCAGCGCGGTGTCGGCCTCGACCGCCCGTCCGAAACCGGTGGAACGGCGAAGCACGATGTGCTCGGGATCCTCGGCTCCCGGACGTCCGAGGGTCTCCTGGGTGACGTCGGGACCGGTGCCGAAGTGGGTCGCGAGCAGGGTCGCGTCGTCGAGTCGCGCACTGCTGACCGCGCCGGGACGCTCCGCGAAGGCGGCCCCGACCGGCTGGTGCACCTGATGCGGCCAGTTCTCGATGGTGAGGTCGGGCCTGTCGCGGCCGGTGCGGTAAAGAGTGAGCCACCCCAGGCCGACACCGACGATGCCGAGCGCGTCGAAGTAGTCGACCCACTCGGCGTAGCGGCGGGCGTATTCGGGGGTGCCGGTCAGGCCGGCGTCGGCGAGCCAGATCTCGATGTATTCGTAGGGGTCGAGTTGCTCGCGCTGCAGCACCAGAGCGTCGCAGCCGGTCGGCTCGATCCAACTGCGCAGGCGGTCGGGCCAGGGCTGGTCCGCGGTGATCGCCCAGTTGCCGAGCACCTGCAGGGCTCCACCGGGGGCGAGGTGGGGGGTGGCACCCTGCACCACGGCACGCATCAACCCGTCCGCGCTGTGGGAGCCCTCGCGGTAGACCAGCCGTTGCGCGTCCGGCGGCGACATCACGTAGGGCGGGTTGGTGACGATCAGGTCGAAAGTCTCGCCGGCCACCGGGTCGTAGAGCGAGCCCTCGCGCACGTCGAGGTCGATGCCGTTCAGGGCGGCGGTCAGGGCGGTGATGGCGCAGGCACGCGGGTTCAGGTCGGTGGCGACCACGGTGCCGCTGTGGCCGGCCAGGTGCACCGACTGGATGCCGCAGCCGGTGCCGAGGTCGAGGGACCGTTCGACCGGGGTGCGCATGGTCAGCTGCGCCAAGGTGATGCTGGCGGGCGACAGGCCGAGCACGAAGTCGGGGCGAGGTGGGGCGAGTCGGCCGTCCAGGGTCGGGGTCAGATCGGACGCGAGCCAGCCGGAATGGCTGCCGCCGGGCTCCTCCCAGGCGTAGGGACGGATCTCGATGACCGCCCGGCTGTCGTCGCCGTCGGTGCTGGTGAGAGGGTGCTGCGCTGCGATGTCGTCGCCCAGGGCGGCGACGAGGTCACGGGTGGCGACCGGCTGCTGCAGGGCGAAGCAGCGGATCAGGGTGGCCTGCGGGTCGCGCGCGCCGGCCAGCGCTCGTCCGGCGGGCACGGTGGAGTTGCGGGCGAGCCCGGCCAGGCCGGCCTCGCCGAGGCGCTCGGCGACCGCGTCGAAGGTGTAGCCGGCGATCCGGAGGCGATCGGCCAGGGCACGGACGAGATCGGAGGCGAGCACGGCACTAGGCTTCCACGGGTGACCCATTCCGTGCTGCTGCGCCGGGTCCGGATCGTTGAACTGACCGGTGCTGCCGCCGCGGGGCCGACGGATCTGCTGATCGAGAACGGCGTGATCACCGCGCTGGCGGCCGGGTTTCGCCGACCGGCCGGGGTCGCCGAGATCGACGGTGCCGGCCGATGGGCCATCCCCGGCCTCTGGGACGCCCACGTGCACGTGGCGCAGTGGGTGCGCACGGCACGGATGCTCGAGTTGGGGGCGGCAGCCAGTGCCGAGGACGTGCTCGACGTGGTGGGCCGGCACATTGCGCGGTCGTCCGACGACGGTCGGGTGGTGCTCGGCTTCGGCTACCGATCGGCGGGATGGCCACGTCTGGCAACGGTGGCCGAACTGGACGCGGTCAGCGGCGGGCGTCCGGTGGCCCTGGTGTCGGGTGACGCCCACAACGGCTGGCTGAACACGACGGCCTTCGTCCTGTTGGGCGTGCCGGCGCGCACCGGACCGGTCAGTGAGCACGAGTGGTTCGAGCTGCTGCGCCGGCTGGACGATCTGCCGGGCGCCGCGCCGGCCGCGGCCGACTTCGTGGCGCCGTTGGCCGAACTGGCCGGCCGCGGCGTGACCGGATTGGTCGACTTCGAGTTCGAGAACACCTTTCTGGACTGGCCCGGACGGATCGCCGCCGGCGCGGACTTGCTACGGGTGCGCTGCGCCACGTATCCGCATCAACTGGAGCAGGTGCGAGCGCTGGGGCTGCGCTCGGGTGACCCGCTGCCGGGCACCGGCGGCCTGGCTGCGATGGGGCCGCTCAAGATCATTTCGGACGGCTCCCTTAACAGCCGCACCGCCTGGACCCGCGAGCCGTACTCCGACGGTCCGGCGAGTGCACAACAGCCCTGTGGCCAGGCCAATTACTCGTTGCCGGAGCTCGTCGACCTGCTGGGCTCCGGAGCCCGTGCTGGGCTGGAGGTGGCCGTGCACGCGATCGGCGACCGGGCCAACGGTGTCGCGCTGGACGCCATCGCCGCGACCGGTGCCCGGGGTTCGATCGAGCACGCCCAACTGATCACGGACGCCGACATCAGACGGATGGCAGGGCTGGGGGTGCGGGCCAGCGTGCAGCCCGCGCACCTGCTGGACGACCGGGACCTTACTGAGCGGGTCTGGGGCGCGCGGGCGGCGATGGCGTTTCCGTTGCGCACGATGCTGCGGGCAGGGGTGGACCTGCGGTTCGGGTCTGACGCGCCCGTCGCCCCACCGGACCCCTGGCTGGCTATGGCGACAGCGGTGCATCGCAGCGGGGACGAGCGAGCGGGCTGGTACCCGGAACAGTCGCTCACCCCGCGGGAGGCGCTGACCGCCTCGGTGGATGGCCGGCGGCTCGCACCCGGCCAGCCGGGCGATGTGGTGCTGCTTGACGTGGACCCAGTCGCCCTGCGCGATGATCCGGCCGCGACCGCCAGCGCACTGCGAGGTGTTCGGCCCGCCCTCACCCTGTGCGCCGGCCGGGTCACCCACACGACTCTCTAAGAGCCCGGACGTCTTCCCGCGCCGGCTCCTCGATCTCTCTGCCCGGCGCCACGATCTCTTTCGCACCCACTCAACCGGCGATTGTGTCCGTAGATCGTGGCACCCTGATCCCATGGCTGTGCCGGACTGGATCGCGAACGAACCTGAGGTTCGGCACGTGCACCACCGCGCCGCCCGTCCGGGCAGCACCGCGGAGTTTCCGGAATGGGTGTCTTCTGCCGCCCGCGCCAGGCTGGCCGCACAGGGCATCACCGACCTGTGGCAGCACCAGCAGCTGGCAGCGCAGGCCGCGTACGAGGGCAGCAGCGTCGCGATCAGCACCTCGACGGCGTCCGGCAAGTCGCTGGCCTACCTGCTGCCGGTGTACGCCGCCACCGCCGAAGGACGGCTCGGCCACGACGTGTCGGTCCACCGCTGGGCGCAGGCAGCCCGGGCACACACTGCTCTCTATCTGGCCCCGACCAAGGCCTTGGCTCATGACCAGGCCCGCCGGGCCCGCGAATTCGGCGGATCCGATTGGCGGCTGACCACCCTCGATGGTGATTCGGAGCAGGACGAGCGTCGATTCGCCCGTGATTTCGCCACGTTCGTGCTGACCAACCCGGACATGCTGCATCATTCGTTGCTGCCCGGCCACGAGCGTTGGCAGGGGTTCCTGCGCTCACTGCGTTATGTGGTGATCGATGAGGCGCACCGCTACCGCGGACTTTTCGGGGCGCATGTCGCCTCGGTGTTGCGGCGGTTGCGCCGACTCTGCCGGCACTACGGCGCCGATCCGGTGTTCATCTCCGCCTCGGGCACCATCGCCGAGCCCGGCGAACACCTGAGCCGGCTTGCGGGCGTGCCCGACGTGGTCGCGGTCAACATCGACACCAGCGCCCGTCCGGGACTGGACTTCGTGGTGTGGCAGGGCGACGCGGACCCGCACCGGCAGGCGGCGGTCATGCTCGCCCGGCTGGTCGATGAGGGAGCCCAGGCGCTCGCCTTCACCACCTCGCGGGTACAGGCCGAACTTGTCGCCGACCAGGCTCGCCGGCAAAGCCGCGATCCGCACGGCATCGCCTCGTACCGAGCCGGCTATCTGGCCAACGACCGACGCGACCTGGAGTCCGCCCTGTCGTCCGGAGCGCTGCGTGGGGTGGCGTGCACCAACGCCCTCGAACTCGGGGTGGACATCACCGGCATGGACGCCGTGTTGTCGATCGGCTTTCCCGGGTCGCTGGCCGCCCTGTGGCAGCAGGCGGGCCGGGCCGGGCGTAGCGGACGCGACGCCCTGGCCATGTTGATCGCCCGCCCCGACCCGCTGGACACCTGGCTCTGCGACCATCCCGAGGCGTTGTTCGACGCCCCCATCGAGGCCACGGTGCTGCATCCAGCTCAGCCCGCGGTGTTGTCTGCTCATCTTGCGGCCGCCGCGCAGGAGTTGGCCCTCACCGAGGCTGACGCCGAGTTCTTCGGTGCCGCCATGCTGTCGCTGCTTGACCGATTGAGCGCTCGGGGCCTGCTGCGCCGGCGCGGCGCCGCCTGGTACTGGACCTCGCAGGCCCGTGCGGTGGACGCCATCGACCTGCGCTCGATCGGAGGCACCGGCATCGAGATCGTGCAGGAGACCACGGGCCGCGTGATCGGCCAGGTGGACGCCACTGCCGCCGACCGCACCGTGCACGAAGGAGCCGTGTACCTGCACCAGGGCGAACAGTGGCTGGTCGAGTGCTACGACCGTGACTCCGGTGTCGCACTGTGCCGGCAGGAACGCGCGCAGTGGTTCACCCAGGCCCAGGGCAGCACCGACGTCAGGGTGCTCGCCACCGACCGCCGCCGACCGTTGGGGGCTGGCATGCTGTTCGCCGGCACCATCGAGTTGACCTCGCAGGTGACCGGCTACCTGCGCCGCGATGCTGTCACCGGCAAGGTGTGGGACTCCACCCCGCTCGACCTGCCGGCCCGCACCTTTCGCACCCGTGCCACCTGGTGGACCCTGCGCGAACGCGACCGCGTGCTGCACGGGCTGGACGATCGCGACCTGGCCGCCGGACTGCATGCCGCCGAGCACGCGGCGATCGGGCTGCTGCCCGGTTTCGCGCCCTGCGACAAGGGCGATGTCGGCGGCCTGTCGTGCGTGCAGCACACAGACACCCAGGCACCGACGGTCTTTGTGCACGACGGGCTGCCCGGCGGCTCCGGCTTCGCCGACGAGGCCTTCCGGGTCGCTGAGCGCTGGCTGGGTGCCACCTTTGACCTGCTCAGCGCCTGCGGATGCGAACAAGGCTGCCCACGCTGTGTGGTGTCGCCTGCGTGCGGGTCTGGAAATCATCCGCTGGATCGCCGGGCCGCCCTGGCGGTGCTGCAGGTGCTGCTGTCTCACGGCACCCCCGCCACATTGCCCGCGTAGGCGACCGCCGCCACCCGCTCGGGCAGCCCCGGCAGTCGAATGCCAACGGTGCGCCGCACGTTGACCTCGACCACGAAGTCGATCAGGTCGCCGGTGACCTCGCAGCCGCTGACTTCCACATCGTTGCGGGCCGCGATCCGCCTGGCTTCCTCGCACGCGTCCGACCCTTTCGCCTGAGCCTGCGCACCGGAAATCGCCACCAGATCGGCCGCCGCCCGCACCGACCGCGCCGTCGCGGCGAACGTCATGCCCAGCATGCCGACTGCGGCCACCGTCACCAGTGCGATGACCATCGCCACCGACAACACGGTGGCCACGCCCCGTTCTGCACCGGGTCGCTCCCCCGACCTGCTCATCCGCCCTCCCTCGCCACCACGGCACGCGCACTCAGCGGCATCGCCGGAATCCATCTGCCCCACGGCTGGGACCGCAACTCCGCCTGCACCACCACGTCGCCACCGCTGCCGCGCACGGTGACCGTCGTTCCCAGCGGAGCGTCGCTCTGGGCCCTGTGTGCCGCGGACGAGTCACCCCGAGCCTGCTGCCTGGCAACCTCACCGACGATCGCCTGAAGTTGCCCGAGCTGGATCACCAGCGCAAGCAGATACGACAGGCCGATCGAGACCAGGGCTGCCAGCAGCACGACGAACGCCAACTCGACGCTGACCATGCCGCGTTCGCTACGCATCCGTGAACTCCTTCAAACACCGGGGCTGCGGGGCGGCCGGATCGGTCGCCCCGCACGCGTCACCGCTTGACGAACGTCTGGATCCAGTCGATGATCTGGTTCGCCGCCGTGGCGATGTGCTCGGTGAACGCACCACCGGTCAGGATCGAGATCACGACCGCAAGCACGCTCACGACCGCGATGGTTCCCAGGGCGTATTCCGCCGTCGTCATACCCCGCTCGCTGCGGGGTGCGACCAACTGCTTGGACATTGGTTCCTCCTTTCGCCCCCGCCAGCCGGGGTGCACCCTTCACCCTGCGCACCTGCGGGGCCGAGCACTCATTTGCCATTGGGGCTGTGGACAACCGGCGACGCGGGCCGAACCTGTGGACAGGAGTCACTGGAACACCCGGGTCGCCACGCCCCCGACGATGGGCACCACGCCGATCAGGATGAACGCGGGCAGGAAGCACACCATCAAGGGCACCACGCTGCTCACTCCGGCCTTGCGGGCCCGTGCCTGCGCAGTTCCGTGCGCCGCCCGCTGCGCTTCGCGGGCATGATGACGCAGCACCGGAGCCAGCGCCATCCCGCTGCCGGCCGCATGCCCGAGTTCGCGGGCCAGAACGGCGAATGCCGGCTGCGCGTCGCCGAGCTCGTGCCAGGCGTCCCGCTCCGACACTCCCAGCTGCACGGACGTGTGTAGGCGGCGCAGCAGGCCCGCCATCGGCTCCTGCGCCGCATCGGCCAGTGCGCCCACGGCATTGCGCAGCGGCAAGCCAGCCTCGAGGCACACCGCCAGCAGCGTGCAGACCGCCGGCAGTTCTGCTCGCACCACTCGATCCCGTCCGCGCAGCTCGGCCGGAGTCCAGCGGCCGAGGCCGACGAATACCCCCAGCGTGGCCACACCCACGGTCACGTACAGCGGCAGCGGCGTAATGCCGGCGACCGGCATCACGACACAGCCCGCGATCACCGCACATGCCACCCGAACGAAGCCGCCGGGCGCGCCCTCGACGGGGGCCAGCAGGCCGCGGAGCCGATCCAGTCCGTTCTTGCGCCTGCCCGTGGCGCGGGCACTGCCGGCGACCCACGCATGCCGCCGGTACCTGGGCATGGCAAGGAAGGCGGCGGCAGCGGCGGCCAGCACGGCCACCACTGACCACTGGGACGAACTCACGGCAACTCCCCCGCCCGATCGGCCAGTTTCTCGGTCCACACCACACCCGCCACCGCGAGGGAGATACCCACGCCAAGGCAGGCCAGTCCCGGTACCGACCCGAGCAGATACCCGACCGGATCCCCGCCGACGACGTAGCCGAGACCCAGCCCGACCACCGGCAGGAAGCCCAGCAGGCGTCCGGTCAACCGGGATGCCGCCAGCTCGGTGTCGACGGTACGGCGCAGTTCCCGCTCCGCGCTCAACTGCACAGCCAGGTCGTCCAGCGAGGACGTCATCGACGCGCCGGTGCGCTCGGCGATCCGCCAGGCCCCGGCCAGGCCGCGCAGATCATGACAGCCGGGACGCTCAGCAACCCGCTGCAGGGCCGCGATCAGGTCACCGCCCACCAACGCGTGTGCGGCCGGTTCGCTGAACACGGGGACGCCGTCGGCCACGAGTTGCAGTGCCCGCACCGGCGCATGACCCGCCCGCAGCAGGGCGGCAAGCTCGCTGCACCCGCGGGCGACCTCGTCGCGGGTGTGATTGCGCCTGCTCGCCCCGGCAGCGTGCGCCAGGGTCCAGACGGCAACGGAGGCAGAGGCACCCAGCGCGAGACCGAGCACCGCCCCGCGGGCCGAATCCACGACCCAGCCGACCGCAACCGCACCCAACACGGCAGTGACAAGCCCCGGAACCAACCCGATCCGGCTGTCCGGACGACGCGTCGGCGCCTGCGAACGGAGTCGTCGCGACGCGGCCGGCGGCTGCCACATCACCATGGCGGCCAGCAGCGCCGCGGCGCTCAGGATGGGCATCGCAGCACCTCTGCAAGCCGCTGCGCGCCCGGCCCGGGGACCGGCTCGCCGTCGGGCGGAAAGCACCATGCCGGAATCGGGCGACACAGGGCTACGCTCTCGTCCCACTGCAGCAGGTGCAGTTCCTGCACCCAGCGCCGTCCATCGCGTAATCGACGGATGTGCACAAGCAGGTCCAGAGCGGCTGCCGCCTGCGCGTGCAGGGCGGCACGGGGCAGGCCGCCGAGGGCGGCCAGGGCTTCGAGCCTGGCCGGTACGTCGGCCGCCGAGTTGGCGTGCAGGGTGCCGCAGCCACCTTCGTGCCCGGTGTTCAGGGCGCTGAGCAGGTCGGCCAACTCGGCGCCCCGCACCTCACCGACGACCAGCCGATCCGGTCGCATGCGCAGCGCCTGCCGCACCAGCGCCGACAGTGCGACGGCGCCCGCTCCCTCTGCGTTGGGCGGTCGCGCCTCCAGCCGCACCACATGCGGATGATTCGGAGCCAGCTCGCGCGAATCCTCGACCACGACGACGCGATGATCCCCTGGCACTCGGCTGAGCAGGGTGGCCAGCAGCGTGGTCTTGCCCGACCCGGTGCCGCCCGAGATGAGAAAGGCCGCCCGCACGTCGATCACCGCGGCCAGCAGGTCAGCTGCTCGGGGATGCATCGTGCCGCCGGCCACCCAGTCGGCGAGGGTCAGCGTGACCCGCGCCGGAACCCGCAACGACACACACGTGCCGGTGTCGGTCAGCGCGCCGAGCACCGCGTGCACGCGGGTGCCGTCGGGCAGCCTGGCGTCGACGAACGGACTTCCCTCGTCCAGCCGGCGTCCGACCACGGCGGCCAGCCGCACCGCCAGCCGCCGGACGTCCTCCTCGTCGGCGAACGGGCTCTCGACCTGCTCCAGGCCGCCACCGCGATCGACGTAGACCTGCTGATACCCGTTGACCAGGACGTCGGTGACCCCGCGGAGGCCCAACAGGGGTTCCAAGGGGCCGGCCCCTGCGCTCTCGCGGCGCAGCGCGGCTACTGTTTCACGGACGGTGCTCTCGGAAACGAGCAAACCCAGGCCGCGCAGCGCACCGGCGACCGCCCCCGGCGTCAACGCGGCACCGGAGCGCCCCAGCACGGAGCGGACGTCGTTCAGCTGCAGGTCGGTCACGTTGCCTCCACGAGTTGATCGCACAGGCGGCCGACGCTGCTGCGCCGGCCGAACGGCGGCCGCTCCCCCCGTTCCGCTGCGACGGCCAGCCGCGGTTCGTGCCGGATCCGGCCGACCACCGGCAACCCCAACGCCTCTTCGACCACCTCGTTGGGCACGCGGGCCGCGGGCATGGCGCGCACCACCACCTCGCATCCGGACGGCTCGCAGACCCGGAGCGTCTGGGCGGCTGCCGCAAGCCCCCGCACACTGCCGGCGACCACCAGCAGGGTGCGGCCCGCCAGCCGCAACGACTCGCGGGCCGCGAGGCTGTTGGCCCGCCCGGGGTCGATCACGAGCTCGTCGAAGCCACGACGAAGCGAACCGAGCACCGCGGCCAGCGGCTCGCGGGGCAGGTCGAGATCAGGACCCCGGGCCATCGACACCATGGCCACGCCGTCGAGTTCGGGCAGGAACTCGCGGAGGTCGCCCAGCACGCCGTCCGCCCCGCCGAACCGTGGCCACCGCCAGCCGGGTACCTCTTCCGCCCCCAGCAACAGGTCGATGCCGCCGCCCAACCGATCGACGTCCACCAGTGCCACCGACTTGCCCGCGCGGGCAGCCCGCCAGGCCAATGCCGCGGCCAGGGTGGACGCTCCGACCCCTCCGGAGCCGCCGAGCACCGCGGTGAGCCGGCCCTGCCCCTCGACCACCGACCCGGCCAGCACGGACGAGAGCCAGGCGCGGCCTTCGGGCAACACGATGACCTCGGCACCCAGCGGCATGGACCACAACGCCGCGCCGGCCACGTCGCGACCGACCAGATAGACCCGGTCGCGGCGGGCCAGGCTGAGGGCGGCCACCTCGGCGGCAGCGTCGACGCCGATGAAGATCGTGGTTGCGGCCTGCCACGGCGCAGGCAGGCCCTCGACGTCGAACACCGTCGCGCGTTGACCCAACGCCGCCGCCGCCGTCGCCACCAGGTCACGCACCTCGGGATTGCCGGACACCACCGCCACCTCGTTCACACCGTCAGTTTGAGCACTTACCCCGCCCAGGTGTTCAAACTGATGGCATGACGCCTGTCACCGCGATCCGGCCACCCGGCACGGCACCCCTGCCCGGCCCCTTACGATGCGGGGGTGACTACCTCAGGCCGACCCGGCGCGCTCGACTGGTTGGTCGAGGGTGTTCCCGGGCCGACCCTGGTGATCGGACGGGCGACCGCTCCCTACGCGGCGGCGTTGAACACAAGACATCGGCTCACCTTGGTCGACCGGGATCGCGACGGTGTTTCGGAGTTGTTGCGCCGAGCACCGTCCGGTATGCCGCTGGTCGCTGCCGCCGAGGCGTTGCCGCTGGCACCGTGCAGCTATGCGGGCGTCCTGCTCGCCCAGAACTTTCACCAGTTGGCGCCCGGGCTGGCCCTGTCGGAGTTCGCCAGGGTGCTGCGCCCTGGCGGCCGGCTGGGCGTCACCTACACGGTGCGCGACGACTCCGTGCCATGGGTGAAGCGGCTGGTGGCGCTGGTTCGCGAGTTCGACCCGCAATCGATGAGCGGCGACTACGGCGCCGACTCCCTGCAGGCGCTGGCCGACAATGCGTACTTTCCGAGCGTCGAGACGCACAGCTTTCGGCGCTGGGTGCCTATCGCCCGGCCCGGCCTGCTCGCGATGGTCGAGCGCACCCCGGTCGCCCAGCAGTTGGACGACGGAGCACGGACGTCGCTGCTGGCCTCCGTCGACGCGCTCTATGAGAACGCGGCGCGCGCCCCCGAGCCGTTGCTGCTGCCCTACCGGGTGCTGTGCTGGCGCGCTGCGGTCGATCACACGGAGCTGACAGCATCGCTCGATCTACCCGATGACGGTCTGCAGATCCGGCTTTGATCGGCCGCGCCAGATCAGCCCAAAGGGGCCAGACAGCCCCGCCGGATGCCACTAGGCTGAACACCACGGCAGCGAAAGGGCAGCTCAACCATGGCGTACCAGACAGAGATTGCGGATGCGATCAAGGCCATCCAGGCCGATGTGACCACCATCGTCCGTGGCGAGGTCGAGCTCGCAAAGGCCGAGTTGATGCCCCAGGCGAAGTCGCTGGGCATCGGTGCCGGCCTACTTAGTGGTGCCGGGTACTTCGCCCTTAACGGAATCGCACTGCTGTTTCTTGGCCTGTCCGCCCTGGTCGGCTACTACTTCGCCTACTCCCTGGGCTGGCATCCGTTCATGGCCGCGTTCATGGGGCTGGCGATCATGGCCGTGGTGATGTTCGTGATCGCCGGCATCCTCGCGCTGGTCGGCAAGGGCAAGTTGGCAGTGGAAGGTCCCGAGGCAACGGTCGCCCAGGGGCAGGCGGCCATCGAGGCCGTCAAGGGCGCGGTCGGACGGGGCCAAGTGCAGGGTGAGGCCGAGGCGGAGGCCCGCAAGGCGGCCCGCAAGGACGCGCCCAGCATCACTTCGGGCAGCAGCACACCGGCGTTCGTTCCGCCGGCCAACTGACCTGGGGCGTCCGCTCACCAAAGGCCCTCAGCCCAGGTAGATCGTCGACTCCCAGGGCCGCAGGGTTCCGGGCGCCGGATCGGCGTGCGTGGCCAGCAGCACCTTCGCGGTGGCCAGGTCAGGCAGGTCCGCCGGGTCGATCCTGACCGGCTGCCCCGACAGGTTGGCGGTCACCACCAGCACCTGGTCGGCCAATGTGCGGGTGTAGGCGAACACTTGTTCGTGGTCGGGCAGTAGAAGGTCGAACCTGCCTTCGCGAACGATCTCGAGTTCGTGCCGCAACGCGATCAGCCGCCGGTAGTGATGAAAGACCGAGTCGGCATCGTCCCTTGCCGCAACCGCGTTGATGGTCACATGGTTACCGTTCACCGGCAGCCAGGGACGGCCTGTGGTGAAGCCGGCGTTCGGGCCGGCGTCCCACTGCACGGGTGTGCGGGCGTTGTCCCGGCTCTTCCCCGCCAGGCCGGCCAGCACGTCATCGGCCGCCAGCCCGGAGGTGGTGGCCAGGCCGTAGAAGTTGACCGACTCGATGTCGGCGTACTGCCCGATGGCGGTGTAGCCGGCGTTGGTCATGCCGAGTTCTTCGCCCTGGTAGACGTACGGCGTGCCGCGCAGCATGTGCAGCACCGTGCCGAGAGTCTTGGCCGAGGTCACCCGGTGCTCCTCGGAGTCGTCGCCGAACCGGCTGACCACCCGCGGTTGGTCGTGGTTGTTCCAGTACAGCGAGTTCCAGCCGTCCTCGGCCAGTCCGTACTGCCACTGCGCCAGGTTGGCCTTGAGGGCGGGCAGGTGCAGCGGCGCCAGCAGGAACTTGCTCAACCCCGGCTGCTGATCGAGGTTCATGTGTTCGAAGGTGAACACCATGCCCAGTTCGTCGGCGTCCCGCGCGGTGTAACGGCGGGCCTGGTCGACGTCCACCATCAGCATCTCCCCGACCGTGAACAACTCACGTGCGCTGATGCCGACGGCGGCATTCATCTCCTTGAGGAACTCCTCCAGCCGCGGGCCGTTGGTCACCAGCGCCGGGTCGTAGCACAGGCCGCCCATTCCCGGTGTAGGTTCACCGTCGGCCAGCGGCAGGGTCTTGCTGATCAGGTTGATCACGTCCATCCGGAAGCCGTCGACGCCACGCTGCACCCACCAGTTCATCATCGAGTAGACGGCTTGGCGCACCTCCGGGTTCTCCCAGTTCAGGTCCGGTTGCTTCCTGCTGAACAGGTGCAGGAAATACTCACCACGAGCAGGGTCGAACTCCCAGGCCGGGCCCATGAAGTACGAGCCCCAGTTCGTCGGCTCGGCGCCAGGAGTGCCCGGAGCGATGCCGTCCCGTGGTGGCCGCCAGACGTACCAATCCCGCTTGGGGGAGGCCGGATCGCGGGATTCGACGAACCACGGATGTTCATCCGAGGTGTGGTTCACCACCAAGTCCATGATCAGCTTCATGCCGCGCTCGTGCAGCGCACCGATCAGTTCGTCCACGTCCTGCAACGTGCCGAACAGCGGATCGACGTCGGTGTAATCGCTGATGTCGTAGCCGTTGTCGTCCTGCGGCGAACGGAAGATCGGCGACAGCCAGATCACGTCGACGCCGAGGGCGCTCAGGTGGTCCAAACGCTGGATGATGCCCCGGACGTCGCCGACGCCGTCACCGTCGCTGTCAGAGAACGAGCGAGGATAGATCTGATAAACGACGGCACTCTTCCACCAGGGCATGGCGGCGATCCTTGCAGGTCGCGGCGACCCCGACCAGCGCTACCGGCGTCGCCCGCGCATGAACCGTTCGGGAATGTCGGCGACCCGATTGCCGTCCCAGGGCACCGTCCAGCCGGCCAGGTCGAACAAACCGTCCAGCAGGTAAGCGGTGAAGCCCCAGACGAACAGTTCACCGACCAGAAAGCCGGGTCCGGAGAAACCGGCCGGATGCGTCCAGGTGACCCGGTTGGCAGGGTCGAGAAGCACGTCGACACCGACGCTGTGCACCGCGGCGATCTCGCCGACGTCGACCGGAACCAACGGACGGGGGGTCGCCCAGCGGCCCACCACCGCGGTGACGTCGAAGTCGGACGCGCGGACGTGCGCCGGCGGCAGCACCCCCAGCACGTCAACCTCGTCCGGCGGCAGGCCGACCTCCTCGTGCGCCTCGCGAAGCGCGCCCGCGATCGGCGAGGCGTCGAACGGCTCGATCGCCCCCCCGGGGAACGCCACCTGGCCGGCGTGGGTGCGGAGCCGGGCATCTTTCTCGACCAGCACGATCCGAGTGGCGTCCGAGTGCTGAGCGAGGGCGATCAGAACCGCAGCCGGCCGGCCCCCTTCGGCCGCTCTGGTCGCGACCTTGGCCACGGCCTCGCGTCCCGCCAGTGCCGCGCTCAAGGGTGCGAGGTCGAACCGGGTCACAGCTTCACCCCCAGCTCGTCGCGGGTGAACTGGACCAACTCCTCGTAGGAATCCAGGCCCCCGGAAACCTTGTGCACCACCTTGCCGTCGGCGTCCACGAACAGCGTCAGCGGAATGCCGCTGATCGGCATCGCTCCACTCAGCCGCCGCTCGGGATCTGCCATTTGCGGGTACGTCCAGCCGACAGCCGAGGCGAACTCCACGGCCAGTTCAGGCCGCGGATCATCGTAGTTAACGCCCAGCAGCAGCACCTTGCCCTTGGCGGCCTTCTCGAACTGGCGGAGGTAAGGCGATTCGGCCCGGCACGGCTCGCACCACTGGGCCCACAGGTTGATCACCATAGGCTTGCCCCGCAAGCCGGACAGCTTCACCGTGGTGTCGCCGCCCAGGCAGTTCAGCACCAGATCGGGCAGCCCGTCCGGCCGGGGCGTCACGTTCTGCACGCGCGGGCAGTCGGCGATACCGGCAGCCTTGCGTGCGGCCACCACCGCGGCCGGGCCGGCCGGCGGATCGCCGACCGACGTGGTGGGTTGCGGTGCCCCGGTGCAGCCGGCCAGCACGATGCAGAGGGACGCAAGCCCTGCGGCGAGGCGACGAGATCCCGGCGTTCGCCGGGATGACAAGGGAGGCCGGGGTGACGAGGTAGGCCGGGGTGAGGAGGGCGTCGGGATCCTCCTCATCCCCGCGGCTCCCGAATCAGCTTCGCCGCCGCCTTCGGATCCGTCGGCCCCAATCCGTAGGACGGGCACAGTTTCGCCACCGGACACGCCCCGCACGCCGGACGCTGCGCGTGGCAGCGCCGCCGTCCGTGCCAGATCACGTTGTGCGAGAGCTGGGTCCAGTCCTTACGGGGGAAGAGCGCGCCGACCTCAGCCTCGACCACCTCCGGCTTCAACGATTCCGACCAGCCGAACCGCGCTGACAAGCGCATGAAATGGGTGTCGGTGGTGATACCGGGTACGTCGAACGCATTGCCGAGCACCACATTGGCGGTCTTGCGACCCACGCCCGGCAAGGTCACCAAGTCCTTCAAGCGGCCGGGAACCGCACCGCCGTAGCGCTCCACCAGCGCCCCACCAAGCTTGATCAGCGCGTCACTCTTGGCCCGGAAGAACCCGGTGGGATGGATCAGTTCCTCCAGGTCAGCACGCTCGGCACCCGCATAGGCCGCGGCGTCGGGGTAGCGGGCGAACAGCACCGGGGTGACCACGTTGACCCTGCGATCGGTGGACTGGGCGCTCAGGATCGTCGCGACCAGCAGTTCGAGCGGACTGCGAAAGTCCAGTTCGCAGCGGGCGTCGGGGTAGGTGGCCGCGAGGGTGCGGTTGATCGCGCGCGCCCGACGCACCAATGCGATGCGGGTTTCCATCGGGCGGGTCTGCATCAGCCGATCGCTTCAGAACGCGGCTGCGCTGGCCTCCACGACCAGCTCGAGCTCCACCGGCGCGTCCAGTGGGAGCACCGTCACGCCGACCGCCGATCGGGCATGGACCCCGTTCGGCCCGAAGACCGCGCCCAGCAACTCACTGGCGCCGTTGGCCACCTGCGGTTGCGCGGTGAACCCGGGGTCGCTGGCGACGAACACCACCATGCGCACCACCCGTCGGATCTGGTCGATGCCGCCGGCCTGGGCGGCTGCCGCTGCCAGTGCGTTCAGCGCCGCGACCCGGGCCGCTTCGACCGCCTGCTCGAGGCTCACCTCGCCGCCCACCTTGCCGGTGGCCAGCAGTCTTCCGCCCACCGTGGGCAACTGACCCGAGGTGTACACCTGCCCGGCGGAGCTGACCGCGGGCACGTAGGCGGCCAGCGGGGTCGCCACCGGGGGAAGGGTCAGTCCGAGCTCCGCCAGCCGCTGGGACGGCGGCCCGGCGACTTCTTCGCTCACCCGTCCTCCAGGGGCCGCTTCAGGTAGGCAACCAGGTTCTGCGGATTCGGCCCGGGCACCACCTGCACCAACTCCCAGCCGTCGGCACCCCACTGGTCGAGAATCTGCTTGGTCACGTGCACCAGCACCGGCACGGTCACGTACTCCCACTTGGTCATGGCGCCACATTAGTGCCCCCGAACCCGCGGAACCCCCCGCGTACGCTGGCGGCATGCCCACCCGATGCCCGCTGCACATCGTCACGGGGAAGGGTGGGGTGGGCAAGACCACGATCGCGTTGGCGCTCGCCCTGCGGCTTTCACGCGACGGCGCCCGGGTGGTGGTCGCCGAGGTCGAGGGACGCGGCGGGCTGGCCCTGGCTACGGGGCGTCCGGTCGCCGCCGAACCGGCACTGCTGCTGCCCACCCGCACGGGCCGGGTCGAGGGCGTCCAGATCGACCCGCGGGCGTCCCTGTCGGGCTACCTGCAGCGCTATCGCTTGAAGTTCGCGGCCGACCTGCTGCAACTCGAACCCCTGGTCGACTTCGCCACCCGGATCGCCCCCGGACTACGGGATATCCTGTTGATCGGCCAGGTCACCCACCTCACCGAGACCCATCCCGAGATCGACGCCCTGGTGCTGGACGCGCCTCCGTCCGGGCGGATCGGGTCGTTCCTCGGCGCCGGCGCCGGGCTGGCCGAACTGACCGACGGAAGCCCGATCGCCGCTCAGGCCGCCTCGGTGATGGACGACCTGCGCGACCCCACCTGCCGCACCCATGTGGTCACCCTGCTGGAGGAGTTGCCGGTCACCGAGGCCATCGAGACCGTCCAAGTGATCCACGACTTGGGCCTCGGGCTGGGCACGATGGTGGCGAACCGGGTGCGAGCGGTTCCTGCGGTGCCCGAGACCTGTCCGGCGGCACCCGAGGGCATCGGGCCCGCGCAGTGGGCGACGCTCACCGCGGCCCTGCTGGCCGACGCCGACCAGGCCAGGGCGCAGACCGCCTGGGAGGCACTGCTGGCCCACCGGACGAAGCTCGGCCTCGTCCAGGTTCCCGACAGCGACCCCACCGGCCACGGCCTGAGCCTGATCGCGGACCGCTTGGTGTCACTGTGACCAGCCTTGACCTGAACGCCCTGCTGCTGCGGCCCGAGTTGCGCCTGCTGCTGTGCGTCGGCACCGGCGGTGTGGGCAAGACCACCCTGTCCGCGGCCCTGGCGGTGCGGGCAGCGATGCTCGGACGGCGGGTCGTCGTGGTGACCATCGACCCGGCTCGTCGGCTGGCGCAGGCGATGGGACTGGACGGCCTGGCCCATGAGCCCACGCCCGTCGCCCTGGCCGGAGCCGCCGGAAGCCTGGACGCGATGATGCTGGACGTCCGGCACTCCTTCGACCAGGCATTGACGGCACAGGTGCCCCCGGAAGAGGCGGACCGGATCCGCGTCAACCCGTTCTACAAGGCGCTGGCCGAGTCGTTCTCGGGCACCCAGGAGTACGTCGCGATGGAGAAGATCGGCGAGCTGCACCGGCAGGCCGACGCCACCGGCCGCTGGGACCTGATCGTGGTCGACACTCCGCCCAGCGCGTCGGCACTGGATTTTCTGGACGGCCCTAACCGCCTCGAAGCGCTGGCTCGTAACCCTCTGCTGCGCGTGGTGCTCGGCCTGCCCAAGGGCCCTTTCGGCTTTCTGGACGCAGGCGCCGCCATCGCCGCGAAAGCCCTGGACGTCATTCTGGGTGGCCGCCTGTTCGGCGACCTGCGCACCTTCCTGCAGGTCTTCGAGAGGGCGGTGCTCAGCTTCGAGTCGCACGCGGCGGAGACCCGCGGGCTGCTGGCGTCCGAGCGCGCCGGTTTTCTGGTGGTGGCGGCACCTCGTCCGGCTCCGGTGGCCGAGGCAGGAGCTCTCATTGACCGCCTGTTGGCCGAGCGGCTGCCGCTACCGGGCGTGTTGATCAACCAGACCACCCGCGTGGTCGACATCGCTCCGGACGCGCTGGTCAGGGCCGACGCCGTCGCGGACGACGCACAGCGAACGGTTCTGGATCATCTGCGTAGTACCCGGGAGCGACAGGCGTCCGAACTGCAGGCTGTTGAGCCGCTGACCCGGCTGGGGGTGCCGGTCGCGATGCTGGGGCGGGAACCCACAGGAGTCAGCGACCTGTCGTCATTGAGCCGTCTGCTTGGGCCCGAGCAGGAGCCGGCGCCACGAGGTGATCTCGGCGTGCTGGCGCAGTAGCCGACGGCGCTCACGCTCGGTCATGCCACCCCACACTCCCCACTCGATGCGGTTGTCCAAGGCCTCTGCGAGACATTCGGCCCTGACCGTGCAACCCCCGCAAATGGTTCGCGCACGCTTCTGGTCGGCTCCGTCGGGAAACAGATCGTCACGCATCCCCCGACACTTGGCCAGCATCGGCCAGTTGTCGACCTCAATGACTGTCATGCACATCACCTTATCTGAGGGGGCTTCGGCGCCCCACTACTACACAACGTAGTGCTAAATGGGGGAACTGTAAAGTTCGTGCGCGCCAATTTCAATCAAATAACGGGTGAATCCGCAAGATCCCAAGACCGAACAAGTGAATCTGTTGTGCGCGCCGGTCCCGCCTGACGCCTCGAGTGCCAGGAGAGCGTCGACTTCGTCGCTTCGCCGAAGTCCCGTAGTCTGGTGTCCATGCGTTTGGGGAAAAGACTCTACTCGCTGGTCATGTTTCTCGTGGTCAGCGTGCTCGGTGGACTGCTCGTGGCGGGTCTCGCCGTGCCGCTGGCCGGCATGACGGCCGAGGTGGGCAAGACCACCGCGACGGCGATGGACGCCCTGCCGGCCGAACTCTCCACTCCTCCTCAGGCGCAGATTTCCACCGTGTATCTGGCCGATGGCTCTACGCTGGTGAAGTTCTACGACCAGAACCGGGTGTACGTGCCGCTGGCCAAGATCGCCCCGATCATGCAGAAGGCGCAGATCGCCATCGAGGATCACCGCTTCTACCAGCATGGCGCGATGGATCCGCAGGGCACCCTGCGCGCCCTGGTGAGCACGGTGCGCGGCAACACCCAGGGCGCCTCCACCCTCACCCAGCAGTACGTGAAGATGGTGCAGATCAACGTGGCGCAGGCCAAGGGCGACACAGAGGGCGTCGAGAAGGCCCAAGAGAACACGCTCGCCCGCAAGATTCAGGAACTGCGCTACGCAATTGCGCTGGAAAAGAAGTACACCAAGGACCAGATCCTCGAGTTCTACCTCAACATCGCCTACTACGGCGATGGCGCGTACGGCGTCGAGGCCGCCGCATTGAATTACTTCAAGGTCCACGCCAAGGACCTCACTCTCGAGCAGGCCGCATTCCTGGCCGGAATGGTGCGCAACCCGGTCGGCACCAACCCGCGCACTCCGGGACTCGAACTCGTCGCCCTGCAGCGCCGCAATGACGTGCTCGACCGGATGGCCAGCGCCGAGGTGCACGTGATCACCAACCAGGAGGCCGCCCAGGCCAAGGCCACCAAACTTGCTCTGGCGAAGCCGGCCAAGAGCCTGCACGGCTGCGCGAACAGCAAGTTCCCCTTCATCTGTGATTACGTGGAGCGCACCCTGAAGGCGTCCCCCAGCCTGGGCAACACCGATGAGGCCAGGGTGAACACCCTGTATCGAGGGGGCCTCACCGTTCGCACCACGATCGACCCGAAGGCCCAACTGAAGGCCGAGAAGACGATCACCAGCTACCTCGATCCCCGCGATCCGGTGGACTCGGTGATCACCATGGTCGAGCCCGGCACCGGCAAAATCGTCGTGATGGCGCAGAATCGCAACCAGATGGGCACCAAGAAGAGCCAGACCTACTGGAACTACGCGGTGACCAACAAGATGGGCGGCACGGCCGGCTACCAGGGCGGATCCACCTTCAAGATGTTCGTGGCCGCCGCCGCCCTCAAGAACGGCCTCGGCGCCTACGGCATGATCAACGTGAAGTCGCCGATGAACTTCCAGGGCTGGCGGTTCCAGTCCTGCGATGGCCCGTTCCGGGTGAACACCCGCTGGAACGTGGCCGGCGCCACCGGCCGGATGAACATGTTCGAGGGCGTCAAGCGTTCGGTGAACGGGTACTTCGTCCAACTCGAATCGGCGGCCAACCTCTGCGACGTCACCAAGACCGCCAAGGCGCTCGGCCTGCAACCCGGACTCAGTACGCGTGACCTGGTCGACTTCTACAGCAACATCGCCTCGTTCACCCTCGGTGCGGTCGAGGTGGCCCCGCTATCCCTCGTGAACGCCTACGCCACCGTCGCCGCCCGGGGCATCCACTGTGATCCGATCATCATCAACTCGATCAAGGCCAGCGACGGCACCACCCTTGAAGCGCCCAGTGCGAACTGCAAGCGGGTGATGGACGAAGGCATCGCAGATGCGTTGACCAAGATCTTCCAGGGCCCCTACAACGGCGGCACCGCGACGCCCGCTCGGATTCCCGGCTACCAGATCGCCGGCAAGACCGGCACGGTCAGCGACAACCGGGCGATCTGGACGATGGGCATCACCCGCAATCTCGCGGCCGGCGCCGTGATCAGCTACTCCAGCGACCCGCGGTTCAAGAACTACTGGAGCGGGTACCGCAAGCAGGTCTACCTCAAGGGCGCGTACATGAAGTACTCGCACCGCACCATCTACGGCCTGTCCGGCCAGGAGGCCGGAGGCCACCTGCTCAAGCCGGCCTTCGCGTTCGCGCTGAAGGACTACGACAAGAAGAGATTCGTCGAGCCGCCCTACGGCATCCTGGCCGGTGAGAAGGTCGACGTGCCCTACTGTTCGGGCATCGACGTATGCAGGTCCGTGTTGATGAATGCCGGCTTCGGCTCGTACACCGAGTACATTGCCAGCAACTCGCCCAAGGGCACCTTCCTAGGCATCAGCCCGTCCGGTGTCGCCGTCAAGGGCACCAGCATCCGGCTTCTGATCTCCAGCGGGCCGGTGCCGAGGCCGGAAAAGAAGAAGCCGGACAAGAAGAAGCCGGACAAGAAGAAGCCGGACAAGCCGAAACCGAGCCCGAGTCCCAGTCCCAGTCCACCGAAGAAACCCTGACCGTGATCGGAAAGGCACTCGGCCGGCTGGCCCTGGTCGGCGCCGCCTGCGTCGGCTACGGGTTCTGGGAGGCGCGCCACTTCGTGATTCGCCGCCAGTACGTGCCGATACTGCCTCCGGGTTCGGCGCCGCTGCGGCTGCTGCACGTCTCCGACATCCACCTGATGGCCCGGCAGACCTACAAGACCGACTTTCTGCGGGCGCTGGCCGGCCTGGAACCCGACCTGGTGGTGACCACCGGCGACAACTTCAGCGAGCCGGCGGCGCTCGAGCCGCTGGTGCGGTCGCTGGGCAGGCTGCGTGACGTACCCGGCGTCTTCGTGTTCGGGTCGAACGACTACGAGGCGCCGTCCTTCCGGTTGCCGCTGAGCTACCTCTTCACGAGCACCGAAGGCGAAGGGGGCAATCCGCCACTGCCGTTCGACGATCTGCGCAGCGCCTACTCCGAGCACGGCTGGGTGGACGTGAACACCAGCCGCACCCTGATCACCGTTCGCGGCATCACGTTCGAGTTCCGCGGCACCGATGATGCCCATCTGGGACGCGACGCCTACAGCCTGGTCGCGGGCCCGCCCACGCCCGAGGCAGATGTCACCATCGGCGTCACCCATGCCCCCTACCTGCGGGTGCTGGACGCGATGACCGCCGACGGCCTCGACCTGATCCTGGCCGGCCACACCCATGGCGGCCAGGTCTGCGTGCCGTACTACGGGGCACTGGTGACCAACTGCGACCTGGACACCTTTCGAGCCAAGGGTCTCTCCACCCACAGCGTCGACGGCCGGACGTCCCGCCTGCACGTGTCGGCAGGCATGGGCAGCTCGCCCTACGCCACCTACCGGTTCGCCTGCCCGCCCGAGGTCACAGTGCTGACTCTCACGGCCAAGAACCCGAATGGCTGATCCAATCCGACTCGTATAGACTTCTGGACGGCCCGCGGGCCATCGGGGTGTGGCGCAGCTTGGTAGCGCGCGTCGTTCGGGACGACGAGGTCGCAGGTTCAAATCCTGTCACCCCGACCAGCCATAGGCCGCTCTGACTGGGAGTAACACCTGGTCGGAGTGGCTTCTTCCGGTTTGTGCGAGTGCCAGCGGTGCGCCAATCAGATTCGTCCGGTTCGGAGCCCTGGAGGCGCAGCAGGCGAGCAGGCCACGTCCTGTCACCACGCCCAGGCGACCGATCGTGATCATCATTACCCGCCCTGCCCCGAGTTCCGATGTGTTGCGCGCCACGGCGTGGCAGGCTGCTGTGCGGAGGTGACGGATGGATCAGATCGAGTGCGTCAGCAGCGATGGCGTCCACGTGCAGGCCACGATCACCGGTGAAGGCCGTCCACTGATCCTGCTGCCGGGCGGCATCGACTACGAGGGCACGGGGTGGAACAAGGTGGTTCCGCTGCTCGCCCGCCGCGGGTACGCGGTCGTCCGGTTCGTCCGCAGGTTCTACCGTCCCGAACTCGGCGACCCCTTCCAATGGAAGATGGCCGACGAGGCCCGCGACGTCGCCGCCGTGGCGCAGGCGCTCGGGGATCGGGTGGACCTCGTCGGTCACTCCTCCGGAGGAGTGCTGACCCTCGAATGCCTGCTCGCCCACCCAGCACGCTACGGCGCGGCGGTGGTCTTCGAGGCACCGATTGCCTATGCCGCACCCCTCGGCGGCGAGCAGCTCGCCAGGGCCAGGGAGGCGCTGGATGCAGGCCAGCCCGCGAAGGCGATGATCATCTTCTTCCGCGACGTCGTCGGTATGCCGCTGCTCCCGTCGTGGCTCAGCGCGCGCGGATTGGCGGCCTACCCGCAGTTCCGAGCGCGCATTCCCGGCCAGCTCGCCGACCTGGCCGCGATCGACGCCGTGGGTGACCATCGGGACGGCTACCGCACGATCGCCCACCCGATTCTGGGCATCATGGGCACGAAGAGTCCCGCACACCTCGGCGAGCGGATGCAAGCCCTGCTCGCAGTGCTGCCCAACGCCGAATCTTGGTCAGTGAAGGGCGGGCACGCGGCGCAGCAGCGCCGTCCGAACGAGTTCGCCGATCGGATCAGCCAGTTTCTGCGCCGCTGACCCCGCGTAGAAAGCCGAGCAGCACCGGAGCGATCACGTCCGCGGACGGGTCGTGGCCCTGCCCCGCGAGCAGCTCGAACCGTCCATCGACCGCGGCCTCGGCCACACCCCGGGCGCCGTACTGCAGAAAGCCTGGGCTGGCGCCGCCGGCGAGTCCCAGCACCGGAATCGAGAGCGCACGGACGAGGCCGCCAGGCAACGAACTGTCGCCAAGCACCTGATCGTCGTAACTCAAAGTAGGGGCGATCGCCGTCATGCCCGCCCATCCGGGCGACCGCCGCGCACCCACGATCGTCGGCTCGGGCGTGCCGACCCGGCGCAGGAACGCGGCCACGGCAGCGTCGCGATCGGCGGCGGCCAGGGCTGCCCGCAGTTCGGCGGTGTAGGCCGCGGCCGCGGCCAGTGCCGGCTCGGGCATGAACGGCGGCTCGAAGACCAGCACGGCGGTCACCGCGTCCGGCCCGAGTAGGGCGGCGGTCCGCAGGCAAAGGGCCGCACCGGACGAGATGCCGAACAGCGCGGCGCTGCCCCCGACGGCGTCAATTACGGCCCCGAGGTCGTCGATCTCCCGTTCGACCGCATAGGGCACGGTGTCGCCGCTCGCCCCCCGTCCGCGACGGTCGTACAGCACGGCCGTCCGCTCGACCGCCAGGGCCTCGGCGATCGGCCGCATCGGACCGTGGGCGCGATAACACATCGCCCCGTCGACCAGGACCACGGCCGGGCCCTGGCCCAGCGTCTCGAAGCCGATCACGGTGCCATCGGCGCTGGTGGTGTTCATCGGTGCTCCTCGATCAGGTCGGTCAGCACGGCGGGCAGTTGGTCCAGCGCCGCCGGGAAACCCTCTGCCACCCCGTTGCGCAGGGCGACCTCGAGCCCGCTGCGGTCGCGATAACGCAGGGACGCGTCCAGCCAGGTGCCGCCGTCGGCCTCGTCCAGCCGGATCGTGACGTAGGTGGCCGGCCGATCGGTCAGGATCGCCCCGTTGGCGTCCGAGGCGTACTCGACGTAGGCGATCCGCTCGGGGGCGTCGATCTCGGAGTACACAGCCTTCGTCCACAGTTGGGCGCCCCCGGCGCTGCCGGCAAGGCGATAGTGCCAGATTCCGCCAGGCCGGAAATCGACCGTGCATTCGATCACCGGGCAGCTCGCCGGACCCCACCAGCGCATCAGCCGATCCGCCTCGGACAAGGCCCGGAAGACGACCGGACGGCGCGCCGCGAACCAGCGTCGAAAGCGCAACCCGGTGTCGGCGCGAAGGACCTGGGTGCTCATTCGTCCTCCCCGTCCCCGTTCTGCAGGAAGTCGTCGAGCCGGTCCATGCTGCCGGTCCACAGCGCCGTGTAGTGAGTCATCCAGGCGTTCAGGGCATCGAACCCCTGCCGCTCCAGGCGACAACGCCGCCACTGCGCCCGCTTCTCACGATGGATCAGACCGGCGCGCTCCAGCACGGTGAGGTGTTTCGAGATCGCAGGGAGGCCGACCCGGTGGTGGGTGGCCAGCTCCGACACGGTGGCCGGACCGTGAGCCAGCGCGGCCAGCAGCGACCGTCTGGTCGGATCGGCCAGGGCTGTGAAGACCTTCCCGACAGACGGGTGCTCGGCGTAGTTTCCTGTAGCGGAACTTTCCATAGGAGGAAACTTAGCATGCCGCTGCTGGTTGAGCGTGTCGAGGACTCGGGACTTCAACAAGCTCGATCGACCACCGACCTGAACAAGCTCGATGAACCGACGGGCTCGGTCAACCTCAGGCAGCCACGCCCAGAAGGCAGTCGACGGCCTGTTCGGCCGTCCAGCCGTCCGGGTACATCGCTAGCATCCGACGCGGGCCCTCGAGGTCCTGGCCGAGGGTGACCCCGGCTTCCTCCACGTAACCGTTGTGACGCAGTTGGCCGAGGCCGGTGTTCGCCATCAGCATGTTGCACAGGCACTTGCGGCCGACCAGGTCCGCCGCATCGCCCCCCTTTTTCAGGTACATGTGGTCGGGCTCGGACGCGCACCGGTAGGCGACCTTGCCGTTCGGGCGCTCCACCGGAGTGCGCAGGTAGCCGAGGTCACAGATCCGCTCGCGCGCGTGGTACCGCTGCGGGTCGGCCATGGTGTCGGAGAGTTCGGCGATCTTGAACGGGAACCCGGTCGGCGAGGCCAGCGGATCGTTGCGGACGGTCAGGCTGTCCTTGCGCAGCCCGTTCAGCAGCCGTTCACGAAGGTCGGGACGAAGGCCGGATTCGGACGCCATCGCGAACAGCGTGCCGACCTGAACCCCTGCGGCTCCGGCAGCTCGGGCGGCCACCACCTGCTCGGGTGTCGCATAGGCACCGGCCAGCCAGAACGGCAGGCCCAGCGCCGCGATTTTGGCCAGGTCGGCATCGTCCTTTGGTCCGTAGACCGGATCGCCGGCTTCGTCCAGCACCATCTTGCCGCGCGGCGGGGCGCTGTGCCCGCCCGCCCGCGGGCCCTCGACCACGAAGCCGTCGGGGCGGATCTCAGGATCCCGGTTGAGGTACGTGGCGAGCACGTGGATCGACACGATCGCGAGAAACTGCGGCCGGTTCAGCGGCAGAGATCCCAGATAATCGGACGGGGTCAGGGTCGCCTCGTGACGCCGGGTGGCGTCGGCTACATCGATGGTCAGGTGCCCGGTGTTGCCCTCCGCGAAGTCAGTGAGCAGTCGCGGAAGTTCGGTGGGCACCCCGGCACCCATGATCACGTAGTCGACGTCGGCGATCATCGCGCCCAGAATCGCCGACAGCGTGGCGGTCTGCAGCTTCTCCAGCAGGTTGATGCCGATCAGGCCGTCGTGGCCTTCCTTGGCCAACCAGACCTCGACGAAGTTGCCGACCAGGCTGAGTTCGATCGCGTCGCGACCGGGGTCGATGGTGAGTGTCGGGTGGGGGCGGTACGGACGGCCGGGGGCCCGCCCGCCCGGCAGAAAGTACCGGTCGCGCACCCGCTCGGCCATCTCGGGCAGCGGAAAGGCGGCCATCGCGCGACGCAGGTCGCCGGTCGGGTCACCGTCCTGCAGCCGTCGGGCCAGCACGGCGTCGAGGGCGGTACCCGAGACGACGCCGAGTTGACCACGCCGGGACACGGCCCGGGCCAACTGCCATGAACTGATGGCTACGCCCATGCCGCCCTGGATCAGCACAGGTAGGGACGAGGTGGACACAGTGTCTCCTTCGATCGGCGTTCGGTTACTACGATAGCGTAACTTACGCAAGCGTAGGTCCGAAATCGAGAGCCGATCTAGGCGGGCACCACGACACACCCGGCGTGGTCGAGGCTGACCGACAGGTGTCCGTCCGGCACCTTCTCGGGCAACCGGACGGTGGCGCGCTGGCCGTCCGGCAGCCGCACGTCCACGAGTACCACGCCCCGCTGGAAGTGCTGCTCGAGGATCGGCACCGCGAGCCCGGCCGGGTCGCGCAGCAGGGCCTCTGGCCCGATTCCCACCACGGTTCCGGGCCCCCCGGGCGGACCGCCCAGCCGTGCCGACAGGTCCCCCGCGACGAACGGATCGAACCCGAGGAAGAGCGCCACCTCACGTCCCACCGGCCGGCTCCACAGCACGTCCGGCGGGTCGATCTGCAGCAGCCGGCCCTGCGCCATCACGCCGACCCGATCGGCCAGTGCGAACGCCTCGTCCTGGTCGTGGGTGACGTGCAGCGCGGTGGTCTGGGTGGCCCGCAGGGCGTCACCGAGCACGCCGACGAGGTGCTCGCGCAGGTTGCGGTCGAGCGCCGACAGAGGCTCGTCGAGCATCAGCAGGCGGGGCCGGGGGGCCAGCGACCGGGCCAGCGCCACCCGCTGCGCCTGACCGCCCGACAACTCGCTCACCCGGCGTTTGCCGTAGCCGCCGAGGCCGACCAGCTCCAGCAGTCCATTCACCCGTTCGCGGCGGACGGCCGGCGAGTCCCGGAACAGCCCGTAGCCGACGTTGCCCTCGACGCTGAGGTGGTTGAACAGTTGGCCGTCCTGGAACAGCATGCCGAAGCCGCGCTTGTGCACCGGCACGGTGGCGAGGTCGACGCCATCCCAGCAGACCCGGCCGGCGGCGAGCGGCTCCAGCCCGGCGATGCCGCGCAGCAACGACGACTTGCCCGACCCGGACGCCCCGAGCAGCGCCACGATCTCACCCGGCGCGACCGCCAGGTCGACGCCGTCGACGGCCACCAGGTCCTCGTAGCGCACCACGGCGCCGGCGACGCCGAGTCCGCTCACAGTTCCGCCTCCCTGGGCCGGACGCGTTCCGCTGCCGCCATCACGGCTGCGGTCAGGGCCGCGAGGACCACCGAGGCTGCCATCGCCATGCCGTAGTTGTCGGCGCCCGGTCGTCCGATCAGCCGGAAGATCACTACCGGCAGGGTCGGATGGTCCGGCCGGGCCAGAAAGGACGTCGCCCCGAACTCACCCAGCGAGATCGCGAACGCGAACCCGACGGCCAGCCCGAGCCCCCGCAAGGCCAGCGAACCGTCGATGCTGGCCAGCACCCGTCCGGGGCCCGCCCCGAGCATCGCCGCGGCCTCGCGCTGCCGCGGATCGATGGCCCGCAGCACCGGCAGCAGCGTGCGCACCACCAGCGGCAGCGCCACGATCGCCTGCGCGATCGGAATCAGGATCGGTGAGCTGCGCAGGTCGAACGGGGGCCGGTTCAGGGTGATCAGAAAGCCGAACCCGACCGTCACCGCGGAGACACCCAGTGGAAGCATGAAGACCGCGTCCAGCAGCTTCACACCGGCGGCCAGTGGCTTCGAGCGTGGTCGGCGCGAAGCCACCACGCTGACCAACGCCCCCAGCAGCACCGCCAACGCGGCCGCCTGGGCGGCGATCACCAGCGAGTTGCCCACAGCCGTCCAGACCGGGACGGACAGGCTGCCACCGCCGGTGGTGGCGAGCAGCTGATAGTTGCGCAGCCCCCAGCCATCCGCGGTGACGAAGGACCGCACCACCAGATAGAGCAGCGGAAGGGCGAGCAGGCCGACCACCACCACGGCCGTCAGGACGGTGGGCAGCAGGTCGGTCGCCCGCCACGGACGCTCCGCGGTGGAGTCGCCGCGCAGCCGCAGTGCGTGCTCGGCGCGGCTGCGGGCCCGTCCGGCGAGCACCAGTGAGGCGGCCACCACCAGGAGTTGGACGATCGACAGCGCGGCTGCGGACGGCAGGTCGAGAAGCTGGGTGGTCTGGTACCAGATCTCGGTTTCGATGGTGCCGAAACCGACCCCGCCCATCACCATCACGATGCCGAAAGCGGTGGCGCAGAACAGGAAGACGAGGCTGGCCCCCGACACCACCGCCGGGGCGATCGCAGGCAGTGTCACGGTGGCGAACACCCGGGCCGGGGACGCGCCCAGCACCCGGGCCGCCTCGGCCGCCCGCGGGTCGAGCCTGGCCCACAGCGCACCGGCCGTGCGGACGATCACCGAGTAGTTGAAGAACACCAGGGCCAGCACGATCGCCGGGAACGACTCCTGCAGGCCGAGCCACCCGAGCGGACCCGAGGTGGCGAACAACGACCCGAAGGCAACGCCGACCACCACGGTGGGCAGCACGAACGGCACCGACACCAGGGCCCGGACGAAACCCCGTCCGGGAAATCGGCAGCGGTACAGCAGGTACGCGCCGGGCACGCCCAGCAGCACCGACACCACGGTGCCCGCCACGGCGAGGGTCAGGGTCTGGCCGATGATCCGCCAGGTGCGCGGGCTCGAGAGCACATCGCTCACCCCGTTGAGGCTGAACCCGTCGTCGCCGACGAAGCCCCGGGCGACCAGCCCGATGACCGGCCAGGCGAAGAACACCGCCAGAAAGGCGAGAGGAAGCACCACTGCGGCCGTCCACCCTGCGACGGCCAGAGTCGTTGGACGCCAGGCGCCGGCGGTCGAGCGTGTCGAGGTCTGATGGTGAACTGGCGCGGGGGTCTCGACGAGCTCGACCAACGGGCCGAGCTCGACCGACCGAGCGGGCTCTACCGCCCGCTCCCGTTGCACGGTCCGGTCGCGACTCGTCATCGGGCTAGCCGACCACCGTGACGGTCCACTGCCTGATCCAGGTGTCGCGCTGCGCGGCGATGGTGTCGGCGGACACGTTGAACGGGCGGGCGGCCAGTGGGGCGTGCGCCACCCAGTCCTTGGGCAGGGCGACGCCGGTGTCGGCCGGGTACATGTACATCTGCCCCGGAATGTCGGCCTGCACCTGCCTGGTCAGCATGAAGTCGATGAACTTGCGGGCGCCGACCTCGTTCTGGGCGCCGGCGATCACCCCGGCGTATTCGACCTGGCGGAAGCAGGTGTCGAGCAGGGCCGCGGTGTTGGACTCCTTCGACCCCTTCGGCACCTCGAAGGCGGGTGAGGAGCTGTACGAGACCACCAGTGGCCTGGAGCCCTTGCCGGAGGATCCGGAGAACTCGGTCGAGTACGCCTCCGTCCAGCCCTTCACAGCTTTGACGCCGTTGTTCTTCAGCGCCGTCCAGTAGTCGAGGTAGCCGGGGTCGCCCTGCGCGCCGACGGTGGCGGTCAGCCACGCCAGCCCGGGCGAGGATGATGCCGGGTTCTCCACCACCAGCAGGTTCTTGTACTCCGGCTTGGTCAGGTCACTCATCGTGCTGGGCAGCGCCAGTTTCCTGGCGGCGAACCACGACTTGTCGGCATTCACGCACACGTCACCGAAGTCGATCGCGGTCAGAGTTCCGGAGTCGTCCGGCTTCAGCGCAGCCGAGGACGCCGGCACGGTGGCCGGGGTGTACGGCTCCACCACACCGGCCTTGACCGCCCGGCCCGCAAAGGTGTTGTCGATGCCGAAGACGACGTCACCCAAGGGCGAGTCCTTGGTCAGGATCAACTGGTTGACCAGGGCACCGCCGTCGCCGGGCGCGACATAGGTGACGGTGTAGCCGGTGGCGTCGGCGAACTGCTTCTTCAGGTCGTCACTGATGGCGAACGAATCATGGGTGACCACGGTGAGGGTCTTGGACTCGGTCGGCGCCGCGCTGCCGGCCGACTGGGTCGGCTGGACACCTGCGGCGGTACAGCCGGCGAACAAGGCGAGCGTGGCCAGTGCGGATCCGGCCCTGATGGTGATGGGTCGAGTGGACATGTTCCTCCTGATCGGAGGGCTCACCCGTCGGTGAGGAGAAATCCCGACTCCCTACGCCGGTGCTAGCCGGATCAGGTTCGAGGGTCTGCGGAGTTCCGCACTCTCAGCGCCGCTGTGGCGCTCCCCTGTCGCCCACCACGGTACACCGCTGTCCCGAGTCTCAACGTCACACGCGACCCGGCTTCACCCGTTCGGGCGCGCCGGGCGACAGCGGCTGGTCAGGGACGCCAGCCGGCCGGCGGATCCTCCCCGACCAGGCCGTCCACGTTCTCGCGCAGCAGGTCGGCGTGACCGGTGTGCCGTCCGTATTCCTCGATCAGGTCGCAGACGAGGCGGCGCAGGCTCGCCTTCTGCTCGTCGCCGCCGGCCAGCGTGAGCTGGTCGATGCCCTGGCCGTCGATCGCCTCGGCGATGCGCTGCCGGTTGGCGCTGACCGCCTCGTCGTAGAGCGCATAGAGCTGCTCGGGAGTGTCGTCCGCCGCCGACTCGAACACCCAGCGTGAGCCCTCACTCCAGTCGGCGGAGCGCCACGGCTCACCAGGATCGGCGTGGAAGGCCTCCCAGGTGAAGTTCAGCGTCTCGACCGAGGCCAGGTGCTTGAGCAGCCCGCCGAGGGTGAGGGACGACGGACCGAGCCTCGTGTTCAGCCCTTCGGAATCGAGACCGGCGGCCTTCCAGCGGAACGTCCAGCGCAGCCGGTTGAGCATGCCGAGCAGGTGTTCGAGCTCGGTGCCGGCCATCGGGGGCTCCCACGGAAAGCGCGGATCGCCGTAGATCGGGTAACTCGGTTCGGTCATCAGGGGGTCCCTTCGGTCAGACGGTTGCCCCGACTGTAGGACCGATTCAGGACGAAACCGTTCCGGATTCCGGGGTGCGGCGCGCCACGCCGGATCCGCCCTGCAGGCAGGCTGCGGACGCGCTAGCGTCCGGTGCCTGCATCACAAGGAGACGGGCGCGCCAGCGCCCGGATCCGCCCTGCAGGCAGGCTGCGGACGCGCTAGCGTCCGGTGCCTGCATAGACCACCGCTTCGCCCGTCAGCGAGTCGAGTCCGAAGGCGGTGTGGGCGGCCCGCACGGCGGCGTCCACGTCCTCGGAAGCGACCACCACCGAGATCCGGATCTCCGAGGTGGAGATCATCTGGATGTTGATGCCGGCCTGACCGAGGGCACCGAAGAACGTGGCCGAGACCCCGGGGTGCGAACGCATGCCGACGCCGATCACCGACACCTTGCCGATGGCGTCGTCGTATTGGATGTCGCTGAAACCGATCGTCTCGCGCGCGCCGTGCAGGGCGTCCAGTGCCCGCACCTTGTCGCCGCTGGGCAGCGTGAAGGTGATCGCGGTGTTGTCGTCCGCGATCGACTGGTTCTGCACGATCATGTCGATGTTCACGCCGGCCTCGGCGATCGCGGTGAACACCGCGGCAGCGGCGCCGACCCGGTCGGGCACACCGACCACCGCGATGCGGGACTCGCTCCGGTCGTGCGCCACGCCGGTGATCAGCGGCCGTTCCATGCCACCCTCCTTGTGTTCGATGTCCTTGACCCAGGTGCCCGGGCGATCCGAGAACGAGGATCGCACGTGCACCGCAACGTTCTCGCGGCGCGCGTACTCCACGCAGCGCAGATGCAGGATCTTGGCACCCTGGGCGGCCATTTCGAGCATCTCCTCGTACGAGATCTCGGGGATCCGGCTGGCTCCGGGCACAATCCGCGGGTCGGCGGTGAAGACCCCGTCCACGTCGGAGTAGATCTCGCAGTAGTCGGCGCCGAGTGAGGCGGCCAGCGCCACCGCGGTGGTGTCCGAGGCGCCCCGTCCGAGCGTGGTGACGTCCTTCGACGTCTGCGACACCCCCTGGAAACCGGCCACGATGACGATGTCGCCGTCGGCGAGCGCGGTGCGGATCCGTCCCGGGGTGATGTCGATGATCCGGGCGTCGCCGTGGGTGCCGGTGGTGATCACGCCTGCCTGTGATCCGGTGAACGAGCGCGCCTCGAAGCCCAGGTCGTTGATCGCCATGGCGAGCAGTGCGGCACTCATCCGCTCCCCCGCGGTGAGCAGCATGTCCAGTTCGCGGGGTCGCGGTTTGGGTGACACCTGCAGGGCGAGGTCCATCAACTCATCGGTGGTGTCGCCCATCGCGGAGATCACCACGACCACCTCGGCGCCGTCGGCCTTGGTGTTGACGATGCGCTCGGCGACCCGCTTGATGCTGGCGGCGTCGGCGACGGACGATCCACCGAACTTCTGGACGACCCGCACAGCTTCCCTCCCGCTCGTACTCAACCTTGCCTACTGTGCCAGACCGGGCGCCGCGGGCGCTGCGCCGCCGCCCATCGGGCACGCACCGAATAGGTTGGACGCGTGACCGAACGGATCCGTTGGGGCATCGCCGGCCCCGGGCGCATGGCCGCCGCCATCGTGCCCGAGTTCCACGCCGCGTCCAACGCCGAACTGGTCGCGGTCGGCTCCCGCTCGTCGCAGCGCGCCGAGGCGTTCGCCACCGAGCACGGCATTCCGCGCTGGCATTCCTCGTACGAGGCGCTGGTCGCCGACCCTGCCGTGGACGCGGTCTACATAGCGACGCCGCACCCCCAGCACACCGACATCGCCCTCGCGGCGATCGCCGCCGGCAAGGCGACCCTCATCGAGAAGGCGTTCACTGCATCGGTCACCGACACCGAACGAATCGTGGCTGCGGCCCGGGCGGCCGGCGTGTTCGCCATGGAGGCGATGTGGACCCGGTTCAACCCGGCCGTCCAGCACATCAAGCACCTGGTCACCGACGGCGAGATCGGCGAGCTGCGCAGTTGTCAGGGCGACCTGACCGCCTTTCGCGCGTTCGAACCGGACGATCGGCTGTTCGATCCCGCCAAGGGCGGTGGGGCGGTGCTCGACCTCGGCGTCTACGTGATCTCGTTCGCCCAGTACTTCATGGGCACCCCGCAACTCGTCCGCGCGGTCGGCGGGCACTACGACAACGGCGTCGAGGGTGAGTTCTCGCTGCTGTTCGGCTACCCGGACGGCCGCTCGGCGACGCTTGCGGGCGCGTTCACCAGCTACGGTCCAGGCCGGGTGATGCTGAACGGCACGAAGGGCTGGATCGACGTGCACCCACGCTTCCACCGGTCCGCCGCGATCACCGTCTGGCGTGGCAGGCAGCAGGAGTACCTGGAGTTCGAGTCCGGCTACCGGTTCGAGATCGAGCATTTCGGCGAATGTCTGGAGCAGGGCCTGGCCGAAAGCCCGATCATGCCGCTGGCGGACACGGTCGCCGTGCAGCGGATCATGGCGGAGGTGCTGAGCCAGCTCGGCTGAAACAAAGCCGTCCAGATGTGGCACCAGCCGTGGGGCCGGAACTGGATGGATTGTTGAACACTTTGGGCTCCACGGGCGGTAACTGATGGTGTGCCCGCCCGAATCCCGCTGCCGCCGGCAGCCCGCCTGCTTGCCGCGCACCAGGGCGGCGTGATCAGCCGTCGCCAGCTGGCCGATGGGGGCGTCAGTGCGCGCACGATCGAACGGCTGGTCGACGAAGGAGTGCTGTATCGCGTGACTCCGGGCATCCTCGCGCACGGCCCCGAGTTGCCCTGGGAGGGACGAGCCTGGGCCGGGGTGCTGCTCGGTGGACCACATGCCGTCGTCGGCATGGCCGGGGCTGCACGGCTGTGGGGGCTGCTCCAACAGCCGCCCGACGAGATCGCGATCTTCGCTCCGGTGGCCCGGGCGTTCCGGCCGGGCTGGCGCTTCATCAAGGCACGGCGCCTCGGAGTGCGTGAGCCACCCCGCACCAGGGTGGAGGAGACGCTGCTCGACCTCTGCGCCGAAGCGGACTCAGACCAGATCGCCGCGTTGCTCGCCGATGCGGTCAGCGGCCACCGAACCACCGAGAAGCGGCTGAGGGAGCAACTGGCCCGTCGAGTCACGCTGCCGCACCGGCACCTGATCCGCGAGATCCTCGGCGACGTGGCAGGCGGTGCGCACTCTTCCCTGGAGCGTCGCTACCTGGTGAATGTCGAACGTGACCATGCCCTCCCGACGGCGAAGCGGCAACAGCAGGTCGCCGGGTCGCATCGCTGTGACGCCTGGTATGAGGAGTACCGCGTGCTCCTCGAACTCGACAGCAGAATGCATCACTCGGGCGGCGCCGCCTTTCGCGACATGAACCGCGACAACGATCACGCCCTTGCCGGAATCCTTACCCTGCGGCTCGGCTGGCAGCAGGTCAGTGGCACCGTCGCCTGCGAGACGGCGTGGTTGCTCGGTCGCGCCCTAATGTCCCGCGGCTGGGACGGACCGATTCAACCCTGCGTGCGCTGTCGGAACGCGCACCCTGTCTAGCCGACCGGAAGCGATCCAGATCCGGCACCAGCCGTGGTGCCGGATCTGGACGGCTTCAACCCAGGCCGTGCCGGCGGCGTGCACTTGTGGTCACCGACTCCAGAAAGTCCGCGGCGCCGACGGCGGTCCCGGCGCTCAGCCAGGCCGCGGGCACGTCGGCCACAGCCAGTTCGATGCCGGTATCGGCCAGCACCAGGGGCAGCGTGTGGGTGATCGTGGACGGGTAGCTGACCATCAGCCGGCTCACCGGCCCCCGGCGCACCGCGATCTCGAGGGGGACGTCCGGCCGGACGACCTTCACCCCGGTCACGGCGGCGATCCGGGCCAGCTTGGCGTCGTCCTCGCGTCGGTGCGCGAAGTAGCGACCCGCGCCGTACCGCTTCGTCACCGCCGCGACGCCGCCCAGATAGCGCTCGGCGTCGATCACGCCGGACTCCACCAGCGAGGTGCCGATCACGTCCGCGGTGTCCTTGAGTTTCGGCGGACCGAACCGACCACGCGTCCACGCGAACGTGTTGGCCGTCTGCCGGGTGCCCTTCGGTGCCTGCACCGGCATCGCAGTGAACACCTCCACGCTCCGGCCGTCGCGTTCGGACGGAGTGAAGAACTGCCGGGCGTGATCGGAGAGCAGGTCAACCACCACGTCCCGCCCGCCGTCGGCGAGGTGCCAGCGGGTCAGCCGGTCACCCCGGGTCAACTGCGCGATGAACGAGATGGTTGCGGTGCCGTCGTCGACGACGACCACGTCCGACACGTCGGCGAGCGGCAGCACCGCCTGCACGAAGTGGGAGAACGGGTCGCCGACCACCAGCCGGCTGGCCTTGGCCAGTCGCGGGAACAGTTCCCAGGCCACCGCCACCATGGCCGCGGGCGAGCGCCGCGGCTCGTACCAGGTTGCTGCCAGACCGGCGTCACGGGCCAGTTCGACCATGGCCTGCAGTTGCACCCGGGTGGTCTGTTCCCTTGGCGGCAACACCGCGAGCCGGGTCTGGTGCTCGGCGTCGTGATGGTGTGCCCACTCGATCACGTTGAGCAGTTGGGCGGGCGACTCGACCAGGGCCAGGGTGTCCCGCTTGTGCTTGCGGCGCTTGGCGGCCATGGCGACGTCAGGCCACCCGCTGGGCGGCGTCGGCGATCACGCCGGGCACCCGGCGCAGCTTGCGCATCGCCGCGTACTCGCCCTCGTAGACCTGCTTCACGCCGTCACCCAGGGCTTCGGAGATCACCCGCACGTCGCGGACGAGGCGGCTCAACCCCGCCGGCTCGAGCGAGGCCGCCTGGTCGGAGCCCCACATGGTGCGGTCCAGGGTGATGTGCCGCTCCAGGAAGCAGGCGCCCAGTGCCGCGGCGGCGACCGTGGTCTGCAGCCCGCGCTCGTGCCCGGAGTACCCGATCGGCACGTTGGGGAACTCCGCCTGCAGGGTGTTGATCATGCGCAGGTTCAGCTCATCGTTGGCCGCCGGGTAGGTGGACGTCGCATGGCACAGAATCACGTTGTTGCTGCCGAGCACCTCCACCGCGTGCCGGATCTGCGCCGGCGTCGACATGCCTGTGGACAGGATCACCGTGCGCCCGGACGCCCGCATGGCACGCAGCAACTCATCATCGGTGAGGCAGGCGGACGCGACCTTGTGCGCGGGCACCTCGAACTCGTTCAGGAACTCGACGCTGGGCACGTCCCAGGGCGAGGCGAACCACTGAATGCCCTTGTCGCGGCAGTAGTCGTCGATCACCTCGAACTCGTCGGTCCCGAACTCGATCCGGTGCCGGTAGTCGATGTACTTCATCCGGCCCCACGGTGTCTCGCGCTCGACGTCCCACTGGTCGCGCGGCGTGCAGATGGTCGGGGTGCGCTTCTGGAACTTGACCGCGTCCACGCCGGCGGCAAGCGCGACGTCGATCAGTTGCAGCGCCGTGTCGACCGAGCCGTTGTGGTTCAGGCCGATCTCGGCGGTCACGTAGACGGGGTGGGCGGGGCCGACGGGACGGTCGCCGATCAGCCGTTCGCGGGAGTTGGGGGTCATGGGGTGAGTTCCTTTCCGAGGATCCAGGAGGCGATTTCACGTACTGCCCCGTGCCCGCCGGGCACGGAGGTGACCAGCCGTGCGGCGTCGCGCACGGCGGGATGAGCGGAGGCGACCGCGACCGGCCACCCGACGACTGCGAAGCAGCCGAGGTCGTTGACGTCGTTGCCCGCGTACAGCACCCGGGCGGGGTCGATCTGCTCGCTGCTGCACCAGTCGCGCAGCACGGCGCCTTTGTCGGCCACTCCTTGCAGCACCGGCACGCTGAGCTTGCGCGCCCTGGCCCGGACGACGGGGTTCACCTCGCTGGACAGGATCAGCACCGGAATGCCCGCCCGGCGCAGGGCCGCGATGCCGAGGCCGTCGCCGCGATGCACGCGAACCTGTTCGCTGCCGTCGCTGGAGACCTGGGCCGAGTCGTCGGTCTGGGTGCCGTCGAAGTCGAGGACGACCGCGTCGATGTCCGACCGGTTCGGCATGGACACCGGCCGGTCCAGCAGGGGCGCCAGGGTACGGGCCCGCTCCAGGTCGGCGGGCTCGTCGATCTCGAGTACCCGGACGGGGTCCGTCTCGACCAGGGCCGTACTGCCGAAGAACCGGTGCCGGTGCACCCGGAACCCGGTCGCGGTCATCGCGTACACCGCCCCGGTCTCGAGGAACTCCTGCTCGCGGTCCTGACGACGCGGACGAGACGCCTTGTCATGGTTGACCCCAACCGCCTCACCGGACGCCTCGCGCCGCCACAGGAAACCGTGGCTCGCCGCGGCGGTGAACGCCGTGTCCGCTCCGGCCCGCACCGCCGCGACGCAGCCGGCGACCTCGGCCGGGCTGATGAACGGACTGGTGCACTGCAGCATCAGCAGCAACTCGACGGGCCGGCCGGTAGTGGCCTCGAACCATTCCAGCGCATGCAACAGGGCCGCCTCACTGGACGCGGTGTCGCCCGACAGCTCATCCGGCCGCCGGATTACCACCGCCCCGGCCTCGACGGCCAGGGCACCGATCCGGTCGTCGTCGGTGGAGACCGCGACCACGTCGACGGCACCGGACGCCTGCGCAGCGCGGATCGCCCGCACCACCAGGGGGACGCCACCGACCGGGGCCAGGTTCTTGCCGGGGACGCCTTTCGAGCCGCCCCGCGCCGGAATCACCGCGAGTACCGTCATAGCCTGGCCAATCGCCGCAGTGCCGGGGCGACCGTGTCGACGCCCTGCCGGTACGCCGTCTTGGCGGCCCGGGATACCAACGAGCGCACCGCGCCCTGCAGGTCGAGCAGCCGGTCGTCGTCGGCCTCCAGCGCGTGTCCGTGCCCGTCCAGGTCGTAGCGACCGAGCAGGTCGGGCAGCATGCCCGGAGCGTTGCCCATGTCGTAGAACGGACGTAGCCGCGGCCGGATGTCCACCGCCAGTTTTCGGGCCAGCACCGATCGGGCTGCGTCCACCGCGTTGCTCGGACCCAGGCCGCGCGAGCGTGCCCACTCGGGGTCGGCGACCGGCATGGCCCCGTCGTCGAGTTCGGCGAAACTCGCAAGGCAACCCGAACCGATGAAGTAGTGGTTGCCGAGCCGCTCCTTGATGCCGAAGTCGGTGAGGACAGCGGTCGGGATTCCCCGATGCATCGCCTCCACCGCAGCCGTGGACGACACGGTGACCAGCAGGTCGGTGCGGGCCAGCACCTCGCCCATGTTGCCGTGCACGATCCGCAGGTTGTCCGGCCGCTCGACGCCCAGCTTGGCGCCGAGCAGTTGATACGGGTAGCTCTCGACGTGGGTGGTGACCTCACCCAACTGGCTGCGCACCTTGACCAGCACCTCGCGATCGGGGTGCAGGGTGGCGTGCCTGATCAACCTGTGCAGCACCAGTTCACGGGCCGTCCGGCTACCGGGCACGCCCGGCTGGGCGGCGAAGGTGACGGTGACCGGCCCGTCATGGGGAAGGGCCGAACCGGCAGCGCCCAGGAACGGCAGCACGGTCTCGAGCACAGCCTCGGGATCGGCGCCGGAGCCGGCCAGCAGGCGGCGGAACTCGTCGGCATCGGACGGGCTGTTGGCCAGGATCACGTCCGACCCGGCCCGCAACAGCAGACCCTCGGTGTGCTTCTCGTAGACCACCCCGACGTATCCGCTGATCACCAGCGGCCGCCGCGACGAGCGCGGCCAGCGCCGGGCCAGCCCGTGCAGAACGGCCTGCACCGCGCCGCCGGGCAGGGCCAGGACGATCACGTCGGTCTCCTCCAGCTCCTCGAGTTCGACGAAGTCCGGGACGGTCGCAATGACCTCAGGCTGCAGCGCCACGCCCGTGTCCGCGAGCTGCCGGGGGGACGGCACGCGGTTGGAGGCGAGGAGGAGACCGACGTGGGTGGCCGTCGGGAACAGCTGCAGCGCCGTGAGGAAACCCCACTTCCAGCGGCTGTCGCTGTCGGCCAGCACGAGCACCCGGGGGGAGGTGGTGCTCGTTGCCGTGCGTCCGATGACCATGCTTCGACGCTAGGCAGCCAGACCGACGCGACGGCCAACTCGAAACCGCGCCTTGGTGAACAGCTGGCTACGTCGGCGAACCCCGATCGCGCCCCGGTTACGGAGTTCATCGACTCGTCACACGGCTGTGTTCTGTTCGTCACCGGGCACGGCGAACATCGGACACGTGTGCGGTCGTGGGGGCGTCTGGACGCGGAACGGGGGACGAAGCTGTCCACACGAGGAGTTCTCGCAGTGAAGTTGTCGGTCATCATCCCCTGCTACAACGTGGCCGGCCAGCTGCCGACACTGGTGCGCAGCCTGCAGGGCAACCTGCGCAACGACTTCGAGTTCGTCTTCGTCGAGGACCGCTCCACCGACGAGACCGCCGAGGTGCTGGACGGACTGATCGAACACCTGCCCGGTTCGCGGCTGGTGAGGCATGACACCAATCTGGGCCTCAGCGCCGCACGTAACACCGGCCTGGTGCATGCGGACGGCACCTATCTGGCCTGGCTGGACGCCGACGACTGGATCGGTCCCGGCTACCTCGACCAGCTCGTCCGCACCATCGAGCGGCTCGGCTGCGAGTTCGTCAGGACCGACCATGTGCGGGTCGCCGGCCGGCGACGCACCGTCGTCCGTTCGCCTGAGACGCGGCGCAACCTCGTGATCCCGCCCCGCTCGGCGATCAGCCCGCCGTTTCGGTCCACCTCGGTGGACTACCCGGCGGCCTGGGCCGGGGTGCACCACCGCCGACTGGCGGAGCGCGGCCTGCTCACCTTCGCCGAGAACCTGCACACCTGTGCCGACCGGCACTGGATCTGGCGGCTGCATCGCGGGGCCGAGTCCTTCGCGACGGTCGGACTGCTCGGTGTGTTCCACCGCTACGGCGAAGTCGACTCGCTCAGCCAGCTGACCGACCCGCGCCACCTGCATTTCCTGGACGCGATGGGCATGGTGCTCGCCGAGACCCAGGCGGACCCGGACGCCGACGCCCTGATGCCCAAGGCGGTGGACGCCGCCTGCTCATTGATCAACTACCACGTCACCAAACGGGCCAGGCTGAACCGCGACCTGCAGCGCCGCCTCGTCGAACAGTCGATCCTCACACTGGACTCGATGCCGTCCGAGGCTCTGGAGCTGGTGCTCAAGCAGGGCTCCCCGCGACGTCGCGCTTTGCTGACCCGGCTGCGCCGCAACCCGATGTCACTGGGCGCAGTGGCCTGACCTCCGTTGAAGCCTCACCACAACGCCGCGGCCAGCGCGTTCAGACTGGCCCGGTTGAATGCCTCGGCGATCGGGGCGTCGCTGCCGATGTTCATGCCGTGCGGCATGCCGGGCGACACGTACAGCACGCACTCCACGCCCGCGGCGTTCAGCCGGCGGGCGTACTCGACGTCCTCATCGTGGAACAGGTCGACGCTGCCGACCCCGATCCAGGCCGGCGGCAACCCGCTGAGGTCGTCGCGCCGGGCCGGCACCGCGTATGCCGGCGGCGCGCCGACGCCCGGCTCCGCGTTCAGGTAGGACGTCCAGCCGAAACGGTTGTTCCTCGGGCTCCAGACCACCGTCCACTCCTTCTGCGCCTCGGCGCGCGGCACCGTGCGATCGTCCAGCATCGGGTAGACCAGCAGCTGGGAGCGCAGCTCGATGCCGGCGTCGTACGCGCGTTGGGCCAGTGCGGCGGCGAGCCCGCCCCCGGCGCTGTTGCCGCCGATGATGATCCGGCCTGGATCCACGCCGAGTTCCTCGGCGTGCTCGATCAGCCACGTCAGGCTGGCGAAGCAGTCGTCCAGGCCCGCGGGGAACGGGTGCTCGGGCGCCTTGCGATAGTCGGTGCTGACCACCACCACGTCGAGTTCGCCGGCGACCCGGCAGCACCAGTCGTCATCGTTCGTCACCGCGCCCATCACGTAGCCGCCGCCGTGGATCCAGAGCAGGGCCGGCACGCTGCCGGGGAGCCCGGGCCGCCGGTACAGCTCCAACCGAACGTCCGGACGTCCTTCGGCCCCCGGCACCGTCCGGGCCTCGTTCTCGATGCCCTCGGCCAGCCCACGGGCGCGCGTGACCAAGCCGCTCTTGGTGAGCTTGGCCATCAGCGGCACCGGGAGCCGCACCCAGGTCAACGGCCCGCGCAAGCCGGGATCGACCGCCCGCAGTGCCTTCGCCTGCTTGAGCGCACTCGGCAGCAGCGTCGCCACGGCTGCGGTGGCGATGCCGGCGGCCACCCAGCCCCGGCGACTCATCGAACCAGCAGCACGTGCAGCGTCCGTGGGCCGTGCACGCCTTCCACCCGGTTCAGTTCGATGTCACTGGTGGCGGACGGTCCGCTGATCCAGGTCAACGGCTGCCGGGCGTCGATGGACGCCTGCAGTCGCTGCACCGCTTCGGGCACGTCGGAGACCACTTGGTCGGCGCGGATCACGCAGACGTGCAGGTCGGGCACCAGCGACAGCGCTCGGCGGCCCTGGTCGGCCGCGTGGTCCAGCACGATGGTGCCGGTCTCGGCGATACCCACCCGGGACCCGGTGACCACGGCGCCGGTGCCGTCCAGTTGCTGGTGGCTGAGCACCGGATCGTCGGTGACCACGGCGATGCCCTTGTCGGCGACCGCCTGATGCCACTGCTCGGCCGCACCCCCCGGAATGACCACCGAATCGATACCGGCCGCGGTCAGCACCGCGACGATTCCCGCCGCCAGATCGTCCGCCGCGACCGTCTCGACCACCGCCTTGTAGTCCTCGACCCGCTCGACGAACAGTCCGATCATGTCGTCGGCGGCCCCCTCGGGACGTAGCCCGTACTGCCAGTCGACCGCCACGTCTTCGGAGGGGCTGACCTGCGGTACGTCTTTCAGCGCCGAACGGATCCGGCCCAGGATCGCCTCCTTGCTGCTCATGACGGATCCTCCTGACCGGCGCGCCGGGTCTTCTCACGCTTGACCCACCAGTCCCGGAAGGTCTCGGTGGCCGGCTTCTTCAGGTCGCGCGCACCCAGCCAGGCCGAGGCCGGTCCGGGGATCGGGCCGACCGTGTCACCCGGCCAGACGGCGCCGAACAGCTCCGAGCCCTTCTCCAGGGCGCCGAACCGGCTGCCCTTGGCCATCACCCAGCCGCCCGCCTTCATGCCGATGCCCCAGGCGCTCGGCCCGTGGTGGTCCTCCACGACCTTGTTGCGCAGGTGCACCAGCACCTCGGGAATGTTGATCCGCACCGGGCAGACCTCGTAACACGCCCCGCACAGCGAGGACGCGTACGGCAGCGACTGGTCGATCGCGGACGCCGTGCCGCGCAACTGCGGGGTGAGGATCGCGCCGATCGGCCCCGGGTACACCGACCCGTAGGCGTGGCCGCCGACCCGCTCGTAGACCGGGCAGATGTTCAGGCAGGCCGAGCACCGGATGCAGCGCAGCGCCTGCCGTCCGACCTCGTCGGCAAGCACGTTCGTGCGCCCGTTGTCGATGAGCACCACGTGCACCTCCTGCGGGCCGTCACCCTGTTGCACGCCCGACCACATCGAGGTGTACGGGTTCATCCGCTCGGCGGTGGACGAGCGCGGCAGCAGTTGCAGGAACACCTCCAGGTCGGCGAAGGTCGGCACGATCTTCTCGATGCCGACGACCGAGATCAGGGTGTCCGGAAGTGTCAGGCACATGCGCCCGTTGCCCTCGGACTCGACCACCACCAGGGTGCCCGACTCGGCGACCGCGAAGTTCGCACCCGACACGGCGACCTTCGCCCGCATGAACTTCTCCCGCAGGTGGACGCGAGCCGCACCGGCCAGCATCGCCGGGTCGTCGGTCAGCCCCTCAGGGGGCGGGGTGCCGTAGCGGCCCATCTCCTCGAGAAAGATCTCGCGCACCTCGGAGCGGTTGCGGTGGATCGCCGGCACCAGGATGTGGCTCGGCCGGTCGTGGCCCAGCTGGACGATCAACTCGGCCAGGTCGGTCTCCCACGCGGCGATGCCGGCCTCTTCGAGCGCCTCGTTGAGATCGATCTCCTGGGTGGCCATCGACTTGACTTTGACCACCTCGTCGGCGCCCTTGGCGCGGGTGATGTCGATCACGATCTGGTTCGCCTCGTCGGCGTCGCCGGCCCAGTGCACGATCGCACCGTTTGCCGTCAGCGTCTGTTCCAGCTCCAGCAGGTAGGTGTCGAGGTGCCGAAGCGTCCGGTTCTTGATCGCCTCGCCGGCCAGCCGCAGGTCCTCCCAGTGCGGCAGTTCGCTGACCACCCGAACCCGCTTGTCACGAATGGTGGTGGTGGCGTGCCGCAGGTTGCTGCGCAGCTGCGCGTTGCCCAGTTCCTTCTTGGCGTTCTTGGAGAACTTGGGCATGCCGATCAGCGTCACCGGCGGCGGGGCGGGGGTGCGCCGCTCCTGGACGGCAGCGGCGTCCTGCACGGTCTTGGTGCGGTCGGGGCTCATCGGACGCCTCCCGCCTGCGTACCGGCCGAGCCTGCGTGCATCAGGTCGTCCTCGGTGCTGGCCAGGATCTCGGCCAGGTGGATCGTTTTTACCCCCGCCTTGCCGCGGCTCAGCAGCCCACCGATGTGCAGCAGGCAGGAGTTGTCGCCGGCGACCAGGTATTCGGCTCCGGTGTCGAGCACGGCATGCACCTTGTCGGTGCCCATCGCGACCGACGTGTCGGGGTTCTTCACCGAGAAGGTGCCCCCGAACCCGCAGCACTGATCGGAGTTGGGCAGGTCGATGAGGGTCATTCCCTTGACCGCCCTCAGCAACTGGTAGGGCCGGTCACCGACCTTCGTCACCCGCAGCGAGTGGCAGGTGGAGTGGTAGGTGACGGTGTGCGGAAAATACGCTCCCACGTCGGTGACGCCGAGCACGTCGACGAGGAACTCGGACAGGTCGAGGGTCTTCGCGACGATCGCCTCGACCTCGCGTTGCAGCCCCGGATCGCCACCCCGCGCGGCAAGCATCGGGTGCTGGTCCCGCACCGAGCCGACGCACGATCCGGACGGTCCGACGACGTACTCGTAGGAGCCGAAGGTGTCGACGAAGTTGCGCACCGACGGCATCGCCTCCTTGAAGTAGCCCGTGTTGGTGAACATCTGGCCGCAACAGGTCTGCTGCAGGGGGAAGTCGACCGTGCAACCCAGCCGCTCCAGCAGCCGCAGCACGGCCTTGGGCGTTTCGGGGAACATCATGTCGTTGATGCACGTGGCGAACAGGGCCACAGTGCCGGACGGGACGTTCATCGTCCTCCTCTGCGATCGAACGCCGAACCCTTGGTGGGCCGGCAGCCTTCTTTGATCAGTCTCCTCCACGACGGCGAGGCGTGTAGCGAAACGGTTCAAAGGATCGGGCGATGACCTGCCGGATGTCTTCCAGTGAACCGACCCGTCCGTGCGTCCGGGCCTGGATCAGCACGTTGCCCAGTGCGGTCGCCTCGACCGGCCCGGCGACCACCGGCAGCCCCGACCGGTCGGCCGTGAGTTGGCACAGCAACCGATTCTGGCAACCGCCGCCCACCATGTGGATCTGTTCGACGGGCACCCCGGACAGCTCGGCGGACATCCGTACCGCGTCCGCGAACTGCTCCGCCAGGCTCTCCACGATCAGCCGGACGATCGCCACGTCCGAGCCCGGCTGGGGCAGGCCGCGCTCGGCCAGCCACTCACCGATCCGGACGGCCATGTCGCCGGGCGGCAGGAACCGCTCGTCGTTGAGGTCGACCAGGTGCGGCGGGGCGGGCACCTCGGCCGCCGCGGCCAGTAGGGTGCCGAGGTCGGCCGAACCCCCGCGGGAGCGCCAGACCCGCAGGGTCTCGGTCAACACCCACAGGCCCATCACGTTGTGCAGGAACCTGATCGTGCCGTCGACGCCGCCCTCATTGGTGAAGTTGGCCGCGCGGGCGGCGTCGGTGAGCACCGGGGCAGGCAGTTCGACTCCGACCAGGCCCCACGTTCCACAGGAGATGTAGGCCGCCCGGGCCGGGTCCATCGGTACCCCGGCGACGGCGGACGCGGTGTCGTGGGTGGGCGCGGCGAGCACCTGAAGATCGATCCCGACCTCCTCGACGACCTCCGCACGCAGCGAACCGACGGCCGCGCCGGGTTGGACGAGCTCGGGGAAGATCCCGCGGGGAAGGGCCAACTCGGCGATCAGCGCGTCGTCCCACTGCCGGCTGCGGGCATCCACCAGGCCGGTGGTGGACGCGTTGGTGTACTCGGCCACCTGCCGTCCGGTCAGCCAGTAGGCGAGCAGGTCGGGCACCAGCAGCAGGCGCTCGGGACGCCGCGGGCCGGCGTCGTCGAGGTCGGGTTCGGCGGCCAGTTGATACAGGGTGTTGAAGGGCAGGAACTGCAGGCCGTTGCGGCGGTAGAGCCGATCGAAGGGCACCTGTGCGTGCACCGCCTCGACTCCGCGCGCCGTCCGGGAGTCGCGGTAGGCGAAAGGGCTGCCGACCAGCGAACCAGCTGCGTCCAGCAGTCCGTAGTCCACCGCCCAGGTGTCGATCGCGATCGACTCCATGGGGTACTGGGCGGCCGCATCGTGCAACCCCGCCAGCATGTCGCCGTACAGGCCGAGCAGGTTCCAGTGCAACCCGTCCGGTAGTTCCACGACCCGGTTGGCGAACCGTGCGACGGGGTGCAGCGTGACGATGCCGGAGGTTAGCTGGCCGACGATCACCCGCCCGCTGCTGGCCCCGAGGTCGACCGCACCGACGGTCAACTCCGTGGTCACCGGGTCACCGCAGGAACGCGGCGGCCACGCCGGCGTCGACGGGAATGTGCAGCCCGGTGGTGTGCGACAGGTCCGAGGTGCACAGCACGAACGCGGCGTTGGCGATGTTCTCGGGCAGCACTTCGCGCTTGAGCAGGGTGCGCTGCGCGTAGTACTTGCCCAGGTCGTCCTCGGCCACGCCGTACACCGCGGCCCGCGAGGCGCCCCAGCCGCCGGCGAAGATGCCCGAACCGCGCACGACACCGTCCGGATTGATGCCGTTGACCTTGACCCCGTGTTCGCCGAGTTCGGCGGCCAGCAGCCGCACCTGGTGGGCCTGGTCGGCCTTGGTGGCCGAGTAGGCGATGTTGTTGGGACCGGCGAAGATCGAGTTCTTCGAACTGATGTAGATGATGTCGCCGCCGAGTTTCTGCTCGATCAGCACTTTGGCGGCCGCCTTGCTGACCAGGAACGACCCCTTGGCCATCACGTCGTGCTGCAGGTCCCAGTCGGCTTCGGTGGTCTCCAGCAGCGGCTTGGACAGCGACAGCCCGGCGTTGTTGACCACGATGTCGAGGCCGCCGAAGGCGAGCACGGTGGCGTCCACCGCTGCCTGGATCTGGTCGGCCTTCGTCACGTCGCAGGCGATGCCCAACGCGACGTCGGCGTTGCCGATGCCGTCGGCGGCGGCCTGGGCCTTGGCCTGGTCAAGATCGGCGATCACCACGCACGCGCCCTCGGCGGCGAGCCGCTCGGCGATCGCCTTGCCGATGCCGGACGCCGCCCCGGTGACCAGCGCGATACGGCCGGCCAGCGGCTTGGGCTTCGGCATGCGCTGCAGCTTCGCCTCCTCCAGTGCCCAGTACTCGATGCGGAACTTCTCGCTCTCGTCGATCGGGGCGTAGCTGCTGAGGCCCTCGGCGCCGCGCATCACGTTGATGGCGTTGACGTAGAACTCGCCGGCGACCCGGGCGGTCTGGGCGTTGGCCCCGTAGCTGAACATGCCGACCCCGGGGATCAGGATGATCAGCGGGTCGGCGCCGCGGATCGCCGGGCTGTCGGGTGTGGCATTGCGCTCGTAGTATCCGGCGTAGTCGGCGCGGTATTCCTGGTGAAGTTCGGCCAGCCGCGCGATCGACTGCTCGATGGAGGCGTTGGCGGGCAGGTCGAGCAGCATCGGCTTGACCTTGGTGCGCAGAAAGTGGTCGGGGCAGGACGTGCCGAGCTCGGCCAGTGCCGGGGCGTTCTCGGAGGCCAGAAAGTCGAGCACGACGTCCGCGTCCGTGAAGTGGCCGACCATGGCCTTGTCGTGGCTGGCGATGGCCCGCAGGGTCGGCGCCAGGGCGGCTGCCTTGGCGCGGCGCTCGTCGGCGGGCAGGGCCTCGAAGCCGGAGCGGACGGGACCGAACGGCTCGGCCTTGCCATTGGCCTCGATGTAGTCGGCGGCGGTGTCGATGATCCACAGCGAGTTGGCCTCGCACTGCTCGGTGGTGTCCCCCCAAGCGGTGATGCCGTGGCCGCCGAGAATGCAGCCGATCGCCTGGGGGTTGGCGTCCTTGATCGCGGCGATGTCGAGGCCCAGCTGGAACCCCGGACGCCGCCAGGGCACCCACACCACCTTGTCGCCGAAGATCGTCGTGGTCAGTTCCTCGCCGTCGGCGGCGGTGGCGATCGCGATGCCTGAGTCCGGGTGCAGGTGGTCGACGTGGGGGGCGTCCACCAGGCCGTGCATCGCGGTGTCGATGGACGGGGCGGCGCCGCCCTTACCGTGCAGGCAGTAGTCGAAGGCGGCGACCATCTCGTCCTCGCGGTCGATTCCCGGGTAGACGTCGACAAGGGCACGCATGCGATCCAGCCGCAATGCCGCCAGGCCGGCGGCGGTCAACGTGCCCAAGTCGCCGCCGGATCCCTTCACCCAGACCAGGTCGACCGGCTGGTTGGTCACCGGGTCCGTCTCGGTGCCCTTGGCGGAGGTGTTCCCGCCGGCGTAGTTGGTGTTCTTGGGGTCGGCGCCCAAGCGGTTGGATCGGCTGATCAGCTGGTCGACTGCCTCGTTGGCCATCGTGGTATCACTCCTGCGTGAGATTGAATCGTTTCAACATACTCTAACGATTGCTCCGTGCCTCGTCAAGAGTTCAGAGGCTCGCTGATTCGTGGTCCCGGCAAGCTCGACCGGCGGGGCGTGGCAGAGCAGTACCGGGAGGTGGCGGAGGGGGTCGACCCTGACGCAAAGCTCTCGACAAGCTCGACCGACGACTGCTTCAGGCGCCCCAGGACGCCTGGGCACCGCCCACCCGATCGGCCTCGATCTGCTGGGCGTAGCCGGACGCCGCATACGCCTTCATCGGGTCACCCGGCAGGTCCCGCGACTCCCGCCACGCGACCAGGTCCGCGCGCACGTCGGTGTAGAAGGCGTCCATGTACACCTGGTTGGCGCCGAGGACGTCACCGGCCTGCTGGGCCGCGGCCAGGGCGTCGCGATCGACCATCAGCGCACGCGCCAGCATCTCCTGCACGTTCAGCACCGAACGGATCTGGCCGGGGATCTTCGGCTCGATGTTGTGGCACTGGTCGAGCATGAAGACCAGCCCGGACGCCGGGTCGAGGCCGCCGCCCCGTACCACCTCGTAGAGGATCCGGAACAACTGGAACGGGTCCGCCGAGCCGACGATCAGGTCGTCGTCGGCGTAGAAGCGGCTGTTGAAGTCGAAGGAGCCGAGCCGGCCGAGCCGCAACAACTGGGTGACGATGAACTCGATGTTGGTGCCCGGCGCGTGGTGACCGGTGTCGAGGCAGACGCTCGCCTTGTCGCCCAGGGCCAGGCAGTGGTTGAGCGAGGTACCCCAGTCGGGCACGTCCATGTGGTAGAACGCCGGCTCGAAGAACTTGTACTCCAGCACCAGCCGCTGGCCGTCGCCGAGGCCGGCGTAGATCTCGCGGAGCCCTTCGGCGAGCCGGTCCTGGCGGGCGCGCAGGTCGTCCTGGCCGGGGTAGTTGGTGCCGTCCGCGAGCCAGATCTTCAGGTCCTTCACACCGGTGGCGTGCATGATCTCGATGCACTCCAGGTGGTGGTCGATCGCCTTGCGGCGCACCCGGGCGTCCGGGTTGCACAGCGAGCCGAGCCGATAGTCGTCGTCCTGGAACACGTTGCTGTTGATCGTGCCGATCCGCACGCCACGGTCGGCGGCGTGTGCACCGAGGGCGTCCCAGTCGTCCACCTTGTCCCAGGGAATGTGCAACGAGACCGCCGGCGCCAGGCCGGTGACGGCGTTCACCTGGGCGGCGTCGTCGATCTTCTCGTACGGGTCACGCGGGCCGCCGGGCAGGGTGAACACCTTGAATCGGGTGCCGGAGTTGCCGTAGGCCCAGGACGGCACCTCGATCTGCAGGGTGGCGAGGGTGTCCAGGGCGGACTGGGCGATGGTCATGATCGGTTTCCTTTCGGGGTGGTCTCGAGGGCCGCGGCATGCAGCTGGTCGTCGAGGTTGAAGATCTCGGTGAGCTGGACGAAGCCCTCATCGGGCGGCACGTCCAGGTCGACGAAGAAGTCGGCCATCTCGGCCTGCCAGCGGGCGTTCACCGCGGTGGCCGCCATGCCGGCCTGCGCGGCTGCCAGGTCGTCGGTTTCGAAGTAGCCGATCAGCAGCCCGTCACGGCGCAGGAAGATCGAATAGTTCCGCCAGTCGGTGTCGCGCAGGGCGGCGAGCATCTCGGGCCAGACGGCGGCATGGCGCTGCACGTACTCGTCCATGCGTTCGGGCTTCACCTGCAACTGGAAACAGACCCTGGGCATCAGAGCGTCACCACCCGGTGCGGCACGCCGAGCAGGGACGCCGCCGCGCCGATGTCGCGGTTGCGCTCACCCAGGCAGAGTGCCCAGTGGTGCCCGATGCCGGTGCCGCTCCAGGCGTCGACCCACTCACCGGGGTCGCCGCCGAAGTCCACCCGCGAGGTGGTGTTGCCGATCGCCAGCAGGGGGCCGTCGGTGACCGTTCCCTGCGAACTGATGAAGGTGTAGGAACCGTCCTGCTGCTGGCCGATGCCGAAGGTGGTCACCGGGCCGTGCCGCACGTCGAACTCGACCGACACCCCCCAGCCGCGCTTGCCGTGGTACACGCCCAGGCCGCGCAGCAGCGGACGGCGCGCGGAGACAGCGAGATGCGCCGGCCCGTCGTGCCCCATCTCGACCACGTCGTCGTCGAAGTTCAGCGCCTGGATCTCGGTGAACGAACCGCCGGCACCCATCGCCTGGGCAGCCAGCATGGCAACGGACGTGCGGAGTTCGTACTCCCCCGCCATCGGTACGCCGCGCGCCGTCTGCAGCGACGCGCCCAGGATCATGCCGGCGGCCAGCCGCTCGTGCTGCTCGCCGGCCAGGCCGCGGTGGTAGTAGGCCAGTGAGTCGAGGTCGAAGTCGTCGACCAGCGCGTCCAGGCCCACCGAGACCTGCGCGCCCCAGGCGAAGTCGTCGTCGTTCACCGACGCGTCCACGGTGAAGATCTGCCGCGCGAGGTCCATCCGCTCGCGCACCTGTGCGTCGGTGACAGCGCTCACCCGCTCGCGCAGGTCGTCGAACTCGAGCACCTCGACGTGCGAGCCGAAGGTCGTCGACACCCGGGTCAGGTCTGTGGACACGTCCAGCATGCCGGGGTAGAGGTGGCCCATCAGGCCGTGCCGGGCGTTGCGCAACCGGGAACGGACGCCGGCGGCGTGCACCCAGGACTCGATCCTGGCCCAGGCCGAATCCTGCTCCAGCCAGCCGGAGACCGACCGGAACGGTATGCCGGCCCGGCCGAAGACGTTGCCCACCTCGGGCACTGAGCACTGGTTGCAGTAGGCCAGCCACTTGCCGGTGTCGAAGGTGGCGTGGTCCATAGCGGGCCGGGGTTGCAGGTCGATGATCAGCACCGGGGCGCCGACCCGCTGGGCCACCGGCAGCACCATCGAACTGGTCAGGTAGGTGGTCAGCGAGAACACCACCAGGTCACAATCCGCGACCCGCAATTTCTCGCCGGCCACGACGCCCTCCTGCGCGTCGGAGATGAAGCCCGCATCGACCACCTCGGCGTCCAGCGCCTCGAACCGCCGGGTGATGGCGGCAGTGCATTCCCGCAGTTGTGGCAGCAGGTCGGGGAACTGCGACCAGTACGCGCCCAAGCCACCCGAGATCAAGCCGATCCGCGGCTTGCGGTGCTGCTTGGGGGGCAGCAACTCGGTGAGCGAAGTCATCGGTTCTCCTGCGATCGGTGGGTGGCGGTGGCCCCGGCGCGCGGGGCCACCGCCGGGCTGGTCAGAAGTCGTACTTGTCGATGTTGTCGGCGTTGAAGACCGTCGGCGGGCCCACGATGACGATGCCGCCCTCCTCAATCGTTCGTTCGCCCAGGTCACCGGCGGTGAACTTGTCGCCGACCTTTCCGGTGATCGTGCCGTCGACGAGTGCCTTGGCTGCGAACGACGCGACGTAGCCCAGTTGAGCCGGATCCCAGAGCGCGAACTCCTTGACGGTGCCGTCCTTGACGAACGCCCGCATCTCGTTGGGCAGGCCGAGACCGGTCAGCGCCACCTTGCCCTTGTACTGCGAGGTGGACAGGTAGCGAGCGGTGGCGGCGATGCCGACCGTGGTCGGGCTGATGATGCCCTTCAGGTCGGGATGCGCCTGCATCAGGCCCTGCGCCTCCTGGAACGACTTGTTGTCGTCGTCGTCGCCGTAGACGGTGGCGACCAGTTCGATGTTCTTGTACGCGGGGTTGGACGCGAGGTCCTCCTTCATGTACTTGATCCACTCGTTCTGGTTGGTGGCGTTCGCCGTCGCCGACAGGATCGCGATCTTGCCTGAGCCGCCGATCTGCTCCGAGATCAGCTTCGTCTGGATCTGCGCGACGTCCTTGCTGACCACCTGGCTGATGAACATGTCGCGGCAGTCGGGGTTGGTGTCGGAGTCGAAGGCGACGATCTTGGCGCCGGCGTCGCGGGCCTCCTTGAGCGCCGGGCAGACCGCGTCGGGGTCGTTGGCGGCGATCACGATGGCGTTGGTGCGGGCCTGGGTTTCGGCGTTGATGAAGGAGACCTGGCTGGACGCCGACGCCTCCAGCGGGCCGACCACCTGCACCTTGCCGAAGCCCGCAGCGGTGGCACCGGTCTTGCCGCCGCCCAGCACCACGTCGGTGTAGGGGTTGTTCAACTGCTTGGGGATGAAGGTGATCGACAGGTCCCCGGCCGGAGCCGGAGCCGATCCGCTGGCACTCGTCGACCCTGCCGGGGCGGCGCCGCCCGAGCAGGCCGCGAGCGACACGGCGGCCAGCGCGGACGCGACCGCGAGGGCGGCCCGGCGCTTCTTGCTTTCGAACATCGGTGTTCCTTTCATTGGTGGTGGGCTAGCCGCCCGTTGTGGTGGTGGCGGCTTCCATGGCGCGCCGGACTTTGATCCGCCGGCGCCACGCGCGCAGCGCGGCCCCGACGCTGGGAGCGACCACCGAGACGATCAACAGCAGACCGGTCACAGTGATCAGGACGACATCTGAGACGCGGCCGAGCCGCAGGGCGTAGTTGATCACGCCGATCAGCAGTACGCCCGCCACGGCGCCGGGGATCGAGCCCTTGCCGCCGAAGATCGACACCCCGCCCAAGAGCACGGCGGCGATCACCGCCAGTTCCAGCCCGGAGGCGTTGTCGGAGCGGGCCGAGGAGTAGCGCAGCGTCCAGAACACCCCGGCCAGGCCCGACACGAAACCACTGGCGAGATAGAGGTAGAACTTGCTGCGGGCGACGTCCACGCCGACGAACCGGGCGGCGGACGGGCTGTAGCCGATGGCGAACAGGGTGCGTCCGAAGGGGGTGGCGTGCAGCACGACACCGAAGACGACGACGATCGCGAGCACCCCGATCATCACGGTGGGGATGCCCGTTCCGCCCAGCTTCGAGGTGACGAACGAGGTCAGCGCCGACGGAAAGTTGGCCACCGCGTTGTCACCGATCACGACCAGTGCGAGACCTCGGTACAGCGCGAGCGTGCCGATGGTCACCGCAAGGGACGGCAGCCCCAGATAGGCGATCAGGCCGCCGTTCGCAGCGCCTGCGACGGTGGCGATCAGCACCGACAGCAGGATCGCGAGGGTGATGTTCATGCCGCCCGCCCAGAGCACGCCCAGCACGGCGCTGGTCAGGCCGGCGATGCTGGCCACCGACAGGTCGATCTCGCCGGTGATGATGATCAGGGTCATCGGCAGGGCGATCAGCAGGGTGGGAATGACATCCAGCAGCAGGAACCCGACGGTGACCGGCGAGGCGAAGTTGCGGATCGTCAGCGACGCCCACAGCAACGTGAGCAGCAGCAGGTAGATCATCACGGCGTCCCTGCCGAGCAGGATCCTGGCCCAGCCCCGGCGGCCGCCGGGGGCGAGGGTCACGGTGCTGTCGGTCATCACGTGTGCGGTCTCCACCGCGGTCTGGTCAGCCATTTCGGGCCTCACTGAGTCGGAGCTTGCGGGCGTTGCGGAGGCTCACGATGCGATCGACCATCACCGAGGCCAGGATCAGCACGCCGACGATGGCCTGCTGCCAGAACTTGTCCACCCGCAGCGCGGTCAGCGAGCTGGTGATGGTGGTCAGCAGCAGGGCGCCGATAGCGGCACCCAGCGGAGTGCCGCTGCCGCCGAAGATCGCAACCCCGCCGACGACCGCAGCGGCCACCACCTCCAACTCAAGGCCGGAACCCGTGGTGGCGCCGACCGAGTTGAACCGGCTGGCGTACAGCACTGCGGCCAGGCCCGTCAGCGCTCCGTTGACCACGAACGCGGTGAACACCCGGCTGCGCACCGGAATGCCGAACATCAAGGCGGCGGCCGGGTCGGAACCGATGGCGTACAGGTCGCGTCCAGCCCTGGTGCGGCCGAGCGCGATGCCGGCGGCGGCGATCACCACGATCGCCACGATGGTGATCCAGGGCAGTCCGAGGAACGTGTTCACCGACAGGTTTCCGAACTCCACGGGCCGGTCGCCGGCGAAGTACTGCTTGCCCCCGGCCCAGGCATTGTTCACGCCGCGGAACACGTACAGCGTGCCGAGCGTGATCACCAGTGCGGGCACCCTGGCCAGGGTGACCAGGGCACCGTTGACGGCGCCGAGCGCCGCACCCATCACTATGCAGATCACGAAGACCATCCAGATCGGGATCGCCGGCTGGGTGGCGAACAGGGTGCCGACGGTGAACGCGACCAGTCCGAGCATCGAACCCACCGACAGGTCGACGTTGCGGGTGATGATCACGATCGCCTGGCCGACCGCGAGGATCATCATGATGGTCGCGTTGAGCAACAGGTCCTTGACGCCCTGGGGCGAGAGGAAAAGCGGGTTGAGCGCGAAGGTGATCGCTATCAGGGCGATCAGCGCCACCGACACCGGCAGTTCGCGGGCCCGAAGAAGCGCAGCCAGCGGCTGCCGGGCCTCGACCTTGACGGGTGGCTGGTCGACGGTTCGAGTCGTGGTCATGCCGCGCCCCTCTCGGACCCGGTCGCGGCATGCATCACGGCTTCGGCCGTCGCGCGGTCTCGGGGCAGGTCTGCGGTCAGCCGGCCCTCGTGCATGACCAGCACCCGATCGGCCATGCCGAGCACCTCCGGCAGTTCGGAGCTGATCATCAAGATGGCGATGCCCCGTCCGGCCAGGTCGGAGATCAGCCGGTGCACCTCGGCCTTGGTGCCGACGTCGATGCCGCGGGTGGGCTCGTCGATGATCAGCAGCCTGGGTTCGGTGGCCAGCCACTTGGCCAGCACCACCTTCTGCTGGTTCCCGCCCGAGAGGGTGGACACGGCGTCCTCGAGCGAGCCCGACTTGACCTGGAGCCGCTGCGTCCACTCCCGGGCGAGGCCTCGTTCGCTGCGCGGGTCGATCAACCCGGCCCTGGCGAGCGCGTGCCGAAGGGTCAGGGTGGTGTTGCGGGCCACGGACAGGTCCATCACGAGGCCCTGCTTGCGGCGGTCCTCGGGGACGAAGCCCATGCCCAGCTTGATCGCGCGTGCGGTGTCACCGGGCGGCACCCGCCGGCCGAGCAGCTGGACCGTTCCGCTCTCGAACCGATCGATGCCGAAGATCGCGCGGGCGACCTCGGAGCGTCCGGCGCCGACGAGTCCGGCCAGGGCGACGATCTCGCCCGAGCGCACGGAGAAACTGATGTCGGAGAACACCCCTGCCCGGCCAAGTTGGCTGACCTCGAGGACCGTGTCGCCGATCTCGGCGTCCTGTTTCGGAAAGAGGGTGGCGATGTCGCGGCCGACCATTTCGCGGACGAGGGCATCGACGCTGGTCTCGCTGATCACGTGGGTGGACACGTAACGTCCGTCGCGCATCACGGTCGCCCGGTCGCAGAGCGCGAAGACCTCGTCGAAGCGGTGTGAGATGAAGATCAGGCCGGTGCCCTGGTCGCGCAGGCTTCGTGCCACCGCGAACAGCCGGTCCACTTCCACGCCGCTGAGTGCGGCGGTCGGCTCGTCCATGATCAACACCCGCGCCTCGATCGAGATGGCCTTCGCGATCTCGATCAGCTGCTGATCGGCGATCGAGAGCCCCTCGGCCGGACGGGCCGGGTCGATGTGCACCCCCAGCCGCTCGAACAGTGCGGCGGCGGCCGAGCGCATCGCCCGGTGGTCGATCAGGCCGAACCGGCCGACCGGCTGCCGGCCGATGTAGATGTTCTCGGCCACGCTCAGGTCGGGAAAGAGAGTGGGCTCCTGGTAGATGACCGAGATGCCGACCGCCTTGGAGTCGGCGACAGAGCGGAACTGCACGAGCTCGCCTGCCACCTCGAGCTCGCCCGAATCCGGACGGTGCAGGCCGGCCAGCACCTTGACCAGGGTCGATTTCCCGGCGCCGTTCTCACCCAGCAGGGCATGGATCTCGCCGCGGCGCACCTCGATGTCGCCTTCGGCCAGCGCGATCACCGGTCCGAAGGTCTTGGTTGCCCGGGAGAGTCGTAGGACGACGTCGTCCGCCATGCCACCTCCTTGTGAAACGTTTCACTCCGCGGTACACGCTAACCAGGCCTGCCACGCCTGTCAATACTCTGGGATCATGGGGTTTGCGAAACGTTTCAGCGACGACCGGCGTCGGCTCGCAGCGCAGGGGTGGGGGAAGCGATGAGTTCCACGGTCAGCGTGAAGGACGTGGCGGCCCGTGCCGGGCTGTCCGTCGGCACCGTCTCCAACGTGCTGAACCGGCCCGACAAGGTGGCCCAGGCGACCCGCGACAAGGTGATGGCCGCCATCGACGAACTCGGTTTCGTGCGCAACGAGGCAGCCCGGCAACTGCGCGCCGGCATGAGCCACTGCGTGGGCGTGATCGTGCTGAACTCGTCCAACCCCTTCTTCAACGACGTGGCCGCCTCGGCCGAGGCGTGGGCGGCCGATCGCGGGGTCTCGGTGCTGGTCGGCAACAGCGCGGAGATGCCCGAGCGCGAACGTGACTACCTCAACCTCTTCGAGCAGCAGCGGGTGCGGGGGGTGCTGCTCAGCCCGGTCGGGTCAGTCGGCAAGCGGCTGAATCGCATGCGTCACAGCGGCATCGCCACGGTGCTCGTGGACCGCGACATCGCCGGCGACTTCTCCTGCGTCTCGGTGGACGACAAGCTGGGCGGTCGGCTTGCGATGCAACACCTGGTGGACATCGGACGACGGCGGGTGGCGTTCGTCGGCGGCCCGCTCACCCTCGGTCAGGTGGCCGACCGGTTCGCCGGGGCAGCCGAGGTCGCCGGGGAACACGCGGACGTGTCGCTGGAGTTCGTGGCCACCAATCGGCTGACCCTTCCCGATGGACGGGTTGCCGGCGAGCGGCTGCTGGCACGACCCGCGGCCGGACGTCCGGACGCCCTGTTCGGCGCCAACGACCTGGTCGCCCTCGGCCTTCTGCAGGCGATCACCGGCACCCGCTCCCTGCGGGTGCCCGACGACATCGCCCTGATCGGGTACGACGACATCGATTTCGCTGCCGGTGCCGCGGTGCCGCTGACCTCGATCGCGCAGCCGCGCTTCGAGCTCGGCCGGCTGGCCATGGACCTGCTGCTGAAGGAGGCGGACGACCCGAGCCGTCCGTTCGAGCGGATCGTGTTGCAGCCTGAGCTGGTCGCTCGTGCCTCGACCGCTCCCGCGCCCGGCAACATTTCACTGGAAGAAATCTAGATTTCGCCTCTTGACATTAGCTTTGCCGTCGGCGTACGTTATGAAACGATTCAATCGGATGTACGAGATGGACGGTGGAGCGCAGGTGCTTCATCTTCCACCCCAGCGGCGCCGGCTCCGGCGCCCACGCCCAATGACGACGACGTCACGCAACTTCACGAAAGGTTAGCCCCCATGACTACACGCCAGCAGGAGGCTCAGTTCGGTCAACGAGACCCGAAGCGAGCCGCGATGAGCGGCTGGATCGGCAGCGCGCTGGAATACTACGACTTCGCCCTGTACTCCACTGCTGCCGCTTTGGTGTTCCCGACCATCTTCTTCACCTCCGACAACCCCACCGTCGCCCTGATCGCCTCGCTGGCCACCTACGCGGTCGGCTATGTGGCACGGCCGATCGGTGCCGTCGTGCTCGGAGGGTACGGTGACCGGCACGGACGCAAGAACGTGCTCGTCGTCGCGATGCTGATGATGGGCTTCTCGACCCTGGCGGTCGGGTTGCTGCCCACCTACCAGCAGGTCGGCGTACTCGCCCCCACACTGTTGGTGATCCTGCGCCTGATCCAGGGCTTCGCGGTCGCCGGCGAACTCGGTGGCTCAAACGCGATGATCGTCGAGCACGCGCCGGACGCCCGACGCGGGTTCTTCGCCAGCTTCAGTCTGCAGGGCACCCAGGCAGGTTCGATTCTCGCCACCGCGGCGATGCTGCCGCTGGCCACCCTGCTGCCCACCGAGGCCTGGCTGAGCTGGGGGTGGCGGATCCCGTTCCTGCTCAGCGCGGTCGTGATCGTCGCCGGCTACGTCATCCGCAAGCGGGTTCAGGAGCCCCCGGCCTTCCAGGCCAAGCAGGAGGTCGAACCGAAGAAGAAGCGGTTCCCGCTGGGCGAACTGCTGCGCACCCATCCAAAGATCCTGGTGCTCTGCATCCTGATGACCCTGACCAATGTCGTCGGCACGACCACTCTCGTCTTCGGCATCTCGTTCGCCACCAACAAGGGCTACGGAATCGGCTTCTCCTCCGGCGACATGCTGTGGGTCTCGCTGATCGCCAACGTAGCCGCGGTGATCACCATTCCGATCTTCGGCGCCCTGTCCGACCGGTTCGGTCGCCGGGTGTTCATGATCACCGGCGGCCTGGCCGGTGGCGCACTCGCCGGCTTCTACCTGCTTGCCGTGCAGTCCAAGAACCTGGCACTGGTGATCCTTCTCGTGGTCCTGGTGCAGGGCATCCTGTTCCAGATGTGGAACGCCACCTTCGCCACCTTCTACCAGGAGCACTTCCCGATGCGGATCCGGGTCACCGGCTTCGCGGTGGCGCAGAACATCGGCCTGATGGTCGCCTCGTTCTTCCCGAGCATCTTCACCGCGATCGCCCCTCCCGGCAGCACCAATGTGCCGCTGGTGATCGGCTCCGTCACCTTCGGCATCACAGTTGTCGCCGCCATCGCGGCCATGCTGGTCCGCGAGACCAAGGGCAAGTCGCTGGAGGAGCTCGAGTCTGTCGGCGAGCCGGCCGAGAGCCTGGCCTGACCGCGGTCCGCCGGGGACGGGCGCACGCTCGTCCCCGGTGACCGGGCACCCACCCACGAAGTTCGCCATCGCAGTCCTGACAAGGAGACATACCATGCAGCAGAAGACCTGGCCGGTGCAGCACAGCCCCTTGCTCCGCGCACCGCAGCGGGCCATCTCGCGGGAACAGCTCAAGGGCCTGGTTCACCGGCTGACCGACAACCTGGTGAACATCACCGACGAGACCGGCGAGTTCCTGCTGCGGTTGGACGACGGCCGGGTGATCGACACCAAGGGCTGGGCCGGCTGGGAATGGACCCATGGCGTCGGCCTGTACGGCATCTGGCAGTACTACGACCAGACCGGCGACCCGGCGATGCGCGACATCGTGGACGCCTGGTTCGACGCGCGACTCGCCGAAGGCACCACCAAGAACGTCAACACGATGGCACCCTTCCTGACGCTGGCCTACCGCTATGAGGAGACCGGCGACCGCAGCCTGCTGCCTTGGCTCGACTCCTGGGCCGAGTGGGCGATGCGCACGATGCCGCGCACCCCGCACGGCGGCATGCAGCACATCACGCTGGCCGAAGAGAACCACCACCAGATGTGGGACGACACCCTCATGATGACCGTCCTGCCGTTGGCCAAGATCGGCCTGCTGCTCGATCGGCCCTCATACGTCCAGGAGGCCACCTTCCAGTTCCTCACCCACGTGGCCTACCTGATGGACCGGCAGAGCGGGTTGTGGTTCCACGGCTGGACCTTCGATGGGCGGCACAACTTCGCCGAGGCCCGCTGGGCGCGCGGCAACTCGTGGCTGACCATGGTGATCCCGGACTTTCTCGAGTTGGTCGACCTGCCCGCGGGTGACCCCGTCCGGAGATTCCTGGTCGAGGTGCTCGAAGCCCAGGTGGCCGCGCTGGCGCGCCTGCAGGACGGGTCCGGGCTCTGGCACACCCTGCTGGACGACCCCTCGTCGTACCTGGAGGCCTCCGCCACCGCGGGGTTCGCCTACGGCATTCTCAAGTCGGTGCGCACCGGCCTGATCGACTCCGGCTATGCCGACGTAGCCGAACGGGCGGTGCAGGCGATCATCGCCAACGTCTCCGACGACGGCGAACTGCAACAGGTCTCGTTCGGCACCGGAATGGGCTCCGACCTCGACTTCTACCGGCAGATCCCGCTCACCTCGATGCCCTACGGGCAGGCGATGGCGATCCTCTGCCTCGCCGAATACCTCCGCACCTTCTACTGAGCCCTCGCACCGACTACCGCACGGAGAAGACTGATGATTCTCGATTCGTTCCGACTGGACGGCAAGGTCGCCCTGGTCACCGGCACCTCACGCGGGCTCGGCCAGGCAGCCGCCGTCGCCTTGGCCGAGGCGGGAGCCGATGTGGCCCTGCTCGACCGTTCCCCTGCTTCAGAGACGGCTGCGCGGATCGGCGCACTGGGCCGTCGGGTGCACGCGATCGAACTCGATCTGCTGACCGCCACGCCGGGCGACCTGCACGCTGCCGTGTCGTCTGTCGCCGAGGCGCTGGGCGGCCTCGACATCCTGGTCAACAACGCCGGCATGATCCGGCGCGCCCCTTTGTTGGAACACCCGGCGCAGGACTGGGACGACGTGCTGGCGGTCAACCTGGACGCGGTGTTCCACCTGTCCCAGGCGGCCGCCCGTCACTTCGCCGCGCACGCCGGCGGCAAGATCATCAACGTGGCCTCGATGCTGTCGTTCCAGGGCGGCATCCTGGTGCCCGGCTATGCGGCCTCCAAGCACGCCGTGGCAGGGCTCACCAAGTCGTTCGCCAACGAACTCGCCGCCCACGGCATCAACGTGAATGCGATCGCGCCCGGCTACATGGCCACCGACAACACCGCCGCGCTGCGCGCCGACGAGGACCGCCAGCAGGCGATCCTGGCGCGGATCCCGGCAGCCCGCTGGGGCACGACGGGTGACCTCCAGGGCGCCTTCGTCTTTCTCGCCTCGCCTGCCTCGGACTACCTCAACGGCGCGATCATTCCCGTGGACGGCGGTTGGCTCGTCCGCTGAATCCCCCTGTCTTCCCTCACCCACTCACCCACAGAAACGAGAATCCCCATGGAACAGCGTTACGCCACCAATCCGGCTCAGGTGCCCCACTTCGATACTCAGCAGTTGCGTGACACCTACCTGGTCGAGGACGTCTTCGTGCCCGGTCAGGTCACCGCTGTCTACACACACCATGACCGGATCGTGCTCGGCGGCGCGGTGCCCGCCGGCGATCGGTTGGCGCTGCCCAGGTTCGATGAGTTGCGCGCCGACTACTTTCTGCAGAACCGCGAGGTCGGCATGGTGAACGTCGGCGGCGAGGGCATCGTCAGCGCCGACGGCGAGGACTACGTGATGCCCAATGGTGCCTGCCTGTACCTGGGCCGCGGCACCCGCGAGGTGTCCTTCCGCGACGGAGACGGTGACAGCGGCGCCCAGTTCTACCTGTTCAGTGCCCCGGCCCACACCAGCTACCCGGCGCAACTCGCGCTGCCCGGGGAGGGCACCGTCCGGGAGCTGGGCGAGCAGGCAACCAGCAATCGGCGCAGCCTGACCCAGTACATCCACGCTGACGGCATCAGGTCGTGCCAGGTGGTGATGGGCGTCACCCGGCTGCACGAGGGGTCGATGTGGAACACCATGCCGGCGCACACCCACGACCGGCGCACCGAGTGCTACCTGTACTTCGACGTGCCGCAGGACGCCCGGGTGATCCACCTGCTCGGTGAGCGGTCGGAGACCCGGCATCTGGTGGTCGCCGACCGGCAGGCGGTGATCTCGCCCTCGTGGTCGATCCATTCGGGCGTCGGCACAGCCGCCTATTCGTTCGTCTGGGCGATGGCAGGCGAGAACCAGGCCTTCGACGACATGGACGCCGCGCCGGTCACCGCCCTGCGCTGATTCGCACACCGCGACCGTTGGAAGCCCCGTTGGTACGGCGGGCCGGCTGGTGGCAGGCTGTGCCTGCACCCGTCCGCGTCCGAAGGAGAACCGATGTCAGACCTGCCCTACCTCGACCCTGCCCTGCCGGTAGCTGACCGGGTCGAGGACCTGCTGTCCCGGCTGACGCTGGAAGAGAAGGCGGGCCAGGTCACCCAGTACTTCTACTTCGGCAGTTTCGGGGCCGCTTTCGCCGACATCGATCCGGCGGACGTGCCCCCCGAGGCCCGGCAGTTCGTCGAACTGCCGGCCAAGGTCGAGCGGGCAGTGGCCGCAGGCGGTGCCGGGTCATTGCTGTTCGTGCGTGACGCCGCGGAGTCCAACAAGATGCAGAAGCTGGCCATCGAGGGCAGCCGGTTCGGCATTCCGGTGATCTTCGGCTTCGACGTGATCCACGGCTTCCGGACGATCTTCCCGGTGCCGATCGCGCAGGCCGCGTCCTGGGATCCGCAACTGATCGAGGACGGCGAACGGGTCGCTGCCCGCGAGGCGCGCGCGGTCGGCATCCACTGGGCCTTCGCGCCGATGATCGACATCGCCCGCGACCCGCGCTGGGGCCGGATCATCGAAAGCGGCGGCGAGGACCCGATGTTGGGCGGCGCCCTCGCTGCCGCGCACGTCCGGGGCTTCCAGGGCGATCTGGGACCCGAGAACATCCTGGCCGGCCCGAAGCACTTCGCCGGCTACGGCGCCGCTCGCGGCGGACGTGACTACGAGGACTCCGAGATCTCCGACAACGAGTTGTGGAACGTCTACCTGCCGCCGTTCAAGGCGGCCATCGACGCCGGTGCGGCGAACATCATGAGCGCGTACATGGATCTCAACGGCGTTCCTGCATCGGGCAACAAGTGGCTGCTCACCGATGTGTTGCGGGGTGCGCTCGGCTTCGAGGGGTTCGTGGTCAGCGACGCCAACGCCGTGCACTCGCTGGCCACCCAACACTTCGCCCGCGACCTGACCGACGCCGGTGCCAGGGCGATGAACGCCGGCCTCGATCTGGAGATGATCATCGACGACCCCGCCTACTCGCGGCTGCCCGACGCGGTCGCCCAGGGCCTGGTCAGCGAGGCCACCATCGACCAGGCCGTCCGCCGGGTGCTCACCGCCAAGTTCAGCCTCGGCCTGTTCGAGAACCCCTACGTGGACGAGGATGCCGTGGCCGGCATTCTCGGCGCCCCCGAACATCGCGAGAGCGCCAAGATCGCGGCCGAACGCACCGCCGTGCTGCTCAAGAACGACGGCGCCCTGCCGCTGGCCACCTCCGGCAGCATCGCCGTCATCGGCCAGCTCGCCGACAGCCAACGCGACACCCTCGGGCCCTGGGTGTTCGAATACGACGCCAAAGAGGTGGTGACCATTCTGCAGGGCATCCGGAACCGGGCCGGAGACAGCGTCGAGGTGAACTTCGCGGCCGGCGTGGGCATTCCCGAGCGGCTCTACCCGTCCATGTTCGACAACATGGATTCGGTCGTCGAGCACACCGCCGACGACCACGACGACGAGGCCGGGCTGAGTGCCGCGGTCGAGGCGGCAAAGGCTGCGGACGTGGCCGTGGTGGTGATCGGCCAGCGGCAGAACCAGATCGGCGAGAAGGCGTCCAACGACACCCTCGACCTGCCCGGCCGGCAACTGGAGCAGTTGCAGGCGGTGGTGGCCACCGGAACCCCGACGGTTGCCGTGCTGATGTCCGGACGTCCGCTCGACCTGCGCTGGGCGCAGGACAACGTGCCGGCGATCCTGCAGGTCTGGTACCCCGGCACCCGCGGCGGCGACGCCGTGGCGGCGCTGCTGTTCGGCGACGTCTCCCCCGGCGGCAAGCTGCCGTTCAGCTGGCCGCGGCACGTCGGCCAGGTACCGGTGATCCTGTCGCACTACCAGACCTTCCAACCCGAGGAGGCGACGAAGAGGTACTGGCAGGAGCCGTCCACCCCGCTGTATCCGTTCGGTCACGGCCTGTCGTACGGGTCGTTCAGCTACGCGAACCTGGCGTTGTCGTCCGACACGGCGCCGCTCGGAGGCGTGGTGCAGGTGTCGGTGGATGTCACCAACACCTCCGAGGTCGACGCCGACGAGGTGGTGCAGCTCTACATCCACCAGCGCTACGGCACCTCCAGCCGTCCGATACGGGAGTTGAAGGGCTTCGAGGCGGGTGGCGATCAAGGCCGGGGCCACCACAAGCGTCAGCTTCGACCTCGGCCCGGACCAGTTGCGCTACTGGACTGCGGTGACCCGCGACTGGGTGCAGGACGCCACCGAGATCGAGGTCTACGTGGGTGGCGACTCCACCGCCGAACTCAGCGGCCTGCTCACGGTGACTGGCTGATCGGCTCGTCGCGGTCGGTGACGATCAGGCTGGGACGCCGGTGTGGCGGTCCAGCCGGCGTCACCTCGCCCGCCTGCGGTGCGGCTGCACCCCAAAGGAACTGTCGGGGGCCCCGGCCACGGGGCTACTCTCGCCGAATGAGCGATTCGGTGAAGCACGCGGCACGCTCGGTCGACTCGAGCCCGGCGCTGCGGGCACTGGCTCGGGGCGGCTATGTCGCCAGCGGGGTGGTGCACCTGTTGATCGGCGCGATCGTGGTGTCGGTCGCCCTCGGCGGTCGGGGTCAGACCGATCAGTCCGGAGCCTTCAAAGCGATCGCCCGGGCGCCGTTGGGGCAGGCCGTGCTCTGGGTTCTCGCGGTGCTGCTGGCCGCCCTCGGCCTCTATCACCTTGTTCAGTGCTTTCTGGCCTCCGGCGACTCGGCCGCCGACCGGTGGAAGGAGCGCGCCTCGCAGGCCGGACGCGCGGTGGTGTTCGCGGCCCTGGGCGTGGTGGCCGCGACCGTGGCCATGGGCGCGCGACCCAACGGGGACCGAGCCGCCGAGAATGCCAGTAGGGACGTGCTCGGCCTACCCGGCGGACCGGTGCTGCTGGCACTGATCGGGGCGGGTGTGCTGGTCGGCGGCGTCGTCTTCGCCGTGCGGGGCGTGCGACAGTCGTTCACCAAGAAGCTGACCCTTCCCGCGGGCCGGGTCGGCCGTGGCGTCACCATGCTCGGCGTGGTCGGCTACGTCGCGGAGGGCATCGCCCTTGCAATCGTCGGCGTGCTCATGATCGTCGCAGCAGTCAGCGCCGACCCCAAGAAGGCGGGCGGCCTGGACGCTGCCGTCCACACCCTGCTGACCCTGCCGTTCGGCCCTTTTGTCACCGCGGCGGCCGGCATCGGCTTCGTCGCCTACGGCGTCTTCCTGTTCTTCCGGGCGCGGTACGCGAAGCTGTGATCAAACCGCGTGCGACGTAGCATGGCGGGGTGAGCACCAACCCGCCGACCGGCGAGCCCGAGCAGCGCTGGCAACAGCCCTCGTTCGGTCCGTCCCCGGACGAGCCGGTGCAGCCCACCCACTACCCGACGGGCATGGTGCCCGCTCATAGCGGGCCGCTGCAGCGCGTGCCGCCGCCGTCCACACTCGAGAATGTGGTGAGCGCGCTGGCCAAGGTGATTTGGCCGGTGGCCATCGCCCTGTTCATCTTCACCAAAGCGGGATTCTTTCCGCTGCTGATCTTCGTCCTGGTGGCCGGCGCCGTGCTGCGCGCGATAAAGAAGAGCCTGCGGCAGCGCCGCTACGCCCTGCCGCAGGAGCCGACGACCGACTCCGACTCACAGCGCTGACCCTGCGTCGCTGATGCGCACCGCGTCATCCCGCGAACGACTCCGATGCCTCAGGACCTGGTGATCGCAAAGCTCAGCCCCAGGTCGTCATCCCTGACCCACGCGGGGCCGGGCTCACCCTCGGTGATCGAGGTCGCCAGCACCTCGGCACCGATCGTTGCGGCGTGGGCGCGGATCGCGGCGGCCAGGGCGCCGTCGGCATGCCAGGCCAGGGCGATCCGGTCGGAGACGTCCAGCCCCGACGCCTTGCGCCGCTCCTGCACGGTACGGACGACCTCGCGGGCCAACCCGGCCTGCACCAGTTCCGGCGTCAACTGAAGGTCGAGCGCCACCGTTTCGCCCTGCTCGTTGACCACCGACCAGCCTTCGCGCGGACGCTCCGACACCAGCACCTCCTCGGTGCTCACCTCGACCCCGTCCACGCTTGCCACACCGTTCTCGGCGAGCGCCGCGGCGAGCGCGGCGGCATCCGTTGCGGCGATCGCGGCGGCCACCTTGGGGGTGTCCTTGCCGAACCGGCGTCCGAGCGCTCGGAAGTTGCCCTTGGCGGAGTAGTCCACCAGGTCGCCGGCGGAGGCGAACGACTCCACCCGCTGCACGTTCAGCTCGGCAGCGATCTCGGCGCGCAGCTCGTCGTCCAGCCGGGCGAAGGAACCCGACGGCACCAGCACCCTGGACAGCGGCTGCCGGGTCTTCACCTTGGCCTCGGCACGGGCTGAGCGGCCCAGTTCGACCAGCCGGCGGGTCAGTTGCATGGCGTCGTCGAGCCGCGGGTCGGCGGCGGCCTCGTCCACGTCCGGCCAACCGGCCAGGTGCACCGACTCGGGCGCGGACGGGTCGGTCGCGACCATCAGGTCCTGCCAGACCCGCTCGGTGATGAACGGGGCCAGGGGTGCCATCAGCCGGGTGACCACGTTCAGGGTGTCGTGCAACGTCTGCAGAGCGCCAGGATCGCCGTCCCAGAACCGCCTGCGACTACGCCGGACGTACCAGTTCGAAAGGTCGTCGACGAAGTCGGCGATCAGCGAGCCGTAGCGCTGGGTGTCGAAGTTCTCCAGCGCCGCGGTCACCTCGGCGACCAGCCTGGTGCGCACCGAGACCAGCCAGCGGTCGAGTACGTGGGTGCTGGTCTCGACAGTCCCGACCGGCGACGGCGTCCAGCCGTTCGTCCGGGCGTACAGCGCCTGGAAGGCGACCGAGTTCCAGTAGGTCAGCAGCACCTTGCGGACGGTCTCGGTGATCGTCACGTGACCGACCCGGCGCGACGCCCAGGGCGAGCCGCCGGCCGCCATGAACCAGCGGACGGCGTCCGCCCCGTGGGTGTCCATCAGTGGGATCGGTTCCACGATGTTGCCCAGGTGCTTGCTCATCTTGCGGCCGTCCTCGGCCAGGATGTGGCCCAGGCAGAGCACGTTGCGGTAGCTGGAGGCGTCGAAGACCAGGGTGCCGACCGCCATCAGCGAGTAGAACCAACCGCGGGTCTGGTCGATCGCCTCGCAGATGAAGTCGGCGGGGTAGGCGTCGGCGAACGCCTCCTCGGCGCCCTCGGCCCACGGATATCCCCACTGGGCGAACGGCATCGAGCCCGAGTCGAACCACGCGTCGATCACCTCTGGCACGCGTTGGGCCTGTTCCCGGCAGTTCGGGCACGGGAACGTGACATCGTCCACGAACGGACGGTGCGGATCGAGCTCCGACTGGTCCTGGCCGCTGAGCTCGGACAACTCGGCCCGGGAGCCGACGCACGTCAGGTGGCCGTTGGGGCACCGCCAGATCGGCAGCGGCGTGCCCCAGTACCGCGACCTCGACAGCGCCCAGTCGATGTTGTTGTTGAGCCAGTCGCCGTAGCGGCCCCACTTGATGGTCTCGGGGTACCAGTTGGTGCCCGCGTTCTCGCGCAGCAGGGCGTCCTTGATCTGGGTGGTGCGGATGTACCAGGACGGCTGCGCGTAGTAGAGCAGCGCGGTGTGGCAGCGCCAGCAGTGCGGGTAGCTGTGCTCGTAGTCGAGCTTGCGGTACATCAGGCCACGCTCGGTCAGGTCGGCGACCAGGGTCTTGTCGGCGGTCTTGAAGAAGACTCCACCGACCAGCGGCACGGTCTCGTCGAAGGTGCCGTCGGGCCGGATCGGGTTCACCAGCGGCAGGCCGTAGGCACGGCAGACCGCCAGGTCCTCCTCACCGAAGGCGGGCGCCTGGTGCACCAGGCCGGAGCCGTCCTCGGTGGTCACATACTCGGCCAGCACGACGTAGTGGGTGCCCCCGACGGCGTCCGGAAACTCGATCAACTCGAAGGGGCGCTGGTAGGTCCAGAACTCCAACTCGCGACCCTGCAACGTGGCCTCGATCTGCCAGTCGTCGCCCAGCACCTTGTCAACCAGCGGTTCGGCGACCACCAGGGTCTCCGGCTCGCCCTCACCCAGCCTGGTCGCCACCACGTAGGTGACGTCCGGGTGCACGGCGACTGCGGTGTTGCTGACCAGCGTCCACGGGGTGGTGGTCCACACCAGCAGGGACGCCTTGCCGGCCCACGGACCGGAGGTCAGCGGAAAGCGCACGTAGACCGAGGGGTCGGTGACGTCCTCATAGCCCTGGGCGAGTTCGTGGTCGGACAGGGTGGTGCCGCAGCGCGGGCAGTACGGGGCGACCCGGTAGTCCTCGACGAGCAGCCCGGCGTCGAAGATCTTCTTCAGAGCCCACCACACCGACTCGACGTAGGAGGCGTCCATCGTCCAGTAGGCCTGGTCGAGGTTCACCCAGTAGCCCATCCGGTGGGTCAGGTTGCTGAACTCGTCCACGTGTCGGCTGACGGATTCGCGGCACTTGGCGTTGAACGCCTCGACGCCGTACGCCTCGATGTCGGGCTTGCCGTTGAAGCCCAACTCGGCCTCGACGGCGAGTTCGACGGGCAGGCCGTGGCAGTCCCAGCCGGCCTTGCGTTCGACGTGGTAGCCCTGCATGGTTTTGAAGCGGGGGAACACGTCCTTGAACACCCGGGCCTCGATGTGGTGGGTGCCGGGGGTGCCGTTAGCGGTGGGCGGGCCCTCGTAGAAGGTCCAGGCCGGGCCACCCTTCGTGGCTGCGAGCGACTTGGCGAACGTGCCGCGGTCGTCCCAGAGGTCGAGGATCTGGTGCTCGAGGTCAGGCAGGTTCACCTGCGGCGGCACCGGACGGTACTGGGTCATCGCACTTCCTTCGTCAGCTGTTCGTGCCGGGTGCCCGGCACGGGACGAAGGGACGAGGCGAACCCCGCGGTACCACCCTTCTTGGCCGCCTCGTGGACGACCCGCTCAACTCTGCAGTCGCGGCCGGTTCTAGTGGGAGCCCCATTGAAGGTGCGCTGTTCTTCCGGCAGCTCCGGGGTGATGGCCCCATCGATGCCCTGCGACAGTCATCCATGCTAGCTCAGCACGGCCAGTGCGCCGCCGCCACGTCGGAGGGAGCGCGCAGAGTCCCCGATCAGCCGAGGCCGATGCCGCCACTGATCGCGAAGTTGAACACCACCATGGCAACGAACCCGGCCACCCCCACCCACGGCACGGGCCTGACCTGAAGGGGTTCCTCGAGTTCCTTGGACTGCCGGGTGAAGGGGATCGACATCGGCGCGAACACGGTCTGCGCCATGCCCGCCATGATCACCACGGTCTGCTCGGCAGGGGTCAGTTGCATGCGCGACCACGGAGATCATCAACAGCGCCAGGCCGGCCTGCACCGGAATCGCGATCAGCCACGGGTACCAACTGAAGCAGCGCAGCCGGGTCAGGTCGTGACCGCAGAGCCGGACGGAATGGATCGCCCACTCCCGCGCCACGCCGACCATGCCCAGCACTCCGATCGCGGCTGCCACCCATGACACCCACGACGGCCAGCCCAGAGCTGCCGCAGCGGTGTGGGTGTCACCGACGAACGGGGTGATCACCAGGTAGGTCGCCGCCTCCATCAGGGACGTGCAGGCGACCCAGATCCACAGCAGGTGCGCGAAGTCCCCCCGGAACCGGAACGGTTGCAGGATCTGCATCGCCGACCCGACCAGCAGGCTGACCACCGGGCCCGCCAACGCGGCGGTGGCGGCAGCCCCACCGGTCAGCGGCGGCTCGTGGGTGACCCCGAAGGAGAAGAGGTACGAACGCGACCCCAGCAGCGCACCCGTCACCCAATGGGCGAGTTCGTGCACGAGGACGGTGATCGCAGCGCCGAGAAGCAATGCCACGACGCTGTTGATGAGGATCGACCGGGCGCTCGCCGCACCGCGCGGCGCATCGGCGGGCGCGTCCCTGGGGTTGGCCATGCACCGGAAAGTAGCACGGCCGTCCTCGGTTCGGCCGCACGGCTCCCGGTCAAGGGGTCTGTTGCGACCGGGACTCCCTGTGGCACCATCGCGGCGTGCGGGTGTTGTTCGCGACCACGGCCAACGACGGGCACTTCGGGCCGCTGGTGCCCCTGGCTCGCGCATTCGCGTCCGCCGGGCACGACGTGGCCGTGGCCGCTCCGAAATCGTTCGAAGCAACGGTGACCAGGGCGGGCCTCACCCATCGGCCGTTCGCGGACGCGCCACCTGAGTTGATCGGCCCGGTGATGGCCCGACTGCCCACGCTGTCCTTCCACGAGGCCGACAATCTCGTCGTCCGCGAGGTGTTCGGACGAATCGACGCCCAGGCGGCGCTTCCGGGCGTGACCGCGGCCATCGAGGAGTGGCGCCCAGACCTGCTGTTGCGCGAACCTGCCGAGTTCGGTTCCCTCGCCGCAGCCGAGCGGGCGGGAGTTCCGCATCTTCAGGTCGCAGTCGGCATGGCCGAAGTAGGCCGGCTGATCGCCGCCTTGGTCGCCGAGCCGCTGGCCGAGCTCGGCGCACTGGCCGGAGTGCATGACGGGTCGCTCGCAGACGCGGCGCTGGCCGAGCCGACGCTGACCTCCGTTCCAGAAGATCTCGATCGCGCCGGCGACGACCGGGACCCGTCGTCCGCATTGTTCAGGTTCCGCGATGAGTCGCCTCCGGTCACCACCGAGCCCTTGCCGGAGTGGGGCGACCCGGCTGCACCCCTGGTGTACGTCACGTTCGGCTCGGTCGCCGGGTCACTGCCGCCGTTCGCCGGGATCTATCGTGCGGCGCTCGAGGCCACCGCCGACCTGCCGATCCGGGTTTTCATGACGCTCGGACGCCGACTGGATCCGGCCGGACTGGGGCCGCTGGCGCGCAATGCCCGGGCGGTGGCGTGGTGGCCGCAATCGGCGGTGCTGGCGCAGGCGTCCGCCGTGTGGGGGCACGGAGGGTTCGGCACCACCATGGGCGCCCTCGCCGCCGGCCTGCCGCAGGTGGTCACGCCCCTGTTCACCTTCGACCAGCGGATCAACGCACGGCATGTGGCGGCGGTCGGTGCCGGCATGGGCTTCGAACCGGGTCCGACAGCGATCGCGGACGCCGCCGCCGCCCTCCTGCCGCTGCTCGCCGAGCCTGGGTACACCGTCCGCGCCAAGGCGGTCGCCGCCTCCATCGCCCAACTGCCACCCCCTGCGGCGGCGGTCGACGCCGCCCTCAATTTCATCGCCTGAAGCCGCTGGTCACCCGGTACATTTCGTGGAACCAGGAAGCACATTCGTGCTTTCGCTGACCGGAGGGGGACATTTGTGACCGCAGCGCCGACGTCCGTCGATGAGTACCTGCAGTCGTTTCCCGTTGAGGTTGCCCAGCGGCTGGCCCGGGTGCGCGCCATCGTGCACGAGGCGTTCCCCGGAGCCACCGAAACTATCCGCTACGGCATACCTGCGGTGATGTCCGGGCCGCGCTACGGCCTGCATTTCGCCGGCTGGAAGAAACACATCGGCCTCTACCCCGTGCCCGTGTTCGACGGGCCGCTCGAGAGTGCAGTCGCCCCGTACCGTTCCGGCAAGGACAGCGTCAACCTGCCGCACAACAAGCCGCTGCCGGACGACCTGGTCGGGCAGATCGCCCGCGCCATCGCCGCCCGGCAACCGCGTTGAGTCCTGGCCTCGGCTACTGCGCCGGCGGCACGTGCGGCGGGTGCTCGTCCACGCGAGTCTCGTGCGGCGGGCCGACGGGGGGCGTCGGCGGCTGGTTGAACGGCGGGTAGCTGTTGCCGCTCAGGGCGTCCCGGCGGATCCTGTAGTCGTCCACCTCGATCTCGCCACGGGCCAGCCGCTCGTCCAGAATCTGCTGCGCGTCGGGGGGGCCGGGCTGCGGCGGATTCGGGGCACCCGGCTCAGGGTGTCGGGCCGTGGTGGTGCGGATCGTGATGATGCCTGCCGATCCAGCCCTTCTTCTTGGCCAGCTTGACCGCCAGCAGCACGAGTGCCGCGAACAGGGCGAAAAGTATCGCCGCCGACATCATGCCCACGATCATGTGCGGAAAGCCGAAGCCTGCACCGCCGCCTCTGGGACCCATCTGTTTCTCCTTGCCTCGTCGCTGGCTCCATAGTGCGCCGCGAATCCGAGGAGGCAACCGTCAGGGACCTGTGAATCCGGTCACGACGGCTGGACCACCCAGCGAACGGCGACCCTGGAAGGCACGGCCCAGGGTGACCTCGTCGGCGTACTCGAGGTCACCGCCGACGGGCAGGCCGGACGCGAGCCGCGACACCGTGACGCCCAGCGGCAGGATCAACCGGGACAGATAGGCCGCGGTCGCCTCGCCCTCGAGGTTGGGATCGGTGGCCAGAATCACCTCGGTCACCGTTCCGTCGCCGAGCCTTACCACCAGCTCACGAATGTGCAGGTCGCCCGGGCCGACGTTGTCGATCGGCGAGATCGCCCCACCCAGCACGTGATAGAGCCCACGGAACTCGTTGGTGCGTTCGATCGCCATCACGTCCTTGGGCTCCTCCACCACGCAGATGGCGGTCTGGCCGCGGCGGGGGTCACGACAGATCCGGCACAACTCGGCCTCGGAAATGTTGAAACAGCGCTCGCAGAACCGCACCTTCTCGGCGACGTGCCGCAGCGAGTCCGACAGCCGTGCGACGTCGGCTGAGTCGGCGGTGAGTATGTGGAACGCGATCCGCTGCGCTCCCTTGGGGCCGATTCCGGGCAGCCGGGCCAACTCGTCGATCAGGTCCTGGATCGGTCCCTCGAACACCTGCGCCTGCCTACTGGCCGGTGAGGCCGCCGAGGTCCGGCAGCTGCGGCAGGGACGACTCGGCCAGGATCGCGATCTTCTTGTTGGCGTCACGAACGGCGGCGACGATCAGGTCACCGAGCGTCGACGGATCGTCCTCGTCCCAGGCCTCGGGCCGGATGTTCACCGACAGCAACTCACCGGCGCCACTCACGGTGACCTGCACCAGGTCGCCGCCGGCCGACCCGAGCACCTGCTTGGCGGCCAACTCCTCCTGCGCGCGCAATACCTGCGACTGCATGGCCTGGGCCTGCGCCAACAGCGCGTTCATGTCGAATCCCTGCTCGCCGAACATCAGTTCTCCAATCGATGGGGCACCGCCCAACTCTAGCGGGGCGACTGGAGGAGGCCCTCACTCCTCTTCGGCGATCAGTTCGGCGCCGAGATGCTTCGCGAGCAGTTCGTCATGGTTCGCGGACTCGTCCTCGACCGAGACGTCGTCGCGGCTCGGCTCTTCGTCGGGCACCGGGGGCGACTCCTTGCGGGTGCCGGTGCCGCGGATGTTCTCGCGGGCCTGCGTCGCCGCCGCCGGACGCCCGACCCGCGGACGGGGCTCAACGGCGGGCGCGGGCGGCGGAGCGGGCTGGTCGTCGGCGCCCGCCGGGTCGATCACCACCTGGATCTTCACGCTGGTGGCGGTGACCTGCAGGATCGACTCGCGCAGCACGTCCTCGCTGCCGCCGCGGCCGAAACTGTCGCGGGCACCTGGGTTGCTCATGCCGAGGCTGAGCACTCCGTCGACCACATCGACGACATGGGCGTTCTGGCTGAGCAAGATCCAGGTGAACCGGCGGCGGTTCTTCACCTCGCTGAGAATGTCTGGCCAGAACCGGCGGAAGTCGACCGTGGTCAGGGCGGCACCCGGGGCCGCCTGGGCGGTGGGCGTGTCGGGTGGAAGCGCTGACGCCGCCCGCGGCTCGACGGACGCGGGAGGTGGTGCGCTCGGTCGCGTCCGGCCCCCGGGCTCGGCCGGTTCGGGCCACGCGCCGCCGGCACGCGGCTGTGGTTCGGCCGGCCGGACGGGTTCGGCCGGCCGGGCCTGATCGGGCCCAGGTGCGGCGGACCGGACGGGGTCGGGCGAAGGTGCCGCGGATGTGACGGCGTCGGCAGGCGCAGGTGCGGCGGTTCGGACGGGTCCGGCCGGGGCGATAGCCTCGGGCGCGGACATCTGGAACCGTCGTTCGAGACGATCGAGCCGGGCGTGCAGGCCGCGGTCGCCCTCGTCCGCGGCCGGCAGCAGCACCCGGGCGCACATCAACTCCAGATGCAGCCGGGGAGCGGTGGTGCCCCGCATCTCGGTGAGCCCGACGGCCAGCACCTCGGCCGCGCGCGCCAGTTCGCCTGGGCCCATCGCACTGGCCTGAGTGCGCAGCCGGTCACCCTGATCGGCGGCCACGTCGACCAGACCGGAGGTGAGCGCGTCCGGCACTGCGGCCACGATGATCAGGTCGCGCAATCGGCGCAGCAGGTCTTCGGCGAACCGGCGCGGGTCCTGACCCACCTCGATCACCTTGTCGATGCAGGCGAAGACCCCGTTCGCATCGCCGGCGGCGAAGGCGTCCACGATCTCGTCGAGCAGGGTGTCGGGGGTGTAGCCGAGCAGGGCGGCCGCCTGGCTGTAGGTGACCCCGTCGTCGCCGGCACCGCCGAGCAACTGATCGAGCACCGAGAGCGAATCCCGCACCGAGCCGGCGCCGGCGCGCACCACCAGGGGCAGCGCGGCCGCGTCCACCGACACCCCCTCGGCCTCGCACAGCGTGCCCAGGTAGGCCGTCAGGGTCTTCGGTGGAACCAACCGGAACGGATAGTGGTGGGTGCGCGAGCGGATGGTGCCGATCACCTTGTCGGGTTCGGTGGTGGCGAAGATGAACTTGACGTGGGGCGGCGGTTCTTCGACCACCTTGAGCAGAGCGTTGAACCCCGCCGTGGTGACCATGTGCGCCTCGTCGACGATGTAGATCTTGTAGCGGCTGCTGACCGGGGCGAAGAAGGCCCGCTCACGCAGGTCGCGGGCGTCGTCCACCCCGCCGTGCGAGGCGGCGTCGATCTCGATCACGTCGATCGACCCGAACCCGCCGCGGGCAAGGTCGCGGCAGGACTGGCATTCGCCGCACGGCACCGGGGACGGTCCCTTCGCGCAGTTCAGCGCCCGGGCCAGGATGCGGGCCGAGGTGGTCTTGCCACAGCCGCGGGGCCCCGAGAACAGGTAGGCGTGATTGACCCGGTTGTTGGTCAGCGCACGCTGCAGCGGTTCGGTGACGTGCTCCTGGCCGATCATGTCGGCGAAGATGTCGGGTCGATAGCGCCGGTACAGCGCCAACGGGGCTTCCGGACGCTGCATCGCCGCCGGATCGGGCGCCGGGTCACGGCTGGCTTCGAGGGCTTCGAGGACGGCGTCCGAGGGCAGGTCTTCCGGTTCTGGATCGGCGGAGGAGCCGAACAGGTCGGGGCCGTCCATCTCGTACGGTGCGGGTTCGTCGAAGAGGCCGGACTCTTCAGGCAGCTCGTCCTCGCGCTCGTCGTCCACGGGTGAACCATACGTGTTGGCGACCACAGTTTTCGACCGCGTGAACGCCCGGCCCGCGACGTGAAGGGGCCCCCGCGCACCCGGAAGAGCTCACTTACCCTTGCTGTCTTTCGACCCTGGGGGAGTTGGGCGAGATACCGCCGCGCGGGGACCTTGGATCAGTGTAGAGGGACGTCCGGCGGCAGGTCGAACTGGACGGATTCAGCGTCGCTGCGCAGGGTCCGCGGAGGTAAGCGCGCTGGTGAATCGCGCGTTGGTCAGCACCGGAAGGGTCTCGCGGGCCGCTGCGACGACGGACGGGTCCAGGTCGAGCACCGCCAGTTCGGGCGCCTCACCCAGCTCGAGCAGCACGTCGCCGAGCGGACCGACGACGATCGAATGCCCCACCCCGGTGGGTTTGCGCGGACCGTCGACCGCGCCGCCGGCAGGGGGCAGTGCCTGGCCCACCGCCACGATCAGGCTGGTCGAATCCAGCGCCCGGGCGACCGCCAGGGACCGCCACTGGGCGACCTTGCGCTCTCCCGGCGCCCACGACGACGGCACCACGATCACGTCCGCACCCTGCAACGCAAGTGCTTTGAAGAGCTCGGGAAAGCGGAGGTCGTAACAGGTGGTCAGGCCGATCTTGACGCCGCCGATCTCGACCACGACGAGGGCGTCACCTGGCTCGATCTGGTCGGATTCGCGGTAGCCGTAGGCGTCGAACAGGTGGATCTTGTTGTAGTGGGCCTCGATGGCGGGTCCGGTGACGAGCAGGGTGTTGCGAACCTTCGCGGACCGTCCGGGGGTGAAGGTGCCGACGATCACCGTCACCTCCGCTGCGGCCGCGGCTGCTCGAACGGCGCTGGCCCACGGCCCGTCCAGGGGCTCGGCAGCGTCGGCGCGGGGCCTGGCGAACGAGCAGATCATCGCCTCGGGAAAGACCACCAGGTCGGCCCGCTCCTGCACCGCCTGATCGATTCCCGCCAGCACCAGCTTCAGGTTCTCGGCCGGGTCGGTGCCGGCGGTGAACTGCGCGAGAGCGATCCGCATGGGTTCAGCCTGCCACTCGATGGCGCCCGGCGGTCCGCTCTGCCGCGAGACCGGTTCGGAGCGCCGGTCCGGATCGGCCACAGTGGCCCGATGATCGATCCTGACGTGCTCCGCGCTGTGCCGAAGGTGTGCCTGCATGAGCACCTCGACGGCGCCCTGCGGCCGAGCACGGTCGCCGAACTGGCCACCGGGGAGGGCATCGCGCTGCCCTGCGCCCGGGACGCTCTGGCCGACTGGTTCTTCGACTCCGCCAGCACCGGCAACCTGGTGGGCTACCTGCGCACCTTCGACCTGACCATCGCCGTGTTGCAGAGCCCGGACAACCTGACCAGGGTGGCGCGCGAACTGACCCTCGACCTGGCGGCGGACGGGGTGGTCTACGCCGAACTGCGCTGGGCGCCGGAACAGCACCTGACCAGGGGTCACACCATGCGCGCCATGGTCGCGGGGGTGTTCGAGGGCATGCGGCAGGGCATGGCGGAGGCGGCCGGTGCCGGCCGCCCGATCGAGGTGCGACAGCTCCTCACCAGCCTGCGCCACCTGGAGCCGAACACGACCACGGCGCACCTGGCGCTTGCGTGCCGGGATCTGGGAGTGGTCGGGTTCGACCTGGCCGGACCCGAGGCGGGTTATCCGGCCGAGCGGTTCGCGGACGCCTGCCGCATCGTGCGTGAAGGTGGCCTCGGGCTGACGGTGCATGCCGGCGAGGCCTACGGACCCGACTCGATCTGGCAGGCACTCAAGGTCGGCGCCACCCGGCTGGGCCACGGCATTCACCTGATCGACGACTGCCCGGACGGACGGCTCGGGCACATCGCCACCGCCGTCCGCGATCGTGGGGTGACGCTGGAGGTGTGCCCCACGTCGAATCTGCAGACGGGCGTCGCGTCCATCGACGAGCATCCAGTCACCCGGCTGCGCGACCTCGGGCTGCGGGTCTCGATCAGCTGTGACAACCGGCTGATGAGCCGAACGTCCGCCACCCACGAGTTCGAGCAGCTGGCGGAGCACCACGGCTGGACGGAGGCCGACTTCGTCCAGGTCGCGGAGGTCGGTTTGGCGGCGGCCTTCGCCGACGAACCGACCAAGGCCCGGGTCGCGCTGCTGCTGGATCGCTTGGGCTGACTGGCGCGCACGCGCGAGGCGCGGTTTGTCCGCACTCACCCGCGCCCGGTATCCTCGCCGACGGAGGATTCGCCTAGAGGCCTATGGCGCTCGCTTGGAAAGCGGGTTGGGTTCACACCCTCACGAGTTCGAATCTCGTATCCTCCGCCACCGCCATTCCTGCTCTGACTAGGGCTGGAACACTGTTTTGAGGGAGTGGCGCGCCCCGGATGGCGCAGTTTGTGCGCTAAATGTGCGTTATCTTTCAGGGAGCCCAGGCAGGACGGTCGGTAGGACGGGAAGCGGCGCGGTCTGCTAACGCAGCTGACAGCCGCTTTCGGGCTCTCGGACAGGAAATCCTGTGAGCGGAGCGAAATCGCCCTGGGCCGCACGGATCGACCCTGCAGTAGTCGACCGCGTTAGGGCCACAGTTGCCGGCCTGCAGCGACTAGATCCCAGCTTCACCGCCGGACTCTTTACCGAACAGGCACTGATGGCGTGGTGCGAACGGATGGAAATGTCAACGCCGGGAAAGCTTGGGAAGTTGACCCCGCCAAGCCCCGCCTGCGCTCAGGACCACGCCTGTCCTAGTCCGCCCCATCGCCTAACGGTGCAGCGAGCCATACGTCGCGCGGGCGTTCTCCAGCGCCGCCACATAGCCTGCCCGCTGCATCGCCTCGCCGTCGATGTCGGCCGGCACGGCCAGCACACCGCGGAAGTCGTCCACCGAGCTGTAGCCACGCCGGTACATCCAGTCCTTAAGACCCAGCAGCAGACTCCGGACGTACCCGGCACCGTGCCTGATCAGCGCCGACGTGGTCATCACCACGTCCGCGCCGGCGAGCAGGTAGCGCACAACGTCGGCCGCCTCCTCGACCCCGGACGTGGCCGCCAGCGATGCGTCGGTGTGATTGGCCAGCGCCGCGATCCAAGTGCGCGGCAGGCGTCCCTCGAACCGGGTGGATAACGCCAGGGACGGCTTCACCGTGAGCGTCTCGATGTCGACCTCGGGTTGGAGGAACCGGTTGAACAGCACCAAACCGTCCGCTCCCGCCTCGACCAGTCGCAGCGCCATGTTGCCCGGCGAGGAGAAGAACGGGCTCACCTTCACCGCGAGAGGCAGTTCGACCGCCCGGCGCACCGCGGCGACGATATCGAGGTGCAGCTGCTCAACCTCGGGCCCGGTGACGCTCAGGTCGCCTGGCACGAAGTAGATGTTCAACTCGATCGCGGCGGCACCGGCGTCCGCCAGTTGTTGGGCGATCTGCACCCAGCCGCCCAGGCTGGCGCCGTTGATGCTGGCGATCACCGGCACGTCCACCGCCGCCGCCGCCCGGCGGACCAGGCCCACGTAGTGGTCCGCGACGCCACGCTCGGTCAGGTCGAAGCCGGCCGGGAAGTAGCTCAGCGCCTCCGCGAACGACTCCTCGTGGGCCTCCTCCAGTTCGGTGTCCCGCTGCAGCTGGCGGCGGACCTGCTCCTCGAACAGCGAATACATCACCACCGCACCCACCCCGGACGCGGCCAACTCGCGAACCCCTTCCACGGTCTGCGACAGCGGCCCGGCCGAGGCAACCACCGGGTTGTTCAGGCTCAGTCCGAGGTAGCTCGTGGTCAAGTCCATCAGGTTTCCACCGTTCTCTCAGCGCGCGTCCGCGGCGAACATGTCGGCACTCCGCGACGCCATCTGCTCGTACTCGGCAAACCGCCGCAGTACCTGGTCCTGGCCCAACTGCAGCATCCGTTCGGCTTCCTCGGGATGGGTGCTGAACAGCATCCGGAACCTGAGTTCGTGCTTGTGGTAGTCGGCCAGCGCGATCCGCGGCCGGGGCGAATCGAGCAGGAACGGGTTGTGGTTGGCGTCCCGCAGCACCGGATTGAACCGCATCAGCGGCCAGTGCCCGGAGTTGACCGCGCGATACTGCTGGTCGAGGCCCTTGCGCATGTCGATGCCGTGCGCGATGCAATGGCTGTAGGCCAGGATCAGGGACGGACCGTCGTACATCTCAGCCTCGCGGAAGGCACGAAGAGTCTGCTGCGGATCTGCACCCATCGCCACCCGGGCCACGTACACGTTGCCGTACGCGATCGCCTGCATCGCCAGGTCCTTCTTGTACGTGGTCTTGCCGGCCGCCGCGAACTTCGCCACCGCCCCGATCGGAGTCGACTTGGACGACTGACCCCCGGTATTGGAGTACACCTCGGTGTCGAGGACCAGCACGTTGATGTCACGCCCGGACGCCAGCACGTGGTCGACGCCGGCCGAGCCGATGTCGTAGGCCCAGCCGTCACCTCCGACGATCCACACCGAGCGGCGCAACAGGTGGTCGGCGACGCTGCGCAGGTCCTCCACCAGGCGCAGAGTCTCGGCGCTGAGTGGGGTGCCCGGGGGAACGGACGTGACCGCGTCCGCCGGCTCGATGTCCGTCGGCACCGGACGGCGCCCGAAGTCTTCCACCGAGCCGACCGGCAAGGCGGGCACCGAGAACGGCATGGTGACGTGCTGCGGACTGCACAGGCTGGTCAGCATCTCGTCCAGCAGCGTCTTCAGGTGCTCCACGCGCGAGCGTTGATGGGACAGGTCCGATTCGTACTGCTGGGGCGCAGCCAGTACCACATCGACCAGTTCGTCCCCCAGTTCGGGCCGCAACGCCGCCAGTCGCTGCCGGGCCAGGTCGGCCTGCAGGTCGGCCGCCAGCCGCAGGCCGAGCCCGAACTCGGCATTGTCCTCGAACAGCGAGTTCGACCAGGCCGGCCCGCGTCCGTCCTTGTTGCTCGACCACGGCGTGGTGGGCAGGTTGCCGCCGTAGATGGACGAGCAGCCGGTCGCGTTGGCGACGCTGGTGCGCCCACCGAACAACTGGGTGAGCAGCTTCAGATAGGGGGTCTCGCCACAACCGGCGCACGCGCCGGAGAACTCGAACAGTGGCTCAAGGAACTGGGTGCCGCGCACGGTGGCGAAGTCGACCCGGGAGCGCTGGTTGACCGGCAGCGTCTCGAAGAATTCGACGTTGGCCTTCTCCTGGGTACGGTCCAGCACCGGGGCGAGATTGATCGCCCGCCGGTCCGGGGTCTGGATCGGTTTCACCGGACAGGCCTCGACGCAGAGCCCGCAACCGGTGCAGTCCTCGGCGTAGACCTGCAGCGTGTAGCGCGAACCCGGGAAGCCGGCCGCGTTCAGCGGCGCGGAGAGGAAGCCGATCGGGGCGTCGGTCAGCGCCTCGTCCTTGTAGTACTTGGCCCGCAGCACGGCGTGCGGGCAGACGAAGGCACAGTTGCCACACTGGATGCAGGACTCCGGATCCCACTCGGCGATGATGTCGGAGATGTTCCGCTTCTCGTACTTGGTCGTTCCGGACGGGTATGTGCCGTCCACCGGCAGGGCCGAAACCGGTAGTGAGTCGCCGGTTCCGACCAGCATCGAGGCGGTCACGGTGCGGACGAACTCGGGTGCGTCAGCGGGCACCGGTGGGATCCGCTCGGTGCTGCCGACCGCTGCGGCCGGCACCTCGACGCGGTGCAGGGAGGAGACGGAGGCGTCCACCGCGGCCTCGTTCATGGCCACCACATCGGCACCCTTGCGGGCGTAGGTCTTGCGGATCGCTGCCTTCACCTTCTCGATCGCCGCGGACTGTTCCAGCACCTTCGAAATGGCGAAGAAGCAGGTCTGTAGCACCGTGTTGGTGCGGTTGCCCATGCCGGTCGCGCGAGCCACGGCGCCGGCGTCGATCGTCCACAGCTCGATGCCGAGCTCGATGATCTGCAGCTGCATCGATCGTGGCAGCCGACTGAACACCTCGGCGGGCGGGTAGGGGGCGTTGATCAGCAGCACGGTGCCCGGCCGGGCGACCTCGAGCACGTCCACCCGTTCCAGGATCGACCAGTGGTGGCAGCCGATGAAGCCGGCCCTGCCGACCAGGTAGGGCGCCTCGATCGGATGTTCGCCGAAGCGCAGGTGTGAAATCGTCCGTGACCCCGACTTCTTCGAGTCGTAGACGAAGTATCCCTGCGCGTAGAAGTCGCCGGTGCCGCCGAGGATCTTGATGGTGTTCTTGTTGGCGCCCACGGTGCCGTCCGAGCCGAGACCGTAGAAGACCGCGCGATGGGTGCGCGGGTCCTCCAGATCGAGTTCGGCGGCATAGGGCAGGGATAGCCGGGTGACGTCGTCGTTGATCCCGACGGTGAACCGCGGTCGGGATTTCGGCAGCGCCAGTTCGTCGAAGATGCCGACCACCATCGGCGGGGTGAACTCCTTCGACGACAATCCGTACCGGCCCCCGATGACCACCGGCATGGTTCGCTCGCCGGTGCTTGCCGCCTCGCCGAGGGCGGCGATCACGTCAAGGAACAGGGGCTCGCCGCCGGCGCCGGGCTCCTTGGTGCGATCGAGCACGGCGATCCGCTGCGCGCTGGACGGGATCGCGCCGAGAACCTCCTCGACCGGGAACGGCCGGTACAACCGCACCTGGACGCAGCCGACTCGCTCGCCTTGGGCGTTCAGGTGGTCGATCGCCTGTTTCACCGTCTGCGCGCCCGAACCCATGATCACGATCACCCGATCTGCTTCGGGGTGTCCGTGATACTCGACCAGGTGATAGCGGCGTCCGGTCAGGGCGGCGAATTCGTCCATGCTCTGCTGCACGATGCCCGGCACGGCGAGGTAGAAGGGGTTCACTGTCTCGCGGGACTGGAAGTAGGTGTCGGGGTTCTGCGCGGTGCCGCGGATGATCGGATGCTCCGGCGACAGCGCCCTTCCCCGGTGGGCACGGACCAGACGCTCCTCGACCAGCACCCGCAGGTCGTCGTCGCTGAGCAACTCCAGGGTGTTCAGCTCGTGGCTGGTGCGAAAGCCGTCGAAAAAGTGCAGGAACGGGATCCGCGAGCGCAGCGTGACCACCTGGGCCACCGCGGCCAGATCGTGTGCCTCCTGCACCGAGGCCGAGCTCAGCAGCGCGAACCCGGTTTGCCGGATGGCCATCACATCCTGGTGGTCGCCGAAGATGCTCAACCCCTGCGCGGCCAGTGAGCGGGCGGCCACGTGGAACACCGTCGAGGTCAGTTCGCCGGCAATCTTGTACATGTTGGGGATCATCAGCAGCAAGCCCTGCGAGGCGGTGAAGGTGGTGCTCAGGGCGCCGCCCTGCAGTGCCCCGTGCAGGGCACCTGCGGCGCCACCCTCGGACTGCATCGCGACCACCGTCGGTACAGTGCCGAAGATGTTGCGGCGGCCCTGCGCCGACCATTCGTCGGCCAGTTCGGCCATCGTGGACGAGGGGGTGATCGGGTAGATGCTGCACAGCTCGTTCAGCCGGTAGGCAACGGACGCGGCGGCCTCGTTCCCGTCGAGGATGGCTCTCATTTCGTCTCCGGAATCATCTCGATGGCGTGCACCGGGCACTGCTCGAAGCAGGTCGCGCAGCCGGTGCACTTCTCGTAGTCGAAGCGGTAACGGAAGCCCTCGCCGAGTTTGATGATGGCGTCCTCGGGACAGGACCCCAAACACCCGTCGCACTCGAAGCAGTTGCCGCAGGACAGGCAGCGGGACGCCTCGACGTGGGCCTCGGTGGGATCCAGTCCGCCGTGGATCTCGCCGAAGTCGGTGGCCCGGTCGGCCGGGTCAAGTTCGGGTTGGGTGCTGCGGCGGTTGTCGCCGAAGTACCACAGGTTGAGGCTGTCGAAGCCGGCCAGGTCGTGCTTGGGTGCGTCCATCGGCGGACGGCTGCCCAGCCAGGCGTCGATCATCCGGGCCGCGCGCTTGCCGTGGCCCACCCCGACGGTCACGGTGCGCTCGGACGGCACGGCGTCGCCGCCGGCGAAGATGCCCGGCACGTCGGTCATCAGGCTCTGCTTGTCGACCTGGAGCACGTCGCGGTCGAACCGCATGCCTGGGATCGCCTTCAGGAAGTCCGAGTCGGTCTCCTGGCCCAGCGCCAGGATCACGGTGTCGGCCTGCAGGGTCTCGAACCGGCCGGTGCCGACGGCGCGTCCGTCTTCGTCGAGTTCCATGATCTCGACGGTCATCGCGTCGTCCTCGAACGCCGAGATGGTGCGCAGCCAGTTGATGGTGACGCCTTCGGCCACCGCCTCCTCCCGCTCCGAGGAGTGCGCCGGCATCTGCTCCTCGGTTCGCCGGTAGACCACGATCGACTCCTCGGCACCCAGCCGGCGGGCCACCCGGGCGGCGTCCATGGCGGTGTTGCCACCGCCGTAGACGGCGACCCGTCGTCCGATCACCGGAGTTTCGCCGCTGGCCACGTCTCGCAGAAAGCTCACCGCTTCGACGATCCGTGAGGCGTCCCGGGTGGGAATGTCCACCCGCTTGGACAGATGCGCGCCGATCGCCACGAAAACCGCGTCGAACCGGCCCTCGGCCTGCTCCGCGAGGAGGTCGGTGACCCGGTGGTCGGTGACGATCCGCACTCCGAGGTCGGCCACCCGTTCGACCTCAGCGTCGAGCACGTCCCGCGGCAGCCGGTACTGCGGAATGCCGTAGCGCATCATGCCGCCCGGATGCGGGGAGGCGTCGCGCACCTCCACATGGTGGCCGAGCACGGCCAATTGGTAGGCGGCGGACAGTCCGGATGGACCCGCGCCCACCACCAGCAACCGACGTCCGGTCGCGGTCTGGGACCGGTGGAACCGCCACCCCCGCTCGATCGCCAGGTCACCGAGGTAGCGCTCCACGGAATGGACGGAAACCGCGCCGTCGAGCTCGACCCGGTTGCAGGCCGTCTCGCAGGGGTGGTAGCAGACCCGCCCGTGGATCGCCGGGAACGGATTGTTGCGGGTCAGCTCGCGCCAGGCGTCCTCGTCGCGGTTGGCCTTGACCAGCCGCAGCCACTCCTGGATGTTCTCCCCGGCCGGGCACGCATGGTTGCAGGGAGGCAGCAGATCGACGTAGATCGGCATCCGGGTGCGGACGGGTCCGACCCGGCCGGCCGCGGCCGCCAGGTCCGGAAGGCGAGTCATGTCCAGACGCAGCGGCTCAGTCATGGCGTCCTCTCAGCGACGTGTCCAACTCTCCTGAATGTAGTCGCGCGACGGCCCCGGCAAAGGTGAACGGCAAACCTCGTGGGGGTCGTGAGGGCGGGTGCCTGAAATCCCTGCACCAGTGAGAGAAGTGCCACCGTGCGGAGCCAGGAGCATCGTCACTGGTGCAGGGATCTCAGGGTGCTTGGCCGGTGAGGCTCTCGAATGCTTCATGGTGCCGAGGCCTTGATGGGGCGGCCGAATACCGCGCGAGACGTGGGGCGATGGCATGAAGTAGGAAGTCCGGGTGCGGTTTCGGCAACTCGGGATGACTGGGATGCGGGCCGCGATGGGGTCTACCGAGTTCCTCAGGCCGTAATCATCGAGGAAGGCTTCAATCGCCTCTGGCTCCGGACGGACACCGCCTGATCGGCTTCGTGCGTACCATCAACCCTCCGCCGCCAATCTCGTATCCTCCGCCACCTCGAAACGGGCGCCGCGGGGTTGACACCGGTGGCAGTCTCGAAGTATGCGGACGGAACCGATCGACAAGAGGGTTCGCGGGCTGGTGGGCGACACCGTCGTGGTCGACACAGTGCGCCCCTTGCTGTTCTGGGAGGACGACTTCCCGGTGCCGAGTTATGCGTTCGACCCGGCGGACGTCCGCACCGACCTGCTGGTGCCCACCCAGCCCGACCCGACACACGCTGAACGGCCCAGCCGGTTCGACTTCTTCGCGCCCAAGGGTCCGGTTGCCCAGGTGTTCGACCTCGTGGTCGGCGACCGCACCTTGGCCCGCGCCGCCTGGCGGCGTGACGACCCGGCGCTCGCCGACCTGATCGTCTTCTCCTGGCGACCCGGGCTGCTGCGCTGGCTCGAGGAGTCCGAAGAGGTCGGTGGTCATCCTCGCGACCCGCACAAGCGGGTCGAGGCGCTGGCCAGCGACCGGCACGTCGTGGTCTCCCTGGGCGACCCGACGTCGGACGGCGTCGTCCTGGGCGAGACGCGACGTCCCGTCCTGCTGTTCGAGACCGGGCTTCCAACCCGCTTCTACCTGCCCGAAGAGGACATCTCGACTGAGGCGCTGGAGCCGAGTCGCACGACGAGCTTCTGCCCCTACAAGGGTGCCGCCGATCGGTATTGGAGCGTGCGCGGCCGACCCGATGCGACCGACATCGCATGGTCGTATGCGGCACCGTTTCCGGCGGTCGGCAAGATCGCAGGTCGGGTCGCGTTCTACAACGAGCTGGTCGACCTCACCGTCGACGGCGTCCGGCTCGAACGGACGGATTCGCCGTTCAGCAGCCGCGCCCACCGACCCGGGGCCGAGTAGACCCGTTCTGCCAGACTGACAGAATGAAAGCCGGCAGGCCGACGGAGCCCGATCCCCGCCCGGACCCGACTGACCGCATCCGCGCGTCGGTGAACGCCTACGCCGAGGTGCGGCCGCACGTCGAGGAGTTCGCCCGCCGGCTGGCCGCCTGGCTGACCACCGTGCTGGACGATGCCGGCATCAACTATCAATACATCGCCTGGCGCGGCAAGAGTGTCGCGTCCTTCGCGGCGAAGACGACCAAAGCGGTGGACGGGGTGCCGCTGTACCCCGACCCGCTGCGGGACATTCCCGACCAGATCGGCACCCGGATCATCACTTACGTGACCAGCGACGTCACCGCGGCGGCCGACCTGATCAGGGACCAGCTGGGTGTCGTCGGCGACCTCGATCTGGGGCAGCAGGTCGTGGAGGAGGGCCGGTTCGGCTACGTCAGCCGCCACCTGCAGGTCGACCTCGACCCGATCTGGCTGGGCACGCTGCCGGCGGAGCTGGTGCCGGTGGGGAGTGCTCAGGTCCAGATCCGGACGGTGCTGCAGCATGCCTGGGCCGAATACGAGCACGACATCCGCTACAAGGGCACGGTTCCGGACGGCCTGACGTCCGAACTCAACCGGCGCTTCACGCTGGCCGCCGGCCTGCTCGAACTCGCCGACCGGGAGTTCGAGATCATTCGAAACCGGATGCGCGAACCCGTGGTGGAGGCAGGACCCGAGGACGACCCGGACGACCCCCGGATCGAGAACCAGGAGCTCGCGGCGTTCCTGGCCGGGCACTACCCGGAGGCCGGGTGGTCGCGCACGGACCACTACACCTGGATATCCGGATTGCTCCTCGAACTCGGCATCACGTCACTGCGTGAACTCGCCGGCCTGCTGGCCGGAATCGACTCCGCGGCGCTGATCGAGCGGATGGGCTACCGGTACCCGCCGGGCGCCGTCCGCCGGCTCGACGACGCACTGCTGGCGTCCTTCGCCCACGAGTACATCGGGCTGCACGGCAACACCCACCGGGCGGAACTGCTCCGCAACCGCCTCGACAAGCTCCGCGGAACCTCCGCCGCCCAACCGGCTCAGGAGTAGGCCTCACTGAAGCGCGGCGGTGAGTCGCATCACGTTGTCGACATAGCGCTGGCGCCTCGTGCGCGTCTCCCACTCGGCCAGGGTCAGCTCGCGGGAGCGGCCGCGATAGGCGTCCTCGACGAGGCGCATCTGGTCGACGGCGGCGCGCGAGGCGAGCATCAGCGACACCTCGTAGTTGAGCGAGAACGAGCGCTGGTCCATGTTGCTGGACCCGATCACCACGACGTCGTCGTCGATCGAGAAGTGCTTGGAGTGCAGCACCAGGGGTGCCTCGTATAACCAGATCCGCACGCCCGCCTTCAGCAGCGCCTGATAGTACGACCGCTGGGCGTGGTAGACCATGAACTGATCCCCCTCCTCGCCGACGAAGAGTTCGACCTCGACGCCACGCTCGGCGGCCGTCGTGACGGCGTACAGCAGCGACTCGTCCGGAACGAAGTAGGGGCTGGTCAGCGAGATCCGCTTGGTCGCCCCGTAGAGCAACAGGGTGAAGAGGCGCAGGTTGTTCTCGGCGACCACGCCGGGGCCGCTGGGCACCACCTGCCCCAGACCTGCGACCTCGTCGGTGGCCAGGCCGTCCGCCGCCCGGCTCAGGTCGAGCAGTTCGCCGGTCTCGGAGTACCAGTCCGTCGCGAAGACGGCATCGAGGGACGCGGCCAGGCCGTGCGTCACGCGGCAGGTCAACTCGACCCACTTGCGTCCGGCCTTGCGGTGTTTCTCGTTGTGGTAGGACCGCTCCACCAGGTTCTGCGACCCGGTGAACGCGACCACCCCGTCGATCACCAGGATCTTGCGGTGATTGCGCAGGTCGGGGCGGCGGACGTCGCCCTTGAGCACGTGCAGCGGCAGCATCGGACGCCATTCGAAGCCCGCCGCGTCCAGCTTCTTCTGAAACTCCTCGAAGCCCTCCATTTTGCGCGAGCCGAGGTGGTCGAACAGCAACCGGACGACGACACCCCGCTGGCGGGCGGCGACCAGCGCGTCGAACACGGGAGCGGTCGTCTCGTCCCAGGCCATGATGTAGAACTCGATGTGCACCCGCTCACGAGCCTCGTCGATGGCCCGTGCCATGGCGGCCAGGGACTCGTCGTAGTCGGAGAAGACGTCCACCGATCCGGTGGCCACCGCAGGCAGCGCACCGAGCTGCCGGTTGAGGGCGATGGCCGAGGGCAGGTAGGACGGCCCGTCCTCCGGCGCCGCGGCGAACAGGGTGGGGTCGAGCGACTCCACTCTGCTTCGCAAGTGCGCGAGCGCTTCGGACTGGCGATCGCGGCGCAGCCGTCCGACGCTCGTGCCGCCCAGGAGCAGAAACAGGCCGAATCCCGGTATCGGGAAGAACAGGATCAGGATCAGCCACGCCATGCCGGACGAGGGGCGCCGATTCTCGGGCACCACCCCCAGGGCGATCACGCGCAGGACGAGGTCGATGACGACGAAGATGCCGAACAGTACGGCGGCGAAGGTGCTCAGATCGAGTCCCAGGATGGCTGGGGTAGCGTGGATCACGCGCTGAGTCTGCTACAGGTTGTGCCCACGGCGCTGGCGCCTCACCCGACGCCGGACCGACCGAGGTCTGGCCACGCTCGGCCAACCTCAGCCGAACGGGTTCGGGGTGAGGGTGTACTTCGTCTGCAGGTACTCGTGAATGCCCTCGTCACCACCCTCGCGACCGAGGCCGGACAGTTTCCATCCGCCGAACGGGGCGGCCGCGTTCGACACCACGCCGACGTTGAGACCCATCATCCCGGTCTCGAGCCGTTCGATCATCCGCTGCCCGCGGCCCAGGTCCCTGGTGTACACGTAACTGACCAGGCCGTACTCGGTGTCGTTGGCCAGCGCAACGGCCTCGTCCTCGGTGTCGAAGGACATGATCGCCAGCACCGGTCCGAAGATCTCTTCGCGCAGAATGTCGCTGCCCGGCCGGACGTCGCTCAGCACGGTCGCCTCGAAGAAGGTGCCGGGGCCCTGGATCGCGGAGCCGCCGGTCAGCAGCGTCCCACCGCGCTGGACCGCGTCGCCGACCAACTGGGCGGCCTTGGCCACCGCGCGGTCGTCGATCAGCGGTCCGATCGTCACCCCGTCCTCGGTGCCCCGGCCGGTCCTGAAGCCCTGCACCCGCTCGGTCACCCGGCGCGCGAACTCGTCCGCCACCGAGGAGTGCACGATGAACCGGTTGGCGGCGGTGCAGGCCTGGCCGATGTTGCGGAACTTGGCCGCCATCGCGCCGTCCACCGCCTTGGTGAGGTCGGCGTCGTCGAACACCACGAAGGGTGCGTTGCCGCCCAACTCCATGGACGTGCGGAGCACCCCTGCGGCGGCCTGCCGGAGCAGCGTCTGGCCGACTGCCGTCGACCCCGTGAACGACAGCTTGCGCAGCCGCGGATCGGCGATGACCGCTTCGGACACCGGCCCGGACGATGCCGTGGTGATCACGTTCACCACTCCCGCCGGCAGGCCGGCATCGGCCAGCAGCTTGACGAAATACAGCGTGGTCAGTGGGGTCAAGGCGGCCGGCTTGATCACCACGGTGCAGCCGGCGGCCAGCGCGGGCGCGATCTTGCGGGTGGCCATCGCCAGCGGAAAGTTCCAGGGGGTGATCAGGTAGCAGGGCCCGACCGGGTGCTGGCTGACGATCATCCGTCCGGTGCCCTCGGGGTTGGCGCCGTAGCGGCCCTGCACGTGCGCGGCCTCTTCGCTGAACCAGCGCAGGAACTCGCCGCCGTAGGCCACCTCACCCCGGGCCTCGGCCAGCGGCTTGCCCATCTCGAGCGTCATCAGCAGCGCGAAGTCCTCCTTGCGCTGCTGCAGCAGGTCGAACGCCCGGCGCAGCAACTCGGCCCGCTCACGGGTTGGGGTAGCTGCCCAGCCCGGGAACGCATCGGCCGCGGCACCGATGGCTGCCCGGCCGTCAGCGACGGTTCCGTCGGCGATCTGTTTGATCACCTGGCCGGTCGCGGGATCGTGCACCTCCAGCCGGCCGCCCTCGGACGCCGGTCGCCATTCGCCGCCGATGAACAGCCCGTCAGGTACGTCGTTCAGCAGCTCGGATTCGCGGTTCTCGGTCATCGGACTCCCTTGTCATGTGCACGGCAGCACCCACCATAGATCGCCCCGCGACGGCGGCATGACTTCAGCGCGGGCTGAGTGCGGCTGACCAGCGGGCGGCACCCGGGCGAAGGTCGACCGCCGCTTCGCCCCAGGTCGCCAGGTCGTCCCACAGCACCAGGAACGATCCGCGGGTGCGCCAGTGGAACCACCTCGCCAGCAGCCAGGGAGCGCGCATGCCGGAGCGTTCGAACCCATCGAACGACCCCGTACGTCGCGGGCAGACCACGATGCCGAAGACCTCGGGGGTGCCGACCTGCTGGCCATGGGTGCGGTCGGGCAGGTAGAGGCGCACGTCGTTGACGAAGCCGACTCGCTCACCCTCGGCCAGCACGGGTGCACCCAGGACGTCACCGAGGAACATGGCGGCCTCCGGGGATCCTTGCGATCACGTTGCGGGCCAGCCAGTCCTCCAGCCACCCCACCTGCACCGCGTCGGCCTCGACCGCCAGTTCGATCGCCGAGCCGAGTTTCGCCACGGCCGACCACGGCACCCGCTCGAAGTGTGCGCGCGGGCGCCGACCGCCGACGATCCGCTCCAGCACGATCGGCCCGTGCACGAGGGCGAGCACCCGGATCGGGTCGAGCCGGACATTCACCAGCGGCTCCGGCACATCGCTGACCTGACGCTGGGGCAGGTCGGTGACCTCGAGGTCGTCCACCACCCCCACGGGGTCTCCGTTGACGTCCAGAAGCTGTCGGTCGAGCAGGCTCAGCCTGGCGTCGATCAGCCGTCCGCCGTCCGGACGCGGCGCCGTCGGCAAGGTCATGAGCCCACCCCCGTGATCAGCATCAACGGCACCGCTGCCAGCGATGCCACGAGAATCAGGACGAAGTACACCTGCCCGACGGCATTGAGCGCCTTCGAGTTCACATGCTGCCCCATGTAGTCCGGATCGTTGCTGACGATCAGGATCGGCAGATAGGTCAGCGGCAGCGCGGCCGCCGAGAAGACCACCGACATCTCGGTGACCATCACCGGGTCGACGCCGGTGGCCAGCACCGCCAGGCCGATCAGCAGGCAGACGATCATCGTGGTGTGGAAGCGTGCCGCCTGGTACGGCGGCCGGAACTTGCCCCAGCCCCAGCCGAAGAACTGGGCCATGGTGTAGCCGGCCGACAAGGTGGTTTCCAGTGCGGCGCCGAAGGTGGCGGCAACCACGCCGAGGATCACCGCGATCAGCAGTATCTTGCCGCCCGCCTCGGCGACCGGCAGCATCACCTGCGCCAACGACGTCACCTCGATGCCCCGCGGCAACAGCACCAGGGCCGCGCAGCCGGCGATGGCGAGCGACAGGAACCCGCCGAGCGGAAAACCGACCAGAACGTTCAGCCGGGACTGGCCGAGCTCCTTGACCGTCCAGCCCTCCTCGACCGCGCCCGAAGAGAAGAAGAAGACCTCGTAGGGGGTCAGCGCGGCGCCGAACAGGGCGACCGCGTAGAACCAGTAGGTGGCCGGCGCCTCGGTGGAGGGCATCGCCTGCACGACTTGTTGGCCCAGTGCGCCCCAGTCCGGACCGAGCATGAAGAAGGCGACCGCGAATCCGATCAGCAGCAGCCCGACCATGCCGGTCACGTTCTCCATCACGTCGAAGCCGACCCGCCAGATCACCAGCCAGACCGCGAACGCCGCCACCGGGATCCACAGCAGATAGTGGATGCTGCTGGCCAGTTGCAACGCGAGGGCGATGCCGCCCACCTCAGCGGTCAGGGTGAGCAGATTGATCAGAAAGGACGCGGCCAGGTTGGCCAGCGCCAGCCGCGGCCCGAGCCGTTCGCGGATCACCTCGAACGTGGCCCGTCCGGAGACCGCGGCAACCCTTCCCGACATCTGCGCGAACACGCAGATGCCGGCCACCCCGACCACCACCACCCAGGCCAGCGACCACCCGAACCGCGAGCCGACCACCGCGTTGGTGACGATGTCGCCGATGTCCAGGAAGCCGCCGATGGCGGTCAGGATTCCGAGCGCGACCGCGAAGATCCGTTTCACCGGCCCAACTCCCGCTCGGCGTCGGCAAGGTCCTGTTCGAGCGCCAGCAGCCGATCCAGGTCGGCCGGTGTCAGCGCGGACGCACCGGCCCGGGCCAGTCCGCTCACCTCGTTCGCCGCCCGCGCGACAACGGGGGCGGCGGTGGCGAGGCGACCTTCGTCCGCGTCGTCGGCGACGGTCAGTTCGCGCTGGGCGTCGGCGACGGCGTCCCTCGTGGTCTGCAGCATCACGGTGGTGTAGGCGTCGGTGCTCCGGTCATCCAACCGGAGCCGCGCGGCCACGGCGAGGCTCGCTACCGAGGAGTGCGCCTCGCTCACGGCAACCGCGGGAGCGTCCGTCGGTGGGCCGCCCGCGCAGCCGGCCAACAGCAGCAGGGCCACACCGGCGACCATCCGCTTAGACATCGTCCACCCCGCCTTCGCCTCACCCTTTCCTCCCCGCTCGGACGGCGCCTCACCCCATTGGGGGAAAACACGTTGCCGGACGTCCTTTGCGAGCTTCTTGAGCTCAGCTCGACCGCTACGGAGTGAAGCCGGCCGCCACCACCGCCGCCAGCGCGTCCATATCGCCGGTGATTCTCACCGAGGGATCCGTGGGAGCCAGCCTGCCCCAGCCGAGCAGGGCCAGGCTGCGCACGGGTCCCGCGAGCACCACCTCGTCACCCTCGGCGGGCGACCCCGCCAGAACATAGTCGGCGGACGCGTCCGTGGCCCGGAACCGCACCCGCACCTGCGGGGGTGCGATGCGGTTCAGCCGCAGCTGCCGCGGATGCATGACGGTGACCACCTCGTCCAGGCAGTCCAGCCATGCGTCGGGGCCGGGGTCGAAGTCCAGCCCGCCGGCGGTCCGCAGGTCCCACAGGTGGACGAGGGTCTCCAGCGCCTGGCGGCGGTGCCAGAACGCAACGGTGCCCGACTGCTGGTCGGGGGCAACGCCCTGATCGAGCAACGTCCAGGCCCGGGCGCCGGGATCCAGCGCGGTGAGGGTGTCGAACAACTCGTCGGCATTGGTCGAGTAGAACTCGATCAGGTCGAATGGTCCCTTGCCCAGCGGCGTCTCCTGCTGTCGCCGAGCCTGGCCGGCCGCCCAGTGATGGATCCGGGCCAGGTGCTCGACCAGATTCCGCACCCGCCAGCGTCCGCACCAGGGCACCGGAGTGGCCTCGTCCACGAGTGGAATGCTGGCCAGGAACTGCTGCTGGCGTTGGCGCAGCGCGCTCAGCTGGTCGGTCATGGCGACATGGTAGGGGCCTCGTCCGACACGCATTTGCCTGCGCTTTCATACCGACGTATAGTCCATCTGGACTAGCCCACTTCGAACAATCCCCTAGGACCATCCGTGCCCGTCGTCGCTCGACTCACCCCGCTGGGGGTGATGGTGCTCGCGCTGCTGCGCGAAGGTGACATGCATCCCTACGAGATGATCCGATTGATGCGCGAGCGCCACGACGACCGGCTGGCGCCGATCACGAACGGAACGCTCTATCACACCGTCGCGCGACTGCTGAAGCAGGCCCTGGTGGCAGAGGTGGGCGTCGACCGCTGCGGCAACCGTCCGGAGCGCACCACCTACACGCTGACCGAAGCCGGACGCGACGCCGTGCCGGAATGGGTTCGCCGTGAGCTCGCCCGCATCGACCGTCCCGAACAGTTCAGGATCGCCCTGGCCGAGTCGCACAATCTCGACCGCAGCGAGGTGATCGACCTGCTGGGTCGGCGCCGGACCGCGCTGCAGGCGCATCACGCCTACCACCGTGACGGACGCCAGAAGGCTATCGCCCGCGATGTTCCCGAGCAGTACCTGGTCGAGATCGACCGTGAGGCTGCCCTGACCGACGCCGACCTGCGGTGGCTCGACAACCTGATCGCCCGGCTCGAGCGCCAGGAGTTCCCTTGGGGCGCCGGCGCCGCCCCCACCAATCGATACCTCAGCCAACGAGAGACAGCAGGCCAATGACCGACAACTCCCGTGTCCGCGACTCAGCCGGCGCACCCACCATCAACCCTTGGCGCGCGCTGTGGGCGCTGATCATCGGGTTCTTCATGCTGCTGGTCGACACGACCATCGTCTCGGTCGCCAATCCCGCCATCAAGGCTTCCCTGGATCCGGCGACGAACAACCTGGACAACGTGGTGTGGGTCACCAGCGCCTACCTGCTCGCCTACGCCGTGCCGCTGCTCATCTCCGGACGGCTCGGCGACGCCTTCGGACCGAAGCGGATCTACCTGACCGGGCTGGCCGTCTTCACCCTGGCCTCCCTCGGCTGTGGCCTGTCCACCTCGCTCGGCCTGCTGATCGCGATGCGCGCGGTCCAGGGCGTGGGTGCCGCACTGATGACCCCGCAGACGATGGCCGTGATCACCCGCACGTTCCCGCCGGAGCGCCGCGGCGCCGCCATGGGCCTGTGGGGCGCGACCGCCGGCGTCGCCACGCTGGTCGGTCCGCTGGCCGGCGGACTGCTGGTGGACGCCTTCGGCTGGGAGGCGATCTTCTTCGTCAACATTCCGGTCGGCATCGCCGGCTTCGTGTTGGCCGCCGTCCTGGTGCCCCGGCTGGAGACGCATCCGCACCGCTTCGACATGGTCGGCGTGCTGTTGAGCGCGGTCGGCCTGTTCCTGCTGGTCTTCGGTTTGCAGGAGGGCTCGACCTACGACTGGGGGGTGATCTGGGGCCCGATCACCGTCTGGTCGGTGATCGCCGCCGGCGTGCTCGTGCTCGGACTGTTCGTGTGGCAGCAGGCCCGTACCACCTCCGAACCGCTGGTGCCGCTCACGCTCTTCCACGACCGCAACTTCTCGGTGTCGAACCTGGCCATCACCACCGTCGGCTTCACCGTCACCGCCATGTCGCTGCCGATGATGTTCTACCTGCAACTGGGTCGCGGCCTGACCCCCAGCCAGGCGGCACTGCTGACCATCCCCACCGCGGTGCTCTCCGGCATCCTGTCCCCGCTGGCCGGACGCCTGCTGGATCGCACCGACCCACGCCTGCTGCTGGTGCCGGGCCTGTTGCTCGTCGCCGGCGGCCAGTTCTGGTACGCCGGGCTGATGAACGCCACCACGCCGCTGCCGATGTTCCTGCTGCCGGCGGCCCTGATCGGAATCGGCAGCGCCGGCATGTGGGGCCCCTTGGCCACCACCGCGACCCGCAACCTGCCACCCCGCCAGGCGGGTGCCGGCTCGGGGGTCTACAACACCACCCGGACCATCGGATCGGTGATCGGTTCGGCCGCCATCGCCGCCCTGATGCAGACCCGGCTCGTGGCGAACCTGCCGGCGGCCTCGGGCAGCAGCGGCGGTTTCGGTTCCGGCCCCATGCCCGCGTTCCTCGTGGAGCCCTTCGCCACCTCGATGGGCCAGGCACTCCTGCTTCCGGCAGCGACCATGCTGCTCGGAGTGATCACGGTGCTGTTCATGCGCCCCAGCCCGCCGCCGGCCTGGGAAACTCCGCAACCGGTCGCCGACGACGAGCCCGTGGTGGAATCCGTCTAGCCCGGGCGGCGTCCCGGCCGGCCGGGATGGGTATCGTCGCAGCCATGACCCTCAGCGACAGCTCAGGCACCCGGCCGGGCCCGGCCATTCCCGACTCGATGCCGGCCATCGGCCTCTACCGCGGCCTTCCGGTCTCGGACGAGGCCAGCCTGCAGGACCTCACCCTGCCGGTGCCCCGTCCCGCCGGCCACGACCTGCTGGTCGAGGTGCACGCCGTATCGGTGAATCCGGTCGACGTGAAGACCCGGGCCTCCTCGCCCGCGTCCGATTCCCCGCGGGTGATCGGCTACGACGCTGTCGGCGTGGTCCGCGCGATCGGCGACGCGGTGACGCTGTTCCAGCCGGACGACCGGGTCTGGTACGCCGGATCGATCGCCCGCCCCGGCTCCAACTCCCGCTTCCAGCTGGTCAGCGAGAACATCGTCGGGCATCGCCCCACCAGCCTTGGTGACGCCGAGGCGGCGGCGCTGCCGCTGACCGGGATAACCGCGTGGGAGGGCCTGTTCGACCACCTCGGGCTGACCGCCGACAGCCAGGGTTTCCTGCTGGTGGTGGGCGCGGCCGGCGGTGTGGGGTCGATGGTCATCCAGCTGGCGAAGGCGCTGACCGGCCTCACGGTGATCGCGGTCGCGTCCCGCGACGACTCGGCACGCTGGGTCGCCGACCTGGGCGCCGATCATGTCGTGGGCCGCGACTTCGCCGACGTGCGCGGCCTGGCACCGGACGGCGTCGACTACGTCTTCTCGGCCTTCTCCGCGCAGAACCTGCCCGGCATCGCCGAGGTGATCAAGCCGCTCGGCCACGTGGTGTCGATCGACACCAGCGCCCCCGGGATCGACGCACTGAAGCCCAAGAGTGTCACCTGGCACTGGGAATATATGTTCACCCGCGCGGTGCAGTTGCCGGACGACACCCACCAGCACCACGTGCTGAACGCGCTGGGGCGGCTGGCGGACGAGGGCCGTATTCGCAGCACCCTGACCACCGCCCTCGAACCGCTGGACGCCGCGACCCTGCGGCACGCGCACGCGTTGGTCGAGTCGTCGGCCACGATCGGAAAGGTCGTCGTCTCCGGGTGGCCGCGATGAGCAACACCGAGACCCGCGCGGAGCTCCACGACTGCCCGGTGGACGCCGATCACGACCCGCGTGAGATCCAGCGGATCGAGCCCAAGACCGTCCAGCTGGGCGGCGAGGACGCCCTGAAGGTGCGCCGCACACTGCCCTCACTGCGGCGATCGTTCGTGGGTGCCTGGTGCTTCGCCGACCACTACGGGCCCGAGCAGGGCGTCTGCATGGACGTGCCGCCGCACCCGCACACCGGGTTGCAGACGGTCAGTTGGCTCTTCGAGGGCGAGATCGAGCACCGCGATTCCGGCGGGGTGCACGCGATGGTGCGGCCCGGCGAGCTGAACCTGATGACGTCCGGCCACGGCATCGCGCACTCGGAGGTGTCCACTCCTGAGCGCGATCTGCTGCACGGCGTCCAGCTCTGGGTGGCCCTGCCCGAGTCGGACGCCCATCTGATCCGCGAGTTCCAGCACCACGTGCCGGACGTGGTCGAGGCCGACGGCGTCCGGCTCAAGGTGCTGACCGGTTCGTTCGCCGGCGCCGGCTCCCCGGTGCACACCCAGACCCCGTTGCTGGGCGCGGAGGTGGTGATCGACCCAGGCGTCACCTGGGAAGTCGAGGTCGACCCGGGCTTCGAGCACGGCGTGCTGGTCGACACCGGTGATGTCGACTTCGACGGCGTCCGGCTCGACCACACGGTGCTCGGCGTGCGCGACGCCGGACTCGATCACTTGCGGCTGACCAATCCCACCGACGCTCCGGCCCGGGTGATGCTGCTCGGCGGTGAACCCTTCGACGAGGGCATCGTGATGTGGTGGAACTTCATCGGGCGTAGTCACGATGACATCGTGCGCATGCGCCAGGAGTGGAACGAGGCCCCGGACGACCGCTTCGGTCGGGTCGCCGGCTACCGTGGCGCGACCCCCCGGCTCGCTGCGCCCCCGCTGCCTGCCGACCTGCGGCTGAAGCGCCGGTTCCGCCGGGGTCGGCAGTAACGGCGCCGCACCCCCTGGTGTTATGCCCCGAAGGGTGCTGGATGCGAAATGCCGGGTGTACCCAACCACCCTGATCCTGCGCCGTTCGTGCGGTTGCGACCCGGTTCAGTCCACCGCGGTCGCGTCGTAGAGCACCGCGTGGTCGGGGTCGACCGGTGCGTCCATCAGCCCGGTACGGATCAGCACCGAGCCTGGCAGCACCACCCCCGGCTCGGGCTGCGTCGGCACGAATCGTGGCGCCTCGTGCGCCGAAAGTTCCTCGAGTTCATCTGACCAGTCCCGCTGAACGCCCCACCACAAGGGCGGACGCAAGCCGGACGGCATCCGTCCGACCAGCACCGGGCTGATTCGGTAGCGACGCGCAGGATCCAGGCCGGGGAACCGCAGCCGGCCGAGCAACGCCACCTCCGAGCGATCGACGGCGGCGAAGGAGTAGATCGCCCGCGACTTGTCGGGGGCCACCACCCCGAACGCGGTGAGCGCCGGGTCGGGAAAGTCCAGCCGGTGCAGGTCGCCGGTGAGCAGCAACTCCCGGTTGGCCTTGTAGTAGGCGATCCACTCGGCCAGTTCCTCGCGCTCCGCAGCACTCGCCCGGCGCAGGTCCCACTCGATGCCCAGGTGGCCGAACAGCGCGGTCGCAGCCCGAAAGTTGAGTTCGTGGCTGCGTCCGGTGGTGTGCGAGATGCCGGACGCGATGTGTGCCCCCATCAGCTCCGGGGGGATCAGCTGCTGCGTCCAGCGCATCATCGCCTGCCGCTCGTGCGGATCGATGCAGTCCGAGACCCAAACCCGGTCGGTGCGCTCCAGGATGCCGAGGTCGAGCCGAGCGCCGCCCGAGGAGCACGACTCGATCTCGAGGCCGGGGTGAGCCGCCTTGATCTCGTCCATCAGCCGGTACAGGGCAAGGGTCTGCTCGTGCACTCCAGGACGCCCGGACGGCTGCGTGCCGGCGTCGATCAGGTCGCGGTTGTGGTCCCACTTGATGTAGCCGATGTCGTACTCGGCGAGCATGGCTAAGACCGCGTCGCGGATGTAGGCGTAGCACTCGGGGATGCCGAGATTGATCACCTGCTGGTTGCGCGAGGGCACCGGCAGCCGCCCGCCGGTGCTCATCACCCACTCGGGGTGGGCCCGCGCCACGTCGGAGTCGAGGCTGATCATCTCCGGCTCGAACCACAACCCGAACTGCATGCCCAGTTCGCGGACGCGGTTGATCAACGGATGCAGGCCGCTCGGCCAGACCTCCGCCGAGACCGTCCAGTCGCCCAGGCCGGCGCGGTCGTTGCGCCGCGCACCGAACCAGCCGTCGTCAAGCACGTAGCGCTCGACACCAAGGGCGGCCGCCGTCTCGGCCAGTTCGAGCAAGGGCTCCAAGGTGTGATCGAAATAGACGGCCTCCCACACGTTGATGGTCACCGGACGGTCGACGGACGGGTGCTGGGGCCGGGCCCGAAGGTAGCGGTGGAACCGACGGGCGACCTCGTCCAGGCCGGTGCCATAGGAGCCGTAGAGCCAGGGCGAGGTGTACCCCTGGCCCGGGCCGAGGATCACCTCGCCGGGCAGCAGCAACTCACCGCCGCCCAGCACCTGCTCGCCGGTGGAGAGCCGTTCGGCGTAGTGGGTGTGGTTTCCGCTCCAGCCGACGTGCACCCCCCAGATCTCTCCGGCCTCGAACCCGAAACCCCGGGTGCCGGCGTGCAGCAGGGTCGCGGCGTCCGGACCCGTGCGGCCCTTGCGGCCTTCACGCAGATGGGTTCCCACGGTGAAGTCGCGTCGCTGCGGACTCCGCTCGCGGCCCCACCGGCCGCCGAAGTCGAGCAGTTCGCGAGCCACCGGAGGCACCGGCAGGGCCAGCACCAGCCCGTCCAGCTGATAGCCGTCCCGACCCTCGTTGGTCACCCGGGCGCGGGTGCGCAACAAACCCGAGGGCGTCAGTTCGACGGTCACGGTGAGAGTCAGGGCGGCGGTCGCGTCAACGGCGTCCACCTCCAACACGCACGGCCCACGAGCGATCAGTCCCTGCTCGGCGGGCAGTGGCGTGCCGTCGATCCGCAACGCCGTGCTGGTGAACTTCGGCGACCAGTCGGCTCCGCCCCGCGACCCGGTCAACCCGGGCCTGCCCATCCAGCCGGTGAACCCCTCCGGCAGCAGGGCGACCCGGACGGGCTCGTCGGCCAGGTTCGGCACGATCGGGTGCGCCATGCCGCGCAGCATCGCGGCCGCGTCGGCCTCGCTCAAGGCCCCGAGGTCGGCGCCCCAGTGGACCACCGCCGGCAGCGCGCCGGCGGTGATGTCGAGTAGCAGCGCCACCCCCTGGCTGCGCAACAGGATCATGCTGTTCACGGTGCCCATACTTCAGGATTCCCTTCTCGGCAGCGAGCTGCCACGCTCCCGCCCCGATGCCCTTTAGGGTGGTGCTCCATGACCCGACGGCGCCGCTTGGCCGCCCTCACCACGGCCAATACCGACGATCTCGTCCGCGCGTTGCAGTTGCCGCCGAATCGGTTGGTCAAAACCCTGGTCCGGCCGGCCGCACGCAGGTTCGCCCGTCAGGTCCAGCACGTGGACGACCTGGTGGCCACCGACGGCCTGGCTGCCGGCGCCCGCTGGGCGCTTCGTACGTTCACCCGGCGTCTCACCACCGTCGGACGTGAACGGGTGCCGGCCTCCGGGCCGCTGCTGGCGGTGGCCAACCACCCGGGGCTGACCGATGTGATGGCGCTGGTGCTGGCCCTCGAGGTGCGCAGTGACCTGCGGATCGTGGCCCTCGACCGTCCCTTCCTGCGCTCGGTCCCGGCGATCGCGGCGCGGCTGCTGTGGGTGTCGGACGGTGACCGGCTCGGCCTGATCCAGCAGTGCCGAAGACACCTGCGTGCCGGCGGCGCCCTGCTGACCTTTCCGGCCGGCACCATCGAGCCGGACCCGTCCGTCCGCGTGGCGGCGCCGCAAGCGTTGCGGGCATGGTCGCCCTCGGTGACGACGCTCGTCCGTGGCATCGAGGGTGCGCAGGTGCTGCCGCTGGCGGTCAGCGGCGTCATTTCGCGCACGGCGCTGGCGTCGCCGCTTGCCCGCTGGATCGCCGATGCCGAGGAGCGCGAGTTCGCGGCGGCCACCCTGCAGGTGCTTTTCCGGCGCTACCGCGACACCGACACCCGGGTACTGGTCGGTGAACCGATCCTGGCCGGGCCGAACCTGCCGGCGGCCGTCTTTGAAGGCATGGGCGGCCTACTCACCCGGCTGGCTGTCACCGCTGCCTGACCGACCTTCTAGGATCACGGGAACAGAACGCCGAGGAGGCACCATGCAGAAGATCGTCCCGAGCATCTGGTTCGACCAGACAGCCGGCGAGGCGGCGAAGTTCTATACCTCGGTGTTTCCGAACGCACGGGTGACCCGCGTGCAGCACTATCCGAAGGACGGGGCTGCCCGAGTTTCAGCAACAGCTCGCGGGCAAGGTGCTGACGGTCGACTTCGAACTGAACGGGCACAGGTTCGTCGCGATCAACGCCGGCCCCGAGTTTCCGGTCACCCCGGCACTGTCGTTCATGGTCAACTTCGACCCGTCCCTGGACGACGCAGCCCGCTCCCATCTTGAAGAGCTGTGGAATGCGCTGGCCGACAGCGGCCAGGTGATGATGCCGCTGGGCGAATACCCGTTCAGCCCCTACTACGGCTGGGTGCAGGATCGCTACGGCGTCGGCTGGCAACTGATCCTGACCGACCCGGCAGGCGAGCTGCGTCCCTTCATCGTGCCGTCACTGCTGTTCGGCGCCGCGGCCCAGAACCGGGCCGCCGAAGCCGCCGACTTCTACACCTCGGTCTTCCCCGACGCGTGGAGGGGTACCGTCGCCAACTACCCCGAGCCGACCGGTCCGGCCACCACGGAGTCGGTGATGTTCGGCGAGATCGAGCTGTTCGACCAGTGGTTCGCACTGATGGACTCCGGCGTCGACCAGCCCACCACGTTCAGCCCGGGCGTTTCGCTGATCATCGAATGCGCCGATCAGGCCGAGATCGACCGGTACTGGGCGGCACTCAGCGCCGTTCCCGAAGCCGAGCAGTGCGGCTGGTTGATCGACCGGTTCGGGGTGAGCTGGCAGGTGATCCCGGTCGACCTGGCCGACCACACCGCCACGCCCGAGGGCTACGCGGCCCTGATGCAGATGAAGAAGATCGAGCTCGACCGGTTTGCTTGAGCGGTTCGCCGATCCCGGTCGCGGTTGGTCGAACTTGTCGAGACCTCGGACGCCCCGCTCGTCTTCTTGCGCTCCCCAGCCCGCGTCCCTACTCGGGGAGCCTCGACGATGTCCAGGTTGGCTTCACGCACGAGCCAGCCTGACACGTTCAGGTGACCGGTGGCCGATCAGATGGTCATCACGTCGAGGGTTGGCCAGGGAGGACCGTCGCGTAGCGCGCGGAGCAACCGGTGGCCCCAACGAATCCCATCCGGAAACTCGTCTTCGACGTCCCACCGCCAGGCTGCGACCATGGCCAGAACCAGGTGTCGGCAGTCATCCAGCAACTCCGTGTCGACGTTCGGGTACTGATCGCACGCTGCTTGCGGAACATGAGCGAGGTCGAACTCGACGGGTCCGCGGCACAGTGTCTCGAAATCAATGAACACGGGCCCGCCGCTCGTCGCGAGAACATTTCCCGGATGCGGCTCACCGTGGAGCAGTTGCTCGCTGGCGTTGTGGTCATCGATCGCCTGCCGGAGGTCCGCAAGCCTACGGACGAGCACTTCACGGTCCTGGGCGGCGAGCGCCGGAGATGACTCCGGTTCGGCGACGATCTTCTCCGCCTGCGCGATTCGGTCTGTGAACCGCGGAGTGGCTATGTCGACCTGGCGCATGCCGGCGTGCAGCCGCGCCAATCCATCGGCGTAGTCCGTTGCAGACAAAGCCGCCGGCCCGGATTCGTAATACACCCACAGCGTCACCGCGAAGTCATCGAGCCGGTAGACCAGCGGACGCACCCGCGGCTCGACAGCACCCACCGGACAGCCGGCCTCAGCGAGGCGTTGAACGCGCTCCAGCTCAAGACCGGCACTGTTGTCACGGGCGCGCGTCGCCCTGGCCACGACATCGCACGGCTGCAGCCGTAGGGTCAGCTTGTTCGAGTTGTGCAGAACGACGGCCTCGTCGGCTATCAGACCGTGTGCTGAAGCGACCGATATCGCAGCCGAGATCGCGCGCGCAACGTCCGACGACTCCACTGCTCGACACTAGACCCCGGCGCCGTAGCGACTGTGCCCCTTTCCGCCTTCCCGCTCGACCCGCTGCGGGCAGTGGCCCGATGTGCGAGAGGCTCGCCTACCGCGGTGTGACACGATCGATCGATGCGGGATCTGAATGCGTTGCCGAAGGCGCATCTGCACCTGCACTTCACCGGGTCGATGAGCATCCACTCGCTGCAGCACCTCGCCGCGCTGGCGAAGCTGCCGCTGCACGAGTCCCTGGTCGACGCCGACGCCCTGCTGGTGCCGCCGAACGAGCGCGGATGGTTCCGCTTCCAACGGCTGTACGACATGGCCCGGCATGTGGTGAACAGCGAAGCGGCGATGCGATTCATCGTCGCGCAGTCGGCCCGCGACGACGCCGCCGAGGGCTCGCGCCGGCTTGAGCTGCAGGTCGACCCGTCCAGTTATGCGCCGTACGTGGGCGGGCTCGCACCGGCGATGGAGATCATTCTGGACGAGGCCCGGCTGGCCACGGCCGAGACCGGCGTGCAGGTCGCGGTGATCGTCGCCGCCAGTCGCGTGCGGCACCCGTTGGACGCCCGCACCATGGCCCGGCTGGCCGCCCGCTACGCCGGCGAGACGGGGGTGGTCGCCTTCGGGCTGAGCAACAACGAGCGGTCAGGCGCCACCGCCGACTGGGCGCCGGCGTTTCGGATCGCCCGCAACGCCGGCCTGCCCGGCGTGCCGCACGGGGGTGAACTGCTCGGGCCGAGCCACGTCCGGCAGGTCGTGACGCATCTGCGTCCGGCCCGGCTCGGCCATGGGGTGCGCTCCGCGGAGGACCCACGCCTGCTCGACGAACTCGTCGGTGCCGGGATCGCCCTGGAGGTGTGCCCCACGTCCAACGTGCACCTGGGTGTCTACGAGGAGGAGGCGGACGTTCCGTTGCGGCGCCTCGTGGACGCCGGGGCAACTGTGGCCCTCGGTGCCGACGACCCGCTGCTGTTCCTCTCGCGGTTGACCGCTCAGTACGAACTGGCCCGAACCACGCTGGGGTTCAGCGACGCCGACCTGGCCGGCCTGGCCCGGGCCAGCATCACCGCCAGCCTTGCCGCCCCCGTCGACAAGATCCGCTGGCTGGCCGAGGTGGACGCCTGGCTGGACTGAAACCGTGGGGACGGTTCCGACGGTTTCCGCGACCGCCCCACGTGAACCTGGGGACGGTTCTGACGGATGCTCGATCAAGATCGAGAAGCCGCGGGAACCGTCCCCAGGGTTTCACCGAGCGAAGCTGAGGCTGTCGATCGCCACGAAGTCGGCCGGCTGACCCGAAGTGAACGTGACATACACGTCATGCACACCCCTGACGGCCGCGAGATTGCCGGGCACCGAACGCCACGACGTCCAACCACCCGTATTCGCCACCGCGAAACTGCCGATCACCGGCGCCGTCGGAGAATCCAACCGCACCTCCACCAAACCCGACACCCCACCAGCAGCACCAGAGGCAACCTTCGCGGTGAACTGATTCGCCGCAGCACCCGAACCGAAATCCAGACCCGAGAACTTCAACCAATCACCATTACCCAGACCAGTCACCGACGACGACCCGATCACCGCCCCCTGAGCACCCGAAGCCGACTCAGCCTCGATCACCCGATACGCAGAACCCTCCGGCGACCCCGTCGGAGTCGTCGTCGGCGTCACCGTCGGAGTCGGCTGGGGATCCGCGCCGCCCGGACGAGCGAAGCTGAGGCTGTCGATCGCCACGAAGTCGGCCGGCTGACCCGAAGTGAACGTGACATACACGTCATGCACACCCCTGACGGCCGCGAGATTGCCGGGCACCGAACGCCACGACGTCCAACCACCCGTATTCGCCACCGCGAAACTGCCGATCACCGGCGCCGTCGGAGAATCCAACCGCACCTCCACCAAACCCGACACCCCACCAGCAGCACCAGAGGCAACCTTCGCGGTGAACTGATTCGCCGCAGCACCCGAACCGAAATCCAGACCCGAGAACTTCAACCAATCACCATTACCCAGACCAGTCACCGACGACGACCCGATCACCGCCCCCTGAGCACCCGAAGCCGACTCAGCCTCGATCACCCGATACGCAGAACCCTCCGGCGACCCCGTCGGAGTCGTCGTCGGCGTCACCGTCGGAGTCGTGGTCGGTTCGACCGTAGGCGTGGGAGTCACCGTCGGAGTCACCGTCGGTGTGGGCGTCGGGTCCGGCTCCCCCGTGCCGCCCTTGGACTGCACCGACACATAGTCGATCACCATCGGATGCCCCGGCACCGTCGACGCGGTCGGCGTCTCGCCGGCCAGCGCGTTCGGGAAGGCGCCACCCATGGCCACGTTGAGCAGCACGTAGTAGCCCGCGTGTTCGGTCATCGACGTCCAGGTGTCGGCGGGCACCTGGGTCTGGCTGATGCCGTGGAACTGCTGGCCGTCCACGTACCAGCGCATCTGGTTCGGGGTCGTCGAACGGTCCCATTCGAATCGGTAGGTGTGGAACGCCGACTGGCAGGACGACCCGGGGCAGGGCCGGTTCGCCGCCAGCCCGGTGGTCTCGTTGCAGGGCCCACCTGGATTCACCCCGCAGTGCAGAACCCCCCACACCCGATCCAGACCGTTGACGTTCTCCATGATGTCCAGCTCGCCGATGCCGGGCCAGTTCCACCAGTTGCCGCGGTACGGGTTGCCCAGCGCCCAGAACGCCGGCCAATAGCCCAGGGCCGCATCGCCTGTGACGTTCGGCATCTGGATCCGGCTCTCGATCGCCAGCACGCCGCCGGACGGAGCCTTGAAGTCGGCCCGCTTGGTCTCAATCCGGGCGGACGTCCAGGCGCCGGACGCATCGCGCAGCGGCTTGATGTTCAGGTTGCCCTTGCCGTCCTGGTAGAGGTTCGCCGTGGAGTCGGTGTAGGTCTGGATCTCCCAGGTGCCCCAGGCAGGAGGCCCGCCGGGGTAGGAGGTGCCCGTGTCGATCTGCCAGTCCGAGCCCGGCAGGGCGCCGGCGGCCCCGTTGAAGTCGTCCGACCAGACCGTGGTCCAGCCGGTGGGCAGCGGCGCGGCCTGCGCCCTGGTCACTGCGGTGAAGGCGCAGGTGGTGGCCAACACGACGGCCGCCGCGGCCGCGACCGTTCTGCGGGATCGGGTGCTGCGTCTGCGGGGTGGGGGGGTGAACAGACTCATTGCGTGTCTCCTTTGACACTGGGGGATGATCCGTTCATGAAAGCGCTTTCACGACCCCGGGTCAAGAGTCGCGCCAGACAATTGCCCTGCGCGGGGCAGAATCTTCGGTATGCCACTCGCCCTCTACAAGGACCTTTGCCTCGATGCCAACGATCCGGACGCGCTCGCGCGGTTCTGGGGCCCCGCCCTGGGCCTGCGGGTCGAACCGCTGCCGGACGGCGACGTCCGGCTGGTCGGCGACCGGCCCCAACAGACCGTCTGGCTGAATCGGGTGCCCGAGCCGAAGGCGGTGAAACATCGGGTCCACCTCGACCTGCATGCCCACTCCGTGGCCGACCTCGAGGCGCTCGGCGGACGCGTTCTCGACACCCTGCCGCACTGGACCGTGTTGGCCGACCCCGAGGGCGGCGAACTGTGCGCGTTCATCCGTCCGGAGGAGCCGGGGCTGTACGAGATCGTGGTGGACTGCGTCGCGCACGCCCCGATGTCTGCCTGGTGGGCGCAGGTGCTGGGTGGCACCGTGGGCGATGACGACCGGGGCTTCTCGTGGGTGGAGAACATTCCGGGAGCGCCGTTCGAGGCCCTGGTGTTCGGTGACGTGCCTGAGCCGAAGACGGTCAAGAACCGCATCCACCTCGACTTCATGGTGTCCGACCTGGACGCTCTGATCGCCGCCGGCGCCCGGGTGCTGCGCCCCCGCAACGACGACATCGGCTGGCACGTGCTCGCCGACCCCGAGGGCAACGAGTTCTGCGCGTTCACCGGCTGACCGACGCCAGGTAACAGTCCTGGGTCATGTGCCGGATCGAGTGACAAGGCCGTGCGGGTGATCAAGACTGAGGCCATGCCCAACGATGTGTCCCTCGCCGCCGTCTACCTCCGCCTCGCCCTGATCGGGTTGTCGGTGCCACTGCCGTCCGAGGACGAGGGTTCGGCCCAGCTGGTCGCCCCCATCCTGGCCCGTCAGCGCGAGTTGAGCCGACAGCTCTCCGACGGCTATTGCGCGGCCGACCAGCGTATTCAAAACTTCCTGGACGACTACCTCGCCGACGTCTACCCGGTGGAGGCGGGCGTCGCGGACGATCGTCCGCAACTCCCCCGGCGCACCCTGGTGCTGGACGAGGCCGGCCTGGCCCGCACCTTGTCGCTTCCCGTCAACGGCGACGCGTTCGCCTCACCGCTGCTGTCGAGCTACCGGCTGGCGAACGGCGTGCTGCACAACCCGGCCAACGACCGCCGGACCACCGCCGGGGTCTTCCACATCGCCGAAGGCGGCCTGCCGATTCCCGACGAGAAGATCGCCGTGCCCAAGGCCGTGTTCGGACGGCTGCTCGCCCTGGCCTTCCAGCCGCCCGCGGTCGACCTGGTGCTGCCCTACCTGTCGCAGACCGACCATCCGGCCGCCTGCTTCGTGTCGCTGCTGTTGCGTCCGCTGGTCTCGCCTGCGGTGCCCGGCTACGCCACCGAGCGCCGGATGGAGACCCGGTTCATCGTGCCCGGCGGACTGGTCGCCAACCTCGATTTCGTCGAGGGCATCTTCGGCAACGCCGGCGACCCGTACCTGCCGGAGCACGACGCGTCCCTCGACCCCGGCACCTGGACGGGCACCACCGGCTGCGTGATCCTCGCCCCGCACCTGATCCGGGTGAAGAAGAAGGACCTCGGCCTGCCGCACATCGACTCGGCGACCGAACGGCAAAAGCGCGACGGCGTCTGCTGGTCGGAGCCGGACGAGCTGTACAACGGCGGCCAGGCGTTCAAGATCTGCGCCCGCGACGCGCGCGGCGTGATGGTCACGGTGATCGCCGACAACTACTTCGGCTACTGCAAGAAGGAGGTGAAGACCCAGATCAGCTACACCGCCAACCTGTTCGGCAACGTCGAGGAGGAGCACGCCGGCGGCGCCTTGGTCTTTCCCTCCTACAACATCGGCGCCGGCTACACCGACGAGTCGGCCGGTGACGACTACCGGCTCGAGGACGTGCTGGCCCGCGACGCCACAACGGTTCGTCCGGCAGCCCGAGGGACATGCGATCGACACCGAACAGCCGCACCTGGTGCTGGTGCCGTCCCGGCCCACCTATTCGTTGCGCACGATGACCGTGTCGTGGTCGACGCCCGCCGGCGAGCGGTCGATCCGGCTGCGCGCCGACAAGGTCTACCTGGGTCCCAACGGCTACCGCGTGCAGTTGGCCCAGTCACCGTCCGACCCCCGGCACTGGGACCTGAAGGCGACCGTCCCGACGGTCACGTCCTGCCACAAGCCCAGCACCGTCTCCGGCGGCGGCAAGTCCGAGATCTCGAAGGCGATCACCGATGCCTTCATCTTCGGTAACGCCTACGTGGCCGACTTCGACGCCGACATGGACGCCGTCGAGGAGATCCTGACCCGCGATCACTCCGACCGGTTCAGCGACCCCGGGCAGCGCGGCAGCGACACCCGCGCGATCCTGTCGCCCACGCGATCCATCGGCAGCGTGATCAAACTGCTGACACCGTCCCAGTCCGACTACACCGACGCGTACAACGCCTGGCTGGAGAGCATTCCGCAACACGTGAAGGAACTGGTCTTCGTCGTGAAGCGCTTCCACCAGCCGGAGTGGGGCGCGGATTGGCGGAGCCACTTCACGGTCGGCATCATGAACGGCCGGCAGGGCAACGCGCTGCGGCTCGACGGCGAGCGGATCAACGTGAACATGCTGCGGGTGGGCTTCGACCCCGAGGGCGGCTGGCGACTTTTCGGCCTGCGGCACGACTTCAACCCCGCGGTGAAGGTGCAGACCGAGGACGACATCACCGCGTCCATCGTCGGCCCGGCCCACCTGACCGAGGTGCCCGGCGACGTGATCGGCCTGTCTCGCAAGTACGTCCAGAACTGCGAGAATCTGCTTTTCCAGCGCCCGGACGACGCGATCCTGCGCGGCTACGACAAGCAGACCGAGGCCGACATGGCGCTGCCGACCAACTTTTTGTCGAACTTCGAGCCGCTGACCCGCTTCGACGCCCGCGAGATGCACGACGACGCGGTGGCGTTCAGTGCCTTCACCGCGCCGATGCGCGCCCTGCTCAGCAGCTTCGCCGAGCAGCCGGACGGCACCCACCCCGCATACGTGGTGTCGTCGGCCAACCCCCGGCTGGTGAACGGCAAACCGTCCAAAAACCCGCGCTACCTGCAGCGCCGCCCGGACGTGACGAACGCCGAGGCCACCGCGGCCGCGGACGTTTCGATGCACCTGGCCGCGAAGCTGCCCACTCACGCCCCGCTGCCGATCCCGGTCGATGTGGTCGCTGCCGGACGCCGCAACAACCCGCCGGACGGCCCGGTGCCACCGCTGTGCTCGTACAACCCCCTGCACTTCATGGAGTTGCCCGAGCTGTTCATGGAGTTCATCAGTTCGATGACCGGCAAGTCGCCGTCGACCACCGGGGCCGGTTCGGAAGGGGCTCTGACCAAGGGGCCGTTCAACGCGATGCCCGGCATCATCGACCTCAACGCCGCGCTGCTCAGCTACGTTCTGACCAGCTATGACGGCTGGGTGTCGTGCGCCGGCTACGTCGGCCCGAATGTGCGGGTCGACCACGACATCTCGATGCTGGTGCCCGAGGTGTTTTCGCGGATGACCCCGTCCGAGCGTTCGGCGAGCAGCCTGATCGCCGAGGGCTGCCTGGAGCGGGTCCAAGACTTCGAGCACGACGGCCAGCTCGTCCGGGCCAGCCGGCTCGGGTACCGGATGACCCAGAAGTTCGCCCGCAAGTACTTCGGCCGGATCTTCCTGCATCCGCACGTGGTGTTCACCGACGAGATGCTGCGGCCTGAACTGCAGTCGGTGGAGATCTACGCAGAAAGCATGCGGGTGATCGTCGAAACCCATCGCCGGGTCGCGCAGTCCTATATCGACGACGGCACGATCGACCTCGCGATACCGCCGCTGCGGGCGTTGCTCGAGATCATGGCGTCCGGTGCCACCGCCGACGGTCATGACCTGGACTCGAACGAGGTGCGTGGCCTGTTCGACCGGCAGAGCGTGCTCAACTCGCAGTGGTACGCGGAGCGGCTCGACTCCAAGCAACAGTGGGCGACCAAGCGCGCCCTCGACGTCGTGGACCGACTGGAGGGCTTCGCCGCCCAACCCGAGAACGTCGAGGCGAGTGAGCGGTTGGACGTGCCCAGCCGGGTCGCGGCGGCGCGTGCGGAACTCGACCGGTTCTCCAGCGCCGACTATCGCGCCGCCCTGGTCGGCACCCTGGGCCGCCAACCGCTGGAGGTCTGACGGCCATCGCTGAGTTTCCGCTGAGACGCCGCGTCGTGAGCGTCAACTGCAGGGGTGCGAACTAGATTCACCGTGTGAGCTACCAACTGGCGTTCTGGGCGTACGGTGACGGCCGCCGCAGCAACCGCGTCGCCGACCGGCGCACCTATCTGAAGCTGATCAAAGGCCGCAAGGTCAAGGACGTCGCCCCGCTGGACACCGCCCGGGTGCTGGACGAACTGGCGATCTACTACGGAACCTGGCGCCGCACCGACAGCTACCACTTCTCACATCCCACCCACGGCTCCTTCGACGTCTGGATCGCCGGCGGCACCTTCGTGGTGCTCACCTTCCACAACGTCAAGGACCTCACCGTGATGGATCCCGCGATCCAGTGCCTGGATTCGCTGGGTGCCCCGCTGTACGACCCCCAGGTCGACCGCCGCTTCCCCTGGGTGGCCCGCGCGGTCTAGTTGGGCCCTCAGGGATGGGTTCGCGGGCCGACATGAGCACCTAGATTGAGTTTCATGAGAACTGTTCCGCTCGGCGCCGCCGACACGAAGGTGCCAAACGTCGTCCTCGGCCTGATGCGCATCATCGACTCCACCGACGACGAGATCCGCACCCTGGTGAGCACTGCCCGCGACGCCGGCATCGACTTCTTCGACCATGCCGACATCTACGGCGGCCGCATGCACGCCTGTGAGGAGCGATTCGCCAAGGCCATGCGGCTGAGTGCCGCCGAGCGTGCCGAGATCACCATTCAGACCAAGTGCGGCATCGTGCCGGACGGACCCTACTTCGACTTCTCCTACGACCACATCGTCGGCCAGGTCGAAGGATCGCTGCGGGCGCTCGACACCGACTACCTGGACGTGCTGCTGCTGCACCGTCCGGACGCCCTGGTCGAACCGGACGAAGTGGCCCGCGCCTTCGACGAGCTGGAGGCCGCCGGCAAGGTGCGTGCGTTCGGCGTCTCGAACCACACCCCGCGTCAGATCGACGTGCTGAAGATGTCGGTGCGGCAACCGCTGGTGGCCAACCAGGTCCAGCTATCGATTCCGCACGCGCCGATCGTTGCGCAAGGCGTGGCCGCCAACATGCAGAGCCTCGACCAGTCGATCGTCCGCGACGGTGGCGGCCTGCTCGACTACTGCCGGGTCAACGGCATCACCGTGCAGGCCTGGTCGCCGATCCAGGGCGGCTTCTTCGACGGTGCCTTTCTCGACAACCCCGATTACGCCGAACTGAACACCGTGATCGATCGGCTGGCGGCACAGTACGACGTTGCGAAGATCGCGATCGCCACGGCGTGGATCACCCGGCACCCGGCGAATATGCAGGTGGTGCTGGGCACCACCACGCCCGAGCGGGTCGCGGGTGCCGCCGCGGGGTCTGACCTTCCGCTGACCAGGCCCGAATGGTACGAGTTGTTCCGCGCCGCCGGGTACCGGGTGCCGTAGTCAGCGGCCCGAGAACAGGCTGAGCAGCCGCCGCACCTCCTCGAGTTCGCCGTCGATCCGCAGGTCGCCGGCCCGGACCGCCTCGTCCAGGTCGCGGCCGTGCCAGAGCACCGCAACCAGTGCTGTAGTCGAGGTCGTCAACCGCGTCAGCGGCCGATCCACGGATCCTCGGACGATCTGCAGCCGCCCGTCCGCAACGGTGACGGCAAAGGGTTCGGCGCCGGCCCCAGCGTCCAGCCGCAGCTCGTAGCGCCCGTCAAGGCGGCCCGCCCGCAGTGGGTCGAACATGGTCAGCAGGGCCACGCCGGTGGCGTCCGTGCCCAAAGGCGCCGGCTCGTCGGGAAGCGGCAAAGCCGAGCCGAAGCGTCCCAGCGCGAGCAGCACCGGTTGCAACTGCCGGCCGAGGTCGCTCAATCGGTACGTCCGCTGCCCCTCCCGTTCGACCAGGCCGGCGTGCCGCAGGTCACGCAACCGCTGGGTGAGCACGTCCGGCCCGATCCGGCCGAGGCCGGCCTGCAGATCGGTGAACCGCTTCGGCCCGAGCAGCAGCTCGCGCACCACCAGCAGCGTCCAGCGGTCACCGACCAGATCGAGCGCGCGTGCGATTCCGCACGAGTCGTCGTAGTTCCGGGTTGCCACGGGCGAAGTCTATCTCAAGTTTACTTGGTTTTTCCAAGTAACTGAGATAGCGTCGCACCATGAGCGAACGCACCGAATACCCGCACGGCGTGCCGAACTGGACCACCTGCCTGACCCGCGACGTCGCCGCTGCGATGCGGTTCTACGGTGCGGTCTTCGGCTGGACCTTCGACGTCAGCGAAGAAGGGGGCTACGCGGTTGCCCTGCTGCGCGGACGCGAGGTGGCCGGCATCGGCCCCGTGCCGACCGATCCGCAGGCCTCGCCGGGCTGGGTCATGCAGGTCTGCGTCGACGACGCCAGGGCGATCGCCGAGGCGGCCCAAGCCGCGGGCGGTCAGGTGCTGAGCGGCCCCCAGGACCTCTCCCCTGCGACGATCCTCACGGTGCTCGCGGACCCGTCCGGCGCCGTTGTGTGCGCCGGCGAGACCGTCGCACGGATCGGCGCCGAACTGGTCAACGAATCGGGCGCCTGGTCGATGGGCAGGCTGAGCACCCCCGATCCGGCCGCCGTCGCATCGTTCTACGGCACGCTGTTCGGCTGGCAGGCGGACGCCTACGGTCCCGTCACACTGTTCAAGCTGCCGGGCTATGTCGGCGGCGAGCCGATGCAGCCGGTACCCCGGGACGTGATCGCGGTCGGCGCCCCCGCGCCGAAGCCCGCCCGCTGGGAGATGGACTTCTGGGTCGACGACGCGGACGTCGCGGCCGCCACCGCGCTGAAGCACGGTGGCGCGGTGCTGAGCGAGCCGGCCGACCAGCAACAGGTGCCGTTCCGTCAGGCCACGCTGGCCGACCCCGACGGATCGGTGTTCACCGTCAGCGCACTGCTGGCGAGCTGAGCTACGCCCGGCCGGGCAGGGCGGCGTCCGCGACCAGCTGATCCGGGTGCGCGGCCCCGCCCAGGATCGCCGTGACCGCCTTCAGCAACGGCAACTGCTCGACCAGGTCGTCGCCGGCCTGCGCCACCAGGGTCGAGGCCAGCCCTGCGGCCGGCACGCCCTCGACGGTCTGCTCGGCCGCCTCCATCGCCGCCAACGCCTCGTGGGCGCCCTCGCCCCTGCCGATCCGTACGCCGTAGACCTTGTTGCGTCCGGACAGCCCGGTCACCTCCAGGTCACCGACGCCGGCCAGGCCGTACGCGGTCTCCGGACGGGCACCGAAGGCGACCGAGACGATCGACATCTCGCGGACCGCCTGGGCGAAGATCGCCGACTTGAGGTTATGGTGGGCGAAGCCGGTGGCCTCCTCCAAACCGTCGGCGATGCCCAACGCGATCGCGTACACGTTCTTCATCGGCGCGCAGACCTCCACCCCCGGCTCGTCCGCGGTCGGCTCGATCCGATAGACGTCGGTGGAGATCTCCCTGGCCATCCGCGCCGCGACGGCCTCGTCCAGCGACCCGTAGATGGTGGCCGTGGGCTTGCCGGCGGCGACCTCGTTGGCCTTGCACGGACCCCCGACCGCGACGATCGGCGGAATCAGCGCGCCGTTCTCGGCGGCGATGGTGCGGATCGCGTCCGGCAACAACCGGACCCGGCCTCCGGGGTCGGTCCAGAACCCCTTGGACGTGCAGAGCAGCACCGACGCCTTCGCGATCGCCGGCAGCGCCAGTTCCGTCACCTTCGGCACGCCGCCGGACGCCACCGCGATGAACACCGCGTCCGCGCCGTCCAGCGCCTCGTCCAGGTCGTCGGAGCGGTACAGCGCGGTGCCGGACGCCAACGGCACCTTGGTGCGTGGGTGCGCGTCACCGGCCTCGCAGGCGTCGATCAGGTGGTCGTCGAGCCAGGTGCCCCACAGCCGGGTCTCCCAGCCGGCCTGCGTGAGTGGAGTGGCGAGCGCGGAGCCCATGGCTCCGGCGCCGAGAATCGTGATGACAGCCATTTGTTTGCTCCTTGCTAGGCGGACGTGGGTTGCTGGCCGTAGGTCGCCATGCCGTCGACCGCGACGCGCAGCAGGTCGGGCGGCACGAGCTTCACCGGCAGCCCGGTGGACAGCGCGCGCAGGTGGATGTCGCAGATGTATTCCAGGTAGGGCAGCAGCGCGAGCGCCTTGTCGAGCGTCGGGCCGATGGTGATCGCACCATGGTTGCCCATCAGCGCACCGCTGCGACCGGCCAGCGCGGTGGCGACGTTGGTGGCGAGCTCATCGGTGCCGAAGGGCGCGTACGGCGCCACCCGCACCACCCCGCCGAACATCGCTGTGTAATAGTGCGAGGCGGGGATCTCGTCCACCACCAGGCCGAGCGCGGTGGACGCCGGGGCGTGGTTGTGGGTGATCGCAACGGCGTCGGTGGCCGCGTACACGGCCAGGTGCAACGGCAGTTCGCTGGACGGGCTGAGGGCTCCGTCGACCGTCGCACCGGCCAGATCGGTCACCACGACGTCCGTCGCGGTCATCGTCTCGTACGGCACGCCGCTGGGCGAGATGGCGATCAAATCACCGACCCGCACCGACACGTTGCCGGCCGTTCCGACCACGAGGTTCTCGCGCTGCATGAACCGGCAGGCCTCGACGATCTGCCTGCGTTCGCCGGCCAGCATCATGCGTCCTCCTTCACGGTTGCAGGATGTACTTGCTGCCCACGCCGCGGGACATGTCCTCGAGCGAGTCGATCAACGCCTCCAACGGACGCACCTCGCTGCACAGTGTCAGGCCGTCGAACATGCCGGTCGACAGCAGGTTGACCGCGATCTGCACGTAGCGCGGGGCGTGGTGGTACACGCCCACCAGCTTGTACTCCAGGTAGTGCATGGCGACGGCGTCGACGGTGAACGTTGAACCCGCCTTGGGGCCGCCGAACAGCACCGCGGTGCCGCCCGGCCGCAGGGACTGCACGGTCTGCTCCCAGACCTCGGGCAGACCGACCGCCTCGATCGCGACGTCGGCACCGCGTCCGTGCGGGGTCGCCGCCCTGATCAGCTCGGCCTTGTCAGCGACCGTCTCGACCCCGGTGAGGTCCACCGTGGCGATCGCCCCTGCCTCGGACGCCTGCGCCAGTCGTCCGGGTGACATGTCGGCCGCGATCACCGACGCCCCGCGCAACTGGGCGAGCCGGATGTACATCTGGCCGATCGGCCCGGCTCCGTTCACCACCACCGTGTCGCCCAGCGCTATGCCGCTTTCGGACATGCCGTGCACCACCGTGGCCAGCGGCTCCAGCGGCGCCGCCGCCTCGAACGGCAGTGTGTCGGGAATGGCGTAGGTGTTCCGCTCGACGATCGCCCTCGGAATGACGATCTGCTCGGCGAAGGCGCCGTTGAGGTACTGCAGGTTCTCGCACAGCGACTCGCGGCCGATCGTGCACGCCCAGCACGAGCCGCACGGGCAGGTGTTGGCCGCGACCACCCGCTGGCCGGGCGCGAACGTCGTCACCCCGTCACCGACCTCGGTGACCACCCCGGCGAACTCGTGCCCGAAGCGGGCCGGCAGGCTCGGGAACAGGGTCGGGTGGCCCCGCCGGTAGCTCTTCAGGTCGGTGCCGCAGGTGGCCGCCGCCCTGATCTCGACCGCTACCTCGCCGGGTCCGGGGACGGACGGCTCGACGTCCTCCAGGCGCAGGTCGCCGGGGGCATGGAAGATCCAGGCTCGCATCAGTCACACTCCTCGTCCCGGCGGTCAGCCCGGGTGCCGCTTCATGAACGCGTTGATGTCGTTGTTGATGTCCTTCAGGGCGGGGTAGATCTTGCGTTGGATCTCGAGCAGTTCGCCGTAGATCTCGGAGTTCTCCTGGTTCGGCTCGGTGGTGTCGCCGAACTGGGCCATCTTCTCGGCGTAGGCCGCAATGTCCGGCTCGCCGTGCACCCCGGTGATCGACATGGCCGCCACCGCGGCCCCCAGCGCCGAGATCTCGTCCTCGGTGCAGGCGGTGATCGGCACGCCCATCGCGTCGGTCATGATCTGCCGCCACAGCTTGCTGCGGTTGCCGCCGCCCATCGACCGGATCTGAGTGACCTTGTTGCCGGTGTCGGCTTCCAGCCCCTCCAGGCCGCCGCGCATCTCCAGGCCGATCGATTCCAGGATCGAGCGGTACATGGCCGGACGGTTGTGGATGCCCCGCCAGCCGACCGCGGCACCGCGGGCCACCGGGTCCCAATGCGGGGTCTGGACGGCGTTCCAGTACGGCATGGTGATCAGGCCGAGCGACCCCACGGGAAGCGCCGTGGCGTCCGCTTCGAGTTCGGGGTCGACCCGCGCGCCCAGCGCCGGGTTGCCCAGGGCCTCGCGGAACCAGGTGGCCAGGAAGGCGCCCGAGCTGAGCAACAACTCGAAGTCGTACCAGTCCGGAATGCCGGCCGCGAGCGTGCGATAGGCCTTGCCGTAGGCGTAGTCGGGGCCGTGCAGGCCGGCCACCACGGCGGTGCCCAGGTTGAGGTACATGGTGTCGGCGGACACCGCGGCCGCTCCGACGCCGGCCGCCTGGCCGTCGCCCATGCCGGCCACCAGCGGAACGGTCTGCTGCAGGCCCCACGCGCGGGTGATCTCAGGCTTGATGTCGCCGATCACCTGGCCCGGCTTGACCAGGTCGGCCATCTGCTCACGGGTGACGCCGGCGATCTCCAGCAGTTCGGAGTCGTAGTCCTGCGCGGCGATGTCGAACAGGCCGAGGGAGTCGGCGCAGGCGACCGACGAGGTCCACTGGCCGGTCAGCTTGAACACCACGTAGCCGTGCACCTCGACGACCTTGTGGGCGGCGGGAAAAATCTCGGGCTCGTTCTCCTTGACCCAGGCCATCTTGTACAACGCCGGGGTGATGTCGGCCGGCTTGCCGGACTTGGCATGGATCTCGGGGGTGCCGTAGGCGAGGATCTGGTCGGTGGCCCGACCGTCCATCCACAGGATGCCGTCCCGCAGCGGGTTGCCGTCGGCGTCGAAGGGGGCGAAGGTTTCGCGCTGGTGGGTGATACCCATGGCGGCGATCCGCGACTTCTCGTCGGCGCTGAGCTGGCCGACCGCCTCGGCGATCGCGGCGTCGGTGGTCGTCCACCAGTCGAGCGGGTTGTGCTCGTAGAAGCTGGTGCGCGGGTTCTTCAGCGGAATGTCGCGCTTGCCGGTGGCCAACACCTTGCCGTCGGAGTTGACGATGATCGCCTTGGTTGCGGTGGTCGAGGTGTCGATCGCGATGACGAGCGGATCGGTGGACATGGTGGATCTCCTCACGGCTCGACAGTGAGCCGATGGCGACAGGTTGCCTTCACCCTACGATGAAGACCCTCGAAACGACAGGGAAATCCCACAAACCAAAGCCCCTTGAAAGAGTTTTCACACAACGACTGTGAACGCCTGGTCGGCTGCATGCTCGACGGGAGAGATCCCTGGGGCTGGCCCGGGATGACGGACGGGTTAGGGCTTGGTGAGCCGCAACAGGCGTCCGCCGGGGCCGTCCTCGAGCACCCAGATGGTGCCGTCCGGTGCCTGTTCGACCTCACGGATCCGCGCCCCCATGGCCCACTGGTCCGCCTTCGTGGCGGTTGCGCCGTCCAGGTGAACCCGGATCAGCGCCTGCCCCGACAGGGCGCCGATGAACGCATCGCCGTTCCAGTCGGGAAACTCCGACCCGGTGTAGATCATCAGCGAGCTGGGCGAGATCGACGGGTTCCACCACGCCTTCGGTGCCTCGAAGCCGTCGCCTGCGGCGTGGTCGGGGATGTCCTCACCGCTGTACTGCGAGCCATTGGACACCTTCGGCCACCCGTAGTTGCGGCCCGGGACGATCAGGTTGAGTTCGTCGCCGCCGCGCGGCCCCATTTCGCTGCTCCACAGGTTGCCGGACGAGTCGAAGGCGATACCGAGCGGGTTCCGGTGGCCGTCGGTCCAGATCTCGGCGGCCACCCCGCCGCGGTCGGCGAACGGGTTGCCGGCCGCCGGGCTGCCGTCCGGGTTCAGCCTGAGCACCTTGCCGAGGTTGGTGCCCAGATCCTGCGCAGGATCGAACTTCTGCCGCTCACCCGAGGTGATGAACAGGAATCTGCCGTCGGGCGAGAAGGCCAACCGGTGGCCGTAATGTCCGGTGCCGGTGGTCTTCGGCTGCTGCCGCCAGATCGTGGTCAGATCGACCAGCCGGGCACTGGAGCCGTCGGCGGCCAGGGTGGCCCGGCCCACTTCGGCGCCCGATTTATCGCCACCTGCCGCCGCCCAGCTCAGATAGACGGTTCTGTCGGCGGCGTAGGTCGGCGCGGCGATGATGTCGCCCAATCCGCCCTGACCAGCCGCCGCAACCGAGGGAACGCCGGCGACGTCGAGCACCCGTCCGTCGGCCAGCCGCAGCTTCAGCGTCCCGCCGCGCTGGGTGATCAGGGCATCGGACGTGCCGGGCAGAAAGGTCATCGCCCACGGTTGGTCGAACCTGCCGAGGTCCTGCACGGCGAACGGCTTTCCCGCCGCGGCCGTGACCGGCGCGGCTGAGGCCGACGGCGCGGCCGCCGTCGCGGTGGGGCCGGCAGTGACCGGTGCCGGGGCGGCGCTGCACGCCCCGAGTGAAACCAGAACGGGGCCGGCGATCAGTGCAAGGAGTTTGCCTGCCATCACGCGACGCTACCCGGCCCGGTGGCGGTGGCCGCCGCCCGGCCGGCCGTCCGGCCACTGAACAGGCAGCCACCCAGGAAAGTCCCCTCGAGCGCGTTGTAGCCGTGCATTCCACCGCCGCCGAAGCCCGCCGCCTCACCGGCGGCGAACAACCCGGGCAGCACCGACCCGTCCGCACGCAGGCAGCGCGCGGACAGGTCGGTCTCCAGCCCGCCAAGGGTCTTGCGGGTCAGAATGTGTAACTTGACCGCAATTAGCGGCCCGTTCGCCGGGTCGCCGAACGCATGCGGCACAGCCACCCGAATGAGCTTGTCGCCGAGGTATTTCCGGGCCTTTCGGACGGCCACCTGCTGAGGGTCGCTCGGCTGCTCCGCGAGAGCCTCGGAGTCGTGCTCGGCGATCAGGTCGGCGAGTGCCAGGCCGTCGATGGTGGCTTCAGGAGCGATCCGGTTCATGCCGCGGACTAATTCCTCGACGTCGTCGGCGACCACGAAGTCGGCGCCGAACTCCTTGAAGGCCTCCACAGGTCCGGGCGCGCCGGGCAGCACCCGTTTCAGCAGCAGCGGGATGGACCGTCCGGTCAGGTCGGGATTCTGCTCCGACCCCGAAAGCGCGAACTCCTTCTCGATCACCTTCTGGGTCAGCACGAACCAACTGTGGTCGGCGCCGGTGCTGCGCAGGTGCTTCAGCGTGCCGAGGGTGTCGAAGCCCGGGTAGACAGGGTTTGGGCAGCCGGTTTCCAGCGGCGTCCAGCCACAGCGACGACGGCCCCGGCAGGATGCGGATTCCGTGGTTCTCCCACACCGGATTCCAGTTCCGCAGCCCCTCGGTGTAGTGCCACATCCGGTCGGCGTTGATGATCCTGGCACCGGCGGATTCGGTGATCCCGAGCATCCGGCCGTCCACATGCGCGGGTACGCCGGCCACCATGGAGGCCGGTGGTGCCCCCAGCCGCTCCGGCCAGGCCGCGCGGACCAGGTCCAGGTTGCCGCCGATGCCGCCCGAGGTCACCAGCACGGCACCCGCGCCGACCTGGAAGTCGCCGACCACGGTGCGGGAGGACGCCACCCCGCGCGGCACCTCGCTCGGCTCCAGGACGACGCCGCGCACGCCGACCACGGCGCCATCGGCCACGATCAGTTCGTCGGCCCGGTGCCGGAACCCGAACCGCAACCGGCCAGCCTGCACTGCTGCCTCGGCGCGCTTGATGAACGGCCGCAGCACGCCGGGCCCCGTACCCCAGGTGATGTGGAACCGCGGCACCGAGTTGCCGTGACCACCCGGACGCAGGTCGCCCCGCTCGGCCCAGCCGACCACGGGAAAGAACCGCACCCCCTGGTGGCGCAACCAGGATCTTGCCTCACCGGCGGCGAACTCCAGGAACGCCTCGGCCCAGTGCCGCGGCCAGTAGTCCTCGGGGCGATCGAAGCGGGCGCTGCCGAACCAGTCCTCGCGGGCCAACTCCAGCGAGTCGGTCACGCCCAGCCGACGCTGCTCGCGTGAGTCGACCAGAAAGATGCCGCCGAGCGACCAGTGCGCCTGTCCGCCCAACGACTGCTCGGCTTCCTGGTCGAGTACGAGCACGGTCCGGCCCGCCTCTGCCGCTTCGCAGGCCGCCACCAAGCCGGCCAGCCCAGCCCCGATCACCACCACGTCGGCCGGATCGATCGTCATGACGGCATCGTAGGCGAGCGGAGATCAGCCACGAATCCGCGGACGTCCGGCATGCGGCGCCCGTAACATTCGAGCACTACGGTTAGCCGCATGTCTGAGCTCATTTCGCCGATGTCCGCAGCCTCGCCGATGCAACCGGCTGACGAAACCCCCACGATCGGTCCTCACCACCGGGGCACGGACTTTCCACAGACCCACCCGCTCGCACTGGCGCGGGTGATCGCACCCCCGCACACCGTGGACGGCTTCGTGAAGGAGTTCCTCCATGAACTCAACACCGACCTGGGTGTGGCATTGTCGCGGTCGTCGATCAACGACCAGTACACGGCGCTGGCGCACACCGTGCGCAACTACCTGACCGCCCGCTGGCTGGAGACCATGCGCAAGAATCGGGAGATTCAGCCCAAGACCGTTGCGTACCTCTCCGCGGAATACCTGCTCGGGCGACAGTTGGGCAACAACCTGCTGGCCGCCGATCTCAATGACATCGCCGAAAGGGCGCTCAAGGCCTGCGGGCTGAGCCTGGCCAAGCTGCGCTCGCAAGAGGTGGAGCCGGGATTGGGCAACGGAGGTCTTGGCCGGTTGGCGGCCTGTTTCATCGACTCGCTGGCGACCATGAACGTCCCCTGCACCGGCTACGGAATCCGTTATGAGTACGGCATCTTCAGGCAGACGTTCGTCGACGGCGAGCAGGTCGAACAACCCGACTCATGGCTTGCTCTCGGCAACCCGTGGGAGATCGCTCACCCCGAGTCGGCGGTCCTGGTGCACTTCGGCGGGCACGTCGAGACGGTCACCGACGAGGCCGGCGTGGAACGCTCGGTCTGGCGTCCGGAGTGGGATGTTCGGGGGGTTCCCTACAACTACATGGTTCCCGGCTACCTCAACGGCCGGGTCAACACGCTCAAGCTGTGGAGCGCCCAGGCCACTCGGGCGTTCGACCTACAGATCTTCAACGCGGGCGACTACGCGCAGGCCGTCCGCGCCCAGACCTTCGCCGAGAACATCTCCAAGGTGTTGTACCCCGAGGACTCCACCCCGCAGGGCAAGGAGTTGCGGTTGCAGCAGCAGTACTTCTTCGTGGCCTGCTCGCTGCGCGACTTCATCGACGTCCAGGGGCCCGACTTCGACCTGCGCAACCTGCCCGAGCGGGTGATCTTCCAGTTGAACGACACCCACCCGGTGATCGCGGTACCGGAGTTGATGCGGATCCTGATCGACGAGCGCGGGTTCGAGTGGGACGAGGCCTGGGCGATCACCAGCAAGTGCTTCGCCTACACCTGTCACACCCTGCTGCCCGAGGCCCTCGAGGTCTGGCCGGTGGAGCTGCTCGGGCGGCTGCTGCCGCGGCATCTCGAGATCATCTACCGGATCAACACCGAGTTCGTCGAGTTGGTCCGCGAGACCTGGCCGGACGACTATCTGCGGCTCAGCCGGATGTCGATCATCGCCGAGTACCCAGAACGCGGTGTCAGGATGGCGTTCCTGGCCACGGTCGCCGGAATCAAGGTCAACGGAGTCGCCGCGCTCCATTCCCAGTTGCTGCGTGACAAGGTACTCAACGAGTTCGCCGAGCTCTGGCCCGACAAGTTCACGAATGTCACCAACGGCGTCACCCCGCGCCGGTTCATGAAGTTGGCCAACCCGCACCTGTCGGACCTGATCACCGATGCGATCGGCACCGGCTGGGTGACCGACCTGGAGCGGCTGCAAGAGTTGGAGCCCTACGCCGAGGACCCGGACTTCAGGGCGTCCTTCCGCGAGGCCAAGACCGCCAACAAGGTCCGGCTGCGCGACCGGCTTCGGGTGCGGGACGGGATCGAGTTGCCGACCGATCACATGCTCGACGTGATGGTGAAGCGACTGCACGAGTACAAGCGGCAGACCCTCAAGGTGCTGCACATCGTGTCGCTGTATGAGCAGATCAGCTCCGGCAAGCTCGATGTCGCGGACGTCACTCCGCGCACCTTCGTGTTCGGAGCCAAGGCCGCACCCGGATACCGGATGGCCAAGAACATCATCCACCTGATCAACAAGGTCGGCATGGTGGTGAACAACGATCCGGCCGTCGAGGGCCGACTCAAGGTCTTCTTCCCCGAGAACTACAACGTCACCCTGGCCGAGCGGCTGATCCCGGCCGCGGATCTGTCCGAGCAGATTTCGCAGGCCGGCATGGAAGCCTCCGGAACCGGCAACATGAAGTTCGCGCTCAACGGTGCGCTCACCATCGGCACCGACGACGGCGCGAACGTGGAGATCCGGGAACTGGTCGGTGACGACAACTTCTTCCTGTTCGGCATGGACGAGCCACAGGTCGCCGAACTCGGCGCCACGGGCTACGACCCGGGCAGGTACTACGAGACGGACCCGCAACTGAAGGCCACGCTCGACCTGATCGCGTCCGGCCGATTCTCCGATGGCGACCGCCAGACGTTCGAGCCGGTGGTGTCGAACCTGGTGCACAACGACCGGTTCATGGCCATGGCCGACTTCGCCTCCTACATTGAGGCCCAGGGCAGGGTGGACGCCTACTACGCCGACACCGAGGCCTGGACGCGCTCCGCAGTGCTGAACGTGGCCCGCAGCGGCTTCTTCTCCTCGGATCGGTCGATGCGGGACTACATCAGGCGAATCTGGGGCACCCGGCCCGTCCTCTGAGGGGCCGAACAGACCCAGCGCCTACACTCCCAAGCGTGCCAACGTCCCGATCGCGCCTGATTCCCCTTGCCGCTTTGGGGCTGCTAGGCAGTCTCGCTCTGGGTGCCTGCACCGCGCCGGACGTGCTGGTCGCGTCGAGCCGTCCGAACTCGCCGACCGCATCGGGGTCGCCGTCGGCCGATCCGCAGACGGACCCCGCTGCACTGCAGATCGCCCTTGGTTCACTACCCGGCTGGACGCCCCCGGCCGCGCTGGGCGGCGGCGCGTACAGCCGTCCGTTCGGCACCGACGGCACGGTGACCTGGCGGCTCTTCAACGGCGAGAACCAGCCGATCGCGAACTACCAGCCGGCCGGCCCGGTGGCCTTCGGCGACTCGTCCACCTACACCCAGGTTCCCGGCGTACTCACCTTCCGCGGCAACAACTACCGCAACGCACCCGCCTACGGCACCGCGGACATCTCCGCCAAGCGGCTGCAGGTCGCCTGGACGCGCGAGACCGGCGACGTGCATGCCGAGGGGTCGTACTGGGCCGGGGCGGGCTGGACCGGCCAGCCGCTGCTGGTGAACTGGCCGCAAGCCACCAAGCAGGCGATGGGTCTGGACGACGCCTACGTCAACGACCCGAACTTCGTCGAGGTGGTCTATCCGGTGGTCGACGGCAAGGTCTACCGGCAGGATCTGGCCACCGGCCGCGACACCAAGGCGCCGATCGACGTCGGCTTCGCGTTCAAGGGCACCGGCTCCATCGACCCGCGCGGCTACCCACTGCTGTACGCCGGGATGGGGCTGAACGAGAACGGCGACAAGACCGGCGAGTGGCGCTACCGGATCTTCGACCTGATCCAGAACAAGGAGGTGTCGGGCTGGAACGGCAGCGATCCGGTCGCCCCTCGCCCGTGGGGTGCCTTCGACTCCTCGGCGCTGGTCAACGCCGCGTCCGACACGCTGATCGAACCGGCGGAGAACGGCCTGGTCTACAAGGTGAAGCTGAACGCGGCCTTCGACCCCGCGGCCAGGACGGTCAGCGTCACCCCGGCGTTCACCAAGCTGTCCTACGACACCGGCGAGGGTGCGTCCCTGCGTCACGGCATCGAGTCGTCGGCAGCCGCCTACCGCAACCTGATGTTCGCCGGCGACAACGACGGCCACCTGATCTGCTGGGACGCCACCACCATGCAGGTGGTCTGGGTGCTGCCGGTCGATGACGACAGCGACGCCACCGTGGTGCTGGAGGATACGCCGCAGGGGCCGTTCCTCTACACCGGCAACGAGTTGGACAAGCGCGGCGAGGCGGGCGCCACGTCCGGGCCCGTGCAGTTCCGCAAGGTGGACGCACTGACCGGCAAGGTGGTCTGGACCTGGCAGATCGACGCGCACTACGACAAGGCGGTGAACGGTGGCCTGATGGCCACTCCCGCGCTCGGCTTCGGCGAGGTCTCCGACCTGATCTTCGTCACCATTGCGAAGACCGCCTCAGCCAAGCAGGGCACTTTGGCCGCACTCGACAAGAGGACCGGACAGGTCGTCTGGCAACGCACGATGGGTGCCTTCTCGTGGAGTTCGCCGGTGCTGGTGCAGGGCAAGGACGGGCACGTGTACGGCATCCAGGGCGACTCCAGCGGGCTGCTGCACCTGTTCAACCCCAGCACCGGGGAGGACTACTCGACACTGCAGCTCGACCAGAACATCGAGGCCAGCCCGGCCGTCTACGGCAACATGCTGGTGGTCGGCACCTACGCCAAGAAGCTGTACGGCATCAGGATCTCCTGAGCGCTGTGGTCGCATAACTACGACCTGTGGTCGCATAACTACGACCTTGTATCAGGCTCGGTCAGGGCGTACACCTGTCGATCAACCGACCCGCACAGGAGGCCCGCCATGGCCAAGCAAGCGAAGAAGTTCCGACGTCAGTTGCACGAACTCGAGCTCGCCGTGGGTCGCCCGGTGATCGTCCGGCCCGACGGCGAGGACGAAGCCGAGGTCTCCCCGCTCTTCGTGGTGATCTTCGGGAGGCAACCGGGCGCGACCAACGTCACGGCGCTGGGCATCGGCACCCTCGCCCTGTCCACCCTGGTGCTCGCCGAGCTGGACGCGGTGGCCGCACTCAAGGTCGGCGCCATTCCGACCAACGTCGGCATCGCCTGGGTGTCGGGTTCCACCCCGCACGCCGAAGCCCGCACGGTCAGCAACTTCGGCCCTCGGGAAACCTCGGACGACTCCGGGCTGGACATGTGGGCGATCGAACTCGCCACCGCCTCCAAGGCGCCGCGGCCCGGCGGGATCCCGCCGGGCAGCGTGCCGGCCAACGGTTTCTGCATCTTCTTCCCGTGGCTGACCATGTGCCAGCAACACTGATGAACGCCACCGGCCGCAGCCTGCTGGTGGTCGCCGCGGCGATCACCGTCGACCTGCTGTTCTGGGACGGCGACGTCGCGCTGGCCAACGGCGCCGCGATCCCGCTGTGGCTACCGGTGTTGCTCACGGTTTCGGTCCATTCCAGCCTATTGTGGCGGCGGCAGCGGCCGCTGCCGGTGTTCGGCGTTCAGCTCTGCTTCGCCATGGTCACCGTCGCCGTCCCGTTCTGGCAGCCGGTGGCCGGGCTGCTGGTGGCAACCTTCGCCGTGGCAGCCAACACACCCTCGCGCACCGCCCGGTGGGGCTGGCTGGTGGCGGTGCCGTTGCTGTGCCACGCGCTCACCCTCGGATTGTGGTCGAACACGGTGGCGGGTGTGCTCCAGGCCGCCGCCCTGCACCTGGCCGCCGGCGCCGCCGCCTGGACCTGGGGACGCAGGGTCCACCACCGCAGCAGGCAGTTGCGCGACTGGCACGCCGACCAGGAACGTCTGCACGTCGAGGCCGCGACCAGCGAACGGATCGAGTTGGCCCGCGAACTGCACGACGGGGTGGCCAACACGATCACCGCGGTACTGGTTCAGGCGTCCGCCGCCAGGGCCGCGGCCACCGGCGATCCCGACACCCTGCACGACATCGAACGCTCAGCCCGGCGGGCGATGGAAGAGATCCAGGCCGCCCTCAGGTTGATGCCCCGCGGCCCCGACGGCAGTTCCGGGCCGACCTTGGACGACCTGCCCAGCCTGTTCGACGTGGGCACCGCCGCGGGCCTCGACATGGTGCACACCCAGTCCGGGATCCCGCGTCCGCTGGAACCCGCGGCGTCCACCGCCGCCTACCGGGCGGTCCAGGAGGGCATCACGAACACCCTGAAGTACGCCCCGCCAGGCACCCGGTGCCTGGTCTCGCTGGCCTGGGGAACCGACGAACTCGTCATCGACGTGATCGACCAGCCCGCCCGGACGACCGCGCCCCGCCCCACGCTGCCGGCCACCGGAGGCCGCGGCCTGGCCGGACTCAGCGACCGGCTACGCACCGTCGGGGGCGCCGTGGAGTCGGGAGCCCACGGCTCCGGATTCAAGCTCGAGGCACGGCTTCCGGTGGGTGCGCGATGACGGACGAGCGGTCGATCCGGGTGGCGGTGGTCGAGGACGACCCGCTGATCCGGGCCGGAGTCGCGGCCCTGGTCAATGCCCAGCACGACATGGAGGTGACCGGCCTGGCCACCGACGGCGATGAGGCACCGGCCCTGGTGGCAGACACCCGTCCCGACGTGGTGCTGATGGACATCAGAATGCGCCGGGTCGGCGGCATCGAGGCCACCCGGGCGCTCTGCGCGGCCGATCCTGCCCCACCGGTACTGATCCTGACCACGTTCGACGGCGACCCCGAGGTGCTGGACGCGCTGCGCGCCGGGGCCTCCGGTTACCTGCTGAAACGGAATCCGGACGACCTGCCGACCGCGATCCGGCGGGTGCACGACGGGGAGGTCTGGCTCGATCCGGCGGTCGCCGGTCAGGTGCTGGCCGCCCTGGCCGCCCACCCCCGGGCCGGGGCTCCCGGTGCACTGATCGGCGTGCTCACCGCCCGCGAACGCGAGGTGCTGGCGCTGCTGGCCGACGGCCTCAGCAACGCCGAACTCGCCGACCGGCTGTTCGTCGGGATCGGCACGATCAAGACCCACGTCTCCAGGATCCTGTTCAAGACCGGCTGCCGGGACCGTGCCCAGGCCACCGCGTTGGCGTTCACCTCCGGCCTGGTCCGAACCGGTTGAGCGCCGGGCCACCCGCCTCCCGAGACGCCGGGCCGCCGAGGGCGGTTCCCGCTAGCCTCATCCTCGTCCGGACAGCGTCGTCGCCGGCTCCAGACCGCACGAGGGAGGGCTGCCCGTGACTGACGTCCCGGCACCACCCGGCATGCTCGACGAATCCGACGACGCCCAGTTGCGGCGCGACATCCGCCGGCTCGGCGAACTGCTGGGGGAGACCCTCGCCCGGCAGGAGTCGCCCGAACTGGTCGACCAGATCGAGGCGATCCGGCACCTGTCCCGCGAAGCCCTGAGCGGCGACCGCAAGGCCCAGCAGGCGCTGACCAAGCGGCTCAGCGCCGCCGACCTGCCCACCGCGGTCAACCTGATCCGGGCGTTCCGCACCTATTTTCACCTGGCCAACATCGCCGAGCAGGTGGCCCGGATCCGGGCCCTCGACGATCGTCCGGAGAACACCGGCTGGCTCGCCCAGGCGGTCGAGAAGGTGGCCGACGAACTCGGCGCCCCGGCCCTCACCACCGCGTTGGCGAAGCTGCAGGTGCGGCCGGTGTTCACCGCGCACCCGACCGAGGCCAGCCGACGCACCACCCTGACCCAGTTGCTGCATATTGGCGACACCCTGCTGTCCTCACCGGCCGAGCCCAGCCCTCGCGCGGAGCGTGCCCGGGACCGTCAGTTGAAGCGGGTGATCGAAACCCTGTGGCAGACCGACGAACTGCGGGTCGATCAGCCGACGGTCGAGGACGAGGCCCGCAACGTGATGTTCTACGCGGCGTCGCTGATGGCGGGCACGGTGCCCGAACTACTGGACGACCTGGCTGACGAGGTCGCCCAGCAGGGCGGCTACCTGCCGATCACCGCGGCCCCGCTGGCGCTGGGCAACTGGATCGGCGGCGACCGCGACGGCAACCCCAACGTGACCGCTCGCACCACCCTCGAGGTGCTCTACCGGCAGCACGTGGTCGGCATCGGGGTGCTGTTGAGACTGCTGGACGCGGTGATCGCCGAGGACTCCACGTCGAGCCGGCTTCGGGGGGTCAGCCCGGAGTTGACCGCCAGCCTGGACGCCGACCTGGCCAACCTGCCCGAACTGGACGAGCACGTCCGCCGGATCCACAAGGAGGAGCCCTACCGGCTCAAGCTGCATTGCGTGCGGCAGAAGCTGGTGAACACCCGCAGCCGGCTCTCAGACGACCTGCCCCACCGCGAGGGTCACGACTACCGGGGCAACTCGGCGCTGATCGCCGATCTGGACCTGGTCCGCAGTTCGCTGATCGCGAACCGGGCCGAGTTGCTGGCCGACGGCCGGCTGACCACCCTGATCCGCACCGTCAGCGCGTTCGGTCTCGGGGTGGCGACGATGGACGTCCGCGAGCACTCGGAAAAGCACCAGCACGCGATCGGCCAACTGGTCGACCGGCTGGGTGAGTCCGACCGTCCCTACGCCGAGTTGAGCCCGTCCGAACGCTTCGACCTGCTCAGTGCCGAACTCGGCCGGCGTCGTCCGCTCGCTCCCTCACCGCCACCGCTGGATGAGGACGGCACCCGCACCTTCGCCACCTTCGAGGCGATCGGCGACGCCCATGTGCGGTTCGGCCGGGCGATCATCGAGAGCTACATCGTGTCGATGACCCGGGGTGCGGACGACCTGCTGGCCGCGGTGCTGCTCGCCCGGCAGGCCCGGCTGGTCGACGTCACCGAAGGTTTCGCGCACATCGGTTTCGTGCCGTTGCTGGAGACGGTGGCCGAGCTTCGCACGGCGGGCGAGATCCTGGACCGCTTGCTCAGCGATCCCGCCTACCGCGAGATTGTCCGGCTGCGCGGCGACCTGCAGGAGGTGATGCTCGGCTACTCCGACTCCAATAAGGACGCGGGCATCGCCACCAGCCAGTGGGAGATCCACCGGGCCCAACGCGTGCTGCGCGACGTGGCGGCCGGGCACGGCATCCAGCTGCGGCTGTTCCACGGCCGCGGCGGCACCGTCGGCCGCGGTGGCGGCCCCAGCCATGAAGCGATCCTGGCCCAGCCGTACGGATCGCTGCGCGGGCAGATCAAGGTCACCGAGCAGGGTGAGGTGATCTCCGACAAGTACACCCTGCCGGCGCTGGCCCGCGAGAACCTGGAGTTGACCCTCGCCGCGGTGCTGGAGGCCAGCACGCTGCACCTGACCTCGCGCCAGCCACCCGAGCAACTGGCCGAATGGGACGCCACCATGCAGGCCGTCTCCGACAACGCCTTCGTGGCCTACCGCGGGCTGGTCGAGGACCCCGACCTGCCGCCGTACTTCTGGCAGTCCACCCCGGTCGACCAGTTGGGGGCGCTCAAGCTCGGCTCGCGGCCGTCCAAGCGTCCCGACAGCGGCAGCGGCCTGGAGGGCCTGCGGGCGATCCCGTGGGTGTTCGGTTGGACCCAGTCGCGGCAGATCGTGCCCGGGTGGTTCGGCGTCGGCAGCGGGCTGGACGCGGCGGTGGCCGCCGGTCACGGCGAGCAACTCGCTGAGATGTACGACCAGTGGCACTTCTTCCGCACCTTCATCAGCAACGTCGAGATGACGCTGACCAAGACCCGGATGGACGTCGCGCAGCACTATGTGGCCTCGCTGGTCGACCCGCAGCTGCACCACGTCTTCGACAGCATCCAGGCCGAGCACACCCGCACCCTGGCCGCCGTCCTGGCGATCACCGGCGAGGACGACCTGCTCGACAACCAGCCGCTGCTGAAGCGGACGCTCAGCGTGCGGGACGCCTACCTCGACCCGGTCAGTTACCTGCAGGTGGCGATGCTGGCCCGGCTCCGGGCCGGCGACCGCGACCCGCAACTGCAGCGCGCCCTGCTGCTGGCCGTGAACGGCGTCGCCGCCGGCCTGCGGAACACCGGCTAGCACCGCCGCCGGTCGAGCCTGTCGAGACCCGTCCGTATGCCTCCAGGCATACGGACGGTTTTCCGTCCGCAGACGGACGCATCACCCCTAGTCAAACAGCGATTCTTGAGTCACAGGGAAACAGTCCCTGGGGGGATTCACCAGGCATTAGCCACTCACGAAAGGAGTCGCCATGACCCTCACCAAGAACGCCCGGCGCATCATCACCGGAGCCATCGCCGCCACCGCCCTGCCGGTCGCCGCCATTGCCGGAGCCGGCAGCGCTCACGCCACCACCGCCTCGGGCTGCACCATCTCGCCGTACACCCCGATCTACTCGTACACCAACACCGCTGGTGTGAAGGTGCTCGACTACAAGATCTCGGTGAACTGTTCGTCCGGTCGGCACGCCCACATCACCCAGGAGCGTTGGGAGGAGGATCCGTGGCCCAACGGTGACGACAAGGTCGGCACCAGCACCTTCACCGCGAGCGGCGTGACCACGCTGCACAACTACCGCACCCTGGTCGACGCCGAGATGGGGACAGGAGGAGATGTACCAGCGGATCAAGTTCTAGGTCCACTCCGACAACGGCGTGATGTCGGCCACCACCGGCTGGCAGAACTCCGGCGTCCGGGCGTTCTTCAACTGAGCCACCGTCCCGGATCCACCCGATGGACCGGAACAACCCCGACCCAGTCGGGGTTGTTCCGTCGTGCGCGTGGAGATCTGGTCGGACGTCGTGTGCCCCTTCTGCTACATCGGCAAACGCCGCCTGGAGACCGCCCTCGCCGAGTTCGACCATGGCGACGAAGTCGAATTGGTCTACCGATCGTTCGAGCTCGACCCGGACGCTCCCGCGACCCCCACCGAAAAGGTGCCGGAGGCACTGGCACGCAAGTACCGGATGAGTCACGCGCAGGCGCTGCGGACCATGGCCGGCGTGGACGCCATGGCCGCCGAAGAGGGGCTGACCTTCCGGCAGGCCGATGCCCCGCACGCGAACACCCGCGACGCGCACAGGCTGCTGCAGCTGGCCCGCGCCGAGGGCGCACCCGATGCCCAGGTCAGGCTCAACGAGACGCTGCTGAAGAACTACTTCGTGGAAGCCCTCAACCCCGCCGATCACGCGCTGCTGCGCGCCGCCGCAGTCGATGCCGGCCTCGACCCGGCCAGGGTGGACGCGGTGCTCGGCAGCGACGAGTTCGACGATGCGGTCACCGCCGACGTCGAGCAGGCCCGCGCCTACGGTGCCACCGGCGTGCCGTTCTTCGTGATCGATGATTCCTACGGAATCAGCGGCGCCCAACCGACCGAAACGTTCAGCCGCGGATTGCAGCAGGCCTGGGACGCGCGCGGCTGAGCTCTGTGGCCTGGCGAGAACGGTCTCGACAAGCTCGACCAGCGCTACCGGCTACTTCTTTCTGGCGGTACCGAACATGCCTCGGGCGATCTCGCCGCCCACGGTGATCACCTTGTTCCAGAACGTCGGCGAGCTGAGCACCTTCTCGACGCCACTCTTGGCCGGCGGACGGCTGCTCGCCCGCGTGCCGGACGACTTCTGCTGCACCTTGGCCTGCTGGGCGGCCTGCTTCTCCTGCTCGGCCCGCTCCGCCTCCTGCGAAGCGGCGGCGCGGCCGGCCTCGAGCTTGCGGGTGAGCATTTCGTAGGCGGAGTCGCGGTTGATCGCCTGGCCGTACTTGGCCGTCATCTGCGACTGGGCGATGCCACCGGACATCATGGCCGCGTCCATCGGGTTCATGGACGCCTCGGGCGCGCGCATCCGCGTCCACGCCACTGGCGTCGGTGCGCCGTTGGGGTTCAGCACGGTGACGATCGCCTCACCGATGCCCAGGCCCTGCAGCACCTCCGTCAGGTCGTAGGCCGAGTTGGGGTAGGTGGCCACGGTCGCCTTCAACGCCTTGGCGTCGTTGGGCGTGTGCGCCCGCAACTGGTGCTGCACCCGCGAACCGAGCTGGGCCAGCACGTCGTCCGGCACATCCTTGGGCGTCTGGGTGACGAAGAAGATGCCGACGCCCTTGGACCTGACCAGCCGGACGGTCTGCGCGATCGCCTGCAGGAACGCCTTGGACGCGTCCGCGAACAACAGGTGCGCCTCGTCGAAGAAGAACACCAGCTTCGGCTTGTCGACGTCGCCGACCTCGGGCAGGTCGTGGAACAGGTCGGCCAGCAGCCACATCAGGAACGTGGAGAAGATCGCGGGACGGTCCTGCAGGTTCGGCAACTCGAGCAGCGAGATCACCCCCTGTCCGTCGGCCGTGGTGCGGATCAGGTCACTGGTGTCGAACTCGGTCTCGCCGAAGAACGCGTCCGCTCCCTGCGTCTGCAGGGTGACCAGGGACCGCAGGATCACCCCAGCCGTGGCGGCGGAGACCCCGCCGAGCTGCTTCACGTCCGCCTTGCCCTCGGGAGAGGTGAGAAAGCCGAGCACGGCGCGCAGGTCCTCGAGATCGAGCAACGGCAGGCCCTGGGTGTCGCAGTAGTGGAAGACGAGGCCCAGGGTCGATTCCTGGGTTTCGTTCAGCCCCAGCACCTTGCTGAGCAGGATCGGGCCGAACGAGCTGACCGTGGCGCGCAACGGCACCCCCTGGCCCTGGCCGCCGAGCGCGTAGAACTCCACCGGGCAGCCGTGCGGCTGCCAGTTCTGCCCGATCGCGGTCGTGCGCGCCAGCAGTTTGTCCGATGACGTTCCGGGCAGTGCCAGGCCGGAGAGGTCGCCCTTGATGTCGGCGGCGAACACCGAGACGCCGGCGCGGGCGATCTGTTCGGCCATCAGTTGCAGGGTCTTGGTCTTACCGGTGCCGGTGGCGCCGGCGACCAGGCCGTGCCGGTTCAGCATCGACAACGAGATCCGGATCTTCGCGTCGGGAGCAGGCGTCCCGTCCTCGATCAACACCCCCAGCTCGATCGAATCGGTGTCGAAGGTGTAGCCCTTGATGATGTCTGCGGTGTCCGGGGAACCCATGAGCCCAGATCATACGGGCACCCTCGCCTAGACTGAGACGGTGATCTTCAAGCGAGTCGGCGAGGAGCGCCCCTACCCCGAGCACCGCTACGTGCAGCGGCAGTGGGCTGCCATTGCCCCGCAGCAGATCCGGCTCGACCAACTGGTCACCACCAAGCGCACCCTCGACCTCGAACAGTTGCTCGAGGACGATTCGACGTTCTACGGTGACCTGTTCGCGCACGTCATCCTGTGGAACGGCGACTACTACTTGGAGGACGGTCTGCACCGCGCCCTGCGCGCCGCGCTGCAACAGCGGCAGACCATGCACGCGAGGGTGCTGGAACTCAAGTAGCATGGTTCGAGGTTTCAGGCAATAGAAAGAGGCAGCGTGCGGCAGGTCATCAGGGTGGTCAAGACCCCCGTGACATTGATTGCGCTGCTCGCACTCGTCGTTTTCGGTGGGCTGTGGGGCTTCCGCAATGCGACCGCGGCGATTCCGCCCCGGGCGCCGGAGCCCTGCGTGAATACCGATGTGGGTGGACGGCTGGTGCCGCAGAACGTGACCGTCCGCACGCTCAACGCCGGCCTGCGCGGCGGCTTGGCGAAGCGGGTCTCGACGTCGCTGCGGTCCCAGGGTTTCTACATCGTCAAGGTCAACAACAGCGAGGAACGACTCGCCCAGACCGTGGTCGTGGGCAACTCCAAGGACTCCCCCGAGGTGCAGTTGGTCGCCGGTTTCTTCAAGGACGCGAAGGTGCAGGGCGACGGCCGGGTGGACCATGTGGTCGACGTGCTGATCGGTGACGACTTCGCCGGCTACCGGACGAACCCCAAGACCTTCATCGCGGTCACCGGGCCGGTCTGCCTGCCCGCACTGCCGGACGCGGCCGCCAGCGCCGTACCGACGCCGAGGCCGTCGCCCACCAAGTCCTAGCACCTGTCGGGCGCGCTACCGGTCGTCGTGCCACCGCGACAAACGCCCACTCCGTCCGACCTGTTTCAGCCGGGTCTCCACCTTGTCGCGATAGCGGGACGGCACCACTACGAGCAACTCGTCACCACCGCGGATAATGTCCGTCGCCCCGGGCGCGAACGGGGTGCCGTCGCGGATGATCAGCGACACCACGGTGCTCGGCGGCAGCCGTAACTCAACAATGGTGACCCCGTGCAGGTGCGATCCGGGCGGCACCTTGATCTGCATGAAGTCGGCCTGGATCTTGTCCAGCGGGGCGACCTCCACCTCGATGTCGACCGCGTCGTAGCCGGTGGCCACGCCCAGCTTGCGCGCCACCCAGCCCAGCGTCGGTGCCTGCAGGGTGGTGTAGACGACCACGAAGACGAACACCAGGTCGAACAGCGCCGGGGCCACCGGCAACGGGGATGCGAGCGGCACGGTCGCCATGATGATCGGCACCGCGCCGCGCAGCCCGGCCCAGGACAGGAACGCCTGTTCGCGCCAGGGCATCCTGAACCAGGTGACGCAGGCCAATACCGACAGTGGCCGGGCGATGAGGGTCAGGAACAGACCCGCCAGCAGTCCGTTGAGCACGGTCCCCGGCTGCATCCGGGCCGGCGTGGCGAGCAACCCGAGCATCACGAAAAGGCCGATCTGGGCCACCCACCCGACCCCTTCGGCGAAGGACCGGGTGGCGTTGCGGTGCGGCAGGTCGGAGTTGCCGAGCACCATCGCGCACAGATAGACGGCGGCGAAGCCGGAGACGTGCAGCCAGACCCCTGATCCGTAGGCGAGCAGCGCCCAACCCATCGCACCCAACGGGTAGAGCCCGGACGCGGGCAGGGCGATCCGCTTCATCACCCGCGCGCCCAGCCAGCCGATGAAAACCCCGAGGACCAGGCCGCCCAGCAATTCGAACGCGATCATACCGACCAGCTCGACGGGGCCACCGTGCATTGGCTCGCCCAGCGCCCACGCGGTTGCGGCCACCGTGAGCAGCACGACCGGTGCGTCGTTGAGGCCCGATTCCGCCTCGAGGATCGCTCGCAACCGGCCAGGCACCGGCACCTTGCGCAGCACCGAGAACACCGCGGCCGAGTCAGTCGGGGCGGTGATCGCCCCCAAGAGAACCGCCTTGGACAGGTCCAGTCCGAGCACCAGGTGTGCGAAGGCCGCCATCGCGGCGATCGACACCCCCACCCCCAGGGTGGCCAGCAGGGCGGCCAGACCGAGCACCGGACGGATCTCGCGCCAGCGGGTTGTGAAACCGCCCTCGGCAAGGATCAACACGAGTGCGGCGAAACCGAGATCATGGGCCAGGGCGGCGTTGTCGAAGGGCACGAAGGTGCCCAGCGCCAGGCCGAGTACCAGGAACAGCAGCAGTGAGGGCAGGCCGAGCGAGGACGACAGCCGGGCGGCTCCGAGGGCCGCCAAGAGCATCACGGCACCGAGCAGCAGCACCGTGTCCAGACTCAACGCTCACCCCTTCGTCGTGAGGCGCAGTCTATTGACCCCCTGTACCGATCGGGTTACGCCGATGGTCAACCGAACGCGTCGAGGGCCTTCGCGGCCTGTTCGACGGCGTCCAGGTCGCCACCCACCTGAGCTGTCACGGCGGCCGAGACGGCACCTTCGACCAGCGGCCCCCGGCAGTATCGGACGACGTCGGAGTCGACCATCTCGAGAACGCTGTCGACGGTCATGTCCGCCGAACCCAGGTCGGTCAGGATGGCCACCTCGTGACCCTCACCAGTCAGTTCCTCCACCGCCGCCAGCACGGCGTCGAAGGACGTGCCGATGCCGCCGCTGTCGGTGCCGCCCGCGGCCCGGAATTGCACGTTCCGGGCCATCTGGGACGCCAGTTCGACGACGCCCTCGGCGAGCTTCGCCGAGTGCGACACGATCACCAGGGCGACGCTCATTCGCCGGCCTCAGCCCTGCGCGGCGTCCGCGGCGTCGGCCGCTTCCGCCAGCAGGTACGCGGTGGAGGTAGCGCCGGGATCCTGGTGCCCGATCGACCGGTCGCCCAGGTAGGACGCCCGTCCCTTCGTCGCTTTCATCGGAATCGTGGCCTCGGCTCCCGCCGCTGCAGCATCCGCGGCGGCGCGCAGTGTCTCGGCAGGGCTCCTGCCGTCCGCCGCGGCTTCCTTGGCCGCCGCGATCGCCGGCGTCCAGGCGTCCACCATGGTCTTCTCGCCGGTGGTCGCCTTGCCCCGGGAGACGATGCCGTCCAGGGCGGCCTCGCACAGCGCGACAACCCCGTCCGATTCCAGGTCGCCCTCGGCCGCCTTGGACGCCCGCATGAATGCCGTGCCGTACAGAGGCCCGGACGCGCCGCCCACCTTCGACATCAGGGTCATCGCGACCAGCTTGAACACGCCGGCGATGTCTTCGGGTGGCGCCTCGTCCAGCTTCACGACCAGGGCGGCGAAGCCGCGCGCCATGTTCTCGCCGTGATCGCCGTCACCGATGGCGCGGTCAAGATCGATGAGTTCCATGCGGTGCTCGGTCAGCATGGCGGAGGACCGTCGCATCCAGTCCTTGGCCCATTCCACGTCGAGACTCGACATTCAGACACCTCTCCTGAGGGCGACGGTATTGACCGGAGCGTCCCAGAGCTCCGTGAGCTCGGCGTCCAGCTTGAGCACTGTAACGGAACATCCCTGCATTTCCAGCGAGGTGATGTAGTTGCCGACCAGCGAACGGGTCACCTCGAGACCGGCGGCCTCGAGGCGCTCACGGGCGTGGCCGTACACGATGTACAACTCCGACTCCGGGGTACCGCCCATGCCGTTGACGAACAGCAGCACCTGCCCGCCGTCCAGCTTCAGGTCGGCCAGGATCGGGTCGACCAGCTGGTCGGTGATCGTGTTGGCGCTCCCCATCGGTACCCGGGACCGGCCCGGCTCGCCATGGATGCCGACACCCATTTCGATCTCGTCCTCGCCGAGATCGAAGGACGGCTTGCCGGCGTGCGGCACGGTGCACGCGGTGAGCGCGACACCCATCGAGCGCACCTGGCCGATCACCTTCTCGGCAAGTGTGGTGACCGCGTCCAGGTCGTCGCCGCGTTCGGCGGCCGCGCCGGCGATCTTCTCCAGCAGCACTGTGCCGGCCACGCCGCGGCGTCCGGCGGTCCACGTGGAGTCCTCCACCGCCACGTCGTCGTTGACCACGACGGCCTTCACCGTGATGCCCTCGAGCTCGGCGAGTTCGGCGGCGGTCTCGAAGTTGAGCACGTCGCCGGTGTAGTTCTTCACGATGTGCAGCACGCCCGCGCCGCCGTCGACCGCTTTGGTGGCGGCCAGGATCGGATCGGGCGTCGGCGAGGTGAAGACGGCGCCGGGCACGGCCGCGTCCAGCATGCCCAGGCCGACGAAGCCCGCGTGCAGCGGTTCGTGGCCCGACCCGCCGCCGGACACCAATGCCACCTTGCCCTGCCTCGGCGCGTCCGCCCGAACCACGAAGTCAGGGTCGTAATGGACGGTAACGACTTCCGCATTCGCCGCAGCGAAACCCTTGAGAGTCTCGAGTACGACATCGGCCGGATCGTTGATGAGCTTCTTCATTGAACACTCCTTGCTTGGTGCATGGTCGCGGACCCCCTCCGCGCACGGCCGACGTTGCGGCGCAGGAACACTCTGCCGAAAGCCGGCCGTTCCCGAAAGGGGCCGCGCGGCTCGTGCACACCTGCGCACGCATGTCAGCTCAACTGGGCCTCCAGTTCGGAGCGCATCTGGTCGCCGCCTCCCTTGCGCCAGCGGTCGCGCAGCTCGTTCAGATCCGACAGCGGACGCCGCCCGGTGACGATGCCGCCCTCGTAGTCGAGCACCATCGCCGCCAGCGCGTCGCCTGTGGAGAACGCGGTCTCGGAGTCGAGCCCGCCGGCGGGGTTGCCGACGAAACGCGCGACACTGTTACCGCAGACGTGGGCACACAACTGGCGGAGGCGCGGGGTGAGGCACCACTCTTCTTGGTGAGTCGGGCGCAACTGACGACCCCGATTCGTGAACCGACTGAAGGAGGGGCATGAAGATCTGCGTGCTGGGGCTGGGCAACATGGGCCTGCCCGTCGCCGTCAACCTGGCCCGGGCAGGGCATGACGTGACCGGCGCCACCATCGTGGAGGTCCCGGCCGCGACGCGGGCCGGCGTGGCGGTGAGCACCGATGCCACGGTGGCGCTGCGCGATCGCGACGTGGTGTTCTGCCTGCTGCCCGACCTGCCCTACCTCGAGCCGATGCTGCCCGCCCTGATCGACGGCGGCGCCCAGGACCTGGTGGTGATGAGCACCATCTCCCCCACCCGCCTGCGCGAGCTCGCCGAGCGGTTGCGCGGTCAGGTGAACGTGCTGGACGCCTGCATGTCCGGCGGGGTGGCCAAGGCCGAGGACGGCACCATGTCGATCATGTGCGGCGGCGACCCCGTGGCGTTCGAGCGGCTCCGTCCGCTGCTGGACGTGATCGGCGGCACCGTCGAACTGATGGGCGAGGTCGGTGCCGGCGCAGTCACCAAGGCCTGCAACCAGATGGTGGTCGCGGGCACCCTGGTCGCGCTGGCCGAGGCGACGCTGGTGGCCAAGGACAACGGCCTGGACGCCCACCGGGTGCTGGCGGTGCTCGGCGCGGGACTGGCGGCGTCCGAACTGCTCGACCAGAAGGCCGACAAGCTCGCGGACGAGGACTTCTCCCCCAGCGGCCCCGCGAAGTTCCTGGTGAAGGACCTGACCTTCGCCACCGACAGCGCCGCCGGACGTCCGCTGCCGTCCCTGAAGGTCTCCCTGGAGTTGTTCAAGGGCCTCACCGAGTCCGGCCTGGGCGACCTCGACAACACCGTGGTGCTGGAGTATTTGCGCCGGCTGAGCTGAGGGCGCGCACGACCCACGTACGACCTCATACGCCAGAATCAACACGGTGGGGTGCGCTGTGGCGCCTCACGACCCACCGCACCGCACCTCAACCCTGGCCCACATCATTATTCGAATGTGATTTGCTGAGCGCGTCGGACGCCGTCCATTTGTACGATTATTCTCGTTTATCACCTTGCCACAGCCTTTTGCAGGCACTATAATAGGCTCATGTCAACTCAGCTCCTTCGGATCGATCGGGCCGCCAGCGCGGTGGACCGGTTGCGGTCCGCGGGGCAGTTGCGCCGGCTTGCCGAGGCCGAAGAACTGAGGGCCATCGTCGATCTGGCCCACGAGCACGAATGGACGACCACCGACGAACTCGACGTGGTGGGTGAACGCGCGGTGCGCGTCGGAGGTGACGGAACACCGTTGGTGGGTGAGTTCCTGCCGCTCGAGGTAGCCGCCGCAACTGGGGTATCGATCGATGCCGCGGCGTGGCTGATCCGTGACGCGCTGAACCTGCAGTTCCGGTCACCGGCGCTGTGGGCCAGCGTGCTGTCCGGAGCGGTTTCCCGTCGGCATGCCTTTCAGCTGGTGCAGTTGACCACGCGGTACGACCTCAACCTTGATCAGGCCCGCGCGGTCGATGACCGATTGGCGGGCCGGTACGGCCGCGTCGGCTGGGCAAGGGTGATGCGGCACGCGCGAGGGCTGATCGCGCAGGTGGCCGGCGAGCAGGTCGAGGCGCTGGCGCGGCAGGCCCGCGAGGCACGGTTCGTGAAGACCTCGGCAGCATCGGAGCCGTTGGTGACCGAACTCTGGGCCAGGCTCGACACCGTCGACGCGCACCAGCTCGAAGCTTCCATCCAAGCGATCGCCAAGAAGTTGAAGGCGCTCGGTGATGACGCCGAACTCGATGTGCGCAGATCCCGAGCGCTCGGCATTCTGGCCACGCCCGGCCGCGCGATGGCCATGCTGGAAGGGCGCGACGACGCCCGTTACGTGCCGCGTACCAAGGTGTACCTGCACCTGAGCCCGAGCGTGTTCGACAACGCACACGGCGTAGCGCGCTCGGAGACCCTCGGCCCGATCACCCGCGCCCAGTTGGCCGAACTGTTCGGCACCACGCGCGTCACCGTCACACCCGTGCTGCACACCGGCGCCGACCGAGCGGTCGACAACTACGAGGTTCCCGACCGGATGCGCGAACAGATCATTCTGCGCGACGGCGTCGAACCCTTCCCCTACTCCACCCGATCGGCCAGAAACCTGGACGCCGACCACACCGATCCGTACACCTCGGGCGCCAAGGGCCAGACCCGACCGTCGAACCTGGCGCCACTGCGCCGCCGCATCCACCGGGCCAAGACCGCCGACCGATGGCGACTCCGCCAACCCCGATCTGGCACGTTCTGGTGGCGGTCACCCACCGGCAGCGAATACCGGGTCACCCCCGACGGCACCACTGACTTGTACGAACACTCCGATCTCGAACGGGTCGCCCTGTGGTGGCTCGACGCCCACACCGGATGAGCGGGCGCGCAAAGGCAGAACGCCGCCCCATGTACGATCTGGGACGGCGAAACTGACTGGCGGTGGCGGTGGGATTTGAACCCACGGTAGGCAAAAACCTACACACGCTTTCGAGGCGTGCTCCTTAGGCCGCTCGGACACGCCACCGTCGGAGATTGTATCGGTCGCCCCCGACGCCGTGCCAAATCAGCCGGTCGGCCGGTAGCGCATGCTGCGCAGCAACACCTCATAGGCGGCCGTGACGATCTTGAACAGCGGGTGCTCACCGAATCGGTACAGGTCTGCCGGACGGAGTTCGTCCGCGCGCTCAGGGTGTTGCAGGCGCCAGTACCGCTCACCCCTGCGGGCGTGCAGCGGGTCGCTGACGACGCGGACGACGCCACCCAGAGCGATCAGTTCCGCCGAGTTGCCGATGTTCTCCCAGGTGTTGGTCGCCTCGTGCTCGAGAACGATCCGTGCCGGGTCGATGCCGTAACGGGCGAGCAGGTCAGCCGCCATCACGTCCGCCTCGTGGGCGCCGGTGAACACGAAGCTGCTCGCCGCGGACGCGTTGCGGGCGGCCAGGTCGACGCGCCAGCGCTGCATCGCCGAGGGGCGTCCGCGCTTGTCGGACGGGCAACCCAGGACGATGAGGGTGTCGGGTGCGGGTGTCGGACCTGCGAGGGATGAGGCGCCGGCGTTCGCCGGGATGGCGGAAGGGGCCGAGATGACGCGCGCGTGGGCGGCCTCGGCGGCGAGCCAGCCGACGAGGATCGCGGTCACCAGGTCTCGACAAGCTCGACCAACGGAATGGGCTCGACAAGCTCGACCGGCCATCACCGGTGCGCCTCGAAGAAGTCCCGGAGCAACGTCCCGCAGGCGTCCGCCTCGACGCCGGCCACCACCTCGACCCGGTGGTTCAATCGTGGGTCGCGCACCACGTCGAACACGGACGACACCGCGCCCGCCTTGGGATCCCAGGCCCCGATCACGACCCGCTGCACCCGGGCCAACACCAGCGCTCCCGCGCACATCGCGCAGGGCTCCAGGGTGACCACCAGGGTGTGCCCGTCCAGCCGCCACGAACCCGTCGCAGCGGACGCCCGGCGCAACGCCAGCACCTCGGCGTGCGCGGTCGGATCGTTGGTCAGCTCCCGTTCATTGTGTGCCCGGGCGACCACCACCCCGTCAGCGTCGACCAGCAACGCACCGATCGGCACGTCACCGTGAGCGGATGCCAGCGCCGCCTCAGCCAAGGCTTCGCGCATCGCATGCTGCCAGCGGTTCACCGGCGGCCGTTCATCACAGCCCGAAGGAGGCCTGCACGGTCTTGCGGTACTGCGGCGCGAACTTGAGTTTCTTCACGATCCGCTCGAGCAGGGCGTCCGAGTCGTCGTCCTCGTCGCACAGGGCCTCCAACTCGAAGTCGGGCATGCCGAGCTCGGAGAGAATGTCGAGGTCGCCGATCGGTCCGGCGTCGTCCTCGTCCTCGGGCAGTTCGGACCCCAGAAAGTCGGCGACGTCGCGGGCCAGCGGCCAATCGGCGGCCGCCAACTCGTCCGACAAAATCACCTGGACGTGCTTGCCGCGCACCCTGACGATGACGAAGAACTCCGAGGCGATGGAGACCAGCCCCACCGCGCCACCGTCACCGGGAATGCGGCGCAACTGGCTGATGAGTTCGTCGAGGTCGTTGGCCAACTCCAGGCCCATGGGCACCACGACCGGCTGGCCGTCCTCGCGGTAGAGGGCGACGATGAGGTCGATTTCGTCCTCGGTGGCATCCTCCGGGTAGTCGTCCTCGTCGTCGTCGTCATCGTCGTTCTCGCCGAGTGGATCGCCCAGCAGTTCGACTGCCGGCTCGAGGTCGTCGAGACCTGGGCGGTCGTCGCCGCCGTCGGTGTCGGTGTACCTGCTCATCAGCACTCCCTTGCTTGGCTCCCATCGTTTCATGCCCACGGAAGCGACGCACACCCGAGCCGTTAAGGTTCGGTTGTGGAACTGCGCGCGCTCGATCACCCTCTGGTCTCGCACAAGGTGACGCTGCTGCGCAGCGTCCAGACGAGCTCCCCGGTCTTTCGCCAACTGGTGGAGGAGCTGGTCACCCTGCTCGCCTACGAGGCCACCCGCGACGTCCGGGTGGACGACTGCGAGGTGACAACGCCGATCACTGTCGCGAAGGGCAAGAAGTTGTCTCGGCCGCGTCCGCTGGTGGTGCCGATTCTGCGGGCCGGGCTGGGCATGCTGGAAGGCATGATGCGGCTGATGCCGACCGCCGAAGTGGGCTTCGTCGGCATGGTGCGCGACGAAGAGACCCTGGAGCCGTTCACCTACGCCGAGCGGCTGCCACACGACCTCTCCGGACGGCAGTGCTACGTGCTCGACCCGATGCTCGCCACCGGCGGCTCGCTGGGCGGCACCGTCCGGTTCCTGGTCGATCGCGGTGCGGATCACATCACCTGCATCTGCCTGCTCGCCGCCCCCGAGGGCATCCAACGCCTCCGCGACCTGGTCGACCCGGTGGGAGTGCCGTGCACCCTCGTGGTCGCCGCCATCGACGAGCGGCTCAACGAGGTGGGCTACATCGTGCCGGGCCTGGGCGACGCGGGCGACCGGCTCTACGGCCTGGCCCAGTAATCCTGCCTTAACCCACGCCCCGAGCAGGACCCATACGATGGGCCCATGACCGGATCCTGGCTCGTACTGGTCGCCAACTCCGGCGACGGCACCATCAGCAGCTTCACGCTGGACGACAGCCGGCTGCAACGGATCGGCGTCAGCGGCGGCGTGCCCGGCTGCTCGACCTTCGTCGTCGATGCGAAGCGGGACCTCGTCTTCGCTTCCGTGAAGGGCAGCGATCCCGGCATCACCACGCTGGCCCTGGACCGCCGTTCCGGCATGCTGGACGGGCGTTCGCACCTGTCCCTGCCGGACGGAGCGATGAACTACCTGTCCCTGACCCGCGGCGCCGGCGCCCTGCTGGGGGCGTCCTACGCGGGTGGCTACGGCATCATCAGCAGCGTCTCGGACGACGGGGAACTCGGTGAGCCGACCTCGCGGGTCGCCTATCCGAACCTGCATTCGGTGCGGGCCACCAGTGACGGCCGGTTCGCGTATTTCGTCTCCCTGGGTGCCGACCTGATCGCCCAGTGCGCGATCGACGACCAGCTGAACCTGGTGCCGTTGAGCCCGGCGACGGTGGCCGCGCCCGAGGGTTCCGGCCCCCGGCACCTGACGTTGAACCACAGCCAGGACGCCCTCTACGTGCTCACCGAGTTCTCCGGCGAGGTGTTGCGTTACCGTCGAGATCGGCGGTACGGCACCCTGGTCCCGGCCGGGTCGGTCACCGCCTACGACACCAGCAAGCAACTCGGGCATTCGAAGTTCGGCGCCGATCCCCTGGAACACCACTACATCTGGGGCGCCGACCTGCACTTCTCGGACCCGACCCACCTGTGGTGCTCGGAGCGCACCGAAAGCACCCTGGGTGCGGTCGGCGTCGCACCGGACGGCACCTTGAGCGCCCCCCAGTCGTTCGTCACCACCGAGACCCAGCCGCGCGGCTTCGCCGTGTCACCGGACGGGCGCTACCTGGCCTGCGCAGGCGAACGCTCGACCAGCATCGCGCTCTACCGGGTGCAGGGCAGCGAGCTCGAACTCCTCACCCGCGCCGAGACCGGCAGCAAGGCCAACTGGGTCTGGTTCATGGCCCGCTGAACCGGCGCGGTTCAGCGGCTGCGGTTCAGCGGGTTACAGGAGCGGTACCGGCGCGGCCTGGGCGGGCAGGGCGTTCAGTGCGAACGGAGCGGTGACACCGAGGGCGGCGGCGCCACCGAGGGCAGCGCGGCGGGACAGCGGAAGCGACATCGATTCCTCCAAGACTGGGGTGAGAGCGCTCTCAGTTTCGCTGGGACGGCGGTCCGTGGCAAGGGGTCTCGACACGCTCGACCGACAGGGTCGTCAGTCCTGCTCGTCCGCCCAGGCCTGGGTGAGCCCGCGGAAGTGGGCGAGGAATTTGTCGTGCTCGTGCGGCGGATAGGTGGCCCGCACGGTGTCGAGCAGCAACTGGTCGAACGCGCCGGAGCGAACCCAGTCGAGCACCGCGGCGTCCAGGTGGCCCAGGTACTGCTCGCAGAACTCCCAGTACTTGTCGGTCTCGAAGTACTGGTCGGCCAGTTCCAGGTACTCGTCCAACTTGGCCTCGTACGACAGCGACGGGTCGTCCGCGATCTCGAAGTAGCGCTCGGTGTGCAGGTCGACCGTGGCCTTGCGTCCGGTGACCAGGCAGTAGGCGCTCCAGCGGACCAGCGCCTTGATGGCCCAGGGAAAGTAGTAGTGCAGCGAGGTGACCGCCACGTCGGGGCAGGCGTTGGCGTAGTCGATCGGATAGACCTCGTCGCCGGCCACCAGCATCTCGGCCGAGTTGAACTCCCAGGCGAAGAAGGCGTTGACGATCCGGCTGATCGCTGCGGTCTCGCGGCCCGCCCGGGCCGACAGGAAGTTGTGCGAGACCTGGTAGCGGTTGTGCATCGGCTGGTCAGGACGGAAGTCCATCACCATCGTCTCGGCCCCGATCGACAGCGCCCTGGCGAAGCTGTCGTATTCGACGGTGGCCTGCAGATGCATCAGCATCTCGCCGGACGCGTCGTAGGCGCGGCGCAGGTCGTCGGCGTTGTTGATGCGCGACACGCCCCGCCAGCCGCCCCCGTCGAACGGCTTCATGTAGAGCGGGTAACCCAGGTCGGCGGCGATCGCCTCCAGGTCGAAGCCCTTGTTGTAGGTGGCCGAGGTGTAGGCCCAACGCACGTTGTCGACCGGGTTCTTGTACGGCACCAGCACTGTCTTGGGCACCTTCAGGCCGAGCCGCAGCATGGCGCAGTAGGCGCTGTGCTTCTCCATCGACTGAAAGGTGAAGGGACTGTTCAGCAGGTACGTGCCGTTCACCAGGGCGGCTTTCTTCAGCCATTCCCGCGGGTGGTAGTACCAATAGGCCAGCCGGTCGATCACCAGCGGCGTCCGGACGGAATCGGTGAGGTCGAACGGCTCGATGGTCAACCGCTCACTCGCCAGCGTGTGGGTGACGCCGTCGACGGTGATCGGCCCCACCATGCCGAGAATCGTCTCGAAAGCGACGGGCCAGTCCCCCTCTGCACCGAGGAGCAGGCCGATCACGTGGTGCTGGTTGGTGCTCATGCGCTGAGATTAGTGGCCTCAGCAGAACCGCGGCAGGTATTCGGCGATCTGACGGTGCCACCAGTGCCAGTCGTGGGACACGTCGTAGCCCCACAGGTTCACCTCGTGCGGAATGCCCTTGGCCCCGAGGATGTCGCCCATCCGCCGGGTGGAGGGCAATGCACCGGTCGGATGGGTCTCCCAGGCACCCTGACCGGCGACCAGCACCGCGAAGAACCGGGAGCGCAGCCAGTCGAGATGATCGCCGCCCAGGTTGGGCACGTAGTCGGTCGGGTTGGTGAAGTAGGCGGCATCACCGCGATCGCCCCACGCCCGCCACGACGACGGGTCGTAGTTGCCCGACAGGCAGATCGCCACCGGAAACAGATCGGCCCGGGTGAGGGCGAACTGCAGCGCGTGGTACGCGCCCAGCGAACAGCCGGTGACCACCGCGTCCGGGGCGCCGGGGGTGTCGGCACCGATGAAGCCGGCGACCTGGTCGGTGATCCAGGCGGAGTACGCCCCGTGCCGCCGGGCCCGCTCCTCCAGCGACAGCCAGCGATCCGCCCAGGTGTACTGGTCGAAAGCGTCGACGCAGTAGAGCTTGATCCGGCCGGCGTCGATCAGCGGTGCGACCGCGTCCACCATGCCGTTCGACTCGTAGTCCCAGGCCCGGCCGGCCTCGGACGGAAAGACGACCACCGGGCGCCCCCAGTGCCCGTACCGGATCACGGTGCCGGGACGCTCAAAGCCGGGGGCGTCAAGTTCGAGCTGGTAGCGATCCATCAGTGCCAGGCCTCCATGAGCAGTCGGGTCAGGTGCGGATCCAGCAGGTCGCGCCAGGTCGTCCAGGTGTGACCGTCGGCGACCTCACCCCAGCCGACATCGCAGCCGATGTCGGCGAAATGGGTGGCCAGTGCCATGTTATTGGCCAGGTTCTCCTCGGCGGTACCGCACACGATCATGGTCGGAATCCGTTCCGGGGCCGGTTTGGAGTAGAGCGTCGAGACGAAACCGGTGACGTGCCTGAAATGCGAATAGCGTGACTCCTGCGGGTCGAGCCTGGGGGTGAAGAAGGACCCGGACTGCAGGAACAACCCGGCGAAGTTGCCCGGGTAGCGGCGGGCGGCGTGCAGGGCGGCGAGGGCGCCCAGGCTCTGGCCCATAAGTGCCGGTTTGCCGGCCACTTCGACCTCGTCTGCCACTCCGGGCACTATCGTCTCGACAAGGGCTTTCGCGTAGCGGGGGTTGGCCGCGTAGCGGTGGTGGCGATCGGCGCCCGGATCGAGCAGCAGCACCCGCAGTGCCGGCAGCGTGCCGGCGGCGATGGCCGTGCCGACGAAATCGGTCAGCCGTCCGTAGCGGTTCATCTGGGTGCCGTCGTGACAGATCAGCAGTGGCAGCGCGGTGCCGCGCCAGACGTCGGCGGGCGACCATAGGGCGCCGGTGACTTCCCCGTCGGCGGTAGCGCACGCCCAGGGTCGGGTGCGGCTCTCGATCGTCGGTTCGCTCAGCCAGGACGGTTCGGCGTAGCCGGGCATCGGCAGCCAGGAGTGTTCACCGAAGACCCCGTCGACCACCAGCGGATTGGTCGGATCCGGGATGCTCACCTGATCGTGGCCGGCGCCCACCCTGTACAGGTACTCGATCCGGTGAGCGGTGGGGTGTGGAATCTCCAGTTGCCACCCGTCCTCCACCCGTTCGAAAGGACCACCGTCGACCGGCACCTCGGACCAGAGCCGGACGCCGGTCAGAAGATGGGACGGATCCGGCAGCCTAAAAACCACACGGTCAGCCAGGACGGCGGTCGAGTGAGTGGTCACGAGCATTGCCCGAGGGTACCGGTTCAGGGCCGGACGCCGCGCCGGCTGACGAGTGGCGGCCGCTCGCCACGGATGCCGGCCACCATGTCGACGACGCGCCGGGTGGCGCGCACGTCGTGGGTGCGGAAACACACGGTTCCCAGCCAGGCCGCGACGGCGGTTGCGGCCAGGGTGCCCTCCAGCCGGTCGGCCACTGCGACGTCGAGGGTCTCGCCGACGAAGTCCTTGCGCGACAACGCCTGCAGCACGGGGAAGCCGAGGGACGCCACCTGCGCCGTGGCGCGCAGCACCCGCAGCGAGTGCCGGGTGGTCTTTCCGAAGTCGAGGGTGGGATCGATCAGGATGCCGTGCCGCGCGATGCCGGCCGCGAGCGCCCGCTCGGCGCCCTCGGCGAGGGTGTGCAGCACGTCGGCGACGACGTCGTCCGGATCGTCACGCGGACGGCCCCCGGGGCCCGGCGGGCCGTAGCGGACGCCGTCCGGATCGGTGCGGGGAGCCGCCCCTCCGGTGTGCGACACCACGTAGCCGGCTCCCAGTTCGGCGGCAGTGTGGACGAGGTCGGCGTCCGCGCCCTGCCAGGTGTCGTTGATCAGGTCGAGACGCACGTGGGCGCAGCCGCGGGCCACCTCGGCGCGCCAGGTGTCCAGGCTGAGAAGCAGGTCGGGATGGGCGGCCCTGATGGCCTCGAGCAGCGGCCGGACCCGGGCCAGTTCGGCCTCCGCGTCCACCCAGTCGCCGACCTGTCCGGCGCGGACGCCACCCACGTCCACGATGTCGACTCCGTCCGCGACCATTCGGTCGACCGCGTCCAATGCAGCCTTCGGGTCCGCGTAGCGGGCACCGGCGTAGAACGAGTCGGGGGTCGCGTTGATGATGCCCATCACGGCCGGATCAGCGGCGGTGAAGCTGCGGCCGGCCAGCGTGAGCGGTGTCGGCGTGATCAGCGGAACCGGGTCGACGTCAGGTGGCACGCGATTCAGCTGGGATGCGTCATGTCGGCCGGAACCACCCAGGCGTCGAACTCGTCCCCGGTGAGATCGCCGGACGCGAGCGCGGCCTCGCGCAGCGTGGTGCCCTGCTTGTGCGCCTTCTTCGCCATCGCGGCGGCCTTGTCGTACCCGATGTGCCGGTTGAGGGCGGTGACCACCATCAGGTTCGAGCTCAGGTTCGCGTCGATCCGGGCCCGGTTCGGCTCGATGCCGACCGCGCAGTGGATCGTGAACGACCGGCAGCCGTCGGCCAGCAACCGGATGGACTCGAGCACCGCATGGGCCATCACCGGCTTGTACACGTTCAGCTGGAAGTTGCCCTGACTACCGGCGAAGCCGACCGTGACGTCGTTGCCGAAGACCCGGGTGGCGACCATGGTGAGCGCCTCACACTGGGTCGGGTTGACCTTGCCCGGCATGATCGACGAGCCGGGTTCGTTCTCAGGAATCAGCAGCTCACCGATGCCGTTGCGCGGACCGGATGCGTACCAGCGCACGTCGTTCGCGATCTTCATCAGGGCACCGGCCAGCGTCCGCAACGCACCGCTCACCTCGACCAGCGCGTCATGTGCGGACAGCGCGGCGAACAGGTTGCCGGCCTGCTCGAAGTCCAGCCCGGTCTCGTCGGTGATCTTCTGCGCGGCCAGCGCCCCGAACCCGGGGTGTGCATTCAGCCCGGTGCCGACGGCGGTGCCGCCGATCGCCAGCCCGCGGGCTCGCACGTCCGCCTGCCGCACCCCCTCCAACGCGAAGTCGAGTTGTGCGACCCAGCTGCCGATCACCTGGCCGAGCCGGATCGGGGTGGCGTCCTGCAGGTGGGTGCGCCCCACCATGATCACGTCGTCGAACTCGGCCGCCTTGCCGGCCAGCACGTCGCGCAACTCGGTGACCGGTGCGTACAGGCGCTCGTTGAGCTCGCACACGACTGCGATGTGCATAGCCGTGGGAAAGGTGTCGTTGGACGACTGCCCACGGTTCACGTGGTCGTTGGGGTGCACCGGCTTCTTCGTGCCCAGGTCACCCCCGGCCAGCTCGATCGCCCGGTTCGAGATGACCTCGTTGGAGTTCATGTTCGACTGCGTTCCCGACCCGGTCTGGAACACCACCAGCGGAAAATGGTCGTCCAGTTTTCCTGCGATCACGTCGTCCGCGGCCCGCACGATCAGGTCGGCCAAGTCGGACGGGAGCTCGCCCAGCTCGGCATTGGCCTGGGCTGCGGCCTTCTTCAGCACACCCAACGCACGGATCATCGGACGTCCCCAGACAAAGGTGTCGCGGCCGATGTCGAAGTTGCCCAGGCTGCGCTGGGTTTGCGCGCCCCAGTAGCGATCGGACTCAACCTCGATGGTGCCCATGCTGTCGGATTCGTGGCGCGTGCTCATGGCTCAGAGCCTACGACTGAGCGGTCGCTGCCGCGGCGGGTAGGACTACTTTGCCGGCAGATCCGACACGAACCGGACGCCGTGCGCCACCACCGTTGCGAGCAGGGCATCGTCGGCCACCGCAGTGCTCGGAAGGGTGCGCCAGCCGGCCAACTCGCGGCCCCGCATCACCATCGGTTGCGCGGTGGCGAGCCACGGCTCGTCCGAGGCCGGGTCGATGCGCACCATCACCCCGTCGTTGCCGCTGACCGTCACCGTCATGTGGCCGGCCACCAGAAACGCGAGACTGCCGAACATGCGCTTCTCGGTGACGTCATCGCGATCGACCAGCAAGGTGCGGATCCGTCCGGCGAGAACCTCGTCGAATGCCATGCCCAGGAGTATGCCGCCAAAGGCGGCGAGCGAGGACGACCGGAGCCAATGTCGACTGCCGATCGTCCTCACTCGATCAACCCAGTAGGCGCTCCCCCCGAACGCTCATCAACCCCCCGCGGGTCATTGCGACCCTAGCCGCTCCTTGCGACACATGCCCTTCGCACAATTACTTACCTGAACGGTCCGATGCCCGCGTTCATCACCATCTCAGGCTGTGGAACTCGACGGGAGTCGACCCGGGCATGATGGGCCCCATGGCCGAAGAAAGCGCACCCTCGGGCTCCAGCGAGAGCATGCTCACGGTGGTGGTGGCGTTTGCCGCGAACCTGCTGATCGCCATCGCCAAGACCGTCGCGGCGAGCATCACCGGCTCTGCGTCCATGGTCGCGGAGGCCGCGCACTCATGGGCGGACGCCGGCAACGAGATCTTCCTGCTGATCGCCGAACGACGGGCGATCCGGCCGCGCGACCCGGCCCACCCCCTCGGCTTCGGACGCGAGGCCTACGTCTGGTCGATGTTCGCCGCGTTCGGCCTGTTCACCGTCGGTGCGGTGGTGTCGATCGCCCACGGCATCCAGCAACTCGGAGCCGAGGACGAGGATCCCGGCAGTTACCTGATCGGCTACCTGGTGTTGGCGATCGCGTTCGTGCTGGAAGCCATCTCGTTCATGCAGGCCTACCGGCAGACCAGGCGTGAGGCCCAGCGGGTCGGGCTGCGGCCGCTGCGCTACATCGGCCGCACCTCCAACCCCACCCTACGGGCCGTCTTCGTCGAGGACGCCGCCGCCCTGATCGGGTTGGTCATCGCCGCCGCCGGGATGGGTCTGCACCAACTCACTGGCAACGCCGTGTACGACGCCGTCGGCTCGATCCTGGTCGGTGTTCTGCTCGCGGTGATCGCCGTGTTCCTGATCAGCCGCAACCGCGAGTTTCTGATCGGACAGGTGGTCAGCCCGGACGTGCGGCAGCGCGCATTGCACTCGCTGCTCGCCATCGGCGACGTCGAGTCGGTCACCTGGCTGCACCTGGAATACGTGGGCGCCGACCGGATCTTTCTGATCGCGTCGGTCGACCTGATCGGCACCCCCACCGAACCGGCGCTCGCCGAGCGCCATCAGGCGATCGAGGATCAACTCGAGCGGCACCCGATGATCGAGCGGGCGATCCTCACGCTGCCCAGGCCGGGAGCGACCCCGCTGCTGCCCGACCCTACGGCGCGAGACCCGCGATCGCCGGCTTGAAGCCCAGCCGCCGGTTCTCGCAGCAACCCGACCGGCACACGTCGTACCAGGGTCCCGGCGCCGTGACCGCGGCACGCAGGGCGACCGGACGGCCCTCCACCCTTTCGGCGACCAGGTCGGCGAGGGCGTCCACGAAGGCCGGGTGAACGCCGGGCGTCGGCGTGCGCCGCACCCACAGGCCCGCCTGGGTGGCGGTCTCGACGGCCTCGGTGTCGAGGTCCCACATCACCTCCATGTGGTCGCTGACGAAACCGAGCGGCACCAGGATCACTCCGCGCCGGCCACTCAGGGCCCGGATGGCGTCGTTCACGTCCGGCTCCAGCCAGGGCTGCTGCGGCGGCCCCGAACGGGACTGGTAGACCAGTTGCCAGGCGACCTCGGGTGCGGCCTGCGCGATCACGTACTCGGCCACCACGAGATGCTGCCCGGGGTAGGCCCCGGCGGGCCCGAGCGGTTCGGTGCGCGGTCCGGACAGCAGGGCGTCCCCGGTCGGGATCGAGTGCGTGCAGAACAGGATCTCAAGTTCCGCAGGGGCGATGCCGTCCGCGGCCGCCTGCGCCAAGGCGTCCCGGACGCCCTCGACGAAGGGTTGGACGAAGCCGGGGTGGTTGAAGAACGGCCGCACCTTGTCGATGTGCACCGTCTCGCCCAGGCCGGTGTCATGCAGGGCGTCGGCCCAGTCCTCGCGGTACTGCCGACACGACGAATAGGACGAGTACGCGCTGGTGGGAATCGCCAGCAGCGTGGTGTGGCCGGCCTCGAAGGCTTGGGCCACGGCATCGTTCAGGTAGGGCGTCCAGTTGCGGTTGCCCCAGAGCACCGGCAGCGGCAGGCCGCGCTCGGCCAACCGGGCCTGCAGCGCCGCACGGAGCAGGCGGTTGTGCTCATTGATCGGTGACACGCCGCCGAAATGCCGGTAGTGGTGCGCCACCTCCTCGAGCCGCTCATCGGGTATGCCGCGGCCGCGGGTCACGTTGCGCAGAAACGGGATCACGTCGTCCTGGCCCTCGGGACCCCCGAAGCCCGACAGCAGCACGGCGTCGTAGCGGGTCGGCACCTCGACATGTTCCGGGCCGGACGCGGCGCCGAGGGTCGCGCCGGCCACCCGGGCGCCCGGTTTGCGATGCGCCTGCTCGGCCGGAGCGGGCTTGCTGCCCAGCGGGCTCACGCCAGCACCTCCGCGACCTCGTCGATTGCGATGCGCCGGCCGGTGAAGAACGGCACCTCCTCGCGCACGTGCAGCCTGGCTCTAGTCGCCCGCAGGTCGCGCATCATGTCGACCAGATCGGTGAGCTCGTCCGATTCCATCGGCAGCAGCCACTCGTAGTCATTGAGCGCAAAGGACGACACCGTGTTCGCGATCACGCTGCGGAACGCGGCCCCCTTGCGGCCGTGCTCGGCGAGCATGGCGCGGCGCTCGTCGTCGGGCAGCACGTACCAGTCGTACGAACGGACGAACGGGTACACCGTCAGCCAGGTGCGGGCGCGTTCACCGCGCAGGAACCCGGGCACGTGCGCCTTGTTGAACTCGGCGGAACGGTGCACGCCCATGGCCGACCAGGTGAGCGCCAACGGGGCCAGTTCGGATGACCTGCGCAGCCGCCGGATCGCCGCCTGCAGCCCCTCGGCGGTGTCGCCGTGCAGCCACAGCATCAGGTCGGCGTCCGCTCGCATCGCGCTCACATCGTAGATGCCGCGGACGGTCACGCCGGCGGCTTCGACGCCCGCCACGGCGTCCGCCAGGGTCTCCGATCCCGCCACCGTGCCGGACGCGGTCAATGGATCGCGCCGCAGCACCGTCCACACCGCATACCCGGACGGACCCTGCTCACTCATCGAATCTCCTTGTCACTCACTCGTACCGAGCAGCCGTAGGATTTCGGCCCGCGCGTGCGGCACCACCGCGGCGAGGCCGACGCCGGCCACGCCCGCACCCGCCACGGCCAGGCTGTGATCCTGCTGTTCAGTCAACCACTGTCGCGCGGCTGCCACGCCGGGCGTGCCCGGGGGCAGCACCCGCCACCCGGTTCGATGCACCGCGACCTGGCCGGCGATCGGACGTCCGAGCAGCGCGGACGCGTCCGCCCGGACCAGCGCGGTCAGTTCGGCATTTCCCAGACCAGAGGTTGCGGGTGCCTGACCGCGGCGTCCGTACGACAGCCGCAGCACCTCGCGTCCACCGGCCAGGTCGCGCAGCCACGCCCACTTCGCCGTCGAATGGGTGAGCGCCTTGGCGGCCACTCCAGGCACGTTCGCCCCGACCAGCACGCCGGTGCCTCGCGGCGCACCGGCCAGCCCGGCATCGTCCGCCACCAGGGAGATCACGTCCAGGGCGGCCGGCTCGCCGACGGGCGGCGGTCCGCCGAGCAGCGTGGTGGCGGCGTCCAGCGGCACGGCCAGCACCAGCAGCGGCGCCGTTTCGGTGCCGGACGGGGTGGTCACCCGCCACCCCTCGGACGTGCGTTCGACAGCGTGCACGCGCTGGTCGCAGCGCACCTCCACCGCGCCCGGGGTTTCGGCGCCGAGCAGCAGTTCGACCAGCCCGTGCATGCCGCCCCTGATGCCGTTGACCGCGCCACCCGGCGGGGGTGCGCTCGCCGACTGCGCCACCGCGTCGCGCAGCGGCACACCGCGGTCGAGCAGCGTGGCCACGCCTGGTGCCAGATCGGCCAGCCGCACCTCGTCGGGTGTCGTCGAATACACCCCGCCGACCAGCGGGGTGACCAGGTCGTCCAACACCCGCTGGCCGTAGCCGGCCAGGGTCAGCTCAGCCATCGTCGCGTCGGATGGCGGTGCGACGGGCGGCGGCACCTGCCCCACCACGGCTCGGACGTCGGCCGCCTCCGGTTCGGCGGGCAGGCCGAAGTACAGCCGCTGGGGAATCGGGTGGGCACCGGACGAGGTCTGCAGCCAGGCACCGACCGGCTCGGGCTGCACGATCCGGCCGGCCGCGCCCAGGTCGTCCAGCAGCTGCGCGACCGCGCCGCCGCGCACCGAGTACCCCTCGGCGCCCACGTCCAGGGCGAGGCCTTCCACATCGGCACGGCCGAGCAACCCGCCGGGGCGGGGCCCGCCCTCCAGCACGAGCACCCGGCGTCCGGAGCGGGCCAGCTGCCAGGCGGCCACCAGGCCGCCCGCACCGGCACCCACCACGATCGCGTCACTCATCGGTGATGCACGTGGTCGACGATTCGGGTCAGCACCTCGGGATCGGTGCCGGGCGGCACGCCGTGACCGAGATTGAACACATGACCGGGCGCCAGGCGGCCGCGGCGCAGCACGTCGTCCACCGCATCGCGCAGCACGGGCCAGGGGGCCGAGAGCAGCGCCGGGTCGAGATTGCCCTGCACGGACGGGCCGCCGATGCGCACCGCGGCCTCGTCCAGCGGGGTGCGCCAGTCGACGCCGACGCAATCGACGTCGAGGTCGAGCAACGGGTACAGCTCGCCGGCGCCGACCGCGAAATGCACCAGCGGCACCCGGCGACCGCCCTCGTCGACCAGGTCGCGGACGGCGTCGAACACCTGCCGGGACGCCGGCGCCACGTGCGCGGAGTAGGTTTCCGGCGGCAGCGAACCGGCCCAGGAGTCGAACAGTTGCACCGCCGACGCACCGGCCAGCACCTGAGCGCGCAGGAACCGTCCGGAAATCTCGGCGCACCAGTTCAGCAGCGCCGACCAGGCGTCCGGATGCCGGTGGATCATCGCCCGGGCGGCCAGGTGGTCCTTGCTGGGGCGGCCGGCGACCAGATACGCGGCAAGCGTGAAGGGCGCGCCGGCGAACCCGATCAACGGATCGCGGGCGCCCTGCAGCAACCGGAGCCCGGCGACCGTGCGCTGCACGGCCAGCGTGATCGGCGTGAGGGCCTCGTCCAGCGCCTCGGCCGGATGATCCGCGATCAGCGCCTCGACCGCGGCCGGGCTGTCGACCGGCGAGGCGAACACCGGGCCGACCCCCGACTCGATCTGCACCGCAACGCCTGCCAGCTTCAGCGGCACCACGATGTCGGAGAAGAAGATCGCCGCGTCCACCCCGTGCCGGCGCACCGGTTGCAGGGTGATCTCGGAGGCCAACTCGGGGTCGAGGCAGGCGTCGAGCATGCGGGTGCCGACCCGCAGGGCCCGGTACTCGGGCAGCGACCGGCCGGCCTGCCGCATGAACCAGACCGGGGTGACCGGCGTCCGCGCGCCACGGTAGGCGGCGATCAGCCACGACTCCGCGGTGTCGGAGTTGAGCGGGTGGGTGGCCGGGAGCTGCGTGGTGGTCACACCCACCACCCTATTGGGCGGCCAAGACACGGGTTTCCGGCAGCCCGGTCTATGCTGGCGCGGTGCTGTTGTGCCTGACCGCGAGTCATCGCACCCACGACTTCGCCGTGCTGGAGCGGCTGAGCACCTCGTCGGGAGCGGTCCTTGCGCAGAAGCTGCTGGCCGGCGACGGAGTCGCGGGCCAGATCGTGTTGAGCACATGCAATCGCTTCGAGATTTACCTCGATGCCGCGCCGGACGCCCTGCCCACCGTCGAGGCCCTCGGCGGCGAACTGCAGCTGCTGCGCGGCGAGGCGGCTGCGCGGCACCTGTTCGGGGTGGCCGCCGGCCTGGAATCTGTGGTGATCGGTGAGCCCGAGATCGCCGGCCAGGTGCGCCGTGCCCTCAACGCCGCCGAGGCGGCCGGTACCGCCAGCGCCACCCTGCAACGGGTGTTCTCCGACGCCCTGGCCACCCGGCGGACCGTCCGCGACCGCACCGGGCTGGGCTCGGCGCGACCGTCCCTGATCAGGCTGGCCCTCGACCTGGCCTCGCACCGGGTCACCGACTGGCCGTCCACCCGGGTGCTGCTGGTCGGCACCGGACGCTACGCCACCTCATGTCTGGAGGCGCTGCGCGATCGCGGCGTCAGCCGGATCACCGTGTGGTCCCCGTCCGGCCGGGGCGAGGATTTTGCCCGGCGGCACGGCCTGCGGCTGGCCACCGGCCACGCCGTCGCCGCTGCGGCCGGCCGGGTGGACGTGATCGTCTGTTGCAGCACCAACCCCGAACTGCTGGTCGGCCCCGAACTGCTGGACGGATCCTGCCCGGTGACCACCAACACCGCGGCCCAGTGCCCGATCGGCCAGGCCGAGGTGCACCCGCGGCGCCGGGTGATCATCGACCTCGGCCTGCCCCGCAACGTCGATCCGCGGGTGGTCGAACTGCCCGGCGTCGAGCTGCTCGACCTCGAAGCGATCAAGCTGCACGCCCCGCTGCAGCACCTTGCGGTCACCGACGACGCGCAGGCACTCGTGCGCGAGGCGGCGTCCGCGCATGCCGACGACGTGGCCACCATCGGCCCCGCGGTGGCCGCCCTGCGTGGCCAGGTCGGTGACGCCCTGGAGGCCGAGATCGCGCGCGTCCGTCGCCGCTATGACGCCGAGACCGCCGACAAGACTGAGGCAGCCCTCCGGCACTTCGCCGGGGTGCTGCTGCACCGGCCGTCCGTCCGCGCCCGTGAACTGGCCGACTCCGGTCGGCGCGACGAGTTCCTGGACGGGCTCGAGGCCGTCTTCGGCATCGAGCGTCCCGCCTGACCGCTCACCCGCGCGGCAGCAGGTACTCCAGGATCACCACGTTCGGACGTCCTGCGTACTCCGACCAGGTGCCACCGTCCGTGGCGGTGTAGCCGAGGTCGCGGTAGAGCCGGATCGCGGCGGGCTGCATCGGCCCGGTCTCCAGCACCAACCGCTTGACCCCGGCGGCGTGCGCGTCAGTCTCCAGTGCCAGCATCAGCTCGCGGGCAAGGCCCCGACGCCGCGAGGAGGGGTCGACGAACACCCGCTTGATCTCGGCGGTGACCAGGGCGGACGCCGCCTGCACGGCGGTGAGCCGGCGCCAGGCCGCCGAACCTGCCGGGCGATCGTCGAGGTAGCCGACCAGAAAGGATCCGGCCGGGGGCACGAACTGCTCCGGACGCATCGGCGACGTGTCCGGGCCCCCGTACAACATCATGTACTCGGCCTGGACGGCATCGCACAGCGCAACCGCGTCCGGATGCTCGAGGCTTCTTCGGACGATCCGCACGGCCAGCACGCTAGCCCGCCCGGCTGAGGGACGGCAAAAGGCCGGCGCGAGGGGGGATTCGCGCCGGCCCGTTGGACGAACTGCGGTTAGTGCGGACCCATGCCGGCGTCCGATACCACCGGCAACCTGACCGGGGTGGTCGATCGTCCCCTGCTGCTGATAGCCCGGTGATGGGAATCGACGGCGATCGTCATCCAGCCGGCGATCTGAGGCATCTAGCGGCGGGCCGCAGCCAAGAGTAACGTTTGAAGGTAGGCAAACTTCATCGGGGAGGTGTTTGCGCGATGCTGACGTACAACGAAGTCCATGTCAACATACCTGCTGCTGACCTTCAGCGGGCACGGCGTTTCTACACCGAAAAGCTGGGATGCTCGCCTGTGAGCGAGGATCAATACAGCGTGCGGTTCTCGACTCCGTCCGGTTCCTGGTTTCAAGTGTACGAAACCTCTTATGCAGGGACCGGCAAGCACACGATCGCTCAGTGGGACGTCGTAGACCTTGCCGCGGCGGTGGCTCAGTTGACTGACGTCGGGGTGACTTTCGAGCATTACGACATGCCGGGCGTCAACTGGGACGGTGACATAGCGGAGATGGGTGGGCAGCGCTCCGCCTGGTTCACCGACAGCGAGGGCAATGTGATGTGCCTTGACGAGCGATCGTCCGGCTGAACTGTTTCGTCCCGCCTGGCTCGGATCGCGTCCGTAGGTCAGGCGTTTGGCGACGGCCACCTTTCGAGAGGTGGTCCCGCTGTACCCTGCCCGGCCAACCCTGAAAGCTCGCGGTGTTGGCCGTGCTCCCTGGAGTCAAAGGAAGGGGATAGTCATGTTCGTGCAGGTTATCAAGGGGAAAGTGAGCGACTCGTCGGCAATCAGAGCCGCTCTCGACAAGTGGCTGAGCGAACTCGCTCCAGGTGCGACCGGTTGGCTGGGCAGCACGACCGGCGTGACCGACGACGGCACCCTGATCGGGATCGTCCGATTCGACAGCCTGGAGAGCGCCCAGAGCAACAGTGACCGGCCCGAGCAGGGGCGCTGGTGGGCCGAGACGGAACGCCTGTTCGACGGGGAGGTGGCCTTCGAAGACAGCAACGATGTGGACGAGTACGTGACCGGCGATTGGGACCGGGCGGGGTTCGTCCAAGTCATGCAGGGCCAGGTCAGCGACCTGGACCGCGCGCGCACCGTAATGCAGCGCAGACCCGACAACTTCGAGCAAATTCGCCCCGACATCGTGGCCATGCTGGATCTGGCGCATCAGGACGGGCGCTGGACCAGCGTCATCTACTTCACTTCGGAAGCCGAGGCCCGACAGCGGGAAAGTCAGGATCCGCCGCCGGAGTTCGCGGCGATGATGGACGAGATGGCCTCAATCAGCGTCAGTGAAACCAGGTTCTACGACCTACGCCAGGTGTGGCTCGACTCTCCCTAGTTTGCAGAACTGGTGCGCGCCGACGGTCGGGTGACGGCGCGCACCTCTTCGATGGTGGCCGGGAAGTTCTCGGGCGCGAGTCCACCCCGGCCAAGGAAGATGCCATCCGGACGTTGGGCGGCGTCGTTCGCCGCTTCGACGATGCCGGAGAAGGTGCCCACCACGGCGCTGCCGCCGTACACGATGCGTGCGTTGTGGCGTCCGCGGGCGTGCAACAACTCCCGGATGGCACCGGTGTGTGCACGGGGGTCGAACCGCGACACGTCCTGGGCGCCGACCAGCGTTCCGGCTGCGGTCAGCGTGGAGCCAAGCGGCCCGAGCAGCGCCGCAGGCATACACAGGTAGGGCACCGCGCGTGGGGCGGCGGCACCCTCACCGCCACCCAACTCGCCGAGGCCGGCGGTGACCACCTGCACCCAGCGGGTGAGTTCTGCCAAACCCAGGTAGGCCTTGCTGCTCGCGCCGATCAGCACCGGCGGCAGGGGCGGTACCGCCGGAAGGGCGTCGCTCACGCGTTCTCCTGGGCGATCCTTTGCAGGGACTCGAAGCTGATCAGCCCCTCCGCGTCGCGGATGTCCTCGCCCGAGATCAACTCCGCGGGCGCTCCCGGCTCACCCAGGTCGGACACGACGATCCGCGCCGACGGGAACGGGTCGCTCTTGGTGAAGTGGCTGACCGTGACGATGTGCGCAATGTTCGCGGCGGCCGCCGCATTGGCGCCGCTCTCGGAGTCCTCGACGACGACCGCTTGATCAGGTCGAAGCCCGAGTTGCTGCAGGGCGTACAGGTAGATGTCGGGGGCGGGCTTCTTGGCCTTGACGATGTCGCCGCCGTAGATCCCGAACAGCCGGTCACGCGTGTGTTGCCCCAGCACCGCGACCGCGACGGCCTCGACGCTCGGCACGGCGGAGGTGGACGCGATCGCCACCCGCCACCCGCCGTCCAGGGCCTCCTCGACCAACCGCTTCACACCGGGGCGGCCGGGGATCTGCCCGGAGTTGACGATCTGCTGATAGTCGATGCTCTTGCGCCTGTGCACCTCGGCCAGCAGGGCGTCCATGTCGTCGGCGCCGGGCAGCTCGATCTCGGGGTGCTGCGCCAGGTACGCCTTCATCCGCTCCTTGCCGCCACCCACCTTCAACAGGTCGGAATACTCGTCCTCCGACCAACGGAACGGGTAGCCGGCCTCGTCGAACACCTGATTGAAGGCCACCAGGTGACCGTCCTTCTCGGTGTCGGCCAGCACGCCGTCGCAATCCAGGATCAACGCATGCTCGCTCACTTGGCACCGCCCAGCGCGGCCCCACTGCGACCAGCGGAGTGGAAGACGTGGGCCACCTCGACCAGCAACGCCTTCGAGGCGGCGATCATCGGGTCGAAGAGCTTGGTCGGCTCCCACTTGTTGGTCGCCTCGCACTGCTTGAGGTACTCCAACGCCGACTTCATGTAGGCCTGCTTCAGGGCGGTGGAGATGTTGATCTTGGTGACGCCCGCCTCGATGAACTCATCGAACTCCGCCTGACTCAGGCCGGTGCCGCCATGCAGCACCACCGGGAGGTCACACAGGGCGGCGATCTGGCGGACCCGCTCTGGCAGCAGCACCGGCTGTGACTTGTACATGCCATGAGCCGTGCCCAACTGGGGCGCCATCAGGTCGGTGCCCGTGCTCAACGCCACTTCGACCAGCTGCTCGACGGTGTAGGAGTGCGTGGCGGCGTCGGAGCCGACCCCGTCCTCGACGCCGATGATGTTCTCGATCTCACTCTCGACACTGACCCCCGCCGCATGCGCCTCCGCGCACACCTCCGCGGTCTCCTTGCGCGCCTGGTCGAGGTCGCGATCGGACGCGTCGAACAACACCGAACTCCAGCCCTGCTTGATCGCCAGGCTGATCACCTCACGGTCGGGACAGTGGTCCAGATGCAGGGACACACCCACCGAGGCGCGATCGGCAGCTTCCCGGGCCGCGAAATGCAACAGGCTCGCCCCCGCCGACTTCACCGTCTTCACCGAGGTCTGCAGGATCACCGGCGACCCGATCTCGTCCGCGGCCTCCACCACAGCCTTGATGGTCAACGGATCGACGATGTTGATCGCCGGCACCGCATACCCCTGACCTTTCGCGGCTGTGACCAGATCAAGGGTGTTGACGTAGGGCATTGAGGCTCCTTCGGATGACTCGCCGTTGGGTCGGAATGAACTCGTATAGACAACCATAGACAACTTAGTACAACTTGGCTACCGATGACCGGTGCCGGCGACCTGGAAGACCACGGCGACCTCTCCACCGACCCGCTATCCCGACGACCTGGAGCAGCGGGTGCGCGGCACCTGGGCCGCGCTCGACCCGTCCGGCGCACTGGGCGCGGAATGCTGGCCGGCGGTCGCCCGCAAGGCGTCCGCCTGGGACGCCGCTGACAAGGGAGTATGCGACCGGGACCGGGCTACACGTGCTCGAGCAATTGTTCGGCTACGTGGGTTCGCCGGAGCGCTCGGCGGCCACGCTGAAGCAATGGGGTGCGGCCACCCGGTTCAGCGAACTCACCCCGGGGGTGAGCCGCGATCAGGTGCTTTGGACGTTGCGGGCATTGCCTTACATGCGCGACCGGCTCACCCTGCCGGATCTTCTCGTGATGTCGGGCGAGTGGACGGACGAGTTCCTCGAGCGGGTGTTGAAGCGCGCGACCTGACGGCTGGTCGAGCTTGTCGAGACCGCGTCGAGCTTGTCGTGACCCGCCGACGCGTTCAGCACGTCCTACTGTGGGCGAGTGAGCCGTTACGTGGTGTGCCCGGCGACCCTACTTCTCGTGCTCGAGGATGGCCTCACCGTCGCGGACGAGCATCAACTGGTGGGGCCGGCCAGCCTCAGATCTCAGGTGCTCGAGCTTCTTCTGCACCGCGTCAATGACGGCCGGCTGACGGAATCCCAGGCACTGCAGCATCACGAGCACCTGACCACCATGAAGCTGCGGCTGCTCAACGACCGGGTCAGTCGGCGCACGGCCTGGGATCTCGCCAGGACGAATGGGTGGGTATCGCTGAGACACGCTGAGTTCGTAGCCATCACCACGCTTCAGGCGGACGCGCTCGTCACCGTCGACGACGAGCTCGCCGCCGCTGCGTCGGGAATCGTTCCACTGGTCGACCTCCAGGCGCTGCAGGCCCAGTCATGAGCCTCCCGGACTGCCTTTGTTGAGTGGGTCACACGGTGTCTTCTACCCTTCGAATGCCCACCTGCTCATCAGGGGAAACTCATCGCGCCAGAACGGATCACCATGTGCTCCCACTCGCTCGGCGACGCGAACCTCGGCACCCACCTCGCGCAGCGCTTCGACCCAGCGGCTCGCGTTGTCGCGAAAGAACGGTTCCCGGTTGCCCGTCACGAAGTAGGTGCGCGGGATCGGCTGCGCCAAGTCGCTCGGTGGACGGAACCCCGCACCCGGCGAAGCGCACAGGATCGCGCCGAACAACTGGGGATGCCGCAGCCCGAGGGCGAGCGCCAGCTCGCCGCCGGCCGACACCCCGAATATGGCGGTCCGACGCGAAGGCAGCTGCACTCCGAATCCGGCAGCGATCCATTGAGGAACGGTGGCGGTGAAGAACTGCTCGTGCGCCGCGAAGCGTGCCGGGTCGAAGCCCGGCGAATACTCGTGCAGGCGCTCCGTCTCATCCTCGGCCCGATGTACGCCGACCACCATCACAGCCCGCGCAGCGGTACCTTCCAGGTCCGCACCCCACGGCGCGATCAGCTGGCCGTCTGCGGCGTAAACGATCGCCTCCACCGGGCGCGCGGGCACGTAGACGCTGACGTGGCGGCCGCCGTCGTACTCGAACGACTTCGTGATCACCTCACCTGCACGGGGTAACACCTGGTGCACCTGGCTTTCAAACGATCGACGCAGACAGACGGTTACTGATCGGATTCTTCCCGTGCCCTGCAGCGCGAATGAGCCCCTCTGCTGAATCGCAGCCTCCCACACGCACGGAACTCAGCTACGTCCGAGTCAGCTGACGTCGGCGATGTTGGGACCTTCACTGGGCCACCCGACCTCGGCCGGAGCCGGTGCACGGTCGATGAGCTCGGCCAACACCCGCGCGAGGGGCCGCCGCCGAAGACGTCATCCAGGCCCATCCTGCGAATGGCTGGCCTGTTCGTACGGGGATGCCGGGCTCAGGCGACGCCGACGTGCGCCTCGCGGCGGGTGTCGCCGGCCGCCTGAAGGGTGCCGTCCTCGTGCCGCAGCGCGGCGCCCACTCCACCGAAGTACATGTGCGGCTCACCGTACTCGTGGCCGGTCAGGCCGAGTTCGGAGATGGCTGCCGCGATTCCCGGGTCAGGTTCATGCTCCACCACCAGTCCCTGATCGGTGTGCCGCACGTGCAGCCGGGGATTGGCGATGGCTTCGGCAAGTTCTTTGCCATGCAGGCAACCCTGGCCCAGCACGAGCATCAGTGCGGTGGTGATCCGGTCCGCACCGGGTGATCCGATCGCCATCACCTGACCATCGTCACTGCGACCCACGGTGGGGGCCATGTTGGACGCCAGCCGGGTACCCGGCGGCGTCGCGTGCAGCCCAAGCCGGTTGAGTTCCACCTCGCCAAGAGCGTTGTTCAGCAGAACCCCGGTGCCGGGAATGCACAACCCGGCGCAGTATCCGCTGCTCATGGTGACTGCGCAGGCGTTACCGTCGATGTCGACCGCGGAGATGTGCGCCGTAGAGGACGACCCCCGCAGCGCCGAAAGTCCGTATCGCCCCACCGACCTCAGCAGGCGGAGGCCGTCCGCCTCAAGGTCGCGTGACAGGTCGTGGGTGGTGAGCCGATACGACAACACCGCCCGCTGAATCTCGATGGCGTCGCGCCACGTCCAATCGCCGATCCGAGCCAGCTCGCCCAGCATCACAGCCAGCATCGGGCCGCCCACCGCCGGCGGTGGGTTCACTCCGATTCGCCACCCGCCCACGTTCGAGACGTGCGCCGGGCGGCTCACCGGGCGGTAACGGGCCAGGTCGGAGGCGGTGATCAGCCCGTCCCGGTCGGCCATGTCAGAAGCCAGCGCCTGCGCCACCGCACCGGTGGTGAACAACTCCGGACCCTCATCCGCGAGCTGGTCGAGCACTGCGGCCAGCAGCGGGTTGCTGGTCAACTCTCCCGGGCCGAGCAGGCTGCCATCACCCCTGGTGACCAGCGCGTGAGCCTCAGCATCCGTGGCGAAGAGGCTCTCCGCGGTGAAGGCAAGGTAGCGGGCCGTCGCCGCCCCGATCGGGTACCGACGGGCGGCGCGGGCGGCGGGTGCGACCAGGTCCGCCCAGGGCAACCGGGCGAAGCGGGTCTGCGCCACACCAAAAGCGGGCACGATGCCAGGGGTGGCCACCGAGCCGTGGCCGGCAAACATGGTCACCCCACCGCCGTACGAGGTGACCACCCGGCGCAGGCCATGACCACGGCGCCCCGGATCACCGTCCCGACCGGGCATTTCGACATTGCCGTCGATCATCACCGGATCACCACCGGCGGGCCAGACCGCGATGTAGCAACCCCCACCCAGGCTGACCATGCCCGGTTCGGTGGCCATGGCCACCAGCGCGGCCGAGAGTGCGGCATCGACGGCGTTGCCGCCGTTCCGGCCGACCAACAGGCCCGCGTCGAGGGCCTGAGCGCCCGTGGCGGCGACTGCGATGCTGGGCGTGGTCACAGCGTTATCTTGGCGTAGTCACACGGCCCTCGTGTATTCAGTGCACAGCCACCTACCGGTCTCTCGACATGGCTCGGCAGTCCGGACGTCAGCCGAATGCCAGCTGACGTGACCTTGGGGTGTTCAGCTCATTGAGGTCGTAGTCGAACTCGAGCCGCACCCGATCGCCGCGGAACTTGATCCGGGTGTACTCGAACAACCGGCGGTTCTGGTCGCTGATGCGCTGTTCGAGCAGCAGCAGCGGGGTGCCGCGGCGCACCCGCAGGGCGGTCAGTTCGGCCGGGGTGGGCGACAGCGACTCGAGCGACTCGTGCACGTACACCATGTTCAGCCCGTAGTCGCCGGCCAGCACCTGACAGAGCTGGCGACCCTCGAGGTCGTGGTCGAGCAGGTTGGGCGCCAACGGCATGGGTACGTAGGACTTGTGCAGGCTGATCGGGGTGTCTTCGGCGTAGCGCAGCCGTTCGACCATCGACAAAGGGGTTCCGACCGGCACGTCGAGTTGCCGCGCCAGCCGGTCGTCCGCCGGCACCTCACCGGAGCTGAGCCGCTCGGTGCGGGTCGAGTAGCCCTGCTGTTCGAGTTGCTCGCGCACTCCGTGGTAGGACGGCGAGCGGGTCGGAATCTTGCGCTGCGCTACGAAGGTGCCCTTGCCGTGCACCCGGAACACCAGGCCCTCGTCGACCAGCTTGCCGAGCACCTGGCGGATGGTCATCCGGCTGATCGAATAGATCTGGTTGAGCTCATTTTCGGACGGAATCCGTTGCTCAGGCTGCCATTCACCGCTAAGAATCTTGTGTCGCAACTCGTCGGCGAGTTGAAGGTACAGAGGAACAGCGGAGTTCCTGTTCAAGGTGGTGGTCACGATGTCCCTCCCCTGCTGCCGCCCGCCGCGGTCGCACACTGAGGTCAACTTGATTGTACATGTATGGTCATGTGCAGTAGCTTGACAAGCCTGAGCTTACCCCAGCACTTGTGAGGGGACCGCGCGGGCCACGCCGCACCGAGGAGGCAACGAAGCCATGCCGATCACCGAGCCCTTACAGCCGTCCGCGACCTGGATCCAGGTCACCGCGACGGCCGAGGATTGGGACGCCGCAGATCCGGCGCTGTTGCAGACCCTGACGGTGCAGATGCACCTGATCCGAGCCTTCGAGGAGCAGGTGCTCGACCTGGCCGGCCAGAAACTGATCAACGGGCCGGCGCACAGCTCGATCGGCCAGGAGGCGGGCGCCGTCGGTTCGGCGATCGACCTCACCGTCGAGGATCAGGTCAACGGCTCGCACCGCGGCCACCACCAGTTTCTGGCCAAGGCGCTGAACGCCGTCCAGCCCGACGGGTTCGTGATCGGCGACGACTGGACGCCTGACGTGGTCACCGTCCTGCGCCGCACCTGTCCGAGATCGCCGGCTTGTCCGATGGGTACTGCCGCGGCCGCGGCGGGTCGATGCACCTGCAGTGGAAGGAAGTCGGCGCGATGGGCACCAACGCCATCGTCGGCGGTGCGGTCCCCTTCGCCACCGGCTTCGCGATGGCGCACAAACTCGCCGGCACGGACGCGGTCGCGGTCACCTATTTCGGCGACGGCGCGTCCAACATCGGCTCCACCCTGGAGGCGCTGAACATGGCGGCCGCCTGGAAGCTGCCGATCGTCTTCTTCATCGAGAACAACCAGTACGCGGTGTCGACCACCGTTCACGAGTCCACCGCCGACCCGCGGTTGAGCGTGCGGGGTCTCGGTTTCGGCATTCCGAGCTGGCGCGTCGACGGCCAGGACGCCCTCGCGGTCAAACTCGTCATGGACGAGGTGCTCGCCCACGTCCGCTCCGGTGCAGGACCCGCGGTGGTCGAGGCAGACACCTACCGGTTCTTCCATCAGAACGGCCCCTTCCCCGGCAGCGCCTTCGGCTATCGCAGCAAGGAGGAGGAGGCCGGCTGGCGTGCGCGCGATCCCCTCCAGTTGGCCGAGTCCCACCTGGAACGGCTCGGCCTCGCCACCCGCGAGCAGCTGGACGCCCTGCGCAAGTCCTGCAAGGCGACGATGCAGAAGCTCGCCGATCAACTCACCGAGCCCGACCCCGGCGGGCGTCCCGGCCAGTTGCGCATCCGGCCCGAACTGTGGCCCTCGGCGTCCTTCATCGACGTGGGCATCCGCGGCGAGTGGCCGGACGCCGGCGACCGCGTCCGCACCGAGACGAGCTTCGGCGACGACGAACTGCACAAGCAGCGCTTCGTCGACACGATCGCCGCGGTCATGCATCGCCGAATGGAGACCGATGACTCCGTGATCGTCATGGGCGAGGACGTGCACAAACTCAACGGCGGCTCGCGCGGTGCCACCAAGGGCCTGCCCTCCGACTTTCCCGGACGGGTGCTCGGCACCCCGATCGCCGAGGCGGGATTCACCGGACTTGGCGGCGGCATGGCCCTGGACGGCCGCTACTACCCCGTCGTCGAACTGATGTACGCCGACTTCATCTGGGTGGCCGCCGACCAGATCTTCAACCAGATCGGCCGCGCCAGGCACATGTTCGGCGGCGACCACGACATGGCGATGCTGATGCGGCTGAAGATCGGCACCACAACGGGTTACGGGTCGCAGCACTCGATGGACCCGGCCGGCATCCTGTCGAACTCGGTCGGCTGGCGGATCATCGCCCCGTCCACCGCGCTGGACTACGTGGGCCTGCTCAACGCGGCCATGCTCACCCGCGACCCGGTCGCGGTGCTCGAGCACGACGCGGACCTGTACAAGCTGGAAGGGCTGGCGCCGAAGGATCTCGACTTCGTGCTGCCGTTCGGCAAGGCGGCGATCCGCCGCGAAGGGTCCGAGGTGACGCTGATCAGCTACCTGTCGATGGTGCAGCGCTGCCTGGACGCAGTCGAGACCTCCGGTGTCGACGGCGAAGTGATCGACCTGCGCTGGCTCGACCGGGCCAGCCTCGACTGGGACGCCATCGAAGCCTCCGTGCAGAAGACCAACCGGGTGATGATCGTCGAGCAGGGCGCCCAGGGCACCAGCTACGGCGGCTGGCTGGCCGGTGAGATCGCCCGTCGGCTGTTCGACTGGCTGGACGCGCCGGTGATGCGTGTGCAGGGTGGTGAGGCGGCCCCGAGCATCTCCAAGGCTCTCGAGACCGCCGCCAACGCCAACACCGACGACATCGTCGCGGCCCTCACCGAACTGAAGGGATGACCGATGGCTTCACTGCTTCGCATGCCCGGTGTGTCGGCCGACGCCGATACCGCCCTGCTCGAGAGCTGGTCCGTCGCCGCCGGTGATTCCATCTCGCGCGGCGCCGTGCTGGCCACTGTCGAGACCGACAAGGCGATGGTCGAGATCGAGGCCGAATCGGACGCGGTGGTACACACCCTGCTCGTGGACGGCGGCTCCACCGTTGCGGTCGGCGACCCCATCGCGGTGCTCTCCGAGCCGGGCGAGGACGCGTCCGCCGCCGCGGCGCTGGCCGCCCAACTGACCAGTGGCGCCACCCCGGCGCCCGAGCCTGAGCCGGAGCCGGCCGTCACCGTCGAGACCATCGCGGTGGCCGAGGACATGCAGGCACCGGACCCGGAAGTGCCCGCCGCCCCCGCTCCGCCGGTGGCCGGACCGGCCACCGCCAGGTCCGCACCCCGACCGTCCCGCCGTCCCGGCGAACGCATCTTCTCCAGCCCGCTGGCCCGGCGGCTGGCCAAGGAGTACGGCCTGGAACTGAGCGACATCGCCGGAACCGGCCCGGCGAACCGGATCACCAAGTCCGACGTCGAGGCCGCCTACGCCGACGCGGCAGATCAAGCGGCCCCGCCCACCGGGCTTCGGCAGGCCCAACCGGCGGCGGCGTTGTCGGCGCCGTCCGTCGAACCGGGAGCGGTCAACCGCATTCCGCACACCCGGCTGCGGCGGGCGATCGCGAGCCGGTTGCAGGGTTCCAAGCAGAATGCCCCGCACTTCTACCTGACCCGCGAACTCGACCTTGGCCCGCTGCTCGCACTGCGCGCCCAGATGAACGATGGCGGCGACATGCGGGTGTCGGTGAACGACCTGCTGGTCAAGGCCGCCGGGCTGGCTCTGCAGCAGGTGCCTGAGTGCAACGTGAGCTGGACCGAGGACGAGCTGCTGCAGTACGGCAGCAGCGACGTTGCGGTGGCGGTCGCCAGCGATCGCGGCCTGGTCACCCCGGTGATCCGAGGCATCGAGACCCTCGGCCTCACCGCGCTGTCAGCCGCCATCAAGGACGCCGCAAAGCGGGCCGGCGAGGGCCGGCTGCAGCAGAAGGAACTCGAGGGCGGCTCGCTGACCGTGAGCAACCTCGGCATGTTCGACGTCGACGAGTTCGCCGCCATTCTCAACCCGCCGCAGAGCACGATCCTGGCGATCGGCTCCGGCAAGCCACGTCCGTGGGTCGACGCCTCCGGGCAGCTCACGGTCGCCACGACCTGCCGGATCACCGCGTCCTTCGACCATCGCGCCATCGACGGCGCGCTGGGAGCGCAGTACCTGCAGGCATTCTCCGCCCTGATCGCCCACCCCATCCGACTACTGCTCTGATTCTTCACCCAGACCGACGCAACGCAGCGTCGCATGTCCCCTAAAGGAGAGGTACATGAAGAAGCTCATCAACGACCCGTCCACGGTGCTCGACGAAATGAACCGCGGGTTCGCCACGGCTTACGCCGACATTGTCGAGTTGCACGACGACCCGCTCTACGTCTGTCGGGCCGGGGGCGCGGTGCAGGGCAAGGTCGGCGTGGTGTCCGGCGGCGGCAGCGGCCACGAACCGCTCGGTGGTGGCTATGTGGGCGAGGGCATGCTCAGCGCCGCCGCGCCCGGCGCCTTCTTCAGTTCCCCGACCCCCGACCAGATCCTGGCCGCGAGTCAGGCCGCGGACGGTGGCGCAGGCGTCCTGCACCTGATCCTCAACTACACCGGCGACATCCTCAACTTCGAGACCGGCGCCGAACTGGCCGACCTCGAGGGCATCGAAATCACTACCGTCGTGATCGATGACGACGTCGCGGTCGAGAACTCCACCTACACCGCCGGACGGCGCGGCGTCGCCGGTGCCATCGTCGCCTTCAAGCTGGCAGGCGCCGCCGCCGACCGCGGCGACGACCTGGAGAACGTCACCCGGATCGCCAAGAAGGCCAACGACAACATGGCCACCATGGGCCTCGCGATGACCGCCTGCACCGTTCCCACCGTCGGCAAGCCGTCGTTCGAGTTGGGTGAGGACGAGATGGAACTCGGCATCGGCGTGCACGGCGAACCCGGCGTCAAGCGTGTTCCGATGATGAAGGCTGACGACATCGTCGACGTCCTGCTCGAGAAGGTGTTGGACGACCTGAAGCTGGAGGACGGTGCGAATGTGCTGCTCTACATCAACGGGTTGGGGGCCACTCCGCTGAGCGAGCAGTACATCATGTACAACCACGCCCATGACGTGCTCACCGAGAAGGGCATCAACGTCACCCGTAGCCAGATCGGCAACTTCTTCACCTCGCTGGAGATGTCGGGCGCCTCGCTGACCGTGATGAAGCTGGACGACGAGCTCACCGAGTTGTACGACGCCCCGGTGCGTACCGCGGGCTGGCGGGCCGGCGCGTGACGACGATCGCCGGCTGATCACCGTTGGTGGGCCCCGCTCGCTTTGAGCGGGGCCGCACCACTTTGACGCCGCCTCGGCGACACCCCGACAGCCTCCCCAAGCCGGCGAGGCACGGTTCTAGGCTCCCGATCGTGACAAGCCCTACTGCAGTCGCGCCGCGAAGCACTCCTGACGGCGTTCGCTTGCTCTATGTGATGGCAGCCGTCGTGGTCACCCTGGCCGGTGTCTACGTCGTGCGTGACGTCGTCGCCCCCGTCTTCTTGTCCATCACCCTGGTGATCACCGCCCGGCCGCTGGTGGTACGGCTCACCAAACGTGGCGTGAACCGCGTCCTGAGCATGTTCATCGGAATGCTGGCGGTCTTCGTGGTGCTGCTCGCGATCGGCTTCGCACTGCTGTTCGCGGCCAACCAGTTCGTTCGCGAACTGCCGCAGTTCGCACCACAGGCGGAAGCGCTACTTCCAGCAGCTTCACGCCTGGCTGTTGTCGATCGGCGTCTCCGAGCAGAGCGTAATCGCGTTCGTCAACGACCTCGACTTCGGCAGGGTGATCGACGCTCGCCGTCGCCTTCATCGGTCAGGTCGGCGGTGTGGCGGTCTTCTTCGGCACGCTATTGCTGTTCGTGGCCTTCGTCGCGATCGACATGCTCGACACCTCGGAACGCGGCGGTGGCTGAAGGCGGTGCGCCCCAACCTGTTCGACGGCCTGGTCGACTTCTCGTGGCGGGTGCGCAGGTACTGGATCGTCAACACGATCTTCGCGCTGCGCGTGGCGATCATCGACGTCGGCATTCTGCTCTGGCTGCAGATCCCGCTTGCCCTCACCTGGGGAATTCTGTCCTTCGTCACGTCGTACATTCCCAACGTCGGGTTCATCATCGGCATGATCCCCCCGGCGATCATGGGCCTGCTGGCACACGGCTGGGAGTCGATGGTGGCCGTGGTCGTCGCCTACACGGCGAGTCAACTTCACCGCGGACATGCTGGTCCAACCCAAGATCACCGCTGACGCGGTCGGCTTGAACATCACGACGACGTTCGTGTCTCTACTGTTCTGGACGTTGCTGCTCGGACCGATGGGTGCAGTGCTGGCGGTGCCGCTGACGTTGTTCTTCAAGTGCATCCTGTTCGACACCGAGCGCGAACCAACTGGATGTCGGTCTTCCTCGGCGGCGAACTCGATGAAGGCGTAGACACCGAGCGACGCGGGAGCCGCCGAGCGACACCGAGCCGCCCACCGAGTCGCCCCGGTGCCCGACGAGCCCGACCTCGACCCCGCGACGACCCCGGCACCGATCCCGAGGAGGTACCAGCGCCCGCCAAGTGATTCCGCAAGCCCTCCCGCGCCTGTCGAGCACGGATCGCGGTGGCTGTGGCATGCGCCTAGACTCACGCCGTGACTACCACCCCAGCCCCCCGCGCAGCCGAGGGCATCCGGCTGCTCTATGTGGGCGCCGCCGCCACGATCTGCATGGTGGGCGTGTACCTCGTCCATGACCTCATCGCCCCCGTCTTCCTGGCCATCACCCTGGTGCTGACCGCACGTCCGCTCGTCGTCTGGCTGAACCGCCATCGGGTGCCCAAGTTGCTCAGCGGCCTGATCGGCATGCTGGCGGTCTATTTCGCCCTGATCTTCATTCTTCTCGCGGTCACCTTCGCCGTGATGCAGTTCGTCCAGGCGATGCCCACCTTCGCCCCCCAGGCGCAGAACCTGTACACCCAGCTGTCAGGGCTGCTGACCAAGCTCGGCGCCTCGCAGGATGCGATCCAGGAGTTTCTGAGAACGTTCGACTTCACCCGGCTGGTCGGCCTTGCCACCGGCCTGTTCGGGCAGATCAGCGGCACCACGACGTTCGTGTTCACCCTGTTCCTGTTCGTTGCGTTCATCGCCGTCGACCTGATGGACACCACGGAACGCCGCGAGAAGCTGCTCGCGGTGCGGCCCAATCTCTGCGCGGCGCTGATCGACTTCAGCTGGCGGGTGCGCAGGTACTGGGTCGTCAACACGCTCTTCGGGCTATCGGTGGCGCTGATCAACATGGGCATCCTGACCTGGCTCCAGATCCCGCTGGTGCTGACCTGGGGAATCCTGTCATTCGTCACCGCCTACATTCCCAACATCGGTTTCATCATCGGCATGGTGCCGCCCGCACTGATCGCCCTGCTTGCCCGCGACTGGCAGACGATGTCGCTGATGGTCGCGGCCTATCTGGTGGTGAACTTCATCGCGTCGATGATCATTCAGCCGAAGGTCACCGGCGAAGCCGTCGGGCTGAACATCAGCACGACGTTCGCGTCCCTGATCTTCTGGTCGATCATCATCGGTCCGATGGGTGCGATCCTGGCCGTGCCGCTCACCCTGTTCTTCAAGTGCATCCTGTTCGACAGCGAGGGTCGCACCCGGTGGATGTCGGTGTTCCTCGGCGGCAGCCTCGACGACGATGACTCCGACGACACAGTTGCGCCACTCACGGCGCCACCGGTGCAGGACGAGCCCGAGCTGGAGGACGTGCCTGCCGAGCCGGTCGACCATGAGGAAGCCGCCGAGCCGGCCTCCTGAACCGGCACCGGTCAGGCCGAACCTGGCCCTGTTGTGCCGCCCATCGGTGAACTACCGTCGGGGCAGAGCACGAGGAGGTGCGCATGGCCGCCATCCAGTCCGGACACACCCAGTCCCGACCCACCAGAACCGGACACACCCAGTCCGGACCCACGCAACACGGACCCACCAAACCCGAACCAACCGAGCGCGAGGCCCGCAAGGTCGCCGAGGCCGCTCGAGAGAGCGCCTGGACGAAGCCGAGCTTCGGACGTGAGCTGTTCCTCGGTCGGCTGCGGCTCGACCTGATCGATCCCTGGCCGTCCAACACCCCCGAGCAGATCGCTGCGGGCGAGGACTACCTGATGCAACTGCGTCCGTTCGTGGAGGGCATCGACGGGGCCGCGATCGAACGCGACGCATCCATTCCGGACGAGGTGTTCGTCGGTCTGGCCGAGCGCGGCGCCTTCGGCATGAAGATTCCGCAGGAGTTCGGTGGGGTCGGGCTGTCCCACCTCTACTACTGCAAGGCGTTGACGCTGACCGGCTCGGCGCACTCGTCGGTCGGCACGCTCCTCAGTGCGCACCAGTCGATCGGTGTGCCCCAGCCCGTCAAGATGTTCGGCTCGCAGGCCCAGAAGCAGCGATTCCTGCCGCGCGTGGCGCGCGGGGAGGTGTCGGCCTTCCTGCTCACCGAACCCGATGTCGGCTCCGACCCGGCCCGGTTGGCCACGTCCGCCACCCCGGTGCCCGGCGGCTACCTGCTCAACGGGGTGAAACTGTGGGCGACCAACGGCACGGTTTCGACGCTGCTGGTGGTGATGGCCCGGGTGCCCGCATCGGAGGGGCGACGTGGTGGCGTCACCGCGTTCGTGGTGGAGGCGGATTCGGCGGGTATCACAGTGGAGAGCCGCAACGCCTTCATGGGGTTGCGGGGCATCGAGAACTCGGTGACCCGCTTTCACGACGTCTTCGTGCCGGACGAGAACGTGCTCGGCGGCGAGGGCCGCGGCCTGAAGATCGCCCTGACCACGCTGAACACCGGACGGCTGTCGCTGCCCGCGATGTGTGTGACCTCGGCGAAGTGGTGTGCGAACGTGGCCCGGGGATGGTCCGCGGAGCGGGTTCAGTGGGGCCGTCCGGTGGGTCGGCATGAGGCGCTGGCGACCAAGATCACCTTCATCACGGCGACCACCTACGCACTGGAGGCGATGCTCGACCTGACCTGCCTGCTGGCCGATGACGACGCCAACGACATTCGCATCGAGGCGGCCCTGCTCAAGCTGTACACGTCCGAGATGGCCTGGAAGATCGCGGACGAGCTGGTGCAGATCCGCGGCGGACGGGGTTACGAGACGGCCGACTCGCAGCGGGCCCGCGGCGAGCGCGGCATCGCGGCCGAGCAGGTGTTGCGCGACCTGCGGATCATGCGGATCTTCGAAGGCTCGACCGAGATCATGCACCTGCTGATCGCCCGCGAAGCAGTGGACGCGCACCTCGACGTGGCCGGCGACATCATCGACCCGGACGCATCCCGCGAGGACAAGCTGCGTGCCGTGGCCAAGGCGGGGGCCTTCTACGCGACCTGGCTGCCCACCCTGGTGGCGGGCAAGGGGCAGGTGCCGAACTCGTTCGGCGACTTCGGCCCGCTGGCGTCGCACGTGCGCTACGTGGAACGGACCACCCGCAAGCTGGCCCGCTCGATCTTCTACGGGATGGGTCGTTGGCAAGGGGCGATGGAGCGCAAGCAGGCCTTCCTCGGGCGGGTGGTCGACATCGGTGCCGAGCTGTACGCGATGACCGCGGCGTGTGGCCGGGCGAAGTTCGAGCGGGGCGCGCATCCGCAGGGCGTCGAGTTGGCAGACCTGTTCTGCCAGCAGGCGAGGGTGCGTATCAGTGCCCTGTTCACCGCGTTGTGGGACAACACCGACGACGCCGACGACGCCGCGGTGAAGGACGTGCTGGCCGGTCGGTATGCCTTCGTGGAGTCCGGCATCGTCCTACCTCCGACGGACGGCCCCTGGGTTGGGCCGGTCGAGCCGGGACCGTCCACGAAACCGGACGTGCGGCGGGTGATCCCCCGGCCCTAGGTCGCTCGAGCCGGTCGGTCGAGCCGGTCGGTCGAGACCTCAGTGCACCTTTGAGCGCCAGTCGTCGGGCACCCGTCCGGCCGGGCCGGGGGCGGGCTGATCGATCGGGTGGTGGTGCGGAGCAGCGAGTTCAGGACCGGTGAAGACCTCGCCGGTGGTGAAGTTCCAGAACCAGTCCTCGTCCGGCTCGTAGCTGCGGACCACCGGATGGCCGGAATCGTTGAAGTGGGCGGTGGCGTGCTGGCTCGGAGACGAGTCACAGCAGCCGATGTGACCGCACTGGGCGCAGCGGCGCAGGTGCACCCACCAGCCGCCGTTCTGCTCACATTCCACGCAGCCCGCGCCGCTGGGAGGCGCGTCGACGTCGATTCCCTCACTCATGAACCCCTCCTGTCTTGTCCACAACGTACGCCACCGGCGGCCGGTTACCCTTGCCCCATGTCCCCCCTTCGCCTGGCCGCCCTCGGCCTGCTGTTGGTGCTGGTCACCATCAACCTCGGTTCCTTCACCCTCTCGCTGGACCTGTTCGGCTGGCTGATGGTGGTCGGCGGGCTGCACCAACTGGCCGGACTCAACACCTGGTTGACGTGGGCCCGCAACCTGGCGGTCGCCGCGTTGGTGCTGCACGTGGTGCTGCTGATCTCGCCGATCGCCGTGTTGAGCGTGCTGGCGTCCACGGCGACCCGCCTGGTCGTGCTGGCGTTCGTGTTCTGCCTGGCCACAGGCCTGTTGCAGCGTCTGGGCAAGACCGACACGGTGTACCGCATCACCCTGCAGGTGGTGCGCGTGCTGATTCCGCTGGTCGCGCTGGCCGGGGCGGTTTTTGCGGTGGTGGAAGCCCCTGCGGCGCTGCCCCTGCAGTGGCTGTACCCGATCCAACTGGTGGGCACGGTGGCGCTCGCCGGGGTGATGTGGCTGCTCGGATCCAGATACTCGTTCAGCCGTTGAGCGGTCTCGCCGGTTCGAGGGTGGAGTCGGCCATGCCGGCGACCTGACTCCACCTGCTGCGGACGACCCGACGGTTTCTGTCGGTGCCGCGTGGCATTGTGGTGCGCGACATGGCGGACGACGTACTTGCACGTTTCTCCCCCGCCACCGCGGCGTGGTTCGAGGGCAACTTTGCTGCGCCGACGCCCGCGCAGGTAGGCGCCTGGAACGCCATCAGTTCGGGTCGGCACACGTTGGTCGTCGCCCCGACCGGTTCGGGCAAGACCCTGTCGGCGTTCCTCTGGGCGATCGACCAGCTGGCCACCCAACCCGTTCCGGACAAGCAGAAACGCTGCCGTGTTCTGTACGTGTCGCCATTGAAGGCGTTAGCCGTCGACGTGGAGCGCAACCTGCGCTCACCCCTGGTCGGAATCGGTCACGCGTCCACCCGGCTCGGAATCGAACCGCCCAGAATCACCGTCGCGGTGCGCTCCGGCGACACTCCGGCCGACCAGCGCCGCGCGTTCGTCCGCGAACCCGCCGACGTTCTGATCACCACACCCGAGTCGCTGTTCCTGCTGCTCACCTCGGCCGCCCGCGAGGCCCTCACCGGCATCGAGACCGTGATCGTCGACGAGATCCACGCGCTGGCCGGCGGCAAGCGCGGCGCGCATCTCGCACTCAGCCTCGAACGCCTGGACGCCCTGCTGCCCAAACCCGCGCAACGGATCGGGTTGTCGGCCACCGTTCGCCCGATCGAGGAGGTGGCACGGTTCCTGGCCGGCGGCCGTCCGGTCAGTATCGTGAACCCGCCCAGCGAGAAGGCCTGGGACCTCTCCGTGGTGGTTCCGGTGCCTGATCTTGGCGCGCTTGGCGAACTCACCGACGACCTGTCGGGGCCGGCGGCCGGCGAGCCGCAACGCACGTCGATCTGGCCCCACGTCGAGGAACGCATCGTCGACCTGGTGGCCGCGCACCGCTCCACACTGGTGTTCGCCAACTCGCGCCGGCTGGCCGAACGGCTCACCGCACGGTTGAACGAGATCTGGGCCGAGCGGCAGGACGAGGAAGGTCTCGACAAGCTCGACCAGCGACACCCACCCGCCCAGGTGATGGCGCAATCCGGCCAGTCCAGCGGTGCGCCGCCACTGCTCGCCCGGGCACACCACGGCTCGGTCAGCAAGGAACAGCGGGCCGCCACCGAAGAGGACCTGAAGGCCGGACGGCTGCCCGCCGTGGTCGCCACCTCGTCCCTCGAGCTCGGCATCGACATGGGCGCGATCGACCTGGTGGTGCAGGTGGAGTCGCCGCCGTCCGTGGCCTCGGGATTGCAGCGGGTCGGCCGGGCCGGCCACCAGGTGGGGGCGACGTCGCGCGGGGTGCTGTTCCCCAAGTTCCGCGGAGACCTGGTGCAGACCGCCGTGATCACCGAACGCATGAGGGCGGGCGAGATCGAAGCGCTGCGGGTGCCGTCCAATCCGCTCGACGTGCTGGCCCAGCAGATCGTGGCCATCTGCGCCCTCGACGACATCACCGTGCCCGACCTGGAGGCGATGATCCGGCGGGCGGCCCCGTTCGCGGGGTTGACCCGCGCAGTGCTGGAGTCCGTGCTCGACATGCTGGCCGGACGGTACCCGTCCGAGGCCTTCGCCGAGTTGCGGCCGCGGTTGGTCTGGGATCGGGGCACCGACCTGTTGACCGGACGACGCGGCGCCCAACGGCTGGCGGTCACCTCCGGCGGAACGATTCCCGACCGGGGCATGTTCGGCGTGTTCATCGCCGGCGACGGGGCCGGCCGGCGGGTGGGTGAACTCGACGAAGAGATGGTCTATGAGTCGCGGGTCGGCGACGTGATCACCCTGGGCACCTCCACCTGGCGCATCGAAGACATCACCCACGACCAGGTCCAGGTCAGCCCGGCCCCCGGCCAACCGGGCCGGCTGCCCTTCTGGAAGGGCGACACGCTCGGCCGCCCCGCCGAACTGGGACGGGCGCTCGGCGCGTTCGTCCGTGAACTGGGGGCGATGCCGTCCGACGCCGCCAAAGACCGGGCCAGGCTCGCGGGGCTGGACGAGTGGGCCGCCGACAACCTGGTCAGCTATCTGGCCGAACAACGTGAGGCGATTCCGCAGTTGCCCTGCGACACGATGATCGTGGTCGAGCGCTTCCGCGACGAGCTGGGTGACTGGCGCGTGGTGATCCATTCCCCGTTCGGTGCTCCGGTGCACGCCCCGTGGGCACTGGCGATCGCCTCCCGACTGCGCGAAACCGGTGGCGTCGACGTCCAGGCCATGCACGGCGACGACGGCATCGTCCTGCGGCTGCCTGACACCAGCTGGTCGTCGATGGGCAGTGATGACGAGCAGCCAGAGGCTCCCGACCTGCTGGACGCGATCGTTTTCGACCCGGACGAGATCGCCGGCCTGGTCACCGAGCAGATCGGTGGCTCGGCGTTGTTCGCCAGCCGGTTCCGCGAATGCGCAGGCCGGGCACTGCTGTTGCCCAAGCGTCGTCCGGATCGTCGTCAGGCCTTGTGGCAGCAGCGTCAGCGGGCTTCGCAACTGCTTGAGGTGGCAGCCGAATACCCGAGCTTTCCGATCGTGCTCGAAGCGGTGCGCGAGTGCGTGCAGGATGTGTTCGACGTGCCGGCCCTGGTCGAGTTGATGCGTCAGATCGCATCCCGCACCGTCCGCACCGTCGAGGTGACCACCCCCCGGCCTTCGCCGTTCGCGGGCTCGCTGCTGTTCGGCTACGTCGCGCAGTTCCTGTACGAGGGCGACTCGCCCCTGGCCGAGAAGCGGGCGGCCGCACTCGCCCTCGATCCCACCTTGCTGTCGGAGTTGCTGGGCACCTCCGACGGGCTGGCCTTGTCGGACCTGCTCGATCCCGAGTCGCTGACCCGCACGGAGTCTGAGCTGCAGCATCTGGTCGAGGGCCGCAGGGCGCGCGACGCCGAGGATCTGGCAGACGTGATCAGGGTGCTGGGCCCGCTCGACCTGCCCGCACTGCAGGCCCGCAGCAGCGTGCCCGAGTCGACCGCCGACTGGCTGGTCGACCTGACCGGGCAGCGGCGGGTGATCGAGGTTCGGCTCGCGGGCGGCACCCACTGGGCCGCCGTCGAAGACGCCGGGCGGTTGATCGACGCCCTCGGCGTCACCGTCGGGGTGGGCGTGCCCGAGACCTTCCGTGCGCCGGTGCCCGACCCCCTGGCGGACCTCGTGGTGCGCTGGGCGCGCAACCACGCGCCCTTCCTCGCCGGCGAGGTGGCCGCCTGGCTCGGCCTCGGCGTGGCAGTCGTGCACGGGGTGCTGCGCCGGCTGGTCGGCGAGGGCAGGCTGGTCGAAGGCGATCTTCGCCCGGCCGGCTGGGTGCCGACCGTTCCGTCGGCCGCGGAAGAGTCTCACCATGCTCGGCCGGCGATGGCCGGCGGGCTGCAGTACTGCGACCCCGGCGTGTTGCGGGTGCTCCGACGGCGCTCGCTGGCGGCACTGCGCAATGCCGTCGAACCGGTTCCGCCCAAGCAGTTCGCCCGCTTCCTCGGGCACTGGCAGGGCATCGCCCAACCACTGTCGGGCTCGGCCGGCCTACTGTCCGCGATCCAGCAGCTGGCCGGCTACCCGGTGCCGGCCAGCTCCTTGGAGTCGCTGGTGCTGCCGGCCAGGGTGCGCGACTACACCCCGGCGATGCTGGACGAACTGCTGGCCACCGGCGACGTGGTCTGGCAGGGGGCCGGGGCGCTGGCCGGCACGGACGGCTGGATCACCCTGCACGCCGCCGATACCGCCGCGCTGACCCTGGCACCCCCGTCCGAGGTGCCGGACGAGCTCGCCGCCAACATCCTCGAAGCACTCGCCGGCGGGGGCAGCTATCTGTTCAGGTCCCTCGCGGTGCGGCTCGGCAGCGGCGACACCGAACTGAGGGACGCCCTGTGGCGGTTGGTCTGGGCGGGCCGGTTGACCAACGACACACTGGCCCCGCTGCGGGCGCTGCTCGGCGGCGGCCGAGCCACCTTGAAGCAACGTCCGAGCGCAGCCCGGATGCGGTTCGGCCGGCGTCCGCTGGCCCGCGGTCCGCTGCCCACCAGAACCGGCCCCCCCGAGACCGCAGGTCGTTGGGCGTTGCTGCCCAGCGCCGAGACTGACTCGACCACGCTGGCCGCCGCCCGCGCCGAAGTGTTGCTCGACCGGTACGGCGTGGTCACCCGCGGCAGCGTCACCAACGAAGAGGTGACCGGCGGATTCGCCGGCGCCTACAGGGTCTTCGCCGCCTTCGAGGACGCCGGCCAGGTGCGACGGGGCTACTTCGTCGAGGGCCTCGGCGCCGCCCAGTTCGGCGACCGGCACGCCGTCGACCTACTCCGCGACGCGGCCGCCCTGCCGGGCGCGCTGGTGCTGGCCGCCACTGACGCCGCCAATCCCTTCGGTGCCGCGCTGCCCTGGCCGCCCCGGCCCGACGGCGGTAAACACCAGCCCGGCCGCAAGGCGGGGGCCCTGGTGGTGCTGGTCGACGGCGACCTCGTGCTCTATGTCGAGCGCGGCGGCCGCACCCTGCTGGCCTTCACCGACGAACCGGACGGGTTGGCCCAGGCCGCCCAGGCCCTCGCCCGCGCCGTTCACGACGGCGTCCTGGGCAAGCTCACCGTCGCCAAGATCGACGGGGCGGACGTGCTCGGCTCCGACCACCCGCTGGCCGGCGCCCTCAGCGAAGCCGGTTTCCGGCTCACCCCGCAGGGCCTGAGGTTGCGGCGATGAACCTGGCCCGGCATGCCTGAAGGCGACACCGTCTGGCGCACCGCGCAGCGCCTGCATCAGGCGCTGGCCGGTGAGCCACTGACCCGCAGCGAGCTGCGTTGGCCCGAACTGTCCACACTCGACTTCTGCGGCCGCAACACACTCGAGGTGGTCAGTCGCGGTAAGCATCTGCTGCACCGCCTCGACGACGGTTTCACCATCCACTCGCACCTGCGCATGGAGGGACAGTGGCGGGTCGAGAGCCCCGCCGACGCCCGTCCGAACGCGCAGACGAGAGCGTGGTTGAGCACAGCCCGGTGGACCGCCCTGGGCCAACGCCTCGGCATGCTCGACGTGGTCCCGACCGCCGATGAGCGCACGCTGGTCGGCCACCTCGGCCCGGACGTGCTCGGCCCGGACTGGAATCCCGCCCTGGCAGCGGCGAACCTGAGTGGCGGCGTGACCATCGGTGCGGCCCTGCTCGACCAGACCAACCTGGCCGGTGTGGGCACCCTGTACGCATCGGAATCCCTGTTCATGCAGCAGGTCAACCCCTGGACGCCGCCGTCCGAGCTGCCCGGGGCCACCATCGACGCCATCGTGGAGCGCGCGCACCGGCTGCTCGACCACAACCGGAACTACGCGGTGCAGTCGTCCACCGGCAGCCGGCGGCGGGGCGAGACCGCCTGGGTGCACGGTCGCTCCGGGCTGCCGTGCCGCCGGTGCGGCGGCCCCGTCCGGGTGGCCATGATCGGCCCGCCGACCCGGGAGCGCACGATGTTCTACTGTCCGGGCTGCCAGGGCGGACTCGGCCCGACCGATGACGGACGCCCGCAGCGCCCGATCAGTTCGGGTCGCAGAACTGGTTGAGCTCGGCTCTCGACAAGCTCGACCAACGATCAGCTGATCTTGAAGCTCACCTTCACCGAACCCTCGACCACGCCCGGACCGGTGACGAACGCAACAACCGAGGCCCCGCCGCCGCTCTTGCGCGAGTACCTGAGGGTGCGGGTCACCTGATCGTTGCTGTCCACCCTGGACAACTCATCGATCAGGTCGTCGAAGCCGCTGGCGTCGACCTCGTCCAGCTCGTCGCAGGAGAAATCGTCGTCACAGTCGGACTGCTCGACCGTGGCGGCGTAGCTCATCGAGCCCTTGCGGACCGCTTTCTTCGACAGCGTCATCGTGTGCGCGGTGCCGAACACGCTGGGGCCGCTGTGCTTGCCGTTCACCGACGCCAGGTAGACCGGTCGCACCGAGTACGAGCCGCCCGGCTTCAGCGTCTTGGATTTCAGCGTCACCCAGGTCTGGCCCTTCTTGTACTGGACTCCGGACGGGTGGTACACGACGGCGTGCTCGTCCAGCAGGGTCAGGTTCATCGTGACATCGGTGATCTCGACGTCGGCGAAGTCGTTGAAGATCAGGGCGTAGAGGTCGTCCTGCACGTCCGTGGCCGGGTAAGAGGCCACCACGTCGGTGGCGGCGTAGGTCTGCTGTTTCTGCAGCGTGCCGGTCTGCCCGTCGGCGGTGCGATACGAGATCGCCCAGTTGAGGCGCACCGTGCCGGTGTAGTAGTTGTCCAGGTCCTCGATCACGGCGTTGCCGACCAGGCTCGCCGCAGCGTCCGGCCCGGCTTCCGGCAGGATCACGGTCGAGCTGCGCCGGTCGACCGGAGTTGTCGCTGCGTTGCGCACGGTGAGGGTGATCCGGTACCCGGAGACCTGGCCCACGGAACCCTTGATGCCCGCCATCCGGTCCTGGGTGATCATGCCCAGCGGAACGCCGATGGAGCGTACCTGCTTGTACGAGCCGACGATCCCGGTGGCGTCGGGCACGATCATCGCCGCACTGGCATTGGACATGCCGAGCGTGGTGGTGCCCGCGAAGTCCATCGGGTGACCGAAGGCCCAGACCTCGTTGCCGCAGATCGCCGTCACCGTGCCGACCGCGCCCGTCAGGGAGTCGCCGGAGTTGTAGAACACCGCGATGTTGCCGCCGGCGACCAGCGGGGCGTCCGCGTCGTCGGCGGCCACCGCGTTGAAGGCCTTGCTGCGTAGCCGGGAGGCGGCCGGGCTGCTGCCCGCGGGCACCCGCGCCAGCAGTGCGTTGGTGAGCTTGGCGCCCTGTGCCGAGGCCGTCGACACGTTGCTCAGCCCGACCTGGCGCAGGGTGCTGCCCACGTCCAGCGCCTTCGCCGCCGCGGACGTCGCCCGCAGGCCCTTCGCGTTCTCGAGGTTGCCCTCGTTCACCCGGATCGCCGCCGGCGGGGTGGCGAGCGTGCCACCGATCGCCTTCATGTACTCGGCCGGCGTGACGCCCGCCACCGGCAGGTTGTCGGCGTTGAGGCTGTAGGACACGGCCCCGATCAGCGAACCGTTCGACGCGTAGACCGGTGAACCCGACATACCGGCCCAGATTCCCGCGGGCTTCAGCCCGGCGGTTCCGTCGATCACCGGACTGCTCAGCTGGAACAAGAGCAGGTCCTTGCCCTTGCCGAGCGCGTCGTCGATGTAGCCGATGTAACGACCGGTGAACGGGCTGGGCGTCGTGCCCTGCACAACGCTGCTCCCGGTGACCGCTGTGCCCGCGGGGTAGGCCTCGACCTCGGCGACGCCCGCCATCGGCTGGCTGCCGTCGGCACAGAAGGACGCCCCTTCGGCGCGGGCCGTGGGAACTGTACCGGCGAGGCCGGCCAGGCTCAGTGCTGCGGTCGCCAGCACGGCGCCCGCCCGGCGAAAGCCGAGGCGTGGAAAGTGGTTGGGCACGGCGAACTCCGCTTCTCGTTGTCGACCGGCCGGCCGATCCGCTGAACTCCTGGGGTCGGGGTGCCGCGACACCCCGCCACATCATTACTGGCAGAACAAGGGCTGTGCGCCTTGCGGTCGGCGGTGCCGCCGCGATTTTTAGCAACTACTCAGGCCAGGGACGCCGGGTTAGGCTGACCGCGTGAGCGGCAGAGCAGGGACGTGGGTGCGCACCCACCCCAGTGCGGTGCTGCTCTACGCCCAGCTGCTCGGAATACTTCTGTACCCGTTCCTGGAAGGCCCAGGCGACGAACTCGGCACCCTTTTCTTGTCCGTTCTGGGCATGGTGGTGCTGGGCCTGGCGCTGGCGGTGGTGCGGGCGACCCCGTCGCTGACCTGGGTGGCGGTGCTGATCGGCGTTCCCGCGGTGGTGCTCACCTTCGTGGACGTCTTCACCACGGGGCAGTCCTGGCACCTGGCCTCGGACGTGTTCCACGCGGCCTTCTACGCGTACACGTTCGTGGCGCTGCTGCGCTACATGTTCGGCGACGAGCACGTGACCGTCGACGAAATCTATGCGGTGGGGGCCACCTTCAGCATCGGCATCTGGCTGTTCGCCTACCTGTACTCGATCTGCCAGACCCTCGTGCCCGGGTCGTTCATCGCCGGCATCAACTCCGACGCCCCGCGCAGCTGGTTCGAACTGCTCTTCCTGTCATGCACGACGATGACCTCGACCGGCCTGTCGGACGTGATACCGGTGAAGCCGAACGCGCGCAGCCTGGTGATGATCCAGCAGATCGCCGGCATGCTCTACCTGGCCATCGTGGTGGCCAGGATCGTCGGGCTGACCCTGACCCGGCAGCGCCGGCAGGACGAGGGTCAGAGCGTGTCGCCGAAGCTGTAGGTGTTGCGCGGCGTCGCCATCAGGTCGGCCACCGCCTCGCGCCAGGCCAGGTAGTGCGGCGTCTCCTTGTGGGCCACCGTGGCGGCGTGGTCACGGTATTGCTCGTAGAGGATGAACCGGGTCGGGTCGTCCACCTGCTGCAGCAGGTCGAACCGGCTGATTCCGGGCTCCTGCCGGCTGGCCGTCGCATTGGCGAGCGAAGCTGTCTTGAACGCCTCGATGCCGTCGTCGGTGACGTGCACGTTGCACACCGTGGTGATCACTGGAACCTCCTGAGTGGTCAGGCGTTGGCGGCGTCGGTGAAGCGCTCGAGCAGCTTGGGCCAGTCGGTGAACTTGCCCCGAGCGTCCGCGTTGTACTCGGTCCAGCCGCCGTGCTCGAAGGTCAGCCGGGTGCCCTCATCGGAGGGGACGAAGGTGGCCCGCACGACGGTCGGGAAGGTGCGGTCCTGGGCGAGGGTGAAGCTGAAGGCGATGCGCGTCGGCGGGTCCCAGGCGAGCACCTCACCCCAGTCGTGCTCGGAGCCGTCGACGTGCCGCTCGGTGACCTGGCCCCTCATCCGCGGATCGATCGTGATGGTGGCGTAGGTGTCGGGGCTCAGGGTGTAGGCCGGATCCCACCAGTCGCCGACCTCGGCCGTGAAAACGTGGAAGGCGTGCTCAGGCGAGCAGTTCAGGCTGATCTCGTGCACGATCGGGCTGGTATCCATACCGACGATCCTTGCCGACGAACCGGTTCGGCACAATGGCCGGGCATCGGCATCGAGTGCCGATCTTGTCGAGCCACGTATCAATCGGGCCCGACTGCTGCACCTGTGCGTGACGTTCACTCACAGGAGGCTTCATGTCCCGCGCTCCGCGCCTGCTCATCGCCGCACTCGCCGTCGGCCTCACCGTTCCCAGCTTCTTACTCTCCGCCCCCACCAGCGTGGCCGCCGTCGGTTGCCACGCCGCCAACCACGTCGCCGGCGACCTCGACTCCGACGGCCTGGCCGACGTCGTGGTGGGCGTGCCGTCCTACGACGGCGACCGCGGAGCCATCGACATCCTCTACAGCAACGGCGAGCGCCGGTTCGTCCGGGCGACCGATCTGGGCCTGACCAGCGTGCAGGGTGACCGTTTCGGTGAGTCGATCGCCCTCGGCGACCTCAACTCCGACGGCTGCGCCGACCTCGCCATCGGCGCTCCCGGACGCAATAGCAGTGCCGGTGTCGCCTATCTGGTGCGCTCGGACGGCAATCGCAATCTCACCCTGATCAACCTGTTCAACGGCACCGCCCCGCACGGCAGCTTCGGGGCCCAGGTGCTGATGCTGGCCGGGCGCCAACTGGTGGTCTCCGCCCCCACCGCGGACGACGGCAGCCGCTGGGAGGCCGGGCAACTGCAGGTACTGCCGCTGACCACCAGCGGCGCCCTGGCGGGCCCGCGCGTGACGCTCACGCAGAGTTCCCCAGGGGTGCCCGGGGTCTCCGAGAACGGTGACCGGTTCGGCACCAGGCTGGCCGGTCAGGACCGCACGATCGTGGTCGGAACCCCGAACGAAGCGGTCGGCACGCGGACGGATGCCGGGTCGGTGACCCTGCTGTCGGCGAGCGCTGCCAAGCCCCTGGCCTATTCGGGGATCGCCGTGTCGCAGGACACCACCGGGGTTCCGGGCACCGCCGAGAGCGGCGACCAGTTCGGTGCCGCAGTCGCATTCCGCGACCACTACGTGCTGGTCGGTGTGCCTGGCGAGACCATCGGGGCCGCCCGCTGGACGGGTCAGGTGCATGTGCTGAACTTCGACCCGGCGACCCGCCGCGTGCGGTCCTTGCGGGCCGTGTCGCAGGACACGGCCGGCATTCCGGGTGCCAACGAGACCGGGGACTATTTCGGCTCGTCCGTTGCCCTGGGCATCAACACCTGGGACCAGCTGACCGCCATCGTCGGCGCTCCGGGTGAGGCGATCGGACGTGTGCTCGGCGCGGGCACGGTGACCATGTTCCGGGCCAACCGCACAGGCGGCCTGGCCACCAGCGTGCGGCAGGGGGCGGGCGGCATCCCGGGCGTTCCCGAGTCCGGCGACCACTTCGGCTGGTCGGTGGGGGTGCTGACCGGGGACCTGGACGACGGTGAAGCGATGACGGACGGGCTGGTGATCGGCGCCCCGGGTGAGGACAACGGCGGCACCGAGGACGCCGGCTCGGTCACCTACTCCCGCAGCGCCGACACCTGGTACACCCTGCTGCTCGAAGACACCGGCGACGACATTCCGGCCGGTGCCCAGTTCGGCGAGGCCACCGCCCAGGTGGCCGCGTAGCCCACCCGCCCCCGTGGGAGACGCGGGTGGCGCGCCGTACCATCGGCGCACCGCCTGCGTCGGCACGTACGGCGCGTGTTAGCGTCTCTGCATGGCGCGAAGCAGGGCTACGTCGGCGATTGCCCTGGTAATGGTGCTGGCCGGCTGTACCGCCGGTTCCCCGACCGAACCCCCGAGCGTCACCCCGAAGCCGACCAGAACCACCCCCGCGCAGGGGCCGACCGTTCAGGGCACCGTCCGAACCAGCCCCAAGACGCCGCTTTCGTTGCGCGAGCAGCCGTCCACCGAGAGCCGCCGGCTCACCCGGATCCCGCACAAGACAGTCATCACGATCCGCTGCAAGGCGGTCGGTGACACGGTGAGCAACGGTGCCGTCGCCTCCAACGTCTGGAACAAGGTCACCTACCGCAAGAAGACCGGTTACGTCGCTTCGGTCTACGTCGCCGGCGGCGACTCGGCGGCCCTGTCGCTGTGCCAGAGCGCCACCGCTGCGCCCACCCGCTCGGCGACCCGTCCGCCGAACGTGGAGCAGGCGATCGTCAAGGCGGCGCACGGCCAGCGTGGCGTCACCGAGCGCAAGAAGAACTGCAACCCGTACGGCGGTTGCATGCCGTGGAGCTCACTGTTCGCCACCTGGGTGTGGAACAAGGCGGGCAATGTCGTGCCCGGCTTCTCCTTCTCGGGCGACCTCTACTCGTGGGGGCAGAAGCACCAGCGCTCCCACCTGGGCACGGACGGGATCGGCCCGGGCGACATGGTGCTGTACGGCAGCGCACCCGACAATCCGTCCACCTCGACCGGAGTCGACATCGTGATCCAGGTGCTGCCGAACGGCAAGCTCAAGGTGATCGGCGGCGACATCGGCAACAAGGTGACCGAACGCACCGTGCCACTGAAGGGCATCTACGGCTGGGTCGACGCCTGAGGCGTGCCATAGACTCCTGCCGTGCGTTTCGACTTCGTCCCCTCAGGGGAATCCACCATCGGCGTCGAGTGGGAGCTGGCGCTGGTGGACGCCGAGACCCTCGAGCTGGCTCCTCGTGCCCAAACCGTCCTTGACGCCGTCGATGATCCCAAGTCCGGGCCGATCCGGCAGGAATACCTGACCGACATGGTCGAGCTCGTCACCGGCGTCCATCACCGCGTCGACGAGGCGATGGACGACCTGCGGGCCAGTTTCGGCCGGGTCCGAACGATTCTCGGCACCGACACCATGCTGCTCGGTGCCGGCGCGCATCCACTCTCGCGGGCCAGCGACCAGCAGCACTTCGACTTCTGGCGCTACAACGTGGTGGCCGAGCGGAACGCCTACTGGGGCAGTCAGATGGCGATCTTCGGGACCCACATCCACGTCGGCATCGACCACCGCGCCAAGGCCCTGCCGATCACCTATGGTTTGGCCCGGTTCTCGCCGTACTTCATCGCGCTGACCGCCTCCTCCCCGTATTGGGAGGGCATCGACACCGGCTACGCCTCGCAGCGCACGATGCTCTTCCAGCAACTCCCGACCAACGGCCTGCCCTACCCGATGGAGAACTGGGACGAGTTCGAGCACTACGCGACCGAACTCGAAGATGCGGGCATGATCAGCGCCCCGAACGAGATCCGTTGGGACGTACGCCCGTCCACCTTCGGCACGGTCGAGAACCGGCTGCTCGACTCGGTGCCGACCTTCGCCGAACTGGGCGCGATGACCGCGCTCACGCAGTGCCTGGCCGAATACATGTCCCGCGAACTCGACGACGGCAGGGCCATCGCCCGGCTGCCGATGTGGTTCATGAAGGAGAACAAGTGGCGGGCCGCGCGTTACGGCCTGGACACCGAGGTGATCACTCCGCGAGTGAGCGAGAAGGTGCGGCCGATGCGGGACGGCATCCTCGACTGGCTGAACCGGCTGGAGCCGATCGCCACCGTGCTGCACTGTACCGACGAGTTGGCGTTCATCGCTGAGCTTCTCGAACACGGTCCCAGCTACCAACGACAGCGGGCCGCCGGCGGACCAGAGGCCGCCCTGCGCCAGTTGGTGCACGAGACCGGAGCTGCCCGTCCGGACTGGCCGCTACCCTTCTCCGAGTGAAACCCTTCGTTCTGCTCGCCACCCGCGATCACGACAAGGCCGCCCGCGACGAGTACGAGTCAGTGCGCAAGCACGCCGGCTTGCGGCCCGATCAGCTGGTGCACCTGCGGGTCGAGGCCGGGCCGCTGCCGCGGCTGCACCTCGAGGACTATTCGGGGATCTTCCTCGGCGGCAGCCCGTTCAACATCTCAGACGCCGAGAAGTCTGATCTGCAACTGCGGATCGAGTCGGACATCCGCAACGTCGTCGACCCCATCGTCACCGCTGACTTTCCGTTCCTGGGCATGTGCTACGGCATCGGCACGGTCACCGTGCACCTGGGCGGAGCCGTCGATCGCACGTACGGCGAAGGCCTGGGGGCGATCGAGGTCACCCTCACCGACGAGGCCGCGGGCGACCCGCTACTGGACGGAGTTCCGCCCTCGTTCTTCGCCTTCGTCGGGCACAAGGAGGCCTGCAACGGCGCCCCGCCCGGAGTGACCGTGCTGGGCACCGGCGAGGCCTGTCCGATCCAGATGTACCGGCACGGCAACAACGTGTACGTGACCCAGTTCCATCCCGAACTGGACGTCAGCGACCTTGAGCAGAGGATGCGGATCTACGCCAACGCGGGGTACTTCCATCCCGACGATTTCGACATCCTGATGGAGATGGCCCGCACCTCCGGCGTAGCGGAACACCCGCACCGGCTGCTGCACAACTTCGTCGCCCGCTACGCCCGCGATTGACCCGGCGCTACGACACCACGATGTCGGCGTATTCGGGGTGGCGCTTCACATAGCTGGCCACGAACGGACAGACGGCACGCACCTTCCACACCCCTGCCGCGCGCACGGCGTCCAGCGCCGCACCGACCAGCGTGCTGCCGAGTCCACGTCCGTTGAACTTTGAGGCCACCTCGGTGTGATCGAACCGGGCCACGCCGTTGGACAGGTCGTAGTGGGTGAAGCCGGCCAGTTCGCCGTCCACCAGAATCTCGAACCTGGACCTGCGTTGGTTGTGCACCACTGATTCGGTCACTGCTTCCTTCCGCGTGTCGGACCCGACCAATCGCCCGTTGGGGTGAAGTGAACAGACAATACAATCCCCACACTGCAACGGGGAACAAACCCGACCGGATGGGGTTGAGTAGGGCAATGATCCGCTTCGAGGACGTCAGCAAGTCCTACCCGGACGGCACCGAGGCCGTCCGGAACTTCAGCCTGGAGGCGCCCACCGGTCAGACCACGGTGCTGGTCGGCTCGTCCGGCTGCGGCAAGACCACGCTGCTGCGCATGGTCAACCGCATGGTCGACCCCACCAGCGGCATCGTCCGGATCGACGACGAGAACGTCGCCGAGGTGGCGCCGGTGCCGCTGCGGCGCCGCATCGGCTACGTGATGCAGAACGCCGGACTGCTGCCGCACCGCAAGGTGATCGACAACATCGCGACGGTGCCGCTGTTGAACGGTGCCTCCAGGAGCGAGGCACACCGGCGTGCGGCCGAGCTGATGGAACTGGTCGGGCTGGAGAGCGCGATGGCGCAGCGCTACCCCGACCAGCTGTCCGGCGGGCAGCAGCAGCGGGTCGGCGTGGCCCGCGGTCTGGCCGCCGACCCGAACATCCTGCTGATGGACGAGCCGTTCGGCGCCGTCGACCCCCTGGTGCGGGCCGACCTGCAGGCCGAACTGCTCCGCATCCAGCGCGAACTGCGCAAGACCATCGTGTTCGTCACCCACGACATCGCCGAGGCACTCGCCCTGGGGGACCAGATTGTGATTCTGGCCAAGAGCGCCCGGATCGCGCAGGTGGGCACCCCGCAGCAGGTGGTCGCCGAACCCGCAGACTCCTTCGTCGCCGACTTTCTCGGTCTCGGGCGCGGCACGCTCGACCTGCACCTGAAGGAGACCCCGAATGGCACCCTGGTGGTGGACGGCCACGGCCGTCCGGCGGGCCGGCTGGCCGACGAGCAGCGCACGGACGGCTGAGTCTTGTCCTGGGTGCTGGCGAACCTGTCGCTGATCGCGTCCCGTACCGTTTCGCATCTGCTGCTGGCGATTCCGGCGATCCTTCTGTCGTTCCTGCTGGCGCTGCCGCTGGGCTGGTTCGCGAACCGCTACCGCTGGTCGAGGGCCACCCTGCTCACCGCCGCCGGCCTGCTCTACGCGATCCCGTCCCTGCCGTTGTTCGTCGTGCTGCCGACCATTCTGGGTGTCGGGGTGCGGGACCGGATCAACGTGATCGTCGCCCTGACCCTGTACGGGCTGGCGCTGATGGTGCGCTCGGCAGCGGACGCGTTGGCTTCGGTGGGCACACCGGTGCGGCTGTCGTCCACTGCGATGGGCTACGGGGGCGGCAGCCGGTTCTTCCAGGTCGAACTTCCGCTGGCCGGGCCGGTGCTGCTGGCCGGGCTGCGGGTGGTCTCGGTCAGCACGATCAGCCTGGTCACGGTCAGTTCACTGCTCGGTGTGGACAATCTGGGACTGCTGTTCGTCGACGGCTTTCAGCGCGGCATCATGGCCGAAGTGGTGACCGGAATCGTGGCCACCGTTGTGCTGGCACTGGCGGTGGACGGCCTGCTGGTGCTGGCGGGCCGGCTGATGATGCCGTGGGCGAGGGTGCGCCGATGAACTACTTCGTCGAGGCGTTCGCCTGGATCTCCGACAACCTCTACGGCAGCAACGGCGTGCTGGCCCGCACCTGGGAGCACCTGTGGTACACCGTGGTGTCCGTCGTGCTGGCATCTGTGGTGGCGATTCCGCTGGGCTACCTGGTCGGGCACACGCGTCGTGGACGGGGACTCGTCGTGGCGTCGTCCGGTGCCGCACGCGCGCTGCCCACGCTCGGCGTGGTCACGCTGTTCGGGCTGATCTTCGGCATCGGCCTGCTGGCGCCCCTGGTGGCGTTGGTGTTGTTGGCGATTCCGTCGGTGCTGGCCGGGGCCTACGCCGGCATTGAGGCGATCGATCCGCGCACCGTCGACGCAGCCCGGGCGATGGGCATGTCGGAGTGGCAGATCCTGGCCCGGGTGGAGGTGCCGCTTGGCCTGCCGCTGCTGCTCGGCGGCCTGCGCTCGGCCAGCCTCCAGGTGGTCGCCACGGCGACTTTGGCCGCCTATGTTGGTGCGGGCGGCCTGGGACGCTTCCTGTTCCTCGGCTTGAAGACGCAGGATTACCCCCAGATGCTTGCGTCCGCGCTGCTGGTGATGGCGCTCGCGGTGATCGTGGAAGGAGCTTTCGAGATCGCAGAACGCGTGGCGGCGCGCCGCCTTCACACCACCTGACCCCCCACCCGACTTCGGTAAGGAACTCAAGAATGAAGACTCGCATTGCAGCTGTACTCGCGGCCGCCGTTCTCGCACTCAGCGCGTGCTCGTCGGCCAACCCGATGGGATCGGCCAGCACCGCCCCGTCCGGCTCCGCGAGTGCGTCCGGCGGCACCACCCTGGTGATCGGCTCCCAGCAGTACTACTCCAACGAAATCATCGCCGAGCTCTACGCACAGGCGCTCGAAGCCAAGGGCTTCACGATCACCCGGCAGTACCAGATCGGCCAGCGCGAGGTGTACCTGCCCGAGTTGCAGGCCGGCAAGATTGACCTGTTCCCCGAGTACTCCGGCAACCTGCTGCAGTACCTCGACAAGAGCGCCACCGCCAAGACCGGTGAAGAGGTGCTCGCGGCACTGCCTGCGGCTCTCGGCAGCAGCCTGCGTCCGTTGACTGCGGCTGCCGCCACCGACCAGGACTCCTACAACGTGACGAAGGCGAACGCCGACAAGTACGGGCTGGCCAGCATCCCCGACCTGTCCAAGGTGGGCGCCGGGCTGAAGGTCTGCGCCAACTCCGAGTTGGCGAAGCGACCCTACGGACCGCCCGGGCTGAAGAGTGAGTACGGCTTGGACGTCGAGGTCATCCCGGTGGAGGACTCCGGAGGCCCGCTGACCGTGAAAGCGCTCAAGGACGGCGACTGCCTGACCGCCGACATCTATTCCGCGGATCCGTCGATCGCGGCCAACGGGCTGGTCACATTGAGCGATCCCAAGAGCCTGATCCTGCCGCAGAACGTGGTGCCGATCGCGTCGGCCAAGGTGAACGAGCAGGCCGCGTCGGTGATCGACAAGGTCAGCGGTTCGCTGACCACGGCCGATCTGGTCTCCCTCAATGCGCTCAGCGTCGACCAGCAGCAGTCGTCGGCGGTGATCGCCAAGGGCTGGCTGACCAGCAAGGGGCTGCTCAGCTGACCGCGAGCTCGCAGAACGATTCGTAGTGATCGGCGCTGTAGAACCAGATCTCGGGTTCAGCGCCCAGCGCCTCCTGGCCCCCGGTGATCAGTCGCCGGGGGCCAGGAAACCTTTGACCGGGTGCCGACACGGTGTATTCGCGGTAGTAGCCGCGCGGTCTGGCGGGCAGCAGCCCCTCCCGGTTGCCGAAGGTGCCACCGTCTGCGCGTGGGCGAAGGTACGGGCCGTTGCTGCGTACGGCCCGGACCGCGTCATTCACCTGACTGGGCACCGGGCCGCACAGCGGAAGGCCGGACGCGCTGGAGCGGCCCGGCCGGGCGGTAGCCACCGCTGCCGGACCGCCGGCGCCCTGGGTCAGCAGCACCCCGACCAGGCCCGCGAGCAGCACCAGCACCACACCGACCACCAGCAGCGTGCGTCGCCGGGGGCTCATCCGTCGTAGCCGTCCACCAGCAGCACCGTCTCGAACATCCGGTCGGCCGGATCGTCACCGCCACGCCACAACCGCTCGGTGGCCTCCTGCAGCACGTCCGCCAGCCGGAACCAACCGGACGGGTCCCGCTCGATCAGCCGCTCGGGATGCGTCCAGAACAGGCAGATCCGGCGGGCGTCCGGCCAGTACCGTGCGAGGTCGCCGACGCTGTCGGCCAAGGCGTCCAGGTTGCGTCCCGCGGTGTCTGGCAGTGCGAGCGCGGCGGCGATGCGGGCCTGGGCTGCACGAAAGTCGGTGACCTCCGCAGTGCTCACCTGCACCACCGTGTAGCCCGCGGCAGCCGCCTGCGCGGCCAACTCGTCCTTGCGCGCCGCATCGGCGAACAGCAGCGCTGCGCCGTCCAGCCCCAACTCGTCAGCCAGGCAGGTCCAGCCGCCCTGAGCGCGGGTCACTGATCGAGGAAACGGTCCAGCGGCACCCGGCGGTCAGGGGAGGCCTCGTCGGTGCCCCGGCGCACCACCAGCACGTCGCAGGGGGCGTGCTCGACCACCTGGTTCGACACCGACCCCATCAGCAGGCCCCTGAAACCGCCGCTGCCACGGGTGCCGACGACCAGCAGGCGCGCATTGGCGGACGCCTTGAGCAGTTCGCGTCCGGCAGGTCCGTGCGGGGTTTCGACGATCACGGTGACCTCGGGGAACTCGGCCGACAGCGGCGCCATCTCACGGGTCACACGCTCCTTGACGACGGCCTCGAAGTCTTCGGCCGGCGGCACGTAGCCCGGCGACCAGGTCGACGGACGGGGTGTGGTGCTGATCGACCAGGCCCGGACCACGTGCAGCTCGGCCTTGAGTTGCCGGGCCAGCCAGAGCGCCTTGCGCAATGCCAGCCGGGAGAAATCCGAGCCATCGGTGCCGACGACGATAGGCAGATCCTGTTCCATGGCCAGACTCTAGACGTTCCCTCACCTCCGGTGGCCGGGGACGTCCGGCCGCCGGGTTGGCCGGATGTGGTCCACTGGGGCCATGACCACCCCCGTGATCGAGGTGCGCGATTTCCGGATGAGTTTCGGCGACCAGGTGGTGATCGACGACCTCAGCTTCGACGTGCGGCCGGGCGAGACGTTCGGCCTGCTCGGCTCGAACGGTTCGGGCAAGACCACCATCATCCGCGCCCTGCTGGGCATCTACCAGCCGACCGCCGGCACCCTGCTCGTCGAGGGCCGCCGGTTCGACCCGGCGCAGGGCTCCCGGTTGGGCTACCTGCCGGAGGAGCGGGGTCTCTACCGCAAGGAGTCGGTGCTGGAAGTGATGGCCTACTTCGGCCAGCTGAAAGGGCTCAACCGAGCAGACGCGATCAACTGGTCGAAGGCGTTTCTCGACCGGGTCGAACTCGGCGCCCATGCGAAGGTGCGACTCGACCGGCTCTCGGGTGGCCAGCAACAGAAGGTGCAACTCGGGGTGACGATCATGAACGCCCCGCGCATCCTGATCCTGGACGAGCCGACCAAGGGCTTCGACCCGGTCAACCGTCGATTGCTGATGGACCTGATCGACGAGCAGCGCGCCGGCGGGTGCACGGTGGTGATGGTCACGCACCAGATGGACGAGGTGGAGCGGCTCTGCGACCGCATCCTGCTTCTGAAGGACGGCCGCGCCAAGGCGTACGGCACGGTCGCGCAGGTGCAGGACGAGTTCGGCGGACGGCGGATCCGGCTGACGTTCAGCGGCACCCTGCCCGCGTCCGCGAAGTACCGGATCGCGGTTAGGGAACGCAACTATGCGGAGCTGGAGCCGGCCGAGGGCGTGGACGCATCCGCGATCGTGGCGGACCTGCTCGACGCCGGCGTGCACCTACGGGGCTTCGAGACCGCCCGGGTGTCGTTGGAGGAGATCTTCCTGAGGGTGTACGGCGGCACCGAGGTGGCGGCATGACGCGGGAGCGGAGGGCGTCGAACCACAACCTGAGCACGGTGTTCGCCTTCGAGTTCAAGCGCACCGTACTCAAGCCCAGGTTCTGGCTGATCTCGATGTCGGTGCCGCTGCTGATCGTGGTGGTGGTCGGGCTGATCACGATCAGCGGCCAGACCACCGCCGACCGCGCCCAGAACCAGGACCGGGAGCCCGTCGCGTTCACCTACACCGACGCCTCCGGGCTGATCGATCCGGCCATCGCCGCGGCGGCCGGCGGCACCAAGGTGGACGATCCGGCCCAGGCCCGCGCCGCGGTGGTCGCCGGCACCTCGCAATGCCACATCGACTACCCGAAGGACCCGCTCAGCCAGCCGATCGAGGTGAGCGGCCAGGACCTCGGGCTGTTCGATTCGGCCCGCTATTCGGCCGTCGCGACCAGCGTCTTCCAGCGCTCGATCGCGGCCCAGATCGGCAATCCCGTGCTTGCCAGGCTGTCGGTGAGCGAACCGGACGTCCAGTTGAACACCTATGCGGGCGGCGTTGCGACCCCCGGAATCGCCGGCGTGGTGGTGCCGGGCATGTTCCTGGTGCTCTTCTATCTGGCGGTGCTGATGCTGGGCAACCAGATGCTGAACGTGACCCTCGAAGAGAAGGAGAACAGGGTCACCGAGATGGTGCTGACCACGATGAATCCGACCACTCTGATCGTCGGAAAAGTGCTGGCGCTGGTGCTGATCGGCATCGTGCAGGGCTTCGTGGTCGCGATCCCGGCAGCCTTCGCGTTCAGGCTGCTGGGCGGCGCGATCGGTGTGGCGGCGCCGTCCGACAGCATGGCGATGCTGGGCGCGATCCCCATTCCGGTGGCTGCGACGGTGATCGGCGCGCTGCTGTTCCTGTTCAGCTTCCTGATGGTCACCGGCCTGCTGGTGGCGATCGGTGCCGTGATGCCGTCCGCGAAGGAGGCGGGGAACACCTTCGGGCTCGTGGTGCTGTCGCTGTTCATCCCGCTGTATGCCGGGTCCCTGCTGGTGTCCGACCCGCACGGCACGGTGTCGCAGGTGTTCACCTTCTTTCCGCTGACCGCGCCGGTGTCGGCGATGGTGCGCAACGCGACGGGAGGCCTGTACTGGTGGGAGGCGCTGGCCGTGCTGACCCTGCTGGCGGTGAGCGGATGCGTGTTCCTGGCGCTCGGGGTGCGGCTGTTCCGTACCGGTTCGATCAGCTACACCAGCCGGGTCAACATCTCCCGAGCCCTGGGCTGGGGACGGCGCTGACGGACACTGGCGCCAAGATTTGCACTGCTGTACGCTTGGTATTCGGCGCTTTATCTCGTCCCGAGTGGTTGTCACCGTAAGAATCTGCGCCTCAGGTCTAGCAGAGCGGAGCATGTCATGACGGATCGCAAAGGTACGAGTCCCCGGCAGCAGGCCGCAATCGAGCAGACCGAGACCTGGGGTGCACACAACTACCTGCCGCTGCCGGTGGTGATCGAATCGGGTGAGGGTGCCTGGCTGCGCGACAGCGACGGCAACCGCTACCTGGACTTTCTCTCCGCGTACTCGGCGGTGAACTTCGGTCACGCCAACCCGGTGCTCACCAAGGCCGCCGCCGACCAGCTCGGCAAGGTGACCATCACGTCGCGCGCAGTGTTCTCAGCCGCCTACGGACCCTTCGTCCAAGCGTTGGCCGAACTGTGCGGCAAAGAGATGGTGCTGCCGATGAACACCGGCGTCGAGGCCGTCGAGTCCGGCATCAAACTGGCCCGCAAGTGGGGCTACGAGGTGAAGGGGGTCGAGGAGCGGCACGCCAACATCATCGTGATGGCCAACAACTTCCACGGCCGCACCACGACGGTGATCTCGTTCAGCAACGACGAGACCGCCCGGCGCAACTTCGGCCCCTTCACGCCGGGGTTCCGCACGGTGCCGTTCGGTGACCTGCAGGCGGTCGCCGACGCGATCGACGCCAACACCGTCGCCGTGCTGGTCGAGCCGATCCAGGGCGAGGCGGGCGTGATCGTGCCGCCGAAGGCGTTCCTGCCTGGCCTGCGCACGCTCTGCAGCGAGCGCAACGTATTGATGATCGCGGACGAGATCCAGTCCGGCCTGGGCCGCACCGGGGCGACGTTCGCCTGTGAGCACAGCGGGGTGGTGCCCGACCTGTACCTGCTCGGCAAGGCACTCGGCGGCGGCATCCTGCCCGTGTCGGCCGTGGTCGGTGACCGCGACGTGCTCGGCCTGCTGCACCCAGGCCAGCACGGCTCGACCTTCGGCGGCAACCCGCTGGCCGCGGCGGTGGGGCTGGCCGCCGTGAACCTGCTCAAGACCGGCGAGATCCAGCGCCGATCGGCCGAACTGGGCGCCCACCTGCACGAACGGCTGAACGGGCTGATCGGCCACGGAGTCGACGCCGTCCGCGGCACGGGCCTGTGGGCCGGCGTCGACATCGATCCCTATCTCGGCACGGCGCGCAGCATCTGCTACCTGCTGCTCGCCCGCGGCGTGATCGCCAAGGACACCCACGAGAAGACCATCCGGCTGGCTCCCCCGCTCGTGATCGAGAAGGCTGAACTCGATCAGGCGATCGACGCCCTGGTTGACGCCCTGGCCGAGGCCCGGGCACAGAAGGGCTGACGAACAGCACGGCGGTCCGACCCCTCCGGGTCGGACCGCCGTGGTTCGTTGAAAGTCAGGCCTGCTTGATCGCCGAAATGTCGAAGGCCAGCGTGACCTTCTCGCTGACGAGCACGCCGCCGGTCTCCAGCGCCGCGTTCCAGGTCAGGTTCCAGTCCTTGCGATTGACCACGACGGAACCCTCGAAGCCGACCCGCTCGTTGCCGAAGGGATCGATCGCGGCACCGGTGAACTCGAAGGGGATGGTCAGCGGGTGGGTGACACCCTTGATGGTCAGGTCGCCGGTCACCTCGACCTCGTCGCCGTCGACGGCGAAGCCGGTGCCCACGAAGGTGATCTCGGGGAAGTTCTCGACGTCGAAGAAGTCGGCGCTCTTCAGGTGCCCGTCGCGCTGCTCGCTGCGGGTGTCGACGGTGGCGGTCTCGACGGTCACGTTCAACGACGACGCGGCCGGGTTGCTGCCGTCGATGGTCGCGGTTCCGGAGACACCGTTGAAAGCACCGCGGACCTTGGTCACCATGGCGTGCCGCGCGATGAAGCCGAGCTGGCTGTGGCTTCCGTCGAGCACGTAGGTGCCGTTGAGTTCGGTGATGCTGGCGGGAAGGTGGGTGGTGGTCATGTGATTGCCTCCTGTGTCGGCGGTGGTGGTTGAACTCTTAACTACTTTTACCTTAGCACACTTCGTTGAGATTTCAACCATCAGTTCGGGTGACGCGCTAGGGTTCTGCGCAGGGCGACGGCGCCATCCCCGGTGCGCCCCGAGAGGAGTTCCCGTGAGCGCAGCCCAGTTCGTCCGCGGTGACCAGCAGTGCGACCTCCCCCTGGTCGGGGCCAGTGTGGGCAGTAACGGCTACGACGTGTCGAAACTACTGTCGAGCACCGGTGACGTCACCCTCGACGTCGGCTTCGGCAACACCGCGTCCTGCCAGTCGGCCATCACCTACATCGACGGCGACGCCGGCATCCTGCGCTACCGCGGCTACCCGATCGAACAACTCGCGCAGCGCTCCACCTTTCTCGAGACGTCCTACCTGGTGCTGTACGGCGAGTTGCCGACCGCCGACCAGCTTGACGAGTTCACCTCGTCCGTCAGCGCCCACTACCTGCTGGACGAGCGACTCAAGGCGATGTTCGGGCTGTTCCCACGGCGCTCCCACCCGATGCCCGTGCTGGCCGCCGGCATCAATGCCCTCTCGACCTTCGAGTTGCCGCCGGTGGCGCTGGACGGCCGTTCGGTGGACGAACACACCCACCGGCTGCTGGCCAAGGTGCCGACCCTGGCCGCCTACGGCTACAAGAACTCCCTCGGCCTGCCGACGCTCTACCCGGACGAGTCGCTCGGCTACATCGAGAACTTTCTGCGGATGAGTTTCGGCGTTCCGACCCGTCCCTACGAGATCGACGACACCATCGTCCGGGCGCTGGACGTGCTGCTGATCCTGCACGCCGACCACGAACAGAACTGCTCGACCTCCACGGTGCGCATGGTCGGTTCGTCGGGCGCCAACCTGTACCTGTCGGTGGCCGGCGGCGCGAGCGCCCTCTCCGGACCGCTGCACGGCGGCGCCAACCAGGCCGTGATCGAGATGTTGCAGCAGATCCGCGACAACGGCGAGGACGTCGCCACGTTCGTTCAGAAGGTCAAGGACAAGAAGTCTGGCGTGAAACTGATGGGTTTCGGGCACCGGATCTACAAGAACTTCGACCCGCGCGCCCAGATCGTCAAGCAGCACGCGGACGCGATCCTGAGGACCTCGCAAGGATCGGACGAGCTGCTCGATCTCGCCCTGGCCCTGGAGGACGCGGCGCTCAACGACGACTACTTCTCCGAGCGCAAGCTGTACCCGAACGTGGACTTCTACACCGGCCTGATCTACCAGGCGATGGGATTTCCGGCGAACATGTTCACCGTGCTGTTCACCATCGGACGTCTCCCCGGCTGGATCGCGCACTGGCGGGAGCAGTCGCTCGACCCGTCCACCAGGATCGGCCGGCCGCGGCAGGTGTACACCGGCGTGGTCGAGCGGGACTGGAAGCCGATCGACCAGCGCTGACTGCGCCCCTGCTTCAGGCGGAAGGCGACTCGGCGAGCACGAGGGTCCGTCCGGCCACCACGGACGCCCTGAGCACCGCCGCCGGTGCAACCGGCTGGTCCAGCAGCGGTTGCACTGACGCCGCCAACGACGACAATCCGACCTCGCTCGCCTGCTGCGCACGCCGGGTCAGGGTGTCGCGCTGCCTGGCGCTCAGGGCCGGGCGTCCGGTGGAGGCGAGCGCCTCGCAGACGTCCAGCACGGCCTCGCACAGCTCGGCCAACGGCGGGACAGCCGGCTGAACGGACGCGACGAACGCCCGCGGTCGCTGCGGCTGGGCCCTGCGGGTGAACCATCCGTGCCGTACCACCCGCTGCGGAGGGGTCAGCGAGGGCGAGATCAGCCGGACGCGGCCCTGCTCGACGACGAACAGCGACAGCGGCCGGAGCCGGCGATCCAGCACCACCGCGGCGATCTGCTTGTCGTCCTCGATCAGCCAGCCGACGAGGCTCTGTTCGGGGCCGGACGCGTCCATCCGGGCCAGGTGCCGCACCCCGGCCCGGTCGACCAGGGGCCAGACCAGCTGCTGGTTCACTTCGTCCAACTCGGGTTGGCCGGCCCCGAACATTCGGCGCAGCCGCACCAGCCGGACGTCCGCGGCGGGCGGCCGGAAGCCGATCCGGTCGGCGGTGCCGCCGTCGCGCAGTTGCTGCGCCAGCTCGTCCAAATCGAGACCGGCGTCACGGAACGGCACCCCCGGCACCAGCCGGGTACGGGCGGTCGGGCTCATCGTGCCGTCGTCGCGACGCTCCGCACCGATCAGGGTGAACGGACCCGCACAGATGGTCTGTGCGGAGGCTCCCCACAGCAGGGGCATGGTCCAGGAATGCTGAAAGGTGGGGTCCTGACCGGCGGCCCGTCCGGTGCTCACGGTCTCCAGCCGCTGGTGGGTGGCGTCCCACATGGTCACCGTCACTCCGCGGGCACCGGACGGCGCCAGCCACCAGCGGGCGGCCAACGGCACCAGTTGCCCCAACTCCGCATTTTCACCCTGTCCGCGGCGTCCCCCGACCAACTCGGCGGGCAGCGCCGCCCGGGCGTCACGCGTCGCCGCTGCGCGCACCGCCGACGCCAGAGACCAGGCCCGCCCCAGCGCCTCCAGCAGGTCGCGCTCGGTGGCGTCGTCCTCACGGGCGGCGACCGCGGCGGCGCGTCCGGCGGCTCCGGTGAGCAGGACGCCCAGCAGCGGCAGCGCCTCCAGACGGGCCCGCTGAGCGGCGGCGCGCAGTCGCGCGACGCCATCGTCACTCACCCGGGACAGGCCCGAGACCAGCAGCGTCTCGACGGCCGCAGCGGCCGCGTCCAGGGCTTCCAGCTGACCCGGCTGGACGGCGTCCTCCGCGCCTCGAGCCTCGGGCCACACCCACGACCGCCCCTCGGCTGCCCAGACCCGAACCACCGCCTCCAAGCGCAACGCGCGGTGCTCGACGTCACTCGGACGGCCTCCCACCAGCATGCCCGCGAAGCCGCCGCCGGGCACCGCCACCACCTCGGGCGAGCCCGGCCAGCTCACCCGCACAGAGCCCTGACCAGGGGTGATGGTGGTGGGAGTCGGTTCGATGCCGGCCGCCACCCGACGCACGGCGGCCACCCCCGCCGCACGGTTGACCCGTGCCGGGTCGAGTGCGAGGAGTTCGGTGAGGGCGGGGGAGGTGGTCTCGTCGACCTCGACCGGCGGGGTCGGGCTGGTCTCGACAAGCTCGACCGGCGGGCCGTCCGCTCGCTGCGTCCGGGCCCACACACAGGCCGCGACGACATGCACGCAAACCCCGGCGACCGGGCACCCGCAGCGGGCCGCGGTCGGGCCGCCCGGCAACAGCCGAAGCGTCGCCGGCGGCGTGCCCTGGTAGCTCAGTTCGACCTCGGCGTCGGACGCGGCCAGCACCGCCAGCCGGTCCGCCTCCTTGTTCCCCCGGCGGACCAGGCCACGGTTGGCCAGCACGGCCAGCGTGTCATCGTCCAGGGCGTAGGCGCCGAGCCAGTCCGGCAACGTGGTCACGCCATCACCTCGGCGAGCCATTCGGCGAAGCGGTCCGGGGTCATCGCGGCCACGGGCATGCCGGCGCCGACCAGCCGGGCCGCACAGGTACGGTCGTACCAGGGCTCGCCCTCGTCCGAGAGCGCGGCCAGGCCGAGCATCGTCACCCCGCTTCCGGCCAGCCGCCGGACGCTCGCCAGCAGCGCCGACACCGACCCGCCCTCCTCGAAGTCGCTGATCAGCGCCACCACCGTGCGGGTCGGCTGGCTGACCAGGGTCTCGGCGTGTTTCATCGCCTGGGCGATGTTGGTGCCGCCCCCGAGTTGCGCCGTGAGCAGCACCTCGACCGGGTCGGAAGCCAGGTGCGACAGGTCCACCAGCGAGGTGTCGAACAGGATCAACCGCACGCTCACCCCGGGCAGGCCGGCCAGGATCGACGCCGAGACCGCGGCGTGCAGCAGGGAGGCCGCCATCGAGCCGGACTGGTCGACCAGCACGATCACGTCCCAATGCAGGTTGTTGCGGCGCTTGCGGGCGGCGAACCGCACCTCGTGGACCAGCATCCGGCCGGTCGCCGGATCGACGTTGGCCAGGTTGGCGGCGATCGTGCGCTTCCAGTCGAAGTTGGCGGACGAGGCGTGCGGGGTGCGGCGAAACCGGTCCCGGCTGCCGGTGAGGGCGGTGACGAACTGCGGCCGCAACCGCTTCACGATGTCGGCGACCACCTGAGCGATCAGCGCCCGCAGGCCGTCCGCGGCGGCCGGAGAGAGCCGTCCCTTCATTCGCATCAGGGCGGCGGCCAGGTGCTGGTTGGGCCCGAGCGCCGCCACCGTGGCCTGGTCGGCGAGCAGGTCGTCCAGGCCGTAGCGGGTGACGGCATCGGCCTGGAGGCGCTCGAGTGTCGACTGCGGGAACAGTCCCTGGGCCTTACCGAGCCAGTTGAGGGCCTTCAGCGCAGTGGGGTCGAGCGAACCGCCGGCACCCTTGGCGTGCCGGTGACCGCGCCCGGTGTACTCCCGGTCATAGAGGTAGCCGAGCGTTTCGTCCACGGCGGTGTCGCCGGAATCGCGCGGCAGCTCACCCTCGGCGTAGCGGCCGAGCACCAGCCGCCACCGCCTGGCCTGCTCGCCACTCACGACGCCACCCAGTCGTTCAACCCGTCTCTGACCAGGGACGACACCAGGTCGCGCTCGACCAGCGCGGCCCGTTCTACGAGCGCCGCGTCGGCCATCAGCACGGTGTCGAGCTCGGCGGCCTTCGCCCCGGTGAGTTCTGCCAGCAGTGCCGCCAGCCGGTGGGTCTCGGTGGGCTTGAGGTAGGTGAAGGCCCGGCGAAGGTCGGGCAGCACGCTCAGGAACGCGTCTGGATCCATCGCGCCAAGTGCCTCGTTGAGGGCGTTGACCAGCTCGGGGGTGTGCAGCAGCAGGTCGGGAGCGGCCTGGAGCAGGCCGAGGAGGAAGTCCGCCACCCGGTCGGCATCGGCACCCGCAGCCAGGTGCGCGGCGGTCGCGCCGGCCAGTTCGTCCGGCTCGAGTTCGGCGTCGCAGAAGGCCAGGCCGAGCAGGCAACCCACCAGCCGGGCCGGCGTCGAGCGCGCGCGCCGCAACCGGAGGAGTTCGCGGCGCACGGATGCGGTGTCGACCGGGGCCTGTTCCGCCTGGCCCGGCGCAGGGGGTTCGGCCAGTCGCAACAACAGGGCGCGCAGGGCGATCAACTGGTTGCAGGCGTCCGGACGATCCTCCGCGCGCAACCCGGCCAGCGGCGGCAGCAGCGCCGCCACGGCGGCAACTCCGGCCGCCAACAGCTCGCGAACCACGCCGGCCCGCTCACCGAGCGCCAGCCGGCCGCTCGCGCCGAGCAGTCCGGCCAGGGCGTGCAGGCTCGAGACCACCGAACCCAGGTGCGGGTCGTTGTCGTAGCAGACCCGCAGCGCAGCCAGGGCCGGGGGCAGCGCGTCCGGCTCGCCCATCACGAGCAGTTCGGCGATCAGCGTGGCCACCGCGCCGGCGGAAAGATCGTCCGGCGCCAGCCGCTTGGCGACCCCGGCCCGGACCAGTTCGGCCAGGGTGGCGCCCCGCGCGGACGCGGCGATCAGGTTCGCCTCGACCAGCGGCGTCCAGGCGTACTCCCAGTCCTCGAACAGCAGGCCGGCGCCGGTACCCTGCACGAGGTCGGCGCCGCCGACCTGCCGGGCGAAGCCGCTGCCGACGAAGCGCATCCGGGCCAGGAACTCGCGGCGCCGGACGTGCGCCGGCCTGCGCTGGGTGTCGAGGCTCACCTGGCGCAGGGTGGCGTCGGTCAGCACGAACCGCAGCCGGCCGGCCTCGCGCCTGGCCTCGGCCACCAGGGGCGGCGACGCGAGCCCGTCCGGCAGGTCACCCAGCTCCGCGCCGGCGAAAACCTCGCGCAGCACGGCACCGATCGCGCCCGACCAGCCCGACGCGTCCTTCACGAAGCAGCTCAGAACGGCGTCGGTGATGTCGGTGCGGCCGGGCCATGGCCGTCCGCGCAGGTCCGCCAGGCGAACCGCCTGGCCGGCCGCGTCCAGTACGGACGCCGACCCGATCGGCTCCCCCACGGCCCTCAGCCGCACCGCGATGTCGAGGATCACGTCGATGGCGAAGTCCCGCGGCTCGACCCCGGAGCGCCGGGCCAGCCAGGCTCGCTGCCAGAAACCCGGGGCGGGCATACCGGCGCCATATCCCCGCAGCCCGTCGAGCCGGTCGAAGTCGTACCTGATCAGCCAGGCCCCGCGATTCGGGTCGAGTGCTGCGGGCTTGTGCGCTCGCACCCAGGCGGCCTCGGGCTCGTTCTGCAGGGCGTCGAGCAGGGCCAGGGTGTGGAAGGCGCCGGTCACCACCACGGTGCCGCCCGAGCCGCCCCGGTACTCCTCCAGCACCGACGTCATCACCGCCTCACGGGCGTGCGTGCCGTCGTCGTCGAGGAGGGCCCGTTCGGTGTTCAACCTGGCCAGGCTGCCCCAGGCCAGCGTGTCGGCGAAGAAGGTGCGCCAGTCGGCGAGCCGGTCGGGGGAACGCACCTCGAACAGGTGTTCCCAGAGTTCGTCGTGATCACGACAGCCCATCGCCGCGGCCAGCTCGGCGATCAGTTCGCTGTGGGCGAGATGGCGCTCTGCCTGCAGGGTGCGCAGCTCGTCCGCATGCGCGTCGTGGCCGTCGGTGTCGCTGTAGCTGGCGTCGATGAACCGCACCGTCGCGCCGTTGGCCATGCCCCAGCGCACGGCGATCCATTCCGGTGAGAAGTCGGCGATCGGATAGAAGGCGCTGTGCCGCCGGCCGACCGAGAGGATCGCCACCGGCGGACGGGTGCCCGGATCAGCCAGCGCGGGCAGCAGCCGGTCGTACTCGCGCGGACCCTCGATCAGCACGGCGGCTGGACGCACCTCGTCGAGCAGCGCCGCCAGGGCGGCGGCACACGCCGGCGAGTGATGCCGGATGCCGACCAGGTGAACCCCGGCGTCGCGCCAGCGGGCGTGCGCGGCCAGTGCGCGGGCCAGTCGGGGCGGCAGGGGAGACTCGACCGGCGGCACGGTCAGCTCCACAGTCCTTCGGCGGCATCGAAGAACTCGCGCCAGTGGGCACTGCTGCGGGCCCGCTGCCGCACCACGTTGTCGACGTAGTGCCGCACCAGCCGGGCGTCCTCCTCTTCGCCCTTCTGGGCCACCCCGACGAGCTGCCGGGCGATGTCACCGGAGCGGACCGTGCCGTCGCCCAGGTAGCGGGCCGCCATCGATGCAGCGATCGCCACATTGACCGCCTCTGCGGTCGACATCACTGCGTCGGGACGCTTCACCGGCGTGCCGGTAGCCGTGCGTCCGGTGCGCAGGTCGGCGAAGGCGGTGACCAGCACGTCCATCACCGCCGGCGCCAGCGTGGGACGCTGCGGGCCAAGCTCGCCCTCCAGCGCACGCGCGATCAACTCGGCCTCGAAGGCCCGGTCGCTGATCGGCCGCACGGTCTCGAAGTTGAACCTGCGCTTGAGCGCGGCCGACATCTCGTGCACGCCGCGGTCGCGCAGGTTGGCGGTGGCGATCACGTTGAACCCCGGACGGGCCGGGAGCCGGGCCTCGTCGCCGAACTCGGGGATCATGATCTGCTTCTCGCTCAGGATCGACACCAGGGTGTCCTGGATCTCGGCGGGGCACCGGGTGATCTCTTCGAACCGGCCGATCGCGCCGCGGGCCATCGCCTGGTAGACCGGCGACGGCACCAGCGCCCGCTGGGTCGGCCCCTCGGCGATCAGCAGGGCGTAGTTCCACGAGTAGCGCACGTGATCCTCGGTGGTGCCGGCCGAGCCCTGAATCGTCAGGTTGGACGTGCCCGAGATCGCCGCCGCGAGCAGCTCCGACAGCATCGATTTGGCGGTGCCGGGCTCACCGACCAGCATCAGCCCTTGCCGGCCCAGCAATGACACGATCGCGCGATCGACCAGCGGGTCGTCGCCGTAGAACTTGCGGGACACCCCGAGCCGGGCGTCGCCGACCACGAACGCCCGCACCGCCCGGGCGCTGAGCCGCCAGCCGGGCGGGATCGGCGCCTTCGCTGTCGCGTCTGCATCGGCCAGCGCGGCGAGTTCGGCTGCGAACCGAATCTCGGCCGGCGGCCGAAGTTCCCCCGTGGACCCGTCCGCCGCGCTGTCGGTCATAGTCCCGCCTTCTTCTGCCAGTCAGGGTCGAAAGGACCGAGTGCCGCGAGTGCCGCAAAGTCGGCGTAGCACTCAGCCAGCAGTACATCAGGTACCTCCGACAGTGCCACCGTCCGGTTCCTCGGGCCGCGGAAGCTCAACCCGACGGTGGCGCAGGCGATGTTCTCCTCCGGCAGGTAGCTGCCGGTGAACTCCTGGACGGCGCTCAGCCCGGCCGCGGTGAACGGTTTGGTGTACTCCTCGAACCAGGCGCCGTCCTCGGCCGCCCCGCGCTGATAGCCACGCTTGGTGGCCACCGCGCGATAGCTGAAGGTGTCGGTCAGGTGGCCCTTGAGGTCGGTCAACGCGTCGCCGGAGCGGTCCACCGCCGGCAGCCCGTTGGCGAACTGGTCGAACAGCGGGGTGACCTCGTAGTCGGCCAGGTGGCCGGTCCAGGCGGCGGCGGCCGCATCGCCGACGATCACCCGGTGGGCCAGTCCCACCCGGGCGTCGTCCGGCAGGTCGACGGGGTCGTCCTCGACGTCGATCAGGCCGCCGTCCTCGGTGGGCCGGAACAGCCGCGGCCCGGCGTCCCCGTCCGCGAACCACACCAGCCGGCCGACAAACTGCCCGACCACCGGATGATCGAGCAGGAACTCCCGCCAGTCCGACCCCGTCCAGGTACGGCCCGCGCACATCGCCTCGTACAGCCGCGCGGTCTGCTGCGCCAGCACCGCCTTGAGTTCCTTGCGCGACGTGGTCAGCTGCTTCTTGGCCGCCTTGACGAGTTCGTCGTCGTCCGCGGCCCGGGCGGCCGGCAACGCCTTGATCGGGGCGCCCTCGGCGTTGGCCAGTTCGATGGTGCCGGCGGGGGTGGCGCGGCCGGTGAACTCCCGGGAGCCGAAATCCAGCCGCAGCAGCCCATCGGCGTCGAAGCCGGCCGTCGGAATGGTGCGGTCGGCCAGCTCGTCCGGCGTCCATCCCCGTTGGTCGGCAAGCCTTTCGACGAGAGCGCCCGCGGTGGCCTGCACGCTGGCCTGCTTGAACCGCCGCGAGATCGACAGCAGGAGTTGGACGGCGGCGGGCTGCCCGTTGGCGAACAGGGGGTGGATCAGTGCGTCCACCTGCGCGCGCCGGGCGCCGTGGTTGCGGATGTACGCCTGGACGGCGTTGGCCAGCTCGATGCCGGGCATCCGGGTGGTCAGGGCGAGCACCCCGCGGTTGGCCGCCGCCGATCCGAGGTAAGTGGACTGGTGTCCGGCGTACGCCTCGCGCACGTGTTGCTCAAGCGGGATCGCCGCGCGCTCGCGCTGCCACTGCACGAGCTCCGGACGCGCCTGGGCGTTGCCGAGCGAACGCTTGAGGTTGTCCTGCGCCCACTGCCACCGGTGCTGCCCCTCCTGAGCGGCATGCCGCCGGCTCTCGTCTTCCGCCGGGTGCCGGACGTCCTGCGCGATCCAGCTCGTCAATGCGAACCGGCCCAGCGCGGCGGCCGAATCTGCCGCGAGCGTGCCCAGGTACAGGTCGATCAGCCCGGAGCCGTCGGGGTTCTTCATCTTGTTTGCCAGCACCACCCACCAGCGCGGGATCCGCGGGTCGACCGGACTGAGGTCGGCCCAGGCCAGGGCGGGCAGCTGGTCGAAACCGAACCAGTCCAGCGCCGGCGGCAGCTTGGCCTTCAGCCCCTTGACCGCTTCGGCCAGCAGGGCGTCCGCGCCCAGGTCGTCCGAGACGTCGTCGCCCAGCCGTTGCAGGGCCGTCAGCATCGCGGCCCGCGGCACTTCGCGGCTCTCCTTCGCAAGGGCCGACCGCAGCGCCGCCACACCGTCGGGGTCACCGAGGGATGCCAGCCAGGCCGCGGACGCCGCACGCACCTCGCCCTTGCCGTCGGCCAGGCCCTGGAGGGCCAGATCGCCGGCCGCGCCGTGCCGAGCCAACAGCGCCTGGGCCAGCGGACGCGCCCTGCGCGAGTCACCCAGCGCGACGGCGGCGACCGCGGGTTCCAACGCGACCGGCAGCGATGGAAACGCCTCCAGCACCGCGAGCGCGTCGGTGATGTCGTTGGCGTTGCCGGCCAGCCAGGCCTGCAGCACGTCCTGCCGGTGCGCGAACCAGGGCCAGGTCACCTCCGGCTCGAGGTGTGACCACGCGGAGACCCTCGCCATGACGGGCACCTGCTCGAAGGCCTCGCTGGATTGGCCGGTGCGGCGGAAGGCGTCCTCCACCTGCCGCAGGTCGGTGATCTGGTCGACGCAGGCCGAGATCGCCCACCCGTACCGGTGCTGGCTGCCAACCTTGCCGACGTCCAGGCGCAGCAGGTGCACAGGGTTGAACCCGGTTCGGGCGCCGGCCAGAAGATGGACCGCGAACCCCTCGGCCAGCTTGGTCGGGTGCGGCGCCACGATGCCCTCGGCGACCCGGATCGCGTCCATCAGGTCACCGTCGGTGAGCGAGCGGAGTCCCTTGAGCCGGCGTTGTGCCCAAGGGTGCTCGCTGCCCTCGTCGCGGGAGATCCGGGCGTCCACCAGGCGGCGCAGTTCGGCGAGAGTGCGCCCCTCGTCCAGCTGATCGGCGAGCGGGATGAACGGCGGCACGATAAGCGACTGCTCGCCCTGATCGGCACTCTGCAGCGCCTCGCGGCGGGCCTTGGCCTTCTGCACCGCGGTGCCGAACCTGGCGCCGTCGGCGACGGCGCTCTCCAGCAGTGCCGCCCCCTCGTCGGTGCCGGCCAGGTATTCCACCAGCTCGGCGGACTGGGCGCTCGGCAGCGTGGACAGCACCGGCGGCAGTACCGCCGCCTGCGTCTGCGGGGTCAGCACCCGCAGGGCCGCGACGGCCTGCTGCCGGACACCTTTGGCCTTGTCGGCGGCGAGTCGGACAATCACGGGTGCCAGCGCGTGGGCCACCCGGGGATCGGCGGCTGCGCGTTCGGCGATGGCGGTCCGGGCCTCGGCGGTCAGCCGGCTCGCGGCCCCCGGGTCGACCAGGTGGCCGAACCCGAGCAGCCAGTTGTCGATGCCGGGCCACTGGTGCGGCCTGAGCATGGAGTTCCAGGCCGGCTCGTGCTCGAGCATTGCCCAGAACAGCACGGTGGGCGCCTGGGCGTCGGGGCAGCCGTCCAGCCGGAGCAGGTCGGCCATCCGCTCCGGCGGCCAGTACAAGTACTTCAAGGCGCCCTTGTTGTTGGCAATGGTGAGGTCGTTGGTGAGCGCGGTCAGCCAGCGCGGAACGCCCTCGACCGTTCGGTTCGGCCCCGTACCGATGGCGGCGAGCAGGTAGGCCATCCGGAGGAACTGCTCCGGGGTGGCGTCGCCGCGGTACCAGCGGGAGCGCAACTCCAGCATCTCCTTGGCGGGGGTATCACCCAGCCCTGCCCGCTTCAACCTGGCCAGCTGGTCATCGGTCAGCGGACGCCGCCACGAGACCAGCTTGGCCGGCTCCAACATCAACCTGTCCAGGTCGGGCTGCTGCGCCGCGTCCAGTTCGAGCAGCACCTCGCTGGCGCTGCCGTCGTGGACGAACCAGGCGGAACGGTCCCACAACGATTCGGACACCGCCCTGATCGGCAGCAGCGCGTCGCGGATCAGCGGGCTCGGCCCGACGGGCTGGCCACTGAACGCCTGCCGCAATCGATCGAAGACCATTCATCAATCTTGTCAGCCGGGCGGCTCTCCGGGCAGGACGGCCCGAGCCGCCCACGCCGAAGCCCGCAACGTCAGCGATCCGGACGGCCGGCCGAGGCCTGCGAACCAGGCCGCGCGCAGTGCCTGGCGAGGCTCCGGCGGCAGTGCGGCGCAATAGCTGCCGGCCGGGCCGACGCCGGCCAGCATGGTGGCCCACACCTCGTCGAAGTCCGTGTACTCGGAGGTGACCGACAGGGTGGCTTCGGTGACGTCGGCGAGGCCGGCGTCAGCCAGCCAGCCCGCGATCTCGCCCTGCCTGCCGAAACGCAGCCCGCGTGCCTCCGCCGGCGCGTCCGGATCGATGCTCAGCGCGGCGTCCCAGAAGCTGCGCAGCAGTTGCATGTCTCCGCCGAGGTCCCAAACGCAGGCGGCGAGCACCGCACCGGGCCGGGCGACGCGGATGAACTCGGCGGCAGCCCGCTCGGGGTCGCCGACGAAGTGCAGCATCAACTGCGCCAGCACCGCGTCGAAGCCGGCAGCGTCGAACGGCACCTGCTCGGCAGAGCCGGCACGCAGGTCGACCCCTGGGTTGCGCTCCCGGCAGGCCGCCAGAAAGTGAGGGGACGGGTCACAGCCGGCCACTGAGGCGGCGCCGAGCCGCCGGGCGAGTTCAGCGGTCAGGGCACCGGGACCACAACCCACGTCCAGTGCTCTGACGCCCGGGCGGATGCCGGCGAAGTCGGCGAACGGCACCGCCAGCTTTGTGGAGTAGCGGCCCATGAACCCGTCGTAGGCAGCGGCCGGCATCGCGAATGTCGCCGTGCCCGGCACCGGATCCATGGCCATCTCCTCACTGCCGCAGTGACCCGACGGTACGCCTGTGGCGTCGAAAGTGTCAGGGCTCTACACATGGCGGTTTGGCGAGCGCGGCACTGCGCGGCAGGCTGGCAGCATGACCTCGTCCGAGACACTCATCGTCATGCTGTCCGAACCGACCCTCGTCACCCTGAGTCCGGCGGCGACTGCCGTCGTGCGGCATCGGGGCGTGACGATGGCGACGCTTCGTCCGTTGTTCGACAGCAGCTACACGGCCGTCGGCGCCAGTGGGGCGAGTCCGATCGGGCCCGCCTTCGCCCTCTACCGCGGTGAAACCAGCGCCGAGTTCGATCTCGAGCTCGGCTACCCCGTCGATCCCCCGCTGGACGGGCCGGTGGCCGGCCAGGTCACCGTCGACGCGGGCGAGCTGCCGTCCGGTGAGGCGTTGGCGCTGACCCATGTGGGGGCCTACGGGTCACTGCACGAGAGCTGGGGACGACTGGACGCCGAAGCCCGGCGGCGGGGACTGACCCCCGCCGGCATGTTGGAGGTGTACGTGACCCAGCCGACGCCCGACACCGACCCGACCACGTTGCGCACCAACCTGTTCCTGCTGCTGGAGTGAGCCGGCCGGGCGGGCGGTCGTGGGCGGGGTCCGGAGCCCCCTCACCAGCCGCCGCCACCGCCGCCGCCGAAGCCGCCACCACCGCTGAACCCGGAGCCCCCACTCGACGCAGCGGTCGCTGACTGCATGGACGACGACATGGTGTTGGCCAACTGGTCAAGCGACGAGGTGAACCCGCCGGAGAACATGGTTCCGTAGCCGTAGCCGTAGTACCACGAGCTGTCCCCGACGTAACGGCCCTGGGCGGCCAGCTGCTCGAAGATCTTCGCCCACCGCTCGGCCACCCCGAACACGATCGCGTAGGGCAGGTAGCGGGAGAAGACGTCGATGCCCTCTTCGAACTTGATCTGCTCAGCCTCCGCCGTGGTCAGGTAGAGCTCGAAGCCCTTGGCCTGGGCGAGCACGGCCGAGCCGTCCGCGGTGCGCGAACCGAACCGGTTGCTCATGAACAGCATCACGATGCCGCAGATCACCGCGGCGATGCCGATCAGGCCGAAACCGACCAGGCCGAGCAGGAAGCCCAGCCCGACACCGGCGGCGATCAGCCCCAGGCCACCCATGAAGGCCAGGATCCGCACCCGTCCCGGGTTGCTGCGGAACCAGTGCAACTCGTCGGTGACGCGCTGGTACAGCTTCTCGCGGGCACTGTCCATCAGGCCGGCGTAGTCACGGTTCTTGAGTTCGTCTGTGGTGACGCTGGACCCGTTCTGGAACAGCGTCGTCACCAGTTCGGACTCGTAACCGACGAGCTGGTCGCGGCCCTGCAACTGCACGAAGGTCCAGTCCTTCTTGCCCTGCTGCTCGATCCGGAGGTGACCGCGCACCGCAAGGTCGATCAGCGTGGCAGTGATGTCGACGTTGTCGGCGGTCGAATCGGTCAGCACCCCGATCTCGCCGGGACGGGCACCCCGGGGCGGGGTGAACTGGACGGCGACGGGGGCGTTCGCAGCGCCCCGCCCGACGGTCGCCTGCTGGCCCGCGGCCGGGGTGATGCCCGGGGTGAGGCCGAGGTACACCTCGTCCTGTGCGCCCCGCCGGGTGCGGCGGATCAGTGCCCCGAGACCCAGCACGGTCAAGACGGCGGCGATGGATCCGGTGATGGGGGTCACAGGGAACATGTTGCCGATCCAGAGCCGCTTCTCGAGTCGAGCCTCGGCGCCGACGAAAGTGCCGCCGGGGAACCCCGCCACGATTTGCAGGGGCGTTTCCTTGGGCAACGACGATTCGGCGAAGGTGGCTGAGGTTCCGCTGGCGGTGGCGCTGTCGCAGGTGTCGGTGGTGCTGTTGTCGACGAAGCATGCTGCGCGAACCACGTCGGCCGGGCCGGTGACCTTCGCCGTGATCCGGCGGATCGGCACCTCCCAGGCGCCGCCGATGACGTTCCAGTTGAACTCGTCCAGCCCCGACTGGGCCTGCTTCGGGGCGATCAGGCCGTGGATCGTGTAACTGATCCGGTAGGTCTGGGTGCCGCTCCAGGTGCGGTTCTCGTCGCCGACGCGGATCAGCAGGTTGCCGTCCGTGGTCTCGGTCTGTACATCGGCGCTGGCGCCGGACGGGCTGCTCACCTCACCGACGGTGACGTCCACCATGCGCCAGTGGTCGGGGTCGTTGGCGATCTCCTGCCGCAGCGGCAGGGTGATGTAGGGCCCGTGGCCCTCGTCACTGCCGAAGTTGAAGTCGAAGTCGAGGGTGACGGCGGTGGTGCCGTCCTTCGCCGCGTCGGCAGTCACCGCATAGCGGGTGATGCTGTCGTCATCGGAATCGGCCCGAGCCGACGTGGCGGGCAGCAGCCCGAGCACGAAGATTGCCAGACCCGCCATTACCACGATGAACCGTCGCATGTACCCACGCTAACAAGCGAGGGAAGCATCCGGACGCCGGACGACGCGTCAACAGCCCACACGCACCGGGTTTCGGCGACGGAACACGCGCCGAGCATCGGGCGCGGGGTGCCCTCGTCCGGCTAAATTCAGCACGCCCGACGAGAGAGTGGGAGCACCCCCCATGGAAACCCAGAACAATTACTACTGGCTGGTGAGCACACCGGTCATCATCTTCAGCCTCGTGATCGGGGTGCTGATGATCGTCGCGCTGTGGAAGATCTTCACCAAGGCGGGCGAGGCGGGGTGGAAGTCGATCATTCCGTTCCTGAACACGTTCGTGCTGTTCCGCATCGCGGGGCTCAATCCGTGGCTGTTCCTGCTGATGCTGATCCCCTTCGTCAACCTCGTCGTCTGGATCGTGGTGTCGCTGAAGCTGGGCGAGCGGTTCGGCAAGGGCACGGCCTGGACGATCTTCATGCTGATCATCTTCTCCGTGATCGGCTACCTGATCCTAGGCTTCGGCGGCGACCAGTACCGCAGGCCCGCGGTCGTCTGAGCGAAGCGCGGCAGCCACGCTGCGCAGGGCGGTCCGCGGACCGGCTGCCAGAATGTCGGCCAGCAGCGGCGTCACCTCGGCGGCCAACCGGTCGCGGGTGGCGTCGTCGACGTCCAGAGCCAGCAGCGCTGCCGTGACGGCGGCCGCGGTACTGGTTGCCTCGAAGGCCTCACGGATGGTGCCGACCACGGCTGCGTCGTCCCGCGGTTCGAGGCCGGGGATCCGTCCCGAGTAGAGCGCCAGCAGTCCCGCCAACCCGAACTCCGACAGCGGCGCCCCGGCCCCGTCGCGCCACCGATCCAGCACCACCGGCAGGTTGCGGGCCTGCCACTTGGCCACCGAGTTGAGCGCGATGTCGGCCAGCCGGTGATGCAGCGACCGGTTGGCGAAGCGCTCCAGGATCGACGCGGCGAAGGTACGCAGCTCGTCGCGGTCACCCGCGATCGTGGGCAGCACCTCGGTCTCGATCAGGGCGTCGAGGTAGGCCCGCACGTCGGCGTCGGCGAAGGCCTGGTCGACGGTGCTGAACCCGAGCTGCAGCCCGGCCATGGCCAAGGCGGTGTGGCAGCCGTTCAGGATCCGCACTTTCTTGTCGCGGAATGCGGCCACCTCGGTGCGGGGCAGCACGGTGACCCCCAGATCCAGGCCGTCCAACGGCAACAGCGCACGGATCCGGGGATCACCTCCCACCACCCACAGTGAGAACAGTTCGCCCTTGACCAGGGCGCGGTCGGCGTAACCGAGTTCGGCGTGCAGCGCCGGTGCCTCGTCCGCCGGGAAACCGGAGACGATCCGGTCGACCAGGGTGTCGTAGAAGTGGTTGTGTTCGCTGAGCCAGGCCAGGAAGGGCGCTCCCCAGCCCGCCCGCTCGGCATGGCGCACCACGAAACGGCGCAGGGTGTCGCCGTTGTTCTCGATCAGCTCGCAGGCCAGGATCGACAATCCGGCGGACGGGGCCCCATCGAACGCCAGATACCGGTCGTGCAGCAGTTGGGCCAGCTGGGCCGGAAAGGACGCCGCGGGGCGCGCGCTCAGATCGTCCTCGGCGTAGACGATGCCGGCCTCGGTGGTGTTCGAGATCACCAGCCGCAGGTCGGGGCTGAGCCCGATCCGGTGATATTCGACGTAGTCAGCCCACGGGTCGACGACGGTCTGCACCACGTCGACCAGGTCGATCCGGCGCTCCGGACGTCCGTCGCGAACGCCGTCCAGCACGACGTGGTAGAGGCCGTCCTGGTCGGCCAGCGGGTCGTGCCGGCGCGGCCGGTTGGTGGCGTAGGCGATGGCCACGCCGTGGTCGCTCAGCCCGGCGTCGTTGCTCTGCTGGATCATCCAGTCGGCGAAGCCGCGCAGAAAGTTGCCCGAGCCGTACTGCAGCACGGTGATCGGACGCTGGGTGCGGGCGGCGGTGCTGTTGTTCAACTGCTTCATGTCACTGTCCTTGAACGTTGGGTAGCTATTACCTGCGGGTCGAGCTTGTCGAGACCCGAACTTGTCGAGACCCGAGCCTGAGCCGCCTGGATCTCGACAAGCTCGATCAACGGCGTGGAAATCACGTGACGGCGCCGAGTTGCCAGGGCACGAACTCCTCCTGGCCCAGGCCGAGTTCTTCGCTGACCGTGCGCACGCTGCCGGAGGCGACCGCGATGATCTGCTCGAAGATCTCCCGGCCGATCTGCTCCAGGGACGCGGTGCCGTCGGCGATCCGGCCGGCGTTGATGTCCATGTCGTCGGCCATCCGGGTGTACATCTCGGTGTTCGTGGCGACCTTGATCACCGGGCTCGGGCGGGCACCGATCACGGAGCCGCGTCCGGTGGTGAACACGATCACGTTGGCGCCGCCACCGATCAGCCCGGTCACCGACACGGGGTCGTAGCCGGGGGTGTCCATCAGCACCAGACCGCCCTGCGGGGATGGGTTCGGCGTACTCGATCACGGCACTCAGGTCGGCCCTGCCGGCCTTGGCGACCGCACCGAGCGACTTCTCCAGAATGGTGGTCAGGCCACCGGCCTTGTTGCCCGGGGACGGGTTGTTGTCGAGGCTGCCGCCGCCGGCCGCGGCGTAGGCCGCGCCACCAGTCGAGTCGCTCGAGCAGCTTGTCACCGACCTGTTGCGAGACGGCGCGGCGCAGCAGCAGCTGCTCGGCACCCATCACCTCGGGCACCTCGGCCAGTACCGAGGTGCCGCCGGCGCCGACCAGCAGGTCGGACGCGTAGCCGAGGGCCGGGTTGGCGGTGATGCCCGAGTAACCGTCCGAACCGCCGCAGTTCAGCCCGAGCACCAGCGTCGAGATCGGCTGCGGGGTGCGGGTGCGGGTGGCCAGTTCGGGCAGCATCGCCCGGATCGCCTCGACGCCGGCGGCGACGGTTGCCCGGATGCCGCCGGTGTCCTGAATGGTGAGGGTCCGCACCACCGTGTCGGACGGGATCGGCGCGGTGTCGAGGATGCTCTTCACCTGCACCATCTCGCAGCCCAGGCCGAGCAGCAGCAGCCCGGAGAAGTTCGGGTGCGCGGCGTAGCCGTGCAGCGTCCGCTGCAGGGTCGAACCGCCGACCGAGGTGGGGATCATTCCGCAGCCGCTGCTGTGGGTGAGGGCGACCACCCCGTCCACGCCGGGGAACTCGCCGAGATACTTCTCGGCCTGGGCGGCGATCATCTTCGCCGTGGAAGCCGAGCAGTTCACCGAGGCCAGAATGCCGATGTAGTTGCGGGTGCCGACCTTGCCGTCGGCCCTCAGGTAGCCGTCGAAGGTCCGTCCCGCCTGCTGCGTCGACAGGGTCGCGTGTTCGGTGGCGATCTCGTACTGCACGCCTTCGTCCACGTAGCCGAGATTGTGGCTGTGCACGTGGCCGCCGGCGGGGATCGGCGTGCTGGCGACGCCGATCGACTGGCCGTACTTGTGCACGTGCTCGCCCTCGGCCAGGTCGCGCAGGGCGATCTTGTGGCCCTGTGGGACGTCACTGCCGATGGTCAGAGGGCCCTGCGGGGTGTCGATCAGGTCGCCGGCGTACAGGGCGCCCATGGCCACCGCGACGTCGTCGCCGGGGTCGAGAACCAGCAGCCTGGAGGTGGTTGGTGCCGTGGTGGTCATGGTGCGCTCCTGTTCGCTCGGACGGGGTCAGTTGTCGGTCGGACGGTCGGTGGCGGTGCCGCCGGCCTCGTTGGTCTTGTCGGTCTTGTCGGCGACGGCCGCCTGTACCTCGGTGGGCGCCAGGCCTTCGAGTTCGGCGCTCGCCGGCAGGTCACCGGTCTCGATCTCGGCGGCGTCCCGGGCGTACATGTCGCTGAGCATGGACGCCAGCTTCGCTTCGGTCAGCGGGTACAGCAGCAGCAGGGTGAGCGCGGCCAGCACCAGGGTGATGCTCGGGTACAGGGTCAGCAGGCCCTTGATGCCGCCCTTGACCGCGTCCGCCTGAGCCGGGGCCATCGACTTGTCGAAGTCCTTGACGTAGCCGATCAGGCCGAGGCCGACGCCGGCCATCGCGGCCGCCAGCGCCTGGGCGAGCTTGCGGCTGAAGTTGAACATCGAGTAGGTGATGCCCTCGCGGCGGACGCCGGTGCGCCAGTCGCCGTAGTCGATCACGTCCGAGACCATCGCCCAGGTGACGCCGTTGGGCAGGGCCACCCCGATGAAGGTCAGGGCGTAGAGCACGGTGAACAGGTAGATGTTGGTCGGCAGCAGAAAGTTGAGGCCGGAGGCGACCGCGGCGATGGCGAAGCCGAGCAGTGCGGTGTTGCGCTTGCCCAGTCGTTTCACCAGCCACGGAATGCACAGGATCGCGATGATCGAGGCGCCGATGCTGAAGAAGTTGATCACCGACAGCAACTGCACGTTGGCCAGGTTGTACTGGGCGAAGTACGCCATCATCGCCGGCATGATGTTGTAGGCCGAGATCGAGAAGATGGTCATCAGAACCAGGGTGAGCAGCGCCTTGTTGGTGAAGACGGTGCGGGCGAAGGTCGCCGGAGTGATCCGCTCCTGCGGACGGCGGATCACCGGAACCGCCTCGGTGGTACCCCGGTAGCAGGCGAAGAACCCGAGCACGCCGACCACCGCCATGGCCGCCGCAGCCGCCGCGTAGCCCCACATGTTGAGTTGTCCCGCGCCACCGCTGACCGCGACGACGATCGGCATGAAGGCCACGCCGGTGATCAGCAAGGCGGTCACCGAGCCGGCCTGCCGGTACACGGCCAGTTGGGCGCGCTGCTCCCCGTCCTGGGTTATCACCGAGGCGAGCGAGCCGTAGGGCACGTTGGTGAAGCTGTACAGCACGCCCCAAGCCGCGTACGACACGTAGGCGAAGACCAGATTGACGTCGTGGCCGGCGTTCGGGGTGAGGAACGTCACAACGGTGAGCACGCCGAGCGCGATGGACGAGTACATCATCACCGGCTTGAACCGGCCGTTCCCGCCGATCTTCTTGCGGCTGTCCACGTAGGTGCCGGCGACCGGGTCCATGAAGGCGTCGAAGATCTTGGTGAAGGCGAAGACGCCGGCAGCCGCAAGGGGCGTTATGCCGGCGACCTGGGTGTAGAAGAAGAGCAGGTAGGCCTGCCCCAGGTCGAACATGAAGCCGTTGCCGAAGTCGCCGAGGCCGTAGGCCAGCTTCTCCTTGACGGACAGTTTGCGCATTCCGGCCTGGGCCAGATCCTTGGCCAGCAGTTGTGTGGTCATCGTGGTTTCCTCGTCCTTGAGTGTGCGGTCGGGTGTGGCGGAGGGGTCAGCGGCGCTGGTAGCTGAGCTTGGGCAGGTGGTAAGCGAGGTCGATCGCGGTCTCCACCGCTTCGTCCTCGCCGAGGCGGTGTTCGATCACCAGGCGCGACAAGTAGGCGGCGCTGATCCGCCGGTACAGGTCGTGCCGGGCCGGGATCGAGCAGTAGGCGCGGGTGTCGTCGACGAAGCCGGCCATGTTGTAGAAGCCGGCCGTCTCGGTGGCGCTCTCGAAGAACCGCAGCATGCCGCCGGGGGAGTCGATGAACCACCAGGGGGCGCCGAGCTTGAGTGCGGGGTACGCGCCGGCCATCGGAGCCAGCTCCCGGCTGTAGGCCGTCTCGTCGATGGTGAAGACGATGCAGCGGAACCTCGGGTCGGTGCCGAAGGCGTCCAGCATCGGACGCAGCGCGCGGGTGTATTCGACGCCGAATGGAATGTCGAAGCCCTTGTCCTGGCCGTGGGCCGCGAAGACGCCGCTGTGGTGGTCGCGGTGCACGCCGGGGTGGATCTGCATGACCAAACCGTCCTCGACCGACATCGCGGCCATCTGGAACAGCATGTGGGCGGCGAAGGCGTGCACCTCGGCGTCCGACACCTGCCCGCCGGCGACACGGCGGCCGTACAGTTCGGCAGCCACAGCGTCCGGCAGCGGGGTGGTGTCGGCGTAGTAGTGGCCGTGGTCGGTGGCCAGGGCGCCCATCGCGACGAAGGCCCGGCGGCGCTCGCGCAGGGCGTCCAGGTAGCCGGCGTAGGTCGACACGTCGATGCCGGACGCTTCGGCCAGCGCGTCGATGCTGGGCTGCCAGTCCGCGCGGTCGAGGTAGACCACGGCGTCCGGACGGAAGGTGGGCAGCACCCGGGCGCCGAGGCCCTGGTCGTGCAGCCGGGCGTGGGCGGCGAGGTCGGAACCGGCCGGGTCGGTGGACGAGATCAACTCGATGTCGAAGCGGTCCAGAAGTTGCTGGGGGCGGAAGCCCGGGTCGGCCAGCACGGCGGCGAGCTGGTCGTAGAGATCGTCGGCGTTGTCGGCGCTGGGCTGCTCGGTGAGCCCGAAGACGGTGCCGAACTCGTGCTCGAGCCAGTACCGGGACGGGGTGCCGCGCAGCAGCTTCCAGTTGGCGCAGAAGTGCCGCCAGATGGTGCGGGAATCGGTTTCGGTGCGGCCGCCGTCGGCTCGCGGAATGCCGAGTTGCTCGGGACGCATGCCCTGCGCGTAGAGCAACCGGCAGACGTAGTGGTCGGGCACGATCAGCAGCTGCGCAGGATCGGCGAACGCGGGGTTGTCGGCGAACACGGCGGCGTCCACATGACCGTGCATGGAGATGATCGGCAGGTTCTGCACAGAGGCATAGATGGTGCGGGCCACCGCACGCTGGCGCGGATCGCCGGGCAGCATCCGGTCGGGGTGGAGTGCCAGCGGCTGTTCGGTGCGGAGCAGGAGCGGTGCGAAGGTCATCGGAATTCCTCTTCCTTGACGGAGTTCCCCCAGCCTGGGTGGCCGAGTGATGCAAACGGTAGCATTTCCATGCACACGGTTGCAAGGGCCTATTCAAGCGTCATGTTGAACTAGGTGACAGACGCAGGTGGCTAGCACATGCACTCGTGTGCATGCCTACCGCACGGTTTGCTACCGTTTGCTCAGTCGCGTCAAAGGAGGGAACCGTGTCGGTCACCATCAAGGACGTGGCTGCCGTCCTCGGACTGTCCCCCTCAACGGTGTCGCGCGCGTTCGGCCGTCCCGAGAAGGTGGACGAGCACACCCGGCGCCGCATCATGGACGCCGCCGACGAGCTCGGCTACCGCCCGAACCTGGCCGCGCGAGCCCTCAACACCGGGCGAACCCAGTGCATCGGTGCGATCCTGCCCGACCTGGAGAATCCCTTCTTCGCCGGGGTGCTCAAGGGCATCGAGCAGGCCGGGAACACCCTCGGGTACCAGACCCTGGTCGCTGACAGCGAAGAGAATCCAGTGGCCGAGCGACGGGCCGCTGCCGTGCTGGCCCCCCAGGTGGACGGGCTGCTGCTGTGTTCGTCCCGGCTCGAGGACGAGGATCTGCTGACGATCAACGCCCAGCGTCCGGTGGTGCTGGTCAATCGCACGGTCGGCGAGCTGCCGCACGTCAGCTTCGACAGCCGCGCGGGCATGGGTGCGGCTGTCCGGCACCTCGCGGCCCTGGGGCATCGCAACCTCGGCTACGCCGGCGCGCACCTGAGCAGCCGTTCGGCCCGCGTCCGGCTGGCCGCATTCACCGAAGCCACCGCCGAGTCCGGGGTCGAGGGACGGGTGCTCGGCGAGTTCGCGCCCACCTTCGAGGGCGGCGGTGCAGCTGCGGACGCGGCCCTCACCTCCGCCATCACCGCAGTCATCGTGTACAACGACGTGATGGCGATCGGACTGACCCATCGACTGCTCAGCTACGGCGTCGACCTGCCCGGCCGCCTGTCGGTGGTCGGCTTCGACAACGTGCCGATCGCGGCGATGATCACCCCGTCGCTCACCACCGTGGACCTGCCCCGGGTGCAGGCCGGCCGGATGGCTGCCGAACTGCTGCATGCAATCCTCAGCCAGCAGGCCGTGCCGCCCAGCTACCCGCTGCTGGACGCAACGCTGGTGGTGCGGCAGTCGACCGCACCCGCCGAGAGGTGAGCACGATGACGCTGGTCTTCCTGCACGGCGCCGGCGGTTACGTTGAGGACCGTCCGTTGGCCGAGGGGCTGGCGGCCGGGTCGGCTACCGACCTGCGCTACCCGGAGCTGTCGGACCAGGACATGTCGGTGGCGGCCTGGTCGGCACAGATCGCGGAAGCCCTGGGCGACCTGGGCGCGGACGATCGGGTCGTCGCCCACTCGTTCGGGGCGTCTGTGCTGCTGCTGATGCTCGCGGACGGGCTCGAACTGCCCGGTGAGGTGCGGATGCTGGCGATGCCCAACTGGGGCCCGGACGGCTGGGACGTCGCCGAGTACGCGTTCGCCGGCTCGGAGCCGTCCACTCCCCTGGTGCTGCAGCACTGCCGCGACGACGAGGTGGTGCCGTTCGACCATCTGGCCCTGAACGCTGCCCTGTTGCCGTCCGCACGCGTGGTCGTGCGTGACCGCGGAGGTCATCAGTTCGGCTTCTAGTGCGGTCTCGACAGCCTGCCCGGCCGGTGTGCTCTATTCCGGTCGGGTCGCTCGGCTTCTCCGCCGGCTCGCAGAGAACAGGATCGGGCCTGGGTGCGCCGGCTCCACACCGGTGGACGTCCGGCTGGTCGCGTGACGCAACTCGACCGATTGCGCCCCCGGGGGAATGCCGGGCGGTCGTGTCGCATTGAAAGAGGGTGAGCACAACGGACAACGACTCGACCACCCTCGCCGACTTCGAGGCGCGCACCATCACCGGGCAGCAGCAACAGCTGGCCGAGTACCTCGGCTCGGTGGTGCTGGTGGTGAACACCGCGTCGAAGTGTGGGCTGACCCCGCAGTTCCAGGGCCTGGAAACCCTGTACAGCGACCTGCGCGAGCAGGGACTGGTGGTGCTCGGCTTTCCGTGCGACCAGTTCGCCAAACAGGAGTTCGACGAGGACGCCGAAATTGCGGACTTCTGCCAGTTGAATTACGGCGTCACCTTTCCGATGTTCGCCAAGGTGGACGTCAACGGCAGCGAGGCACACCCGCTGTTCGGCTGGCTGCGCTCCGAGCAGGGCGGCGTGCTGGGCGATGCGATCAAGTGGAACTTCACCAAGTTCCTGATCGGACGAGACGGCAAGCCAGTCCGCCGGTACGCGCCGACGGTCGATCCGGCCGCCATCGAGAACGACATCAAGGCGCTGCTTCATTAATCACACGCATGTAGTTCTACACAGGTGTGGACGCTGCTGTGGACGACATCGCGGGTAGCGTGACGCTGTGCAATGGCTCTCCGGACGTGACCTGTACCGAGCGGTCATCACCGAGGGAGTGCTACGGGCACAGCGGTCGGTGTGGATCGCCACGGCCAACCTCAAGGATCTCTACGTGCCGGGCACGGGGCGGCGCTACCGTCCGATCCTGGACGTGTTCGGCACCATGGCCCGCGACGGCGTCGAGTTCCGGATCATCCACGCCGAAGTGCCGTCCCGCAGCTTCCGGGAGAGCTTCGACGCCCTTCCGGCGCTGGTCGACGGCGGCCTGGAGCTACAGATCTGCCCGCGCAACCACTGGAAGATCGTCATCGTGGACGGCGCGCTGGGCTACACCGGTTCGGCGAACTTCACCGGCGCCGGGTTGGGCGCCAAGAGCGAACGCAACCGCAATCTCGAACTCGGCGCGGTGGGCCGTGAACCTGAGTTCGTCGGCATGCTGCAGCACGAGTTCGACGCCTTCTGGATCGGTGAGCACTGCGAGGGCTGCGGACGGCGCGACATCTGTCCGGACCCGATCCGCTGAGCCGAGCCGGATCAGTCGTCGGACGCGGGCGGTTCGGCCTTGCGCGGCATGCGCAGGGTGACCTGGCCCGAGTTCAGGTCGTGCGGCTTGGGGCCCCAGCCGCCCTTCTCGTAGTCGACGACGGTGGAGTTCTCCAGGTCGCGCTGCTCCCGGGTGTGCTTGGCCCCCGGGTTGAACAGTTCGAAGAAGTCACTCACCGCGTCAGTCTAGGTCGTCGGTCACGGATCGGTCAGCCGGGCGATGCCGGGACTTCCACCTCGCTGCCCGCCAGCAGGATCTGATCGTTCCAGCCCGCTCGGCCGAAAGCATCGCTGGGCGCCGATGCCGCCGGCCAGGTGAAGTCAGGACCGAACGGCTCGGGGGGCGAGGATCCGTCCCTGCTGTCACTGCGTCGGTCGGGTGACCCCGGACGGTTCGTCGCCCGGCGCTCAGTTGCGGGTCACGTGCCGACCCTACGGGGCCGCCTGGACGGCCCGGGCGTACGCTGGCACGTATGCCTGTTCTGCGTTCTCGAACCACCACCCACGGCCGCAACATGGCCGGTGCCAGGGCGCTGTGGCGCGCCACCGGCATGGGCGACTCGGACTTCGGCAAGCCGATCGTTGCGATCGCCAACAGCTTCACCCAGTTCGTGCCCGGCCACGTCCACCTGCGCGACATGGGCGCCCTGGTCGCCGGCGCGGTCGCCGAGGCCGGCGGGGTGGGCCGCGAGTTCAACACCATCGCCGTCGACGACGGCATCGCTATGGGTCACCACGGCATGCTCTACTCGCTGCCCAGCCGCGAGATCATCGCCGACTCGGTCGAGTACATGGTCAACGCGCACTGTGCGGACGCCCTGGTCTGCATCAGCAACTGCGACAAGATCACCCCCGGCATGCTGCTGGCGGCACTGCGGCTCAACATTCCGACGGTCTTCGTCTCCGGCGGTCCGATGGAGGCCGGCCGGGTGCTCGGCACCCGCGTCATCTCCGGCGCTCCGGACGAGGGCGGCGCCCGGCTCGACCTGGTGGACGCGATGGTGAAGGCCGTCGACCCGAACATCGGCGACGACGACCTGCTGGCCATCGAGCAGAACGCCTGCCCAACCTGCGGGTCGTGCTCCGGCATGTTCACCGCCAACTCGATGAACTGCCTCACCGAGGTGCTCGGCCTATCGCTGCCCGGCAACGGGTCAACGCTGGCCACTGCGGCCGCCCGCCGTGACCTCTTCCTGAACGCCGGACGGCTCGCCGTCGACCTGGCCAAGCGCTACTACGACGACGACGACGAGTCGGTGCTGCCGCTTTCCATCGCCACCAAGCAGGCGTTCAACAACGCCATGCGGGTCGACATCGCGATGGGCGGCTCCACCAATACCGTGCTGCACCTGCTCGCCGCCGCCGTCGAGGCCGGCGTCGATTTCGACCAGCACGACATCGACGCGCTGTCGCGGGTCACCCCCTGCGTGTGCAAGGTGGCACCGAGTTCGACCAAGTTCTACATGGAGGACGTGCACCGGGCGGGCGGCATCGTCGCCATCATGGGCGAACTCGACCGCGGCGGACTCCTGGAGCGCGACGTGCACGCCGTCCACTCGCCGAGCCTGGAGGCCTGGATCGACGACTGGGACATCCGCGGCGGCAAGTCCAAGCCCGAGAACGACGAGCTCTGGTACGCCGCGCCCGGCGGCGTCCGAACCACCGAGGCGTTCTCGTCCAGCAACCGGTGGGCCGACCTCGACACCGACGACGTGAACGGCTGCATTCGGTCGGTGGCTACTCCATACACCGCCGAGGGCGGCCTGTGCGTGCTGTACGGCAATCTGGCCGAGGACGGCTGTATCGTCAAGACCGCCGGCGTCCCCGAGAACCAGTGGGAGTTCAGCGGCCCGGCCAAGGTGTCGGAGTCGCAGGACGAGGCGGTCGAGCAGATCCTCTCCGGCCAGGTGAAGCCCGGCGACGTCGTCGTGGTGCGCTACGAAGGCCCCAAGGGCGGCCCGGGCATGCAGGAGATGCTCTACCCGACCTCGTACCTCAAGGGCGTCGGGCTCGGCCCGCAGTGTGCCCTGATCACCGACGGACGGTTCTCCGGCGGTTCGTCCGGGCTCTCGGTCGGCCACGTGTCACCGGAGGCGGCCTCGGGCGGCACCATCGCCCTGGTCGAGGACGGCGATCTGATCAGCTTCTCGATCCCGGAACGCAGGGTGCAGCTGGAGGTGGACGACGCCACCCTGGCCGCCCGCCGGGCCGATGCCGAGGCCCGCGGCTGGAAGCCGAGGAACCGCGTCCGGGTGGTGTCCCCCGCGCTGAAGATCTTCGCGATGCTGGCGCAGTCCGCCGATCGGGGCGCTGCCCGGCTCGACCCGGACCGGCTGACCATCGAACCCGGCATCAAGGCCGCCGAGCCGGTGCCGCCCCGGGTGCCTGACACGGCTGCCGGCGTGGTCGCCGACGAGATGATCGAGTCGCGCTAGGAGTGTGCTGAACAGGCACTAGGCCTGCGGCACACGCCAGGGTTTGTCCGCGATCTCCTCGTCCTCGATCGGGGCGCGGCCGGTGAGGTACGCCCCCACGGCGCCGATCAGCGGAGCGGGCAGGAACACGATCCCCCACGACAGCGCCATGGTCAGGCACAGCAATCCGAGTACGCCGGTGCACACCCAGGCGACCAGCAGTCGCCGGCGCCCCCGCACCAGCGCCGGCACCAGGGTGAGAGCCAGCGGCAGGAGCAGCGGTAGGAACACGTACCAACCCAGCAACTGATAGGCCGAGAGGATTGCGCCGTTCGGCTGCGCGAACAACGGCATGAACGCGAAGAACAGGCTGGCAGCCACCGTGGAGGCCACCGCCCCCCACTGCCACAGTTTCGCCTGTCTCGCCACGCTCACCCGACCAGTATCGGGCACGATCAGCGCCGTAGCCCACCGGTCTCCGCCGACCAGGCTGCAAGAATGACTGGGTGAGCTCCTTGTCGATCACACGTCCGCTTCCTGACGCCGCGACATTGTGGGACGAGATCACCGCCCACCCGGAACTGCTGTTCGGCCACTTCGCACCCGACCTCGAACCCGGCCGCAGCTACCGGGTGATCAGCCAGTCCGGCAGCGGCGCCGAGGGCCGGATCGAAGCCGTCGGTGCGGGCACGGCCACCTTCGGTTGGGGCCAGCCGTCGTGGCCCGCGCCCGGCCGCTTCGTGCTCACCGTCGGGGAGGCGTTCGAGCTGGCCGCCACCGGGGTTCCGGACGACGCCCTGGCCGAGACCGCGGCGCACTGGGACCGCATAGCCGACGGCGCCGTCGCCTACCTGCGCAGCACCAACCCGACCTCGGACGAACCGCCGGCCGCCGTCCTGTTCGACGCCGACGGGGTGCTCCAGGCGCCTCGCGAGGGATGGCTGGACGAGTTCGTCCGCCTCGGCGGCCGCACCTTCGTGGTCGACGCCTTCACCGCCGAACTGCAGTGTCTGGACGGCACCAACGACCTGGCGCCCATGCTGCAGACCCTGCTGGATGAGGCGGGCACCGGGGGCACCGTCGATGAGGTGCTGGACGTCTGGCACGACATCGTGATCGACCCGGACGCCCTGGCCCTGGTCGGCGCCGTTCGTGAGGCCGGGCTGAGCACCGGGCTGGCCACCAACCAGCAGAGCTACCGCGGCGCGCACATGCGCGACGTGCTCGACTTCGACCGGCATTTCGACCACACCTTCTACAGCTACGAGGTGGGCCACGCGAAGCCGTCCGCCGCCTACTTCGGGCACATCGTCGCCCACCTCGGGGTGCCGGCCGACCGGGTCGCCTTCGTCGACGACGCCCCGGCCAACGTGACCGGGGCGCGGGCCGCGGGCCTGCGGGCCGTCCTGCACCGCACCCGCGTCGGCGCGTCCGGGCTCCTCGAGGATCTGCGCTCGCTCGGCGTGCCGGTCTGAGCCTGCCCTGTGCACGCACCCGGGCGATTGACTAGGTTGTTGCGCGCTGAGAGGAGCAACGATGCAGTTCAGCCACACCGTCCTGGCCAGCACGGACAGCAACGCCTTCGCATCGGTCCGCGAACCGACGACGACGCGTGAAGAGCGGTTCGCGCTGGGCCGCGCCCTGCGCGAGAAGGTGCCGATCTCGGCGCTCGGGGTGTGGAACGCCACCCAGGCCCGTCCGGACCCGATCGACCTGATCAACGAGTCGCACGACGGCCGGCTGGACGACCTGGTGCCGATCCGGGTGGGGCGGATGGTGTCGTCCCCCTACGGCTTCTACCGGGGCACCGCGGTGGTGATGGCCTCCGACGTGGCGGCGTTGCCGATCACCGGAATCATGCCGGTGATCTGCGGCGACTCGCACCTGGGCAACTTCGGCTTCTACCGCTCGCCCGAGGGCGAGCAGGTGATCGACCTGAACGACTTCGACGAGGCCCATCCGGGCGCGTGGGAGTGGGATCTGCGCCGGCTCGCCGCCGCGGTCTGGGTGGCCGGACGCGAGAACGGGTACAGCGAGGACGCGATCGGTGACGCGGTGCACGCCTGTGTGATGGCCTACCGCGACGAGGTCGACCTGCTGGCGAACATGCCGCTGCTGGCCCGGTCCTACAACCGGCTGGACATCGAACGCCTGCACCAGACCGCCACCGAGAAGGAACTCCGCGACGAGATCAGGCGGGCCGGCAAGACGGCGCGCAAACGCACGTCCGACCGGGCGCTGCCGCGCTTCACCAACGAAGAGAACGGGGAGCGCAGGATCGTGCCGGACCCCCCGTTGATCCGGTCGGTGAGCGGGGAGGAGTACGAACAGCTGGCCGAGGGTCTGGACGCCTACCTCAACACCCTGGCCCCGCACTGGCGCCGGGTGGTCGCCGGCTACCACCTGGTCGATCTCGCCCACAAGGTGGTCGGGGTCGGCTCGGTCGGGTTGCGGGCCTATGTGGCGCTGCTCGAGGGCAGTTCCCCCGACGACGTGCTGTTCCTGCAGCTGAAGCAGGCACGTCGCTCGGTGCTGGCCAAGTACGTACACGGCGACAACGCCCTGCACGCCCACCAGGGCCAGCGGGTGGTCGAGTACCAGCAGGCTCTGCAGACCGTGTCCGATCCGCTGCTGGGCTGGACGGAGGTGGACGGCCGCCAGTACTACGTGCGGCAGTTCCGCAACATGAAGGGCACGGTGCCCCTGGATTCGCTGACGGCGACGGCGCTGACCGACTATGCGGGCATCGTCGGACATCTGCTGGCCAAGGGCCACGCGCGCACGTCCGGTGCGTCGATGATCGCCGGGTATCTGGGCGGCGGCGGCAAGGCGGCGAAGGCGTTCTCGCGGTTCGCCCGGTTGTACGCCGACCAGACCGAGGCCGATCATGCCGCGCTGGTCGCGGCCGCCCGCTCCGGACGGGTGCCGATCGCCGACGGTGCGCTGTCCGCGATGGGATCGTCGTTCCGGCCGGGCGGCTGAGACCCCGGCATACTGAACGCTCGTGGACCTCTATGCCCCGGTCTGGGCCGCTGCGCTCGCCATTCCCCTGCTGTTGCTGATCGCCTGGGCGTTCACCGCCGTGGCCCGGCGGCTGCTTGGCTCGCGCGTGCGACTCGGCGGCTCGACGGCAGTGGTGGTGACGATTCTGAGCGCATCGGTCGGCCTGTTCGTCGCAGGCCTGATCAACCCGTACACCTCGCTCGTCGGGCCGCTGGCGCTCAGTATGTCGGCCGGGTTCGCCCTGCTCGGCCTGGCCGGCTACAGCGCGCTGGCCGCTCGCTGGCAGCGGCCCGTCCGCGGCACCGTGGCCGAGCAGTTGACCACCGGCGAGTCGGATCGGGTGGAGTTCAAGTCCACCGCCAGGATCAACCTGCACACGGGTCAGAAGGACGCCCGGATGGAGCAGGTGATCGCCAAGACCGTCTGCGGATTCCTGAACTCCGAGGGCGGCACCCTGCTGATCGGCGTCGACGACGGCGGCACCCCCCTCGGGCTCGACGCCGACCTGGCCACCATGAAGAGCCCGGACGTGGACCGCTATCAACTCTGGTTGCGCGACCTGTTCACCACGGGCGTCGGCCGCACCGCGGCGAGCCTCGTCGAGGTGGAGTTCAGCCGGGTACCCGAGCCGGACGGACCGATGGTGTGCCGGGTGAGCTGCCCGGCCGCCCCCCGGCCCACCTACCTACGCGCGGCCAAGGGCGGCGAGCCCGAGTTCTGGGTCAGGATCGGCAACTCCACCCGGCAACTCGACGTCGCGGACGCCACCGAGTACGTGATGCACCGCTGGCCCCTGTCGCTGGGGGCCAACTTTGCGGCACAGGTGAAGGCGGCCGTGCGTTTCTCAGACCAGCGCGAATAGCTTCCACAAGGTTATTCAACCTTTTGGTTGACAATGATCGAGGCCCGGGCTAGAGTCGTATTCAATCAATCGGTTGAGGAGCAGGACCTCATGACGGCGCAGCTCGACAAGGCCTTCGCGGCACTGTCCGATCCCACCCGACGCGACCTGGTCGCGCGGCTGGCGATCGGTGACGCGACGGTGTCCGAGCTGGCCGCCCCCTATCAGATGACCGTCCAGGCCGTCTCGAAGCACCTTCAGGTGCTTACCGACGCCGGCCTGGTGACCAAACGGCCCGACGCGCAACGACGGCTGGTGCATCTGGAGGCGGACGCCCTCAGAGTGCTGACCGGCTGGGTCGAGCACTACGCCCGGCTCGCCGAGCAGCGTTACCACCGACTGGACAGCGTGCTGGCCACTCTCACCGCACCCGCGGCCACCAGGCCGCCCGAACCGAAGGACACACCATGACCGAGCAAGCGCTCAACGACCGGATCAGCACCGCCACCATCGAGGCCGACCCCGTGGTGCCGTCGATCCACATCACGCGCGACTTTCACGCGACCCCCGCTCAGGTGATCCGGGCGCACGTCGACCCGGACCTGGTCGTGCAATGGATGGGGCCCAAGTACCGCACCATCACCATCGACCACTGGGACGCCCGCACGGGCGGCAGTTGGCGCTACCTCGACAGCACCGACGCCGACGTCCAGGCCTTCCGCGGCTGCTTCCACGAGATCGGCGAGCACCGGATCGTGCAGACCTTCACCTGGGAGGGAATGCCCGAGGGGGTGGCGCTGGAGACGCTGACCGTGACGGACGTCGGCGACGGCTGGACGCGGCTGCACGCAGTGTCACTGACCGACAGCTTCGAGGGCCGCGACGCCTGGCTGGCCTCCGGCATGGAGATCGGAATCAACGACGGCTACGCCAAGCTCGACGAACTGCTGGCCCATGACGCGCACTGAGGCCGCCGCGCGGCACGCCGCGTACGCCGACCGGTTCGCCACCCTGATCGATGGGGTGGTGGACTGGTCGGCACCCACCCCGGTCAAGGAGTGGACCGCCCGCGACGTGGTCGGTCATCTGATCGACTGGTTCCCCGGCTTCCTGGCCATGGGCAGCGACGTCCGGTTGCCCGACGGCCCGGAGGTCGCTGACGATCCGGCGAATGCCTGGCGGGTGCGCAGCGCTGCATTGCAGGCCATCCTCGACGATCCCGCCGAGCGCACGTTCAGCAGTCAGATGTTTCCGGACATGCCTCTGGCTATGGCAATCGACCAGTTCTACAGCACCGACATCTTCATGCACGCGTGGGACCTCGCCCGCGCCAGCGGCCAGGACGCCAGCTGGGACGAAGCCACCTGCGCCGGATTGCTGGCGGGGCTGGAATCGATGGCCGAGGTGATCAGGGCGTCGGGCCAGTACGGCGACCAGCAACCGGTCGCTGACGACGCACCGGTTCAGGATCGGCTGCTCGCCTTCATCGGCCGGGACCCGCACTGGCGGCCCTGAACTCCCGGTGGTCGAGCTGTCGCTGTCGCTCTCTGGACCGCTGTTCGAGCCTGTCGCAGGTCGAGCTGCCGAGACGCCGGATTTCGACAAGCTCAATCACCGGAACCGCTGGTCGATCGCCGGAGCGCGGGTCGAGCTTGTCGAGACCCCGGATCTTACGATGCACTAGGCCCTGACAGGAAGGACGCGATGAGCAGGCGACTGCAGTACATCGGCTTGGTGGCACTCGCCGTTCTCGCTGCGGTGATCTCGGTCTGCGCGTTGCCCCAGGTCCGGCTCGCTGGGGCGACTCCGGCCACCCTGCCCCGGTCCCCAAGCATGCCCACGACCACGGCAGTGGAAGCGACCCCACGTTCCACACCGAACCCGAAGACTTCGAGGGCTGCATCGCCTGATCCGGGTACGCCCGATCCCGGCTCGCTCACTCGCAGTGGGGTGGGCGCGCTAGCGGACGCCATCAGAAGCTCGTCAGCACAGTCCGTACTGGTGCTGGGTGACGGATCCGGCAACGACGCGGACGAGTGGGTCAGGGTGTGGGCGACCAAGTACCTCGCAAGGATCGGAAAGTCAGCTACCGGTCCTGGGACGCGTCCGCCAGACGTTGGCGCGCCAGCCACCGCACCGGTGGTGGGAACACACTCACGATATGGAATGCCAGCCAATCGGCGCCGGACCTGCTCGCTGAGCCCGCCCGAGTGGCCAGGGTGTGGCAGCCCGCCGACACGGTTCTGCTGTCGTACGGCCATCGAAAGGACGCGGATTCGATCTCGACCCGGCTCGCCGCAGTCCGGAAAGCTGTACTGGCCAAGAACCCGGACGCGAACATCGTCGTCCTCATCCAGAACCCCGACCCGGTCGCCAGCGCGGCAATCCAGAGGCAGACCACCAGGGCTGTGCGCAGCTGGGCGAAACAGGCCGACCTCGACACTGTGGACATCTACTCCGCGTTCCAGGCCGACCATCGCGGGCGACGCAAGCTGGTGGAGTGGGACGGCAGCCCGACACCGGCAGGATCGAGGTTGTGGGCCAAGGTACTCCAGGCCGACATCGCCAAGGCCGACTGAGCCGGCTCGGTCACACCAGGTGAGGCCATCGCCTGGCCACCGTGCATCCGGCAGACCCGGAGCGCTCAGCCCCGGGCGACCCGACCGATGGTGTCGGTGGCGCTCCGAATGCCGGCGATCGCCGCCTCGTACGCGGCACCCCCGCGCCCGAAGGGGTCGGTGATGTCGTCCGCTTCGCCGGGACCGCGAGGGGTGGCGGTCCGGGCGGCGGTGGCGAGCGGCAGGACGGCGCGTAGACGATCCCCCGGGGTGAGCGCCTGCGTTGGGTCGAAGAAGTCGACGAAGTCGAGCACGCGAGCGAACTCACGCAACGTGAACGTGCGGCGCACAGCCGCGGGAGTGATCTCAAGGAGGTGGGCGCGATGCTCACGTGTGAGCGCGAGAATGAGGTCGGCCTGCCGCAGCATCGGCTCGGTGACCTGCCGGGCGCGAACCCGCTGCTGTCGAGTTGTCCGGGCAGACGTCGTACCATCTCGGCGTCGATCGGCTCGCCGACGAGTGCCGTCACGCCGGCGCTGCCCACCTCGACGGAGTCGCCCAGACCGGCAGCGAGCAGGCGCTCGACAACCGGTGACCGGCAGATGTTCGCGGTGCAAACCGCCAGGATCCTGAACCTACCGGTCGGGACTGCGGAGCTCACTGGTTGGACTCGAGGGCCTCGACCGGTGACATAGGTGCGCTTCGCATGCTCTCCAGCTGGACGGACTCGTCGATGCGAGTTTCCTGCTCAGCAGCCGGCGGCTTGCGCTGGTAGTAGTGGTGGTAGCCGTAGTGACCGACATGCTCGGGTTTGAGCCCGTTCATCACTAGACCCAGAATGTTCGCGTCCACGGTCTGTAGCGCGTCGATGGCTGCGGCGAGTTCAGGCTGCGTCACGGTTCCGCTGCCCACGACGATCAGGGCACCGCCGCATTCGCGAGTGAGCACCGCGCGTGTCAGGCGGCGACCGGCGTGTTCAGCTCATGCAGCAGTTCGAGCACGCGCCGCCTGATCGCGTCACGGATCGGGCGGACGGTCTCGAGCCGGCTGCCCGCCGGATCGGGAAAGTCCCAGTCGATGTAGTGCGAGCCGGGCACCAGGTCGCCGAGGTCGACCCCCAGGGTGATCACCACATCCGCCTGCGCGAGCAGGTCGGACGACACGGCCTTGGGCTCCGCGTCGCGCAGGTCGATGCCGGCCTCCAGCATCGCCGCGACGACGGCGGGGTTGAGTGCCTCCGCCGGTGCGGTGCCGGCGGACTCGACGATCAGCGTGTCACCGCCCAGGCGGCTGAGAAATCCGGCGGCCATCTGCGAACGGCCGGCATTGTGGGTGCACACGAAGAGCACGAAGCGCTGCACCATCCGAACCTCCTTGAAACGGGTGGGGACTGCACTGTTTCAGGCGAAGGTGAATCCTGCGTGACGGCTGCCTGTACATTCGCCGTGCGTTGCCCTCAGCGCACCTGTCGGGTCGGCTCGGGCAGCGTCGGCAGGCCCGCGCGACACCACCCGGCGAACCCGTCGATCACGTCGCCCGCCCGGGTGAAGCCCAGCGTCCGCAGGTCACGGGCCGCCAGGCTGGACGCGAAGCCCTCGTTGCAGAGCAGGTAGACCTCGTCGTGCAGTCCGGGCCCGGGCCGCATCCGGTGCGATCCGGACGGGTCGAGCCGCCACTCCAGCACGAGGCGGTCGATCACCACGGCACCGGGAATGTGCCCGGTCACCCGACGCACCTCCCACGGCCGCAGGTCGATCAGCCAGGCGCCGGCGGCCAACCGGTCGGGCAGTTCGTCCGCAGCGATCCTGGGGATGCCCGCCCTCGCACTCGTCCAGCACGGTCGCGATGCCGGCCATCAGTCCACCTCCGGTTCGTCGCCCAGCACCCGTCGAACCGGACGGGGCACCCCGCGGTCGAAGGTGTAGAAGGTCATGGAGTTGAGCCGCGGGGCGTAGGCGTGAATGCTGATCGCCGGCTCGGCCCGCTCGTTGCGGACGTCGTGCAGCTGCCCGGGCAACACCGAGACCACCGAACCGGGCACGCGATTACGTACTACCAATCGCCCGTTCTCGGGCCGGACTTCGCTCAGTTCGCCCCCGATCACGGTGAATGCCGCCTCAGAGTCACCGTGATCATGCAACTCGGTGCCCTGCGAAGTGGTCCAGGTCAGCAGCCAGACGTCGACGTCCTCGGGCACCGGGATCCTGGCCCAGTAGCGCTCGGTGGTGTCGAAACGGATCAGCGGTTGCCAGCGGGATCGGTCGTCGACGACCCGCAACAGCAGGTCGGTGAGGGCCGGATCGGGGCGGCGGAGGGGGTTCGGGGCGCGCGTGGGTACGGTGATGGTCATGGGTGTTTCTCCTGGTCGGACTGGGGTTGACTGGGTCTGGGTCAGTGGTCGGGTCAGCTACGACATCGACATCGACACAGTCCACGCAACCGGTGACGACCGATTCGGTGGGAGCTCATGGCGTACCTCCATCGCTTCTGGCGGGAGCACCCCGAGGGGTTGCTGCGGCGTCGAAGAGCCAGATCTCTCAGCCGCTCTGGATGGGTCGCTACGACGCTAGCCAGCGCAACGCTGCCCGGGCAACACTTTGCCGCCGATGCGCATCGATTGGTATCACCATTACTGCCCGAGGGCCCTCATCGAGGCCACCTGCCGGGCGTCCGAGGCGATCCGGGCCTTGCGGACGGGGTTTCGCGGCCCTGCTGGGTGAAGCCGTGCCCGACCCGCGAACTGGACCTCGACGCACTCGCCGATCACCTGTTCGTGACCTTGCAGGGATTGTTCATCCTGTGCCGGGCCACTGGCGACCCGCGCCATCTGCGCGCCCAGCCACGTACCGTCCGGGTCGATGTCTTGACCGGAGGTGATCTGCAGGTCCTGAGCCAGCGCCACGATGCGCTGATTGGTGAGTGAATCGTCCACGGTGACGGTACTGGACAGCCGATTGATCACGCTGAGCAGGCGACTGGGATTGCTGAAGGTCCCGCGGCTGGCCAGCTTGTCCACGATGGCCTTGACGACCAGGCGTTGCCGCTCGGCACGGTCAAAATCGCCGCGCGGCAGGTCGTGGCGTTCGCGCACGTAGACCAGCGCGGTTTCACCTGTAAGCGTGAGTTCGCCGCGGGGAAACGATAAGCCCAGGCTCTGTGAGGGGATCTCGTTGAACACCGTGACCCCGCCCAGGTCGTCGATCAGCCGGAAGAAGCCGGTGAAGTCCGTCAGCGCGACGTTGTCGATGCGCACCTTGAGCAGGTTCTCCACCGTCTGGACGGCCAGCGGTGCGCCACCGTAGGCGTACGCGGCGTTTATTTTGTCGGTGCCGTGACCGGGGATCGGCACCCACAGGTCGCGGGGCAGCGAGATCAGGTAGAGCTTTGCCCGGTCGGGATCAGAATGAACGAGCATCATCACGTCCGAACGGCCGCGGTCCTGGCCACGGGAGTCGGAGCCGAGCAGCAGAAAGTTCATTGGCTTGTTGAGCAGTGTGCTGGGATCGACTGGGTTGCGGTTCGTCGGCAGCAGTCCCGGTTCGCGCTTCACCGAGTTCAGCGCATTGACCCCGGCGCCCACCGCGATGCCCGCCCCGACCAGTAGGGCGGTGACCAGGCACGCAAGCACGATCAGCCAGCGGCGTAGTGGCTTCTTGGAGCGCTGCTCTGTGGCCTGAGCGGCTTGATCGTCAAGTAGCCCGCTCAGGCCGTCCTCGTCTTCTTGTCGTTCACTCACAGTCTGATTGTTCGTTCAGCGTCACTGGATTCCACCCGGATCCGGGCATTCAGCCTAACTGAGGGAGCGCACCGAGTGTCAGAATTCGCTGAGCTCTAGCCGAAGGACGTCCGATGATGCGCTGTCTGGTGCTGATGATGCCGGTGAGCGGACTCCTTGCCACCCGCCCTACGGTCAGGCGTTGCGGCACGGCAACTACCTCTGCCGCAGCGAGCGCACCGGCGTGACCTGCGCCAACCTGACCACCGGACGCGGCTTCCGGGTCGGCCGAGCGCATATCGTGCTCTTCTGAGCATCCCCGCTGGTTGAGCTTGTCGAGACCCGCTCGTTGGCTTGTCGAGACCGCTGGAGCGGCGGCCGACGGGTACGTCCGACTCAGCCGATCACGAGCAGCAGGTCGCCGCCCTCGACCGCCTGCGCATGACCGATCGCCAGCCGTTCCACCGTGCCGGTGACGGGTGCGGTGATCGCGGCCTCCATCTTCATGGCCTCGATGGTGGCCACCGGCTGGCCTGCGGTCACCGCGTCGCCCACCCCCACGGTCAGCGTCACGACGCCGGCGAACGGCGCCGGCACCTGGCCGGGCTTGGACGTGTCGGCGCGCTCAGCGGTGACCACGTTCGAGGTCACCGCATGGTCGCGCACCGACACGATGCGGATCTGGCCGTTGATCGAGCAGACCACCTGGCGGTAGCCGCGCTCGTCCGGTTCACCGATCGCCTCCAGGCCGAGCAGCAGCTTCTTGCCCCGCTCGATCTCCACCTCGTGTTCCTGCCGCAGGTCGAGGCCGTGCAGGAACTCGCGGGTGGAGAGCACCGACAACTCCGAGAACTCGTCCACGGCGTCCTCGTAGTCCTTGGTCGGACCGGGGAACAGCAGCCGGTTCAGCGTGCGCCTCGGGTCCGTGGCCAGCGCTTCGTCGTCGGCCGCGGACAGTTCGGTCTCGACCGGCTTGGACGTGCGGCCGGCCAGCGCCTTGCTGCGGAACGGCTCGGGCCACCCCCCGGGCGGATCGCCCAGATCGCCGTTCAGGAAGCCGATCACCGAATCCGGAATGTCGAACCGGCCGGGGTTCTGCTCGAACTGGGCTGGGTCGGCGTTGGCTCCGACCAGCGCCAGCGCCAGGTCGCCGACCACCTTCGACGAGGGCGTGACCTTGACGATGTTGCCGAGGATCCGGTTGGCGGCGGCGTACATGTTCTCGATGTCCTCGAACCGGTGACCCAGGCCGAGCGCGATCGCCTGCTGGCGCAGGTTCGAGAGCTGGCCGCCGGGGATCTCATGGGTGTAGACCCGTCCGGTCGGACCGGGCAGGCCGGACTCGAAGGGCGCGTAGAGCAGCCGGACGGTCTCGAAGTACGGCTCCAGGTCGGTGGCCGCCTTCAGCGACAGGCCGGTGCTGCGCTCGGTGTCGTCGGTGGCGGCGATCAGGGCCGACATGGACACCTGCGAGGTGGTGCCCGCCCAGGCCGCGGATGCCACGTCGACGGCGTCCACACCCGCGTTGATCGCAGCGAGCAGCGTGCCCAGCTGACCGCCGGCGGTGTCGTGGGTGTGCAGGTGCACCGGCAGGTCGAACTCGGCGCGCAGGGCGGTGACCAGCTTCGCCGCGGCCGGCGCCCGCAGCAGCCCGGCCATGTCCTTGATCGCCAGAATGTGTGCGCCGGCGGCCACCAGCTGCTCGGCGAGCCGCAGGTAGTAGTCGAGGGTGTACAGGGTCTCGGCCGGGCTGGTCAGGTTGCCGGTGTAACAGATGGCCGCCTCGGCGACGCCGTGATCGGTCTCGCGGACGGCCTCGATCGCCGGCTGGATCTGGGCGACGTTGTTCAGCGCGTCGAAGATCCGGAAGATGTCGCAGCCGGTGCGGGCGGCTTCATGGACGAACGCCCGGGTGACCTTCAGCGGGTACGGCGTGTACCCGACGGTGTTGCGGCCGCGCAGCAGCATCTGTTGCGGAATGTTGGGCATGGCTTCGGCGAACGCCGCCAGCCGCGCCCACGGATCCTCCTTGAGGAAGCGCAGCGCGACGTCGTAGGTCGCCCCGCCCCAGGACTCCATCGAGAACAACTGCGGCAGCATCCGGGCGATGTGCGGTGCCACATGCAGCAGGTCGCGGGTGCGCACCCGGGTGGCCAGCAGGCTCTGGTGCGCGTCGCGGAAGGTGGTGTCGGTCACGGCCACCGCACTCTGGGCACGCAGCGCCTGCGCGAACCGCTCCGGACCCTCGGCCACCAGCAACTGCTTCGACCCGGCCGGGGGTGGGGCGTTCAGTTCCGCCCTGGTCAGCACCGGCAGCTTGTCGCGGGCGATCAGGGTCGGGCCCGCCGCCCCGTTGGGCTTGTTCACCGCGACGCCGGCCAGGTACTGCAGCAGCTTCGTCGCCCGGTCGGCGGGCAGCCGGTGTTTCATCAGCTGGGGGCGCTCGTCGATGAAGGACGTGGTGGCCCGGCCGGCCAGAAAGTCGGGATCGGTGATCACCGCCTCCAGGAACGGAATGTTCGTCGAGACGCCACGGATCCGGAACTCGGTCAGGGCCCGGTAGGCCCGCCGCGCGGCGACCGCCAGGTCGCGTCCGCGGCAGGTCAGCTTGACCAGCATCGAGTCGAAGTGCGCGCTCACCTCGGCGCCCGCGAAGACCACGCCGCCGTCCAGCCGGACGCCCGCGCCGCCCGGCGTCCGGTACACCGAGAGCCGGCCGGTGTCGGGCCGGAAGCCGTTGCCGGGGTCTTCGGTGGTGATCCGGCACTGCAGCGCCTGGCCGCGCACGTGGATGGCGTCCTGGCTCAGGCCCAGTTCGGCAAGCGACTGGCCGGCCGCGATCCGCAACTGAGACGAGACCAGGTCGACGTCGGTGACCTCCTCGGTGACGGTGTGCTCGACCTGGATCCGGGGGTTCATCTCGATGAAGACGTACCGGCCGTCGTGACCAACAAGGAACTCGACCGTGCCGGCGTTGGTGTAGTTGATGTGCCGGGCGAACTTCACCGCGTCGGCGCACAGGGCGTCACGCAGGCCGGGGTCGAGATTGGGCGCCGGCGCCAACTCGATCACCTTCTGGTGCCGCCGCTGCACCGAACAGTCCCGCTCGAACAGGTGGATCACGCCGCCGTGCGCGTCGGCCAGGATCTGCACCTCGATGTGCCGCGGGCTGAGCACCGCCTCCTCAAGGTACATCCGGGCGTCACCGAAGGCCGCCTTCGCCTCACGCATCGCCTCGTTGAGCGCGGCCTCCAGGCCCTCGGCGGACTCCACCCGGCGCATGCCGCGTCCGCCACCGCCGGAGACGGCCTTGACGAAGACCGGAAAACTGAAGTCGGCGGAAGCGGCGATCAGCGTCGCGGGATCATCGGACGGGTCGCTGCCGCGCAGCGTGGGCAGGCCGGCCGCATGGGCGGCCGCGATGGCCGCGGCCTTGTCGCCGGTGAGTTCGAGAACCTTGTGGTTCGGGCCGACGAAGGCGATGTCGTTGTCTTCGCACGCCTGGGCCAGGTCCGGGTTCTCGGAAAGGAAGCCATAGCCCGGGTAGATCGCGTCGACGCCGGCGTCCTTCGCGGCCCGGATGATGCCCTCCACGTCGAGGTAGGCGCGCACCGGGTGCCCAACCTCGCCGATCTGGTAGCTCTCGTCCGCCTTGAGGCGATACTCCGCGAAGCGGTCCTCATAAGGGAAGACGGCAACCGTGCCGACGCCAAGCTCGGTGGCTGCCCGAAAGGCGCGGACGGCGATCTCGCCACGGTTGGCGACCAGGATCTTGCGGAACATGGGTCTCCTCACTGCTCAGTCGACAGCGTGGCACAAACCCCCGGGCGGGGGAACGCGTTGCCCGCTCTGCCAGACTTGCTCGATGAACCACCTCGAGCCCGCCCCCACCGAGCACACGATCGGCGACCGGGACCTGACCAGGTGGTACAGCGGGCCCGGTCAGTGGTTGAGCCGAACGTTCGGAGCGCTGGTCGACAGGGTGCGCAACACCGAGGTGGCGGTGCTGCTGCTGCTCGGGGTGGCGCTGCTGCTGATCGTCGGGGCCACCATCCTGGCCGGCGAGATCTACCAGGCGGTGGCGGCCGCAGACGGCGTCGCCCAGTTGGATGAACCGGTGCTCGCGTGGGCGGTCGCGGCCCGCACGCCGACCTCGACTGCTGTGGTCGCGGCGTTCAGCAACTCGGGCGGCGCGTTCTGGATGTCGATCATCACCGGCACCGGGGTCACCGTGCTGTGCCTGCTCTGGCGGCGCTGGACGCCCCTGGTGCTGATGCTGATAGCGGTCGGTGGCTCGCTGGCGATGACGGTCGCGGGCAAGCGGATCGCCGAACGGGTCCGCCCGCCGCTGGAGTACGCGGTGCCGCCCTACGAGACCTCCCCGTCCTTCCCGTCCGGCCACACCCTGAACGCCACCGTGATCGGCGGCATGTTCTGCTACCTGCTGGTCTCGTACCTGACCAGCCGGGTGGCCCGCACCGTGACCGTCGTGATCACCGTGCTGTACGTGCTGGCGATGGGACTGTCGCGGGTGTTCCTGGGCCACCACTGGCTGACCGACGTGCTGGCCGCCTGGTGCCTGGGGGTGGCCTGGCTGACCGTGGTGATCACCGGCCACCGGCTTTGGCTGACCCAGCACCGGCGGCACAGCCTGCCCGTGCGCGGGCAGGCTTAGGCGGCGCGGGTCCTGGTCGTCCCCGTGCTCAGGAGACCCGCTGCCAGGTGACCGGGGCCTTGGGGTCGGTGACGGTCAGCAGGTACTTGACACCGACCGGGGGGTTGACCTGGTCGACCTGGTAGGTCTGGCCCTGCTGGGTCATCGTGCAGCGAAACCTGAAGGTGAGCGACGTGGCGCCCCGCGCTCGGGTGGGGTCGGTCACGTCGAGGGTGTAGGTGGCGTTCTTCCACGGGTCACCGATCAGCGTCCACTTGATCGTCTTGGACTTGATCTTCTGCCCCGGCGCCACCTTCACGCTGTTCGGACAGCCCGCCGGATTCGGGCTCTGCTTAGCCATGCAGTCATCGACCGCAGCGGACGCGATCGCGTTCGCGGTCTTGACACCGACCTTGGTCAGGGCCGGCTGAAGCCCGGCCCGGATATCCTCGCCGACCACGTCCACCACGACCTGAGGGGCGCCGAAGGCGATTTCGGGAACTGAGTCCCCGAATGTGTAGAGACCCGGAAAGACCTCCAGGTGGGAGGTGTCGAGTAGCGGCTGGCCGCTCAGCGTCGGCCCGAGCGAGGCGGGCAGCGGGCCCGGATCGATGGTGGAGGTGACGTGCGCGAGCCGCCAGCCGGGAGCGGTCTGGGTGACGGCGAAGGCGATGGTGGCCGGCTTGCCGCCCAGGGTGACCTCTGCCGGAACCTGGACGGTGTCGGTTCCGGCCACCTCCGGAACATTCACGATCGCCAGCGCGCCGTCGGCGTGGGAGGCCTCCAGCACCGTGCGGGTCAACAGCGTGGTGTCGGTCGGACGGGTCAGCGCGAACTCGAGCGCCCGGTCGGCGTCACCGCCGGCCAGTGCCTCCAGAAAACCCGTCACGGCCTGCTTCGGAGTCGCCGCCGGAACACTGCCGGCGACGGGCTGCGGCCGCAGGCTCCAGGCGATTCCGCCGACCAGCGCGAGCACCGCCAGCACCGCGACGGCGATCCAGAGCAGCCGGGGGCGGACGACGGGGGACGTCGATGCCTCGTCCGGCCCAGTGTTCTGCGAAGGATCCTCACCGCTCACCGGGCCAGGCTACCGATCTTTGGCGGCTGCGTTTCAGTGTGGTGACGGTTGGCGTCCACGATGGTGCTGCCGGTGCGGCGGCCCAGTAGATTCACTCAGGTGACCATCCGGGTAGCCCTCGAACACCGCACCACCTACACCTTCGCCGAGCCCGTGGAGGTGTTTCCACACACAGTCCGGTTGCGCCCGGCACCGCATTCCCGTACACCCATCACGGCGTACTCGCTCACGGTCAGCCCGCGCAATCACTTCATCAACTGGCAACAGGACCCGTTCGGCAACTACCTGGCCCGGCTGGTCTTTCCCGAGCCGGTCAAGGAACTCGACATCACCGTCGACGTCGTCGCCGACATGACGGTGATCAACCCGTTCGACTTCTTTCTCGAGGACTACGCCGAACGCTTCCCCTTCGTCTACCCGGACGCCCTGCGGGCCGACCTCGAACCCTATCTTCGCCGGGTGGACGAGGGTGCCTCGGACGGGCCCGGCCCGCTGGTGCGGCAGTGGGTGCAGCAACACATCACCGATCGCTACGCCGCCCTGACCGGCGACGCCCGGCCGCGGATGGTGGACTTTCTGGTCGCCGTGAACACGGCCCTGCAGGGCGACATCGCCTACACGGTGCGGATGGAGCACGGCGTGCAGACGCCCGACACCACCCTGGCCAACGCGCTGGGTTCGTGCCGCGACTCCGCCTGGCTGCTGGTCTCTGTGCTGCGCGAGGCCGGCCTGGCCGCCCGTTTCGTGTCGGGCTACCTGGTTCAGTTGACCTCGGACGTGGAGGCACTGGACGGCCCGTCCGGCCCCGCCGAGGACTTCACCGACCTGCACGCCTGGGCCGAGGTGTACGTGCCGGGTGCCGGCTGGATCGGGCTCGACCCGACCTCCGGACTGTTCGCCGGCGAGGGTCACATTCCGCTCTCGGCCACCCCGCACCCGTCGTCGGCCGCACCGATCAGCGGTTCCACGGCGCCGGTGGCGGTGACCATGCACTTCGCCAACACCGTGCAGCGGGTGCACGAGGACCCGCGGGTGACCAGGCCCTACAGCGATGACCAGTGGGCCGCCGTCGACGCCCTCGGCGAGCGGCTCGATCAGGTGCTGGCCGCCGGCGACGTGCGGCTGACCATGGGGGGCGAGCCGACCTTCGTCTCGGCCGACGACACCGCCACCCCGCAGTGGGAGGGCGCCGCCGACGGCCCCGAGAAGCGGGCGCTGGCCAGGTTGCTGGCCGGCCGGCTGCAGCAACGCTGGGCGCAGGGTGGCGTCGTCCACCACGGCCAGGGCAAGTGGTACCCCGGCGAGGACCTGCCGCGGTGGAACATCGCCATCACCTGGCGTCCGGACGGCGTGCCGATCTGGGTCGACCATTCCCTGCTGGGCAATCCCTGGGACGATCCAGTGGTCGAGCCGGGCTCGATGGCGGCGCAGACAGCAGCCCGCGATCTCGCTGTCTACATCGCGGGAGGGCTGGGGGTTCCGTCGTCCCACGTACTGCCGGGCTTCGACGACCCCCTCGTCGACCTGATGGCCGAAGCGCAGCGACCCGAGGGCGACCAGCGGCCCGACGATCCCGACCCGGACGACCCGGCGCTGGCCTCGGAGGCCGGACGAGCCGGCTGGGTGGCCGAACTGGACGCCGCAAGGGGTGCTCCGCGCGGCTGGGCGATGTCGCTCTTCCGGCTGGTGGACGAGGGCCGCTGGGGCACCGCGCGCTGGCTTCCGCGGCGGAGGCACCTGTTCCTCACCCCCGGCAGTTCGCCGATGGGGTTCCGGTTGCCGCTGGCCTCGCTGGCCTGGGGAGAGGCGCCGGAGGAGTTCGAACGCTCCCCACTGGAGATGACCGGGCTGCTGCCGATCATCATCGACGGCGAGTCCCCACCGGCGGTGGTGCGGCCGATCGACGAGGCGCCGCGCACCGCCCTGTGCGTCGAGGAACGCGACGGGCAGCTGTTCGTCTTCCTGCCACCGCTGGTCAAACTCGAGGACGCCCTGGAGTTGCTCAGTGTCGTCGAGAACGCGGCCGCCGCCGTCGAGCTTCCGGTCGTTCTGGAGGGTTACCCGCTGCCGTTCGACCTGCGCACCAAGACCATCTCGGTCACCCCCGACCCGGGCGTGATCGAGGTGAACACCCAACCCACGTCCAGTTGGGCCGAGCAGCGGGACCTCACCGTCTCGCTCTACGCCGACGCCCGGCAGAGCAGGCTGACCACCGAGAAGTTCGACCAGGACGGTACCCACACCGGCACCGGCGGCGGCAACCACTTCACCCTCGGCGGGGCCACCCCGACCGACTCGCCGCTGCTGCGCCGGCCCGACCTGCTGCGGTCCCTGATCACCTACTGGCAGCACCATCCGGCCTTGTCCTACGTGTTCTCCGGACGATTCATCGGCCCGACCTCGCAGGCGCCGCGAGTGGACGAGGGCCGGCACGAGACGCTGTACGAGCTCGAGATCGCCTTCGCCGAACTGGACCGGGTGACGAAGGACGCCGCCCGCTACGCCCCGCCCGAATCGCTGGGTGACCTGCCTGCACTGCCCTGGAACACCGACCGGTTGCTGCGCCACCTGCTCACCGACCTGACCGGCAACACCCACCGTTCCGAGTTCTGCATCGACAAGCTGTACTCCCCCGACAGCCAGCGCGGACGGCTCGGGCTGCTTGAGTTGCGCGGCTTCGAGATGCCGCCGCACGCCCGGATGGCGCTGGTCCAGGGCCTGCTGGTGCGAAGCCTGGTGGCGATGTTCTGGGACCGTCCCCACCGCGGCCGGTTGATCCGCTGGGGCACCCGGCTGCACGACCGGTTCCTGCTGCCGTCCTACGCGGCCGCCGACCTGCGCGAGGTGGTCTCCGAGGTCAACGAGTGGCTCGAGACCGCGGCGCCGGGCGCGCGCTTCGACCCGGCCTGGCTGGACCCGTTCCTGGAGTTCCGCTTCCCCCGCCTCGGTGCGGCGCAGGTGGCCGGAGTGCAACTGGAGTTGCGGCAGGCGATCGAGCCCTGGCATGTGCTGGGCGAGGAGACGACCGCCACCGGTACCGCCCGCTACGTCGACTCGTCCGTCGAACGCGTCCAGGTCGCCGTCTCGGGGCTGGTCGAAGGCCGGCACGTGATCACCTGCAACGGGATCCCGGTGCCGCTCACCGCGGTGCAGAACGGCGGCTGGGGCACCGCGCTGGGCTCGGACGACGCACCGGCCACCACCGGAATGTTCGTGGCCGGGGTCCGCTACCGGGCATGGGCACCGTGGTCGGCGCTGCACCCGACGATGGGGGTGCATTCGCCCCTGGTGTTCGACCTGGTCGACACCTGGAACGCGCGCTCCGTGGGCGGCTTCACCTATCACGTGGTGCATCCCGGCGGCCGAAGCTACGACAACTACCCGGTGAACGCGGTCGCGGCCGAGTCGCGGCGGGCGTCCAGGTTCAGCGAGCAGGGGCACACCTCGGGCCCGATCGACATGACGTCGTGGCCCGCGGCCGAGGCCACGTTCGGCCCGATGGGCACCGAGTACCCCTGCACGATCGACCTCCGCCGCTACTCACCCGGGCATTTGGGCTAGTCCGGGTGCCCGCTCGCGACCCCGTAAGGTGACCAGCATGTCCGCAGCGGTACGCCTCGAAACAGGCGTCCTCGACCAGTATCGAGACGGCCTGCCCGACGGCGCCGTCGACGAGCTGGTCACTCGCGCCGGCCTGCGCACCGATCAGGCCGCGCTCGGTGCCGCGGTCAATGCGATGGGGCTGGCCGGGTTGAGGGCGGCGCAGGTGGAATCCCGCACGTTCGCCGCGGACGAGGGCGTCACCTACGGCACGGAGAGCAGCGGCAGCCGCAGTTGGGAGATCGACCCGATCCCGGTGCTGCTCGGCGCCACCGAGTGGCAGGCGCTGGAGAAGGGACTGCAGCAGCGTGCCAAGCTGCTCGACCTGGTGCTCGGCGACGTGTACGGCGAGCGCACCCTGATGCGCCGCCGGGTGATCCCGCCCGAACTGATCCTGGGCCACGACGGCTACATCCGCCAGACCGACGGCATCGACCCCCCCGGCGAGCGGCACCTGCTGGTGGCGGCGACCGACCTGGGCCGTGATGCCGACAGCCGTTGGACGGTGATCTCCGACCGTACCCAGGCCCCGTCCGGCCCCGGCTATGCGATGGCCACCAGGCGGATCATCTCCCGGGTGATGGCGGGGCTGCACCGCTCCACTCCGCTGGCCCGGCTGCGCGGATTCTTCCAGACCTTCACCGCCGCACTGCAGGACGCCTCCCCGTCCGCCACCGAACCGCCACGGGTGGTGCTGCTCACCCCTGGGCCGGGCAGCGAAACGGCGTTCGAGCAGGCCTACCTGGCCACCCTGCTGGGCTTTCCGCTGGTCGAGGCGGACGACCTCGTCATGCAGCGGGGCAAGGTGTGGCTGCGGGCGGGCAACCGGTTCCACCAGGTCGACGTGATCCTGCGCCGGGTGGACGCCGCCTACTCCGATCCGCTCGAACTGCGCGGGGATTCGCAACTGGGCATCCCGGGCCTGATCGAGGCGGCCCGCAACCGGACGGTGGCCGTGGTCAACCCGGTCGGCGCCGGCGTCCTGGAGAATCCGGGCCTGATCGCCCACCTCGGGGCCGCATCCCGGGCGCTGCTCGGCGAGGACCTGTTGCTGCCGATGCCGGCCACCTGGTGGTGTGGTGACGACACCTCCCGCTCGCACGTGCTGGCCAATCTGGACCAACTGGTGATCAAGCCGATCTCACGCTCCACGGGACCGTTGCGCTACGGCTGGCACCTGACCGCCGGCGAACGCGACGACCTTGCCGCGGCGATCAGGGCCGAGCCATGGGCCTGGTGCGGCCAGGCCCCGATGCAGTTGTCCACCGCCCCCGTGGTCACCCACGACGGCCTCGAGCCGCGCCGGTTCGTGCTGCGCACCTTCGCCGTGGCCCAGGGCGGCGACTACCACTTCCTGCCCGGCGGGCTCGGCAGGGTGGCGGCCCGGGTCGACGAAAACACCGTGTCGAACTTCACCGGAGCGCTGGCCAAGGACGTCTGGGTGATCTCGTCCGATGCCGACCAGGCCATGATCGGCCGCGACCGCCGGCTCACCGCGCCACCGATGCCGCGGGCCTACGGCCTGTCGCCCCGCGTCGCCGACAACCTGTACTGGATGGGCCGCTACGCCGAACGCGCCGAGGCCACCGCCCGGTTGCTCAAGGTGGCCGACGACTTCGCCGAGGACAACAGTTCCCGCACCGGCACGCCTGGTTCGAAGGCCACCGACGTGCTGCTCGACGCCGTCGCCTGGGTGACGGTCACCGGGTCGATCCGGCACGGTGAATCGTCGCTGCACTACCTGCGCCGGGCAGTGCTGGACGCCTCCCGTTCGGGCACCGTCCGGCACTGCGCGAACCAGGTGACAAATGCGGCGCAGCACGTCCGCGATCTGCTCAGCGTCGACACCTGGTCGGTGCTCGGACGGCTGCAGCAGACCCTCGCCGAAACTCCCGGCGACGATGACCAGCTGCAGCCGCTGCTGGCCGATGTGCTCGAATCGCTGCTGGCGTTGGCCGGCATCATGGCGCACAGCATGGTGCGCGACGAGTCCTGGGCCTTCCTGGACACGGGGTGTCGGATGGAGCGGGCCCAGAGCACCTTGTCATTGCTCAGCCGGGCGATCACCACCGAGCGTGGCCGCGAGGTCGACGAACTGGTCGTCGAAGGGGTGCTGCGGGCCGGCGAATCGATCATCACCCACCGCCGCCGCGCGGCGGCCGGCACCGGTCCGGTGATGGCACTGGAGTCGGCCATCGACCTGCTGCTGCTCGACCGGCTGAACCCCCGCTCGGTGATCTACCAGGCAGAGTCGCTGGCGGCGAACCTGACGATGCTCAGCGACGAGGCGTCCGCGGCCCGGGCGCTGAGGCTGGCGTCGGCGCTGGGCGACTCCGACATCGACGAGCTTCTCGAGCCGGGCCGGCTCAGCGTGGCCCTGGCGTCCTACGAGCAGGAGTTCCGCCGGCTGTCCGACGACCTGGCGGCCAAGCACTTCCTGCGCCAGGCACCCCGGCGGGCGCAGGCGGCCGGCTGGGCCAGCCCCTGGCAGGTGACCGATGACGAGTGACCTGCGTCCGGACCATTACGCGCCGCGGCGCTACCGCGTGCGCCATTCGACGATCTACACCTACGACGACGACGTGGAGGCGTGTTACGAGCGCGGCTTCCTGCGGCCGCTGGAGACCTGGTCGCAGCAGGTGGTGTCGAACCAGGTCGAGGTCCTGCCCGAACCCGAGGTGATCACCCACCACGTCGACCACTTCGGCAATCACAGCTTCTACGTCGAGATCAGGTCGGTCCACCGCCAGCTGGTGGTCAGCAAGACGGCGTTCGTGGACGTGGCGTGGCCGCGGCCGGTGATGGAATCGCTGAACGCGTTCACCGTCGCAGAGGCGGCGGTGCGGGTCGAACAGGAGGCGGATCCGGTCGAGCGCACCGAGTATCTGCTGCCTTCCGACCTGGTCGAGATCGGCCCGGAGGTGTTGGCCTACGCCGAGTCGATCCTGGCGCCTGACCGGCCGCTGGGCGATGCCCTCGTCGGGCTGTACTCCACCATCTACCGCAACTTCAAGTATGAGTTGGGCGCCACCTCGGTGCGCACCACGCTGCCCGAGCTGCTGAAGTTGCGCAAGGGTGTCTGCCAGGACTTCGCCCACCTGGCCGTCGGGTGCCTGCGTTCCGTCGGGTTGCCCGCTCGCTATGTGTCGGGCTATGTGGAGACTTCTCCCCCACCGGGCCAGCCGAAGCTCGAGGGGTCGGACGCCTCGCATGCCTGGACCTCGGTGCGGGTGCCCGGCGGCGAGTGGATCGACCTCGATCCCACCAACGACCACTTCGCCGACTCCCGCTACATCGTCACCGCCTGGGGCCGGGACTTCCGTGACGTCTCCCCGCTCAAGGGCGTGCTGTACACCGAGTCGAAGAAGTCGAAGCTCGAGGTGAAGGTCGACGTGTTCCGGGTGAACGCCGACGGGTCGCTCAGCTGAGCTGAGGGATTTCATCAACCGATGGAATACCGAATACCTCCCGCGTTCTCATTGCAATCGTTTGCATCGCCCGATCTGCCGATCGCGGGAGTTATTCGGTATTCCATCGTGTGTGGAAATCAGCAGATCACCGGCTCGCCCTGGGCAAGCGCAGCCCTGATCTCTCGCACCACGGCCGCCGGGTCGTCCTTCAGCTGCTGCCAGGTGAAGCGCAGCACCCGATAGCCGGCCAACACCAGCTGGTTCTGCCGATGCCGGTCCGACTCGAACGCTCCCTTCGACGAATGCACCACGTAGCCGTCGAACTCGATGATCAATCCCGCGTCGGCGAAGAGAATGTCGGGGTAGCAGATCAGCCCGAACAGGGTGAGCCGCTGGTTGGCCACCCACCCGGTCAGGCCCGCGTCGCGCAGCACCTGCTGCAACTCCCGCTCACCGCCCGACCAGGGATTGTCGGCGAAACTCGCGACCACCTGTCGGCGGCACTGCTGGCTGGGCGATCCCTGGAAGGCGACCAGGGCGTCGACCAACTCATCGGGTCGAACGAGTCCGTCGCGCAGGAACGCCTCCGCCACGCGACCGTCGTCACGCGCGGCCAGGTCGACGGCAACCAGCGCCGGGGCCGGGCAGCGCAGACCGTGGAAGTGCCGCACCTCGGCAGGCGGGATGCTGCGCCTGGTGATGCGCAACCCGTCGATCCGGGCGGCCACCGGTTGCGCCAGCCGGATTACTTCCCCTTTGACGAAGGCTCGGGCATCGCCGGTCAGCGCGGCCACGGCTGATTCTGCCCAGAGTACGGCCGTGGGCCGGGCGGCCAGCGCCGCGGCATAGCGGGTACTCCGGACGGTCAGCTTGTCGGCGGCGACGAAGACACCCGGGAACACCTGCACGACCGCGTCCATGCCCACCAGGGTGTTGATCGTGGCGCGCGCATGCAGGCGCCGGCTGAGCACGTCGCCGTTGACCCGCAGCACCTCCATCGCCCGGCGCTGAAAGTCCATCGCGCCATCTAGCCACGTGCGGATCAGCTCGATCGCGCCGAGCCGGCAATCTGTGGATAAGTCGCCGACATTGACGGTCCGGCCGGCGCACGAAGGGGAGCCCTCGCGAAGTCCGCCACCGCCGCCTCGAAGCCGTGCTCTGGCGCCCAGCCGAGTTCACGCCGGGCGCGGGAGGAATCGGCCGTGATGTGTCGCACGTCGCCCAACCGGTACTCACCCGTGATCACCGGCGTCGGCCCGTCCAAGGCGGCCGACAGGGTGGTCGCCAGGTCGCCGATGGTGTGCACCTCACCGCTGCCGATGTTGAACGCCCGGACGGTGCCGTCCCGCACCGAACCCGTCCAGGTCGCCGCGGCCAGGTTGGCCGTGGCCACGTCGCGCGCGTCCACGAAATCGCGGCGCTGGCCGCCGTCCTCGAACACCCGCGGGGCCTCGCCGCGCTGCAGGCTGCTGCGGAACAGCGACGCCACCCCCGCGTACGGCGTGCCCTGGGGCATGCCCGCGCCCAGCACGTTGTGGTAGCGCAGCAGCGCGGCCCGTCCGCCGCTCGCGCGTGCCCAAGCGGACGCCAGGTGCTCCTGGCCCAGCTTGCTGGCGGCGTACACATTGCGTGGGTCGAGCGCCTCGTCCTCCCCCACCAGCACCGGACGCAGCACGCGGCCCTCTGCGTCCAGCGGCTCGAACCGGCCCTGCCGTAGGTCGGCCTCGGCCCGCGCGGGCGGCCGCACGTGCCCGTCCGGGCCCCGGTAGCGGCCCTCGCCGTAGACCACCATGGACGACGCCAGCACCAGCCTTGCGACCCCCCGCTCCGTCATCGCGGCCAGCAGCACGGCGGTTCCGGTGAGGTTGCTGTCGGTGTAGTCGGCGGCATCGGCGAACGAGACGCCCAAGCCCACCTTCGCGGCCTGGTGACAGACCAGATCGACGCCGAGCAACGCCTCCGTCACGGCCGCCCCGTCGCGGACGTCGGCCCTGATCAACTCGACGCCGGGCGGCAGCTGCGGCACCACGCCGACGGGGTGCACGTCGGCGCGCAACGAGTCGAGCACCCGCACCCGATCGCCGCGCCGCACCGCCGCTTCGACGACGTGCGAACCGATGAACCCTGCACCACCGGTGACCAGCATCTTCATCGGACTTCCTCCAACACCGGACGCGGAGTGCCTGCGCGCACCCTGCGCGCCACCGTTGCGACGGTGACCACCACCGCGGCCACCCCGAGCACCACGGGTCTGGGGGCCATTCCCGAGTTGATCGACAGGGCCAGCGGCACGACCAGCCATTCCCAGCGCCTCGACAGTGCCACGAACGGAATCAGGGTCAGCGCGTACCAGGCGTACAACGGGTTGACCACGAGCAGCACCGTGCCGACCAGCATGGTTTGCGCATGCCAGGGACGGTCGGGGTCGGCCCGCCACCAGGCGAGCACCGCCGCGACCAACAGCATCGCCAGGGCGACCCAGGTGGCGGCCGGCCCGGGCAGGACGGCCGCCACCAGGGCGAACCGGCTGCCGTCGGGATAGCGTTCCTCGGCGAGGTAGCCGGGCAGGTAGCCGAGCACGTCCGAACCCCCGAGCAGCACGAACGGCAGGTACACCGCCGCGAGGGTGGCGGCGGCCGCCAGCAGCACCCGGCCGGGTGTTCGTCGCAGCAACGGTGGGGCGACCATCAGCGGCACCAGCTTGGTGGCGGCGGCCAACCCCAGCAGCACCCCGCCGAGCAGCGGCCGCACCGTGCCCAACCATCCCGGACGACGGGCGCCGGTCAGCGCGAAGGTCGCCGCCAGGGCGAACAGCACGCCGAGCGAATCGATGTGGGCGTTGTTGACCGCCTCGACTGCGACGAACGGCGACCAGGCCCAGGCCGCCGCCCACCGGTCGTCCAGCCCTCGGCGGCGCAGGCCTGCGATCAGCACGATCGTGACCGCGAGCGAGAGCACCAGGCCGGCCACCTGCATCGGCCACCAGGCGGCCTCCCGGGGAACCGCCGCCCGCACCCCGGCGAACCACGCCTGGGCCACCGGCGGATAGATGGTCGGCACCTCCGGACGGTTGATCAGGGTGCACAGCGGTGCCCCGTCCGGGGTCTGGGCGGCGAGCCGACTTCCCGGCTCCGTGCACACCGCAGCCCCGGCCGGCCCCGCCCCGACCGGCGGAAACAGCCATTCCGGACGCAACCTGGCCAGTTCGGCGGCCACCGGCGGATGGGCGTACGGCGATAGGCCGGACGTGCTGACCGTGCCGTCCCAGGCGTACCGCGCGGAATCGTCGGAGAACCTCGGCGGGGCGCCCAGCGCGGCGGCACCGACCAGTACGGCGCCAGCCACCAGCAGCGCCGTCGTACCCCTGCCCCGCGGCGTGCGCAGAACCACCACCAATGCAAGGGCGGCGACCACCCAGGCCAGCAGGTTCCACCACTGCACGTCGACGCCCGGCACAGAAGGGACCGGGTTGGTGATCACCGCCACCAATGCGGCGCTGGCCAGCATCAACACCGCCGATGCAATGAGCGGCACGGCACGATTGTGCGCCCTCGCGGCCGTGCTCATCGACGGCCCAGCGCCACGAAACGGCGCCCGCATGAGAGCCAGCGGTCGACCGGTGCGAGTCCGGCCCGCTGCGCCAACCGGGCCAGCGTGCCGCCGCCGACCTCGGCCCAGCCGAACGGCTCGCCGGTACGCCCGAAGCCGTCCATCACGACCGCCTCGAACCGGTGGTCGCGGTGCCGCTGCGGATGGCATTCGGCGACGACGACTCCACCGGGCCCGATCAGGGCGGCGACCCGGGCCAGCAGCAGGGACGGGTCGCCGCCGATGCCGACGTTGCCGTCGAGCAGCAGCACGGTGCTCCAGCCTCCCTCCCGCGGCAACGGCTCGAACACCGACCGGTGCAACACCGGTAGTCCGGCCCGGTTCGCGTGGCGGACCGCAGCCGGTGACACGTCCACCCCCAGCGCCGGACGCCCGGCCAGCAGGGCGGCCCGCACCATGCGTCCGGGGCCGCAACCGACGTCCAGCACCGGCCCCCGGGTGCGGGCCAGCAGTTCCATGTCGGTGGCGTCGGCGACGGCCAGGAAGCGGTCCACCGCCAGGGTCACCGGACGCGGCCCGCGCGTCGCCTCGCGCACCGGAAGCAGTGTCAACGGGCCGGCGTGGTGGCCGTCCATGACCTGCTCGTAGGGGGACCCGCAACCGCCGAACCCGGCGGCGGCGACGCTCATCTCGGCGCCCCGCAGCCGGCCAGTGCGGCTGCCAGCCGCGGCGCGCGCCCGGCCGCCGGGACGAGATCGGGTGCGGTGTCGATGTCACGCATCGACGGCAGCAGGTGGACGCGCAGCCCGGCCCCAGTGAGCCGGCGGAGCTGCATCGCGCCGGTGTCGTCGCGGGACATCGGGACGCCGCGCACCAGGCTTCCGTCGGGACGTCGCAGGCCGATCGCCCAGAAGCCGCCGTCGTCGGCCGGCCCGAGGAAGGCGTCCACGTGCTCGGGCCAGTCGAATGCGGGTCGGAGCCCGGCCGGGTCGAGGTGTGGGGTGTCCATGCCGACGAGCAGCATCGGTCCGGACAGCTGATCCAGGCACCAGGCCAGGCGCTCGTCCAATCCACCCGAAGGTTGCTGCCACTCCTGCCACCCGGGCCGGCCGGGCCCACGTCCCTCGATCAGCAGAATCCGCCGGGTGGCAGGCAACACCTCTCCCACGTCCAGGGTGTCGAGCAGACACGCCTGGGCCAGGGTCGCGGCCTGCTCGAGGCTGTACGGCGGATGCAGCCGGGTCTTCACCCGGCCCGGCACCGCCTCCTTGGCCACCACCACGAGCGTGGTCATCGGGCCGGCTCCGTGCTGTCCGGCAGGTCGGCCAGCAGCCGGCTCATGTCGCGTACCGCGTGCCAGGTGCCACGCACGGTGCCGGTCACCTTCGAGCGTCCGACCCTGGGCCGGTAGTCGACGTCGTGTTCGGCCACCCGCCAGCCGGCCGCGGCCGCGCGGAGGACGAGTTCCAGCGGGTATCCGCTGCGCCGGTCGTGCAGATCGAGGGCCAGCAGGTCGGCGCGCCGCGCCACCCGGATCGGCCCCAGGTCGTGCAGCAGCAGCCCGGACGCGCGGCGAACCATCCGGGCCAGCACTGCGTTGGCCACCCGTGCGTGCACGGGCCACGCCCCGACCGGTTTCGGTTGCCGGCGTCCCAGCACCAGGTCGGCCGAACCGGCCAGCACGGGCGCGGCGAGGGCCGGCAATGCGGCCAGGTCGAGCGAGCCGTCCGCGTCACAGGTGGCGACGACGTCGGCGGTCGAGGCCAGCAACCCGCTGTGCACCGCCGAGCCGTAGCCGCGCCGCGGCTCTGCCACCACCACCGCGCCCAGGCTGCGGGCCACCTCGGCCGAACCGTCGGACGACCCGTTGTCGACCACGATCGCCCGCCAGCCACTGGGCAGGCCGGCCAGCACCCCCGGCAGTGCGGCCGCTTCGTCGAGGCAGGGCAGCACCACGTCGACGGACTGCTCCGAGCCGGTCGCGTTGGTCCTCATCGCCGTGACGTTACGCAGGGGGGTCCCCCCGGGGCCCGGGCAAGTCCTTACGGCTCGGCAACGAACGCGTCCCGCCGTGCACCCCGGCGTCGCGCAGCGGCGGCGCTGTGCCTATCGTGGGCTATGCCCGCCGACCTGCCGCTCGTACCGCACCGCGACGAGTTGTTGAGTGACCGCAGGGTGCTGGTCGTCGAGGACGACCCGACCGTCCGTGAAGTGACCTGTGACTACCTGCGCGAGGCCGGCTTCATCGTGGACGAGGCGTCCGACGGCATCGCGGCGCTGCGCCGGGTGGAGGCCACCCCGCCCGACCTGATCGTGCTCGACCGGATGCTGCCCGGGGTGAGCGGCGCCGAGGTCTGCCGCCGGATCCGGCGCACCTCCACGATTCCGGTGATCATGCTGACCGCCCTGGGGTCGGTGGAGGACCGCATCGAAGGGTTGGAGGCCGGCGCGGACGACTACGTGGCCAAGCCGTTCTCGCCGCGCGAGTTGCTGCTGCGGGTGCGTTCCGTGCTGCGCCGCAGCCTGGACGAAATGACTCCCGAGTCGCCGTTCGAGATCGGCGACTTCGCCGTCGATCCGGGACTGCGCAGGATCATGCACCGCGGGGTCGAGTTGAACCTGCCGGTCCGCGAGTTCGACCTGCTCGCGTTTCTGCTCAAGCATCCGCACCGGGTGTTCCGCCGCGACGAACTGCTGCGTGAGGTGTGGCACTGGAACTTCGGCGACCAGTCGACGGTCACGGTGCACGTCCGCCGGGTGCGCGAACGCATCGAGCAGGACCCGTCCGAGCCGAGGTACCTGGTCACCGCGTGGGGAGTCGGTTACCGATTCGACCCGAGCGGCGCGGCCGCCGAGCGGCGGCAGCCGTCATGATCGGGTTCGCCGACTTTCTGCTCATCGTGGCCATCTCGGCGCTGGCCGCGGGACTCGTTTGCGGTGCTGCCGTGCTGGCGCTGCGGCTGTCCCGGGCGGCTTCGCTCACCGTGCAACTGGTGGTGCTGGTGGGCGCCACCGTGCTGTCCGTGGTGGCTGCCACCCTCGCCATCGCCTTCCAGATGTACATCTCCCCGCACGACCTGGTGGTGCTGATCTGGGTGATCGGGGTAGCCGCGGTCACGAGCCTGCCGGTGGCCTGGATCCTCGGCCGGCGGCTGAGCCGGTCCAGCGCCCGGCTGCGGCGCACCGCCCGTGAGATCGGCGGCGGGGCAGTCGTCGCGGCCGCCCCGGTCGAGGGACGGGAGTTGTCGGAGCTGGCGGTGGAGCTGGCCGAAACCTCCCGGCGGCTGGCCCAGGCCCGCGACGAGGTCGCCACGCTGGACCGGTCCCGGCGCGAGCTGATCGCCTGGATCTCGCACGACCTGCGGACGCCGCTGTCGGCGTTGCGCGCGATGGCCGAATCCCTCGAGGACGGGGTTGCCACGGATCCCGAGCGGTACCTGCGCCAGATGCAGGCACAGGTGGACACCCTGGACCGCATGGTCGACGACCTGTTCGAGTTGTCCAAGATCCAGACCGGCACTCTCACCCTCGCCCGCGAGCCGGTGTCGCTGTTCGACCTGGTCTCCGATTCGGTCGCCGACCTCAGCCCGGTGGCGGCAGCGCGGCGGGTACGGCTGCGTGAGAGCGGCACCGGTGACCTGACCCTGTGGGGTGACGCCCGCGAGCTGTCCCGGGTGATCGGCAACCTGCTGATGAACGCCATCCAGCACTCGCCCGAGGGTGGCGAGATTCTGATCGAGGCCGAGGCCCGCGGCGACGGACACGTGATGCTCAGCGTCAGGGACGAGGGCGGCGGCATTCCCGAGGAGGATCTCGGACGGGTGTTCCACCCGGGCTGGCGGGGCGCCAGTGCCCGAACCCCGGTGGTCGGTGTCGGAACCGCGTCGGGGGCCGGGCTCGGCCTGGCCATCGTGCAGGGCATCGTCGAAGCGCACGCCGGCGGGGTCAGCGTGGTCAACGTGCCCGGCGGCTGCCGCTTCGACGTGGTGCTGCCCCGCGGGCTGGCGGCCTGAGCCGGCTTCCGTCCAGCGGCCGACATGCCACCGTCATCAGCGGGGTGGCACACTTCCCGCATGCCTGAGCCACGTCCGAAGCCCGCGATCGTGATCATCGGCCACGATCATCGCGCCACCATGGTCGACGTTCTGAGCCAGCGCTACGCCGCCGACTACGAGATCGTCGCGCCCGGCACCATGGCAGAGGTGGTGGAGGTGCTCAAGGGGCTCGGCGACGTGCGGCGTCCGATCGCCCTGGTGGCCTGCGAATACTTCGCCGACGGCGAGAAGGCCACCCACATCTTCGCCAAGATCCAGCGCTTCGTGCCGACCGCCAGGCGGCTGGTACTGGTGCCGATCGAGCACTTCCGCGGCTCGGTGGCCGCCATGCGGGAGAGCCTGGCCAACGGCAGCATCGACGGCTACCTGATGTTGCCCCAGGGGCCGCGTGACGAGGAGTTCCACGGCGCCATCAGCGATTTGCTCAGCGACTGGGGCTCCTCGGTGAACATCTCCGAGATCGAGGGGACCCGGATCGTCGCCGACGAGCCCAGCGCCGACCTGAGCCGGATCCGGGACTTTCTCAACCAGATGGGCATGCCGTACACGATCCTTCGCTCCGAGTCCGATTCCGGACGCGAGTCACTGGCGCTGATCGGCGAGCAGGCCGAACTGCCGGTGGTGCACTCGATGCAGTTGCAGGTGGTGCTGTCGCGGCCGAGCAACGCCGACCTGGGCGGGCTGCTGTACGCGCAACCGGCCCAGTTGGACGGCGGGGAGCCCTTCGATCTGGTCGTGGTCGGCTCCGGCCCGGCCGGCCTCGGCGCCGCCGTCTACGCCGCCAGCGAGGGCCTGAACACCCTGGTGCTCGACTACGGCCCGATCGGCGGCCAGGCGGGCACCAGCTCGATGATCCGCAACTATCTGGGCTTCCCACGGGGCATTTCGGGAATGCGGCTCACCCAGCGGGCCCGCTCCCAGGCGCTGCGTTTCGGGGCCCAGTTCATGATCGGTCGCGAGGTCACCGAGCTGTCCATCGGACGGGCCGGCGAACCGCACCGGGTCAGCCTCGGCGACACCGTGGTGCCCACCCGTGCAGTACTGATCGCCACCGGGGTCGAGTACCGGCGGCTGGGCGTCGAATCGATCGAAGACCTGGTCGGCCGCGGTGTCAGCTACGGCACCGCCGCCACCACGGCGCGCGACATGAAGCACAAGCAGGTTTTCGTGGTCGGCGGCGGCAACAGCGCCGGCCAGGCCGCGGTACACCTGTCGCGCTTCGCCGAGTCGGTGACGATCTGCATCCGCCGGCCAGAACTGGCCGAAACCATGTCGGCGTACCTGATCGCCGAGATCATCGGCAACCCGCGGATCACCGTCCGGCCCTGCACCGCGGTGGTCGGCGGCGGCGGTGAGGGCCATCTCGACTGGCTCGACCTTCGCGACCTCAACACGGGCGAGACCGATCGGGTGCAGGCATCGGGGCTGTACCTGCTGCTCGGGGCCGAGCCGACCTGCAAATGGCTGCCCCGCGACATCGCGATGGACGACCACGGATTCGTGCTCACCGGTGCCGACACCCCCTGGCAGGCCTGGACGGGAGGACGTCCGCCCGCGCCCTATGCCACCACCGTGGCGGGCGTGTTCGCGGCCGGCGACATTCGCTGCGGGTCGATGAAGCGGGTCGCCTCCGCCAGCGGGGAGGGTGCCGCGGTGATCCCTTTGGTGCACGCCCACATCGCCGAGCTGCAAACCGTCCAGCCGACGCCCTGACGCTCAGTCCGACGGTTGCTGCTCCGCCCACCAGGCCTGCAGCGCAACCCGCGCGGCGTCCTCGCCCAGCGGTCCCTCGTCCAGCCGTTTCTCCAGCAGGAACGAGTACGCCCGGCCAACCGTGGGGCCCGGTGGAATGCCGAGGATCGCCATGATCTGGGTGCCGTCCAGATCCGGACGCATGGCGCTCAGTTCCTCCTGCGCGGCCAGTTCGTCGATCCGCCACTCCAGCTGCTCGTACGCCGTGCGCAGCTTCGCCGCCTTGCGCTGGTTGCGGGTGGTGCAATCCGATCGGGTCAGCACGTGCAACCGGTCGAGCTGGTCGCCGGCGTCCCGCACGTAGCGGCGTACCGCCGAATCCGTCCATTCGGCGTCTGCGTAGCCGTGGAAGCGCAGGTGCAACTCGACCAGCTTCGTCACGGCCTTGATCTGCTCGGTGGGAAACTTCAGCTGCTGCATGCGTTTGGTGGCCAGCTTGGCGCCGACCACATCGTGGTGGTGGAACGACACCTTGCCGCCCGGCTCGAACCGCCGGGTGCGCGGCTTGCCGATGTCGTGCAGCAAGGCGGCCAGCCGCGCAGTCAGGTCGGGGCCGCCCAGCCGGTTCTCCAGATCGATGGTCTGGTCCAGCACGGTCAGGGTGTGTTCGTAGACGTCCTTGTGCCGGTTGTGCTCGTCGCGCTCCATCCGCAGGGCGGCCAGTTCGGGCAGCACGTGGTCGGCCAAACCGGTGCTGACCAGCAGGTTCAGTCCGGCCCTCGGGTCGGCCGCCATGATCGTCTTGATCAGTTCGTCACGCACGCGCTCGGCCGAGACGATGGCTATCCGCGGCGCCATGTCGGTCATCGCCGCCACCACCTCGGCGGCCGGACGAAAGCCCAGCTGCGCCGCGAAGCGGGCCGCCCGCAGCATGCGCAACGGGTCGTCGCTGAACGACAACTCCGGTGTGGAAGGAGTCACCAGCACCCCGGCGACGAGGTCGGACGCCCCTCCGAACGGGTCGAGGAACTCACCGGTGCGCATGTCGAGCGCCATCGCGTTGACGGTGAAGTCGCGGCGCACCAGGTCGCCGCCGAGGTGGTCGCCGAACACCACCGCGGGCTTGCGCGAATCGTCGCGATAGGCGTCCGAGCGGAACGTGGTCACCTCGATCACCAGGGTGCGCTCGACGCCGTCGGGGCCGGGCTCGGTGACCGCGCAGCCGATCGTGCCGAACTCGCGGCCGATGTCCCACACTGCCGTCGACACCTGGCGCATCAGCGCCTCGATCACGGCCGGCTGGGCGGACGTGGTGAAGTCCAGATCGTTGCCCTCCCGGCCGAGCAGCGCATCGCGCACCGGCCCGCCGACCAGATAGAGCTCGTGACCGGCCTCGGCGAACACGGCGGCCAGCCGACGGACCGCCGGGGACTCGCTGCGCACCCGGGCCAGAGCGGCGCGCTGGGCAGTGGTCAGTTCGGGCACGTCGCGACACTATACCGGCAGCCGGACGCCGCAAAGGTGCCACCTCAGCCCGTTCAACACGTCACAAACTCGGCGCTGACTAGCCCTGACACTCAGCGGGCGCAGCCTGCCCGGTGACGCCCGGGCGCACCTCTACGATGGAGCGGTGATCCGCTCCGGCCCGGCCAAGCTCGCGCTTGCGCTGGCATGGCTGATCACCGTGGCGGTCACCCTCGTCGCGCCCGCTGCGCCGGCGCTGGCGGCCACCCCCCAGCTGACCGTCCGGCTGAACGGCCTCACCGTCACCGGCAAGCCGGCGGACCAGAGCGTCGTGCTCACCGGAACGGTGACCAACTCGGGCGCCCAGCCCGCGTTCGGCGTCCGGGTCGTGCTGTGGCGATCCAGGGATGCGATCAGCGACGCGGCCGCCTTCCGCAGTGTGCTGAGCGGCGAGAGCAGTCCCTGGGGCGAGCGGCTCAATCGCAACCCGGAGCACTCCCAGTGGATCACCGATCCGTCCGTCGCCTTCAACCCGGGCACCAGCGCGGACTTCACCGTGCGGGGCACCCTGGCCGACCTGGGGTTCACGTCACCGGGTGCCGTCCATCTGCTCGGCGTGCAGGTGCTCGGCACCGCCGACGGGTCGACCGACTTCGTCGAACTGGCCCGCACCGGAACCTTCTTCGTGGTGCCGCCGGAGGACGATCTGCCGCTCACCTCGCTGGTGCTGCTGTCGGCCGTGCCGACCAAGGTGCAGCCCGACCTGTTCGTCAACGAGAGCCTGGTCGGTGAACTCACCGGACGCCTCGACACGCTGGTCGGGCTGGCCGCGCGCGGCAACGTCTCGTGGTTGGTCGACCCGGCACTGATCGACGAGGTCACCGATATGGCCGACGGCTACTCCGTCGTCGACGGCGAAGGCACCCGGGCCGGCACCGGAGAGCAGGCCGCTGCAGCCTGGCTGGAGCGGTTCCGGGAGTTGTCCACCGACCACGGTGCCCGCACCCTGTTCGGCAGTCCCGACGTTCTCGGAGCGCAGCAGTACAACGAACCCCGGGTCGTCGACTGGGCCACCCAGGCGATGTCCGCCGACACCCTGGCGAAACTGGACGCGCTGCCGCTGCTGGTGCTGCCCCACGCCGGCGTGGCCGGCGCCACCACCCCCGCCTTCGTGGCGTCCGCCGAGCCCGAGGCGCTGCTGGTTCGCAACGCAGGTCGCGGACCGGTGATCACCGCGGGGCCGGACGGCTCCACCCTGCTGAGGCTGGCCCCAGCGGCCGGCGCGGCCGGGCCTGGCAACGAGAACGGCCCCGTCCAGCGTGAGCAGCGGCAGTACGCCGAGGCGGTGCTCGGGCACGGCCTGCTCCGGCTGATCACCACGCCGGCCCAGGCGTCCGCCGATGCCGCCACCACGCCCGGCTGGCTGCGGCGCACCACCATCGACGACCTGCTGGACACCCGCCAGGGCGCCCAGGCCACCCTCACCCTGCCCGCGCGGCCGACCACCCTGTCGGCCCCCCGGTTCCATCAACTGCAGGTGATGTCGGACGACTTCGACCGCTACCGCGACCTGGTTCCCCAGTCCGCGATCGCCTCGGACGCGCCCGCCACGCTGGCCCGGATGGCGTCCACCTCGTGGATCCGCAACCCGGCCACCGGCAGCTGGATCGCCGCGGTCAGCGACCCGATCAGCCAATCGACAGTGAACACGAACGTCACAGTGTCGGCGAGCCCGCGGGTGCTGATGTCGTCACGCGCCAACGAGTTTCCGGTCACGGTGAGCAACCGGTTGACCGAGCAGATCCAGGTCAGGATCGTGTTCAGCTCCGACAACCCGCAGCGGCTGAAGATTCCACCCACCGACCTGATCCGCGTCGCGCCCGGGCAGAACCTGACGGTGAACGTGCGTCCCGAAGCCACCTCCAACGGCCTGGTCAACGTGACGGCCTCGCTGCAGACCGGGTCCGGTCAACCCGTGGGACGGCCCACGCGCATCGCCGTGGAGGTCACGGACCTGGGCACGATCGGGTGGATCATGGTGATCGTGTCCGGCATCGTGCTGGTGGCCGCGACCGCCCTGCGGATCCGTCAGGTGCGCCGCAAGCAGAAGGAGGAGGAGGCGTGAGCGACGAGAGCCGCGAAGCCCCCGGCGTCGGTGGGCGGCGATTGCTGAACGCGACCGCGGTGATGGCCTCGGGCACGATGGTCTCCCGCATCCTCGGTTTCGGACGGGCGGTGCTGCTCGCCTTCGTGCTCGGCAACTCGACCCGTCAGGTGGAGATGTTCGGCCTGGCCACGCTGATTCCGAACACCCTCTACATGCTCTTCGCCGGCGGGGCTCTGAACACGGTGCTGGTGCCACAGATCGTCCGGGCGATCAGAAACGACTCCGACGGCGGGCAGAGGTACGTCAACCGGATCATCACCGCATTCCTCGCCGCACTGGCCGTGATCACGCTGCTGATGGTGGCCGCGGTGCCCTGGCTGCTGACCCTGTGGACCGACCCCCGCTGGCAGGCGCTGCCGCATTGGGACTCGCTCGTCTTCATCACCTACCTGACGATGCCGCAGCTGTTCTTCTACGGCGCCTTCTTCCTGCTCGGTCAGGTGCTGAACGCCAAGGACTCCTTCGGCCCGATGATGTGGGCGCCGATCGCGAACAACATCGTGCAGATCGGGGTTCTGCTTCTCTATGCAGCGATGTGGGGTCAGGGGGTCGACACCTCGGCGCCCTTCACCAACGGCCAAGCCCTGCTGCTGGGTGCTGGGTCGACCCTCGGCATCATCGTGCAGACGCTGGTGCTGATCCCCTTCTACCGCCGCACCGGCTTTCGCTACCGCCCGCGCTGGGACCTGAAGGGCACCGGGCTGGGGCACACATTTCACCTTGCCAAGTGGATGATGGGCTACGTCGCCCTGACCCTGGTCGCGCAGGCCGTGGTGACCCGGTTGGCCACCTCGGCAGTGGTCGGCGGCTCGGGCGCCGGTAGCAACGTCTACAACCAGGCGTACCTGATCTGGGTGCTGCCGCACTCGCTGCTCACCGTGTCGCTGGCCACCGCGATGCTGCCGCAGGCGTCCAGGCTGGCCGCGGTCAAGGATCTGGTCGGCGTCGCCGACGAGGTGCGCCGGGCCACCCAACTGGCGGTCACCTTTCTGGTGCCCGCCGCGATCGGCATGTTCGTGCTGGCCGAGCCGATCGCCCGGGTCGCGTTCGGCCTCGGACAGGGTGCCACCGACTTTCATTTCGTCGCCTGGACGCTGATGGCGTTCTCCATCGGGTTGGTGCCCTACACGATCCAGTACCTGTACCTGCGGGGGTTCTACGCGCTGGAGGACACCCGCACCCCGTTCCTGCTGCAGGTGGTCATCTCGGGGCTCAACGTCGTACTGGCGATCGGCTTCGTGCTGGCCTGGCACGACGTGAACACCATCGCGCCCCGGCTCGCGCTCTCGTACAGCATCGCCTACCTGGTCGGCGTCTACATTTCGCACCTGGCGCTGCGGCGGCGGCTGACCACCATGGCCGGCCGCGCACTGGTCCGGCACCTGGCCAAGCTGGTCGGCGCCACCATTCCGGCCGCCGTGCTGGCCTGGGCGATCACCTGGTTCTTCACCCGGTTCAGCAGTGCGCTGATGACCTTCGTCGGCCTCGTCGCCGCCAGCGCGGTCGCCCTGTTGACCTTCTTCTTCGCCGCCAAGCGGCTCGGCATCAACGAGGCCACCCAGGTGGTGAGCGCCCTGCGTCGGCGTCCGGCCACCGAGGAGCACGCGCCCGTGGTCACCGACCAGGTGGACGAACTAGCCGAAGAGGTCGGGCACCTCGCTGCCGAGTACGCCGAGGGCCGGCCGCAGCCGGTCGACGAGGTGAACTCCGACCCGTCCGGCACCGGTCAGTTCATCGCGGTCGACCCGGGCCCGTCGTCCGTCGCCGACCAGCCCGTGCTGCAGTACCCCGACCCCCAGGACGGCCACGCACCCACCATGCCGGTGCCCGACGACGCGGCTGTTGCCGATGGTGCCGTCGGTGAGGTGCTGGGTGATCGGTACCGGCTGGACGAGGTGCTCGCCCGGCGCGGCAACGCGCTCACCTGGCGGGCCTTCGACCAGCGGTTGTCGCGTCCGGTGCTGATGCACCTGCTCCCTCCGGACGACCCTCGCGGCCCCGAGCTGATCGGCGTGGCGAAGAGGGCCTCCGGCGCCCCGGACGCGGCCTTCCTGCGGGTGCTGGACGCCGGTGCCTTCGACGGCGGCGAGCCCTACATCGTGTACGAGTACTCACCGGCCACCTCGATCGAGCAGGTGCTGGCGGGCGGGCCGCTGTCGCCCGTCGAAGCCGCCTGGGTGGTCAAGGAACTCGCGCAGGCGCTGGCCGCCCTGCACAGCAGGGGGCTCTACCACGAGCGGGTCACGCCCGACACGGTGGTGATCAGCGCTGCGGGCAACGTCCGGATCGTCGGCCTGCTGGTCGAGGCAGCCCTCGACCAGACCCCGCAGCCGCACACCGGCGAACAGGCCGACGTCAGGGCACTCGGGGCACTGCTGTACGCGTGTCTGGTCGTGCGCTGGCCCGGCGGCGACCGGTTCGGCATGAAGGCGGCGCCCACCGAAGGCGCCCGCACCCTCACCCCGGCGCAGGTCAAGGCCGGGGTGCCGCGCATGCTGGACACCCTGTGCGACCGCATCCTGAACCCGGTTCCGCGCAACCGGCAGACCCCGATCACGACGGCCCGGGCGGTCGCGCAACAGCTGAACGCGGTGCTCGGCCAAGCCAGCGCCGCCCCCGACCTGGAGCGCCGGCTACGCATTCCGGTCGAGCAGATCCGCACCACCGCGGGCCGGCTGCCGGCCGGCGGTGTGACGACGAGTGCGCTGAGTGCGTCGAGCGGCTCGACGGGTACCTTCAGCACCCCGCTGCCGCCACCGCTGCGCCGCCCGGCGATGGGTCCGGACGATGACGACGACGAGACCGGTGAGACCACCCAGCCGTGGCAGTTCCCCGGAATGCGTGAGGACGATCCGACCACCGACCCCTTCACCCCGATCCCGCCACCACCCACGGCGCGGGCCGCGTTGATGGTGCCGTCCCCCCAGCGCGGCGGGATGGGCCGCCCCCGGCGCACGATGCTGGCCCTCACCATCGGCATCTTCGGACTGCTGCTGGCCGGCGGGTTGGTGTGGGTGGCTGTCGGGCAGCTGAACGCCCGCCGTCCGGGTGCCACTTCGCCGGCGTCGCCCACCGCGAGCGTGGCCCCGGTGCTGCCGATCGCCTCGGCAGCAGACTTCGACCCGTCGGCGGACGGCGGCAGCAACGCCGAGAACCCCCGGCTCACCCCGCGCGCCATCGACGACGACCCCGAGACCGCCTGGCTCACCGAGCGCTACCGGGGCGACCCCCGGCTGGGCAAGATGAAGCCCGGCGTCGGCCTGGTGCTCGATCTGGGCAAGGTGCAGACCGTCAGCGGGGTCAACGTGGCCGTGATCGGCGACGGCACCGCCGTCGAACTGCGGGTGCCCGCCGACCCCGACGTGACCAGCGCGCCGATGAATTCGCAGACCGACTGGAAGGTCGTCGCCGCGATCCCGAAGGCCACCGGCACGGCCGTGATGAAGCTGGACGCGTCGGTGAAGACCCGGTGGCTGCTGGTGTACCTGACTTCCCTGCCACCGGAGTCCGGAAGCTTCTACCAGGGCGGCATCAACCACATAGAGGTGCACGGCTAGGACGATCGGGCCGGTCGGGCTCACCGCCGGTCGAGCTTGTCGAGACCTGCGACCGTGACCCGCTACCCTTCGGCCTGTGATCCCCGCCGCCTCCCGGTCTCCCGCGGACCTGCCGCTGGAGGAGGCGACGGACGCCGACCTGCTCGCCGCCCACGTCGCCGGGGACGACCGCGCCTTCACGGTGCTGATGGAACGTCACGCTGATCGGTTCTGGAGCCTGGCCCTCCGGGTGATGAGCAAACCCGAGGATGCCGCCGACGCTCTGCAGGACGCGATGATCTCGGCCTTCCGCCGGGCCGGTGACTTCCGCGGCGATGCGGCGGTCACCACCTGGCTGCACCGGATCGTGATCAACGCCTGCTTCGACCGATTGCGGCGTATCGCGGCCCGACCGTCCAAGCCACTGCCCGACGACGTGGAACGCGCCGCCGAACTGACCGCTCCCGACGATCCGGAGGCCGCGGCCGTCCGGTCCACGATTGCGGATGAGGTAACCGCGGCGCTGGGCCAGATCGGTGCCGACCAGCGGGCGGCGCTGGTGCTGATCGACCTCGAGGGATACTCGATGGACGAGGCAGCAAGAATCCTCGGCTGCGCGCCCGGCACCGTCAAGAGCCGCTGCTCGCGCGGCCGGGCCCGGTTGGCCGTGCTGCTGAGCCATTTGAAGGAGGTGGACTGAATGGGAACCGAAGCCGACCCGGCTGCGTCCAACCCGGGGTCAACCCCTGAAGAAGGAGCACCGATGCTGGACCCGACCAGCGCGGCCGAGCAGGCGGTCACCCGGTTCCTTCAGTCAGAACCGACCGTTGCCACTCCCACCGCGGTGCTGGCGCGACTGCGCGCCACCATCGCCGACGAGGTCGAACTGCGCCGGGCCAGGGAGGTGGACCCCGCCGAGCACCCCACGGACCTGAAGCAGCGCTCGCCCCTCTGGGCAGGCGACCCTGTCGACGACCGCTGATCGCTCGACACACAGTGGGTGGGTGTCACCACCGGCTGCTGTGGTGACACCCACCCACTGTGGTGGTCCCCGCCCAGCCCGGCCGCCCGGAAACGCCGCAGCAGGACGTCGGTGATTGCGGATCAGAGCGCCGCGGCTCCGCTTCCGCCACCGCCGGATCCGCTCGTACGGGTCCTCCGACTGCCCCAGGAGGCCTCGGCTACCGCTGAGTGATGGCTCAGAAGATCCGGGCGACGATCTCGGCCGGCGCGTTCAGCAGCGCCTCGATCTCGTCGTCCAGCTTCACCAGGGTGAGTGAGGCGCCGGCCATCTCGAGGCTGGTGCAGTACTCGCCGACGTAGCTCTTGGCCACCGTGACTCCCTTGTCGGCCAGCTTCTGCGCGGCGATCCCGTACAGGAGGTACAGCTCGCTGATGGGGGTGCCGCCCAGCCCATTGATCATCAGCGCAACCCGGTCACCTGACTCGTAGGGCAGGTCGGGCACCACTGCATCGAGCAACTCGTCCACGATTTCGTCCGCGCTCACCAACTTGGCCCTGCGCCGGCCCGGCTCGCCGTGGATGCCGACCCCGATCTCGATCTCGTCGTCGGCCAGCTCGAACAGCGGCGATCCCTTTGCCGGCGGGGTGCAGGCGGTGAGCGCGATACCCATCGTGCGGGTGACGCTGTTGACCTTTTCGCCGACCCGGATCACCTCGTCCAGATCAGCCCCCTCCTCCGACTTGGCGCCGACCGCCTTGATCACGAAGAAGTTGCCCGCCACCCCGCGACGGCCGACCGTCCAGGTGGAGTCCTGCACCGCGACGTCGTCGTCGATGAACAGGGTGGCGCATTTGATGTCCTCGGCCTCGGCGAGCTCCTGGGCCATTTCGAAGGCCATCCGGTCCCCGGTGTAGTTGTTCACCAGGAGCAGCACACCCTTGTCGGACGCAAGCCTCTTGGCTGTCTCGAACACGTAGTCCGCGGGGGGTGCGGCGAACACGTCGCCGGGGCAGGCGGCGTCGAGCATGCCCGGGCCGACCGCCATCACGTGAGCGGGCTCGTGACCTGAGCCCGAACCCTGGACGATACTCACCTTGTCGTTGTTCGGGGCGTCTGAACGCATGATCAGGTTGTATTCGGGCACGTAGGTGATGGTGTCCGGGTTGGCCAGTGCGATCCCTTTGAGCATCTCGGGAACGAACTGCTTGGGGTCGTTGACGAACTTCTTCATCGAAGTCCCTTCTAGGAGTTGTGACTACGGGAGCGGATCGTCGTCGGTCCGCCGGTGGGGGGTCGGGGTCAGGACTCGGGCCAGTCCTGCGCCAGTTTCTCGGTCAGCACCGCGATCGCCATCGCGCCGGCGTCCACCGAACCGATGCTGCGTTCACCGGTGTAGCTGGCCCGGCCCCGACGAGCCTGCAGCTGCGCGGTGTCCTCGGCGGCCTGACGTGCGACAGCGGCCATCGCCGCCACGATCTCTGCCGGGGACGCGCCTTCGGAAGCCTTCGCCTCGAGCGTGTCGATCGCGGGCACCAGCGCATCCAACAGGGTCTTGTCACCGAGTTCGGCCTTGCCACGAGCCTGAATGCCGGTCACGGCGGCACGCAGTCCGGCCACCACGTCCTCGGCGTTGAACTCGTGCTTGCCCTTGAGCGAGCTGCCCATCCGCAGGATCGCCGTGCCCCAGATCGGGCCCGAGGTGCCGCCGATCCGCGCCGACAAGGCCATGGCGATCTTGGTCAGGAAGACCCCCGCATCGGTGCGGTCGTATTCGTCCCAGTGTTCCTGGACGATCTCGAAGCCGCGGGCGAGGGAATAGCCGAAGTCGCCGTCGCCGACCACGGCGTCCAGGTCACCGAAGTATTGCTCGTTAGCGAGCACGGTGCTGGTGATCGAACGTACGACGAACTCGACGTCGCTCAGGGAGCCGGCCATCTGGTCTTCCTTCACCGTTGAAGTGGCTGCAAAGTCGCTCGGGGTGGGTGTGGTGTGTGGCACAGGCCCGCCACCTGGTGGTGGCGGGCCCGTAGGATCAGGCGCGCCGCGTCAGCGGCGACCGTCACTCCTTGACGTCGTCGTCGACCCAATCGAAGGTGCGGGTGACTGCCTTCTTCCACTGGCGGTAGAGACGCTCGCGCTCGTCTTCGTCCATGGACGGTTCCCAGCGCTTGGCCTCGGCCCAGTTGTCGATGACGTCCTGCTCGCCGTTCCAGTAGCCGACGGCGATGCCGGCGGCGTAGGCGGCACCCAGCGCCGTGGTCTCGGCAACCACCGGACGGATTACCGGCACGCCGAGTTCGTCGGCCTGGAACTGCATCAGCGTGTCGTTCATCGTCATTCCGCCGTCGACCTTGAGTTCGGCCAGGTGAACACCCGAGTCGGCCTCCATCGCTTCCAGCACCTCGCGGGTCTGGAAGGCCGTCGCCTCCAGCACCGCGCGGGCGATGTGATTGCGGTTGACGTAGCGGGTCAGGCCGACGATCGCGCCACGCGCGTCCGACTTCCAATACGGGGCGAACAGGCCTGAGAAGGCCGGCACCACGTAGACCCCGCCGTTGTCCTCGACCTGTGCGGCCAACTCTTCGACCTCGGGAGCGGTCTCGAACATCTTCAGGTTGTCGCGCAGCCATTGCACCAGCGAACCGGTGACGGCGATCGAACCCTCAAGTGCGTAGATCGGCTTGTTGTCGCCGATCTGGTAGCAGACTGTCGTGAGCAGGCCGTTCTTGGACGGAACCAGCTCCTCTCCGGTGTTCATCAGCATGAAGCAGCCGGTGCCGTAGGTGTTCTTGGCCATGCCGACCTCGAACGCGGCCTGGCCGAAGGTGGCCGCCTGCTGGTCGCCGAGGTCGCCGGCGATCGGCACGCCGCCGAGCAGGCCGGCCTCGCGACCTTCGCCGTACACCTCGGAGGAGGACTTGATCTCGGGCAGCATCGACATCGGAATGGTCATGTCGGCGGCGATTCCCTCGTCCCAGCTGAGGGTCTTCAGGTCCATCAGCATGGTGCGCGACGCGTTGGTCACGTCGGTGACGTGCACGCCGCCGTCGACACCACCGGTGAGGTTCCAGATCACCCAGGTGTCCATGTTGCCCATCACCAGGTCGCCGGCTTCGGCCTTCTCGCGGGCACCTTCGACGTTGTCGAGGATCCACTTGACCTTGGGACCGGAGAAGTAGGTGGCCAGCGGCAGGCCGACCTTTTCCTTGTACTTGTCCTGGTCGCCGCCACCGAGCGCGTCGATGATCTTGGCGGTGCGGGTGTCCTGCCAGACGATGGCGTTGTAGACCGGTTCACCGGTGGTCTTGTCCCACACCATCGCGGTTTCACGCTGGTTGGTCACACCGACCGCGGCGATGTGTTCCTTGTTGACCTGGGCATCCGCCAAAGCGATCCCGACGACCTCGCGAATGTTCGTCCAGATCTCTTTGGCGTCGTGTTCGACCCAGCCAGCCTTGGGGAAGATCTGCTCGTGTTCCTTCTGCCCGGAGCCGACGATACGGCCCGCATGGTCGAACACGATTGCGCGGGAGCTCGTGGTTCCCTGGTCAATCGCGAGAACGTAATTCTCAGCCATTGTGTTCCTTTCCACATCTTTGTAGGAGTTCCAGCTTGCCCTGCCACGGGCGGCAACACCAGCGGGTTACCGCCCGGGCAGGACGAGAGATTGCTGCCTACCGGTCAGGGCAGCAGCACGTGCGAGGCCAGACCGGCCACCACGCCGCCGATGATCGGACCGACCACCGGGATCCAGGAGTAGCCCCAGTCGGACGTTCCCTTGTTCGGGATCGGCAGAATGGCGTGCGCGATCCGCGGCCCGAGGTCACGGGCAGGGTTGATCGCATAGCCGGTCGGGCCGCCGAGGGAGGCACCGATGCCGACGATGAGCAGGGCGACGCCGAGCGCGCCCAGCCACCCCAGGTTCGCCGCGGGGGTGGGGTTGGCCCCAGTGAACTTGCCACCCGCGAGCACCACGAAGACCAGCACGAAGGTGCCGATCGCCTCGGTGATGGTGTTCCAGACCGGATCACGCACCTCCGGGCCGGTGGAGAAGACGCCCAACTTGAAGCCCTCGGGGGCATCGCCGTCGAACTGCTTCTTGTACGCCAGCCAGGCCAGCACCGCACCGATGAACGCGCCGACCAGCTGCGCGCTGATGTAGGTGAGGATCGACATGATGTCGACCGGAATGCCCTCGACGAACTCCGTGGCGCCCGAAGCGACAATGCCCAAGGTGACGGCCGGGTTCAGGTGCCCGCCCGACTTGTATGAGACCAGCACGCCCGCGAAGACGGCGAGGCCCCAGCCGAAGTTGACCATCAGGAACCCAGTTCCTTCGCCCTTGTTCTTCGGCAGAATGTTGTTGGCAACCACGCCGGCACCGAGCAACAACAGCATGGCTGTGCCCACGGTCTCGGAGAGGAAGATGGTTGCGAGAGTCATAATTGTCCAAGCTCCCTTCGATGGGCACCGCGCCGGCACCCTTCCTAATGCCCGGGAGTCCCCGAGCATTCAAAAACTACGCCGCCGCATGGGCTGCGACGCGGATCTTCGGGGGTGTCGGTGGCGTCCGTCGCTTCATCGCGACCGAGGCATCCGGGCGATCGTCCACGCCGACCGCCGGACTACAGTCTTGCCATAGCTGCACAGATGCGCTAGGTCTATGCACGAACGTGCAGAGCACTGGAGGAGTGATGAACGAGCGCGACGACGACATGTACCAGGCCGCCTCGCGCTATTACATCCAGGGCGAGACGATGGACTCGATCGCCAAGCAGTTGGGACTGTCCCGCTCCACCGTCAGCCGGCTGCTCAAGGAGGCCCGGCGCACCGGCTTGGTGCGCATCAGTCTGGCCGACTTCAGTGGCTCCCACTCGCCCCTGGCGACCAAGTTGGTCCGGACCTTCGGGGTGCGGGTGCACCTCGTGGCCGTGCGCGAGAGCGCGTCAGAGCACCGCCGGTTCGACCAGGTGGCGCGGCTGGCCGGACGGCTGCTCTCGGAATCGGTCAGTGACAACTGCGTGATCGGCGTGGCGTGGGGGGTGACCTCGTCACACGTCATGCGCTACCTGCAGCCCAAGCCGCTGGTGGGCTCGACCGTGGTGCAGATGAACGGCGGCACGAACCAGTGGGGTTCCGGCATCCCGTACGTGGGCGAGATCCTGCAGAGCGTGGGGGACGCCTTCAGTTCGCGAGTCGTCTATTTCCCCGTTCCGGCGTTCTTCGACTACGCCGAGACCAAGGACGCCATGTGGCGGGAGCGCTCGGTACAGAACGTGGTCGGGCTGCTGCGCCGGCTGGACGTCGCCGTGTTCGGGGTCGGCTGCCTCAACGCGCGGGTGCCTTCGCACGTGTACACCGCGGGTTACATGGACGACGACGACAAGCGCCGGCTGAGCGACGACGGCGTGGTCGGTGACGTGGCCACAGTGCTGCTGCGTGAGGACGGCTCGTGGAAGGACATCCCGCTGAACGCCCGCGCCTCCGGGCTGACCCCGGTGGAACTCAGCCGGGTGCCGCGGCGGTTCTGCGTGGTCGCCGACCCTTCACGCGCCGCGGCCGTGGTCGGTGCCCTGCGGGCCGGCACCACCACCGACCTGGTGATCGACGAGGGCACCGCACTCGCCGTGGCCGAGCGGCTGTAGGTCGATGACGTCGTCCGTGCCTGCGCTGATCGGTGCCGCGTCCCTGCTCGAGTCGTGGGACCGGCCTTCCCGGTGGACGCCGCCCGGCCTGCCGCACCGGCTGGAAGCACTGATCGGCCTTCCGAACGCGGACGGCACACTCACCCTGCACCACTACTTCGCCGGCCAGCAGCGTCCCGACAATCCGTGGTTGCGCGGCGACGCGGTCAGCACCAGGGCGCTCGGCGCGGGGGCGCTGAGCCAGCGCGGCCGGGCCGGCACGGCGAGCCACGAACTGGTAGCCCACGTTCCTGAGCCGGACGGGCTGATCGAGTACGCCTGGGCCGTGAACGACAGCACCCCGCTGCGCTGGCGGCGGATCGGAGCCGTGCCGGTGGCACCGGCACCTGCCCGCCCGGCCTGGGACGGTCCTGAGAGCATCGAGGAGTGGGGGGTCGGCACGGTGCGGGCCACCGCGACCGCAGCGACCCGGTTGAAGGCCGGGTGGGTGCAGGCGCTGGTGCAGGTCGACGGCTCGATCTACCACCTGCACCGCCAGCAGCGGGCCGGCCGGGTGCGCTGGCTGCGGCACGCGTGCATCCGGCTGGCCGACTCCGAACCGTTCGCGGTGGCGGCACAGCCGTCGGCCAAGCTCGCCCAACTCAGTGGCGAGAACGACAGCCAGCCCGCCACTGACGGGCGTCCGCGCACCACCCTGTCGACCTCGGCGTCGCGCTCGGGGGTGCGGGGTACCGATCTGGGCGTACGGGTCGACCACGCGGGCCGCACGTTCCTCCTGTTCGGCGACACCCACTGGGACCGGCCCTGGCTCGGCACCCGGGACTCCCTGGCCGAGGTCACCGACCCTGGCGCCGAGCGTCCGGCCGTGCGGTTCCACGGGTCGCCGACCTCGATCACCGGCGCTGCAGCGACGATGCGCGAGTACGACGTGCCGCTGGACGGCTTCAGCCTGAACGGCTCGTTCTACGTCTGGTTCACCGCCAACCACTTCCGCGACGCTCAGGTGATGGGTCGCAGCGTGCTGACCCGGGCGCCGGCCCTTCGGGTGGAGCCGTCCGCACGTTGGCGTCCGCTGCGCTTCCGGCACCTGGCGACGTTCTCGTCCCATCGGTTCGTGAACGTGTCGGTGCAGCGCCGCGGCCACCACCTGTACCTGTGGGGCAGCGGCGCCTACCGCGCCGACGACCTGCGGCTGGCCAGGGTGGACCTGACCACCCCCGGATTGTCGGACGCGCTGCGCGCCGGCTCGGGCCAGGCCTTCCTGGACGCCGTCCGGTACTGGTTGGGGCCTATCGACCCGCGGTCGGTCGAGCGTGTCGGGACCAACGAGGACGCCGGCCAACTCTGGTCGACCGCCGAGGCCGATGCGATCCCCGTGCTGACCCCCGGGGCGCACGGCGAAGTGTCCGTCCGCTGGGTGGAGGAGTTGGGCCGCTACCTGATGCTCACCATGTCCGGCCCCGAGGATCCGATCGGTGCCGCGGTGCTGCTGCGGACGGCTCCGCAGCCCTGGGGGCCATGGTCCCCCCGGCTCCGGCTGCTCGACTGGGTGGCGTCAGGCATGAGCTTCGGCGATCCGGCCGCACGGTTCATCCGGTCATCGGCGGACGGCACCGACCCGGTGGGCGACGCGATCTTCCGCGGCCAGGCCAACGCCACGGGTGCGGCCTACGCGCCCTACTTCTACGACGCGGTGGTGCAGGGCGAGCACCTCGTGCTGCGCTACACGCTGTCGACCTGGAACCCCTACCAAGTGGTGCTGATGCGGCACCGGCTGCACATCGCCACCGACCTGCCATTCTTTGGCGCAGGTGTGGTTACGGTAGATGCTCCGGTTGTAACCTCGGATTTAGTGTGAAAACGACGTCCGGGGCTGGCTGCACGGAGGTCGTCCCCGCACTGGCCCCGTTGCACATCTGCTCCATAGGGATGTGTCGCCGTTCCCCGGCGTCGGGGCTGAATAGCCTTGCCGCAAGTCCTCACGCGCCGTACGACGTCGTCCGGCTGACCGATCGGAGCCGCAGATGAAGACCCTCTCCGCAGACGTGGTGGTGGTGGGCGGCGGGTCCACCGGTGCCGGCGTCGTCCGCGATGTCGCGATGCGCGGCTATTCGGCGATCCTGGTCGACCGGGCCGACCTCGGCCAGGGCACCACCGGGCGCTACCACGGCCTGCTGCATTCCGGCGGCCGCTACGTGGTCAGCGACCCGCACTCGGCCACCGAATGTGCCGACGAGAACGCGATCATCAGCCGTATCCAGGCCGACGCGGTGGAACTCACCGGTGGCTATTTCGTGGCGACCGAGGTCGACGACCCGGCCTGGGGCGACGACTGGGCCAAGGGCGCCACCGAGACCCGGGTGCCGTTCGAAGAGGTGTCCGTCGCGGACGTGCTCAAGGCCGAGCCGCGGCTGAACCCGAAGATCTCCCGCGCGTTCAAGGTGCAGGACGGGTCGGTCGACGGCTGGCAACTGGTCTGGGGCGCGGCCAACTCGGCCAAGCAGTACGGCGCCCAGATCCTCACCTACCACGCGGTGACGAAGATCGAGCGCGACGGGGACCGGGTCTCCCAGGTGGTCTGCACCGATGTCAAGACCGGCGAAGAGGTGCGGATCAACACCAACTTCGTGCTCAACTGCGCGGCCGCGTGGGGCGGCCAGATCGCCCACATGGCGGGCTGCCCCGACGTTCAGGTGGTGCCCGGCGCGGGCATCATGATCGCGATGAACCATCGGCTGACCAATTCGGTGGTGAACCGGCTGACCTACCCCGCCGACGGCGACATCCTGGTGCCGGTGCACACGGTCTGCATCATCGGAACCACCGACCAGAAGGCCGACGACCCTGACCAGTTGAAGATCGACTGGGACGAGGTGCAGCAGATGATGGATTGCGGCGAACTGCTGGTGCCCGGCTTCCGCAAGGCGCGTGCGATCCATGCCTGGGCGGGTGCCCGTCCGCTGGTCAAGGACTCCCGGGTCGGCTCCGGCGACACCCGGCACATGAGTCGCGGCATGTCGATCATCGATCATTCCGACCGTGACGGCCTGAAGGGGCTGCTCACCATCGCCGGCGGCAAGCTCACCACCTACCGGCTGATGGCCGAGAAGGTGGTGGACGCCATGTGCACCCAGTTGGACGACCCCCGTCCGTGCCGAACCGCGACCGAGAACGTCCCCGGCTCCGAGAGCGGCAAGAACTACGTGATCACCCATCGGCTCGAGGAGCGTGAGCACGACCGGTTCGAGGAACAGATCCTCTGCGAGTGCGAACTGATGAGCCGGGGTATGTTCACCCGGGCACTGGTGCAACAGCCCAAGGGCAACTTCGACGACCTGCGTCGCCAGCTGCGGCTCGGCATGGGGCCTTGTCAGGGCGGCTTCTGCTCGCTGCGCGCCACCGGCGTGGCGCTGCAGACCGAACACATCGACATCGAGCGGGCGACCGGCCTGATGCGGCTGTTCCTGAAGAACCGCTGGATCGGCATCTGGCCGATCCTGTACGGCGACCAGGTACGCCAGACTGCGCTCGACAACTGGATCTTCCAGGGCACGCTCGATGTCGAGCACCTGCCCGGCCCGACGCATGAGGAGGTCGTGTGATGACACGAGTCGTGGTGATCGGCGCCGGAGTCGCCGGGCTGGTCGCAGCCATCCGGTTGGCGGACGGCGGCGCCAGGGTCGCGTTGCTCAACAAAGGCACCGGCGGCCTGCAACTGGGCCAGGGCACGATCGACATCCTCGGCTACTCCCCGGATCGCGTCGAGCGCCCGCTCGAGGCGTTGCAGGGGTTCGCCCAGGCCAACCCGAGGCATCCCTACGCCACCCTCGACGCCGAGTGCGTCCGGGCCGGAACCGGCTACCTGCAGGAGCTACTGGGGCCGGCGCTGCTGGTCGGCGACCCGGACGTCAACCTGCAGTTGCCGACCGCGGCCGGCGCGATCCGGCCGACCGCTCTGGTGCCGCCGAGCATGGCCGCCGGCGGCTGCGTCAGCGGTGCGAACTTCGTCATCGTCGGCCTGCGCCAGTTGAAGGACTTCTACCCCGAGCTGGTGGCCGGCAACCTGGCCCGCACCGACCTGCCCGGCGGCGGACGACTGTCGGCGCGAGCCGCCATGCTCGACTTTCCGGCCCGCGAGGGCGAGGTCGACTCCAACGCCCTCACCTACGCACGCGCGCTCGACGACCCCGCGTACCGACGGCGATTCGCACGGGCGGTCAAGGCCCTGGTCGGCGAGGGCGAAACGGTCGGCCTGCCCGCCGTGCTGGGCCTGGACGACCACGACGCCTGGACCGACATCGCCGACCAGATCGGGGCCCCGGTGTTCGAGATCCCGCTGCCGCCACCCTCGGTACCGGGCCTGCGGCTGAATCGCGCGTTGACCGCGCGGGCCAAGACGTCCGGTGTCCGGATGGTGCCGGGCAGCAAGGTGACCGGTTTCCGGGCGTCCGGCGGATCGGTGAACAGTGTGCAACTGGCCGTGGCCGGCGGTCCCCGTGACTTCGTGGCGGACGCGTTCCTGCTTGCCACCGGCGGTTTCGAGTCGGGTGCACTGCACGCCGACAGCTACCACAACGTGCACGAGTCGGTGTTCGACCTGCCGCTGCGCATACCGCAAGGGCACCTCGTCCACGGCGACTACTGGGGCGACCCGCAGCCCCTGTTCACCCTCGGGGTCGAGACCGAGCCCAGCATGCTGGTGCGGCACCCCGACGGCGACGCCGTCTACGACAACCTCTACGCCGCCGGCGGCATACTCGCCGGCGCGACCCGCTGGCAGGAGAAATCCGGCGAGGGCATCGCGCTCGCCAGTGCCGTCCGGGCCGCCGATTCGATACTCGCCACCGCGGCGTCCGTCGCCACCAGTCAAGGAGCCGCCTCATGAACGCCCACGAGTCGCTTGAGTTCGCCCAGACCCAGGTGGCCAGGGCATCGCTGGATCACTGCGTGAAGTGCACGATCTGCGAGACCCACTGCCCGGTTTCGGCGGTCACCCCCAAGTTCACCGGACCCAAGTTCGTCGGCCCGCAGGCCGAGCGGTTCCGGCACGGTGAATCGGTCGACCACTCGCTGGACTACTGCAGCTCGTGCGGCGCCTGCACCCTGGCCTGCCCACAGGGGGTGAACATCGCCGAGCTGAACAGCCAGGCGCGGGCGGTGATGAAGGCCGACCACATGCCGTTGCGCGACCAGTTGGTGTCGCAGACCACGCTGATGGGCATGGCGATGACCCCCGTTGCGCCGCTGGCCAACGCGGCGTTGCAGGTCAAGCCGTTGCGCACCGTGATCGAGAAGGTGCTCGGCCTGCATCGCGACGCACCGATGCCGAAGGCCAACACCCAGACCATCACCGGCTGGCTGAAGAAGCGCAAGAAGCCGGTCAAGGCGGCCACCAGGGGCCCTGTGGTGTTCTTCCACGGGTGCGCCGGCGGCTACTTCGAAGTGGAGACGTCCAAGAAATCGATCGAGGTGCTCGAATACCTGGGCTACGAGGTGCTCGTGCCCAAGCAGGGCTGCTGCGGGCTCGCCCAGCAGTCAAACGGCCTCTTCGACGGCGCGACCGACAAGGTGCTGAAGCTGTGCGACGAGTTGCGGTCCGCCGGCCGCGACCTGACGATCATCAGCTCGTCCGGCTCCTGCACCGGCATGCTCAAGCACGAGGCCCACGAAATCATGGGCGTGGACGATTCTCGGTTGAAGGACGTCGGCACCCGCATCCGCGACATCATGGAGTTCCTGCTGGAGTTGGACGAGGCCGGCGAGCTGCCCACCGATTTCGCCGAGATTCCGCTCACCGCCGTCTACCACGCCCCCTGCCAGCTCAAGAGCCAGGGCATGGGCCAGCCGGCACTCGAGATCCTGAAGCTGATCCCCGGGGTGGAGGCCGTCGAGTCTGAGGCGACCTGCTGCGGCATCGCCGGCACATACGGACTGAAGAAGGAGAAGTACGACATCGCCCAGGCGGTCGGCCGTCCGCTGTTCGACAAGATCAAGCGGGTGAACCCGGAGTTCGCCATGTGCGACACCGAGACCTGCCGTTGGCAGATCCGCAAGGGATCCGGCGCTCAGGTGGAGCACCCGATCTTCCTGGTCCACCAGGCCTACGGGCTGAGCTGACCGGCCGGTCGAGCCTGTCGAGACTTCAACTGGTCGAGCCTGTCGAGACCCTGGATCTCGACAGGCTCGATCAACCGAACTCGATCAGCTTTGCCCTGAACCGTCCGCCCCGAAGAACGACTTCCAGGGAACGTTCACTGCCTGATCGTTCGCCACCACGTCGTGCAGGTGCCGCAGCAGCGGGAATTGGTCGGCTTGCAGCACGCCGCGCTCGGTGAGCCGGACGAACGCGTCGCCGATCACCTTGATGGCGGCGGCACCCTCCAGGGTGACGCCGGGCATCTGCCCCTTCGCCTCCGAGAACGTGAGGCCCGCGCCGACCAGGCGACCCACCTTCACGTTCCGGCCACCCATGGACGTGACGAAGCAGTCGCCGATGCCGGGCAGCCCCAGCACCGTGGACGGCCTGCCGCCCAGCAGGTCCATGAACTGGGTCATCTCCACGGCCGCCTGCCCGAACAGGGCGGCGCCGTAGTTGAAGTTCACGTACTGCGGATCCTTCTCGTCCATCGCGTCCAGCTGGCCGTTCATGAAACCCGCACCGAACGCGTAGCAGTTCTTCGTCGCCGCACACACCTCGACCCCGACGAAGTCGGTGCTCGTCCACACGTGGTAGGCCTCGGTCTCGAACAGCTCCCGCCACATGGTCAGTACCTCGGGGTTCTCGCCGGTGAACACCACGCAGGTGTGCCGGCGGATCGCCACCTCACCGGCGATGGACGGCCCCGCGATCGCCGAGATCGACACCTGGCTGCGTAGGCCCTCGGGAAGGTGGGCGGCCAGCGCGCGGGGCAGAATCGTCAGGTTTCCGTCGTCGTCGGCCTGCATGCCCTTGGCCAGCGCCAGCAGATGCATACCCGGACGCAGCAGACCGGCGAGTTGCTCGCCCGCCCAATCCACGCCGAACGAGTTGACCCCGCTCATCACCAGTTCTGCTCCCTCGAACGCCTTCGCCGCGTCTTCGAGTTGGTAGGCGGTGACCCCGTCCGGAACCTTCAGGTTGAGGTTGGGGTGCACCCCGGTCGACTGGATCGAGTCGATGATGTGACGGTCCAGGTGCGTGCCGACCAACCGAACCGCGTGACCGTTGTCGGTGAACGGCGTGGCCAGGGCGGTCGCCATGATGCCCGAACCGAGAACCACCAGGGTTGCCATGTCTTACTCCTTTCGGCGGAAACCGCCGGGTCTGGACGGCGTCGTCGCCGCCCGTGAGCGTTCGGCAGGTCGAAGGGGGTGCCTGTGCCGACGTGGATTCCCTCCCAACCTAGTGCTGGATCATCGGCCTGTCGCCGGCGGGAGTGGAATCCATCGCAATCGCTGTGAAAAACGCCGGTCCGGACGCGGCACCGGCCCGGGAGCGAACTGGCACATCGCGCACGCCCCATGCCACGGCCGGTACCTGGGCAATCGGTTTGCGAAATTCGATATTTGATGTGGCGCTGTGCGAGAATCCGTATCACACCAGCCGGGTTGAATGTTATTTGCGAACAAAGGTAGTCACGTGGCAGTGAAAGGCCGTGGCCGGGGTTCTGCCGGCGCACTGCGCGAGCGGCGCATGACGATCGCCGAACGGGTGGTCAAGAATGGCTCGGCGTCGGTCGACGAACTGGTCGAACTGACCGGCGTCTCGGCGATGACCGTCTATCGCGACATCGAGGCCCTGGAGGACGCCGGGGTGCTGCTGCGGCACCGTGGTCAGGTCACGGCGGTGGCCACCGGTCTCAACGAGATCGCTGCCAGCATCCGGGTGAACCAGAACGCCGAACTCAAGCAGCAGGTCGCGCGCGTGGTCGCGCAGCGTATCCGTCCGGGCAGTTCGGTGATGGTGGACGATTCCACAACCGCGCTGTGGGTGCTGCGGATGCTCGAGGTGGTGCCGATCACGGTGGTGACCAACTCGATGCTGGTGGCCCGCGAGTTGGAGCGCCGTTCCGGCATCCGGTTGTTCGTCACCGGCGGTGAGTACCAGGCCTGGGCGGAAGCAATGCTGGGCCAGACCACCACCGAGGTGATCGAAGGCATCCGGGCCGACTACTGCCTGCTTTCCGCGTCCGGAATCAGCGACCTGCAATGCTTCCACCCCTACGAGGACTGTGTGCAGGTGAAGCGGGCGATGATGACATCGTCCGCCGAGTCCATCCTGCTGCTCGACCACACCAAACTGAATAGGCGCGCGCTGCACACCTTCGCCTCGATGACGGATTTCGACCAGGTGGTGGTGGACGCACTCACTCCCGAGTCAGTGATCGCCGACCTGCGCGAACGCGGAGTCACGGTGACCCAGGCACCCGCCGGGTCGGTCTGAAACCACTCGACCAGCACTCGAGCCACGCATCGGGGCCCTCCGGCGACCACGCGGGAACGTTTCGTTTGTCATCACAAACTCTGTTACAAACCCCTTGCCCACTGGTACGTTCTTGGCCAGCGGACCCTTCGGCGGGATCCGCTCACCTTGTGCAAAGGAGTACGAATGGGTCTGCGAGTGGTGGTCGCGGCGGACAGCGCCGGTTATGACTACAAAGAGCAACTGAAGAAGGATCTCGAGGCAGACGACCGCGTCGATGAAGTCATCGATGTGGGCATCGGATCCGGTGAGAACACCGACTACCCCCACGTCGCAGTGGCGGGTGCTCGGCTGATCGCGGCCGGCAAGGCCGACCGCGGACTGTTCGTCTGCGGCACCGGCATGGGGGTGGCAATCGCCGCCAACAAGGTGCCCGGCATCCGGGCGAGTACGGCACACGACAGCTTTTCCGTCGAGCGACTCGTGTTGTCGAACAACGCCCAGGTTCTCACTTTCGGGCAGCGCGTCATCGGGCTCGAGTTGGCCCGCCGGCTCGCGAAGGAGTGGCTCGACTACACCTTCGACCCAAGTTCGTCGTCCGCACCGAAGGTTGCCGCGATCGAGTCGTACGAATCCGGCGGCGACGAGGCAGAAGCCGTGCAAACCAGCTGCGATTGAGCTGCTTGCATTCCCTCCACCACTTCTGACTAGGACGGCACTATGTTCACCAGTGACATCGCACTATTCTTGCTCGGCCTCATCGCCGCTATGTTCGGCGGCTACTTCGGTGCCGCCATCGGCGGCAACTTCGCCTTCGCCCTGACCGGCCTGATGATCCTGTTCTCGTGGGGCATCTACGTCGGCACCGGCAGCATTCCCGGCATCAGCGACATCGGCTTCAACTACATCGCGTTCGGTCCCGTCATGGGTCCGCACATCACATTCGCGGCCGGAGTAGCGGGCGCGGCCTATGCGATGAAGAAGGGATTGATCGAATCGGGACGCGACGCCACGTCCCCGCTCGCTCGGCTCGGCCGTGCCGACGTGCTGCTGGTGGGCGCCGCCTTCGGCGTGTTCGGCTACCTGTTCAACATCGGCCTCAGCTTCATCCCGTGGTTCGGTAGCCACATCGACAGCGTCGCACTGACCGTCTTCACGTCCAACGTCATCGCCCGCGTGCTCTGGGGCAACGGCGTGATGGTTCCGGCCAGGTACAACCGGGACGCCACCTCCTTCTTCAAGAAGATCGCCCCGAACGACACCGACTTCTGGCTGCGCTACCAGGAGAAGCCGAGCCAGTACCTGCCGCTCGGCTTCTTCGCCGGTGGTCTCGCTGCCGGTGCCGCGGTCATGCTGTCGCACTACGTCAAGGGCGGTTCGGCCTTCGCGCACACTCTGCCGTTCGCCATCTCGGCGATCATCATCGCGTTCCTGATCCTCGGTGCAGAAATGCCGGTGCAGCACCACATCACCATCATCGGCGGGCTGGCCGCGGTGAAGTTCATGCCGGTGCTCGCCGGCAAGGGCTTCGAGTGGAACGCCGTCTGGACTTCGTCCACCTGGATGTTGGCCATCGGCGCGATCCTGATCGGCTGTGTGTTCGGCATGATCTCGGCAACCCTCGCAGAGGTGCAATCGCAGTTGTTCCACCAGCGCGGCACGACCCACATCGACCCGCCCGCGGCCGCCATCTGGTCGTCGACGCTGTTGGTGCTGGTCTTCTCGGGTAACTGAGCCGATAGCTGAAGGTGACCGTCATGGCGAGCGACATTCTTCGTGCTCCGCAGGAGTTCTACGACGCCTACGTCTTCGACATGGACGGCACCATCTATCTGGGCGACCACCTCCTGCCCGGCGCGGCTCGACTGATCAACGAGTTGCGCCGGCGGGAGATCCCGATCCGCTACCTGTCGAACAATCCGACCAAGGATCCCGAGATGTACGCCCGCAAGCTGACCAAGCTGGGCCTGCCCACCCCCGTGGAAGACATCTCCAACACGATCGTCACCACCACGAAGTGGCTGTTGGCCCACCACCCTGACGCCGTGCTGTTCCCGATCAGTGAGGAGCCGTTGAAGCGTGCCCTGGTCAAGGCCGGCTTCACCCTCAGCGACGATCCTGAAGAGATCGACATCGTGATCGCCAGTTACGACCGCACCTTCGACTACCGCAAGCTGCAGATCGCCTTCGACGCCATCTGGTTCTACAAGCGCGCCATTCTGATCGAGACGAATCCCGACCGGTTCTGCCCCTTCCCCGGCGGCCGCGGCGAGCCGGACTGCGCGTCCATCACCGCCGCGATCGAGGCCTGCACCCGGACCACCTGCGTGAAGTCACTGGGCAAGCCCGACCCGATCATGCTGCAGGTCACCATGGAGGGCCTGGACGCCAAGGTCGAGCACTCGATGATGGTGGGCGACCGGCTGCAGACCGACATCCAGATGGCGCTGGACACCGGCATGGTGTCCGGCCTGGTGCTCACCGGCGAGGCGACGGCCGACGACGTCCGCGCGCTGACCGAAGAGCACCTGCCCAGCTACGTGATGGACCGGGTCGACCGGCTGATCCCGGCGTCCACCTGGGACGAACTGGGCTGGACCGAAGACAACTGGGCCGACGCCTGACCCCACCCGTGCCGTGGCCATGAGGGCCACGGGACTGTGGCATTCCCGACAACAACAACCCCGATGGAGCGGAGCTAGAGATGTCTGACCTGATCGAACGCGCACTGAAGACGTCGACCGACACCAAGGCGGTGATCGCCGGCGCCGACGCGATCACCCAGGTGGCCGAGTTGTTCACCAACACCTTCGGTGATCGTCCCGCAGTCGTGGTGGCCGATGAGCGCACGATGGCGGTCGCGGGCAACGCGGTGACCGAGGCGCTGCGCTCCGGTGGGGTCACCGTCGTCGACCCGTACGTCTTTCCCGGCGACCCGGAGCTGTACGCAAAATACGAGAACATCGAGGTGTTGCGCGACGCCCTTCGTGACGTGGACGCCGTTCCGGTCGCTGTCGGCGCGGGGACCCTCAACGACATCGCCAAGCGCGCGGCCGGCGAACTCGACCGGCCCTACATGGTGGTGTGCACCGCCGCCTCGATGGACGGCTACACCGCGTTCGGCTCCTCTATCGCGGTCGACGGGTTCAAGCAGACGCTGAACTGCCCGGCGCCCGCGGGCTGCCTGGCCGACTGGACGCTGATGGCCGCCGCCCCCCCGGTGATGACCGCCTCCGGTTACGGCGACCTGCTCGGCAAGGTGCCGGCTGGAGCCGACTGGATCATCGCCGACGCTCTCGGTGCGGAAGCGATCGACGACTACGTGTGGGACCTTGTCCAGGGCCCGTTGCGGGCATCGCTGTCGAAGCCCGAGGCGCTGGCCGCCGGGGACGCGACCGCCACCGGTGAACTGGCCGAGGGGCTGGTGATGTCCGGCTTGGCCATGCAGGCGCACGAGTCCTCCCGGCCCGCCTCCGGTGCCGAGCACCAGTTCAGCCACCTGTGGGAGATGGAGGGCCACGGCGTCGACATCAAGCCGCGCCGGCTGTCCCACGGGTTCAAGGTGGCAGTCGGCAGCGTGGCGATCGCCGCCCTGTACGAGCGGCTGTTCGAGCGGGACCTGTCCCAGTTGGACGTGGACGCCGCCGTTGCCGCCTATCCCGACGCCGCCGCGATGGAAGCCCGTTCCCGGTCGGCGCACCAGCCGCACCTGGTCGAGGAGGTGGTCGTCCAGACGATGGCCAAGCACCTGACCCCCGCGCAACTGCAGGAGCGGCTCGAGCTGGTGAAGTCGCTCTGGCCTCAGCTGAAACCGAAGCTCGAGGCCCAGCTGATTCCGGCCGCGGAACTGCAACGGATGCTGCGGGCCGCCGGCGCCCCCGCGCATCCCTACGACATCGCGCTGTCCTGGGACGACTTCAAGAACACCTACATCCGGGCCCAGATGATCCGCAAGCGCTACACGGTGCTCGACCTGCTGCTGGAACTGAACCTGCTCGACGAGCTGGTGGACGAGCTGTTCGCCCCGGGAGGCTTCTGGGCCGAACAGGAATAGCCGCGTGCCGTCCCTGGTTCTGCAGAGCGGGGCCGCTGCCGGTTAGGCTGGGCCCGATCCACTACGCGAGGGAACGCATGTCTGAGGTTCGTGACGTCATCATCATCGGCTCCGGCCCGTCCGGCTACACCGCCGCCATCTATGCGGCCCGCGCGGACCTCCGACCGTTGGTCTTCGAGGGTGCCCTCGACTCGGGCGGCGCGCTGATGAACACCACCGACGTGGAGAACTTCCCAGGCTTCCCCGAGGGCATCATGGGCCCCGACCTGATGGCCAACCTGCGCGCGCAGGCCGTCCGGTTCGGCGCCGAGATCGTCACCGACGACATCGTCGCAGCCGACCTGACCGGTGTGGTCAAGTCCGTCACGGATTCCCTCGGCGGCGTGCACCGGGCGAAGTCGGTGATCCTGGCGATGGGTTCGGGGTACCGCCGGCTCGGCGTGCCGGGTGAGGACGAACTCTCCGGACGCGGGGTCAGTTGGTGCGCCACCTGCGACGGCTTCTTCTTCCGCGACAAGGACATCGCCGTGATCGGCGGCGGCGACTCGGCGCTCGAAGAAGCCACGTTCCTGTCGCGGTTCGCCAGCTCGGTCACCGTGGTGCACCGCCGCGACGAACTGCGCGCGTCCAAGATCATGATCGCCCGGGCCGAACTCGACCCCAAGATCAGCTTCGCCTGGAACTCGACGGTCGTGTCGCTGAACGGCACCCCGTCCCTTTCCTCAATCACCCTGGCCGACACGATCACCGGCGAGCAGCGTGACCTGGCGGTCCAGGGCTGTTTCATCGCGATCGGTCACGACCCGCGCTCAGCCCTGGTGCAGGGCGAGGTCGACACCGACGCCGCCGGCTACGTGCTGGTTCAGCCCGGCACCACCCAGACCAACCTGCCCGGCGTGTTCGCGGCCGGTGACCTGGTCGACCACACCTACCGGCAGGCGATCACCGCTGCCGGCACCGGATGCTCTGCGGCCCTGGACGCCGAGCGCTACCTGGCCGACCTCGCCGACATCGCGGAACTGTCACAGCTCGGCGCTAACGTCTGAGGCGTACCGCGCCACCCCCCACCAACCGAGAGGAACACGATGGCCGCAGTCAGCGCCGTTACCGATGACACCTTCGACTCCCTGGTCGTGCGGGCCGACAAGCCCGTCCTGGTCGACTACTGGGCCGATTGGTGCGCCCCCTGCCGTCAGGTCGCACCGATCATCGACGAGTTGGCCGGTGAGTTCGGCGATCGAATGGGCTTCTACACCCTCGACACCAACGTGAACCCACGGGTGCCCACCGAGCAGGGCGTGCTGGGCCTGCCCACCATCCAGATCTTCTCCGGTGGTGAGGTGGTCAAGTCGTTCACCGGCGGCAAGACCAAGGCGGCGCTGATCCGGGCGATCGAAGAGTTCATCTGAGCCGCCGGACGAGCGGCAGGCTGCCCGCGCGCCGCGATGAAGGTCATCCGTACTCGCGTCGCTAAGCTGGCCCGGTGAGCCTGCCGGAACCCAAACCACGTCGTGACACGGTCTTCGACCCGTGGATCGACACCTACGCCGAACGCACCCACGGGCTCACCGTGTCGGCCGTCCGAGCCCTGTTCTCGGTGGCGAACCGGCCCGAGGTCGTGTCGCTGGCGGGCGGCATGCCGAACATCGCCGACCTGCCCCGCGAAGCGCTGGGCGAGGCGATCGCGGCGCTGATCCGTGAGCGCGGGGCGCAGGCCATGCAGTACGGCTCGGGCCAGGGCGAACCGTTCATGCGCGAGATGATCACCGAGGTGATGGCCGAGGAATCGATCACCGCACACCCCGATGACGTGGTGGTCACCTGCGGCTCCCAGCAGGGCCTCGACCTGGTCACCCGCACCTTCTGCGATCCCGACGACGTGATCCTCGCCGAGGCGCCGTCCTACGTCGGGGCGATCGGCACCTTTCGTGCCTACCAAGTGCAGATCGTCCATGTCGCGATGGACGAGTTCGGCATCGTTCCGCAATCGGTGCGGGACGCGGTGCTGAGCTGCCGGGCGGCCGGCAAGCAGGTCAAGTTCCTGTACACGATCCCCAACTTCCAGAATCCGACCGGGGTGACCCAGACCATGGAACGCCGCCGCGAACTGATCGCGGTCGCTCACGAGGTCGACCTGCTGATCGTCGAGGACAACCCGTACGGTCTGTTGACCATCGACGGCCAGCCCAGCCCGGCGCTGCGCTCGATGGACGATTCCCGGGTGATCTACCTGGGATCGTTCTCCAAGACCTTCGCGCCTGGTTTCCGGATCGGTTGGGTGCTCGCACCCCACGCCGTCCGCGAAAAGCTGACCCTGGCTCAGGAGTCGGCCACCCTGGCTCCCCCGGTGTTCAGCCAGTACGCCATCGCGACCTACCTCGGGCAGTTCGACTGGCGCGGCCAGATCGTCGCCTACCGCGACATGTACCGCGGCCGCCGGGACGCGATGCTGCACGGCCTGGCCGAGAACATGCCGTCCGGCTGCACGTGGACGCGTCCGACCGGCGGCTTTTTCGTCTGGCTGACCATGCCGGAGGGCCTGGATTCGCAGTCGATGCTGCCGCGCGCGGTGTCGGCCCGGGTCGCCTACGTGCCGGGCACCGCCTTCTACGCCGACGGGCTGGGCAGTCGCAACATGCGCCTGTCGTACTGCTTTCCGACGCCCGAGCGGATCATCGAGGGCACCCGCCGCCTCGGCGAGGTGCTGCACGACGAACTCGACATGCTGAGCACCTTCGGCATCGGCGTCGGCACGGCCGCACACCTGTACCGCGACATCACCGCCGGCCCGGCACCGAACATCACCTGAGTCCCGAACCTTGAAGAAGAGGCACATGAGCAGCGACATCGGCACCATCGTCGTCCTCGCCGGAGGACTCTCGCATGAACGGGAGGTGTCGCTGCGCTCGGGACGGCGGGTGTCGCAGGCCCTGCGCGACCTCGGCCACCAGGTGATCGAGTCCGACGTCAACGCCGGCCTGGCCGAGTTGTTGACCACCACGCCTGACCCGGTGGTGTTTCCGGTGCTGCACGGCGGCGACGGCGAGGACGGCTCGCTGCGCCAAGTGCTCGACTTGTTCCAGGTGCCGTACGTCGGTTCCACCGGTCCGGCCTCCCAACGCGCCTTCGACAAGTCGATCTGCACGCCGCTGCTGGACGTCCGCACCCCCGAGCAGATCGCCCTGCCCAACTCGGTGTTCCGCGAACTCGGTGCCAGGGCACTCGTGCTGAGCGTGGTGGAACGGCTCGGACTACCGCTGATGGTCAAACCGAGCCGTAGCGGGTCGGCCCTTGGCTGCACCAAGGTGGAGCATGTCGACGGGCTGCCCGCTGCCATGGTGGGCGCCTACGCCTACGGCGAGACGGCCGTGATCGAACAGTTCATCACCGGCACCGAGGTGGCGGTCACCGTGGTCGACACCGGCGACGGCCCGCGGGCACTGCCTGCGGTGGAGATCCGTCCGCGCTCTGGGGTGTACGACTATACGGCCCGCTACACCGCGGGTGAGACCCGGTTCCTGTGCCCCGCCGAGATCTCGGACGCCGACGCGGCCACGTGCGCCGACCTGGCGCTGCGCGTGCATGAGCAACTGGGGCTGCGTGACCTGTCGCGCACCGACATCATCATCGGACCCGAGGGTCCCACCTTCATCGAGACCAATGTGTCTCCGGGCATGACCGAGACGTCCCTGGTGCCGCTCTCGGTGGAGGCCGCCGGCGAGGACTTCCGGGAGCTGTGCTCCGCCCTCGTTCGGCAGGCGCACGCCAGGGGACCCGCTCGCAGCAAGGCCTGATATGCCGCTCCGCGTCCGACAGGGGCTGGTGATCGGCGTGGGGTTGATCGCCGCGGCGGTGATGACCTGGCTGGGTTTCTGGCAACTCCAGGTTTTCACCGACCAGGGCAACGCGTCGGTGTCGGCCCGGGCGCAGCAAGCACCCGTTCCCCTGCTCACTCAGGTGAGCGCCGACGGCACGGTGGGCGACATCTACGGCAAGCCGGTCAGCGTCGCCGGCCACTATCTGCCCGACCAGCAGCGGGTGCTCGGTCCGGACGGCGTCGTCCGGGTGCTGTCTGCGCTCGAACTCGCCGACGGACGTGTGCTGCCCGTCGTCCGCGGATCCATCGCAATGGGTGCCGCGGCTCCGTCCGTGCCATCGGGTGAACTGACCCAGACAGGCATCTTCCTGCCGTCCGAGCCCGCCGCGGATCACCAGCTGGCTACGGGTTATTCACTGGGATCGGTCCGGTTGGCCCAACTCGCCCAGCTTTGGGCCCAGCCATTGATGCCGGGGTTCATCACCCTCGCCGCCGCCGAGGCGACCCAGCAGGGCCTCGCGCCGGCAGCGGTGGCCCTGCCCTCCGGGGAGGGCTCATGGCGAAACAGTGGCTACGCACTGCAGTGGTGGGTCTTCGCCCTGTTCGGCCTCGGCCTGAGCATCAAGATCGCCCAGAACATGGCCCGTCCGGAGCCTCTTTCGGCGCCGCGCGGCTCCGAACTCGGCTGAGGCCCCACCCGCGGCGGACCGTGACCTGAGCCGGCGGCCGCCCAGGTAACCTCGGACAACGTGATGACCCGTGATGATGTGCCCGCCGTGCGTTCGGCCCTGCTGCGCTACCGGATCATGGCCTGGGTGGTCGGCTGCCTGCTGGTGGTGCTGGTCTGCGTCGGCGTGCCGCTGAAGTACTTCGGCCACGACGACACGGTGGTCACCTGGACGGGCGTCCCGCACGGCTGGCTCTACCTGATTCTGCTGATCACCGCCTACGACCTCGGGCGACGGGTGAACTGGCCCTGGCTACGGCTGATCCTGATCGCCCTGGCCGGCACGGTGCCGTTTCTCTCGTTCGTCGCTGAGCGCTACGCGACGAAGGACGTCCACGAACGACTGGCCGCGGTCGATGTCAACGACGCCGAACCGGAGCCCGCGTAGCCCGTCATCCCGGCGACAGGATCCCTGGGGCAAGCCCGGGGTCTCTTGCTGCTGGACCGCTGCTCGATACTCAATCAAATATCGATAAAGATATTTGTGGCCGAGTAGTCATACAGACAAACCGGCGCCCAACAGATCGGCCACCCGCTCCAGGTCATCATCGCCGGCGAAGTCGATCACGATCCGGCCCTTGCCCCTGGCACCCATCACCACGTTGACGCGGGTGTCCAGCCTCTCGACCAGACGCGCCTCCAGTGCGCTGGCCTGCGCACTGGGTTCCCGCACAATCCGCGTGCGCGGCGTCGGCCGCTCGTCGCGTTGACCCAACGCCACGATCTCTTCGACCGCACGCACCGAGAGGTTCTCGGCGACCACCCGCTGCGCGAGCCGTTCCATCGCCAGCGGGTCGGACACCCCGAGGATGGCCCGGGCATGCCCCGCACTGAGCACCCCTGCCGCCACCCGCCGCTGCACCGACGCAGGCAGTTGCAGCAGCCGGATCGTGTTGCTGATGTGCGGTCGGCTGCGCTTGATCCGTCCGGACAGTTCCTCTTGCGTGCAACCGAAGTCCGTGAGCAGCTGCTGGTAGGCCGCGGCTTCCTCCAAGGGGTTCAGCTGGGCCCGGTGCAGGTTCTCCAGCAGGGCGTCCCGCAACAGGTCGTGCTCCTGCGTCGGCCGGACGATCGCCGGAATGGTCTCCAGCCCGGCCGCCTGGGTGGCACGCAGCCGGCGCTCCCCCATCACCAGTTCGTACTGCTCGTCACCCAGCGGACGCACCACCACGGGCTGCAGCAGGCCCACCTCACGAATCGATTCGACCAGTTCACCCAGGGCGTCCTCGTCGAACACCGTACGGGGCTGCTTGGGGTTCGGACGAATGCTGCCCACCGCCAGTTCGGCGTAGTGGGAGCCTTCGGGCGGCTCGACGGCCAGGGGAGCGGCGCGCGCAGGTTCCAGAGCCGGGTCGGTGCGATGGATCAGATCGCCCAAGCCGCGGCCCAGGCCGCTGCGGGGTTTTGTGACGGTCATGACGATCCCTTCGACGGGGGCTGGCGGTGGGCGATCTCGGCGGCCGCCCGGAGGTAGGCCTCGGCGCCTGCGGACGCCCGGTGGTAGCTGATCACGGTCTGCCCATAGCTGGGCGCCTCGGAAACCCGCACAGAGCGGGGGATCGAGGTCAGCAACGTCTCGTCCGGAAAATGCGCGCGCACCTCTGCCGCGACCTGCGCCGACAAGCGGGTTCGCGCATCGAACATGGTCAGCACGATCGTCGAGACGCGCAGCCGATCGTTCATCGTGCCCTTGACCAGGTCGATCGTCCGCAGCAGTTGGGACATGCCCTCGAGGGCGTAGTACTCGCATTGAATGGGTACCAGCAGCTCCTCGGCCGCCACCAATGCGTTCAGGGTGAGCAGGCCGAGCGACGGGGGGCAGTCGATGAAGACGTAGTCGACGCTCCGGTCGGTCAGCACCTCGTTGAGCGCCCGGAGCAGACGGCTCTCGCGCCCAGCAAGGTCGACCAACCCGATTTCCGCCCCGGCCAGGTCGATCGTGGCGGGCAGCACCCACAAGTTTGCTGACTCGGGGGACTGCTGCACGTGTCGCGCGATCGGATCGCCGTCGATCAGCACCTCGTAGGTACCGGGGACGCCGGCGTCGTGGTCGATGCCGAGGGCCGTGGACGCGTTGCCCTGCGGATCGAGGTCGATCACCAGCACCCGGAGCCCACCGGCAGCCAGAGCCACAGCGACGTTCACGGCCGTCGTGGTTTTGCCGACGCCGCCCTTCTGGTTCGCGATCACGAACACCCTGGTCGCATCGGGAACCGGCAGCGGGCCCGTTTCACGTGGAACGCCGGCGTGCGGCAGGTCAACCGCGACGGGTTCGACTTCCGCACTGTCGTACAGCACCCTGCGTGGAGCGTGCGCCTGCGTCACCTCGGCGCCCCCCAGCATGTTGTTTCACGTGAAACCCTCGCCCACAACACCACGATGCAGCCTTTCAAAAACTCGATCGCCGTTCGACCACCGAGCCTATCCGCGCGATCGTTTCGGGCGCCGCTCCTCGGCGCGCGCGCCGCGATTCGCCTCGCTCAGCGCACCCGGACCACCCAGGTCGGCTCCGCGTCGGCGTGGGCGGTGACCGAGACGACGTCACCGGTGCGGCGTCGAGCGCGCAGCAGGCTGCGTACTTCGACGAGTTCCTGCTCGGCACTTTCACCCTTGATGGCGAGCAGTTGACCGTGCGGAGCGACCAACGGCAGGCACCAGCCAAGCAACTTGGGCAGGGATGCGACCGCGCGACAGGTCACCACCTGATAGCTGCCATGCTGATCCTCGGCCCGGCCGCGGATCACCGTGACGGACTTGTCCAGGCCGAGTTCGGTCACCACCTCGGTCAAGAAGGTCGACCGGCGCAGCAGTGGCTCGAGCAGGGTGACCGTGAGGTCCGGACAAAGGATCGCAAGCGGTATGCCGGGCAACCCGGCTCCGGAGCCCACGTCGAGCAGCGTCGCCGACCGGTCGATCAACCCGGCAACGGCCACGGAGTTCAGCACGTGGCGCGGCCAGAGTCGATCCACCTCCCGCGGACCGACCAGTCCTCTCTCGACTCCTCGACTTGACAATATGTCGACATATGCCGAGGCGAGCTCGTACCGATCTCCGAACACCTCACGCGCCGTCTCCACGGGTTCTGTCTACTGCACCCGAAGGGTGAGGCCAAGCCGAAGCCGCCGAAAGGCCCGTGAAAACCCATTGCCGGTCAGGTTCCAAACAGATTGTCGGCCTCGTCGAGACCTCGATGCCGGTCGAGCCATGTCCGTTGGTCGAGCTTGTCGAGACCCCTGGGTCTCGAAAGCTCAACCGACCGATCCTCGAAACCTAGGTCCGCCGGTCAGGCCCGCCCCGCCGGTCGAGCGTGTCGAGAACCCTGGGTTTTGAGAGCTCAAACACGATCTCGACCCCTCATCAGAGAAGTCAGCCCTACTTGTTGGGCAGCACCACGACCCGACGGCGGGGCTCCTCGCCCTCGGACTCGCTGACCAGGCCGGCACCCGCCACGACGTCGTGGACGATCTTGCGCTCGAACGGATTCATCGGGGCCAAGCGGACGGGCTCGCCCGAGTCGACCACCTCTGCGATCGCGTCCTTCGCAAGCACCTCGAGCTGCTTGCGCCGCTTGTCGCGGTGTCCGGCAACGTCGAGCATCAACCGGGAGCGGTGACCGGTCTCGGTCATCACCGCCAGCCGGGCGAGTTCCTGCAGGGCCTCCAGCACCTCACCGTTGCGGCCGACCAGCACGTCGCCCTCGGTGACGATCGAGACGTGCGCCCGTCCGCCTTCGCTGTAGGTGTCGATGTCGCCGTCCAGGTCGGCGATGTCGAGCAGCTCCTCCAGGTAGTCGGCCGCAATTTCACCCTCGTTGTCGAGAGCCTGCTCGCGCTTGGACCGGGTCGGTCCGTCCGCACCCTCGCCCTCGCCCTGCTGCGTGTCCTCGCCCTGCTGGGTGTCCTCGCTCTGCGCGTCCTCGCCCTGCTGCGTGCCGTCGCTTTGTTCAATGTCGTCGGTCGGGATCGTGTTCTCGTTCGCCTCGTCGCTCAGGTCCGGGGTCGCGTTCTCGGTTTCGGTCTGCACATCGGTCATCTGCGTCACTCCTGTGGCTCAGGCTTCGCCAGTGGTCGGCTTGGTCTTGGGTTGGCCCGGTTTACGGTTTGCGCGGCTGGACCGCTGCGGCTGTTGCCGCTGCACCTGCTGGCGCTGCACCTGGGCCTGCTCTTCGGTGGTATCGGGCGACTTGGTCGCGGTCGATCCCTGCCGGGCCACCTTCGTGGTGTCGGTCTCGGCGGCCTGGCCCGCGGTCTTGCGTCGTCCCTTGCCGCCGCGCTGGCGGGCGAGCTCGTCGGGATCCTTGCCCTTGGCCCGCATCCGCTCCTCCCAGTCGATGTAGGCAGGGGTGTTCGGCGCCGGGTTGTTGTGGATCAGGATGTACTGCTGCGTCATCGTCCAGACGTTGGAGACCAGCCAGTACAGCAGCACGCCGATCGGAATATTCACGCCCATGAACAGGTACATCAGCGGGAACACGTACAGCATGATCTTCTGCTGCTGCGCCATCTGGCCGGTCAGGGCCTCGGGCGGCATGTTCTTGCGCATCAGCTGCAGCTGGGTGATGAACAACACCCCGGTCATGCTGATGATCAGCACGGCGCACAGGATCTGGGTCGGCCCGAATCCGTCGGTCAGCGGCCAGAAGGTGGCGGACAGCTTCGCGCCGAAGATGGTCGCGTTACGCAACGATTCGGCCTGCTCGACGGTCAACACGCCGATCGCGTGACCTTGGGACGCCTGCCAAAGCACCTGGTAGAGGGCTATGAAGATCGGCATCTGAAGCACCAGCGGCAGGCAGGACGCCATCGGGTTGACGCCCTCGTCCTTGTAGAGCTTCATCGTCTCTTGGCCGAGCCGCTCACGGTCGTGGGCGTACTTCTCCTGCAGTGCCTTCACCTGTGGCCCGAGCAGCTGCATGTTGCGCGACGACCGGATCTGCCGGACGAACAGCGGGATCAGCGCGGTGCGGATCACCACGGTCAGCGAGATGATGGCCAGCGCCCACGACCAGCCGTTGTCGGGTCCGAGCATGGACGCGTACATGGTGTGGAAGCTGCTCATGATCCACGACACCGCGTAGTACAGCGGCGCCATCATGGTGTTCAGGGCACCGAGGAAGTCTGACCACAGGTCCAGCGGGACAAGCTGCGGAATGCGTGGGATCACGGTGCTCCTCGAAGTTCGGTGTGGGACGTGCGTTGTTCCTCGGCCCAGTCGGCGGCGGCCTGGGTGCCCGGAACCGGGTCATAGCCACCCAGCGACCAGGGATGGCAGTGGCCGAGCCGGCGTAGCGCCAGGCCGGTGCCGCGCCAGGCGCCGTGCACGGTGACCGACTCGAGGGCGTAGGCCGAGCACGACGGGTAGTACTTGCAGACCGACCCGTACAAAGGGCTGATCACGGCGCGGTAGCCCTTGAGCAGGCCGATCAGGACGATTCTCATCGGCCTGCCAGCTTCGCCGTGGTGAGCGTCCAGGCTTGATCCAGGTCGTCGGCGACGGTGCCGGAGCCGGGCAGCGCGCGCACCACCACGTCCAGCGCGAATGGCGCCTCGGCCAGCCGTCCGGCCACCAGGTGCCGGAGTTGACGCTTGACCCGGTTGCGCCGCACCGCGTTGCCCACCGCCTTGGACACGACGAAACCCGCCCGTGACGGCGGGTTGTCGGTGCGCATCATGTGCAGCACCAGGGTGGGGCGTCCGCAGCGTGCACCACGACGGATGGTGGTGCGGAACTCCTCAGCGGTACGCAGCCGCGCGGCCTTGGCCAGCACCCGACGACTCGTCAGGAACTGGTCAGCCGGCGAGGCGGGTGCGGCCCCGGCTACGGCGGGCCGACAGGATGGCGCGCCCGGCGCGGGTGCGCATGCGCAGGCGAAACCCATGGGTGCGGCTGCGACGCCGGTTGCTCGGCTGGAAAGTGCGCTTGCTCACGGAAGTGCTCCCCGTTTCAATGTCTTCTGGAACCGATACGCCCACGACGGACGCACGCAGGTGGATCGCTGGCGGCGACCTAGCAAGGTTACGCGGCGTGGTGACCGTTGGGCAAACTGGACGATACCCGGCGGGCGTCGAGCCGACACGCCGTAGGTCAGGAAAATTCTGAGATTGGGTTTGCGGATGACCCCAGGGGAGGGCTAGCGTTTCGGTCCGTTGGCCCCTGGGAAGTGTGCCCACCTCGGAGCGGAGATCTTGTTCACACCCTGTGGACAACTTGTGTGGACGACTCAGGCGACCCGTGCGAGCGCAGGAAAGGGAAGACAGTTGCCCGACCTGCCGGCCACCCCTCCAGTGATACCGCCGGCCGACCTGGAGGACGCCTGGCGGTTCGTCTGGTCCGAGGCCGATGCCCCGTCCCGCGCCTGGTTGAGGAACACCCGGGCCGAGACCATGCACGACAACACAGTGATCATCAGCGTGCCCAACGAGTTCACCCGCGCCCGGGTGGAATCCCGCCTGCGCACCTGGGTCGAGGCTGAACTCACCAGCTACTTCGGCAGCCCGGTGGGCATCGCGCTGGTGATCGCCGCCTCCGGGCACGACGAGCCGGAGGACGACGATTTCGATCCGCCGCCTCCGCTGCCACCGGCCGGGCCGGTGCTGACGGCGTCCGTGGAGACCAGCGACCGCTCCGGCGGACGGCTGAATCCGAAGTACACCTTCGAGTCGTTCGTCATCGGCAGTTCGAACCGGTTCGCCCATGCCGCCGCGGTGGCCGTGGCCGAGGCCCCCGGCAAGGCGTACAACCCGCTGATGATCTACGGCGAGTCGGGCCTGGGCAAGACCCACCTGCTGCATGCGCTCGGCCACTACGTCCGCAACTACCACTCCAACCGGCGGGTCAAGTACGTCTCGACCGAGGAGCTCACCAACGACTTCATCAACGCGATCAGCGAGAACCGCACGGCGGACTTCCGCCGGAACTATCGCGACGTGGACGTGCTGCTGATCGACGACATCCAGTTCCTGGAGTCGAAGATTCAGACCCAGGAGGAGTTCTTCCACACGTTCAACACCCTGCACACCGCGCAGAAGCAGATCGTGATCACTTCCGATCGTCCGCCCAAGTCTCTGGAGGCATTGGAACCGCGGCTGCGCAGCCGGTTCGAGTGGGGGCTGATGACCGACATCCAGCCTCCCGACCTGGAGACCCGGATCGCGATCCTGCGCAAGAAGGCGGCCGCCGAGCGGCTGACCGCCGGCCCCGAAGTGCTGGAGTTCATCGCGTCGAAGATCCAGGCCAACATCCGCGAGCTCGAAGGTGCACTGATCCGGGTGACGGCTTTCGCCAGCCTGAACCGCCAGGAAGTCGACCTGCAGCTGGCCGAAGTGGTGCTGCGCGACCTGATCCCGCACGGTGACGACACCCCGATCACGGCGACGCTGATCCAGTCCGAGTCCGCCGCCTACTTCTCGATCAGCACCGAGGACCTGTGCGGGACTAGCCGGGTCCAGGGGGTGGTGATGGCGCGGCAGATGGCCATGTACCTGTGCCGAGAGCTGACTGACCTGTCGCTGCCGAAGATCGGGCAGTCCTTCGGTGGCCGCGATCACACCACGGTGATGCACGCCAACAAGAAGATCCGCAACCTGATGGGCGAGGACCGCAAGGTGTTCAACCAGGTCGCCGAGTTGACCAACCGGATCAAGCAACGGGCCGCCAAGCGCTGACGCTTCGTCGGTCCAGCCTGTCGTTGGTCGAACTGGTCGAGTCCCCTGCCAGGCCGCGCTCGTCGTCGGTCGAGCTCACCGTTGGTCGAGCTTGTCGAGACCCCTGCCCACGCCACGTTCCGGATCGAACATCCGGTGGACAACCACCCACATCGCCGGGCTCCGGTTGTGGACCGACGATCCGGGCCCGGAACCGTCCGCAACTACTCACCGTGTAGTTTCGGGTTGTGCACAGCCTCGTCAACGTGCCGGATCGCCGTCCGGCCAGCGGTTTTGCCGGTTGTCCACCGAATTCACACCAGCTATGACTACGAAGAGTTGATACTTGACAAGAAATCATAAAAGCAGCGGCGTCCCCAATGTGTGGAAGACGGGACCGAGAGAGGTGCTGCGGATATGATCGATCCCCGGACGTACTGAGCAAGGGAGCCACGTGAAGATCCGTCTCGATCGCGATGTCCTCGCCGAAGCCGTGGCGTGGACCGCACGCAGCCTGCCCACCAGGCCCAGCGTGCCGATCCTCGCGGGGCTGCTGGTGAAGGCTGCCGACGGCCAGGTGGTGATGTCGAGCTTCGACTACGAGACGTCGGCGCGGATCGCGGTGAAGGCGGACGTGGCAGAGGACGGTGTCGCACTGGTGTCCGGACGGCTGCTGGCCGACATCGCCAGGTCGCTGCCGAACAAGCCGGTCGACATCACCGCCGACTCCTCCCGGATGGAACTGGTCTGCGGCAGCGCCCGGTTCACCCTGCAGACTCTTCCGGTGGACGACTACCCGGCACTGCCGACGATGCCTGACGCCACCGGCACAGTAGCCAGCGACCACTTCTCCCGTGCCGTGGCGCAGGTCGTGGTGGCCGCGGGCCGCGACGAGCTGTTGCCGGTGTTCACCGGCGTGCGCATGGAGATCGAGGGCGAGACGCTGTCACTGCTCGCCACGGACCGTTACCGGATGGCACTGAAAGAGATCCCGTGGAATCCCAGCAGCACCCGCACCGACGGTGCCGCCCTGGTGCCGGCCCGGGTGCTCGGTGAAACCGCCAAGTCCATGACCTCGGGCGAGGTGGTCACCCTCAGCCTGTCCGGCACCGGGGCCGGTGACGGCCTGATCGGCTTCGAGGGCGACGGCGCGGCCGGCGTCCGCGAGATCACCACCCGCCTGCTCGACGGTGAGTTCCCCAAGGTTCGGCACCTGATGAACGTGCAGGCCGCGCTGACCGTGCGGGCCAATACCGCGGAGGTGATCGCCGCGGTCAAGCGCGTCGGGTTGGTGGCCGAGCGCAACACGTCCCTGCGCATGCTGATCGGGGATCAGGCGATCACCCTCGAGGCCGCCACCGGTGACCAGGCGCAGGCGGTCGAGGCGCTCGAGGCCGTGGTCAGCGACGAGACCGGCAACGGTATGTCGATGACCGCCGCCGGCTTCAACCCGCACTACCTGTCGGATGCCCTTTCGGCCCTCGACGCCCCCTACGTGAACTTCGCCTTCACGGCACCCGGCAAGCCCTGCCTGCTGACCGCGCTCAATGAGATCGACGGCGAGCCGTTGACCGACTACCGGCACGTGATCATGCTGATGAGGTTGCCTGCCTGAACGTAGGCTCGCGTGCATCCGGACGAGCGCTCCCGCCCGCCCTCAGGTTGGAAGGAACCCCATGGAACTCGGACTCGTCGGCTTGGGCAAGATGGGCAACAACATGCGCGAGCGGATGCGCCACGCCGGTCTCACTGTCGTCGGCTACGACCGCAACCCTGACGTGAGCGACTCCACGTCCATGCAGGACATGATCAGCAAGCTGACCGGGTCACCGCGCATCGTGTGGGTGATGCTGCCGATCCAGGTGGTCGACCCGGTGATCACCGAACTGCGTGACCTGCTCAGCCCGGGCGATATCGTCATCGACGGCGGCAATACCAAGTGGACCGAAGACGACAAGCACGCAAAAGTGCTCGCTGACAAGGGTATCCACTTTCTCGATTGCGGCGTGTCCGGCGGGGTGTGGGGGTTGCAGAACGGCTACGCGCTGATGGTCGGTGGTGACGACGCCGACGTGGCGGCCGCCATGCCGATCTTCGACGCACTCAAGCCGGACGGCGAATACGGCTTCGTGCATGCGGGCAAGGTCGGCGCCGGCCACTTCGTCAAGATGGTGCACAACGGCATCGAGTACGGGCTGATGCAGGCCTACGCCGAGGGCTGGGAGTTGATCGAGGCCGCCGGTCAGGTGACCAACGTTCCGGAGGTTTTCAACTCCTGGCGCGAAGGCACCGTGATCCGGTCGTGGCTGCTCGACCTGCTGGTGCTGGCGCTGAAGGACGACCCGCACCTGGCGGGCATCGAGGGCTACGCGGCCGACTCGGGCGAGGGTCGCTGGACGGTGAACGCCGCCGTCGAACTCGGCGTGCCGGTGCCCACCATGGCGGCCGCGCTGTTCGCGCGGTTCACCTCGCAGCAGGAGGATTCGCCGTCGATGAAGATGGTCGCCGCGATGCGCAACCAGTTCGGAGGACACGCGGTGAAGACGGATCCGACTCCCTGATCAGCCTTGGTCAGGGGGTCGGTGCGGGGTGGGGGTCCCGGGTCGAGACAACCAGCCTTCGGTCGCAAACTCCCCCGCAGTTCCCTCGGTCGCGCGGTGTCATAGGGTGGCCGCGTGTTCGTCACCCACCTCTCGCTGGCCGATTTCCGGTCGTACGGGTCGGTCGAGGTGGCGCTCGGGCCTGGTGTGACCACCTTCACCGGAGCCAACGGGCAGGGCAAGACCAACCTGATCGAGGCGGTCGACTACCTGGCCACGCTGGGCTCGCACCGGGTGGCGTCCGATCAGCCCCTGGTGCGGCACACCGCGCAACGGGCGATCGTCCGGGCCCGCGTCCAGGCCGGGCTGGACGATGCGCGGCAACTGCTGCTCGAGGTGGAGATCGTTCCGGGCAAGGCGAACCGTGCGAGCCTCAACCGGGCCCCGCTGCGCCGCCCGCGCGAGTTGCTGGGCGCCCTGCGGACGGTCGTCTTTTCACCGGAGGACCTGGCCCTGGTCAAGGGCGATCCCAGCGAGCGGCGGCGGTTCATCGATGAGCTGATCACCACCAGGTGGCCACGGCTGGCGGGCGTCCGCGCGGACTACGACCGGGTGCTGCGGCAACGATCCGCCCTGCTGAAGTCGCTCGGCGGCCGGCCCCGCTCGCTGCAGGCCGACGCCGAGACGACCCTGCTGGTCTGGGACGAGTCGCTGGCCCGGTTCGGAGCCGAACTCATGCAGGCCCGGCTGGCGACCCTGGCCGACCTCACTCCGCACGTGGCGGCCGCCTACACCGCCATCGCGCCACTCAACAACGACGCCAGGGTCGACTACCGGTGCGCCATCGGCGCCGATGCCACCACCACCCGCGGCGAGATCGAAACCCTGCTGACGGAGGCGATGGCGCAGCGTCGTAACGACGAGATCCAGCGCGGGGTGTGCCTGGTCGGCCCGCACCGCGACGACCTGGTACTCAGCCTGGGCGCGTTGCCGGCCAAGGGCTACGCGTCCCACGGTGAGTCGTGGTCGTTCGCCTTGGCACTCGAACTGGGTGCCTTCGCGCTGCTGCGCGGCGACGGGGTGGAGCCGGTGCTGATCCTGGACGATGTGTTCGCCGAACTCGATGAGCTGCGCCGGGGCCGCCTGGCAGGCATGATCGAGGAAGCGGAGCAGGTGCTGATCACCGCCGCGGTACCTGATGACGTGCCTCCGCAGCTCGCCGGGCGACGGTTCCTGGTCGGCGGCGGCGAGGTGAGTGAGGTGAGCGATGCCGGAGCATGACCCGACGGGTATCGAACTGGCCCGCCTGATCGCCCGCTCGGCCCAAGGCGCCACCCCCGACCGCAGGCCGGCCAAGCCGCCCCGCCGGCCAAAGCCGGCCAAGGACCGTCCGGTGGGCGATCCGCAACCGCTCGGCGAGGCCCTGGACGAACTGATCGCCAGCTCCGGCTGGGCCACCGACGTCAACCTGCACCACCTGCTCGGCCGGTGGAGCGACCTGGTCGGCGCGACCAACGCCGAGCACTCCACGCCGGAAGGCTTCGAAGGCAAGGTTCTGCAGGTGCGGACCGACACCACCGCCTGGGCGACCAATCTGCGGCTGCTGGCCCCGTCCATCGTCGCCCGGTTGAACGACCAGCTCGGCGACGGCACCGTGCTGCGGATCGTGGTCAAGGGTCCGGACGCCCCGAGTTGGAAGCACGGCATGCGCAGTGTGCGCGACGGACGCGGCCCGCGCGACACCTACGGCTGAGCCGACCTTGAGCCGAACCGCGGCCCGGTTAGGATCGCAACCACGATGGAGGCACTCCGCAGCCTGGCCGGCGGGCTGAACCAGCTGATCACCACGACCGGACTGGTCTGGTGGCGCTGCCTGCCGCGACTGCTCATCGTGGCCATGTTCGGCTGGCTGGGCTACCGGCTGTTCGCCCAACTGGCCGCCGTGGTGGTCGACGTCAGCGCATGGCTCTCGTTGCTGATGATGTCGATCGGCTTCGTGGTCAGGCTGTCGGCGATCATCATCGGGCTACGGATCGCGGGCCAGGAACTGCAGATCCGCCGTTCCCTTCCGCTGCCGGACGACGACCCGCGCGACACCTCGATCTCGCACCTGTTGTCGATGACCCTGCTGCCGTTCCTGGGCATCTACGCCGTCTTCGACGTGGTCACCGATGCGGCCAACAACATTCAGGTCGACTACTACGTGTTCGGCGGGCTGACCTTCGAGCGTCCGGTGCTCGCGCAGCTGAACCCCCAGGGCAGCGGCAACTCCGTCTGGCTGATCATCGGCATCATCGCCGGGCTGTACGTGGTCCGGCGGTTGATCGATTGGTGGCACGAACGCAGCGGCTTTCGTCCGCTCGGACTGCTCGCGGCGCTCATCGAGGGCTTCTTCATGCTGATCGTGGTGCTCAGCGGCCGGCAACTGGTGGTCAGCGTGAAGCACTGGGTGGACGATCAGACGTTCCGGGTCTGGCTCGACTACCCGAGCTGGGGCCTGCAGCAGGTGGCAGCCGCCATGGGCATCGACATCTCCGCACTGCTGAGCCAGCTCGGTGCACTGTGGTGGGACACGGTGTGGCCGGGCGTCACCGCAATGCTGATCGAGCCGATGCTGTGGCTGGCACTGGCCGCCCTCGTGTTCGGCAGTCAGGTGGTCTCGGCGGCCGATCTCTGGCGCCGCGGACGTCCGGTCACCGTTGCGGCCCGTTCGACGCAGGTGCGGATCGGCGATGGGCAGCGACGGGTGGCCCTGGAGTTCCAGGAGGCGTTCTTCGGCGACCTGAACGACAAGTACCTGCCCGCCTTTCAGTCGCTGCGCCTGGTGCTCGGCGTCGGCTCGACCTTCTTCGCCGCCTTCGTACTCTGCTACGGCCTGCTGACCACCGGCGAGGACTGGATCAAACGCGTGCTGTACGCCACTCTCGGTGGCCATCCGGCGACCTTCTGGTCCGTGGCCGGGCCGCCGATCGACCTGTTCGTCGAGGTGGTGGTGGAACCGATCCGCTGGGTGCTGCTGGCCACGGCCTTTCACGCCTGCCTGGCCCTGTTCGCCGCTCGTGCCGGGCAACCCGAGGCAGTCGTCCAGCAACCAGAGGAGTCGACCCGATGACCCGCCGCGCAACTCACTGGCTGGTCGCTCTCGCGGCCTGCGTGGCGATGATCGCGCTGAACGCGTTCACGGGCGAGTTTCCCCACGAGGCGGTCCGGGTGGTCGATGTCGGACGCCCGGGGCGGCTGTACGACTCCACGGTGACGGTGAACTCGTGGCGGATCGGCCAGGTGCTCTACAACGATGACCTGTTCGTCGGACGCAGCGCGGTGATCTTTTTGGCTGTGAACGTCACCGTGGCGACCGACGGCACCGAGCGCAGCACGAGCTGGGAGGTGGGTGGCACCAACGGCAGCCGCACCTTCGCCCCCAGAGACCGGGTCAGCGTTCCGCAGCCCGGATTCCGCATCACCCAGGACGTGGTGTTCGAGTTGAGCGCGCACGACCTGCCAGGGTTCACCGCCACCTTCCTCGACCGGCCGCCGATCTACGCGTTCGATCCGCAGGTCGACGTGCCGCTCGGGATCAGCGAGGCCACGGCGGACGAAACGTTCGAGGCCTCGCAGTACGACACCGTCAAGGCGGTCAGCGGGCGGCCGGAGGTGATCCGGTGACCGACCGCCGGCGCCAATGGGTGGCAACGGCCGCGTCGTTCGCCCTGGTGCTCGCCATCGCGGTCGGGTGGCTGTCGTACCTGCACGCCCGCAACACCCCGACGTTCGCGCAGGTGCCGCCCGGCGGGCTGGCCGACCCGGCGCCCGAGGGCGGAATGCCGATGCGGTTGGCGTCCCTGACCCTCACCCAACTGCTGGTCACCGACCGGGAACTGAACGCGGCGCCCGCGGGGGCACTCTGGGTGATCGCCGTGGTCGACTACGCCCCGCCGCCGGAGGGCGCGTTCTGCCGACTCGACCTGCTGGCCGTCGACGGGCGCCGGTGGACGTCCATGAGTTCTCTTGACTACGAGGGCAGCCGCACCCTGAGCGGCGACTGCTCGGCCACCCCGGGGGACGGCACGCCGAGGGTCGAACTGATCTACCAGATTCCCGAGGACGCCGCCGCCGAGTTGGCCGGTCTGGTCAACGCGGTGAACGGTTACCGCGGCATCGGGGCGCGCGCGGTGCTCACACCGCCCGGGTGAGTTCAGGGCTGCTCGGGCTCGGTGATCACCGGCACCTCGAACCGGTAGCCGATCCGGTCCGCGGACCACACCATCTCGCCCTCGCCGGTGGGGCTGGCGTCGATCCATTCCAGTTCCGAGACCCCGACCGAGATGAAATCGGTGGCCGGGAACGTGTCGAACGTGAAGACCAGCTGGCAGGGCACCATCGCCGTGCCCGGATTGAGCACGTCCGAGTTGCCCAGCGTCTCGCCGGGGCCGAAGAACAGGGAGGCGTCACCGACCACCGTGCGGCTGATCGGGTGCTGGACCGAGAACCCGTTGCTCACCAGCCGGTCCTTGGTCGAGACCAGCGGCTCGTCGGTGTTGTTGCGGCAGCGGGCGAAGACGTAGAGGGTCCAGGTGGACGAGCCCTGCCGAGCCAGCGCGCGGTCGACGCTGACCGACATCGGGCCCATGTCGACCTCGGTGCCCACCGGCAGCCGGAACAGCCGGTTGGTGGCCGGTGCGAAGCCGCCCGCCCACCACACGCAGCACAGCAGCGCCAGCAGGCAGCCGAGCACGATCAGCAGGGCCGGAACGCTGCGGGCCCGCCGCTGCGGGGCCGGCGCGGCAGCCGACGGCGCGGGCGGATCGGACGCAGCAGATGCCGGCTCGGCCGCTGGTTGCGGCTGCTGCTCGGTGCTCACCCGACGCAGTCTAGGCCGCGTGGGTCCCGACGGCTCTGGGAAGCCGTCGACCCCCGACGGGGTATGGGGGATCGGGTGAGGGGGCAGATCGACTCAGAGGGCCGTTTTTTGGCGTGCTGTCCACAATTGACTGCAGGACAGGCCCACAGATTCGAGCGTGAGGGGGTTGACAGGGTAGACTGACAGGGTTGCCAAACCGCCACCTCCCTTGCTCGGGTCGTCGGCGGTGTTTGTCTGACTGAGACCCGAGCAGCAAGGGGTAAGCGCCAGTGAGTGAACCGACCACCGGTCACCGAACCGTCGGCTCTGCGGCCCACACCGTCGACGCCGGCAGCTACGAAGCCAGCGCGATCACCGTGCTGGAGGGCCTGGAGGCCGTCCGTAAGCGACCGGGCATGTACATCGGGTCCACCGGTGAGCGGGGCCTGCACCACCTGGTGCAGGAGGTGGTCGACAACTCCGTCGACGAAGCGCTGGCCGGCTACTGCGACACGATCATCGTCCGACTGCTGGACGAGGGCGGCGTGCAGGTGATTGACAACGGCCGCGGCATTCCGGTCTCCGAACACCCCAAGGAGAAGATCTCCGCGCTCACCGTGGCCCTCACCATGCTGCACGCGGGCGGCAAGTTCGGCGACGGCGGCTACAAGGTCTCCGGCGGCCTGCACGGCGTCGGCGTTTCGGTGGTGAACGCGTTGTCCACCCACCTGACCGTCGACGTGCGGCGCGACGGCTACCACTGGCAGCAGTCGTTCTCGCTGGGCGACCCGGACGCCCCGCTGGAGCGCCTCGAGCCGGCGAATGACACCGGCACCACGGTCACCTTCTACGCCAGCAGCGAGATCTTCGAGACCACCAACTACAGCTACGAGACGCTGGCCACCCGGTTCCGCGAGATGGCGTTCCTCAACAAGGGGCTGACGATCACCCTGATCGACGAGCGGGCCGATCGCCGCATCGAAGAAGACGAGCAGCCGCCGAGCGACACCTTCCGCTTCGACGACGGCCTGATCGACTTCGTGAAGTTCCTCACCGGCAGCAAGGACACCATTCACCCTTCGGTGATAGCGATCGACGCCACCAACGACGAGTCGCGGCTCAGCCTCGAGGTGGCCATGCAGTGGAACAGTTCGTTCAACGAGAGCGTGCACACCTTCGCCAACACGATCAACACCCACGAGGGCGGCACCCACGAAGAGGGCTTCCGGGCGTCCCTGACCAACACGGTGAACCGCTGGGGCGAGACCTGGGGCCTGATCAAGAAGCGCGACGACCGGGTCAGCGGCGACGACATCCGCGAAGGTCTCACCGCGATCATCTCGATCAAGCTCGCTGAGCCGCAGTTCGAGGGCCAGACCAAGACCAAGTTGGGCAACACCGAGGCCCGCTCGTTCGTCCAGAAGGTGGTCAACGACCTGCTCGGCGACTGGTTCGAGAAGAACCCGGCCGAGGGCCGCGACATCGTCCGCAAGGCGCAGGCGGCGGCGTCCGCGAGAATGGCGGCTCGCAAGGCACGCGACATCGCCCGTAGCCGCAAGGGCCTGCTCAAGTCGGGGCAGTACGGCAAGCTGTCCGACTGCCAGTCCACCGAGCCGGCCGAGTGCGAGGTGTTCATCGTCGAGGGCGACTCCGCCGGCGGTTCGGCCAAGGGCGGACGCGACCCGCGGATCCAGGCGATCCTGCCAATCCGGGGCAAGATCCTGAACGTCGAGAAGGCCCGGCTCGACAAGATCCTGCAGAACCGTGAGGTCGAGGCGATCTTCAACGTGCTCGGCACCGGGGTGCAGGACGACTTCGACGTCAACAAACTGCGCTATCACAAGATCGTGCTGATGGCCGACGCCGACGTCGACGGCGCCCACATCCGCACCCTGCTGCTGACCCTGCTGTTCCGCTTCATGAAGCCGCTGATCGACCACGGCTACGTGTACCTGGCCCAGCCGCCCCTGTACCGGCTGCGCTGGAGCAACGCGCCCCACGAGCTCGCCTACAACGACGCCGAGCGGGACGCCCTGCGTGACTCCGGCATCGAGGCGGGCAAGAAGCTGCCGGCGCCCAACAACAACCCGATCCAGCGCTACAAGGGCCTCGGCGAGATGAACGCCGACGACCTCTGGGACACCACCATGGACCCCGACAAGCGGTCCCTGCTGCAGGTCACCCTCGAGGACGCGGCCAGTGCCGACAGGATGTTCTCGATCCTGATGGGCGAGGAGGTGGAGCCGCGGCGGCACTTCATTCAGCGCAACGCCAAGGACGTCCGCTTCCTCGACATCTGATGCGTACCGCCCGCTCGCAGACACAACGACCGAAGGACTGACCGATGACTGACGGTCCCAACGACGAGGGCACCCCTGCGGTGCCCGGCGACGCCGGCACTCCCGGCGACGACACCAACGCCGTCCCCACGGCCGGGCGCACCGACGAGATCGACCTGAACGTCGAGATCCAGCGCTCCTACCTCGACTACGCCATGAGCGTGATCGTCGGACGGGCGCTGCCCGACGTCCGTGATGGGCTCAAGCCGGTGCACCGCCGGGTGCTCTACGCGATGTTCGATGGCGGCTACCGTCCGGACCGCGGCTGGAACAAGTGCTCGCGCGTCGTCGGCGAGGTGATGGGCCTGTACCACCCGCACGGTGACTCCGCGATCTACGACACCCTGGTGCGGCTGGCGCAGCCGTGGGTGATGCGGGCCCCCCTGGTGGCCGGCCAGGGCAACTTCGGGTCGCCGGGCAACGACCCGGCGGCCGCCATGCGGTACACCGAGTGCCGGATGGCGCCACTGGCCATGGAGATGGTCCGCGACATCACCGAGGACACCGTCGACTTCCGGCCCAACTACGACAACCGCGACACCGAACCGGTGGTGCTGCCCGCCAGGTTCCCGAACCTGCTGGTCAACGGGTCCACCGGCATCGCCGTCGGCATGGCCACCAACATCCCCACCCACAACCTGCGTGAGGTGGCCGAGGCCGTCCAATGGTCGCTGGAGAACCCGGAAGCCTCGAAGGAGGAACTGCTCGAGGCCGCCATCGAGCGGATCAAAGGCCCTGATTTCCCGCTCGGCGCGCTGATCGTCGGCCGCAAGGGCATCGAGGACGCGTACCGCACCGGACGCGGCTCCGTGATCATGCGGGCGGTCATCGACATCGAAGAGGACAAGGCCGGACGCACCCTGCTGGTGGTCACCGAACTGCCCTACATGTGCAACCCCGACAACCTGGCCACCAAGATCGCCGAGCTGGTCAACGCCGGCAAGATGACCGGCATCAGCGACATCCGGGACGACTCGTCGGCGCGTACCGGGCAGCGGCTGGTGATCGTGCTCAAGCGCGACGCCCAGCCGCGGGTGGTGATGAACAACCTCTACAAGCACACCCAGTTGCAGGACACCTTCGGCTGCAACATGCTGGCCCTGGTCGACGAGGTGCCGCGAACGCTGCGGCTCGACCAGTTCATCAGCCACTGGGTCAAGCACCAGATCCAGGTCATCCAGCGCCGGACGGCGTTCCGGCTGGGCGAGGCCGAGAAGATGGCGCACATCTACCGCGGCCTGGCCAAGGCGCTTGACGCCCTGGACGAGGTGATCGCCCTGATCAGGGCCAGTTCGGACGCCGACGCGGCCCGCACCGGCCTGATGGACCTGCTCGACATCGACGAGGCACAGGCCAACGCGATCCTCGAGATGCAGCTGCGCCGGCTGGCGGCCCTGGAACGGCAGAAGATCCTCGACCGGCTGGCCGAACTCACCCGTCAGATCGCCGACCTGCAGGACATTCTCGACCGGCCCGAACGGCAGCGCCGGATCATCGGCGAGGAACTCGCCGAGATCGTCGAGAAGTACGGAACCGACCGCCGCACCCGGATCATCTCCGCCGACGGCGACCTCTCCAACGAGGACCTGATCCCCGATGAGGACATGATCGTCACGATCACCCACGGCGGCTACGCCAAGCGCACCCGCACCGATCAGTACCGGGCGCAGAAGCGCGGCGGCAAGGGCGTGCGCGGCGCCACCCTGCGCGCGGACGACGAGGTGGAGCACCTGTTCGCGACCACCGCGCACCACTGGATCCTGTTCTTCACCAACCTGGGCCGGGTCTACCGGGCCAAGGTGTGGCAGCTGCCGGAGGCCGGCCGCGACGCCAAGGGCGGCCATGTGGCCGGCTTGTTGTCGTTCCTGCCCGAGGAACGCATTGCCCAGGTCCTCACCCTGCGCAGCTACACCGACGCCCCGTACCTGCTGCTGGCCACCAGGCGCGGGCTGGTCAAGAAGACCTCGCTCAGCGCCTACGACTCGCCGCGCCAGGCGGGCGTGATCGCGGTGGCCTTCCGTGACGACGATGACGAGTTGATCGGCGCCGAGCTGTGTTCCTGGGCCGACGACGTCCTGCTGATCTCGCGCAAGGGTCAGGCGATCCGGTTCGCGGCCTCCGAGGATCAGTTGCGTCCGATGGGGCGGGCCACGTCCGGCGTGACGGGTATGAAGTTCCGCTCTGACGATGCCCTGCTGTCGATGTCGATCATCGACGCCGACATGCCCGAGGACGACCGGTTCGTCTTCACCGTCACCGACGGGGGTTTCGCCAAGCGAACGGCGGTCTCGGAGTACCGGCAGCAGGGCCGCGGCGGCCTGGGCATCAAGGCGATGAAGCTGAATGAGGACCGGGGTTCCCTGGTCGGCGGGCTCGTGGTTCAGGAGAACGACGAGATCATGGCGATCAAGGCCTCGGGGCAGATCATCCGCTCCTCGGTGAGCGAGGTGCCGGCCAAGGGTCGCGACACGATGGGCGTCAAATTCGTGTCCGTGGCGGGGGCCGATTCGGTGTCGGTGATCGCGCTCTATCCGGAAAGCGGCGTCGAAGCAGAGGAATCGTCCGAGGTGGCATTGTCCGATTCCGGGCCGGGGTCGGATACCGTTGAGCCGAATGCGTCCGACGCACAACCCACCGACTGACCAGGTCGAGGAGAATTATGAGCGACCAGCAGGGCAAGACCCGCACGTCCGTTCCCGGCAACGTGTGGAGCTCGTCCGGTGCCGGTGACGGCGCGTCAGACCCCTACGCAGCCGGTCACGAAGCAGCCGCGACAGGTCCGTTCGAGATGGACGAAACCCGGGTGCAGCCGGCGGTCGAGGCGCAGACCGTGGCTGCTCCGGTTGCAGCACCGGCCCAGGCGGCGCGGCCGGCCGCGGTCACGTCCGCGCGTTCGGTGTCACGACGCACCCGCAAGGCGCGACTGCGGTTGTCGCGGATCGATCCCTGGTCGGTGATGAAGACCTCGTTCCTGTTCTCCATCGCCTTCGGCATCATGTTCTGGTTCGCCACCTATGTGGTGTGGTCGGTGATCGGCGCGTCCGGCCTCTTCGACGCGGTGAACGGCATTCTGCAGAACCTGTTGAGCAACCCCAACGACCAGACCCAGATCCGCATCGAGGACTTCGTCAACACCAACAAGGTGCTCGGGGTCGCGGCGCTGATCGCGGTCATCAACGTGGTGCTGCTGACGGCGATCGGCACGTTGACCGCGTTCCTGTACAACCTGTCGGCCAACATTCTCGGCGGCCTCGAACTCACCCTCGCCGAGGACTGACCCCGTCCGACCGCCCACCCGAACCGCTTGCGTGGGGGCGGGTCACTCGACCTTGAACTCGCCGAGTTCGTCCCAGTGGTCGCCCTCCATCACCACGTTGCGGATCTTCGGCGTGGCCTGGAGGTACTGGGGCAGATCGGCCTGGGCCTGCTTGAAATGCGCGCCGCCCACATGTGCCTCGGCCGCGTCGTTGGCGAACGCCTCGATCAGCACGTACTCGTTGGCGTCGTCGACACTGCGCGACCACTGGAAGAAAATGTTGCCCGGTTCGGCCCGCGTCGCCTCGGTGAAGTCGCGGGTCAGCTCGATCCACTGCTCGGCGTATTCCGGCTTCACTTTCCACTTGACGCAGATGAAGATCACGGCTGGTCCTTTCGGGCTCACGGTCGAGCAGGCTCATCGTCGAGCGCTCGGGCACCCATGCTGACATGGGGCACCCGAGGGCTCCAGAGGTACTTCTCGCCACGTGAGAAGGCTGGCTAGGCTGAGCGGGTGAGTGTTGGCGACGTTGCCATGAGCGGTTCCGAGAACGCCTCCGAGAGCGACCGGGGTGCGTCGACGGATTGCCGTCCGGGCGCCGGCGTCGACGAAGAGCGAGGCAGCCGGGCCGGCTCGGTGCAGCGAACCCTCGGAATTCTGGAGGTGGTGGCCAGCCGCGGCGGTGCGACCGCGCGCGAGATCGCCGACGACACCGGGTTGCCGCTGCCGTCGGTCTACCGGCTGGTCCGTGAGTTGCTGGACGGGGAGTACCTGGTTCACCTGCGTGACGAACAACGCTTCGAACTCGGGTACAAACTTCATCAACTAGGGGTTTCACTGCATCAGCAGATCGGCATCTCGCGGCAGACCGCGGCCGAGATCGCCGCGCTGCACAACACTTTGGGAGCCGCCGCCTACCTGGCCATCCACCGGGGCACCCAGATCGTGGTGGTGCATACCGTCGACTCGCCGGCGCACCCGCGGCTGCCACCGATCGGTTTCGGCTTTCACGAGGCCGCCCATGCCACTGCCCTGGGAAAGATCCAGCTCGCCACGATGACCGGCGAACAGCGCACCCTGCACCTCGACCCGGAGCCGTACCCGCGGTTCACGTCCAGCACCCTGACCGCGCGCGCTGAGTTGGACGACGAACTCGCGACCGTCGCCGAGCAGGGAATCGCCTTCGACTTCGGCGAACTCGTGGCCGGCTACACCTGCGCGGCCGCCGCCGTGCGCGGGGCCAGCGGTGTGTTGCTCGGCTCGGTGGCCGTGTCGGGTCCGACCGCCCGGTTCGCCCGCGAGCCGGAACGGCAGGCGGTCACCAGGGCGTTGCGGGCCACCGCAGCGCGGGTGGGCCGACAGCCCCGCGGTCTCGGCTGAGCGTCCGCGGGACGCAGGGTTCGTCCGTTCTCAGCGGACGAGAACCGTGCTCCCGTGCACCCAGAACGTCCGCCTACCGTGGCGGCCATCACCAACGACGGCGATCCGGGAGGTAGCCCCAT